>CAWATJ010000001.1:0-80667 GCA_963784965.1 uncultured Thermoleophilia bacterium
CGACTCCCTAGAAAGGAGGTGATCCAGCCGCAGCTTCCGCTACGGCTACCTTGTTACGACTTCACCCCAATCATCGACCCTACCTTCGACGGCTGCCTCCCCGAGGGGTTAGCCCACCGGCTTCGGGTATTGCCAACTTTCGTGGTGTGACGGGCGGTGTGTACAAGGCCCGGGAACGTATTCACCGCGACGTTGCTGATTCGCGATTACTAGCAACTCCGCCTTCATGGAGGCGAGTTTCAGCCTCCAATCCGAACCGGGACCGGCTTTTTGGGATTCGCTCACTCTCGCGAGTTTGCAGCCCTTTGTACCGGCCAATGTAGCACGTGTGTAGCCCAAGACATAAGGGGCATGATGACTTGACGTCATCCCCACCTTCCTCCGATTTGTCACCGGCAGTCTCCTATGAGTCCCCGACATTACTCGCTGGCAACATAGGACAGGGGTTGCGCTCGTTGCGGGACTTAACCCAACATCTCACGACACGAGCTGACGACAGCCATGCACCACCTGTGCACTTACTCCGAAGAGGGAACGTGTTTCCACGTTTTTCAAGTGCATGTCAAGCCTTGGTAAGGTTCTTCGCGTTGCGTCGAATTAAACCACATGCTCCGCTGCTTGTGCGGGCCCCCGTCAATTCCTTTGAGTTTTAGCCTTGCGGCCGTACTCCCCAGGCGGGGTGCTTAATGCGTTAGCTTCGGCACGGAGGGAGTCGACACCCCCCACACCTAGCACCCATCGTTTACGGCGTGGACTACCAGGGTATCTAATCCTGTTCGCTCCCCACGCTTTCGCGTCTCAGCGTCAGTACCGTCCCAGAGAGCCGCCTTCGCCACGGGTGTTCTTCCTGATATCTGCGCATTTCACCGCTACACCAGGAATTCCACTCTCCTCTTCCGGACTCTAGCCAGGGGGTTTGGGTCGACGTCTGAAGGTTGAGCCTCCAGTTTTCACAACCCACCTACCTGGCCGCCTACACGCTCTTTACGCCCAATAAATCCGGACAACGCTTGCCCCCTACGTATTACCGCGGCTGCTGGCACGTAGTTAGCCGGGGCTTCTTCTGGCGGTACCGTCACCCTCTGGGCTATTAACCCGAGTGGCTTCGTCCCACCTGAAAGAGGTTTACAACCCTAAGGCCTTCTTCCCCCACGCGGCGTCGCTGCGTCAGGCTTTCGCCCATTGCGCAAGATTCCCCACTGCTGCCTCCCGTAGGAGTCTGGGCCGTGTCTCAGTCCCAGTGTGGCTGATCGTCCTCTCAGACCAGCTATGGATCGTCGCCTTGGTGGGCCATTACCCCGCCAACAAGCTAATCCACCGCGGGCTCATCCTCGATCGGAGGCCGAAGCTACCTTTTCTTTCGCGCCCGAAAGCTCGAAAGGCTATCCGGTATTAATCCGGGTTTCCCCGGGCTATCCCAGAATCGAGGGCAGATTACCCACGTGTTACTCACCCGTTCGCCGCTGTCCCCAGGACCGAAGTCCTGGTTCTCGCTCGACTTGCATGTGTTAAGCGCGCCGCCAGCGTTCGTCCTGAGCCAGGATCAAACTCTCCGTGAAGAACTTGTCGCCGGCCGACATGCCACTGAAGAGGCGAGCCTCCCAGATGACATGGCCGACAAACCGTTGTCTTCCCTAGAGCTTGAGCTCAAATGTCTATCCGCACGTCACCTGGAGGCTGCCCGAAGGCAGCGCCACGTTTCCGTACGGCATCGACGGGAAAACCGCCTCGTCCGCGAACGGACGGACGGTGTAACCTCGCGCCCACGCCGAAACGCAGACGAGAGGCCTCGTCGTTTTACGCACGCTGTTGAGTTTTCAAAGACCGATGCCGGTCGAGTCGGGCAACAAAAAGGCCTCCGACTCGCGCCAGAGGCCCACGGATGATTCGGTACGAGGTCGTATCCGATTCGTTCGAGGGCCGCTCCGGTGTCGAGTGACAAGGGCGTTTCTGCTGCCCCCCTCACGGGCGGCCTGTGGATAGTAGCAGCATCTGGCTCGGTTGTGTCAACCTCCGAGCGGCGTGCGCCTATTCCCGGTCAGCCGCCGAGTAGCGCACGAAACGGCGCTTCCCGGCCTGTACGAGAGAGCCCGCGAGCTCTGCGCGCGGGAGATCGAGCGCCGCGACGACCGTACCGTTCAGCCTCACTCCGCCCTGACCGATCATCCGCCTGGCCTCGCTCGTCGAAAGGTCGAACGCGGTCGCCAGCAGCGCCGGGAGGTGGATCGGATCCCCTTCGGGCAGCGGAGCCTCGACCACCTCCTCCGGGACGCCCCCTTCGCGGACGACCCGCGTGAAGTGCGCTTCCGCCTCCACCGCCGCCTCGACGCCGTACGACCGGGTGACGATGAATCGGGCGAGGGCGAGCTTTGCCTGCATCGGCTCGAGATCGGGCACAGGCTCCTCAACGAGCAACCGGTACCAGTCGTCCAGCATCGAGTCCGGGATCCGCATCGTGCGGCCGAATTGCTCCTCGGGCGCAGCGGTGAGCGGAATGTTGTTGCCGACCGACGAGCTCATCTTCGCACCATCCCACGAGAGCAGGAGGGGGGTCGTGAGCACGACCTGAGGCTCGAGCTCGTACGCCTCCATCACCGTACGCCCGGCGAGCAGGTTGTAGAGCTGGTCGGTTCCCCCGAGCTCGACGTCCGCCTCGACCGCAACCGAGTCGTATGCCTGCATCAGGGGGTAGAGGAGCTCGGACACGGAGACCGGATGCCCGGCAGCGATCCGCTTCGAGAAGTCATCTCGCTCGAGCAGCTGGGCAACGGTGAGCGTGCGGGTCAGACGGACGACGTCGGCGAACGAGAGCGCCGAAAGCCACTCGCCGTTGAACCGCACCTCGGTGCGGCCGGGGTCGAGGATCTGCATCGCCTGGTCGACGTAGGTCTTCGCGTTGCGGTCGATCACCTCGTCGGAGAGGATCGGCCGCTCGGCAGAGCGTCCGGACGGATCGCCGATCCGGGTCGTGTAGTCGCCGACGATGAGGACTCCCAGGTGCCCGGCATCCTGGAAGGCGCGCATCCGCTGCAGCGGGATCGCGCGCCCGACGTGGATGTCCGGCGAGGTGACGTCGATCCCGAGCTTGACGCGCAACGGGCGTCCGAGCTTCAACTTCGCTTCGAGGCCACCTTCCGGGAGCAGGTCGGCGTGATTCCGGGCGAGGGTGGCGACATCGTTCACGGGCGGTGATTCTACGGGTGCTCGAAGAGCGGGGCCCGAGAGTCTCCTGCGACGCAGCAAAACGAGCCCTGTGGCCCCGGCCGCGGCGGAGCCGCCGCCGGCGATGAACAACGTCCTCGGCGCGCCCAAGGTGACGACGGGCAAGCCTCGCCGCCCGCTCGGTTGCCGAAGTCGGCAGGCAGCTACGTCGCCACGCGCGAGACGTGCCGCGGCCCGAGCTCGGCAACCGACCGACAACCGGTCAGGTGGAGCACCCCGGCGAGCTCCTCGCACAGGAGCTCGAGCACGATTCGCGCGCCCTCCTCTCCGCCGGCGGCGAGACCCCAGACCGGCGCGCGCCCCGCGAGCACTGCACGAGCCCCGAGTGCGAGTGCCGTGGCGACGTCCGTGCCTCGCCGAATGCCGCCGTCGACCATCACCTCGAGCCGATCTCCGACGGCTGAGACGATCGCCGGCAGGGCCTCGATCGTCGGGGCCACCCCGTCGAGCTGGCGGCCGCCGTGGTTCGAGACGACGACCCCGGCTGCACCGTGCTCGGCTGCGAGCACGGCGTCGGCGGGCTCGAGGACGCCCTTGACGACAACGGGAACGGAGACGGACGAGACGAGTCGCTCCAGGTATGCCCAGTCGAGCGCCGGATCGAGCAGTTCGATGCTCGTGCCTGCGGCGCCGGCGTCGATTGCGTAGCGCACCGCCGGCAGCGCATCGTCCTGGAATGCCCAGTGGATCCGCCGTTCGCGATCGCGCATTCCGACCACCGGCAGGTCGACGGTGAGAAACACGGCCGAGAAGCCTGCCTCGAGCGCCTGCGCGATCAGCTCGTCGGTGACCCCGTGATCTCGGAACACGTAGACCTGGAGGAAGCGCACGCAGTCGGGTGAGGCCGCCGCAACCTCATCTGTGCTCGCAGAGGAAAAAGTCGAAAGACAGATCGCAGAGCCGGCCGCCGCGGCCGCGCGGGCCATCCCCTCCTCGCCGTCGGCATGAGCCATCCGCTGGTATGCAACCGGCGCCACGACGATCGGAGAGCCCACGTGCTGGCCGAGCACCGTCGTTGTCGTCGTGACGGCCTCGATGCCACACAACACGCGCTGATGCAACCTCCAGCGACCAAATGCTTCGACGTTCTCGCGGAGCGTCCGCTCCGCACCTGCGCCGCCGGAAAGGTACTCGGACCAGTCCGGATCCATGGATGCGATGGCGAGCGCCTCGACGTCGGTCAACGTGAGCGGCGTCTCCACCGTTTCAGCCTACAACGGGTAGGCGACGAGCCCCCGGGCGGCGACCGCGTCCAAGAGACCGAAAGCGAGGCTCATGAGTCCGGCACCGAGGCGACGCCGTTGAACGCGGCCGCGAAGGGCTCCGACGAGAGCGTTATCCCGAACCCGGAGCCCGCCTCTCCGCATCCGATCAGATAACACCCGGGAGAGCCTTGACGGTCAGCGCCACGCCGACGCCGAGAATCACGAGTGCGCTGAGCGCCGGCAACGCACGGACGAACTTGCCCTCGAAGGAGACACGGCCAAAAGCCTGACGAGCGACGACGGCTACGAGACCGATGCCGGTGATCGTCGCTGCGAGACCGAGACTGAACGCCGCGATCAACGCGAAGCCGAAGCCGATGCGGTGAAGCGCAATCGCCGACAACAGCACGACGAGCGCGGACGGGCACGGCAGCAGACCGGCCGCGACGCCGACCCCGAGGATGCCACGAGAGGTGAGTGGGTCGCCCGACCCGTGGTGATCGTGATCGCCACGGTCCTCGTGGTGGTGGTGGCGATGGTCGCTTCGGTGATGGTGGTCAGCGTGCGCGTGATCGTCGCCGTGGTGAAGGTGATCCGCCCAGGCCCCCGTCCGCAGCCGCTGACGCAGCACTGATGCCCCGACCACGACGACGAGTAACCCCGACGCCAGCGTGAGCCAGGGATACAGCTGGTCGGGAACGATGAACTGGGAGAGCACGAGGGTCACGAGGCCGAGCGCAAAGACTCCAGCCGTGTGTGTCACCGTCACCGTGGCGCCGAGCAGGAATGCATGCCGTGGCTTTCCCTTCGTGCCGACGAGGTAGCCGGCAACGAGTGCCTTCCCGTGACCCGGCGTCAACGCGTGGACCGAGCCCCAGAACGCCGCGATCAGCAGAGACAGGAGGATGACGCCGAACGAGAGGTCACCACGCCGGATCAGCGACTCGAAGCCGCCGCTACCGTGATCGGGGGCAGGAGCCGCATCAATCTCGGGCGCCGAGGCGATCGAGACGCCCGGCGCATACGTGACGGACGCGCTGCGGACATCGAGCGGTGAGCGCAGCAGGGTCTTGGGATAGACGCGAAGCTCCTGCGAGCGACTGGTCGCGGCCGCCGAGCTCGTGACGATGCGTGCACCGTTGCGCGCGGTGATGACGATCTCGCGCCAGCCGATCCTGCTCGCGTAAGCGGCATCGGTGAACGTGAGCCGCGTGCCGGTCACCGCGGCCCGGAAGACGGCATCGAAGCGCATCGTCTTCAGTCCCCCGGCGCCTGGCCGTTCGGACGTCCGGTGGGAAACGACGACGAGGGGAACCCGTGTGCCGTCCACCATCAGCTCGAGCTTCGAGGCAAGTCTCGCTGCGTAACCCGGACGGCGCACCTCGGCTCCTTCCTGGAACGTCGGGATCTCGGCCAGGTCGAGCGCGTATCGAACGAAGATGCCGTTGCCGGCCAGATCGACCGCCGCGAAGTGGTTGACCGTGAAGTTGCCTAGCGGATGTGCCGTCGCCTGCCCGGGCCCGACGAGCGCCGAGACGACGACCGCCGGGACAAGGAGAGACAGCAGCAGACGCCGCCTCATGAGAGGGCCTTCCGGGCGACCGGCGCGAAGCGCACCGAAAAGTGCGGGTTGAGCGCGAGAGCTTTCGTGTACCACGTCCTCATCCCTGCGGCATCGCCCGCACAACCGGCTGCATAGCCGCGATGGAACCAGAGAAGCGCGTCGCGCGTCCCGAGACGGAGCGACCGCTGCGCCCACTTCACCGCCTCGTCGCACCGACCTGCGCGCGAAAGCGCCCAACCGAGGGCATCGTCACCGTAGATCGACGGACGGTCGGCGCGCGCACGACGTGCAAGCTCGACCGTCGCAGCCGGGCGAATGCGGTGGTCTGCGCGGTAGACGGACGACTCGAGGTCGACACGGACGCCGCCGGCGACGAGCAGCCGATCGATCGCGGCGACGGTCGCCTGCTGCCGCTCGGCCTCGGCATGCAGCCCCTGACGGTCGAGGATGTCGCCGAGAAGGCCGATGAACTGTGGCAGCGGGATTGCCTCGGAAGCCCGGCGTACCAGGCGCGAGGCGCGCACGAACCTACCGCGAGCCGCCTCCACCCGCGCTCGTTGCTCCAGGGCGTAGACGTACCCCGGGAAGATCGACAGCGCGGCACGGAAATGCCTGTCTGCAGCAGCCACCCGGCCACGACCGAGCTCCAGCTTCCCGAGCTCGACCTCGACCCACGCTGTGGGCTCGGGTTGTCCGCCGGCCGCATCGAGAGCAAGCTGCATGGCGGCAATCGCACCAGCCGAATCGCCGCTCAGCTCGCGGGCATAGCCGATGCGCGCATACGACGCCAGATTCGGCTTCAGGGAGACCATCCGCTCGAAGCTCTCGAACGCGGCCGGGTATCGCCCGAGCTCGATCTGGGCGTCACCGATGACACCGTACGGCCGCGCCGAATAGGGAGCGAGTTCTTGCGCCTCACGGCCGACAACGAGCGCACGGGCGAATTGGTGGCGGATGAGGGCCAGGTTTCCGAGCCCGAGCGTTGCCGTGGGGTCGTGGCGCCGCGCCCCAAGCGCCGCGCTGAGTGCCGCATTCGAGCGCGGCAGGAACGACGCGTCGCCGGTTTCACGCCAGCGAACCTGGTAGGCGAGACCGAGGGACGCGAGAGCGTCGGGGTTCCCCGGCGACTGTGCGAGTGCCGCTTCGAGCTTCGCGATCGTGGCCTGGGTACCGCCCTGGGCGATCTCGGAGAGCGCGCTCTCCGAGATCGCCTCGGGCGCCTCGACGGCCTTCGAGCCTGCGGAAGGCGACTCGGCGAGCACGCCGCCGAACAACGCTCCCGCGAGCAGCGCAACCGCGACGGCGCTGCCGAAGATGAGCTTTGGGCGATGTCGCATCGAATCTTCCTTCCGGGATCTGGTCGACTGTGTTGGCGGAGATGGTTCGGTCGGGGTAAGGCTCGTGCCCCACCCCGACCGTGCCGCTACGGCTTCTGCAGGCCCTTGCTGTTCGCGAACCCGCTCGCGGGATCGGCGATGTAGGGGAACGAGGCCATCTGCTTGGCGTCGTCACCGTTGACGCCGTCACCGAGCGGAAGCTTCGTTCCTTTCAGGAATCCACCGACAGCCTGCTCCGCGATGTCGATCACGTCATCGTCGAGTCGCCTGCCGTTGGGCCAGCCCTGCGTGTCGCCCCCGAGAACGCCGAGGCGGCTCGGGTTGGCCGACACCGGGATGCCGAGGTTGAGACGCAGCACGTCCGCCGCCTTCGGCCCGGTGTAGTTCAGCTTCGGCACACCGGTGAGCAGAACCGAGACGAGGTCGTCACGGCCGGTCTCGGGGGCGCCGAGCTTGTAGAGCTTGTTGATCACGGCGGCGAGGATCGGCGTCTCGTAGTACTTCTTGTACGCCGACTCGTTCCACGGCTGCTGCGCGTTCCAGAGGTCCTTCAACCCCGTGGGGATGATGACCTCGTTGACCAGCGGGTTGCCGAGCCGGTCCACCTGCACCCACTCGCCGCCGTCACGGGTCTTCTGGCCACGCGTCGTCACCTTCCTGCGCTCGACCGACGACCAGACACCGATCGTGGAGTTCTTCGCGTTCAGACCGGCGATCGGAACCTGCACTCCGATCGTGTGAACACCGTAGCCGGAGAAGAAGTCCTTGCCGCCGCCGGCATTCCCCGTGCCCTTGCGGATCGCAACGAGGTCGAAGATCGCACCGATGTCGCCGAAGAACGGGTCGTCCCGCTGGCCGGCGAAAGCCTTCGAGGCGCCTTCGTCGAACGAGGCGATCGACTTGGTCACGAGCGAGTGGTAGTCCGGGGTCGAGCGTGGCCCGATGTTGTTCGGAGGCGTTGTCCCCTTGGCGACCACGGTCGCCTTGCCACCGGCGATCCGAGTCACCGTGAACGGCTGCGCGGTGTCGCCGAGGAAGTACGGCCCTGTCGGCCGCTCGAACTGGAAGCGGTAGATCACGTTCGGCTTCACGTCGCCGTCGGTGTCGACCTTGATGTTGTAGCGGGCGCCGGGCGAGAACGTGTACCAGTTCGGGCCTGCGGCGGGGTCCTCACCGGGAATCACGTTCGCGAGCAGCGTGACCGTGCTCGACTTGTCTGGGCTCCGGAAGGCGTACAGATCGGTCAGGTCGGCTGACGGATCCTCCGCGATGAGCGGCGCTTCCCGGTGACTCGACGCCGAGCCGGTGCCCGGGCCGATCGTGACTGCAGCGGTAACGGCCGCCGCAACCAGCGCGAGGGCGAAGCCCACGATCGCTGTTGCTTTCCTCATTGCATTCTCCCTTCCCTAGGGTCCCGAATCGGCACTGGTTCGCACGATGTCGGGAGGCGGTTCGATCGGCCCGGGGCCGAACCGATCGGATCCTTCAGACGAAGCCATTCGTGATGACTCTCGTGGCACTCACCGTGGTAGCGTTGCCCGGCCCCCTGGCTTCCTGGTCCATGCGCAGGCACCTCGCTCATCTCTCGGACGAGGCTCTCGTTGCACTCGTTGCCCGCGGCGACGAAAGCGCGCTGGCCGAGTTGTACGACCGCGTCGGCCGGGTCGCCTACGGTCTCGCCTTCAGAGTGTTGCGCGACGACCGGCTCGCCGAGGATGCCGTTCAGGAGGCATTCCTGGGCGTCTGGCGGACGGCCGCCGGCTTCCGGGCCGAGCGCGCCAAGGCGAGCACCTGGATCCTCACACTCGTTCACCGGCGGGCGGTCGATCTCGTCCGGCGGGAAGAACGCCGCCGCGCCGATCCCCTCGACGACGAGACACGCGATGCCGCCACGACGGGGTCGGCCGAGGATACCGCGTGGCTCGGCTTCGAGCGCGAGCGCGTGCAAGGCGCTCTCCGACAGTTGCCGGACGCGCAACGGGAGGCGATCGAGCTCGCCTACTACGGCGGTTACTCACAGTCCGAGCTCGCCGAGAGGCTGGGGATGCCGCTCGGTACGATCAAGAGCAGGATGTTCGCGGGGCTCGCGCGCCTCCGCGAGCTGCTCGACGACCGAGCCGAGGAAGGGTCATGGAAACCGGAATCCACGAGCTGACCGCGGGCTACGCGCTGGATGCCCTCGACCCTGCCGAACGGGAGGCATTCGAACGGCATCTTGCGGGCTGCGAGCAGTGCCAGGAGGAGCTGGCATCGTTCTGGGAGGTGACGAGCGCACTCGCGGTCGCCGCCGACGGGCCCGCTCCGAGCGGTGACCTGCGCGAACGCATCCTGGCCGATGCACGGGCCGAGAGGCAGACGGTGGTGCCGCTGGCGCCTCGACGGTTGCCGCCGGCGCTCGTGGCGGTCACGGCGATCGCGGCAGCCGTCGCGATCGGCCTCGGCATCTACGCGATCTCTCTGAATCGGCAACTCGACGACACGAGGTCCGCGCTCACGTCGCAGGAAGGCGCAAGCCTGGTGCTCGCCGACCCGAACGCGACGACCGTGGCGATGGAATCCGGCTCGGGTCGGGTCGTCGTCGCCGCCGACGGCTCCGCCGTGCTCGTGGTCGACGACCTCGCGGCGGCTCCGGCCGGAAAGACCTACCAGGCCTGGGTCGTGGAAGGGCAGACACCTGTCTCGGCCGGAACGTTCGACACGACCGACAAACAGGCGATCGTCCCACTTCCGCAGCCCGTGCCCGACGGGGCAGTCATCGCCGTGACAGTCGAAAATGCAGGCGGGGCGAGCTCGCCGACGCTACCGATGGTGGTCGCCTCGGCCCCTGTCTGAGCCCCGCGCGCCCAGCCGCGTGCCGCCTCAGCCCATCCGACCGGCGTCCTCTCTCAGATGCGTGGGCAGGAGACAAGGTGTCTCCCGAAAAGCCAGGGAAGACACCCCGTCGCCGTTACACGCTCGTTCCGATTCGACCCGTACACTCGTTCGGGTGAGCGATCTCCGCCCCCGCCTTCAGGCTCTCTTCGGGTTCTCCGACTTCCGGCCAGGCCAGGAGGAGGTCGTCCGCGCTGCCGTCGACGGCCGCGACACGCTCGCGCTGATGCCCACCGGCTCTGGCAAGTCGCTCACCTACCAGCTCGCGGCGATGTTGCGACCGGAGCCGACCCTGGTCCTCTCACCGCTCATCGCGCTGATGAAGGATCAGGTCGACAAGCTGCCGGACGAAATTGCCGCTACGGCAACGTTTGTCAACTCATCCCTCGATCCCGCGGTGACGACGAGCCGCATCCGAGACGTCGCGGCCGGACGGACACGGCTTCTCTACGCCGCACCCGAACGGCTCAGGAACGCCTCTTTCGTCGAGACGCTCCGGACGATCGGAGTCGGCCTCGTCGTCATCGACGAGGTGCACTGCGTGAGCATGTGGGGGCACGACTTTCGGCCCGACTATCTGTTCATCCGCAGAGCGCTCGAAGCACTCGGCGACCCGACCGTGCTCGGGATGACGGCGACGGCGACGCCGGCGACGGCGACCGAGATCGCCGCGGCGCTCGGCCGCGACCTCGCGATCGTCCGGACGAGCATCGTGAGGCCGAATCTCCGTTATGACGTCGCAGAGGTCGGCGGCAACGAGGATCGCCTGCGCATCCTCGTCGAGCGGCTGGGTGCGATGGCGGAGGGCAGCGCAATCGTCTACGCCCGCTCTCGCGACTCCTGCGAGCGAGTCGCGCGCACGCTGCGCGGGCATGGGCTCCGCATGGAGCACTATCACGCAGGCCTCGCAGCCGAGGATCGCTCGCGGGTGCAGGAAGACTTCGTCTCGGGACGGATACGCGGCGTCGTCGCGACGACGGCCTTTGGCATGGGAATCGACAAGCCCGACGTCCGCCTCGTGGGCCTCTTCAACTACCCCGACTCGCTCGAGAGCTACGTGCAGATGGTAGGGCGCGGTGGCAGGGATGGGGCACCGAGCGAAACGGTGCTGCTCGCCAGCCCTTCCGACGCGACAGCCGTCAGGCGGTTCGCGGTGGCCGACATTCCCGAGCCCGACGATCTTCGCCGCGTCTATCGGGCTATCCGCGATCTCGGTGGCACCGTCGATGCCGCACAGCTTCCGGCCGGCGGCCATGATCCACGCGTGCTCGTCGGCATGCTCGAGCAGGCCGGGATCGTACAGCGTGGATACGACGCCGGCCGCACCATGCAGATCGAGCTCCTGAGCCTCGAGCCCGGCACGGGGGCTGTCGTCGACGATCTCCTCGCGCGTTACGCAAGCGAGGCGAAGGCCCGCGTGGAGCGCATCGTGCGGTTTGCCGAGAGCGACCGGTGCCGACACGCACAGGTCGCGGAGCATTTCGGTGAGGTCGTCGACGGCCCGTGCGGTGCGTGCGACATCTGTGACCCTCCCCGGGAGCGCGCTTCACGCGGTGCGGCAACGACGCTCCCCGCCGATGTCGCGGGGTCGATCGTCGGTGCCGTGGAGCGCCTCACCTGGCCGCTCGGACGCCGCTCCCTCGTCGCGATGCTGCGCGGATCCGTGTCGGCCCCTCCGTCCGCACGCGCTTCGCTCGCGTTCGGCATCCTCGAGGCCGCCACCGACGCGGAGGTGAAGCGATGGCTCAAGGCACTCGAGGCTTCCGGCGCGATCGTCGAGGTCGAGACCGATGACGGCTATCGCGTGCTTCGTGCCGTTCCAGGCGGCGTCCTGCCGTCTCTCGGGTCGACGAGCGCGACGATGGACGAATCGGTCGTCGAGCGACTGCGATCGTGGCGGCGCGAGCGTTCCCAGGCGGACGGCGTGCCCGCCTATGTCGTGCTCCACGACGCCACCTTGCGAGACCTCGCCGCCGTCCGACCCGCGAGCCTGCACGAGCTCGCGGCGGTGAAGGGGTTCGGCCCGGCGAAGATCGAGCGCTACGGCGACGACGTCATCGCCCTCGTCTCTTCATCCACCTAGCGCTCGTTTCCCGACGGAACATCTCGCGCTCGGCCCTCGCCGAACGCGACCGCGACACTGTTGCCTTTCTGTTGATTCCAGACAAGGATGCTTACGCCCGGCGGTCGATCGGGGATGTGCAAGCTAGCATTCTCCTCTTGCGGCTTCGACGAGGCACGAAGACACCGCGGAAGCGGGGTCGGATTCGTAAGCTGCGCCTCCTCGCCGTGCTCACCGTGCTGGTGGTGCTCGCGGGGATGGCGTTCTCATTCGGTCTGGTTCGCGCCGTCGCGAGCGAGATCCCCCTTCTCGACCCGGCGACGCAAAGGCCGCAGCTGGACGGTGTCATCTACGCGTCGAACGGCCGCTCGGTGCTCGCGGTTCTCCGCGGCGACGAGAGCCGCGTGCTGCTCAAGAACATCGGCGATGTGTCTCCGATCATGCGCCAGGCGATCGTTTCGGTCGAGGATCGCCGCTTCTACGAGCACAACGGCGTCGACACGCGTGGCATCGTGCGCGCCCTCTGGGAGGACATCCGATCGCAGGGGGTCGTCGAAGGTGGATCCACGATCACGCAGCAGTTCGTCAAGAATGCGTACGTCCGCAACGAGCGGACGATCGCGCGGAAGGTCCGCGAGGCGGCACTCGCGTGGCAACTCGAGCAGCGCTGGTCGAAGGACCGGATTCTGCTCGCGTACCTCAATACGATCTACTTCGGGAACGGTGCCTACGGGATCCAGCAGGCCGCCCGTACGTACTTCGGCAAGGGCGCCCGGCGCCTCACGCTGGCCGAATCGGCGCTCCTTGCAGGCCTCCCGGCCGACCCCTCGCTCTACGACCCCACCCAGCATCCGCGCGCATCGAAGCAGCGGCGGCGTTACGTGCTCCAGACGATGTTCGACCAGGGCAAGATCACCGGCCTCCAACTCCGCAATGCCTCACGCGCCCCACTGCCGAGAGCGGAGGACGTCCGGCTCCCGGGGACTCAGGGGCCCGGGCAGTACTTCGTCAACTACGTCAAGGACCAGCTGATCGCAACCTACGGCGCAGGCCGGGTCTTCGGTGGCGGCCTGAAGGTGACGAGCACCATCGACCTCGGGTTGCAGGAGACTGCGCACCGAGCGATCGAGAGCGTCCTGAAGACGCCCGGAGGGCCTTCGGCCGCGCTCGTCGCGATCGATCCTCGTACCGGTGCGGTTCGCGCGATGGTCGGCGGCTCGAACTTCCGGAAGAGCCAGTTCAATCTCGCCACGCAGGCTGAACGCCAGCCCGGCTCGTCGTTCAAGCCGATCGTGCTCGCCTCGGCACTACGGCTGGGCATCTCTCCCCTCACCACGTTCGATTCCAAGCCCGTCGAGATCGACGCGGGCGATCGGATCTGGCGCGTCACGAACTACGAGGGCGATTACCTCGGCCGCGTCGACCTTGCGCGCGCGATGGTCTCGTCCGACAACTCCGTCTATGCGCAGCTGACGAAGCTCGTCGGCCCCAAGGCGATCGTCAAGACCGCGCACGCATTGGGCATCCGGAGCGAACTCGATCCCTATTTCTCGATCGGGCTGGGTGCGGTGGCGGTCAACCCGCTCGATATGACGCGCGCCTATGCGACTTTCGCAAACCGCGGAGTTCGCATCGACGGGTCATTGACGAAGGATCGACCCAGGGTCGTCGAGCGGGTCGAGTTCGTCCGCAACGGACACGTCGCGGAGAACCGGCCCGTAGCCAGGCCCACGATGACGACAGGGGAGGCCGACTTGCTCACCTCGATCCTGCAACGCGTCGTCACACAGGGCACAGGCAAGCTGGCGGCGCTCGCAGACAGGCCCGCGGCGGGCAAGACGGGAACGACCGACAACTACGGCGACGCATGGTTCGTCGGCTACACCCCACAGCTCGCCGTCGCGGTGTGGGTGGGCTACCCCGACAAGCTGAAGCCGATGCTGACCGAGTTCGCCGGCAAGCCGGTCGCCGGTGGCACGCTGCCCGCCGAGATCTGGAAGGCATTCATGACTGCAGCCGACGAAAGACTCCACACTGCCCCCGAGCAATTCCCCGGGACGCCGTACCTCCCGGCCGAGGAGAAGCGGATAGTCTGGCGCGGGGGCTCGTACAAGCTCGACAACGGCTACTGCCCGGGTACGCGGGTAGTCGCGTACTTCGCAGGCCGCGGCCCCACCACGAAGGCAGAGTGCTACGCAAACGAGGTGACGGTGCCGCTCGTCATCGGGAAGACGATCGAGGCGGCGAACGAAACCCTCGCCCGGCAGCCACTCGGCAGCGAGTTGATCGGCGTTCCGGCGAAGCCCGGAAAGCGACCGGGATACGTCGTCAAGCAGGAGCCGCGGAACGGATTCCTCTCGGCCAACGGCACCGTGCGGCTGTACGTCACACGGCCCGATCCGCGGTTCGGACTGCTCCCGAACCTGGTCGGCTCGAGCGTGGCCGTCGCCAGGTCACGACTCCGGTCGATCAAGGCGAAAACCACGATCGGCTACGACAAGGGGCCCGCGGGGTCGGTGCTCGAGCAGAAGCCGGAGCCTGGAGTCGCGGCCGGACGCGGTCTCAGGGTCACCTTGATCGTCGGCCGCTGAGCTCGTTCATCTGGACGCCCAGCGCGTCCCGGTTACGACGTAGCGCCAGGGTAGATCGGCCGCCCTGGTGATACCGATCCTCGGGGTCGCGTTGATTTCGGCACGAGTCGCGGGCGGCTCGAGCATGAAGGGCGGCTCGACGATCGAGGCGCCGTCATCGAGGCCGGTGATCCCGAGCGCCTGCGTGAGCCTCCCCGGGCCTGCGCACAACGAGCCCGGGTCCGTCGTCCCCCGGCGAGCGCACATCTCAGCGATCCCGTGCGTGGGCTCGAGCGCCCGTACGAGTACCGCAGCGCCCTCCCCTGGCGGCTCGACGACGACGTTCACACACCAGTGGATGCCATACGAGCGATACACGTACAGCGTCCCCGGGGCCGCGAACATCGATCCGTTACGCCGGGTGCGGCCGCGATATGCATGACTCGCCGGGTCGTCGGACGCGTAGGCCTCGACCTCGACGATGCGACCGCCGATCCCCTCCCGCAGGAACGTCCAGCCGAGAAGGCCTCGAGCGACCTCGTGAACGCTCCCCACGAGCAGCTCCTGCGGGGTCAAGCGTCGTCGGGGTCAGGTTCCATCGGAAAGAGCTTCGGGTGCTCCGGCCGTCTCCTGCGCGGCGGCTTCGCCTGCGCGGCGGAAGAGTCGGCGCCCATCTCTTCCAGAATCGTCTCCTGGGTGCGTGATGCGACCATCGCAGCCGCCATGCCCTCGACCCAGACGAGCGTGCGCCGTCCGTTGCCTCGTTCGTCGCCGATAATTGGCTCGAGCGCGTAGATCCGGTCGGCTCGAACGTACTTGCCGAAGCCGAGGAACACCATGCGCGGCGGAGTACCCATCCTCGCACAGTATGGCCGTGCAACCGGTCTGGGACTACCCTTTCAGCCGAGCACCCGACGGAGGGTCGCGACGACGGCTGCCTGGTCGTCCTCGCCGAGCCGCGCATGGAACGGCAGTGCCAGCGTGCGCCGGCTCTTTGCCTCCGCAATCGGGCAAAGACCCTCGCTGAACCCGTAGCGCTCACGCATGTAACTCTGCAGGTGGATGCACGGCAGATAGCGAGCCGTGCCGATGCCGCGCTCTTCGAGCGCTTCGATCACCAGCTCGCGGTCCGTCTCTTCCGGAAGCTCGACGACGTAGACGAACCACGACCGCTCGTGATCGGCGTCGTCCGGGCACGGGAGGCCGAGTCCGTCGACGTCGGCGAGCAGGCCGCCGTAGCGTGCCGCGACCTCGGTGCGGCCGGCCAGGATGCGCCCAAGCTTCTCGAGCTGACCGATCCCGATGGCTGCCCGGACGTCGTCGATTCTGTAGTTGAACCCGAGCCGCGCATGGTCGAGCCAGCCACCGCCGTCGGCGCGGCCCTGGTTCCGCAGGCTCTTCAGCAGCTTCCAGGTCGGCTCCGACCACGTCGTCACGACACCGCCTTCGCCGGTCGTGATCTGCTTGTTGGGGTAGAAGGCCCAGACGGCGTCCTGGCCTTGAGCACCGAGAGGCCGCTGCTTGTACCGCGCCCCGAGCGCTTCGCAGGAGTCGTCGATCAAGGCGAGCCCGTGCCTGTCCGCAATTGCTTGCAATTCGTCCAATTCGCTCGGATAGCCGAAGATGTCGACGGCGACGATCGCCTTCGTGCGTGGCGTGATCACCGCCTCGACCGCAGACGGATCGAGGTTCAGTGTGCGTGGGTCGATGTCCGCGAACACAGGGACGGCGCCCTCGTAAACCGCACAATTCGCCGACGCCACGAACGAATACGGAGACGTGATCACCTCGTCGCCGGGCGCGATGCCCGCCGCCACACACAGCAGGTGCAGGCCGCCCGTGCCGCTCGAGACGGCGGCCGCGTACGGCGCCCCGACGGCTGCGGCGAACTCTTCCTCGAACCGGTCGATCCACGGCCCGAGCGACAGCCGACCGGACCGTAACACCTCGACGACGAGCTCTTCCTCCCTCTCGTCGAGCCAGGGAGCGGAAAGCCCGATCTGGCGCGGGGCGACGCTCACGCCTCGGCGGGCACCAAGTCGACGACGTCGAGCCAGTGCGACCAGCGGTCGTTCCGGCCGTTGACCGTGTCGAGATAGTGCGCCTGGATCTCCTGGGTGACCGGGCCCACGCCGAGCTCCTGGTCGTCGACCGCACGCACCGGTGTCACCTCGGCCGCCGTGCCCGTCATGAAGAGCTCGTCGGCGAGGTAGAGATCCGAGCGAATCAACGACGTCTCCTCGACGACGTAGCCGAGGTCCTGGGCAATGGTGATCACCGCGTCGCGGGTCAGTCCGGGCAGGATCGAGGTCGAGAGTGGCGGTGTCCGAATCACGCCGTTCTTGACGACGAAGATGTTTTCGCCGGGGCCGTCGGCGACGAAACCGTCGTCGGTCAACAGGATGCCCTCGTCGTACCCGGCACGACGGGCTTCGGTCGTCGCCAGCATCGAGTTCAGATAGACGCCGCTTGCCTTCGAGGCATGCGGGATCGTGTTGGCACCAACCCGCTTCCAGGACGAGATGCACGCGGTGATGCCGTTGTCGAGGGCGTTCTCGCCGAGGTACGCACCCCACGGCCAGCTCATGATCACCGTCTCGACGGGATTGCCCTGGGTCGAGACGCCGAGCTGACCGTAGCCGTAGAAGGCTATCGGGCGGATGTAGGAGGCCGGCAGGCCGTTCGCGCGCACGAGGCCGTGCGTTGCCTCGCGGAGCTCCTCGACCGAGAACGGGATGTCCATGTACAGCAGCCGGGCCGAATCGTGCAGGCGCTGCATGTGATCGGCGAGGCGGAAGACTGCCGGTCCCTTCGGCGTCGCGTAGCAACGAATGCCCTCGAACACGCCGGAGCCGTAGTGGAGCCCGTGAACGCCGACGTGCACCTTCGCGTCCGCCCAGTCGACGAGCTCGCCGTTCATCCAGATCTTCTCGGTCTCCTCCATCAGGTCCTCCGTATTCGTGGTCTCAGCTGATTATGCGGATTCCTGCACGATGTCCACGGTACTACCGCGCGTCAACCGAACGAGCTCGGGCGGCGACACCATCACCATGTGACGTTCGGAGCCCGCCCCGACCCAGACGACGGCGCTCGAGAGGATCGTACGCTCGACGAGAATGGGCACGCCCGCGGCAGGCGGGAATGGACCGACACCACCCGGTGCGAAGCCCGTCGCGGCGAGGACTTCCGACGGACGCGCCACGCGCGCCTCGGCGGCGCCGGTCGCGAGGGCGATCTTCACCGGGTCGGCTCGGCGGTCTCCGGGAACGAGCGCAAGCACCGGTCGGTCGGCGCAGACGAACACGATCGACTTGACGATCTGGTCGAGGGCGCAACCGATCGCCTCGGCCGCAGCCTGCGCCGTGGGCGTGTCGGTGGGAAGCTCCTCCAGCCGGGACTCGGCGGCTGCGGCGCGGAGAAAGGCGGAAACGCGCTCGACGCTCTCGGGCCATGCCATCGAACAATTGTAGGAAGAGGCGCCGGAGGTACTGCGGCCCTAGTACACGTACGGGATCAGCCGTCGGCGCACGCGCTCCCGGTAGGCGGGGTAGTCGCCGTAGACGGCGACAAGCAGTCGCTCCTCGAAGCGAAGCTTCCGCGCCCAGAGGAACGCGAGGGCGACCGTCAGGGCCAACGCGGCGACGCTCGCGAACAGCGAGTACCCGATGAACACGGCGAGGCCGCCTGCATACATCGGGTGACGCACGATCGCGAACGGCCCACGCGTCACGAGCCCTGCCTCGACGGGCGTCGGAAACGGCGTCAAGGAGCGGCCGAGTGTCCGGGCCGCCCACACCGCGAACGACCCACCGACGATCGCGAGAGCGGCGCCGGTCACCGAGAGCACGGTGTGCACCTCCGCCGGCCAGTCAGGCGGCACGAAGCCGGCAGCAACGATCGCAGCGATCAGGACGAACTGCGCTACGACCCAGCCGGTGCCTTTGCCCGTCATCGTGACGGGTCGGCGTCAGCCGAGTTCGATGAAGATCGCATCGCCGAACCCGACGTTGTGCATCTCGTCGATGAGCGCCTTGGACGGTGGTTCGTCGACCGACAAGGCCATCAGCACCTGCTGCCCGTCGCGAGTTCGCGACACGGCCATGTTCGCGATATTGGCTCCGTTGGCGCCGAACAACGTGCCGACTCTCCCGATCACGCCGGGGATGTCGTCGTACCGGAAGAACACCATGTCCGACGCCAGTTCGATGTCGATCCCGAACCCGTGGGCGCTGGCGAGGAACAGGCGCGGCTCCGGCCCGATCGTCGTCCCCGAGACCTCGACCTCGTCTCCGCCCTCGGGTGTGACCCGCACCTCGACCACGTTCATGTAGTGGCGCGACGCCCGCAACCGCTCTTCGGACACGGTGATTCCACGCTCGGCGGCCAGCAGCGACGCATTGACGTAGTTCACTGTCTGGTCGACCCGCCCCTGGAAGATCCCGTTGAGGGCCGCAACGGTGAGGAGGCGCGTGTCGTAGTCGGAGAGCGGGCCGTGCGCCGCCACCACAACCCGCTGCAGGCGCCCACCAGCGAGCTCCACCGCGAGCCGGCCCAGCTTGGCGGCGAGCGGGATGAACGGCCCCAGAACCTCGAGGTCGGCCTTGTCGACGACCGGGATGTTGACGGCATTCGAGACCAGCGCTCCCTCGAGCGCGGCTACGACCTGCTCGGCAATGATCATGCCCGCGCGGTCCTGCGCTTCGTCGGTCGAGGCAGCGAGATGAGGTGTCACGACGACGTCGTCGAGCCCGAGCAGAGGCCCGTCGTACGGCTCTGTAGAGAAGACGTCGAGGGCGGCGCCCGCGAGCTTGCCAGAGCGGAGCGCATCGGCCAGGGCCTCCTCGTCGATCAGGGCCCCGCGGGCGGCGTTGACGAGCCGGGCCCCGTCTTTCATCCGCGCGATGGTTTCGCGGTTGATCATTCCGCGAGTTTCTTCGGTCAGGGGGGAGTGCAGGGTGAGGAAGTCGGCGGCTCCGAGAACCTCGTCCTCCGAGAGCGCGTGCTCGACGCCGAGCTCGCGGAAGCGGTCGTCCGCGACGAACGGGTCATAGGCGACGACCTGCATGCCGAGTCCGATGGCGCGACGGGCGACCTGCTGGCCGATCCGGCCGAAGCCGAGTACTCCGAGGGTCTTGCCCTGGAGCTCGACCCCACCCCACTTCGCCCGCTCCCAGCGGCCCTGCTTGAGCGCCGCGTGCGCCTGCGGGATGTTGCGAGCCAGCGCCACGATCAGACCGACGGTCTGCTCGGCGGCCGAGACGACCGTCGACTCGGGCGCGTTGGCCACGACGATCCCGCGTCGGGTCGCCGCCTCGACGTCGACGTTGTCGACGCCGACCCCTGCGCGACCGATCATCTTCAGGTTCGTGGCACGATCGATCAAGTCGGCCGTGAGCTTCGTCGCCGAGCGGATGACGATCGCGTCGTAGCGGTCGATGATCTCCTCGAGCGGCGTCACCTGGTCGTCGTCGACGTCGAACTTCGACCTCAGCAGATCGAGCCCGGCAGCCGCGATCGGCTCTCGCACGAGGACCCTCATCCTCAACCGGCCGTTTCGTAGGCTGCGAGGGCCGCTGCCCCGGCCGCACCCCGCTCGACCGCTGCCCCCATCTCCACGAGCTGAAGCTCGATCGCTCCGAGTACCGTTGTGATGTCGAACACGTCGACGTAGCCGATGTGGCCGATGCGGAACAGCCGGTCGACCACATCGCCGTGCCCGCCCGCGATCGTGATGCCGTGGCGATCACGCAATGCGAGGCGCAACTCGACGGCGTCGATGCCCGGCGGCGTCAGGATTCCCGTCAACACCGCGGCGCTGTCGTCGTCCGGCGAGTACAGGTCGAGGCCCATCGCCTTGGCGCCGGCCCGGCAGGCACGGCCGAGGGCGACGTGCCGGGCAAAGACATTCTCGAGCCCCTCACCGAGGATCAACTCGAGTGCGGTGTTCAAGGCCACAACCGACGAGGTCGCGGGCGTGAACGCCGTGCTGCCCTTCTCCTGGTTCGACCGGGCACGAGACCAATCCCAGTAGAACCGCGGCAGCGTCGCCTGGCCGACCTTCACCCAGGCCCGCTCCGAGACGGATGCGAACGCGAGGCCGGGTGGGGTCATTAGGGCTTTCTGAGAGCCGGTGACGACGACGTCGATCCCCCAGCTGTCGGTTTCGACCGGGACTGCGCCGAGGCTCGAGATCGCGTCGACGACCGAGATTGCGCCGGCGTCGTTACAGGCGGCAACCAGGGAGCGAATATCGGAGACGACGCCGGTGGACGTCTCCGAATGCACGAGGAGTGCGACGTTGGCGCCGCTCTCGGCCAGCGCCCGCGAAACATCGTCGGCCACCGGTGTCCTGCCCCAGTCGTAGGTCAGGGGGACGACGTCGCAGCCGAACGCGGCCGCCATCTTCTGCCAGCGCGTGCCGAAGTTCCCATGCGAAACGGCGAGCACCTTCTCGCCCGGCGAGAGGAGGTTCGCCACCGCCGACTCGAAGGCTCCGGTTCCGGAAGCGGTGAACACGAGCACCTCGTTCTCCGTGTGAAAGACCTCGCGGAGACGCGCAAGCGTTTCGGAGAACACTGCCTTGAAGTCGGGCGAACGGTGATGGATGACCGGCTCGGCCAACGCCGCGAGCACCTCCGGCGGCACCGGCGTCGGGCCTGGGGTGAGGAGATAGCGTTTCTGCGGCATCGCCCCGAGCGTAGCTAGCCGGAATGACGCAACACGTCGGTTGTACGCGCGGGGCAATGTTTTCGCTTCGACGGTTGACGGTCGACACGGGCTGAAGCCCGGAGCAGGGGCGTACTACGCTCTGTCGTGATGGAAGCGCTCCTCGCATTTGTCGCAACGCTTGTCTCGCTTCGCCTCAGCGCCGATCTCGTGCGTCGATACCGCGACCGTCCGGCACCGGAGCTACTGGCGTGGGCGGCGGCGCTCGGTTCGTTCGCGGTCGGATCCGGCGCTCTCGCCTGGGGTGCTGCGGCTGATTGGAGTAACCCTGCTTTTCGGGTGTATTACCTCTTCGGCGCCCTCCTCGCGGCCGCACTCCTCGGCGCCGGCTCCCTCCTTCGCGTCGGGGTCCGCTGGGTCGGGCCGTTGACGCTCGTCTACGTCGGCCTCGCAGTCGGGGTCGCCGTAGCCGTGCCGCTGACCGTGCCGGTCACCGGAAGCTCGATTCCCGAGGCGCAGGCACACCTCGCCGTCTTTCCGGCGCGAGTACTCGCGATCGCAGCGAATTCGCTCGGTACCCTCGCGGCCGTCGTGGTGGCATTGATCGGCCTGCGACGGCGTCCGCTCGGAAATGCGCTCATCCTCGCGGGCCTCCTCGTCGCAGCCCTCGGAAGCGCTCTTGCGGGCCTCGGCGAGGCCGAGTCGGCCGCTTTCTCGGCCGCCGCGGCCCTGCTCCTCTACGGCGGCTTCGTCCTCCCTAGTCGCGCATCGGAGCCTCGGCGTGACGCTCGCCCCGGGCCTGCCGGCGCCGCTCCCTGAACCAGACCAACGCGAGCACGGCGGCGACGAGAAGACCCGATCGAGGTCTCCGCCACCGACCCCGGGGTGCCGCCGTGCGCGAGCAGGTTCAGCGGCTACTCGGGCCCCGAGCGATGCCTTCAGCCGACAAGCCGCTCGCGAACGAGCTCGCTCACGACACGGGGATTTGCCGCGCCGTCGGTCTCCTTCATCACCTGGCCTACGAAAAAGCCGAGCAGGCCTTCCTTCCCACTCCTGAACGCCGCCACCTGGCCCGGGTTGGCGGCCATGATCGCGTCGATCACGGGAACGAGCTCGGATGCGTCGGAAACCGCTTCCTGGACAAGGTATGGGTCTGCCACAAATCCTGCTTCACCGGCCTTCGATACCGCCTCGTCGAACACCTGACGCGGAATCCGGTCGCGCGCCTCGACGATCCGTGCCAGCTCGGAGGCTCGCACGGTGGAGGGGTCGACGCCTGCGCCGACGAGGTTGTTGGCGATCACGTTCGCCGCGGCGACGCGGTCGGCTCCGGCGGCGATCGTCGCCTCGTAGAGGCCGTCGAGACCGCCCGTCACGAGCACGAGCGCCCGCTCGAGGTCGAGCTCCTGTCCGAGTCGACCGATGCGCTCCGCCGGAAGCTCGAAAAGCTCGCCACGGAGCCGCTCCACCATCTCCGCGGGCGGCTCCACCGGAACGAGATCGGGCTCGGGGAAGTAGCGGTAGTCATCCGCCTCCTCCTTCGAGCGCCGTGGAGTGAGTGTCCCCGAGCCTGCGTCGAAGTCGAACGTCTCCTGCTGTAACGCGACACCCGATTCCCAGGTTGCGATCTGCCGCGCCACTTCGGCGTCGATGCCGCGGGCGATGTGGTTGAACGAGTTCATGTTCTTGATCTCACACCGGGTGCGCAGCTCGTCGGAGCCCTGTGGTCTGACGGAGACGTTTGCGTCGACGCGCAGCGTGCCCTTTTCCATCTCGGCGTCCGAGATGTCGAGCTCGACGACCGTCTGGCGGAGCAGCTGAAGGAAGCGCTTCGCCTCCTCGGCGGAGCGGATGTCCGGAGCGGTCACGATCTCGAGCAGAGGCGTCCCGCCGCGGTTGTAGTCGACGAGCGAGTACTCGGCGCCGCCGATGCGACCCGTATGTCCACCCATGTGCACCGTTTTCGCCGCGTCTTCCTCCAGATGGGCCCGCACGATTCCCACCTCGAGCTCGCCCTCGGCCATTGGCACTATCATTTTGCCATTTTCGCAAGAAGGCATATCGTATTGCGAGATCTGATAGCCCTTTGGGAGATCCGGGTAGAAGTAGTTCTTCCGCGCGAACACGGCCCGCGGCGCGATCTCGCAGCCCAGGGCGAGGCCGAGCTTGACGGTCCACTCGACCGCCGTCCGGTTGATCACGGGCAGAGCGCCCGGGAAGCCGAGGCAGATCGGGCAGGTCTGGGTGTTCTCACCCGCGCCGTAGCCTGCGGCGCAACGGCAGAACATCTTCGTGCGCGTCTTCAGCTGCACGTGGATTTCGAGCCCGACGACGGTCTCCCAGCTCATCGGAGCCTTTCGGGAACGCCGTCGAACCCCACCGCCCGCTCGAGCGCATGGCCGGCGCGAAACAGGGTGTTTTCGCCGAACTGGCGACCGATCAGCTGCAGGCCGACCGGCAAGCCCTCGGAGAGACCCGACGGGATGTTGAGCCCCGGCAGCCCCGCGAGACACGAGGGGATCGTCATCACGTCGCAGGCGTACATCGCGAGCGGGTCGGATGCCTTGTCTCCGATCGGAAACGCGACCGTCGGCGAAGTCGGCGTCGCGATGACCTCAAATCGTTCGAGCGCAGCACGATGCTCGCGGATGAGGAGTGTTCGCACGCGCTGCGCCTGTCCGTAGTACGCGTCGTAGTAGCCCGCCGAGAGTGCGTAGGTGCCGAGCATGATGCGGCGCTTTGGCTCGTCGCCGAAGCCGGCGTCGCGCGTCTGTTCGACCATCTCCCGATAGGTCGACGCATCGACACGTGGGCCGAAGCGAACGCCGTCGTACCTGGCGAGATTCGAGGACGCCTCGGCCGGGGCAATGAGGTAGTAACACGCCATTCCGTAGTCGAACGAGATCGGCAGCTCACATTCCCCGATCTCGGCACCGAGCGCTCGCGCCGTCTCGATCGCTTCCTCGAACGAGGCGCGGACCCCCGGTTCGATTCCCGCCAGGTCCCAGACCTGGCTCGGGACCCCGATCCGGAGGCCCTCCAGAGTCTCGGCCACCGGCAACTCCACCCTTTCGGGAAGCTCGACGGTCGTCGAGTCGTTCTCGTCGCGGCCGGCGATGATCGAGTAGAGCATCGCAACGTCGCGAACCGTCTTGCCGACCGGCCCGATCTGGTCGAGGCTCGAGGCGAACGCGACGATGCCGTAGCGCGAGACGGTGCCGTAGGTCGGGCGGAGCCCGACGTTTCCGCAGAGTGCAGACGGCTGTTTGATCGACCCGCCGGTGTCGGAGCCGAGGCCCCACGGCGCGAGACCACCCGAGACGGCAGCAGCTGTTCCACCGCCCGACCCACCCGGGACACGGGTCGGATCCCAGGGGTTGTGCGAGGGACCGTACGCCGAGTTCTCGGTCGACGAGCCCATCGCGAACTCGTCGGTGTTCGTCTTTCCGATCACGGGCAATCCCGCCTCTTTGCACCTCGCCGCCACGGTGGCGTCGAACACCGGGACGTACCCTGCGAGGATCTTCGAGCCGGCGGTCGTCTCTACACCTTTCGTCGAGATCACGTCCTTCAGGGCGATCGGCACCCCGGACCCTTCGGCACCCTCGACGAGACGGAGATAGGCGTGGAGCTCGTCGTTGCGCTCCGTCGCGGCCGCGACATACGCGGCGTGCAGCTCGGCAGAGGAGATCTCTCGCCGCTCGATCAGGCCGAGCGCCCCTTCCGCGGTGAGGCGAAGGGTGTCGATCACGCGGGGCCTTCCAGCGCGTCAGCATTTCCCCCGTGAGAGGGCGGAACGCGAAAGAGGTCGCCTTCCCGGGCCGGGGCGTTCGCGAGCGCCTCGGCGAGCGAGAGCGACGGGCGAGGCTCGTCGGCCGCCCACACGTTGACGAGGTCGAGCGGGTGCGACGTGGGCGGCACACCGGCGAGGTCGAGCTCCGCCACCTTCGACACGGCCTCGAGGATCGCGCCGAGCTCCGTCGTCAGGCGATCGACCTCGTCGGGCCGCAGCTCCAGGCGTGCGAGCCGTGCGACGTGCAACACCGTGTCTCGGTCGATCGCCATCCCGTTCTCCATCCTCTCAGAACCCTCGAGCAGAAAGCCGACGGGCCCCTTGTCGGGGCCCGCCGCACGAAGCTCGAATCCGGTAAGCCTAGGCTGCCGTGACGTTCGCCGCCTGGGCACCCTTGGGCCCCTGGACGACCTCGAACTCCACCTTTTGCCCCTCGGTGAGGGACTTGTAGCCGTCCATCGTGATTGCCGAGAAGTGGACGAATACGTCCTCTCCGCCTTCGCGCTCGATGAACCCGAAGCCCTTCTCGTTCGAAAACCACTTGACGGTGCCAATCTCTGACAACGAACGTCCTCCTACAACAGGTACAGCCCCACGATGAAGCCATACGACTGAACGAAGCGGCCAGAACGGTACCGTCAGGAACCGGGGAAAGCAAGCATCCCGCGGCGATAACGCGCCGCCTTGAGAGCGCTCTGCAGGAGCATCGCGATCGTCATCGGCCCAGTGCCCCCGGGCATCGGCGTCAGGAAGCCCGCGACTTCCTCGACCGAGGGGTCGATGTCGCCGCGTATCCCATCATCCGTACGCGTCAGGCCGACATCGAGGCAGGCGGCGCCGGGCTTGACCATGTCCCCCGTGACGATGCCGGGGCGCCCGACCGCGGCGACGACGATGTCCGCACGACGGACATGAGCAGCGAGGTCGGCCGTGCGTGAATGACACACGGTGACGGTGGCATTCGCGTGCATCAACAGCATCGCCATCGGGCGACCGACGATCTCGCTGCGGCCGATCACGACGGCCTCCTTGCCGGAAGGGTCGATGCCGTAGGCCTGCAACAGCTCCATGCACCCGGACGGCGTCGCGGGTACGTGGACCGGCGTGCCCAGATAGAGATTTCCGGCGTTGAGCGGATGAAACCCGTCGACGTCCTTGGCGGGCGAGACGGCATACGTCACCTTCGTCTCGTTCATGTGCGGCGGCAGCGGAAGTTGAACGAGGATTCCGTCGACATCAGCGTCGCCGTTCAGCCGCTCCACGAGCGCGAGCACATCGTCCTCGCTCGTGTCGGCCGGGAGACGAACGTCGTGGGCGTCGATCCCGGCTTCGGTCGCCGCCTTGTGCTTCGCGGCGATGTAGACGTGCGAGGCAGGGTCGTCACCGACGAGCACGGTCGCCAGCCCGACATGGCCGAGGTCCGCGACGTCCCGGGCGACGCCGGCTCGAACCCTGGCGGCGAGATCCTTTCCGTCCATCCGCACGGCAGTCATCGCGGCGACTCTAACCGATGCTCCACACCGCTCAGCCGGGGGAGGGACCTCAACCGTGAGGTCGGCGGTGCCGATAGGTCACCGAAAGACCCCCGCACCGATCACCTGTCTCCGCCGAATCGAGTCCGCCGATGATTTTCGTCAAGATCGCCATGGTCGGCGTCGCGATAGTCGTCATGATGGTCGTCGCGCGCGATCAGCGATGGCCCCAGAGGTCAGGGGTCATCGGGGTATGCGCCTCGACGACGCCACTCCGCTCGGCGCCTGACGCAATCTGGTACGCGTGCACCGAGGGCGTCTTGACCGGGTTCCCCAACCTCGAAGCCGACTCGTGCACGAGCGACGGGATCTACTCGCATCATGAGGTCTGGCACTGCGACAAGCTGCTCGGCTCACTTCCGGGCGCTTGACCTCCTGACGGCGATCCCGGTCAGTGCCTCGCGAACGATCCGCTCGGCGACGATTGGCGTGATATCGGTCGAGATCCCATGCGGCCTCTACGCTGGCCGGGTGCCCGGCGTTCCTGTCACCTTCACGCAAGCGCCGTGTCACGGGCGTTAGGCCTTTCGCGGCAGCGCACGCAGACGGCGGCGCGGGTCGGAGGGCTCGGCTTCGTTGTGCTCTGGCTGCTCTCGAGCCGGTTGCAGGCGGCGATTCCGTTCTGGCTGCCGTTTGCAATCCTCGCCGCAACCGAGCTCGAGTTCGTCGTTCGCGGCATCCGCGAGCGCGGTCTTGGGGCCGACGAGCACCCGCCCTCCCGGAGGCTCCCGGGCGTCGAAGATGCCGATCTCGGCTGGATCGAGACGATCGACGAGACCGGGGAGCCGGTGCTGGCGCCGGCTCCTCCTCGGACCGGCCGTCGCACGCGCCTGCCGCTCGTCCTCGTGCTCACGGTCGGCCTCGTCCTGTTCGCCTACGCCTACCGCGTCGACCGTGATGCCGGGTGGCCGTCGGTTCCCCCGGCCGATCGCCTTCGGGCCGAACGCCGGTATGCGGCAGAGGCGTCCCGGATCGCAGGCCATTCCGTCACCGTGGTCTGTGACGAGAGCTATGCCTTCACGGGTGTCGGCTCGGACGCCGCGGGGGTCGCGTTCATCCCGCGATCGCTCGCCTATCTCGAGCCCGGAGTCTGCCGGTCGCTGTACCGGCTGACGTTCCAGCACCGTGTCGGCGCCCGGGACGACGCCGCATTTGCGATCACCGTGCTGGCCCATGAGGCCACCCATCTCCGCGGCGTCCGCAACGAGGCCGAGACAGAGTGCTTCGCGCTTCAGGAGGGTGTGACACTCGGTCGGAGGCTCGGTCTCGACGCCGCGACGGCGCGGGCGCTGATGCGCGCCCAGCGCGACCGCGACCTGTCAGACGCGAGCATCGCTCGCCTGGACTACCGGCTTCCCTCGGAATGCCGAAACGCCGGCTCGCTCGACCTGCATCCGCGTAACCCTGCGTTCCCTTGAGCCCGACTCCACGCGGGAGCCGGTCGGTCGAGGCCCGCCCCACCCTTACCGACCGGCCAGAGATTGCTCCAATCTGCGCCGGACGAGCGCAACGCTCGCTGCCCCCATCTGCTCGCCGAGCGCAGCAGCAGCCAACGTGTTCGCCTCCAGCACGATCCGCTCGCGCTCGTTCTCGAGCCCGCCGCTGACGACGAAGAGGGCAGCGTGCGCCCGTGCCCCCCACTCCTCGAGTGCGTCGAGCGATGTCCCGGGCGCCGCTCGCCCGGAATCGGAGAGACGAGGCACGTCGGCGACCGCCTGTGCGACCTCGCGTGCCTCGACTGCGAGCCCCTGACCTTCCGCTTTCAGGGCAACTTCGTCACCCGCGAGCTCCCGGAGCCTGTCTCGCATCCGCGCCACCGTGGTCGAGGCGTCGGTGGCGCCGACGGCGGCGCGGCGCACGGCACGCTCCGCACCGGCCTTCGCATCCTCTCCTGCCCGTCGCGAGCGAGCGATCTCCCCGAGTCGAAGCTCCGCCTCGGCCAGCTCATGCCGCGCCTGCGCTTCGCGAGCTTGCGCCTCGCGTTCCGCCTGCTCCGCGTGCGCCGTCTCCCCCGGGATCGCCTCGAGCCCGGTCTTCACCCGGCGGGCTCTCTCTCTGAGCTCGTCAACGCGCCGTTGCAAGGCGACCACGGCATCGAGCCGTGCCGCAGCGTCGCCGTCACGCCGCTCGAGCTCGCGCGCGAGCGCGAGCAACTCAGCGGCACGATCGTCGCCCATAGCCTCAAGTATCGCTCACGGCGACGTGACATGGAATCGTCATGACGGCGACCTTAGACTGACATCTTGGGCCGCCCCCGGTGAAAGCGCACATCCGCCAGATCGGCCACGGCGTCGCGGTCGTCTTTCGCAATCCCGCCCTCCGCCGCGAGGAGATCGCGCGGGCTTCTCCGCTCGCTACCGCTCTTCTCGGCGCTCCCTCCGCCTCAGATCGAGGGTCTTGCGCGGAACCTGGAACCTCTCTCGGTGACCACGGGAACGGCGATCGTGACACAGGGCGACGACGGCGACCGGTACTACGCGATCGCCGAGGGTCGGTTCGAGGTAATCAGGGACGGAGTGTGCGTGAGCTCGCTGGATCGCGGCGACGGCTTCGGCGAGATCGCGCTCCTCCACGACGTCGTCCGTACGGCCACGGTTCGTTCCGTCTCGAGCGCCCGGGTCTACGCACTCGACAAGGTGCCGTTCCTCGAGGGGCTCACCGGCCATCCCGTCGCGCACACCGCGACGCAGAAGATCGCCGCCGAGCGACTCGCGCCGGTGGAGGGCTAACTGGTGTTCGAGATCATCTCCGGCATCACGGCGCTCTCCGAACGTTGTGGGCGTCGAGCGCAAGGGGGCCGCCCTCGGCAACACCCTGTCTCGTGCTGGTTCCGTCGCCTACCGGGCGCTGATGTAGTCCGTCAGGTACTGGATCTGGAAGGTCTGACGCTTCGACGTGAACTTCACGAGGTCGCCGATCGAGATCATCCCGACAACGGCCCCGTTCTCCACGACAGGCGCGTGCCGGATGCGTCGATCCGTCATCAGGGCCATGCTCTCGTCGATCCCCGTCTCGGGCGTGACACAGATCACCGGAGCGGACATCACCTCCTGAACGAACGTGTCGCGCGAACGGCGGCCCTCGACCGCGATCCGGCGCAGGTAGTCACGCTCGGTGAAGATCCCGGCGATCCCGTCCCCGTCAGTCACGAGAAGCGCTCCGACGTTCGCCTCGACCATCGCCTTGACGGCGTCGAACACCGTCGCGCCACCGTCGATCTCGATCACGGCGCCGCTCTTCTCACTCAGGATCTCCGACACCGTGTGCATTCATCGATTGTGCGGCTCGGCACATGTCTGTGTCAAGCCTGCGGCCCACCGGTCGGTCCCTCACGGCGGCGGGCTAGGATGCGCCGTCTGGCGACGTGGCCGAGTGGTTAGGCAGAGGCCTGCAAAGCCTCGTACAGCGGTTCGAATCCGCTCGTCGCCTTCACGGCTATCCTGACGGTGTTGCTCCGGAATGATTTCACGCTTCATCTCCGGGCGTCCCATTCCAGTGCTCCTGCCCGCATCGGCACGGGCCGGGGCATCCCGATTGGTGTGCGCCGCTGGATCCTGTGTTGTCGTTCGCGCGGACGGAGTACCAAAAAGGCGAGGCGCTCTCGGTTCGGCCTTGACTCCGGGTGGCGGCTGCCGAAGAATCGAGCCCACTCAGGGCCAGCGCGGCCTCAGAGCCGGACTGGCCCACCTCACCCGAGCGAGAGGAGCGGCATTGGAGCTCTACGCAATCATCCGTCGTAACGGCTGGGTGAACGGTGGCGACCTCGAGGAGGCCGCAGCTCGATCGTCCCACGTCGGCGACAACGAGATGCCCGACGACATCCGGTGGATCCGCTCGTACATCCTCAAGGAAGACAGCGGGGAACTCGGAACCGTCTGCATCTACGAAGCCTCCAGCGCCGACGCCATCAGAACGCACGCAGAACGCGCCGACCTTCCGATCACCGAGATCGTCCCGATCGCAGAGACCGTGGTTGTGCGACCAGACCCGGTCGCCGCGTAACCCATCCCTGCGAGGCGACGAGAGGGCGCTCACCGCGAGCGCCCTCTCTCGTTCTCCCTAGGTCGACCAGGGCCTCGTCTGAGCCGCAGGATCGTTAGCCTCACCGATGTGCTCGATCTCGCCACATTGCTCGATCCCGACCGTCTCGTCGACCTGACCCAACCGCTTGGGCCCGGCACCACGCTCTGGCCCGGCTCCCGCCCATTCGCAGCGACGACCGTCTCCGACTATGACGACGGCGGCGGCTACGCGCGCGAGCTCGAGGTTCCGGAGCACGCCGGGACCCACCTCGATGCCCCGGCTCACTTCGACCGCGGCGGGATCCGCGTCGACGCGATCCCGCTGGCGACGCTCGTCCGCCCCGCGGTCAGGCTCGACGCCCGGCCCTGGGTGAACGGCGACGCGTCGGTGACGATCGACGCCACGGCTCTTCTCGAGCTCGAGGAACGGGAGGGGGTCATCGAGCCGGGGAGCGCGGTGCTCGTCCATACCGGCTGGGATGCGTACTGGCAGGATCCCGGCCGATACCTCGGCGCCCCCGACCCGGCCTTCCCGGGGCTTGCGGCCGACGCGGCCGAGCTCCTGGTCGAACGCGGCGTCGCCGGCCTGGGCATCGATACGCTCAGCGTCGACCCTGGACACTCGACCGAGCTGCCTGTACACAACATCACTCTGCCCGCTGGAATATGGCACCTCGAAGGCCTGATCGAGCTTGGCCGCGTACCGCCCCGTGGCGCCTGGCTCGTCGCCGCTCCCCTGCGCCTCGTCGACGGATCGGGGACCCCCGCCCGCGCGTTCGCAATCCTGCCGCCCGATGCCTGACCAGCGCAGCGCGGTCACGATCCGCTCTGTGCGAGCCGACGAGTGGCGCCGCTGGCGCGAGACTCGCCTGCGGATGCTGCGTGACGACGCCGACTTCTTCTCGACCCGTTACGACGACATGGTGCGCGAGCCCGATCAGACCTGGCGCGACTGGATCGCCGACGCGGCGGCCGGTGACCAGAAAACACTTTTCGTGGCCGAGGACGATGGCGCCTGGGTCGGCGTCGTCGGCGCGTTTGCGCGCGTAAACCCGCTCGAGGTGCAGCTGATCTCGATGTGGGTCGATCCGAACGCCCGCGGCCGGGGTGTCGCGGGTGATCTGATCCGTGCTGTCGCGGGCTGGACGATCGCGCGCGGCTCGACGCGGGTCGTCCTCTTCGTGCAAGAGGCGAACGAGCCCGCTCAGCACCTCTACGAGAGGGCCGGGTTTCGACCTACGGGGGATCGCACGCCGGCATCCGCGGGACGAAGCGCGTTCAAACTCGTTCTCGCCGCGCCCGTCGCCGACCTCCTGTCGTAGGGCGCGAGGTGCGGGCGACGGTCGACACTCGCCGCTGCGCGCGCTGTAACGGCGTCATTCACCGACGGGTCGCCCGCCCTGTAGGACGGATCTGACGGCGAAGTCGTCGTCGAGCACGACGAGATCGGCAGGCGCCCCGGGCCTCAGCAGCGCGATGTCGTCGCGGCCGATCACGCGGGCAGGAGTGCGCGTCACGGCATCGACAGCCTCGACGATCGGTACGCCGAGCTCGACCAGCATCCGCAAGCCCCACGCCAAGGGGCGCACCGCGCCCGCCAGCGTCCCATCCGCCAGTCGCGAGACAGAGCCTTCGACCGTGACGTCGACAGTGCCGAGCCGGAACCCCCCGTCGCCGAGACCGCCTGCCGCGATCACGTCGGAGACAAGGGCCACGCGGCCCCTGGCAGCCCGCCAGACCGCGAGAATCGTGTCGGGCGCGAGATGCACGCCGTCCGCGATCAGCTGAACGATCACGTCAGCCCGTGCGAGCGCTACGCCGACCACACCGGGATCCCGATGAGCGAACGGGCGCATGGCGTTGAAGATGTGGGTCACGGTTCGCGCTCCCTGGTCGAAGGCGGCGTGAGCGGCCGGCGCGCTCGCATCCGTGTGCCCCAGGGAAACCGTGATGGTCCGTCCGACGAGGCCGTCGATGAGCTCGCCCGCGCGCATCAACTCCGGCGCAAGGGTGACCGTGCTGACCGAGCAGCCGGCGAGGAGGAACGAGGCGAGAAGGTCGAGATCAGGGCTCCGTAGGTGCTCGACGGGATGAGCGCCCGCGCGCTCTGGGCTCAGGAACGGGCCCTCGAGGTGGGCGCCGAGGATCTGCGCTCCCGCGCCACCGACCGAGTCGCCGATCGTCGCGAGCGCGAGTCGGGTGAGCTCCGCAGGGGCAGTGACGAGCGTGGGCTGGTACCACAGGACACCGGTGCGGGCCAGCTCGACCCCGAGCGTCAGGATCTCGTCGGAGGTCGCCTGGAGGACGTCGATGCCGCGGAAGCCGTTTACCTGCAGGTCGACAAGGCCGGGGATCGCAAGGCCAGAGGACCGACCTGGCAGGCCCACCGCCGCGATCCGGCCATCGTCGACCTCGACATCGCCCCGAACGAGCACCCCGTCGACGACGGCTGCGGCGACTCCCAGGTTCACGTCGGTAGCCTACGTCCTCCGTTGTGCGTTGAATCGCGGTCTGGACGCTGGTAGCTTCGGTTCTTGGTCAAGACGACTCGTCGGCCCCGCTCGTGACCCAATCGTCACCCTTCGATCTCACCGGCCGCAGCGCGGTCGTCACCGGCGCGTCGAGTGGTATCGGACAGGCGATCGCACTCGCGCTCGCCGCTGCAGGCGCAGACGTCGTCGGCCTGTCGCTCGACGACGGCGCAGCAACGGCGGCGGCCGTCTCCGCCCTCGACCGGAGGTCGGTGCAGCTCGTCGGCGACACGAGCGATCCCGTCGACGTCGAGCGCGCCGCCGCGGTTGCGGTGGAGAGCTTCGGGAGGGTGGACATCTGGGTCAACAACGCCGCGCGACCACTCGTGAAACCGTTCCTCGAGACGACCGAGGACGACTGGCGCGACCTCCTCACCGTGAACCTCTTCGGGTACGTCTGGGGCTGTCGTGCGGCGGCACGCCGGATGGTCACCTCCGGAGGAGGCCGCATCGTCAATGTCAGTTCGGCCGCCGACGTGCAACCGCTCGCCGAGCTGTCGGCCTACATCACCGCCAAGGGTGGGGTCGTCGGACTGACGAAGACACTGGCCGTCGAGCTCGCCCCCTACGGGATCACGGTCAACGCCCTTGCGCCGGGCGCAACTGACACACCGTTGAATGCGACGGCCTACACGCCGGAAGTGCGTGCGGCCTACGAGAAGCGCATCTCTCTCGGCCACATCGCAGACCCGGCGGAAATCGGGGACGCAGCGGTCTTTCTCGCCTCGAACGCCTCGAGGTACGTGACGGGGCACGAGCTCCTCGTCGACGGGGGTCTCACGATCAACGGCTCGGTCGGCCATGCGAGAACCTGAGGCGCCATGATTCCCGATGCCAAGCTCGCGAACGCAGATCAGCTCGCGAGCGTCGTCGAATCCGTCGCCGGCTCCGGTCTTGCCGCCGGTTCACGAGCCGTCGACGTCCGCGTGTGGGGTGGTATCGACCTCCGACTCCTCCCGGACCGCGGGCTCGACGTCGGGGCAGCCTGGTTTCGCGGGACACCACTGGCCTGGATTTCGCAGGCGGGCGAGCAGGCTCCTCCGCGCCCCGATGACCTCGTCGACAGGGCCTGGGGCGACTTCTGGGGCGGTGGGCTCATCACGACGTGCGGCCTCTCGAACGTCGGCGAGGCGTCGGAGGGATACGGCCTTCACGGCACGTATACGGCGCGGTCGGCCGGCGACCTCCAGCTCGAGCGCTCTACCTCCGAGGTAACCGCCACGGCGACGGTCGTCGATGCGCCTTTCACGCTGTCCCGCCGGATCGTCACCACCGTCGGACGGGGGCTCGTCCGGCTGGACGACCGGATTGTGAACGAGTCGGAATGGACTGCGGCCGCGCCGCTGCTCTACCACGTCAACGTCGGGGTGCCGCTCTGGGACGACGACGCATACCTCGAGACCGACGCGGTCGAAGTCGTCCCGCGCGACGACGCGGCGGCCGCCGGCCTCGCAACCTGGGACGAGCCGCCGAGCCCGGTGGTCAACGGGACCGAGCGCGTCTTCGAGCATGTCGGCGCCTCGTGGGCCCGGCTCACGAACCCCCGGATCGGGCTCGAGTTGACGGTCGGCTCGTCGCTTCCCCGCCTCTGGCAATGGATCCACCCGGCAGCTGGAACCTATGCGCTCGCCTTCGAACCCGCGAACTGCTCGGTGCTCGGCCGCGCCCACGACATCGCGGTGGGGCAAATGCCGTTTCTCGACCCGGGCGAGGCCCGGACATCCTGGCTCACGATCGAGGCGAGACCGCTCTGAGGAGCACGATCGGCGGTCGTTGCACCGGCTTCAGTGCTTCTGGTGGCGGGCCTGGGCGCGGCGGTTCTGCTCTTGAGGCGCGGGCCTCAGCATGAAGTAGAGGACCGAGCCGATGATCGGCAGCAACAGGATCGCCAGCAGCCACAGTGCCTTCGCGCCGATCCCGAGATCGTGGCGCCCGACCAGGCTGACGATCGCGTAGCCCCAGAGTATGACCACGGGGATGATGAACACGAGCAGGAGGATCCACTGGGCGCCGCTGAACGCGAGCACGGAGAACGCGGAGGCATTCATGCGCTCGAGCCTATCTCACCCACTCGACGACCGCGATCCGCGCCGGAGACGGGTGGCCGAATAGCTCGTTCCAATATCTTGAAATCTTATAAGATTCTGAACGTGCCATTCGCGGCGACGCCCCTCTACGTCACCAAAGCAGCGCTCTTTCGTACGCTCGGGCACCCGGCACGGGTCCGGATTCTCGAGCTCCTCCGCGACGGCGAGCGCTCCGTAGGCGCCCTCCAGAACGCGCTCGGGCTCGATTCCGGCGGCACGTCTCAGCATCTTGCGGCGCTGCGGCGGATCGGCCTCGTGGACTCTCGTAAGGAAGGAACGAGCGTCTACTACCGGGCAGCAGATCCTCAGGTCTTCGGGCTGCTCGACGTCGGCCGGGCACTCATAGCCCGCTCGCTCACCGGGCAACAGGCGCTGCTCGAGGAGCTCGCGGCCGAGTGATTCTCGTTTTGCTCGCAGGTCTCGTGGCGGTTGTTGCGGGCGGATCGCTCTGCCTGGTTTCGACGCAGTTCGTCGCAGGGCTTCGACTGCAGTCGGCGGGTGCGCTCGCGATCGGCTTGGCGGGCTTCTGGGCGCTCGCCGACGGCGGCACCTGGGGCGCCTCGTTCACGAGCGCGTTGACGCCTCAGTTCGGAGTCGACGGGCTCACCGGGTTCTTTCTCGGCACGCTCGGCCTGGTCGCTTTCCCCGCGCTCGTCTTCGCCTCCGCGTACCTGCCGCCGACTGGCCCGGGTCGCGCGACCGGCCTGCTGACGGCGGCGTTCATGCTCACCCTTGCAGGTGTTCTCTGCGCCCGCGACCCGCTCACATTCCTGCTGTTCTGGGAGTTGATGACGCTCGTACCGGCGGCGATCATCCTCGTCGGTGACTCGGGCAAGGGTGCCCGCCGCTCGGTCTTCGTGTATGTCGCGGTCACCCACCTCGGTAGTGCCGGCGTGTGGATCTGCCTGCTTCTGCTCGCGCACGAAGGCGCGATCGGCGATCCGTCGGCACTCGCCGACGGGTCCGGCGTCCAGGCTGTCGTTGCCCTCGCGGCGATCATCGGATTCGGAACCAAGGCCGGCGTGATGCCCCTCCATACGTGGCTCCCACGCGCCCATCCGATCGCGCCCGCACACGTATCGGCGCTGATGAGCGGCGTGATGATCAAGGTCGCGATCTACGGCCTCGTGCGTGTGCTCGTGGAATGGCTCGGAGGCCCGCCGGCCTGGGTCGGGGCGCTCGTCCTCGGGCTCGGGCTGCTCTCGGCCCTCGGCGGCGTCACCTATGCGCTCTTCAAGCACGAGCTCAAGCGGCTGCTCGCGTTCCACTCGATCGAGAACGTCGGCATCATCCTGCTCGGTCTCGGCGCCTGCCTGCTGCTGCGGGCACGGGGCGGGGATGCTGACCAGTGGGCTGCTTTCGCACTGGCCGCCGCCCTCCTGCACACGGTCAATCATGCCGTCTTCAAGGCGCTCCTCTTTCTCGGCGCAGGTGCGTTCCAGAAGGCTGTTGGAACGCTCGAGCTCGACCAGCTCGGCGGCTTGCTACGGCGCATGCCGTGGACGGGCGCAACGTTCCTCGTCGGAGCTGCGGCGATCGCCGGGCTGCCTCCGCTGAACGGTTTCGCCTCCGAATGGCTCACGCTGCAGGCGCTGCTGCACATCCCCGCCTACGGAGGCGTATGGGATGGGATCGCCGGAGCGGTCGCCCTGGCGGGCCTGGCGGCGACAGCTGCGCTCGCCGTCTTCTGCTTTGTCAAGGTCGTCGGGCTGGTGCTGCTGGGGCCGCCCCGCCGGACGGCGTGTGAGGGAGCGACCGACCCGCCGCGGTCGATGCGCTTCGGGCTCGCGTTCCTCGCCGCCGCCTGCGTCGCGCTCGGCATCGCCCCGGGCGTCCTCTTCTCGCGGCTCGTGGGCCTCGCTCCCTGGGCGGCGCCGGAGCCCGTACGGCCCGGCCTCTCACTCCCAAGCACGGGCAGCCTGCCTACCGTCGGCATCGCCGTCTTCCTGTTCGGGCTCGTCCCGCTTCTCTGGCTCTGGCGCGGACAGAGCCGAGCCGAGCCGTCACCGAGCTGGGCATCGGGACAGCCGATCACGCCGGCACTCCTGTGGACGAGCGCCGGCTTCACGAAGCCGCTGCGCCTCGTCCTCGAGGTCATCCTGCGACCGGAGCGTCAGATCACCGTGCGGTCGCACGGAGGCGTCGTGCAGGAGGTCACCTACAGCGGGCGGGTGCCCCAACCCGCGGACGAGTGGCTCTACCGGCCCGTCGCACGCCACGCGCTCGCCGCGGCCCACTGGGCGAGGCGCCTGCAGAGCGGTCGTCTCAGCACCTACGTCGCCTACCTGATCGCGCTCGTTCTCGCTCTCCTCATCGCCGTGCGAATCGGCATTCTCGGATGAGCGGCGCCACCGTCGCAGCAGGGGCGGCGCAGCTCGTCGGCGGGGTGGTGCTCGCGCCTCTGCTCCCCGGTCTCATCCAGTCCCTGAAGGCGCGCCTGCAGGGACGCCGGGGGCCGACGCCGTTGCAGCCGTACCGCGAACTGCGCCGGCTGTGGGGGAAGAGCGCGATCGACGTCGAGGGGGCGACGGTCGTCTACCGGCTCGCACCCCTCGTCGTGGCCGCCGCTCTGGCGGCGGCGATCCTACTCGTGCCGGCGGCCGACCAAGCGCCCGGCTGGGGCGTCGGGCACGACGCCCTTGCGCTCGCGGGGCTTCTCGCGCTCGCCCGCTTCGCCGTCACGACCGCCTCCTGGGATGAGTCCAACGGCTTCGCATTGCAGGGTGCGAGCCGAGACCTCACACTCTCCGTGTTCGTGGAGGCGGCGCTCGTGCTCGCGCTCGCCGTCGCAGCGCTCGTGACCGGAACGACCGACCTTCGTGGTGTCATCGCCGGCACCGCCGGGGGCGACCCGTGGTCGAGCCCGGCGCTCGCGCTGGGCGCCGCCGCCTTCGCGCTCGTCGTCATAGCGGAGACCGGGCGGCAGCCGGTCGACAACCCCGATACGCACCTCGAGCTGACGATGATCCACGAGGGCCCCGTGCTCGAGTACGGCGGACGCGACCTGGCATTCCTACAGTGGGGCGCAGCAGTGCGGCACTGGCTCATGCTTGTCCTCGCCGCACAGGTGTTCCTTCCCCACCCCGAGAACACGTGGTGGCAACTCGCTCTCCTTCCGGCCTGGCTCGTGGTGCTCTGCGCCGCGCTCGCTCTCACGGAGACAGTCGTCGCGAAGTCAAGGATCCTGATCGTCCCGCGCCTTCTCGGCGTCGCAGCCATGGTCGCGCTCCTCGGCATCGTCGCCTGGCTCGTAGAGGCGACATGAGCGGCGGCCTCACCTGGGCAATGGTCGCCCTCGGTATCGGCGTCGTCGTCCTCCGACGCCGATCGGTCGCGGTCGCCCTCGTCACGGCACAGGCACTGCTCCTCGCCCTCGCAGCGCTACGCGAGGCGTCAACGACGAACGACGCAGTCGCTTCCGTGGCGCTCGGCGTCCGCGGTGTCGCGCTCGCAGTCTTCTTCTGGCTGCTCGTGCACCGCACGCGTGAGACCCGTCCCGTTAGCGCCGGGATAGACCCGCTCGCTCGCGGTGGGGCCGCCGTCGGGCTCTCGCTGGCGCTGATCTGGCTGATCCCGGATCTCGGACTCGGTTCGGCGGCGGCCGAACGCTCGGCGCTCACGCTCGTTGCGATCGGGCTCGTCACGGCCGCGACCCGCCGGGCAACCCTATTTCAGGTGCTGGGCATCGTCCTCGTCGAGAACGGCCTCGCGGTTGCGGCGCTTGCGCTCCCGGGCAGCTCCTCGCTCGCGATCGAGATCGGCATCACGGTGGACCTGCTCCTGATCGCCGTCGTCGCGGGCGTCTTCCACGAGCGGATCTTCGCCGAGTTCGGTGCCGGCGACTCCACGGCCCTTGGGAGCCTGCGTGGCTAGCCGGGAGTGGCTCGCAATAGCCGCGCTCGCGACGCCGGCGGCGGGTGTTGTGCTCTCGACGCTCACCCCGCGACTCGCGCTCGAACGCGTCGCCGTGGTCGCGGCGATCGCAGCCGCGTCCGTGTCGACGATGCTCGCGACAATCGCACTGGCCGACCCCGGTGCCCCGTACCTCGGTCGCTGGATCGTCGTCGATGCGGCAGGCGGTCTGCTCATCGGGGTGATCGGGATCGTCGGCCTCGCCAGCACACTCGTCTCGTCGCAGGTCGTGGGCCGCGGCTCGCTGTTCCAGTCGCACCATGCCGAGCGCGTGTACTGGGTAACGCTCTTTGCCTTCTGGACGGTGCTGATCGCAGTTCCGCTTGCCGGCAACCTCGGCGCCGCCTGGCTTGCGATCGAAGCGACGACGGCCGCCTCGGCGCTCCTCGTCGGCTTCAGCGGCCGCGCCCGCGCGCTCGAGGCGGGCTGGAAGTACCTGATCCTCACCTCGCTCGGCCTCGGCATTGCCCTGCTTGGGATTCTCGTCCTGGCTGCGGCAGGCGGAGGCGGCCTCGAGACCCTAACCTGGCGATCGCTGCCGCACGCCAGGCTCGATCCGGACCTCACGCTCGTCGCCTACGTGCTCCTCCTCGCCGGGTTGGCGGCAAAGATCGGCTGGGCGCCCGTGCACAACTGGCTGCCCGACGCCCACTCCGAGGCGCCGGCACCCGTCTCGGCGCTCCTCTCGGCCGCTCTCTTGCCCGCGGTGCTCCTCGTCGCATGGCGCTCCCAGCAGGCGCTCGCTCCGACGATCGGCGAGCGCACCGCCGGTGGAGTGCTCGTCGGCTTCGGACTCGTCTCACTCGGCGTCGCGGTGCCATTCCTGTGGCGATCACAGGCCTGGAAACGGCTGCTCGCCTACTCGAGCCTCGAGCACATGGGCGTGATCGCGCTCGGAGTCGGTTTCGGCGGCACCCTCGCCCTCGCCGGCGTCGCGATCCACATCGTCGGACATGCCCTGGCCAAGGCACTGGGCTTCTACGCAGCGACCCCGCTCCTCGGCCACGAGCCGCGCGCGTCCGGCCATGCGGTCGGAGGCATCGGGAGAACGCAACCGGCCCTCGGCGCGTCGCTCGGCATCTCGCTCGGAGCACTCGCAGGGCTCCCACCCTCACCGCTCTTCGTCAGCGAGGTGCTCATCGTCGCCGGAGGCTTCCAGGTCGGACGACCCTGGGCTGCCGGCGCGGCTGCGATCCTGCTCGCCCTCGGGTTCCTCGGCCTCGCCCACGCTCTCATCGACACGGTGATCGGCAAGCCCCGGCGCCGCGATCGCGACACTGCCCCCGGCCTGCGTGCAGTCACTGCCCTCACTGCGGTGGCCACGACGATGCTGCTGGCGCTCACGGCCGCCGCTCTCTGGCTGCCCGACTCGGCGATCGTCAACGGCCTCCTGCGGGGGCTCCGGTGAGCTGGCCCCTCCTACCCGGCGAGACATACCGTGATGCCGTCGCTGCAGCAATCGCAGACGGCTGGACCGTCGCGAGCCTCCACGCCACGACCGACCACGGCACACCGGCGGTGCGAACGCTGCTCAGCTCACCGACGGGGGATCTGCGCCTCGAGAGCGTCGACGCCGCCGGCGGCTCGGTGCCGACGATCGTCGACATCGCCCCCGCTGCGGGATGGGACGAGCGGGAGGCACACGACCTCTACGGGATCGGCTTCGACGGCCACGAGCCACTCCGCCCGCTCGTCGACCACGAGGCCGCTCTCACGCGATTCGCTACCCCCGTGCGCGGTCCCGACCCGTACCAGGTCGCAGTCGGCCCGATCCATGCCGGCGTGATCGAGTCGGGCCACTTCAGGTTTCACGTCGTGGGAGACCTGATCCTCCACGTCGACGCCCGCCTGTTCTACAAGCACCGCGGCCTCGAGCAGGCAGCCCGAGGGACTTGCGCTTGCAGACGGGCTGCCGGTCGTCGCGCGCGCCTGCGCCGGTTGCTGGGTGACGAATGCCGTCGCATACGCGCAGGCGTGCGAGGAGCTTCAGGGTCTCGAGCCGACGCCCGAGCTCGCCCGGGCACGGACGATCATGCTCGAACTCGAACGCGTCTGGAACACCCTCAACGACATCAGCGCCGTCTGCGCCGGCGTTGGCCTCGCCGCCGGCACGAGCCGGTTCGCAGCTCTCGTCGATGACGCGAGGCGGCTGAATGCGCGGCTTGCGGGCCATCGGCTCCTGTTTGGAACGGTCACGGTTGGCGGCAGCGCGCTCGACCTCGACGACGCTGCCACGGGAGACGCGCGCGAGACGCTCGCCCGAATCCGGCTCGAGTCGTCGCGCGCGTGGCACGAGCTCCTCTTCAACGGCTCCTTCATGGACCGCATGACCGACATCGGGATCGTCGATGCCTCTGCCGTGCAGTCACTCGGAGTCGTCGGCCCGGCCGCGCGCGCGGCGGGCGTCGCCCGGGATGTTCGCGCGACCAGCCCTCGGCTCGCCTACGAGGGCTTCACGGCTGCGGCGCTCCGGCGCCCAGCAGGTGACGTGCAGGCGCGGCTCGAACAGCGAGCGCTCGAGCTGTTGCCGTCCCTGGACGCCCTCGACCGATTGCTGATCGGGCCGGTGCGCCCGTCGGCAGCCGTCGCTGCGACCAGTGACGCCGCCATCGGCGTCGGTCGCGTCGAGAGCCCACGGGGCGCGACCTCGTGCATCGTCGAGCGCAGCGGCGACCGTGTTGCCCGTGTCCGTCTCCGCACCGGCTCGTACGCGAACTGGCCGGCCGTGGCCCACGCGGCCGCGACGAGCCTCCTGCCCGACTTCCCACTCATCAACAAGAGCTTCGAGCTCTGCTACGCCTGTGTAGACCGCTGATGCTGACCCTGCTCCGGGACCTCAGGACGCTTCGCCGCACGATCGGGCTGCCGGCCGCCGAGCGCCCGGGCTCACTGGCGCTGCGGCACGTCGACTGCGGCTCGTGCAACGGGTGCGAGCACGAGCTCACACTGCTTACGAGCCCGGGCCTCGACATTGCACGTTACGGTCTCGGGATCGTGGCATCACCCCGACATGCCGACGTCCTGCTCGTCACCGGGCCCGTGACGAAACGGATGCGCGTCGCGCTCCTGGCCGCGTACGACGCGATGCCCACTCCGCGCCGGGTCGCCGCGCTCGGAGACTGTGCGCTCGGCCGGGGCGTTCTGGGAACGCCTTCGGAGATCGTCGGACGCGTCGAGGACGTGCTGCCCGTCGATCTCCGCATTCCCGGCTGCCCACCCACGCCGGAGGAGATCGCCGCCGCTCTGATAGGGCTGATCGACAGATCGTCCGGCCTCGTCTCGGGGCAGGAGACACAGTCGTGAGCAAGCCCACGGTTGGCCGCCGCCGCCGCACGCGACTCTGGTTCGTCTTCTACACCGCCGTCCTGCTCGCCGTCGTCGGAATCAGCGTTGCAGGCCACCAGTGGTCGGTCGCATTCACGACGCTCGCGATCGCCGTCCTCTTCGGCCTCTTTACTCGGAGGATCTGGCGTAAGCGCTGAGGTCGTCGTCGTCGTCAATCACCACGGAAACGCCGTGACTGCGCGAACGCCTCCTCGACGAGCGCAGGCGACACCGTGACCTTCGAGATATGCGAGCCCGAACCGGCCGCACGCGCCCTCAGCCGGGCAGCGACGTCCTCGCGGCGGAGGTCGATGACCGGGATCGCAGCGCTCATCGAACGATGTCCTCGGCCGCTCCTCGGACGGCGACCAACGCCGCCCCAATCTCCTCGGGTCCGTGAGCGACCGAGACGAACCAGCGTCCGAGCGCATAGCGGTGAGCGTAGACACCGCGCGCTTCGAGCCCGTCGCAGAAGGCGAGATACCGCTCAGCGGGCTGTAGCGCTGCCGCCGTGTTGAGGGGCTCCCGGCTTACATGCAGCGAAGTTGAACCCGCCGTGCGGCCGACCGGTCGCCGTCACTCTGCGCGGACTCGAGGCTGCTTCGCGTCCTCACCGGCAAGAAACGTGTCCCAAAGAGCGGGGAGATCCCCGCTCACCGGATGGCAACACGAGGCCCACCTGGAATAGGCTGCTCCGATGGGGACCCGGTTGGATGAAGAGCGGCTGGAGATCCTCCGTGGTTGGGGTGCCGGGCTCGCCGCAGACGACCGCGAGGAGCTCCGCGCCGCCGGGAAGGCGATCACCGTCCTGATCGAGGAGATCGATCGGCTTCAGGTCGATCTCTGGAACGCACGGGTCGACCAGCGCGGAGCGTTCGAGCCTTTCGCAGCCTCGTCCAGTCAGGGGACAACCCGGCGGGATCGGTGGGCCGAGAGCCAACCACAGGCGTGAGAGCGATCGACATCCACGGCCGGTCCCCCGGCGCGGTTGTTCACGTGCCGGGGCGTGGGGTCCGACGCCGCAGCGCATAGGCCCCACCGGCCGCACACGAGCCCCGAACAGCTCCTGGCCCGCGAACGAGGCGAACCTGAAGTGGCGCAGCAACGCCGCGGATCGACGAAGATCGCCGAGACCGCGGCAGCTGCTGCGAGGGCACGAACCCACGACGCTCGACCGCGAGCCCGACGTCACGCCCACGCGGCTCCCGCGCAGCCGACCGCCCCGACCACCACCCCCGCGAGGAACGTGGCGCGGTGCAGCATCGCGCCCACGACTGGGTCGTCGGCGCGCACGACCGTCCAGACGTTCACCACAGCTGCCGGCGTCATCGCTCCCCGTTGTCTGCATGTGGGTGATCGTGAGCGTGGTCGTGGTCGTGAGCCCACGCGTGAGCGATGTCGGCGCTGCGCACGCCGATCTCGGCCTCGGACAGGATCGTCTGCTCGACGAGCACGTGCTGCAGCGCGTCCAGCCACCGCTCGTAGTAGTCGACCCCGTCGGCGCTTCCACGGTGCTCATCTTCGTGAGCGGCGATCTCGGCGATCAGCCGCACCCGAAAGGTCTCGAAGTCGATCACGCCGGCATCCTGCAACGCGATCGCGACTCCGAACGCACGGCTTTCCCAGGGGGCCTGGAAGACGAGCTCTCCGTTGCTACGAGGCAACGCCGCCGGACCGTCCGCGCCGGTGACGGCGTGAAGCATGCCGGAGGTCATACCGCGCCTCGCTGAGGAGGCAGCGCAACGCCTGTGCCCACCATGCTGTCCCTCGTCACGAGCTCCGCGAGCTCGGCCTCGGACAGCGAGTCGGTGCCCGCCGGGCGCATCGGCAGCACGAGGTATCGCACTTCGGCCGTCGAGTCCCAGACGCGGATCTCGACGTCCTCGTCGAGCGTCAGGCCGAACTCCGACAGAACCGAACGGGGCTCGGCTACGACACGGGCCCGGTAGGCCGAGCTCTTGTACCAGGCCGGAGGCAGCCCGAGGACGGGCCACGGATAGCAGGAGCACAGCGTGCAGACGATCACATTGTGGACTACCGGCGTGTTCTCGACGATCACCATCGTGCCGCCCTCGAAGCCGCCGTAGCCGAGCTCGGCTATCGCCTGTGCGCCGTCGGTGCGGAGCCGCTCTCGATACGCGTCGTCGACCCAGGCACGGGCGACCACGCGAGCACCGTTCTGCGGGCCGACGTCGTTCTCGTACAGGTCGACGACCGCGTCGATGGCGTCGGTCGAGATCAGCCCCTTCTCGACCAGGAGCGCCTCGAGGGCGGCAGCACGTACCGCAACGTCGTCGTGCCCATGGCTCACGCGGGCTCCAGATAGGTCTCGGTAAGGTCGAGGAGCACCGTCCAACGCCGCTCGACGCTCACCCCGAAGACGTCCTCGGAGTCGAACGAGACGCTGTACACGGGTTCCACCGGACCCTGGTACGGGCCGATGTCGGGAAGCTTGTCGGTGCCACGCACTGCCACGACCCTCCCTGCCGCACCCCGAACGTAACGTGGGCAGCGCGTGTGCCCCGCATGCCGCCACCGCCGCACCCGCACGGTGTCGCCGACCGAGAACCGGCACGTCTCGACCACCCCGAGCGGGCGCGTCTCGGAGATGGCCGCGCGGTCTCGCCCAGCCTGCACCGGATCGAGGCGTTGAGGTACGGGATCGCCCGCCAGCAGCCGCTCGACCCACGCGTCGACTTCGCCCGAGGCGATGGTGCCCTTGCGCTCGAGCCGCTGCTCCGTGCTCCAGAGCCACCGCTCGTAGTAGGAAGCACGAAGGTAGTGCTCCGGCTCCATCTCCTCGCGAATGGGGCGCCCGCCGCCCTTGCCGAGACCCTCGATGCCGACGATGGTCGACATCGCGAACGTTCGCACCTCCCACTGCTCCTCGTAGGCGTCGTCGCAGCCGGGTACGACGACAGGCCCGAAGCCGTGCATTCCGCCCATGTCGTGGATCCCGTCGATAGCGGCCACGATAACGCGACCGGTGCTTCGATGGAAGAGACCGGCAAAGACCCCGAGTAGGCTCGGCCGTGGTCGCTCTGCCGAGGACGTACGCATAGACTCGATCGCATGACAGCGGCTCTGGCTGCAGACCCGCGCGCCTCCCGCGTCCGGGCGAACGAGGTCCTCACTCCCTACGTCCCGCGGCTCGTCGTCGACTGGCTTCGTGAGACACCAAATGCGCTCCACCGGGAGGTCGAGGGCTCGATGGTGTTCGTCGACATTACCGGCTTCACCGCGTTGTCGGAACGGCTGGCGAAACAGGGGAAGATCGGTGCCGAGCTCATGCGCGATGCGCTCGACGGCGTCTTTGCAGCGCTTCTCGACGAGGCCTACGACTACGGCGCCGGACTGCTCAAGTGGGGTGGCGACGCACTGCTCCTGCTGTTCGACGGCCCCGGCCACGAAGACCGTGCGTGCCGCGCAGCCTGGGAGATGCAGCGGACGATCGCGAGAGTCGGCCGGCTGCGGGCCGGGAGCGGCACGGTCACCTTGCGCATGTCGGTCGGGATCTCTGCCGGCACCTTCCAGTTCTTCATGGCGGGCAGTGTGCACCGGGAGCTTCTGATTGCCGGCCCCGAAGTGACCGAGACGGTGACGATGGAGGCGATCGCCGACGCCGGCCAGATCACCCTCGGCCCTCGACTTGCCTCCCGCCTCGACCCGGCCTGTGTCGGCCCGCTCAAGGAGGGGACGTTCCTCCTGGCGGCGGCGCCTGAGGTGGAAAGGAACCGTGCCTCGGACGTCGGGGATGTGAGCTCGATCGATATCCCGTCGTGCATCCCGATCGCGGCGCGCGCCCACGTGCTCCTCGAGCGGAGCGAGCCGGAGCACAGGACGATCACGGCTGCGTTCATCGACCTCATGGACACAGACGTTCTACTCGATCGAGTCGGCGTGGACTCGCTCGCCGAAGCGCTGGACGAGCGACTGTGCACGATCCAGGAGGTCGCGCTCCGCTACGAGGTGCCGTTCTACGAGTCGGATGTTGGGAAGGGAAGCATCAAGATCCTCCTCACCGCAGGTGCTCCCTCGAGCACCGGCCACGACGAGGAGCGGATGTTGCGCGCACTGCGCGAGATCATGGACGCGCCGGGCATCGTGCCGATTCGGGTCGGCGTCAACACGGGCAAGGCCTTCACCGGCGACTTCGGCCCGCCGTATCGGCGCTCCTATCGGGTCTTCGGGGACGCCATCAATACGGCCGCGAGGGTCATGAGCAAGGCGGAGCCGGGCCAGATCCTCTCGACCGAGATCGTGCTGGAGCGCTCGCGTACGACCTTCGAGGCAACCCCGATCGAGGCTTTCGCAGCGAAGGGGAAGGCCGAGCCCGTGCGCGCGTCCGTCGTCGGCGAGGTGACCGGGACGAGGGAGGCACACCGCTCCGAGACGACGCTCATCGGTCGCGACGTCGAGCTCGAGGCGATGCTCGAGGTGGTCGAGCGGCGCGCCAAGGGCCAGGGCTGGGTGATCGAGATCGTCGGCAGCGCCGGGATCGGCAAGTCGCGCCTGATGGAGGAGGTGATCGCTCGCTCGCCCGACGTTACGGTGCTCCATGCCCGCTGCGAGGAGTACGAGGCCTCGACACCGTACTTCGCTTTCCGCGGCCTGATGAAGTCCATGCTCAGGCTCGGAAACGACGCGGCCGCGGAGAACGTGGAGCGACGGCTGCGGGAGATCGTCGGGCGCGTCGACCCGGGCCTCGTGTCGTGGATTCCGCTGCTCGGCATCCTGCTCGGTCTCGACATCGCCGACACGCCGGAGACTGCCGTTCTCGACGAGCGCTTCCTGCGCGAGCGCCTGGGCGAGGTGACGATGCAATTCCTTTTCACCATGCTCGCCGGGACGCCCACGATGATCGCGGTCGAAGACGTCCACTTCATGGACGAGGCGAGCCGGGATCTGCTCTTGCGGCTCGCCCGGGCCAACACGGAGTTGCGTCATGTCATCCTCGTGACCCACGGTGACCTGGGGTCGGTGTGGGCCCCGACCGACGAAGACGTGATCCGCACGCTCGCCGTGTGCCTGCTCCCGCTACCCGTCTCGCGCCTCGTCGCTATTGCCGAGCAGGCGTCTGAGGACCACCCGCTCGCTCCTCACGAGCTCGAGGAGATCGCGCGGCGGGCGGGCGGAAACACGTTGTTCCTCTTCGAGCTTCTCGAGGCGGTTCGCAAGACCGGAACCATCGAGGCGCTGCCGCACTCGGTCGAGTCGCTGATCGCGGGAGACATCGACCGGCTCTCACCCGAGGACAGGACGGTGCTCCGCTATGCCGCCGTGCTCGGTGGGAGCTTCGAGCCGGACCTGCTGGCAGAGGCGGCGCGCGCCGAGGTCTCGCTCGACGATGGGGTCTGGGACCGTCTTGCCGACTTCGTGGATGTTGAGCAGTCGGGAACCAGACGGTTTCGCAACACCCTGATCCGCGACGCTGCCTACGAGGGCCTACCGTACAGACGGCGCCGCGAGTTGCACACCCGAATCGGTGAGGCGATAGAGAGGCGCCCAGATGTTTCGGGAGAGGAGGAGGTCGGCACCCTCGCACTTCATTTTCACGCGGCGCAACGGTGGGACAAGACGTGGAGTTACGCTCGGCTCGCGGCGGAGCGGGCGATGGAGATCTACGCGAACGTCGAGGCTGCGCGATTTTCGGAACGCGCCCTCGTCGCGGGTCGGCGTCTTCGGAGCGTATCCGCGGCCGAGCTCGCCGCCGTCCACGAGCAACTGGGCGATCTGCGCTACAGACTGGGAGAGCTGGAGCGGGCCGACTCCGAGTTCAAGGCTGCGCGGAGACTGCTCGGAGCCGGCTCCCTCGACGCCGGCCGGCTGGCTCTCAAGCAGGCGAAGCTCTCCACCCGGCTCGGCCGATACCCGCAAGCGCTCAGCCGCGTGACACGTGCGCTTGCCGGGCTCGCCGAGGTGCCCGGCCGTGACGCTGCCGGACATCGGGCGCGGCTCTACGTGTGGTACGGCTGGACGCGGTACTGGCAGGACCGACCATACGACGCGATCGAATGGTGCCGACGCGGAGAGCGTGAGGCACGCAGGGCACACGCGAGAGACGCACTTGCGCAGGCCTTCCAGTTCCTAGACGCGGCTTTGACCGACAGCGGCCAGATCGAACAGGCCACCAACTCGTCGAAGGCGCTGGCGATCTACGAGGAAATCGGAGATCTCTGGCAGCAGGCGGTGACGCTGAACAACATGGGTGTTATCGCCAAGGAGCTATCACGTTGGGGCGAATCCCGGGCGCTGTATGACCGGGCTCGAGAGCTCTGGGAGACGACGGGTGATCGTGAGAGAGCCTCGATAGCGAGGTTCAACATCGCGGAGATCCTCGCCGACCAGGGTCGCCTGGAGGAGGCCGAGGCGTTGCTGCGAGAGGTGTTGCGCATCTGGCGTGCATCGGGCGCCGAGACAGACGCCGCAGCGGCGAAGCAGGAGCTCGGGAGGATCGCCGCTCGAAACGGCGACTTCGATTCGGCGCGCGAGCTGCTGGAGTCGGCTCGCGTCGATCAGGTGCGTGCAGGAGAGCAGCGACAGGTCATCGCGACGGATGTTCGCCTGGCAGAATTGTTCGTACTTGCCGGAACCGGCGGTGAGGCCGTTCACCTCGTCGACGAGCTCGTACCTCGCGCGGAGAGCCTGGGATCCTCCCTGCTGCTGTCGCGCCTCATGCGTACGCGCGGATGGGCGCTGATCCAGACGGGCCGCCTCGAAGACGCTGCGGAACCTCTCGAAGAGGCCCTCAGGCTTGCCCGTGCTCGCGCGGATCTCTACGAGTCGGCCCTCGCGCTCGAGGCGCTCGTCGTGCTCGCGAGACTGAACGGGGGACAGAGCGTGGAGGCACTCGACGTCGAGCGGCGGTCGTTCCTCGACCGGCTGGGGATCGTCGCGACGCCCGTGATTCCGATCTCGACCTCTTGAGGTTCTCGCCGTCGGCCAACGAGAGGAGGGCGCCGCAGCGCCCTCCTCGAGATCACGTCAGGCGTTTGTCATGCTCAACCGCCGGCGAATCTCCCGTCCCATGGGTACGGCTTCTTGAAGACGATCTCCAGGTCACCGGTCAACCCGAGGAAGCCTGTCCGTTTCTTGGAGACGACGCATGGGTTGGTGCCCGGGATGGGTAGCCAGGGCAGCGGCTCTCCGTTGGCAAAGGCGCAAGACGGAACGATTCCCCAGTATCTGCCCCCGGCGATGACTGCGGGCTTCCGTTTCCACGGCAGGCTGCTCGTGTCGAGCGTCTTGGTCAGCCACGGATCTGTCGCCTCGAAGGGGGTCGTACCGAGGCAGACGTTGAAGGTCCAGGCGGGCCCGTTTCTCAGCAGGGCGCCCGGAATCGTGAGCGTGATCAGGAACGAGGGCTTGCTCGAGGTGGGAGTGCCACCCTCGACCTTGACCTCCGTCCAGACGCTGCCGGGCGCCGGCGCGAACCCTTCACAGGCGCCGGCAGGTGGACCGTCGGTGAGGAACGACGACGTGAGCAACTCGCCGTGCAGCGTTCCCGCGGCGTTGACGTCCGTTTTCGCCTTTTGCCCAAAGGTGGTCGTTGCCGATCCGGAGCAACCCGCACCGCTGCAGACCGCGAGATCGTCGACGACGTTGAAGAAGCCGCTGAGGGTCGAGACGGAGCCGAGAGAGGCCTGCAGGCGATAGCCGTTCGCCACCTTGTTCACGGTGAGGTTCGAGAACGTCGCAACCCCGTTTGCCGTCGTTGGCTGCGGAACGTCCACGGTCAACGCAGCGCCGGGCGGGTTCGTTTCCAGCGCAACCGCGATCGGCGTTCCGTCGTCCGGGACGTTGCCCCACTTGTCCGCGGCGGAGACCGTCATCGGCGCAGACGTCGACGGATTGCTGAAAATCGGCGTCGAGACCTTGGCCAGGCCGGGCTGGGTCGAGAACGGGCTGAACGCGAGGATGAACGTGTCCGGAAGAACGTTGAACGTCGCGCTCAACGGGTCGGTGTCCGGATGGTCGATCGAGATGAAACGCGCGGAATCCTTCTTGTATGCGTATGCGCTGACGGTTCCGACCCCCGCGGGATCCCAGACGATCCCGTACGAATGTGTGGCCGACCCGTTCGGTGCGTCGCCGAGATTGTCGGACAACACCGCTCCGGCACCGGAGTAGTTGGCCAGGTTGCCGCACCCGTCCTTCGCGTTCACGGTGCCCGTTATCTTCAACCCGGCCTGTTGCGTCGCGGCGGGAGCGGAAGCCCACTCGAACCTGGCCAGCCGTCCCGGCTGCGAGACGCCCACCGTCGGCACCGGCGAGGTGAGCGAGAACACTGTCGACCCGTTCTTGACCGTCGGCGCCCAGGAGGATGTGCCGGGGGTGCAGGTCCTGCCACTGAAGACGATCTTCAGGGACTGGTTGTAGCTTAGGCCCGAGCCGGTGGCGGTCACCGAGATCTTGCCGCCGCTCACGGCCGGAGCACCCCACCCACTGCCGTCGGTTGCGGACGCCGAGCCGGGCGTCACAGTCCAGGACGGGGACGGGAAGGTGATCTCCACGCTCTTGGCCTTCTGGGCGGCGTACTTGTTGGTGATCGTGTACGTATAGGTGTCGGTGTCGCCGGTCCCGGCGGTCCCCGCTGGTGTCTTGGCGATCGTCGCCGTATACGGATGAGCCCACGCTCCTCCGGCGAACACCATTGCGGCAACCGCCGCGACTCCAACCACGGCAACGCGGACGCGGCGCCGTCCGTACCTCTCGAACGAGATTTCCGACATCGAGTTCATCCCCCCGGTTAGCGCAGACGGCGATGGTTCCAGCGAACGTGGCCGGCCCAGTTTGAACTTCTGGCATCACTCGCGTCAAGTTCGATCGTGCGCCTCCCCCGACTGCGAGCTCCCGTCGCACCCGGCCCCGAGGCCGACGACACAGCCGGATGGTGGCCCAGCTACGGCTGCCACGATGCCCGGATCGAACACCACCTCGCGATCGTATGGAACGATCTTCCCCGCCTCGAGGTCTTCGACGTAGTGGCACGCGACTCGGAGGGAGGATCGAGTGCACGAGCCTACGGGGGGCCGGGTCGGCAAACCACGACCGCACCGTTCGGGGGGAGAAGCGCGGACACCAAGGCCGACCCGGCCGGTGGCCAGTCTGATGGTTCCGTCGGATAGCACGTAGGTCGAAGCGAGTTTGAGCGATCCCCGGCGATCCGCGCCCTCTGACCGTCGTTGTGATGCCCTCCTTCTCGGCCGATCGTCGCGCGAACGTCAGGACCGCAATCGAGGCACCATCAGGGCGTCGTCATTTGCGAGTCGAGATTCGGTCGCTGACGCGGTCAGGCGACAGCGCCGGCGATCACGTAGCCGGGGAAGATCTGCACGCGGTTCAATGAGAAGAGCTGAGCACGGCGACGAGAGCAACGATTACGAGCACCTCGGCACCGACCGCCACGACCATCACGACGATCCGCCTTACGCGCCTACGCTGCCGCCTCCCCACGGCCAAGACTATGACACGTTTGCCACGTCAACGGAAATTTCGCCTCTCGTCTGGTCCAGGTCGCCCACGCAGCCCCTCGTCGAGGTCGCCGCTCCGGTCAGGCCTCGGAGAGGGCTGGATCCTCGGACCACGCCGGCTCCTGGCGAGCCTGGATCTCGTCCAGCAGGACGTCGAGCTCTGCCATCACCGCGGTGATCTGGGCGACGCGCCTCGCACCCTCGTCGCCGAGCTGCGCAAATGTGGTCAGCGGTGGCCGCACATCGCCCACGGGGTAGCCGACGGCCGCTGCGAGCGCCTTTGAGTAGCACTGGTGCCCATACGTCGGATGCCCTTCTGCGATCACGTGGTCGAGCCGGGTAATCAAGCGCTGAATTCGCTTCGCCTCCTCGTACCGGCCGTCCACGAGCAAGTCCCAGATCCTGGTCGAGGCGCGTGGGATGTAGTTGCCGTACGGATTCACGTAGCCGACCGCACCGAGCAGGAACGATTCCACGATCCGCTCTCCGGCGAAGACGTTCATCACGCCCTCGGTTTCCTCGATGATGTCGTAAACGCGCGCGACGTCCATGCTCGCCTCCTTGATGTAGCGCACGTTCTCGAACGACCGGGTAAGCCTGCCGACGAACTGGGCCGACATGTCCACGTTGGACGTGATCGGGTTGTTGTAGAGCATGATCGGGATCGAGACGGCGTCTGCGATCGCGCGGTAATAGCCAAAGATCTCGTCCTCTGTCGGCGTGTAGTAGTACGGCGGCACGATCATCAGGCCGTTTGCGCCGAGATGCTCTGCCTCCCGGCTGTAGCGCACCGCTCGCGTCGTCGAGGCGTTCATTGTGCCGACGAGCACCGGTATGCGGCCGGCCACGTGCTCGACCGTTGCCTCCACGAGCTGCGCCCGTTCCTCGTCAGTGACGGTCAGGAACTCCCCAGTCGTGCCCAGCACGATCACGCCGGGAACGCCGGTCGCAATCTGCCAGTCGAGAAACCGTCGCTGGGCAACGATGTCGAGACCCGAGCCGTCGGCCGTGAACGGTGTCACGATGACCGAATAGCTTCCACGGAACTCGGCGGGCATACTTTCTCCTTGCGTGCACGGGGTACGGGAGCCGGCTGCAGCTCGGGTCTGACGGGCCGCTGCTGCGACACGCTCGTCGTCGGCGGCGGCCTGACCGGCTGCGCGGCAGCCTACTACCTCGCAAAGGCCGGTGTCGACGTCCTCCTCGTCGAGCGGTACGACCTGAACACCGAAGCGTCGGGACGAAACGCCGGTGGCCTCCATGCCCAGATCCAGTTCGAGCCGTTCGACGCCGAAGGCGAGGCCTGGGCACGAGCTTGGTCCGTGACGATCCCGATGCTGATCGACGCGGTCGCGCACTGGCAGGGACTCGGCACCGAGATCGGCGTCGACCTCGAGGTGAAGCTGACAGGAGGGTTGCTGGTCGCGGAGACGGACGCCCAGATGAGGCTGATCGAGCGGAAGGCCACGATCGAGCGCGCGGCCGGACTCGAGGTCGAACTGCTTTCCGACAGGGACCTCCGGCGCACAGCCCCGTACATCTCGACCCGAATGGCCGGCGGGCTCCTGGTGCCGATCGAGGGCAAGGCGAACCCGCTCCTCGCGACGCCTGGCTTCGCTCGAGCGGCGCAGACGTACGGCGCACGCGTCGAGGTCGGCGTGGAAGTGCTCGCAATCGAGCAGACGCCGAGCGGTTTCCGTGTCGAGACAAGCCTCGAGACGATCGAATGCGAACGGGTCGTCAACTGTGCCGGCACCGGGGCCGGGAGGGTCTCAGGTCTCGTCGGAGTCGAGCTCCCCGTCGAGAGTCACCCGCTCCAGGCGCATGTGACCGAGCCCGTCGCCCCACTCGTCAACCACTTGATCTCCTTCGCCGGCGAGCGGCTGACTGTCAAGCAGGCGACCGTCGGCTCCCTCCTGATCGGCGGCGGCTGGCCGGCGGAGGTCGACGAGGGAACAGGGCGGCTCGTCATCAGCGAAGCATCACTCCGCGGGAACCTCCGGGTCGCCGAGCATGTGATTCCTGCCCTTGGGCAGGCCCGCTTGCTCCGGATCTGGACGGGCTCCTGCAACGGGACGCCGGACCACCGGCCGATCATCGGCGAGGTCGAGAGCGTCCCCGGCTTTTTCGTTGCCGTCTTTCCGTTCCTCGGTTTCACTGCTGCGCCGCTGCTTGGGAAAGTCGTCGCCGAGCTCACGCTCGGCCGCGCCGCGCCCTACGACCTGGTGCCGTTCGCCGCCGCTCGCTTTCCTCGTGCCCTCGTCAGGTGTTGACGCTCGAGATCGGGACCGGCTTGAAAGGGGAGGCCGGGGCGAACCCGGAGAGCTCGCCGGGAGCGCCGCCGTGGCTGCGAGCGCCGAGTTCGCTCAGGAACGCGCCGCAATAGCGCCCCTGGCAGCTGCCCATGCCAGCCCGGCTCACGCGCTTGACCGCACCACTTTCGCGAATCCCGCTCGCATAGGCGTCTTCGATGGCCCCGAGTGGAACGCTTTCGCAGCGGCAGACGAGCGTGGCGGGCTCCGCGAGCTGGTCGAGGAGGCGTGGCGCAGCGTAGAGGCCGGAGAGCGCGCGCTGGAAGCGCTCCGCGCGGCGGCGCTCGTGGCGCACAACTGCCGCCTCTTGCGTGAGCGGTGCGGAGGCATCAACTCCCGCCGCCTCGAGTCCAGCGAGAAATCCCGATGCCTGCGCAACCCTCGCTCCAGCGACTCCACCGCTGTCGCCGACGATCCAAACGTCGTCAACGGAGCTTCGCCCGGTCGGGCCGACCACGGCGACGAGCTGGCCGAGCCCGGCGTCGAACCTGTGCCGGCAGCCGAGAGCACGGGCAATCTCGTTCGAAGGCAGAAAGCCGAATCCGGCACATATCGCATCGACCGCAAACGTCCGCTCCGTTCCCTCGATCGGCCGACCGGCCCCGTCGATCCGCATCACGGTTGCCTGCTCGACCCGCGTCGCGCCCGACGCCCGGACAATGGCGCTGCCGTGAAGCACCGGCACCCGCGCACCCATCAGCGCACGAATATCGTCGAGACCCGTTGCGACGAGCCCGGGAGCTGTGACCGTCATGCGGGCGAGCCCGAGCACATGCCGCGGCGACATGACACGTGCGAGCTCCGCGAGCGCGACCACGTTCGCACCGGCGCGGACGAGTTCCGCCGCGACCTGGAGGTTGAGCGGCCCATTGCCGGAAACGAGCACTCTACGGCCCGGAACGACGCCGTACGACCGGAGCAGCGTCTGTGCGGCGCCGGTTGTCAGGTAACCAGGTAGCGTCCATCCGGGCATCGGCACGCCTCGCTCGTAGGCGCCCGTGGCGAGCACGAGCCGCTTCGGCCGGAGGGCATAGACCTTTTCCGCGGAGGCCGCGTGGACTCGGTCACGGCCAAAGACGGCCCAGACATGCGTCGCTTCGAGGATGGCCGTTCCGGTCCGGCGCACGCGCTCGATCAGCGCCCGACCCTGGCGGTGCTGTCGGTCGAGCTCGTCGAGTCCGAGTCCCGCCGACGGCTGCTTGAAGTACTGGCCCCCGGGCCTCGACCTCTCGTCGACCAGGACCACGTCGGCGCCAGCTTCGGCGGCTGCGGCGGCCGCGGCAAGGCCGGCCGGGCCCGCGCCGATGACGAGCACGTCCGGCGAGAGCTCCTCCTCGCGGAGGCGCAGCCGTGCGACGCTCCCGAGTGCGGGCGCGGGCTCCCCCTGCTCGACCGACATTCCAGCTCGGACGGTCGTCATGCACGCCCGCTGGCCGGGGACACCGTCAATCGTCAGGACGCACTCGTGGCAGACGCCCATCCCGCAGAAGACGCCGCGCGGGTCGCCGAAACGGGTTATCCGGAAGGAATGCTCACCTGCGTCGAGCAGCGCGGCGGCAACACTGTCGCCCGGGGCGCACTGGATCGGCCGGCCCCGATAGCTGATTTCGAGAGCATTTCGCCGCCGCAGACTCGTCACTAGTCGGGAGGTGGCTCGTATGCGGCCGGCTGTATGCCCGGATCGAAGTAAGCCTCGCGCTCGTGAGGGGTAATCCTTCCCGCCTTGATGTCCTCGACGTAATGACACGCGACGATGTGGTCGTCGACTGCCCTGAGCATCGGCTCCTCATCGCGACAGAGCGATTCCTGGACGAACGGGCATCGTGTGTGGAAGCGGCAGGCACCTGGCGGGTTCGCCGGGCTCGGCAGGTCGCCCTGTACGCGGATCGGCCGCCGCGTACGCTCCACGACCGGATCCGGGATCGGGATTGCCGAAAGCAGGGTGATCGTGTAGGGGTGCAGCGGGTTCTCGTAGAGACCATCGGCTGGCGCTACCTCGACGATCTTCCCGAGGTACATGACGACGATCCGGTCGGAAATGTGCCGAACAACGGCGAGATCATGAGCAATGAACAGGAATGTGAGATCGAACTCGGCCTGTAGCTCCTCGAGCAGATTCACGATTTGCGCCTGAATCGAGACGTCCAGCGCCGATACGGGCTCGTCGCAAACGAGGAATTGCGGATTCAACGCCAGCGCCCTCGCAAGGCCAATCCTCTGTCGCTGTCCGCCGGAGAACTCATGTGGGTAGCGGTTGGCGGCATCGCCCGGAAGCCCGACGACGCCGAGAAGCTCCTGCACACGGACATCGACCTCCCGTCCCGTGCCGACGCCGTGAACACGCAGCGGCTCGCCCACGATGCGGCCGACCGAGTGACGGGGATTCAGAGACGCGTACGGATCCTGAAAGACCATCTGCATCTTTCTTCGGATAGGTCGAAGCTCGCTTTCCTTCAGGTTCGTGATGTCCGTTCCGTCAAACTTGATGCTCCCCGACGTTGGCTGATAGAGCCGCAGGATCGCGCGACCGATCGTCGACTTCCCGCATCCGGACTCTCCCACGAGCCCAAGGGTCTCGCCGCGCTCGATCGTCAGCGAGACCCCGTCGACGGCCTTCACGTCCCCGACGTGCCGGTTGAGCAGGATCCCGCTCGTGACCGGGAACCAGACCCGGACGTCGTCCAATTCGACCAGCGGAGTGCCGTTCGTCGCGGTCACGCCGGTGCCCTCAGTCGTGTTCGTTGCCATTCGTCCGCTATCGGCGGGTTGAAGCAGGCGGCCTCGTGCTCACCCTCCATCGCTTCGAGAACGGGCAACTCGGCGTCACAGCGCTCGGTGCGGTACCGGCACCGCGACGCAAAGGGGCAGGACGACGGGGGGCTGAGCATGTTGCGGGGCTGACCCGCGATCGGCTGGAGAGCCTGGACCCGTCCCACGTCGAGGCGGGGAACGCTCTGTAGCAAACCGAGGGTGTACGGGTGTCGCGGGCGCGCAAAGATAGGGTCGGCGGTGCCCGTTTCGACGAACGTGCCGGCGTACATCACGTTCACGCGCTCGCACATGCCGGCAACGACGCCGAGATCGTGCGTGATCATGATCAGCGCAGTTCCCTGGTCGCGGACGAGTGTTTTCAGCAGGTCGAGAATCTGCGCTTGGATCGTCACGTCGAGGGCCGTCGTCGGCTCGTCCGCGATCAGCAGCTTCGGCTCGCACGCGAGAGCCATCGCGATCATCGCCCGCTGCCGCATCCCACCGGAGAACTGGTGTGGGTAGTCCTTCAGCCGCGTTTTCGCGCTCGGGATGCCGACCTGATCGAGGAGCTCGACGGCTCGAGCGTTTGCCGCCGCCCGGTCGAGGTCGAAGTGTCTCTCGAGCACCTCCCGAATCTGCTTCCCGATCGTGATCACGGGATTGAGGCTCGACATCGGGTCCTGGAAGATCATCGCAATCTCCCTACCGCGGATCTCCCGCAGATCCTTGTCAGACAACTCGAACAGGCTACGACCCTCGAACCATGCCGTCCCGCCCGCCACTCGACCCGCGCGGGGCAGGATCCCGAGAAGTGCGAGAGCGGTGACGCTCTTGCCGCAGCCCGACTCCCCCACGATGCCGAGCGTCTCGCCCGCGGCGATCTCGAACGAAATGCCGTTCACCGCGTAGATCGTGCCGCGGTCGGTCCAGAACTCGACGCGGAGATCGTCGACCGCGAGGAGAGGATCAGACACGGCCACGGAGCTTCGGGTCGAGGGCCTCGCGCAAACCATCGCCGACGAGATTGAATCCCATCACGACGAACACGATTGCCAACCCGGGGAAGATCGCAAGGAACGGAGCCGTTTGCAGGTAGCGCACAGTCCCGGTCAACATCGTTCCCCATTCCGGCGTCGACGGATCCTGAGGGCCGAGTCCGAGGAAGCCGAGCCCCGCCGCATCGATGATCGCTGTCGCGAGCGCGAGCGTGCCGGCGACGATCACCGGCGAGATGGCGTTCGGAATCACCTCGTTGCGGAGGATCCGCATGTTCGGCACCCCGATCGAGCGCGCAGCAAGCACGTAGTCGCTTTCGCGTTGGCCGATGATCGACCCACGCATGAGACGCGCGAAGATCGGAATGTTGATGATCCCGATCGCCAGCATCACCTGCAACAGGCCGCCACCGCCGAAGAGAGCGACGATGCCGATCGCCATCAGGAAGCCCGGAATGGCGAGCATGATGTCCGTAAAGCGCATGATCAAGTTCTCCGTGCGCTTGAAGTATCCGGCCATCGAGCCGAGCACGAGACCGATCGAAAGCCCGACCGAGACGGAGACTATGCCGATGAGCAACGAGTAACGCGCCCCGTAGATGAGACGGGACAACTCGTCGCGGCCGAGGTCGTCGACGCCGAGGAGATGGCTCGACGACGGCCCCGGACAGCAGCCGTTGACGAGGAGCGCCAGGTTCTGCTCGCGTGGATCGTACGGTGCCAGAAGGGGTGCGAAGAGTGCGAGGAAGACGAACAGCGAGACGATGACGGCACCGACGATCGCGCCCGTGTTGCGACGCAGGCGGCGGAAAGCATCTCGCCAGAGCCCACTCGGCGCCTCATCGCCGACGACCTTGGATTCGATCTCGAGGATGGACAACGGCTACCGCCCGGCCAGCCGGATTCGCGGGTTCAAGAGTCCGTACGAGAGGTCGACAACGAGGTTCACGATGACGACGATGAAGCCGATGAACAGGATGCCTGCTTCGAGCACGGGATAATCGCGGTTCTCGATGCCGGCCTGAATCCAGGTTCCGATCCCGGGGAACGCGAATACCGTCTCGGTCAGGATTGCGCCTGACAGCAGCAATCCGACCTGGAGCCCGATGATCGTGACGATCGGGAGCATCGCGTTGCGCATCACGTGTCGTCGGCTGACCGTTCCCGGGTGGAGGCCTTTGGCCCGCGCCGTGCGGACGTAGTCCTCGTTCTGGACATCGAGGACGGATGCCCGCGTGATGCGCGAGATGATCGCGAGCGGGATCGAGGCGAGCGCGATTGCGGGCAGGATGAGATGTCTGACTGCATCCCACGCGGCGGCCCAGTTGCCCGTGATCACCCCGTCGAGCACATAGAAGCCTGTTGGGTGCTCCGCCTCGATGAGAACGTCCTGCCGCCCCACGCTCGGGAGCCAGCCGAGCTTGACGGCGAAGATGTACTTGAGGATCAACGCGAGAAAGAAGATGGGGACGGACACCCCGATCAGAGAGATGACCAAACTGCCGTGGTCCCAAGCGGTGCCGTAGCGCTTCGCCGCGAAGAAGCCGAGCGGGATGCCGAACACGAGCGCGAAAAAGCCTGCCGTCAGGGCGAGCTCGACCGTAGCCGGGAACCGCTCCTTGATCTCGTCGGTGATCGCCCTGCGCGACACGATGCTCGTGCCGAGATCTCCCGAGGAGAGCGTCTCCAGATATCTCCAGTACTGGACGTAGATCGGCCTATCAAGGCCCAGTTGCGCACGAACGTCGGCGACCGCCTGCGGAGTCGCCCGCTCACCGAGGAGCGCCTCGGCGGGAGTGCCTGGAAGCGCGTGGATCCAGACGAAGACGAGCAAGCTGAGCCCGATCAGAATCGGGACCAGAAGTAGCAGCCGGCGGACGGTGAAGCGGAGCATGATCCTATGTGCCGCTTCCCGCCCGCCGGCTCGTCATCTGGTTCGCTGCCCTACCCTGAGAAGGAGACCAGTTCGAAGTTGTCGTTGAGTGTCGGGCTGGGCTTGAAGCCGATGACGGTCTTCTTGAACGCCAGCGCCGGCAGGGTGTTGACGTACGGGACGCCCGGGAGCGTGTTCGCGATGTAGGCGTTGATCGCCTTGTACTCCGCGTCGCGCTTCACCTCGTTCGGCTCCGCCAACGCGACATCGAGCTTCTTGTACAGCGGGTCGTCGGCTTTCAGACCGAACTGCACGTTGGAGCGCAAGATGCCGAGGAAGCTCTCCGGGTCGGCGTAGTCACCAGTCTGTCCGAGGAAGTTGAGCGCCCCCCCGGTCCCGGCGAGCACCTGGCCGAGATAGTCCGGCCGCCACGGCGCGCTCTTCGGGGTGACCTTGAAACCCGCCTTCTCGAGGCTTGCAGAGAAGGCCTGGAAGTTCCGCGCAGGATCCGGCATATACGGCCGGGCGACGTTGGTGGGATACCAGAACTCGACCGGGACCGGCAGCGTCAGCCCCGCCGACTGGAGAAGCTGACGTGACTTGGCCGGATCGTAGGTGTACTTCGTCACCTTCGGGTTGTACCCCGGGATCGACGGCGGCTGGAACTGGGACGCAACTACTCCGCGTCCCGCGTAGAAGGAGCCCACGACGCTTGCGCGGTCGAGGCCATACGCGACCGCCTGGCGGACCCTGAGGTCGTCGAACGGCTTGATGCTCTGGTTGATGGTCACATAGCCGACGTTGAACGATGCCCGGTTGATGATCTTGAGGCCCGCGTTCTGCCTCACCGTCGCGACATCCTGAGGCTCGACGTTGTCATACCCGTCGATCTCGCCTGTCTGCAGGGCCTGCAGGCGTGCCGCATTGTCCGGGATCGGCCGGAAGATGATCCGCCGCAGCAGCGCCTTCTTGCCCCAGTAGGCGTCGTTGCGAACGAGCGTCAGCTTGTCTCCGACCCTCCACGAGCTGAACTTGTACGGGCCCGTGCCGGTCGGATGCTGCGTGCTGTACGTGCCGCCCGGAACGAAAACCCCGTCCGCCGAAAGCGTGCCCTTGTCGGCGGAGTACTTCTTCATCGCCGTCGGACTGTTGATCCCGAACGGGATCAGGGTCAAGGCACCGAGGAACGGGCCGAACGGTCGCGTCAGCTTGATCACGGCGACATTCGGGCCTACCGCGCGGCAGCTCTGGAACAGCGCGTTCTTCGCCTTCGCGCCGGTCTTGTAGCCGCTGAAGACCAGATCGTAGTAGTACGATGCCGAGGGGCTCTGCGCTGCGCCGGTGAAGTTGTACCACCGGTTGAAGTTGATGCACACCGCCTGGGCGTTGAACGGCGTCCCGTCGTGGAATTTCACGCCCTGGCGCAAGGTGAACGTCCACGTCTTGCCGTCCGCCGAGTCCTTCCAGGCGGTGGCCAGCTGCGGAATCAGGGTTGTCGTGCCGGGCTTCTGGGCGACGAGTGTCTGAACGATCTGCTTGATCGCCCGGATCGACTCGCCGTCGGATGCGAAGGCCCCGTCGAGGCCGACCGGATCGGCGGAACCGGCGAACACAAGCGTGTCACTTGCGTGCGTGCGGTTCCCTGCCGCGAGAGCCGCCGTTGCGGCGACGAGCGCAAGCGCCGTCAGCGCAAGCGAGAGACGGATTCCCTTACTCATTGTCGTCCTTTCCAGAAGTCGGGTCGCACAGCCGTGCGGTGTCGAGGACTATAACTCCGACCCCTCGAGAAAGTTGAGCGCCGGCTCCGTCCCGGTAGAGGCTGACTGGGAACCTGAGTTCAACTCAGACGAATTGCTTGACCCGTCCCGACTCACCAACCAACTCGTCGTCTTCACACACAATCGCCGCTCCGACAGCATGCTTGCAGCCTGTTCCGACTCTCGGAGCCATTCGAGAGCCTGGGCCAATAGCTCTATTTCAAGTCGTTTCTGCGTCGGCAGACTGAGGTTCGATGAGGGTGAATCGACCTGTTCGGAGACCCACATGGGGACTTTTTCAGACGTTTCTGCACACTGCCGCCCGGGGTGCGGGTAGCCGGAGCTAGGTAGTTGCGAGTCGCTTCGCCGGGTTTGCCGTTGCGCTTGGTCGGGAGTGGGCGTGCATTGCGACCGACCTCATCCATCCATGCCCAGAACCCAACCCACGCGTGGTCGAAGAACCTCAGAAGCCCGTCTAGCGGGGTCGGTTCCTCACCTGCGACACGAGGGTCGTGATCACGGAGCACGGCGTCGAGTCGATCATCGCTGCACCTGGATGAACGCCTCCTGAACGGATCTAGGCGCGAGATCTCGCTACTCGGAGAAGCGGACAGGAGCCGAAATCAAGGGACGCACGGCCCCAACGACCACGACGATTGCGTCGAGGCCACAACGACCACATCGTCCCACAAACGCCACTTCTGCCTCGGCTCGCAACCCCTCGGCGGGGTCATACGGCGGCGGGGCTCTTCTGCAGCGAGCCGCGGAGACCTCCCCGTTCGAGTGCCCCCATTGAGGGCGAGCAACAGGCCAGGGTTCGCTCAACTGCTGGCGGAGTGGTGCCGATACACCACCCGTGTCTCTTGATCCCGAGATCGTGCCGGGCGGGTTTCCGTTCGCGGAGTTGCCCGACCCTCGACGTGCCCGAAGTCGACGGGCCAAGGTCGAGGAAATCGACTTGGTCGACGACGATCTCAGCAGCGATCTCCTTGCGCCCGTTTTCGTGCACGGCATCCCGACATATCCCGAGCCGACAGAGGCTCCATCGGTATCCGATGACGAGCTTCATAGCGTCTCGGAGACGAATCGGCGGCAGCTCCTCGCGCTGCTCGAGCAGGAACGGCTTCTCTCCGTTGAGCGCCGCACACTTCATTCGAGGATCGATTTCGTCCACGGCCAAGGAGCTTCCGACGCGACCACCCTCGATCAGCTCGATTACCTGCTCGCAAAAGAGCGGCTGCTGTCCGTTCACCGCCGGGTGCTGCATCGTCAGATCGACCAGCTGCGAGGCAGGCCGACCCGGAGCGCGCCTCCTTCTGACTGATTAGCTTTTCGCTGGACGAGGCGAACCGGCCATCGTGCTGTGGCACCCGTTGGCGCTTTAGCTCATAACGTTCCTTCTACGGCACGAGCGTCACGGGATCGTTACGGCTTTCTCGGCCACCAACCGCCACACGCGCGGCAGCGGGCCCGCAGAAGGAGAACCTGGCTGGGTCTTACACCTACGAAGCGGCTCTGGTGAACTTACCGGTCGGGTGGAGAGTCCACGTGACGGCTCGCCCGCTCTTCCGATCCACAGACCGACACTGGAAGTGATGGAACAGCGGCTGGCCCTTCTCGGCCTGCCGATCACCGTTCACCGTCGGCTCTGTCGCCTTGAACTCCACAAACGGAGAGGCAATCGAGGGGCCGATGCCCCTGCACGTCGTGTCGAGGTGATGCGTTGCAGACCACCAGAACATCGCCTGGTTCGCCTTTTGAACAGTCCACCACCACCCGTTGGGATGAGCCGTCGAGACGGGAACCACAACCATGGAGACTGCCAACCCCGCACCTAGCGACGTCAGGCAGCGCCTCATGCCTTCAACCTACCTTGCCCGGGTCGCCAACCCGCTGCCGGCACTGCGGACAGAACACGGATGTCGCCGGCATCAGGTGCCGCGCCGCAGCGTCCAGGGACGATGTGCCTGGCCCGTCCTGGTGGAGTCGCTTTGTGTGCAGGATGTCGGCCTGGAGGTGAGCGACACGAGCGTTCGATGGTGGGCGGTGCGCCGGGCACAGAACAGAAAGCCCGCAACCTACCGCTGCCCCCTCTGCGGGAGGCACCTGCCTGCGCTGAGCGACCACATGCTGATCGCACCCGAAGGCGACACGACACGACGACGACACGCCCACACCGAGTGCGTCCTCAATGCGCGGAACGCGGGCCGACTGCCAAGCCGCGACGAGTGGCAAGCAACCCAATCGGACAAGCCAGGCTTCCTCGCCCGCGTTCTTCGGCGCGGCTAGATCTACCGACCGGGATCAACCGCCGCGCCGCAGCGTCCACAGTACGTCGCGTTACCGGTCATCGGGGCCGCGTGAGAGGATGGGTCGAGTGAGGCGTCTTCTCCCGATCGTTGGGTGGCTGCCACGGTACGAGCGGCGCTGGCTGCGCGGCGATGTCGCAGCGGGGATCGCGGTGACGGCGCTGATCGTGCCGAAGAACCTGGGCTATGCCGGCATCGCCGGGGTTCCGTTGCAGAACGGTCTCTATGCCGCTGCCGCGGGTGCGCTCATCTACGCCGTCTTCTGTACCTCGCGGCAGATCTCGACGGGGCCGAGCTCGTCCCTTGCCGCGGTCGCGGGGGGCGCCGTGCTCGTGACCGGCCTCGGAGGCGACCAGGCGGCGCAGCTCGTGGCGGCGATCACGCTCGTGACGGGCGTGCTGTTCCTGCTGCTCGCCGCATTCAAGCTCGGCTGGATCGCCCAGTTCCTCTCGAAGGCCGTCGTGACCGGATTCCTCGCGGGCGCGGCGGTCGACGTGACGGTGGGCGAGCTGCCGAAGCTGACCGGAACCTCAGGCGACGGCGACAACGTCTGGCAGGAGTTCGGATCGTGGGTGCGCGGGCTCGGCGACATCCACTGGTTGACCCTGCTCGTCGGCGTCGTGGCGCTCGCAGTGATCCTCGTGCTGCGCTTTGTGGCGCCCACGATCCCGGGTGCGCTCGTGCTCGTCGTCGGGGGGCTGCTCGCTTCAGCCCTTTTCGACCTGGGCGCCCACGGCGTGGCGCTCGTGGGAAACGTCCCGCGCGGCCTTCCCGCTCCCGCCCTTCCTGATCTCGACGTCGTCCGCCAGAACCTGTCGGTGATCGGGATCGCGTCGGCGGCGCTGCTGTTGATCGGCTTCTCGCAGACCGCAGGCGATGCCCGTGCCTTTGCGACGCGGCATCGCTACCGGATTGACGTCGACCAGGAATCGGTGGCGCAGGGGATGGCAAACGTGGGGGCCGGAGTGTTCCAGGGAATGCCGGTCTCGACCAGCCTCTCCGCCAGCTCGCTCAACGAGTCGGCCGGGGCGCGGACACCCGTCGCGTCGCTCGTCACCGGCGGCCTCGTGCTCGCGACCCTGATCGTGCTCGCACCGCTCTTCTCCGACCTGCCGAAGGCGGTGCTCGCAGCGATCATCATCGACGCGGTCGTGTTCGGGATGATCGACATCCCCGAGCTGCGCCGCCTCTACCGGGTGACCAGGTTCGATTTCTGGATCGCCGTCGCGGCGATCCTCGGCGTGCTCTCGGCCGGCGTCCTCGCCGGCGTCGTGATCGGCGTGGTGCTCTCGCTCGGATGGCTCGTCTACGTCGCCACGCGACCCCCAATGCCGCTTCTGGGCCGCGAAGCCGGCACGCAGGTGTACCGCGACCTCGACGAGAACCCGAACGACGAGGGGTTCCAGGGCATCGCCGTAGTCCGCCTCGACGGCGGCCTGTTCTTCGCGACTGCGGAGGCGCTCGAGAACCGGATCCGCACGATCATGGAGGACGAGGCCCTACGGGCCCTCGTGCTCGACCTCGAGGGCGTCAACTTCATCGACTCTCAAGGTGTGGCGAAGCTCACCGAGATTCACGAGTTCCTCCATGCCGCCGACGTCGACTTCCGCCTCGCACGCGCCAAGCCCCAAGTCCTCGCAGTGCTTCGCGCCGACGGAGTCGTCGACCGGATCGGCACCGATCACATCCACGGAAACGTCCACCGCGCCGTCCAGGCGGAGCTCGACGCTCCTCGCGCTCCCGCGTAACCTCTTCTTCTCCCGTCAGCCCGGTGTGCGGCCGGAGGTATCGTCCGTGGGTGAGCTCGGTGCCGTTCCGAACGAGGGCATCGCTGCGCACACGGAGCGTCTCGTGGCAGCGCAGCGCGTGGCTCGCCCAGCGCTTGCGCTGGCGTTCAACTGGAGCAGCACCTCCTTGATGCAGCTTCACGTAGTGGGCGGAACTTCCGCCCGCAGCGGCTCGCCGACATCGCGTAAACCCCCTACCTGACCGACCGCGGCATGATTGGGCGGATGTGCAGGCAGCGCGGCGGGGCCGAGTGCGCTTTTTCGTGCTCGACAGCCCAAACATTCGTGCCCGCCAACCCAAACAACTGGGCCTGCGGCGCCGCCGAGCAGTTCGACCACCGGGGCTGCTCGACGCAGGCGTGCCGATCGTCGGCTACCCGAAGATGCTGCACGCAAAGAGGCGTTCATCGCCGACCGCAAGCGCGTGCTCGCCGGCACCCGCACCTCGAGATCGCGAACGCCGTCTGGCTCGGCAGCTATCCGAAAAATGGCCTGAGATCAACGGGATCGCAACCCTAAGTGAACGCGGAGAGGCGTACGGTCGCAATGGCCACCAGACGAACGGCAGCCCGCATGGGAAGAAGACGATCCCGTCAGGAGAAGGAGGAGCCTAGATGCTCTTCGGCATGGTGTACACCCCACGGCATTCGAACGAGGCAGCTGGCTCGACACTTCGGCTCTTCACGAACTGGCAGCCGCCGGTTGGGTTCAAAGAGCACTGGGACTTCGCAAACGGAGGCGGTATGGGACTGATCGAGGCTGATAGTCCCGCCGCGTTAGGGGGGGCAATCGCCCCGTTCACGCAGTTCTTCGACTTCAAGTTGGAGCAGGTCGACAGCGACGAAGACGCTTTCCCGATCTTCAGTAAGGCGCACCCCCAGGGCGACCTCGTCGCCTGACCACGCCCGCGAGACCGGACCACCCAAGTGGCAGGCCCTCCTGTTCTTCCCGGCCCGAAAACCCCCGCTGCCCGACTCCGGGCAGAGCTATCAGGCGGTGATCTCCTTGACAGGGAGACAACGTGGTGTCCCTGGTCGACGTTGAGGCAACGGTCAGGGGCAATGGCCGCAAGTTCGTCAATCAGGAAGCGCACGCCTGGACGTTCCATGATGGGAAGCTCGCGCACTTCCAGATCTACCTGGACGCAGCGGCGTTTGGCGCTGCCTACCGCGGAGACTAGATCCGCGATTCACAGCCCCATGGGGGAAAACACGTAGGTTCGTGTTCTACCCGGAGTGCTGGCGCGGGAGTTCGAGGCCGTGAATGGAAGGCCTACCGGGCGACGGGCCTATCGACGTACGGTGAACGTTCAAGCAGCTACGCGCTTGTCGCCCCGGTCGCCTTTCGGGTCGCCTTCTCGGGCTGTGGTCGGGCGGGAAGCTTCTCGCAGTTCACGAGAATTCGCGTGTGATAGTGGCGGCACGTCTCGCGGGTGCAACGCGCGTAGATGACCTCACGCTCGGCGGTTAGGCGTTCCGCTTCAAACTCCCAACTGTGTAGTCCGACTGAACATAAAACGCTCATGGGCCGACCTCTTCGGGTGGCAGGCGGCCTCACCTTTCAGCGGGACGCCATTATGGATTTCGCCAGTTTGCAGTTCTCTTCTTGTGGTGTCATCTGTAGAAGCTGCCCCTGTAGCGTCTGTAGAAAACCGCAAGATCACCGGCGACTTTGGGCGTGGTCAGCACGATCCCGGAACGAACTGACTCGTCGCCTGACGCCTCTTCGCGGACACGTTCGCGGACGCGACCGCCGCGAACCCGCATAGACAGGGAGCGGCCTTCGGCTCCGACTTCCGATGCGCTCACGGACGGAGCCTGTCGAGCCGGGGCAATCCTTGGCGGTTTGGGCAATCGCCTGCTGCCTGTGCCCATACGGGTCGTGGCTACCGCGTCGGGCCCCTCGCGTGTCTGTCGGCGCGGGATCCAAACGCGGCGAGGTCGCGGGCGAAGGTCGCGAGAGCCGTCGCGCTGATCCCGGGTGCCTTCTCGTCAGCCACGATCCGCCTTTCAGCGGCTTCCTTTTCGTTCGGCTTCTTTCTCCTTCTCTTCTTCGCCATCGCTCCCGCCAATTGGTCGGGGAGTAAACGCCGAAGCGGGAGCCTACAACACCCAGATCGCGACCGGCACGGCCGCTCGCGGACGGACCCGGCCGCATTCGCCCGCCGGCCTTGACTAGCCCCGCGGCCTCCGCCGGAAGTTTGGTGGTGGTGGACGACGGTATTGCTTCTTTCGATGATGCTGAGTGTGAGTTTGGGGTCTTTCGTGGGCTGCATGTGGCAGTCGTCGGTAGGGCACTGGCCTGACGAGTCAACGCGCGACGCGTAACGCACGATCGAAGATCGCCCAATCCGGGTGCCGCGATTGAGCGTTCTCATCAGGCCCATCGCTTAACCCTGGCTGACACAGTGCCGATACGCCGTCGCATGGATGTGGATCCCGAAATGGTGATGGTCGAGCTTCCGCTGACGGACATTCTCGAACTCCACGAGGACCTGTTCGGCCTCGACGAACTCGATGATGCCGACGAGCAGATCAATCGGATCCTCGACGCCTTCGAAGACGAAGCAGAGACTTAGATCGCGCCTCAGGTGGGTGCTGCGATCACGACGCGCGCAAGATCATCGTCGTGGCCGCTGACGACGTGGCGAACCGTCACGCTGGATCCGTGCGGGAGTTCGATCGTAGCGCCGACGTCAGGGCTACTGTCGAGGTCGACGATCAAGGTGGTCGTCGTTCGACGTTCGTCGATGACGACAACGTGAAACGGGAGCATCGGCTAGCTCGCCCTACACTCGCGGCGGTCGCGAAGGAGCTTCCCGCGGAGTTCCGCGCCCCGCCTGAGCAGGGCATTCGTGAAGCGGATGAAGGGACTCGAACCCTCGACCTTCTGCATGGCGAGCGCGCGCAGGCGTTCGGACCCGTTCGCTCCAGTTCGCTGAAAGCGCCTATTTGCGGCCATCTCTTGAGAATCGACCGAACGCGAGCGAACCCGAACGAACAACGAGTGTGACCCGGCCGTTCAACACCCTTCCGTCCGGTGAGAATCAAACAGGGACGCGGCTTCGCTCTCAATAGGTCTTTGCCGTCAGCCCGCCGTCAACGAGGATCGGTGCACCGCTGACGAAAGAAGACTCGTCGGAGATGAGGTAGACGACCGCCGTCGCCACCTCGCGTGGGTGGGCTATCCGCCTACCTGGGTAGGCGGCCTCCATGTCGGCACGCGCCGCGTCTGCGTCCGCGGTCCCGTCGAAGTACTGCTCGATCATCGGCGTCTCCATGTCGCCGGGGCATACACAGTTGCAGCGGATCCCGTCGAGGGCGTAGTCGATTGCCACCGCCTTGGTGAGCCCGAGCACTCCGGACTTCATCGCCGTGTAAGCAGCGAGGTAGCCGTCTCCCGTGAACGAGAGGATCGAGCCGATGTTCACGATCGAGCCGCCACGCCCGGTTTCGCGCATCGCGGCGACCGCGTGCTTGCAGCCCCAGAACGTCCCGGTCAGGTGCGTGGCGACGAGGTCATGCCAGAGCTCGTTGGTCGTCTCGTGCAGGCGGCCCTCACCGAGGATGCCGGCGTTGTTGACGACGAAGTCGAGCGCACCGTATTCAGCGAGACAGCGCTCAATCGCGGCGACCACGTCTTCCTCACGTCGGACGTCGCCCTGGACGAAGACCGCCTCGCCGCCGGCTGACCTCGACTCGTCGACGGCCCGCTGACCGGCCTCCGCGCTCCTGGCCAGGGCGACGACGCGCGCACCCTCGGCCGTCGCAAGAAGCTGGATCTCGCGCCCAAGGCCTCTTGACGTCCCGGTGACGACCCCCGCCTTGCCAGCGAGCCGCACGCTATCCCTCCGCCTCGATCTCGTTCAGGAGCTCCTCGCCCGAGACGACCGAGTCGGCGAAATGGGCGTGCATCCAGGCGAGGTGCTCCCAGCGGGAGGCGACGATGCGGTGGATCTCCCAGTTCGGCAGGTCCTGCTGGGATACGTGGTCGGTCATCAGCCGGGGGTCGACCTCGTAGACGTGGTCGAAACGCATGACGACGTCGTCGTTGATGCGACGCGCCTCGGGCGGTCTTTGCGCCGAGAGCCGGAACCCGAGCATCACTTCTCCTCTCGCAACGTAGTGTCGGCGTCGAACTCGTAGGCCTGGTCGAGCAGGTACTTCCCCGGGTTCATGATGTTGCCCGGGTCGAGCGCCCGTTTGATCTTCTTCATCACGTCGAAGCCGCCTCCAAGCTCCATGGGCACGAGGTCGACCTCACCCTCGCGGCACGAGCCATGGCACGCGCTGATCGATCCACCGGACTCGATCGCGACGCGGGCGATCTCCCGCTTCGCGTCGACCCAGGCGGCCCATATCTCGTCGTCCCATTTCGACTCCCAGATCCCGATGTCGATCTCGGTCAGGTAGTCGCCCCACGGCTTGTACGCACCGTTCGTGTACGCGAACATCCCCCAGTCGTCGAAGGCGTCGAAGCGCTCGCACAGGTCGTCGGCGATTCGGTGCCAGCGCTCACGCACTTCCGGCAGCTTGCTGTATGCGATCGCCGCGTCCTCGCAGTGCCAGGACATGAGCGCCACCTGCCCGCTCCTCGTCCGACCGTGCTGGGGCGTCGCGTACCGGTCGTGGCGCGACGCCCAGTCGCCGTGCGAGATCTCGTCGCCGAGGTAGTGGCTGCCGTTCGCCTTCGAGATTCGCATCAGCTGCCTCGCGCCCGCGCGAACCTCGTCGGCCTGCCCGTACATCGCCACGGCGACAACCGTCCGTACCCAGTCCGGCTGGGGGATGTATGCCTCGTCGTCACGACGCAGGTAGCTGACCTTCTGCTCGTCGAAGAGGACGACGCCGGCGAGCGTTGCTAGCCCGGAACGGGCGAAGTCGCCCGTCGCCTTCCACCCGTCGAGGTACGACGGGTACGCGAAGAACGCCGAGAACTCCGCCTCCGGCCGCGGCACGAGCTCGAGGGTGGCCTCCGTGACGATCCCGAGCGTCCCCTGGTGACCCATGAAGAGGTGCTTGAGCTGATAGCCGGAGGACGACTTGCGCGTCTTCCTGCCACCGCCGTCCCCCACGCGGATGATCTCGCCGGTCGGCAACACGATCTCGAACGAGATGACGAGATCGCGCGTGTGGCCGTAGCGGCCGCCGATCAGCGACCAGCCGCTCGTCCCGATGCGCCCGCCGACAAGGGAGCACGGGTAGGAGGCGGGGTCGTCGGGGTAGATATAGCCACGGGGTCGTAGCTCCTCGTTCAGCTTGAGCATGTTGATGCCCGGCTGGACAGTGACCGTCCTGTCCTCGTCGTCGATCTCGAGGATCCGGTTCATGAGCTTCACGTCCACGAGGATCCCGTGCCTGAGCGGCACCGCCCCATCGGTCAGGCCGGTCGCCCCGGCGCGGGGCACGACCGGGATGCCGCGCCGGTTTGCGAGCTTCACGACCTCGGAGATCTGCTCTGCCGAGGTGGGCAGCACGACCGCCTGCGGGATGTGCTCGGCCCAGCGGTGGGCGGGAAACGGCGCCGGCACGCGGGCGCGGTTGAAGAGTGCCGAGCGCCCAGTGAACACGTGGTCCTCGCCGCAGATCGCAACCAGCTCGTCGACGACCGCCTCGTCCAATGTCGAGATCGCCACCTCAGACCTCGAATCCGGCCGCCTCGGCGACCAACTCGAAGATGTCGAAGACCTCGATCCCCGCCGCCTTCCCCTCCTCGGTGAGAGGGCGCTCCGACCAGGGGCAGGCGGACACGAGCGTGTCCACGCCGCCGCCGAGCTCTGCGACCTTGTCGAGGCGGCGCCGACTGATCTCCGCCGTCAGCTCCGGCTTCTCCACGAACAGGTTCGAGCCAGCGCCGGAGCAGTACGACCACTGCGTGACATGGTCGACATCGACGAAGGTCAGGCCCGGAATGGCCCGGAGAATCTCGCGTGGGGCCTGCCACACGCCCATGCGCTTGTTCAGCCGGCAGGGGTCGTGATAGGTGACAGTGCGCTCGACTGGGGTGTTCAGCTCGATCTTGCCGTCGCGAATCAGCTCCGCGATCAGGTCGAGCGCGAGGACGATCTCGAACTCGTCGAATCCGTTGTCGAGTTCGGGGTAGTGCTCGATGATCGTGATGTAGTCGTGCGGGTCGGGGCAAATGATCCGCTTCGTGCCGGTCTTGCGCCAGTCGAGCAGGTTGTGCTCCGCCATCGCGTGCGCGACATCGACGTACCCCGTTTCCCACATCGGCCCGCCGCAGCACCACTGCTGGCTCATGAGACCGAACTCGATGCCGCCGGCCTGGAGCAACAGCGCGACCGCACGCGGGACCGACGGGCGGTTAAAGGCCGCCTCGCAATCGGCGAACAACACCGTCTCGCCGCCGGTCGGGATATCGAGCCCGACGGCCCAGGCACGCACCTTGCTCGCGCCCGTCTCCGTGGCCCAGCCGAGCACGGGCTCGTTGCCCCAGCGGCTCGTCAGCTCGGCCCAGCGCTTCCACTGCTTCTGGTGGATCCCCTTCTCGACGGCGAGTGCCCGCATCGCCTTGACGACGGAGATCGTCCGCTGGCGGAAGCGATAGAAGTCACCCGTGAAGAGCGTATTGGGGCAACGCAGCTCGCAGGCACCGCACATCGTGCAGTGCACGTAGTCCTCTGCAACGTCCTCGATCGAGAGCAGCCCCTTATCCATCGCGACGACGTTCGCGTGGAACGCCGTCGGCGTGTGCCGCTCGTCGCGGGTCACCTGCATCACCGGGCAGACCTCGCGACAGAACTTGTGCCCGGAGCTGAAGCAGTTGTACGCGGCGTCAAGCCACTCTTCCACCACCTTGGCCTCGAGCGCGCCGTTCCCGTCACCGGTCGTCGGAGTGGTCTCAGAGCCAGTGCTCTCGGCCATCGAGCCTCCTCTCCTGGAGGCGGGGGTGCCGCCGCCAAGTCATCCTAGAACAGCTCCGCTACAAATGTCTAGGACTAGATGTCTTCACCGCCTCGAGCATCCGCACCCGACACGAGTGCCGCACGGCAGGACACCTCTCCGCATGAGAAAGTCCTGTGAATTGCGCTTTTACCTCCCGCACGATGTTGTCTTACTAGCTTACTGAACGTACAGACACGCGTACATCCATCGACAGGCCCAAAAACCCCGCGTTAGCGGGGCTTTCGTAAGCGGATGAAGGGACTCGAACCCTCGACCTTCTGCATGGCAAGCGGGACTGTATGAGAGGTCGCGGCACCCGGTAACCCGCATGGTTACTGGGGTCGCGGCCTCCGCACCTCTCCTCCGATCGACGCGTTATTTGATCGGATTCGGGGCTATTCCGGTGGATTCAGGCACAAGAAACGTGCTTGTGCCCAATCAACACGCCCACCGCGCGCGGCCCTCCTGCCCATGCCACTCCGCGCAAACGCGGAAACGGGTAGGGAGAGAAGGGCCGGGGAAACGTCGCGAACCGGGGACATCCGCCCAGCCGCCCGCCCGCGGCCGTCCGTAGTCGTACGCTGGGTCGGTCGGGCGTAAGCACCGTCGCGCAGTCGACGGTGCGCTCTCACGCGATCAAACGCGTGGGTCGTACCCGAACTCGCGGACCTCTTGCGTGCAGCGGCAGGCAGCCGCGATCTTTGCTGCCCACTCCAGGGCCGCCTCCCGCGAGGGCACTTCGATAATCGTGAACCCCCCGTGAAAGTCCTTGGTCTGAGGATAGGTCGCGGTAGTGACCATCCCGTCACCGGACACCATGACGGGAACCACGTCGTCGAACAGCCCGCCGCTGAAGATGTATACGCCTGCGTCCTTGGCTTCGTCGACCACCGCGTGTGCGGCGGCGTCAACGTCAGACATCTCCTCCTCGGGGATGGAGTCCATCGCGTCGCTCGGGAACGAAATCAAGTACCGCCTCATCCCATGCCTCCCTTGTTTAGAGCCGCCTCCAACGGAACCGCCCTCTCACTCTCACAGAGAGAATGACTGGCCGACCACAGCAAACTCATCGCTTCCGAGCAGGTCCAGCGTCAGCTCATCAGGGGTCATTCCGGAACGCTCATATGGAGTGGGGACTGTCAACTGGGCAGGGGTCTATCGCCCCGCTGTTTTGCGGGGTTCGGTTTGGCGGGGGGAGCGCATCGGCTGTCGTCGACGTCTGTGTCGCGACTCATATGCGCGGGTTGGTGCCGCATGACCGGGTATGCGAGATGAGGAGCGGTGCCGTTCTCTGGCGTCGAGCATGGCCGTAAGGGCTGGCTGCTCACAGTGTTCTCTCGGGTCGCTCCTCGCGTCGTTGCGCCGGTGCGCTCTCCTCGCCGAGCCGTTGCGAGTGCCGGCTACTCCATCGTCGCGAGCGCCCAGCAGTGTCCGGCGAGCTCGCGGGCGACCGCGACCACGACGATCGAACGGGGCTTGCCTCGGGCCTCGAGCGCGTGCCAGCGCCCGTGGAGCCGGCGGGCGCTGCGGTCCGCCTGGGCTCGTACGGCGAGGGACTTGCCCGTGCGTCTGCGTTCCAGGGTGACGCTCATGCGCGGCGGCCGGCGTTGGTGCCAGGCGGCCTCGATCAGGAGCCGACGCGCGTGCGTGTTTCCGGTCTTGGTGATCGCGCCTTGGCGGCGCCGCTCGCCGCTTGAGTTCTCGCTCGGGGTGAGGCCGAGGAACGGGCCGAGCGACTCGGGGCGAAACCGGTTCCAGTCGCCGAGCTCGACCGTCAACGCGAACGCAGTCAGCGTGGAGACGCCGCGAAGACAGACGAGCCGCTCGACGACATCGACGTACGGCGGCGTCGCGGCGAGCTCGGAGATCGCCACGTCGAGCGCGTCCCTCCTGGCCTTCGCGTCGAGCATCCGGCCGTAGCACTCATCGAACACGATCGCGAGCGGCCCGCTCTGGAACCGCTGCCGGCGAAGCCACGCGTCGTGGGCCCGCGTCCACGCGGTCGCGTCGTACACCGCCCCGTGGCGGAGGAGCAGCTTCGAGAGCCGGTGCCGGGCCCGCATCAGATCGCCGCGGGCATCCTCACGGGCGCGAACCAGATCACGCGCCGCCTCCTCCTCGGGCGCGGGCACCCGTACCGGAGTAATCTCACCCAGCCGAAGCAGCCTCGCCAGCCGCTCAGCGTCCCGCCGGTCGGTCTTGACCCGATCGGCCGCCGGCCGGATCCGCGACGGCGCCGCGACAACACAACTGATCCCAACCTCGGCACACGCACGCGCAAGCCGGTACCCAGTCGGCCCCGCCTCGTACACGACCCGAACCGGCGCCGACAACGTCATCAGCCACGCGACCGTCGCATCACACCCGGCCGGCACCCGCAGCGACCTCACCTCACCACTCCCCGCATCGATCACGCCCGCCACCACCGACCGAGCCTGCACATCAAGCCCGACCCAGCTACCTTCGCCCATAACCGGCGCCTCCCGTAATAGCGGCTCTACCGCCGGGCCAACCCCGACGGCAACCCGCGCCACCCTACGAGAGAGGCGCCGGGCACTCCATACGGTCTGGCCCACGCGAGGACCGTAACGCCCGTGGACCGGAGAGAGTTCGTGGTTGCCGCCTGTGTGTAATCATCGCGGCGCTTTGGTATCCGATGAGATGCGACAGTGACCGCGCCGCTTTCTCTTGATGGCCGAACGGTCGCCTGGCGCCTACTGACAGCGACGGGTGCCGGCGCGATCGTCGGCGCGATCGTCGGCGGGATCGGCGGCAGGTTGGCGATGTTCGGACTACGCCTGACGTCCGCCGACACTGTTCTCGGCGTTACCACCGACGATGGTTTCGAGATCGGCCGGTTCACGACCGCGACCTTCTTCCTGCTGACCGTCACGGCCGGTCTCGGGGGAGCCACGGGCGCCGCCTACTTCGCGGTGCGGAACGCGCTGCCGCGGCGTGGTCGGCCCTTCCTTTGGGCCGCTGCGGTCGGGCTGTTTACAGGGGCCGACCTGCTCAAACCACGAAGCTTGGACTTCACGCTCCTCTCCCCGCAGTCGATCGCGGTGGCGGCCTTCATTCTGCTGCCCGTCATTGCGGCACTCGTGATCGCCATCACTTTGGAGCGACTGCTCGTGCTGGATCCGTGGTCGAGCCGCCCGCTCACCGTGGTTCTCGTGCTCGGAGCGCTCCCGCTGATCCCCGTCCTACCCGTCATCCTCGTTCTCTTTGGTGCGGCTCTCTTCCTTAGCCGCCGCCCACGACTCCAGACGACGCTGCTCTCCGTCGCACGTGTTGCGGTCCCACTCTTTCTTATCGCCGTCGCCGCGCGGTCGGGTGTCGAGCTCTGGCGCGACACAAACGACATCCTCTAGCGCCTTCGCTCGGGCAACATTCCCGAAACACTCGCCCATGCCAGTGTCATAGTCTGACCGCTCGCGCGCCGTGCACCGCCTGACCGTGCGTGTATCCCTCGAACTGCAGTTGCCTGACCATGCCGCTGAAAGACTCGGCCTTCAGGGCAGTTCGACGCGTTCACGACGAGCCTGAACGTCGTCAGCACGACCGTACCTCTTGACGGCATATGCGCCCTGCAGGACTGGGAAGTCCACGAACGAGGCACGGACCGCGACTAGTAGTGCGTCTGCGTCAGGCCCATATGTGTACAGGATCGCCTTCCCCTCTCCGAACTCATGGCCGTCGTGCTCGCCGCCCAATCGCGCGCTCCCGACGCGTCGACTCCGTAGCGCGGACACAGCGTCACGCTCCTCAGCCGTGCGGAACTCGTCTCCTGAGAGCGGCAGATACGTGATGAGCGCCTGCTCGCCCGAAACATGAGGCTGCGAATCCTTCTTACGACGAAAGCAGCGGCACGGCGCGGACCCTACCCCTGCGAGGTCCAAGCAGGTACAGGACGGGGATCGTTTGGGTCAGTGCTGCCAAATGTTCGCTGACGGGCGTTGAACCGCCCGTGACGCGGCGTCGGGGGCGGCTTGGCGACCGATCGATCGACCGCCGAGGCGCGGTTCCTGCTCTCTACAGTCAACTGATGCTCCGCCATGTCCGCATCCGCAGAGTCCGCGTCGCGTTGGTGGTCACACTCATCGTCCTCCTCGCTGGCGTTGGTGCTCAACCTGCTCCTCTCCGCAACCCGGCTTTGTTGAGTCAGCCTCCTGGCCGGCGGCAGCGGCGGTCATCACGCTGGTGCTCCTCCTGGACGCGTGGGTGTGTGTAATGGCGTGAGCGTTCTTGGATACAAGGCGAACGCGACGCGGTCGGCCAGCGAGGGCACCTCGGCGATCATGTGCCTGCGAACTGGAGAGTCCAGGGACGGCGCGCCTCCTACCACGGGGCGGTCACACGCTCTACTAGGGAGGACCCTGAGCGCGCCAGGCGGTCGCCCGGGGCTTCTGCGAGCGAAGCGACGGCCTCGGGAAGGGTGCCGGTCGGTGCCATCGTCCCGATGTCGTTGGTCGTGCTCCAAGCACGTCCGCGCCCGAAAACGATCGTGGTGCATCCCGGGGCGGCACAGATGCTCAGCATCTAACACCCCCCAAACACCGAACGCGATGTCCAATCCGATTCCATCTCCATCCTCGATCCTATAGCGGCCACGGTTTGGTTCTTCCAGCGCACCTCTGACGCACGGTTACCGAAACTACCGAACTCCCGCTGCCAGCACGACGGGCAAGACACGGACGCCAGGGATCAGTCCTACTGCGCTATACAAGCTCCATTTCCGGCTGGGTGCTTCGGGTCAGCTCTGCCATGACCGCGAAGTCGTTAGAGGCGAGGTCTACCACCGATTCGTCGTTGACGACTTCTGCCCACAGCTCCTGCCAGGAAAGCTGTCACGCCTCTCGATCCCGGCACAGGTAGAGGCCGCCGTAAGTGTCCACATCGGCGTCTCGCAGCCAAACCTTCGCGAGCAGACCCGGGACGGCGACCATCATCTCCGCGAACTCCTCGATTGGCCTCGATGAACTCGGCCTCGCTGATGTCGTCCGCTATGCGGTACGTAACGACCTGGACGTGCATGACCACCTCCAGCTTCAGTGCGCCCGTTGCGGGCGGCACCCGAGTGTTACACAGCGGCCAGATCGACGCTGACCCCGCCTACCAGGAACTACCGACCGGTCAGCCGCTTCAGTGGGCGAAGGTGCGCAGGGCGTCTTTGCCGGACGTGACCACGGGATCGCCGTGTGCCAGCAGCAGAAGATCGAAGTCGAGGTCGAGCAGACGCCGGTAGGCATCGCGCAGGCCCGCCTTCGTCTCTTCGGGGTCGTCCATCAACTCGTCGGGGACGAAGCCGAGCTCGTCCCCGCCGGACAAGCGTACGACGCCGTCCGCGCAGGCCAACGCGCGGTGCGCCGGGATGTAGAGCGCCGTCTCGTCAGGACAGATCACGTCGACCTCGAACGCGATCACACCGCCGGGCAACTCGTCACCGAAGTCGAACGCCTCGACCGGCCCACGTCCGTCGAGCTCGTGCAGGCCGCTACGGACGCAGTGCACCTCGCAGCCGAAGGCGTCACGCAGCCGCCACGCATGACGATCATGGTGGCGGTTGGTGAGCAGCACATGCTCCGGCACCCCGTGCAGCTCGAACCACGACAGCCCCTCCGCCGGGACCAACGGGTCGATCAGCACGCGCTCGGCGAGCAGGTAGTACGAGCTGACATCCAGCTGGATCCGCTCGTGGCGTGCCGTCCAGTGCCACAGGCCAGGCGCGATCTCCCGCACAGCATCAGCCTACCCGCGATCGTCCTTCGAGGTACTCGCTCAGTGCGTGCCGGATCTCCGCGGAAGGGCTGCGCTCATGGCGGCGAGCACCACGTCAAGCTCGGCGACGAGCCGGGTGGGAACAGCACTCACGATCAACGGTGCGTGCCGTTCCTTCGGACAAAGACGCTCTGAAGCAAGCTGTTCAGTCACGAATGCCCCTTATATTATAAAGGAAGGTATGCAATTCTCTAACACCGAAATAGGAGGTTTGCAAGAGTAGCTTGCGAACCCAAACAGGCTCTAAATCGGAGTATCAGCAAGCCAAAGTTCTGCAGCCGGCAGGCGTTCGCGAACGGCCGACCTAGCCCGAAACGGTTCAAGTAACCGAACACAAGGGCAACAAACGGCCTGGTTGAGCGCCTTCAGGAGCGCCGAAAGCGCCGCATCTACCCGCCCGTCTACCCTTGAAGCCCTCGAAACGGCCCCAGAGTCAGTGGGGCTCAGCGAATCCCGGTGTCGATCGTGAAGACGATCTTGTCCGAGTGGCCGGCGCGAACATGGACTCTCGCCGGGCGCGGGGTCTGCCCGAATGTCTTCAAGTTCGTGCGCACCGAATAGAGCCCCGGAGGAAGCCCAATCCGGTAGGCACCCTGCTGATCCGTTCGAAGTTCCTCCCGACAAGACCGGTGCGCGAGAAAGTAAGGATGACGTTGCGAGCGGGAGCATCACAGGCGACACCCTCTCTGCAGACCGGCGTGATCGGCCCCCGTCTCACGGTGCCGTAGAGTCCGCTGCGCGACGAAGCTGCTGACGCGCCCGCGACGACCGTGAGACTGACAGCGATCAGGGCAAGCGTGCGCTTTGGTCTCATCTCACACATCATGCTCACGGAGCGACGAAGGACAGAGCCACCGGAACTACTGAACTCCCGCTGCTAGCACTCATCTACGCGCTGGCCGCGCGTGCGTCGGCACCGGCAGTCCGGGTCACAGCCGCATGTTCGGTGGCGCGGATTGTGGCTGCGCTCCAGGAGCGTCCGGGCCGTGCTCGGAAGGGTGCGCGAGCCCAATGACCTCAAGCCAGATGTCGACACGGGCCGCGCTTGAAGGGCGCAACGCGATCCGGGTGGTACGGCGAGAGGGGACGAAGCGCCCTCTGGCCGCTGGTGGGATCCACCCGGGTCGCGTTGCGCGGGCACCTATCACGCTAATCGCGTCTTCTCACGCTAATCGCGTCTTCCTGAAAAGCACCTGAGCGCGATCCTGGTCCGAACCCTTCTGCGAATTTGGTTGCGGCGCTCTCGAAAGGATCGAGGCGAATCTTTGGGGACCTGGGTGTGGGTCGCCGGGCTCAAGGTTCGGTACCGGGTGCTCCAGCTCGCCCAGATCGTCGCCGTCGATGTCATGGAGGCTGCAGCGGCACACGGCGGGCCGCCTAGATCCGCGCGCCCTCCCGTCGTGTCTGCCCGGAGTGCTGGCAGCGGGAGTTCGGGAGTTCCGGCGGGTAGCTGTGCGGGCAGGCTTTCGGTGTGACACCCGCCCAGGCTACGTTGGGTTCGCGGCTGGGCTGAGGGTGCCGTCGAAGACGGTGATGGCGCTGCTGTGAGGGTCACCCGGTCGCCGTTCAGTTGCACACCGACCAGTCCAGATCTGGGCGAGGCTTGGAGGCCGACCAGCGTTGTGCGTCCGAGCCGGTCGGCCCAGAAAGGCGCCAGCACTGTGTGGGCGGCGCCGGTGACGGGATCCTCCGGGATACCGACCTTCGGGGCGAAGAGGCGGGAGACGAAGTCGTACTCCTGCCCCGGATCGGCTACCGCAGTCACTATCACGGCGGAGACATCAAGCCCACCTACCGCAGTCAGGTCGGGGTTCAAGCCACGAACCGAACCCTCGTCGGCGACGAGCGCCAGCAGGAACTCGTTCTCGGTACGGCCCGTCCACTGCACGGACTCGCCGAGTGCATCTGTTAATGCGCTCTGGGTTGCGATCTGGGTGGGTGGCCAGGCCGGAAAGTCCATCGCCAGCGAGCCATCTCCGAGCCGGCTGACCGTGAGAACACCACTTCGGCTGGCGAACCGAATAGGCCC
>CAWATJ010000002.1:0-325090 GCA_963784965.1 uncultured Thermoleophilia bacterium
GGAGAGCTACTGGGGCACAGGCCGGACGGAGGCCTTCAGCGACGGAGTCTTCGCGATCGCGATAACACTCCTGATTCTCGAGGTCAACGTGCCCGAGACGGCATTCGACAACCTCTGGCAGGGCATCGCCGACCAATGGCCCTCCTACCTCGCCTACTCGACGAGCTTCATCACGATCGGAGGGATCTGGCTCGCCCACCACGGCATCTTCCGCCGCCTCCAGTACGCAAACCAGCGGCTGATGGTGATCAACCTGCTCCTCCTGATGGTCGTCTCGTTCCTGCCCTTCCCGACCAAACTGATGGCCGAAGCGATCCACCAAAGCGACGCCGAACGCGCCGCAGTCATCTTCTACGGCGCCACGCTGCTCGTCATCTCATCCCTGCTCAGCGCCCTCTGGGGATCGGTCACACTCGACCGCCACCTGCTCCGGCCCGAGGTGGACGAGAACGAGACCAAAGCGATCACCCTCGCAGCGGCACCGAACATCGGCTTCTACGCCGTCGTGATCGTGCTCGCCTTCCTGGCACCTATCGTCGCCGTCTACGGGTTCCTCCTCATCGCCATCATCTCCGTCCTCCGGGCGCGCGGCGACAGCAGCATCCGCCGCCACACGACAGCTACCTGACACGACATTTCGTCCACCTGCGCGCCCGGGGAGGCGATCACCAACCGATGCGCGCCGACTACGGCTTCGGTGTCTGGCGCTGCCAGCGGTTCCAGGGCCACATACCGTCCATCTCGACCTCGAGCGCGAAGCTGAGCAGGATACGAACGACGACTACAACGCCCAGAACGACAACGCTCTCGTAGGTCGGGTCGACGATGATCGTCCGCACAATGTCGGCCACGATCAGCACCTCCAGACCGAGCAGGATCGAGCGGCCGAGATTACGACGCAGCTCCTCATACGATCCGGGCCGACGCTCAGGCTGCGACACCCGCAGAAGGAAGATCAGGAACGCCCCCAATCCCCCGAGAAGCATGATCGCGGCGCCAGTTGCCTCAACGACGCGAACGATGTCGGAAACGGTGCTCTTGTAATCCATCCCGAGCAAGCCTACGCACAACCGGCCTCACACCGAACGACACGGAGATCAATCACCGTTCCTGATAGACGGCTCGACGAGCCAGCATCTCTGCGAGCAACCCCGCGCACGAAAAGTCCACGCAGAAGAACCCGCGCCGCCTGGATCGCGTCGACGTCAGGCCCGTTCTCCGGTCCGCCATGTGCGTCGACCACGATCGCGACCCTGCCGGCCGACTTTCGCCGCACACCTCGCGCGCCCTAATGCTACGAGCTAGTGGCTAGGTGTCCTCAAGCAGCGCGGCCTCGATTGCATCGAGTCGCTCAGAGATCAGACGGAACTGATCCCGACGTGCCCCCACGGTCTCGGCGTCTGCCGAATCACGCGAACGAGCCACGAACGTGCTCGTGATCACCGCGGTGACCACCACCAGGAACGCCGTTCCGAAAAGCATCACAAGGCTCGCCACGATCCGACCGGCTGCCGTCATCGGAACGATGTCGCCGTAGCCGACACGCGTCACCGTCTGAACGGCCCACCAGAACCCAGATCCGACCGAGGAAAACTCCTTCGGCTCGATGAGCTTCATCAGCAACGCCGCGACGACGGCGGTCGTCGTCGTGGCATACGCAATCACGAGCCCAGCACTTCTCGGCGTCCCGGCACGCTCGATCCAGCGATCGACCCGGTCGTTGCCGGTCGTCTTCGCAGCCACGGCTGCACGTTCGCGCCTATTGCGGCCAATCCTGCCCGACCCAGTTCTTCGACAAGGTCGAGCGCATTGGCGAGCAGTACTCGTTCAATTGTCGGAAAGAGGCACTCAAGCCTCCCTCAAGGTCAGCGCCGCCCCGCACCCCGGAGGCCTGCCAGGTCCAGAGCCCGACCCGACCGGTCCTGACCGTCGATGAGCGTACAGTGAGCGTACCGGCCTGTCTCCGCAGGCTGCAGTTCGCTGCGGTTTGTTGCAGTGCTGAAAGCGTCCATTTGCAGGCAGATTCAGCCTGTTGCAGTTTGCTGCAGCCTACGAGGGTGGACTCTTGATCCCATCGCCGCTGGGACGCATGCCGCCCTCGTCGAGCGGCCCCGGAGGCATACCGGGGCCGCTATCTCTTCAGAGAGCACGCTCCAATGAGCGTGGCATCGGGCGACCGTCAACCGTGGGCCGCCTCGTTCTCAGGGTCCGGTATCCCTTCACCTGAGATGTAGGGATCGACGTTGAACAGGATCTCGCAGTCGCAGTATCCGCCGTGCGCTTCGAAGTATTGGAGGGATCCCTCCACGTCAACGCCATCGATCGTTCGCAGGATTGTCTCGGCGAACGTCTTGTCCGTTCCCGACCCGCACTGCCACGTGAAGGTGGGATGCCCGTCATGTTCCGGCTCCTCGACGAAGTTGCAGCCCTCCGGCCCGTAGAGCCGGTCTGCGAACTCGCTCCAGCGGGGGTGCTGTGGGGTCATTACACCCGTGTCCCCGTCGTCGGGTCGGTAGGGCCAGAGGATCTCGTAGGCCACGGCGAAGGCGTCATGTTGCGCCCTGTGCGCGGCTTCGTCCGCAGCCCGGAACTCGGCCCACGCCGAGGCCGGAATCTCCAGCGGCATGTAGTCGTCCTCTGTCAACGCGTCGACGACGCCTGCCTCTTCGCGGATGACCTTGCGCCGAGCAAGTTCAACCCGGAAGCTCGCCACCGGAAGAGCCAGGCTCAGCACATCGCTTGCGGCGGACGCCTCCCGGAAGTGCGCACCCCAGGCGTCCATCGAGTCGTCGTCCTCGCCGAACTCGGCGCGCTCCGCACGCGCCTCTTCGAGGTGCGCCCACGACGCGCACTCGACCATGAGCTTGACCTGCTCGCTCATGATCGACGCACCCCTCTTGCCGGTTGGTCGTCTCGTGCACCGATCATCATGTACCTCCTTGTGGTGAGCGGCCCAGCGGCGCCGGGCCTCTACACCAGACGGTGATCGATGATTGGCGAGGAGATGCCCGTGGATTTCGCGGGCGGGTTGCGGACGCCGGTTAGGCCGCTCAGGAGAGGTGAGTCGAGCCGCCGTGGGGAGGTTTAGGCGGCGGTGCGCGTGCCCGGAGGGCGTGAGAAGCGCTTCTGCCATGCCCGGCCGGTGGGATCCTTGTAAACCCGGCCCAGCTGCGAGAACCGATCTGTGAAGGCGTCGAAGTCCAGTCCCAGGTACACGAAGCCTGCCCAGACGACGGGGTTGCTACGCACCGCCTCGCCGGGCTTGTAGAAGGCGGAGCCGCGGGCCAGGCACCAGGGGTAGTCCTGGAAGGGCACGTACCAGCGGGAGTCGCCGCTGTAGGCGTTGAACACCATGATCGCAGCGTCGACACGCCCAGCCTCGTAGTCCTGCATCAGCTTTGTGCCGAATGCCCTGGCGTTACTGAACGGTGGGTTGAGAAACACCCGCCCTGCCCACGGCAACTCCAGGCCGTCCTCGCCGCGGTCGGTGAGCGAGTAGTACCGGGTGGCCTGCACGACCTCTTGGGCGCGGGCGTTCGACGCCGGGTCGAGATCGATCGCACCGAGCACCTGACGGGCGGCTTCGACGAACTGTGTCCGCGTGTACCACTCGTCATCGCCGCCGCTCGGGGAGCGCCAACCGCGTCGAGGTTCGTAGTACTCCTCCCAGGGCGGCAATGGGTCGAAGTCCAGCTCAGGGTTTTCGCCCGGCTCCAGTTCGATCCGTGCCGGGACGATGCTGTCTGCGGCTGCGCGATCCCAGGCGGCGAGGTAGGCGCTGACCGTGCGTCGGTCAACTCCAGCAGCAGCCGCGAACTCGCGGCTCGACACCTTGGCGGCATTTCCGCCAAGGTCGTCCGGGCGGCGACCTTGCCCGGCCCGTGGCTGAACGCAGCGAGCGACGATGAGCGCGAGCCGCCAGCCTCTCGATCGGACGTGCAGGCCGAACTCATGCGCATCGCGCTCGACGGCCGGGTTCATAGCCCGTGTATCGGTAGCACCTGGCTGAGGCTTGAAGCGCGCGTCCCTGCCGGTGTCGTTCTCGAGGTGATGCGGGACTGGTTGTGGAACTACAATCTAGACAACAGAACCCCTGCCGCAGATCGGAGTCCTCAATGCTCGACGAACACCAGCCGCCCCTGGCGGAGCAGCAGCATGAGCCTGGACGGCGTGGAACGCCACCATCCCACACGCGCTATAACGCCGGGTGCAGATGCCCCGGCTGTAGAGCGGCATGGCGGGACTACCGTCGCGACAAGGAACGGGAGCGACGCCGTGGTCGAGTGGCCCGCGGACTGCCTGGCGTCGGCTACTCGAAGCCATGAACGCTGTGCTGCCGGTCGCCGCTGCGCCGCTAGACGTTGCGCCGTTCGGCCGCTCCGAGCCGGTAGGCCTGGAGTCATTCGCGGAAGGCCGGGTCGCCAAGCGGCACTGGGCCGTGCGCGGGGTGTGGCCGCTCGGCGCGATGGGCGTGATCGGCGGACGGCCGAAGGACGGAAAGTCGTCACTCGCGGCGGAGCTCGCGGTGTCGCTGTGGTCGGGCACGCCGATGTTCGCCCTGGACACCTTTCCGGTGGACGCGACTCCGGCGGGCGTGTTGTACGTGCAGCAGGAGAACGCCGACTCGCGGGTTCAGTACGACCTGCAGCAGATCCTGGTGGCCCGCGACCTCGGAATGTTCGTGGACGAGGACGGGCTGGGTACCAGGGCCGGGCCGGGCGAGGCTCCCGCAGCCGCATTCGAATACAACGACCACGGCCGTTCCTGCTTCGCAGAGGAACCCTTCCGGGTGCTCTCGCATGCCGGACTGGACCTGTCCTCGCCGGACGACCAGGCATGGATCGAGGAGCGGCTCCTCGCCCGGGAGTACCAGTACCTCGTGCTCGACCCCCTCTATAACCTGATCGGCGCGACCAAGATCGGAGACGGCGGCGACGAGCTTCGGTCGGTGCTCAAGTGGCTCACCGCCGTCAAGAACACGCTCGGCGTAGCACCCGTGGTCACACACCACATGTCGAACAAGGGCGGCGACCACGGCGCGTCCGCTCTGCTCGGTTCGACGTACCTGCACGCCTGGTACGAGGCTGCCCTGTTCACACAGCGCTCCGATGACGGGGCGTTCGTGGTGTCGGCCGATGCACTTCGCGACATGGGCGAGGTACGCGAGCACACGCTGCAAGGCCTTGGCGTTGGGCACTGGTACTACGCGCCTTCGGCTCAAGGTATCCGGGACGTGACGGGCCGCCGAGCACCGGGATCGGCTGCGAAGGAGACTCGGGCGGCACGCCTGGCCGAGCTGGAGGTGGAGCATCCTGAGTGGACGAATGCCGAGCTGGGCGATGCCCTCGGGATCAAGGTCCGGGCCGTGCAGAAGCTCAAGGCCGAAGCTCGGGCCTTGGCCCAAGCAGTCGCCGAGCAGGAAGCAGAGGGCCGCGATGTATAGCGCCAGCACGGGCGTGCAGGGGTGCACGGGGTGTGCGCCCCTCTAAAGAGGGGCACGCCGTGCACCCCTTCCGTGCACCTCTGCACGCCTAACCGTGCACGCCGTCATGTGACGCCGTGCATATGCACGTGCACCTCGGCAGCAGCTGGGTCGCAAGAACTGCCGACCGCGCCTGGTAGGTATCCAGGTGCTCGACACCGGGTCAGCCCGCATAGACAGGCCGTTCCGGAGAGACGCGGTGAGCCCGCGCGGTGAGTTCTGGCGCCAGGCCGAGGGCAAGAACCGCATGAATACGCCGTTCTCCGTGCCACCACGTGCCCTCACGCGTACCAATCCCGAAGACGCCGGCCACGGGCCACCGAGCGGACGGGAGTTACGTCCCGTGTGACCACGAACCCCGGAACCGCCCGTTCAGTCCACTCCCGAGACGTCCCGGTTGAGGCAGCGATCTCCGACCCGTGCGCAGGTAGTGACCGGCAGGCTGGCGTGCATGGCCGACACGGCTCTTCGCCTCGGTGTAAGCGTGTCCAGCGGCGATCTGCCAGCGGCAAGTCGACGTGGCCCTCCGAGTTGGCTATTCCACCGCGGCTTTGTTGCGCAGCGACGGTGTTCACCTGGATCTTCTCGACGGAGCGATGTAAGCGACGGCCATGGGCGGTGGTACCTAGGACGGTAGGTGCCCGTGGTGCCTGGACTGTTGAGCCAGCGTAAGGTCGCGCACCCTCAGCGGGCCGCGCTCGGGCCGTACGTCTGAACCGGGTTGATGACCGCCGAAACAGAGCCATGGTGCGACGGAGGCCGGGCATCCCGCCGGGTCGGACTGGAGGAAACATGCACTACCCCTATCACGACCTCTTTACAGAGGAAGAGCTTGAACACGTGCGCGCCACGCCTACGCATCCGCAGGCGCGGATCGAGCATCGCGACCTTGTGGCCGATGTGGACGAGGCCATCGCGTCGCTAATCATGGCGCTGTGGCGCGCCGGGATCCCCACGGTTATGTCATGCATCGGTACCAGGCCCGACGACGCGGATCCCATCATCCAGCGGTGGTGGGACTACTGCCGAAGCGACGACGAACCCGCGATGGTTTGGATCGAGTTCGGGGAGCAGGACCACCTGCTCGCCTTCCTGAGTATCGCGGCGGGCGCTTACGACGCCGACCCCGAGAGCATCTACAACCGCATCGGTGGGATGTGGGCGTCGGAAGCCCCGCATTGGCATATTTCGGTTGACGCCACCGACCTCAACGGCGGCGATTACCGGGTAGACGACGAGCCGCCCGCCATTGCAATCTGGTCGTGGTCGATCCGCTTCCCACACGCCGACTTCCCCGAGGTACAAGAGCGGGCTCTACGGGCGCCGGGCGTCCACCGGGCCGACGACTTGAGGAGCGACGGCCGCAATTTCATCCTCGACCACTACTCATCGCTGGCGGTCGACCTAGCCGAGGTGTGCCGCAAGGCCTAGACGACCTCCGTGACCGGTAGTCGTCCTGGCGGCGACCCCACCCCGTCTACAGAGCCATCGCGGCGCGCAGAGCGTCATGTGTGCCCTGCCTGTCGTAGAGCGCTATGTAGCGCTCGGTCACCACCGCCGTCTCATGGCCCATCACCCGCGCCAGGACGTGCGGCGTTACCCCTCCGGCGATCAACCGGGACGCGAAAGCGTGCCTACAGCTGTGGAACGAAACGCCGTTCAGTCCGGCTGCCTTCGCGGCAGGCTCGAACCCCCGCCCCGTCACGTTGCGGTGGCCGAAGGGTCGTCCGTCGCGCCCGGCGAACACCGGATCCCCGTCCTGCGACCATCGCGACCGCAGTCGGTACTCCCGCAGGTACGTCACGAGATCCTCCGCCAGCGGTACTTCACGCACCGCCGCCCTCGTCTTCGGAGCGGCGTACTCGTTCAGCCGAGTCCACTGGCGCCGGACGTGCAGGACGCCACCCGCGAGATCCACATCGGCCCACTGAAGCCCGAGTAGTTCCCCGAGCCGAAGCCCGGTGCAGAGTGCCGTCCTGATGACGGACGAGTAGTCGGCCCGCGCCTCCGGCTTCGCAGCCAGCGCCTCCGACGCGGCGATCAGCCGCGAGATCTCCGCGGCGTTCCAGACGTGATCCTGCACGCGCTCCTTCCGCTCGCCGCGGTCGTCCCGCGTCAACTGCTTCACGGGGTTGGCGGAGATCAGACCCTGGGCCACCGCCTCCTCCATCGTGCCCGAGAGCGGCAGTAGGTACGAGGTCACGGTCGAGGAGGCCAGTCCGCGATCCTCCAACTGCCGCACCAACGACCTCACATCCGCTCGGGTGATGCCCGCGACCTCCCGCGTCCCGAACTCCGGGATCAGGATCCGGTCGAGCGCGTCTTGGTACGCCCGCTTCGTGTACGGCCGAAGGCGCTTGCCCGCCATCCACTCCTCGGACAGCGCCGCGAACGTCACCCGTGCCGCGGGCCGCAGGGATACCACCCGCTCACCGCGAGCATCTGCCGCTCGTAGCTCGGCCTGCTTCAACCGCGCCTCAGCTTCGCCGCCTTCGACCCGCACGTACCTGCCGCGCCAGTAGACGGCGTAGGTGCGAGTCGTCCCGTCCCGATGTACGCGGTACGTGATGCCGCGGTGCCGGGTGGGGATCCGATCACTAGCCTTTGATCTTGCCATCAGGGACTTACTTCCTGGTGGACGCGCCCCGGGCGGCTCCTACCGCGCCGGGGCTTTGACGTGGCACACCGTTGCTCTGAACCGGCGAGGTGGCAAGTCCCAGGTGCCCGCCGGTCGCCCAGGCGCGAAGCTCGCGCTGGTCGAACAGCAGCCGACCGGCGGGCCGATGGTGAGGGATGGCACGGCGCTGCACCAGTCCGTAGATCGCCTTCCGCGAGACGCCGAGGTATTCGGCTGCGGCGATCGGCGTCCATGAAGCCATCGTCGGGTTCGAGCCTCTCGGCAACTGCGACCGCCAGCGCGTCGAGGACGGACGAGGGCAGGGCTACTTCTAGAACATGATCTTGCACGGGTACCTCCATCACCCGGAAAGGTGGGCTGATCTAAAGCCCTTCGATGGAGGTGATCGGCCCTGGCGCGGTGCTGGCCGGATGTCCTCGCCGCTGCTCTCAAGGAGTCGGTAACGCGGCTCCCGCAAGCGTAGCTCGGATCTGGCGCCGTAAGACCCCGGAGTTTCGGGCCGACTCACCGCAAACTCACCGCGGCCCGCGTGGGCCGAGCGGGGCCGACTCGCCCCGGTGCGCACGAACCGCGTGTCTACGCCGGTTCACGGGCTACACTCGGGGCCTTGCCCTCTTAGCTCAGTTGGTAGAGCACCTCCATGGTAAGGAGGGGGTCAACGGTTCGAGTCCGTTAGAGGGCTTCCTGGAGAACCCCTGCTAATGCGGGGGTTTTTTGGTTTTTGGGTCTTATTTTTGGAGGTCCACCGGGAGAGGTGGCTTGGGATATTTCCCCTTATTTTCCCCTTGCGCCGCCCCTGTCGTCTCAACGCGGAACTTCGACCGCACGCGGGAGAGACCCCACGGCCGCCGGAGGACGGCGGCCGTGGGTCGGGCTCAGTCGTCCTTAGCTCGAAGCCTCCGTCAGCTTGCGAAGACGATCGATCTCGGCTTGGAGCTCGGCCGTCGTCGCCTCGGCGTCCTGTCGGGTCAGGTACTGGCATCTTCCGGTTGATCTACAAGACCGGCGACCCGGCGGCGCACACGCGCCCGGAGGCGCCTCCAAACTGAGGGGATGCGCCGTGGTCCAAACCGGCGATCCAACTTCCCCTCATAGCCAGGCCGGGAGGTGGCTCTCCCGGCCTGGCGGGCCATGCTTCAGGGCACCAACGGCCGATTACGTCACCGAGGCCCGCGATCCTCCCCGGGGATACCGGGGGCTGGAAGCATGAACGACGTCACGGTGGTGTCTGATTTGACTACTAATCAGGGACATATGCGTGTTACTTAGGAAAATATACGTTTTGAGACCTAGTTTAGCACTAATACGTATAATTCAGTTATTTACTCGGCGATAGTAATACCGTGTAACACGTAGTATACTACGTATAGTCCTGTAATACGTATCTAACTAGGAGAATCATGGAAGTCGAGCGCAGTCATCAAACAACCGACGAGTTGGAGGGACTGGTCGGCGACCAGGTGCGGGCCATGCGCATCGCCCGAAATCTTGACCAAGCAAGCCTCGCATCGCTTGCGAATATCTCCGTCGCCACCCTGTCCAACCTTGAGCGAGGCAAGGGATCCTCGCTGAGGACACTTGTTGCGGTAGTCCGCGCTCTCGGTCGGATTGACTGGCTCGAGGCTCTCGCTCCACCTGTGACGGTCTCCCCTATGCAGATGCTGCGAGCAAAGACGCGGTCACCAGGGCCACGCCAGCGCGTCGCACGAGCCTCCACCGGCCGAACTCCCTGATGGCCTACGTGCCCGTTGACGTAGTTGAGGTGCGATGCTGGGGGTCGCGCGTCGGCGCCGTCGCACTCGACGCCCGCTCAGGCTTCTACGCATTCGAGTACGACCGCGAGTGGGCGAGGAAACGCATCGAATTGGCGCCGACGACTATGCCAACCTCAAACCGCTCACTGACGTTCCTCTTCCCTGCCTTGCCAGTTGCCACGTTTCACAGGCTTCCGTCAATGATCGCCGACTCCCTTCCGGACGATTTCGGCAACGCTCTGACAACCGCGTACCTCGCCAACGAAGGACTGCGCCCAGAACAGATCACGCCACTCGATCGCCTGGCATATCTCGGCGATCGCGGGGTCGGTGCGTTGGAGTTTCATCCGATCAGAGGCCCACGAACAAGAAAGGCGACTGCAATCGAGCTGTCGGAACTCGTAGTGGCGGCCCGTAGTGCGTTGTCGGGTAACACAAGCACCGAAGGCTCTGTCACGGATGCGATCTCCCACTTGATCGCAGTCGGGACCTCGGCCGGCGGTGCGAGGGCCAAGGCTGTGGTGGCGCTAAATCCTGCGACCGGAGAACTGCGTTCAGGGCAGGTCCCCTGTGACCCTGGGTTTGAGCAATGGCTGTTGAAGCTGGATGGCGTGGGCGCTGACTCCGCTCTCGGGGTGTCGGGACATTTCGGGCGGGTCGAATATGGGTACTACCTAATGGCAACTGCCGCGGGTGTAGAGATGACCGCGTGTCGTCTTCTGGAGGAGGGCGGCCGGGCTCACTTCATGACGCGCAGGTTTGACCGTGTTGATGGTGGAACAAAGATCCACACGCAAACACTTTGCGCCATGGGCGAACTCGATTTCCGTCAGATCGGTGCCCACGACTACGCCCAGCAATTCCTGCTTATGGAAGATCTTGACCTCGGGCCTGAGGCACGCGCTGAGGCATTCCGGCGGATGGTGTTCAACGTCGCGGCCTCCAACTGCGACGACCACACAAAGAACGTCTCCTTCGTTCTCCCCGATGGCGGTGCGTGGCGTTTGTCACCCGCCTACGACGTCACACATGCCCACTCTCCCGACAGCCAGTGGACCCGTCAGCATCTAATGGCCGTCAATGGGGCAACAACTGGTATCGCACGCGCTGACATCATGGAAGTGGGTCAGCGCTTCAGTGTCCCGAACACTTCGGAGATCGTCGCGGGCGTCTTAGCCGCAGTCGACAGGTGGAAGGACTTTGCAGAAGATGCAGAAGTCCCGCATACCATCGCTAGCCAGGTCGCCGACCATATAGAAACGTGGTCGTCGCCCTTACGGTGATGCTAGGTCGCATGAGACCGTTGCGCCGTCGGCCTGCCTAGCCGTTGTGGATCGGCATGATGGTGAGACCCACGACTACCACGGTCGGCACGACCACAACTCCGGTCAGGATCTCGAGTCGGGTGCCACCGGTCTCACACGGCCTGGCTGCGTACATTTTGCGTACATCGTTGCGTCCTCGTGCGTCCCTGCTAATCCTTCGCCGCTGTAGCGACTAGCTCATATAGTGAACTTTTTGCAGGTATTTCTGGCATGCATCGGGACTAACTGGGACGGCTTGACGACAGTCAGACCTCCATGGTAAGGAGGGGTCGACGGTTCGAGTGCGTTAGGGCTTCCCCGGAACCCGCTGAGACAGGCGGGTTCCGGGCTACCCTCGCATCGGCCAGCACCGGTCGCGGTGCGTTTGATCGCCTCCCGCGGGACGAACTTGCCGTTCGGGATCGCGGTGGGCTTTCCGGTCGCGGTCAACCGCCGTTGGGCCGACTATGCGCAGCCAACGAGTATCGGACAAGATGAGACTGGTTTGGTGAGCGAAAGGCGCCTCAGAGTCGGACTCGTCATGGAGCCGAAAGGTATCGACGACCCGTACAACCATGGGGCCTACCTCGGGCTCGAGCGGGCCGTCCGAGAGTTGGGGATCAGAGGGCGAGTGCTGACACCGGCCCCGAAGGAAGGCTACGTCCCGAGCCTCTCATTGCTCGCGCGGCAGAAGTACGACCTCGTCATCGGAACGGGTGTCTTTGCGGCCGCCGCGATCGACAGGGTCGCGACCGGGTTTCCCGAAACGAGGTTCGCGATCATCGACTTCGCCCACGACGAGCTGGCGCATCGCCCGACGAACGTCCTGGGCCTGGCGTTCAGCCAAGAGCAAGGCGGTTATCTGGCTGGCCACCTGGCTGCGCTCGTGCTGACGCTCTCTCCCGGGGAGGAGGTGATCAGCTCGGTCGGCGGCGAGCGGGTGCCGGCCGTGGAGCGGTGGATTGCCGGCTACGAGGCAGGCGCGAGAGGAGCAAATCCTCGCGTCACGACGTTGAACAGCTATACCGACGACTTCGTCGACCCGGTGAAAGGGAGGTCGGTCGCCCTGAGCCAGATCGCGAAGGGCTCGCGAGTCGTGTTCCAGGTCGCCAGCGCCTGCGGCCTCGGGGCGCTGGAGGCGGCAAGTGAGCGTGGAATCTGGGGGATCGGAGTCGATGTCGACCAATCCCACCTGGGCCGGCACATACTGACGAGCGCGCTGGTGAGGTTCGACGTGGCCGTGTTCGACACGATCGAGGAGCTCGCGCGCGGGACGCTCGAGACCGGTCGCACCTCCCGCTTCTCCCTCCGGAACGGCGGTGTCGGCCTCGGCACGATCAGCGCGGCGGTGCCCAGCTCGCTCAAGGCAGAGATCGAGGACGTCAGGGCCGAGATCGTCGCCGGGAAGATCCGGATCGCGAGCGCGGTCACATAGCGCTCTCGCTCTGTATCGAAACCCAGACGAGCCCGTCCCAAGAGGCGATGTCTGTCGGCGCGTGACCAACCGGAACGAGGCCTACGACCTGGCCGTCCTGAGGATCGATCTGGACGACGGTGCCGTCGGCGTTGCTGGCAGCCCACACCGCTCCATCCGTCGCGCACAGGCCCACCAGTCTTCTGCCGACCGGGGTCGTCTGGCTCACTGTCGCCGTGTCCGGGTTGATGCGCCAGACCTGTCCTCGCGTGTCAGAGACCCAGACAGCCTGCCTCCCGGCGGTCAAGGCGACGGGGTCCCCGATGGGCACCTCGGCTGTGGCTGTGTTCGTGTGCGGCTCGATGCGCAGGGCCCGCTCGGCGGTCGTCACGACCCAGAGTGCCTCCTGCCCGAGTGCCACGCCTACCGGTACATGGCCGACGTCGATGATCGCTGAGGGCTCGTTCGTCGCCGGGTCGATGCGGAGCACATGGTGAGGACCCGCGGCGACCCAGACGGAATCGTCATCGGCGTCGACCGCGTAGGTCGGGTTCCAAACGAGTTCGCTCGTGCCCCTCAGGTCGATCGTCTCGACGACGGCGTCAGCGCTGGGATCGATGCGCGAGACTGTGCCGTCGCTCCCGTTCGCCACCCAGACCGCATCGGTGGCGACAGCGAGGTCTATCGCCGGTGCTCCGATTCCAATCGTCCTGATGACTTCGCGGCGATCTGGATCGATGCGAGAGACCGTTCCATCGTCTGCGTTCGCGACCCAGACCGAGCCGTGCCCGATCGCGACGGCGACAGGCCTTCGGCCCACAAGCACGTGGCCCACTACCCGGGAGCGCTGCAGGTCGATCACAGCGACTGAGTCGGGAGGAACCGACGCCTCAGTATGTAGCGACGCTCGGCGACGCTGTGCGACAGAGGGTCGTTTGACCCCGGCGACCACCGGCGACTCGAGCGAAGGATCGTGGTTGAGGATGGCTCGCTCGAGGCGTTGGAGCTCATCGTCCGGCTTGAGCCCGAGCTCCTCGTCCAGCAACCGCCGGCCCGAGCGGTAGACCTCGAGCGCGTCTGCCTGGCGGCCGCAGCGATAGAGCGCCAGCATCAGCCGGGCCCGGAGGCGCTCGCGCAGCGGGCTCTCGGCGACGAGCGGGCCGAGCTCCGCGACGACCTCAGCGTTACGGCCGAGCCGCAGGAGGGCCTCGGCTCTTTCCTCCAGCACTCCGAGCCGAAGCTCGTCGAGACGAAGGATCTCGGCCTGCGCGAAGTCGTCGTAGGCGAACTCGGCAAGGGCCGGCCCCCTCCAGAGCCCTAGTGCAGCGGCGAACGCGGCCGCGGCGTCGACGGCCGAGCCCTCCCCCAGCGCGCGACTCCCTTCCTCTGCGAGCTTCTCGAAACGCGCGGAGTCGACATCGACTCCGTCGGCCCGGAGCGCGTATCCCGGCGCGCGGGTGAGCAGCAGACCGTCCGCCCCGCCGACCGCAGACTCCGGGTCGAGCGTGCGACGGAGGTGGGAGACATAGCCCTGGACGGCCTTGGCGGCGCTGTCGGGCGGTTGTTCGCCCCACAGCGCCTCGATGATCCGGTCGACCGAGACCACGTCGCCCCGATTGATGAGAAGAAGAACGAGAAGCGATCGCTCGAGGCCGGCGGGGAGCCGGATCTCGCGCCGTTCCGGGTCGCGAATGCCGAATGGGCCGAGGATGTCGAAATTCACGTCAAGCGCTCCGGGCGAGCCTACCACCCTCGATCAACCGCCAATTTACCGGCGGCATACCGCGTTCCACCGATCTCTGAGCGGCACCCCCGACACTCCTCGAAATCCGGCAGCCACGAGGGCGTCGGGAGACGACGGAGGGCACTGTGATCACCAAGAAACGCAGCACCATCATCGTCCTGGTCGCGGCAGCCGCCGCGATCGGCGTGGCTGCTGGAACGGCCGCCACGACGGGTCAACCGGCATGGCAGCAGGCCCTAGACGCGCGCAGCGCGGCACTCGACCACCGCTACGGCCTCGATCAGTCCGGTCAGCGCTCGTTGGGCGCCCCGCAGTCCGGGTGGGAGAAGGCACTAATGCTCCGCAGCGACGCACTCGACCGGAAGTACCATCTCGGCGCCTACAGCCCTCAGCAGACGAAGGCGGACACGACCCCCGACTGGCTCAAGGCCCTCGTCGCGCGCAGCGAGGCACTCGACAGGAAGTACGGGCTCGACGGCTCTGGCCGGGGGCTGACCGAGGCGGCCACGTCGTCGGACTGGAAGAACGCGCTCGCCGTCCGAGGCGATGCGCTCGATCGCAAGTACAAGCTCGGGAAGTACGCCGGCCACTGATTCCCACGCTCGATCGTTGCAGGACGGGGGCCGCCTCGCGGCGGCCCCCGTCCGTCTCTCTCCTCAGCCGAGCAGCTTGCCCTGCACGCCGCGCGCAGAAGAGATGGGCGGCTATGGGCAGTCTCGCGCTCGCATGGTAAGGAGGGGGTCGCCGGTTCGAGTCCGGCAGAGGGCTTCCCCGGAACCCGCTTGGATAGGCGGGTTTCGGGCTGCCCTCGCATCGACCCGCACCGGTCGCGGTGAGTTTGAGGTGTGGACGGAGCGCCCGACGAAGGGCGAACTCTGAAGCGTGGGCCATAACGGAGCAGTTCATCAGAGCTGGGCGGCGGCAGGTGCCGCCGAATGGCATTGCGACTTCTTCGTTCCGGGGTCGCACGGTGCGCTCCGCAATCGCCGTTCATTCGCGTGCAGCCATCGCCTTGACCGGATCCGTCTGCAGCGCCGCTCGGGTTGGGATGACGGTCGCGGCGAAGCCCCCTCAACTGCCAGTGCACATTGGCGGGCGGGGTTGTAAAGATCGGATCTTTATGCTTTAGTCACGCCATGCTTCGCCATATTCGACCAAAGTTTGGCTTAAACATCGGGTTGATAGAGGAATGAGCCGCTATCCGCGGATCGTCGACCTCGAGGCGCGCGACGTCCGCTTCCCCACCTCGCGCTGGCTCGACGGCTCCGATGCCATGCACACGGACCCCGATTACTCGGCGGCCTATGTCGTTCTCCGGACCGACTCGGACGACGGTATCGAGGGGCACGGGCTCACCTTCACGAGCGGCCGCGGCACGGAGGTCTGCGTCGCCGCCATCCGCGCGCTCGAGCCGTTCGTCGTCGGACGTAGCCTGGACGGGATCGTGGCCGAGATGGCGGGCTTCTGGCGAAGCCTCGTCTCGGACAGCCAGCTGCGGTGGCTCGGGCCCGAGAAGGGCGTGCTTCATCTCGCCACTGCGGCCGTCGTCAATGCGGTCTGGGATCTCTGGGCGAAGATCGAGCGAAAGCCGCTGTGGAAGCTGCTCGTCGATCTCTCGCCGGAGGAGATCGTCGGGTGTGTCGACTTCAGGTACATCGCCGACGCGCTCGCGCCCGAGGAGGCGCTGGAGCTCCTCCAGGATGCCCGCCGCGGGAGCAGCGCCCGGCAGACGGAGATCGTCGCGTCCGGGTACCCGGCGTACACCACCTCGGCCGGCTGGCTCGGCTACGACGACGCCAAGGTCGAGACCCTCGTCCGTGAAGCGGTCGCGTCGGGGTTTACGCACGTGAAGATGAAGGTCGGGAGCGACCTCGCCTCGGACGATCGCCGCGCGGCCCTGATCCGGCGCGAGCTCGGCCCGGGCGGGATCCTGATGATGGACGCCAACCAGGTCTGGGGGGTCGACGAGGCGATCACCGCAATGCGAACGCTCGGTGCGCACGAGCCCTGGTGGATCGAGGAGCCGACGAGCCCCGACGACGTGCTCGGACATGCCCGCATCCGGCGCGAGATCGCACCCGTTCGCGTCGCCACCGGAGAGCACATCCAGAACCGTGTGGTCTTCAAACAACTCTTCCAGGCCGATGCGATCGACTTCTGCCAGCTCGATGCCTGCAGGGTCGGCGGCGTCAACGAGGCAATCTCCGTCCTCCTCCTGGCTGCGAAGTTCGGCGTCCCCGTCTGCCCGCACGCGGGCGGCGTAGGCCTATGCGAGTACGTCCAGCACCTCGCCTTCTTCGACTACATCACCGTCAGCGGCTCGACCGAGGACCGGGTCGTCGAGTGGGTCGACCACCTCCACGAGCATTTCCGTGATCCGGCGATCGTCCACGACGGCCGCTACGTGGCCCCGACAGCGCCGGGATACAGCATCGAGATGCTCCCTGAGTCGCTCGACGAGTTCGCCTTCCCCCACGGCCCGGCCTGGGCCGACGTCGCGCTCCGCGTGGGAGAGGACTGATGGGCGCCGTGAGCGAGCCCAAGCAGATGCAGGCCAGCGCTCCGTCCGGCCTCGACCGCTACGGCCTGCTCCAGGTCGGCCTCTGGTCGCTGCGTGCAGGCCCTGCCCTGATCCTGCTGCTCCTGATCGTGATCGTCGGGCTGACGACGCCGTTCTTCCTCACGACCAGAAACGTCGGCAACATCTTCTCCCAGACATCGGTGATCGCGGTCGTCGCGCTCGGGCAACTGCTCGTGATCGTGACGCGGGGAATCGACCTCTCGGTCGGCGCCACGATCGCGCTCTCGGGCGTCGTCGGCGCGATCGTCTACGAGGACACGGGGTCGACGATCCTCGTGATCGCCGCGATCCTCGGCACCGGGCTCGCGGTCGGAGCCGTGAACGGCCTCGTCTTCGTCTACGGGCGGGTGCCGCACCCGTTTATCGTCACGCTCGCCACCCTCAGCATCGTCCGCGGCATCGCGCTCTGGGCCTCGGACGGGACGCTCATCTCCGGCATGCCGCCCTTCGTGCAGACCATCGGCGGAGGCACGATCAACTGGATCCCGTACTCGATCTTCGTCGTCGCGGCCCTGGCGCTCCTCTGCCTCGTTCTGACGACGCACATGGTCTGGGGGCGCTGGCTCTATGCGGTCGGCGGAAATCCCGAGGCTGCCCGCCGGGCCAGCATCCCGACGCGCCGCGTGCTCGTGACCGTCTACGTCCTGAGTGGGCTCGCGGCGGCCGTCGGCGGGCTGATCACCGCCGGGCTGATCGACGGCGGGTCGCCCACAGCCGGAGATCTCGCCGAGCTCGACTCGATTGCGGCCGTGATCATCGGCGGGGCGGCTTTCGCCGGTGGCCGCGGCAATGTCGGCAACGCCCTCGTCGGCGCATTCACGATCGGCGTGATCCGGAACGCGCTCAACCTCCACAACGTCGACCCCTTCTACCAGCTGATGGCGATCGGAGTCGTCGTGCTGCTCGCCGTCGAGGCGGACGTCCTCCGGCGCCACATCGAGGGACGGGTCCAGGTCGCACAGGCGGTGAGGCACGGATGACGACGCTTGCCGACGACCGCACCGTGCTCGCTCCGCAGGCGACGCCCGCGCTAGCTCTGCACGGGGCGAGCAAGCGCTTCGGCGCCGTCACGGCACTCGACGACATCTCGCTGGCCGTGCACCACGGCGAAGTGCTCGCCCTGCTCGGGGACAACGGCGCCGGCAAGTCGACCCTGATCAAATGCCTCAGCGGCGTGCATCGGCTCGACGCCGGCTCGATCGAGATGGACGGCGTGCCCGTGTCGATCCATGCCCCGGCCGACGCGCGGGCGCTCGGTGTCGAGACCGTCTACCAGGATCTGGCGCTGTTCGACAACCTTCGCCCGACCGACAACTTCTATGCCGGCCGGGAGCTCGCTGGCCCCACCTGGGTGCCCCGCTCGCTGCGGCTCCTGAAGCGCAAGAGGATGACGGAATCGACGCGCGAGGTACTCGAGCGCCTGCAGGTGGCGCTGCCCGACATCAACGCGACGGTCGGTCTGATGTCGGGCGGGCAACGGCAGGCCGTCGCGGTCAGTCGTGCGGCGGCGTTCGCCTCGAAGGTCGTGATCCTCGACGAGCCGACGGCCGCCCTCGGCGTGCGGGAGTCCCGCAGGGTGCTCGATCTGATCCTGCGGCTGCGGAACGAGAACAGGGCCGTGATCGTGGTCTCGCACGCGATGGACCACGTGATGGAGGTCGCCGACCGCGCGGTCGTGCTGCGGCGCGGCCGGAAGGTCGGAGAGCTGATCCCGTCCACCGAGACCTACACCGAGATCGTCTCGTTGATCGTGGGAGGTGGTGAGTGAGCGAACTCTAGGACGTCTGCCGCGATCGGCCCGACGGGGTGCACGCGGTCGACACTTCCGCCGCTACTGCAGGGCAGCGGAGGCGACGTCATTGCGGATTGCAACGTTCCGGTGTCAATTCTGTGTGCCTGACGAAAGGATTGTGCGATGTGGAAGAACAGGCTGGTTGCAGGAGCGGTCATCGCGACCGTGCTCGCAGCAGCGGCAGTGCTCGCCGCGACCGCGGTAGCGAAGCCGAGCAAGCAGGCGAGCCAGGAGAGCACGGTCAAGCTCGGATTCATCACCAAGTTCCCCGTCGACTTCTATTTCACGCTGGTCAACGCCGCAAAGAAGTGGGACAAGGCAACTCCCGGCGCGACCGTGATCTACGCCTCCGGCAAGAGCGGGACGGACGATGCCGGTGAGATCGCCGCGATCCAGAACATGATCGCTCAGGGCGTGAAGGGAATCGCGATCACGCCGACGAGCCCGGCGGTCTCCTCGGCGCTCGACAAGGCGATCAAGCAAGGGATCAAGGTGGTCCTGATCGACAACGACATCCCGGCGTGGAAGAAGAAGAGCTCGGTCGTCGCGACGAACAACTACAACGGCGGCGTTCTCGCGGGCAAGTACCTGGCGACGAAACTCAAGGCCGGAGACACGCTCGGGATCCTCGAGGGCAATCCTGCCAACCCGGCGCTCGTGCAGCGCGTCACCGGCGCCCTCGCAGGTCTCGGGGCGCTCAAGAGCCAGATCAAGGTCGTCTCCAAGCTCGAGACCGACTGCGACCAGACGAAGGGCGCGACCGCAGCCCAGACCATGCTGACCGCGAATCAGAACCTGACGGCGATCTACTCCGCCTGCGGGCCTCCGGCCCTCGGCGCGATCCAGTCGATCAAGAACGCCGGCGTCAAGCCGAGCGACATCATCCTCGTCGGCTTCGACGCGTCGCCTGACGAGATCAAGGCGATCAAAGCCGGCACCGAGACCGCGAGCGTGGCGCAGTTCCCGGCGAAGATGGGCTCGCTGGGGATCGCGACGCTCTACGGCGCGGTGATGGGCAAGAGCGTGCCGAAGAACGTCGATACCGGCACCGCCCTCGTCACGAAGGTCAATGCCGCCAAGTTCGGCTAGCCGGCGCGACCTCCCGAAGACGTCATCTTCCTCCGGATGACGGCCACGAGCACCCGGGCGCCGGCGACGCGCCCGGGTGCTCCATACTCGTCCCCGCCTGTGATCGGAACCGCCACACCGTGATTGTCGACACGCATCAGCACTTCTGGGACCTGGATCGCGAGCCGATGCCCTGGCTGCGGCCCGAGCACGCAGCAATCGCGCACTCATTCGGCCCGGATGACCTGCGGCCGCTGCTCGACGCGTGCGGCGTCGACGCGACAATTCTCGTCCAGGCGGCCTGCACCGACACCGACACCGATGCGATGCTCGCACAGGCCACCGCTCACCCGTGGATCGTTGCCGTCACGGCCTGGGTCGACCTTGTCTCGGCCCGCCGCACCCGGGATCGCCTCGACGCGCTGTCGGCCGAGCCCAAGCTCCGCGCCGTCCGTCACCTGATTCACGACGAGAGCGATCCCCACTGGATCCTCCAGGACAGCGTGCTCGAAAGCCTTGTGATCGTGGAAGAGCGCGGTCTCCTGCTCGAGCTTCCCTGCGTCTTTCCGCGGCATCTCGGTGACGTGCCCGAGCTCGCCCTGAGCTTCCCGCGGCTCACCCTCGTGATCGACCACCTCGGCAAGCCCCCGCTGGGCACCGGGAGCATGGGGAAGTGGGAGGCTCTCATCCGCCGCGCGGCCGGCTTCGAGAACGTCGTCGCGAAGGTGTCCGGCCTCAACACGATGCTGGCGTCGCCGGACTGGAGCGCCGCCGACCTGCGTCGGGCGGTCGATGTCGCCTACGAGTGCTTCGGCGCCGACCGCCTCGTTTGCGGCAGCGACTGGCCGGTCTCCGAGCTCAACGGCACGTACCCGAAGGTGTGGTACGAGACGGTCGCCGCCGTCTCCACCGTCGCAGGTGACGCCGCCACTCACCGCATACTGGAAGACACCCCAGCCCGCCTCTACCGCCTCGGCGACCATCACGGCGCCGCCTCGGCCGTCGACTCCGGAGAAGCTCATGGTTGCGCTCACTGATCAGGCGATCGCGAAGATCAAGGACCTCATCATGTCCGGCGAGTTCGCCGCGGACTCGAAGCTGCCCAAGGAGCAGGAGCTCGCCCAGCGGCTCGGCCTTTCTCGCAACTCGCTGCGGGAGGCAGTGCGGGCACTGACGCTGATCGGCGTCCTCGAACCACGCGTCGGCGACGGCACGTACGTTACGAGCCTCGAGCCTGAGCTCCTGCTCACCGGGATGGGCTTCGTCAGCGATCTCCTGACCGGCGACACGCTGCTCGAGCTCCATCAGGTGCGGCGGATCCTCGAGCCCGTGGCCACAGGCATGGCCGCGACGAGGCTCACGGAGGAGGACTTCACTGCCCTCGAGCTCTGCCTCGAGCGGATGGATGCGGCCGAGACGACGCAGGCGTTCATCGCCGCCGACGAGGAGTTCCACCGGATCATCATCACGGCGTCTGGTAACTCGACCCTCGCCTCGCTGATCCAGAACCTCTCCGGCGGGACGCTCAGAGCCCGTCTCTGGCGGTCGGTCACCGAGCAGGGCGCGGTGGAGTCGACAAAGCAACGCCACCGCGACATCTACGAGGCACTGCGCGACCACGACGCGGAGCGGGCGAGCGCCGCCGACCTTATTCACTTGTCGGAGGGCGAGCAGTGGCTCAAGCAGATGCTCGAGGCTGACGAGGCCGGAACGGCGTGACGGCGGTCTACTACGAGGGAAGAGGGCGCTTCAGGGTCGGCGAGAGCGACGTGCGAGCTCCCGCACCCGGCGAGGTCCGCCTCGAGGTCGCATTTTGCGGCGTCTGTGGCACCGACATCCACATCGCGCACGGCCACATGGATCAGCGCGTCCGTGCGCCGCAGGTGATCGGGCACGAGATGTCGGGCACGATCGCCGAGCTCGGCCCGGGCGTCGAGGGCTTCGCCATCGGTGAGCACGTCGTCGTTCGGCCGCTCGACACGCGTGGTGAGACGCCCGCCGACAAGGGCGTTAGCCACATCTGCCGCGAGCTCAAGTTCCTGGGTATCGATACCCCGGGCGCGTTCCAGAGCTCGTGGACCGTGCCGGCGTTCACGCTCCACCGGCTGCCGCCGGCCGTCGACCTGCAACTGGCGGCCTTCGTCGAGCCACTCGCGGTCGCGTGCCACGATGTCCGCCGCGGCCGCCTCGCCGCCGGCGAGTCCGCGGTCGTGATCGGCGGCGGCCCGATCGGACTCCTCGTGGCGCTGGTCGCGCAGGCGCAGGGGGCTGCTGTGACGGTGAGCGAGGTCAACCCGTTTCGACTCGGCCTCGCTGCGGACCTCGGCCTCGACATCGTCGATCCAACGATGACCGACCTGCACGCGGCGGTGCTCGAGCGGACAGATGGAGCCGGAGCCGACGTGGTCTTCGAAGTGTCGGGCTCCACCGCCGGCGCCGACGCGATGACGGGCATCGCGTGCATCCGGGGCCGAATCGTCGTCGTCGCGATCTTCCCGGAGCCGCAGCCCGTCCGGCTGTTCGACTTCTTCTGGAAAGAGCTGCAGCTGGTCGGAGCGCGCGTCTACGAGCCCGAGGACTACGAACGGGCGATCGAGCTCGTGGCGGCAGGCTCGATCCCGCTCGAGCGGCTGATCAGCGGGGTCGAGCCGCTCGAGCGGCTGCCCTCCGTCTTCGCGGAACTCGGTGACGGTGCTGCTGCTGCGATGAAGATCCTGATTGACTGCCGAGCGTGAGCGGCGGCCCGTTCGCAGGCTCGACGGTGCTCGTGACAGGGTGTCGACGCGGCATCGGCAAGGCCGTCGCGATAGCGTTTGCCGATGCTGGAGCGAACGTGATCGGAGTCAGCGCAACGCTCGAGGCCGACGGAGGTACCGTGGGCGAGGAGGTCGAGAAACGTGGTGTCGCATTCGAGGGGCACACCTGCGACTTCGGCGACCGCGCCGCCGTCTACAGCCTGGTCGAGGCCCTCCGCCAGGGGCCGCCGATCGACATCCTCGTCAACAACGCCGGCACGATTCGTCGCAGTCCGGCAGCCGAGCACCCCGACGAGGACTGGGACGCCGTGCTCGAGGTGAACCTGACGGCCCAGTTCGTACTGACACGCGAGATCGGGAGGCAGATGCTGCAGCGCGGCACGGGAAAGATCGTCTTCGTCGCCTCGCTCCTCTCCTTCCAGGGCGGGATCACCGTGCCCGGCTACGCGGCGAGCAAGGGCGGGATCGCGCAACTCACGAAGGCTCTCGCCAACGAGTGGGCTGCCTCGGGTGTCAACGTAAACGCCGTCGCCCCCGGCTACATCGCGACCGACAACACGCAGGCGCTCCGAGACGACCCTGTTCGCTTCGACCAGATCCAGCAGCGAATTCCGGCCGGTCGCTGGGGCAATGCCACGGACGTGGCAGGCGCCGTTCTCTTCCTCGCCTCGGCCGCCGCCGACTATGTCCACGGCGTCATCCTCCCGGTCGATGGAGGGTGGCTCGCCCGATGACGGGCGGTGACGTGACGGAAGCCGTCCTGCGCCGCCGGGTGATTCCGGTCGTCGTGCTCGACCGGCTCGAGACTGCGGCTCCCGTGGCGCAGGTGATCGCAGCCCTCGACCTCGGACTCGAGCTGCTCAAGTTCTTTCCTGCCGAGAGCTCCGGCGGGATCGCTGCCTTGAACGCACTCGGCGGCCCCCTCCCGCAGGTGCGCTGGATCCCGACGGGCGGGATCAGTGCCGCGAACGCCTCGGCCTACCTGGCGTTGCCGTCGGTAGCTGCCGTGGGCGGCAGCTGGATGGTGGCACCGCAACTGGTTGCGGCACGCGATTACGCGGGTGTGGCGCGGCTCGCTCGGGAGGACGTGGATCTCGCTGCGGAGGCGGGGTTGCGATGAGCGCCCTGCAGATGCGCGAGGCGGAGGAGTGCGCGTTCGATCTCGTCTCGCTCGGCGAGATCATGCTTCGCCTCGACCCTGGCGAGGGCAGGATCCGCAATGCGCGGCAATTTCGCGTCTGGGGCACCTCGGCCCGCGTGGCCTTGCCACGGGCGGCCCGCTCGGCGACCGTGAAGTGCTCGACACGAGCGACGGCGGCGCGCTTCGGAGCCGACTCCACCTCCTCGCCGTGACCGTTCTCGCGGTAACGACGACGGTTCCACAATGGGTTCTCGCGTCGATCCTCGGTGATGTCTGTCAGCGCCGACTTGATCATCTCACGGAATTTGGCTGCACCGATCAGACCGGTTCGAGCGCACTCTGCCTCCGCCGGCCACCGAAACGCTACGCGGGCAGCGATCGCACGGGCGCAACTAGGATCGTCGCTGGACCCCAGCTCTGGGGCGCAGAGATCTGGGATGACCTCTAGCGCAGATCGGCGTGCGGGAGTTCCTCCGTCGGAGAACTATCCTGCGCGGCAGCTCCGATGAAGATCGTCCTGCGCCTCGAGAGAACCTAGCCGGGCTGTGGTGCGAGAGCGCCGCGTTCACGACGCCGATGGCGCTGGTGGAAAGGCCTGTATTGCTTCGTCATACCTGCGCGGGCGAGAAGCTCGCGGATACGGCCAGGGACTACGATCGTGGCCTGGACGCCGCGGGCGAGGAGATCGCGCCCGCCTGTCAGAGACTGTAACGACCCACCTCAGGCCCAGCGAGAGCCGGTGACGGAGGTGGAAACCGCCTTCCCCGACCTGCACGTCCGGTACGAGTATGCGCTTCGACTGGTTAGGCTGCGCCCGACGTGGAAGCCCGACCGGAATCCAGTGGAGGGGAACGCCGGATCTGCTTCCTGCCGGTTCTGACTCGGCTGCCTGCGGTCACGGCCCTTCGACCGTGGCTGGCGACGTGAGCGACGGCGACCTTCGCGAGGTCTGGATCGATCGTGACCCCAGCTGGCTCGAGTTCAACCGGCGCGTGTTGCAGGAGGCGATCGACGATCGCACCCCGCTGCTGGAACGGGTCAAGTTCCTCGCGATCTTCTCCTCGAACCTGGACGAGTTCTTCATGAAGCGGATGGCGTCCGTAGGGCCGTTTGCGGACGACCTGTCCCCGCGAGCGCGTGAGCGCAGGGAGCGCGCCGAGCGAAGGCGGGCGATGATCGTCTCGATGCTGGCAGAGCAGGCTGCCTGCTACACGCAGGTGGTACGCCCCCGGCTTGCCGAGCACGGAATCCACCTGCTCGACTGGGGCGACCTTTCCGAGGGGCAGCGGGAGGAGGTATCGGCGGTCTTCGAGCGGGAGATCTCGCCGGTTCTGACGCCGCTCAGCCTCGATGCAGCGCACCCGTTCCCGTATGTCTCGAACCTGTCCACCTCGTGGGCGTTCAGCCTCGAGGATCCGGTCCGCAACGAGTCCGTGCTCGTCCGGGTCAAGGTGCCGAGCGAGCTTCCGCAGTGGCTGCCGGTGCATGCCGATTGCGATGCCTCGGAGCGTGTCTTCGTCGGCCTCGATCAGGTAATCCGGGCCAACGCCGAGATGTTGTTCCCGGGGATGGTGGTCGCCCGCGCAAGCCTGTTCCGGGTCTGCCGCGACGCGGAGGTCGAACTGGACGAGGACGACGCGACGAGCAAGCGGGCACTGGTCGAGCAGGAAGTGCGGCAGCGCCGCTTCGAGCCGGTCGTCCGCCTCGAGGTGCAGCCGAACGCCGAGCCCGAAATGGTGTCCGAGCTGATCGAGCGCTTCGGACTCACCGCGAACGACGTCTACGAGATGAGCGCGCTGCTCGACTACACGACGCTGTTCGAGATCGCCGACCTCGAGATCGAGGCGCTGCGCGACCCGCCCTGGGCGCCGCTGCCGCCGATTGCACTGGAGGACGCAGAGACGGACATCTTCGCTGCGATCCGCAGCGGAGACATCCTGCTCCACCACCCCTACGACAGCTTCTACGCGAGCGTGGAACGTTTCATTCGCGAAGCCGCAGACGACCCGCTCACCGTCTCGATCAAGATGACCGTCTACCGCGTCGGCGACGACACGCCCTTCGTGCAGTCGTTGATCCGGGCGGCCGAATCCGGCAAGCAGGTCGCCTGCGTGATCGAGCTGAACGCCCGCTTCGACGAGGAGCGCAACCTCCACTGGTCACGGGAACTGGAGAAGGTCGGCGTCCACGTCATGTTCGGCGTGATGGGCCTGAAGACCCACAGCAAGACCGCGCTCGTCGTCCGCAAGGAGGACAGCGGCATCCGCAGCTACGCCCACGTCGCGACCGGCAACTACCACACCCGGACAGCCAAGCTCTACGAAGACGTCGGCCTGCTCACCTGCAACCCGGAGATCACCGCGGACGTCGTCACCCTGTTCCACTTCCTCACGGGCCGCTCCCGCACGCCGTCGTTCCCGACGCTCCTCGTCGCACCGATGCAGATGCGCTCCCGGTTCGCCGAGCTGATCGAACGCGAGATCGAGAACCACGACGCCGGACGCCCGGCCCGCATCGTCTGCAAGCTGAACCAACTCGAGGACAACGAGATCTGCCTGCTGCTCATCCGCGCCTCACAAGCCGGCGTACCGATCGACCTGATCGTCCGCGGGCTCTGCTGCCTCGCCCCGGGCGTACCAGGCCTCACAGAAAACGTCCGCGTCCGCTCCATCGTCGGGCGCTTCCTCGAGCACTCCCGCATTTTCCACTTCGCCGCCGGCTCCGACGACCCACTCGAGGGAACCTTCCTCATCGGCTCCGCCGACTGGATGCACCGCAACCTCTCCGAGCGAGTCGAAGCAGCAGTCCCGATCATCGACCGGCGGCTGCGGCTACGGCTCTGGGAAATCCTCGAGACCTGCCTCGCCGACCGACGCAACGCCTGGGAACTGCAAGCGGACGGCAGCTACCGACAGCTACACCCCGATCCGGAAGACAGCTCCCAGCTCGAAGGAACACACACCACCCTGATGCGACTCGCCCTCGCGCGACACGGCATCGACAGCGAGCCCTGAGCTCCACTCCCCGAGGCTCCACCGCATCACACGCCTCACACGACCCGAATGACCGCGCGTGCGAGCAGCAGGGCCTGCCTTGCTGCCTGCCGTATTTCATTGTCCCTTACCCAGCCGACGCTCACGACCTGTTCTCGATACGTCCACCGACGCGAGAAGCTCACCTCGTCACCCCGGCTACCGGAGGCCACGGCTGACAAGCTTCTGTCCATCGTTGGACGTGACCTGCCTGCCGTCAGCTGCACCCCGGATGGCCCGCCGGGATGCGTCGATCGCGACCACGATGCCTAGCTCGTCGGCGGCCGCTCGCGCCGCCGCAGCTCCCGGGGTCTCGCCGGCGAGCACCTCGGTGCCTGGCACGACGTAGTAGACGCGCCCCTGCCGGACACGTCGGACTAGGATCACAGCGCCGCCGGGGGTCCGCACGACGACGTGGGCGTGGGCGGCGAGCAGCGTCATGCGGGCAACTTACGACTCGGTCTCGTGAACTGGTGGTGACGGCACGGTGACCGAGGCGGCTAGGTGCTGAAGATCACTGCACATCAAGGCGTTTTCCGTCCTCTCGAGCGACTAAAGCTGAGGTGATGGCAATGGCAGGTAAACCGCTACGAAGGGCGCTTCCGAGATCACATAGCAGCGGGACGAAAGCCTCCATGGTAAGGAGGGGGTCAACGGTTCGAGTCCGGCAGAGGGCTTGGTAAGGCCCCCGGAAAACGGGGGCCTTTACGGCCCCTCGCTCGATGTTGCGGTCAACTCCTCGTCGCACGTGACCAATACTGTGACCGCTCCGGGTTGAAGGCGTCCGCGCGCCTGTATTGGCTGCCGTCCGGGCTGTACCGCGGGGATGCGTCGCGCGAGGAGGAGCGCGATGGTCGTCACACGGCGGCTGCCTCGGCAGGCGTCGCCTCGGCGGGTATCGCCACCTGCGCAGTTTCTGCTCCGCGACGGGCGATCAGCTTGCCGAACTCCCACAGGATGAACAGCACCAGGGCGGGGAGGGCGCCGATCAGCCATTGCCGGCCGGTGAGTGCCTGGGTGCCGAGCAGTGACGTCAGTGCGCCACCCCGGGCGATCAAGAGCGCAAGGGCGAGCTCCACCAGGATGGTGAGGTTCACGGTGTTGTTGTTGATCGTCTCCTCGCGCAGGATCGTGGCCGTCTGGTCGCGGCATTCGAGGGCTGCGACGACGAGCATGAGGGAGAACGCGACCAGTCCGATCGTGCTGCCGATCGCGACGTTGTTGTAGTGGTCCTTACCGAGCACGATCAGCAGGTCGATCGCGACGGACATGAACAGGCCGGCCAGCCCCACGGTGAGGACGACGGGTCGGGACATGATCGAGGCGGCGCGGGGGCGCGGCTTGCGCTTCATCAACCCTGGCGTCTCCTTGTCCAGGCCCAGCGCGATGCCGATCGGGGCGGTGATCAGGAAGTTGATCCAGAGGATCTGGACGGCGGAGAAGGGCTGCCCGCCGGCGATGTTGAGCAGGCTCGCCAGCAGGAACGTCACGATGTAGGTGACCAGCGCCACCATCATGAAGCGGATGTACTTCAGCATGTTGTCGTAGAGCTTGCGACCCTCGGAGACGGCCTTCACGATCGTGGCGAAGTTGTCGTCGGTGAGGATCATCTTGCCGGCGTTCTTGGCGACCTCGGTGCCGGTGCCCATCGCGATCCCGATGTCGGCGGCCTTGATCGCCGGAGCGTCGTTGACGCCGTCGCCGGTCATGGCGACGACGTCGCCCTTCTTGCGCAGGGTCTCCACCATCAGCACCTTGTGCTCGGGTGCCACCCGGCCCACGACGCCGATGTCGTCGATGCGGGCCAGCCGCTCTTCCTCGGAGAGGGCTGCGAAGTCCGCACCGAGGATCGCCTCGCCGGGGATGCCGAGCTGCCTGGCGATCGCCTCGCCTGTGACGACGTCGTCGCCGGTCACCATCCGCACCCGGATGTTGGCGCTCTGGGCGTCGCGGACCGCGTCCTTCGACTCGGCTCGAGGCGGATCGATCATCCCGACCATCGCCGTCATCTGCAGGCCCGTCATCAGGGACAACAGGTCGCCGTCGGGGTCGAAGTCCGCCGGGTCGATGTCCCGGGTGGCCGCGACCATGATCCGCAGCCCCTTGCCTCCGAGGCGATCCATCTCCTGCGATGACCGGGTGTTCTGCTCGTCACCCCAGGGAACGCTCTTGCCATCTGCCAGGGCGGACGACGCCCGCCCGATCACTGCCGGTCCGGCTCCCTTGACGAACGCCCGCACGACGGCCTTCCCGGACTCGTCGTTGGCGTCGGCGAAGACGGCCATCAGCTTGTAGGTGGGATCGAACGGCAGGGTCGCGAGCCTGGGGTAGGTAGCCTGGGTGCCTTCGACGTCGAGCTTCGCCTTGTGCCCCAGGACGAGCAGCGCGCCCTCGGTGGGATCGCCGACGACCTTGCCGTCGACGAGCCTGGCGTCGTTCGCGACCAGGAAGGGCAGGATCGCCTGCTCGATCGTGTTGGTGTTGCCGGCGGAGTGCTCGACGTCGCCGTCGAGGCCGTAGCCCATCCCGGTGATCGCGTAGCGGTCCGTGGGGTCGATCACCTCGACAACCGTGACCTGGTTCAACGTGAGCGTGCCCGTCTTGTCCGAGTTGATCGCCGAGGTCGAGCCCAGCGTCTCGACCGAGGCGAGGCTCTTGACCACGGCGCCCTCGGCGGCGAGCGTCGTCGACCCGTTCGACAGGATCACCTGCAGGACGGTGGGCATGGCCATCGGCACAGCGGCCAGGGCCAACGCGATCGCGGTCGTGAAGATGGCCTTGGTCGAGTCGCCACGTGACGCACCGAGGGCGAACATGATCGCGATCGTCAGCCCGGCGGCACCCGCGATCCACAGCGTCAACGTGTCCAGCTGCGCGCTCAGCGGGGTCTTCAGGGTGGGTGTCGACTTCAGCATTCCGGAGATGTTTCCGACCTCGGTGTCGGCGCCCGTCCCGGTGACGACCATCACGCCGCTTCCGTGCGTGACGGGCGAGTTCATGAACGCCATGTTCGACTGGTCTCCGGCGCCCGGCTTCGGGTCGCCGGCGATGACTTCCGCGTCCTTGGACGCGGGGACGCTCTCGCCGGTCAGCCCGGACTCGTCGATCTGCAGCGACGCTGCCTCGATGATCCGCCCGTCGGCGCACACGTCGTCACCCGCCGTGAGTAGGACGACGTCGCCGACGACCACCTGGTCGGCCCCGATCTTGACCTCGGTCCCGTCGCGACGAACCCGGGCGGACGACTTCAGCATCGACTGCAAGGCGTTCATCGCGCTCTCCGCCTTGCCCTGCTGGCGCATCCCTCCGAACGCGTTGGCCGCCGTGATCAGAAGAACGACGATGCCGGTGGAGATCTCGCCGATCAGCATCGAGGCGACGGCGGCAGCGACGAGGATGATCTGCATGTAGCTCTTGTACTGGGCCAGGAACTGCTGCCAGACGGGCGTCGTCGCCTCCGCCGGAAGTGCGTTGGGCCCGTTCTTCTCGAGCAGCTCGGCGGCCTCCGCCGCCGAGAGGCCCTGGGCGGGGTCGACGTCGAGCTTCTTGGCCACGTCTTCCGCTGTCAGGGCGTACCAGCCCGTCGCAGGAGCATCGCTCGTGCTCGGGGCGACGGGGGTCTCGGTCATCGCCAGGTCCTTTCCTTACTTCCAGGGGGCTGTTCTCGACGTTCTATGCCGTGCTTCCCTAGAACGGCGTCGGGATGTTGGGCTTTGAGGAATCCGGGTCGACGTACCCGTCGTGGCTCGGCGGCTTGGGCATCTTCACGTCCGGGCGTGCGACCGCCTCGTAGGGGATCTGACCGAGCAGGTGGGTGATGATGTTGAGCCGGCCGCGTTTCTTGTCGTCGTTGTCCACGATGTGCCACGGCGCCCACCCGGTGCTCGTGGCGACGAACATGGCGTCGCGCGCCCGGAGATAGTCGTACCGTCGGCCGTAGGACTTCAGATCCGTCGGTGAGAGCTTCCAGATCTTGCGCGGGTCGTCGATCCGGCTCTCGAGCCGCCGCGTTTGCTCCTCGCGGCCGACGTTGAGGAAGTACTTGATCAGGATGATCCCGTCGTCCACCATCGCCTTCTCGACCTGCGGAATCATCCCGAGGAACCGCTGGGTCTGCTCCGGGGTGCAATAGCCCATCACAGGCTCGACGCCGGCGCGGTTGTACCAGCTGCGGTCGAAGATCACGACCTCGCCCGCCGACGGAAAGTGGGAGATATAGCGCTGCACGTACATCTGCGACCTGACCCGCTCGTCCGGGGCGGGCAGAGCAATATGCTTGAACACCCGAGGGCTCGTCCGCTCCGTGATCCGCCGGATCGTGCCACCCTTGCCCGCAGAGTCCACACCCTCGAACACGACGCAGACCCTGGCGCCCGTGGTCTTGACCCACTCCTGCATGGCCACGAGCTCGCCCTGGAGGATCCTCATCTCCCGTTCGTACTCCTTCCGCTTCATCTTCCCGGAAGGACTCGCCTCGGCCTCGTCCGGCGCCGCCGACAGATCAGACGCTCCATTCACTTCGCGGTGATCCTTCTTGTCCTTCTTCTTCGTGTTGGACTCACTCATCTCTCGCACCCCCACTGCCTCGGTAACTCGAACAACTATCCATTACAACATCCCTGCCACAGAGCATCGGTATCCCACCACATCCCTTTCGGCTTTGCCGCAGAGCGTTCCCGGCGGTGCCGTTCGGCAGCGACGGTCGCCAAGTTCCTGCCTGTGCGCAGGTCGGCTTTCCGGCGATGACCGGCGAGGTAGTTGACGCCGTCGAGGCGGAACTGCCAACCGGGTGGCGCTCGAGACCGGGGGATGCTCTCAGTGTCGCCGGGCTGATCCGGTGAGGGCGATCTGAACGATTCCGAAGCTGAGAAGAGCAACTGCGAGGCCAAGCGTGACGCCGGCGAGCGCATCGGAGAGCCAGTGCACCTGGAGGTACGTGCGACTCCAGGCCATTCCGGCGATCACCGCAGCAGCCACGGCGAACCAGAGTGGCCGCTGCCGGGTCGGCTTGCTGAAGAGGAGGACGAGCGCGATCGCAGTTGCGCTCGCGTAGACGGCGTGACCGGAGGGAAACGAGGAGCCGTGCGCTTCGAGCATCTGGCCAGGTGGACGCGGCCGCTCGACGAGGGCCTTGATCACGTTGCCGAGCAGCGGTGCGAGTGCCTCCACGAGCGCGAACGCGATCAGCGCCGCCCAGCGTCGCGCGACCAGCAGCACGAGGCCGATCGCAGCAAGGGTGAGTGCACGCCAGACGCCGCGGCCGAGGGCGTTGAAGATCAGCGCGAGGTGTGTGAGGAACGGTGTTTCGATGTCGTGCATCAGTTCCGACCAGCGACTGTCGAGTGCGAGTGGGCCGGCGGGGACGAGGAGCGCGCCGAGCATCACCAGGGCGAGTAGCACGCTCCCGAGGCCAACGGCCCGGCGAGGGTGGGTGAGGAACTCCTCGTCGCGCTCGAACCATCGAGCCCTCAGCATTGGTGGCTCAGGCCCGTCCTGCGGCGACTGCGAACAGCCGCTCGAGCACTCGAAGGAGCCCGTCGGGCAGCGCGGCTGACGGTGAGGCGCCGGGGTGTTGCGGCGCGATCCGCACCCGTAACACGCCCGGGCGGCTGGCGAAGTGAAGCGGCGGATCGAGGACGAGTGCCTCGCCGTCGACGCCCACGGGCACCGGCTGCGTCGAGGTGACCTCGAAGGTGGGCGTCGACCACTGCTGCCAGCGCCGACGTGCTCCGTGCGACGACGACCTTTCCTGCGGTGCCGTCAACACCGCAACCCCCAACTCGCCGCGGTCGATGCGCGGACGCGTGCCCGAGCCGAGGGCCCGCCCCAGCCGGTAGGGATTGTTCGACACCAGGACCACCGCTGCCGACGCGTGCAGGTTGCCGTCCGGGCCGCGCCAACCCAGCTCGCTGGTCGGTCCGCTCGGCTGCGGGCCGAGCACGTCTGGCGCCGTGTCGAGGATCGTGCGCAGCTTCGCGTCGCGATACCCCTCCCTTTGCACGGCCTCGGCGTAGAGCCCCAGCGAGACGTTGTTCACGAACACCCGGCCGTTGACCTCGGCCAGGTCGATTTTGCGCTCTCCCCCGTTGACGAATGCGTCTAGGGCTCCCACCACGTCGTCGCGGTCCACGCCCAGGTCGAGCGCGAAGTGGTTGCGGGTCCCGGCCGGGATGCAGGCGAACGGCAGATCGTGCTCCGCGGCGATCGAGGCCACGAGCGCCTGGGTGCCGTCGCCGCCCGCGGCCGCGAGCGCGTCCGCTCCCCGGGCCACGGCCTCGCGGACGAGGTTCGCGAGATTGTCTCCGGGTGTCAGCTCGATCGGCTCGATCCCGCGCGCCCGTGCCTCGTCGGCCAGGTTGTTGCTGACAGCCTTGCCGCCACCCGACCGTGGGTTCCATACCACGATCGGCCGCTCCGGCGGAACGGCGGCCGGGAGCCGCACGTCGACGCTGAACACCCGTCTGGCGACCCCGACGCTCACCAGCAGGAGCGCGACGACAACCAGGCCCATACCGACGCGTTCCCCCGTGAGCACCACGACTACGGCTGCGACAAGTAGCAGCGCCACACCGGCGACGAGAACGCGCCGGACACGGCCCCGCCGCAGAAGCGCCTGCCAGGCAGCGACACCACCCACGATCAACAGCGCAACCGCCACGAGACTACGGGGGAAGTCCCGGACGACCTCGACCACTCCCACAACGACAGCTGCGACGAACAACACCAGCGCTGCCGTAGCAGCGACACGCCGACCGATCATGTCGGCCCGACGGCGTCGCCGATGTCCGCGATCGCGTTCAGCGCCTGTCCGAGGGCGATCCCCCACGTGGAGATGAACAGCGCAATGGGTGCTCCGATGAAGATGACGCCCAGCGTCTGCCAGAAGCCCTGCACCTCGAAGGCCCAGACGACGACGCCGAACAGGGTGAAGACAACCATGAAGAACCCTGCGACCTTGAGCACCAGGGCCCACGTTCGCAGCGTTGCATAGCGGGTCATATCGCACCTCCCAGAAACCGGATGCAGGCCGCCGAACGGCGGTTGTGTTGATTTTGGTCGCAGCGGCGCGAGCGGAGCATCGGTGTCGGCCCGCAACTCGGGCACGGCTTTGCCACACCCGGACACGACTCGCCCGGTTCCGGCCTGGCGTGCACGCTCTCGAGCCAGCGGCGCTCCTCCGGGCGGGCCGGCCCAGGGACCGCGCGTGAATCGGGCGAACGCGCGCGGTCTAGTCGCATCCGCCATTACACTAGAGCAGGATGGCCACGCCCTCGGCGAGCGCGAGGACTCCAATCAGGAGGAGCGGGTAGAACGTCGCCGTCCGCTGATGACGCGACAGCCACCGCTGTGCCGCGTCGAGCTTGGTCACGGCACCCTCTCCGAAGACCTCGAAGGCCAGGATCGGCGCCGAGACGAGAACGGTTGCGATGATCGTGTACCAGACGACGAGCACCGCCGGCCTGGAGCCGCCGACGGTGGATGCGTTGATCGACGCGGCTGCCAGCGCCGTGAGCACGAGCCGCTTCGGGCCCCCGATCCCCAGCAGGAGACCCGCAGCAAGCGCGGTCCCGACCCGAAGCCGGCCAAGCCGCTCCAGCACCTCCTGCGAGCGTCCGCTCGAGCTAGGCGTCGCGCTTTGCGGGCGACGACGGATCATCACGGCGAGCCACAGCAGCGCGAGCCCGAAGCCGAGCGCGAGCACACCGCGGAACGTCGGATGACCGGCTTCGCGATCCGGCACCGCCGCCGCGCCGACGATGACTAGGATCGCGCACGCCAACAGCTGCCCGCCGACAAAGCCGAACCCGAACCCGAGCGCCTTGAAGCGGCCGCTCCGGATCACTGCCAGCGTCGCCGCAAACCCCAGCGGGCTCAGCGCCGCGAAGAGGCCGTACAGGACGAGCTGAAGGGTGGCGCTCGACATACGAAGTGCCAGAACGATGGCCGTACAAATCTCCACCAGCGTACGCGGCCACACAGGACCGTGCAGCAGTGACGAGGAGGATGGGAGCGGCCGCGTAGGGGCGCAAACGACACCCGCCACGATGGGAACCGCGGCGCGCTCGCAACTCGAATGGCACCGTCGAACGCCCGGTCCGACGGCTTACGAGGGGGCGGATCGATTCCGGCCGCGTGGCCTCCGCCTCGTCACGGAGGCCACGGCTGCCGGTGGGCTCAGAGCTTCTTCAGTTTTGGCCCTGCGTAGGTCGCGAGGGCGTAGATGATGATGATGTCGGCTGCGAACATCGCCATCGACCAGAGCGGATAGGCCTGGATGAAGAACAGCTGGCCGATCCCGTTCAGACCTGCGGCGAAAATGCCGAACCAGCGCGCGAACTGACTGCCGCTGAACAGCGTGAACGCCGACAGGAGCAGGAGCGCGCCGAGGGCGAGCACGATCCAGCCCCAGGTGTTCAGGTTGCTGAACACGAACGTGGTGTTCGCGACGAAGATCTTCGAGTTCGCGATCGCCGCGATCCCCTCGATCACCGCCCACGTGCCCGCCAGGGCCATCATCGACACCGCGAAGATCAGCAGCCCGGCACCGGGCGCGTTCTCCTCGTAGTAGAGGCCGGAGGACGTGGCGTCCTCATGCGGCAGGGTCTCCTTGGCGACAGGATCTGTGGCCACGGAAGCCTCCTTTCGGTCGGGGTTTCCCAAGTCCAAGAAAGCACTCGATCCGCCGGCTTCCATCGGGGTTTCCACTGAGCCGAGATCTCACCCCATATCGGCACGACCGGGCTGAGCGTACGGTGCGCGCTAAGCGGGGTCATTCGGGAATCGAGTCACAAACGAAGAGCACGGCGCCACCCTGGCAACAACACCAGACGGGGCCCCCGCACACTCACAGTTCGGGAAATGCTCCCCGAGGCGCCGTGTGGCGACGTGCTCGGGTGACGTCGCTGTGCAGGACCTGGGAGAGCCACTGGAGCGACATTTGGTAGCTCTCGTTTGCTCGGCCGCCGTGGTTGCCCGGGTTCTCTCTTTGCTCGTGGGTGATCCCGGCGGCGTCGAGGTAGTGGCTGAGGAGCCGGTGACCCCAATGCAGGTTGTAGTCGTCGTTGGAGCCTGCGTCGAGGAGGATGCCGGACAGCTTCCGGAGATTGTCGAGACGGTCGTGGACGTTGACGACCGAGGAGGTGCACATGCGTCGACAGCGTGAACGCAGCCGAGTGGTGTCCGAGCCATGCCTGCACCTGCTTTGCGTGGAGCCCTGTGAAAGACTTCGTCCGCAGGCGGCCGCTTGTGTCGCGCTCAGCCCGGCGCCTGGATCGCTTCGCGCTCCTGCACCGCGGAGAGCCGGCTGGGCCATCTTCGTCCGCCGGGACGCCGCAGGCGCCTAACCCGTGCTCCTAGCCGGACGAAGCTGACGTTATGCTCGTGTCACGAGCTGCTGACCTGGCCGAGTGTTGCCTGCATGCTCACCTCATGAACGCGATTCTCCTCTCCTTCGTGATCGCTCTGGCGGTGAACGCAGCCTTCTTCGCCTTCGCGGCGATCCGCAAGACCGACGTCGTCACGGACCTTTCCTACAGCCTCTCGTTCGCGGTGCTCGCGATCGTGCTCCCCTTCCTCGGGGCGCGCTCGCCGGTCCAGCTCGCCGCGTCACTCCTCGTTCTCATCTGGGCGGTGCGGCTCGGCGGCTACCTGCTCCGCCGCATCCTGCGGATCAAGGTCGACCATCGCTTCGACGAGATGAGAGAGAGCCCGCTTCGCTTCGCCCGGTTCTGGCTCTTGCAGGCGATTTCCGTCGCAGTGATCATGCTGCCCGTCACCTACCTCCTCGGCCGGGACACGGCTCCCGGCTTCGGGCCCTGGGCGATCGCCGGGGCGGTGGTCTGGCTGCTTGGACTCGCGACCGAGGCCGTAGCCGATGCCCAGAAGTCGGCCTTCAAGGCGAAGAGCGAGAACCGCGAGCGCTTCATCACGAGCGGCCTCTGGAGGTACTCCCGCCACCCCAACTACTTCGGCGAGATACTCGTCTGGTGGGGGCTCTTCATCTTCGCCGTGCCTTTCTTGCATGGCGCAGCCTTCGCCGTGGTGATCGGGCCCGTGTTCATCACCCTGCTCCTGCTCTTCGTGAGCGGGATTCCGCTGCTCGAGCGGAGCGCCGAGGCCAAGTACGGCGACGACCCCGCCTACCGCGACTACAAGCGACGGACGAGCATTCTCGTGCCGCTCCCGCCTCGCAGCTAGCGCCGAGAGGGGCTCGCCGAGCCTCCACCACGGGCTGCACACGGTGCGCCGCGAGGACGCTTCGTCGTGGATGATTCGTGACGAGCCTCCGCTCGGGTCTCTCCTGCGAGCCCACGAGAAACGAGGATTGACATCTCGCCCGGATCGGGACACAACTTGGTGGTCACCTACACGGAGTCGACTTGGCGATCGTGGCAGCCGCACTCGAGTTCCTGTTCCTGTTCGCGGCGTACCGAGCATGGAAGACAAACAACACGAGACGCCGGCGGGATGTCGCATCGTGGACGCCCGCCGTCCCGAGGACAGACGAGCTCTAGTGTTGAAGGGCCGAGCCGTCGGCCCTGCTGCATGCCGGGCAGATCGACGTCACCGCTGAGCCGGCGCTCCCCAGCGCTCGTTGCGGGCGGGTATGCGAACATGTGTTCTCATGGAAGGGGCCATACTCCACGCTGACCTCGATGCGTTCTACGCGTCGGTCGAGCAACGCGACGACCCCCGGCTACGTGGACGACCGGTGATCGTCGGCGGAGGTGTCGTGCTGGCTGCAAGCTACGAGGCGAAGGCCTACGGGGTCCGCACCGCCATGGGCGGCACGAAGGCGTTGCGCATCTGCCCGGAGGCGATTGTCGTGGCGCCGCGCATGCAGGCGTATGTCGAGGCCAGCAAGGCGGTCTTCCGGGTGTTCGCCGACGCTGCGCCGCTCGTCGAAGGCCTTTCGATCGATGAGGCCTTCCTCGACGTACGGGGGCTCGAGCAGATCTCCGGGACACCGGCCGAGATCGCAGCGCGGCTCCGACACGATGTCCGCGAGGTCGTCGGGCTACCGATCACCGTCGGCGTCGCGCAGACGAAGTTCCTCGCCAAGGTGGCGAGCGGTGTTGCGAAGCCGGACGGCCTGCTCGTCGTTCCACCCGGCGGGGAGCTCGCGTTCCTGCACCCCCTTCCCGTCGAACGACTCTGGGGCGTCGGGCCGAGGACCGCGGGAAGGCTCCACGCACGCGGCATCAGCACGGTCGGCCACGTGGCGCACCTCGAGGAGGCGGCCCTCGTGGCAATGCTCGGTCGAGCCGCCGGCCGCCACCTCCACGCGATCGCGCACAATCGCGACGCGCGTCCCGTGCAGCCGGGCCGGCGGCGACGCTCGATCGGCTCCCAGCGGGCACTCGGCCGGAGGTCTCGCTCGCTCGAGGAGATCGACGCAACCCTCGTCGGCCTCGTGGATCGGGTCACTCGTCGCCTTCGCGCGGCGCATCGGGTCGGCCGCACCGTCGTGCTGCGATTGCGGTTCGGCGACTTCTCCCGCGCCACCCGGTCGACGACGTTCCGTCACGCGACGGCCGAAACTCAGGCGATCCTGCTGGCCGCCCGGGTTCTCCTCACCGCCGCGCAACCCGCGATCGAGCAGAGGGGCCTGACACTGGTCGGCGTCTCCGTCGCCAACGTCGAGGACGATCATGCAGTCCAGCTCACGCTCCCTGTCGACCGCCACGCCGGTTGGGCGCTCGATGCCGCAGTCGACGGTGTTCGCGACCGCTTCGGGCACGCCGCCATCACACGCGGCGTACTACTCGGCCACGACCCCGGGCCGACCGTGCCGCTCCTGCCGGACTGACCGCTCGCGCCGGGTAGCATCCACATCCGGCCGCACCCCGCCCTCTCGGGGGCGTTCGTTCGGTGTCCTCCATGAGCATGCTCCGACTCAAGATCGCGATGTCACTCGACGGCTTCGTCGCCGGTCCCGGTCAGGACGTTGACAACCCGTTGGGCATCGGCGGCATGCACCTCCACGACTGGGCGTTCTCGCTAGCCGTGTGGCGCGCTGCACACGGACTCGAGGGTGGCGAGGTCAACGAGAGCACCTCCGTGGTCGAGGCGTCGCTCGCCAACATCGGTGCGACCGTCATGGGCCGCAACATGTTCGGAGGGGGCACCGGAACGTGGGGCGACGACCCGTGGAACGGCTGGTGGGGTGACGACCCGCCGTTCCACCACCCGGTGTTCGTCGTGACCCATCACGCGCGGCAGCCACTCGTCTGTAAGGGCGGCACGACCTTCACGTTCGTGACCGGCGGCATCGAGTCCGCTCTCGACCTCGCGCGCGCGGCGGCGGCAGGACAGGACGTGTCGCTCGCGGGCGGCGCGGAAGCGGCCCGGCAGTACCTCGCCGCCGACCTGGTCGACGAGATGGAGATCAGCCTCGTTCCGATCTTCCTAGGTGACGGAGAGCGACTCTTCGACCACCTTGGCGTCGGCAACCCGCGACTCGACCACGTCGGGACCGTGGCAGCGCCCGGCGTCACACATCTGAAGTTCACGCGTCGCTAGCCTCTAGGCGAGTGCGACGGCGACAGCCGCGAAGCAGCAGCACACCTCGGTGATCAGAAGTGCCGCCCATCCTCCGCCGTCCTCGATCGAGACGCCGTCGTGCATCATCATGCGCCCCTGGCGCACGACCGCGTAGCCGCAAGCGGCTGCGACAAGTGCTGCGATGAGGGCGCGCTGGGTCGGCATCTTCTCGTGCAATCGACAGCAGCCACCTGCTCGACCTCACCCTTCCGGGTATTCCGGTGGTCCGCGCGGAACGATTGCGGGCGGAGGCGGAAGACGGGCGGCTCGGGATCTCCCCGGGGCAACTCGTCGTCGTCTCGTCTCACCGAGATGCGCTCGATCATGTTTCGCCAACCTCCGAGCCGGGCTTTGACCCGCCGGTCTTCTCGTAGCACGGCAGGATCACCGCGCGAAGATCGTGCCCGACGGCAGGTCGGGCCGCGGGAGCGCGAGCGCGGAGGGGTTGACATCCTCCCGGCGCTGCTTTTCATGAGACTCATGTCACGAACAGCGGCCGACACGCGGAGCGACCGCACTCCCGGGGGAAGAGAGGAAGGGAGCATGCTGAAACTGGTTCTTGCATCGGCAGTTGCTTCGCTGGCCATCGGCGGCGTCGCACTGGCGTGGCCGGCGGCTCGGCGCGCACCTCGACACGCCTGAGTCTCCGGCCGCCGGTATCGGGCTGCCGGGTGACGAGCGACCTCGGTCCGGCGGTGTCCGCTCCGTGGCCTCAAGACCCTGCGAGCGCATCGTGAACGAGCAGCTGGAAATGCTGCAGTAATCGCTCGCTGCCCAGCAGCAGCCGTCCCTGTTCGACGGCGCCGCAGCGGAGCCCGCGGTGCACCGACTCGACCAGGTCGACGTCCTCCTGCCCGACCACGGCGCCGAACTCGGTGATCTCGGCGATCACCTCGTCCGGAGTCCCGGGCGCCCAGAGGCCGTCGACGTAGGTGCGAGTACGCTCCGGCCCATCGGGCTCGAACACGAGCACGCGGAGATTGGCGGGTCCCGGGAACGTGTTGAGCGTCCAGTTCGGCCACACGTAGTGGAACTGGCTCGAGCGGATCGGCCCGTGCGGCACGTACGGGAGATCGCGTCCGTTCCCCGACTCCACGTGATCGTTGACCGGCCCGAGCTGGCTCGAGCTCCACCGGTCCGTGGCGAGGACGTAGGCGTCCGGATCGACGTCGATCAGGCTGCTGAAGCTCTTGTGCGCGACGGGGCAGTGGTAGCACTCGAGGTAGTTCTCGACGACGAGCTTCCAGTTCGCCTCGATGACCCACTCCCGTGAGCGCCCTCGGAACTCGAGCTCCGCCGGATCGAGGCCTCGCTCGCGCACGACACGCGGCAACTCGCCGAGCGTCTCGAGGAGCGGCGCTGCCGCCGGATCCGGATTGACGAACACGAGCGGCCCCCAGGTGTCGACGAGTATCGGTAGGAGACCGAGGTCGGCCGCGTCGAAGCCCGGTTCGCGGTCGGCCCGCGGGGCCGAACGTAGCGAGCCGTCCAGTGCGTAGGTCCAGGCGTGGTAGGCGCATTGCAATGTCTCACGCCGACCGCAGCCCATTGCGACTTCGTGGCCCCGGTGGCGGCAGACGTTGACGAACGCACGCAACTCCTGCCCGCGATCGCGCACAACGACGACCGGGACCTCGCCGACCCGGTGCGTGAAGAACTGCCCGGGCTCTGCGACGTCGTCGGCGACGCCGACGTACTGCCAGGAGCGCCGGAAGATCCGCTTCTGCTCGAGCCGCAGGACGGCCGGCTCCGAGTACCAGGATGCCGGCAGGGTGAGTCCCTGCTCGAGCTGGGCGCGAAGGTCGGAGCCGATTTCGATGACCATAGTCGGAAGCGCTCGCGGCTAGAGCAGGGCCTCGGCGATTCGCTCGCCCACGATAACGGCCGGAAGGTTGGTATTGGCGCGAGGTACGACGGGCATCAAGGAACAGTCGGCAACGACGACGCCCCGGAGTCCCCGCACCCGCCCGGAGCCGTCGCAGACGGCAAGCGGATCCGTTTCCGCTCCCATGGCGCATGTCCCGACCGGGTGGTAGTAGTGGGCATGGATCTGGTCGATCGGGCTCTCGAGACTCTGCCGGTTCTCTTCGCCGATCAGAGCGCGCAGGGGCTCCACCGCGCCGAGCTCTCGGGCACGCTCGATGCCTTCCGCCAGCACCGCCCTGTCGGCGCCGCCGGGATCCGACAGGTAGCAGTGGTCGATCACGGGTGCCGTTTCGGGATCCGCGTCCGCGATCCGCAGTCGTCCGCGGGAGAGCGGCTCCATCGCAGCCACCACGAGCATCACGCGGCCCGCGAGCAGGCTGTGCGGGTGCGCTGCGATCGGAAACAGGTGGAGGTCGTACGGGCCCGTCGCCCGGGTCGAGCGAAGCTTCCCCAGGGTTTGCTCCTCGGGCGTGAAACGCGCCGCCGCCGACTCGGCCAGGAGTCGTCGTAGATGCTCGGAGCCGTCGAACTCGAGTTCCACGAGCGGGTGGTCGTGGAGGTTTCGACCGACGCCGGGCAGATCGACCACCACGGCGATCCCCGCCGCACGCAGGTCGGCCGGGTCACCGACTCCCGAGCGCTGCAGTATCGCCGGTGAACCGTACGCCCCCGCCGAAAGCACCACCGTCTCGGCGACGACGTGCATCTCCTGGCCTTGTCGCCGCAGGATCACCTTGGTGACGGCGCCGGTGGAGACAACTCGGTCGCAGACCGCTCGGTCGAGGATGGTCAGATTCGGGCGGGAGCGCACAGGGTCGAGGTACGCGAACGCCGCATTGACCCTTACCCCGCCATCGATGTTGACCGGCTCGATCCCGAATCCGACGCCGCCGTCGAGGTCGTCGAGATCGTCCGCACGCGCCAGTCCCGAAGCCCCCGCCGCGTCGAGGCAGGCGCGATGAAACGGTCCCACCTCGTCCTCGCCATACGTGCGCACCGCGAGTCGTGCCAACGCGCGGGCCAGCGCGGGCCGGATTGCAGCGGCAGACCAGCGCCTGTCGGCGGTTGCCGCGGCCCAGGCGTCATAGTCGGCCGGACAACCGACGGCGACGACGCACCCGTTATGGGACGAACAGCCGCCGATCACACGGGCTCGCGGAAACGTGATCGCCCCGCGTCCGTCGATCGCTCCACTCCTGTAGCCCCAGTCGTGCGAGGTGACGAGGGCGCCGCCGTCGAGCAGATCGGCAGGCCATCGGCCCGAAGTTCGTCGACCGTAGTCGGGCCCCGCCTCGACCAGCACGACCTCCGCGTCGGTCTCGGCAGCGAGACGCCCCGCGACGACGCAGCCGCTACTGCCGCCGCCCACGACGGCGACGTCACACGCGACGCTCGATGCCATGCGTCGAGTATCTCATCGTGCCGGACGGATGCGCTGCCGCGGATGGCCCGCGCGTCCGAAGCTCCCTCGTCACGGGCCCGTGTCGGGCGTGGTCACGCGCGAGCGGCCTACGACCGGCGACGATCGACGCGATCCTCGATGCCGCGCTCGTCTGCCACGTCGGCTTCGAGCGTGACGGGCAGCCCTACGTGACCCCGACGCTCCACGCGCGCATCGGCGAGCTCGACGTCCGGGCCGGGGCACATCCCTCTCGTCGTTCGTGCGCTCGCCCCCGTCCCGGCGGCGGATCTCCGACCCGGGATTCCGGCGCCCGCCTATGCGCGCAGCTACCGCCGAAGCGGCCTCACCGGCTGAGCCAACCTCGACGACGGAAGTACCCGAGCACGATCGCGAGCGTCATCAGCTCGAGACCGATTCCGTACACGAGAAAGTGCCCGAGACCGCCGACGTGCATGACCATCCAGCCCAGGTTCTGGCCGAAGAAACCGGTCAGAAAGGTGAGCGGCATGAAGACGGTGGCAATGATCGCAAGCTGCTTCATCACATCGTTCAGGCGATTGGAGACGGTCGAGAGGTAGACGTCCATCGCTCCGGTGAGCAGATCGCGATAGGTGTCGACCATGTCGCCGATCCGGATCAGGTGGTCGTAGACGTCGCGGAAGTACCGCTGATCGTCATCGGTCATGCCCGGGAACGACTCGACGCCGACGACGATCGAGGCGAACAGGTCGCGTTGCGGTGAGATCACCTTTCGCATGCCGACGAGCTCACGCTTCATCGTGAAGATCTCCTGCAGCTGGGCTTCACCGGCATCGCGGAAGATCCCCTCCTCGAGCAGGTCGATGCGGTCGTCGATCGCGGCGAGTCGGGGGAAGAAGCTGTCCACGAGCCCATCGACGACCGCGTGCAGCAGCCGCGCCGGATCGTCCACCGGCGCATCGCGCTTGGCGTAGCGCTCACGCAGTTCCGAGATCGAAGGCGCATCGTCGCGGTGCAGCGTGACGAGATAGCGATCCGAGTAGAAGCAGTGCAGCTCGACGAGCCCGTCCATGTCTTCGTCGCTCGAGGCGCCGAACACGACGAGGAAGATGTACCCGTCGTAATCGTCGACCTTCGGCCGCTGGCCGAACCGCCACGAGTCCTCGAGCGACAGCGGGTGGAACCCGAACTCCTCGCGCAGGATCTCGAGGTCGTTCGCCTCCGGCGCCTGGACGTCCAGCCAAAAGAAGCTGCCCCCCTCGAGCAGCTCCTCGACCCTGCCGCGCTCGAGGTGTAGGCCATGGTCGGCGGTGCAATGAACGACATTCGCAGGGCCCGGCGAGTCTGTCTCGGAGGTCACGGACCGATGGTACGCGGGAGGCCGGAGGCCACCCGGCGAATCTCAACAGTCGGCTCGGCGATGCAGGACGGTAGGCTCCTGACGTGGACTTCGACACCGTCGTCATGAAGTTCGGCGGCTCGTCGGTCGCCGATCCCGACAAGATCAAGCACGTGGCGCGGCGTCTCGTCGACGCCAAGCAGACAGGCCTACGGGTCGTCGGGACCGTCTCGGCGATGGGCAAGACGACCGACGGGCTGATCGATCTCGCGCATCAGGTCTCGCCGACGCCGAATGTCCGCGAGTTCGACATGTTGCTCTCGACCGGGGAGCGGATCGCGTGCGCGCTCGTGGCGATGGCCATCCACGACCTCGGCCACGAGGCGCTTTCGCTGACCGGCTCGCAGGCGGGCATCCTCACCGACGGTGCGCACATGAAGGCCAAGATCCGCGAGATCCGGGGCGAACGGGTCAAGGACGCACTCGACCAGGACAAGATCGTGCTGGTCGCGGGTTTCCAGGGGTTCTCACGCGACACGATGGACGTGACCACACTCGGTCGCGGCGGCACCGACGCGACCGCCGTCGCGCTCGCGGCCGCACTCGGTGCCGCTTGCGAGATCTACTCCGACGTCCCGGGCGTGTTCACCGCCGATCCACGCATCGTGCCGAACGCGCGGAAGCTGCACGCGATCTCCTACGAGGAGATGCTGGAGATGTCGGCATCGGGGGCGAAGGTCCTGATGCTGCGCTCGGTCGAGCTCGCGCGCAACCACGGCGTTCGTATTCATGCCCGCTCCACGTTCTCGGACGAGGAAGGCACCTGGGTTCAGGAAGGAGCATCGATGGAGCAGCCAATCGTTTCGGCGGTGACCCACAGCGAGAACGACGTCGTGTTCACGCTATCGGACATCCCCGACCGCCCAGGCGTGGCAGCGCTGATCTTCGACGTCGTCGGGGCCGCGCAAGTGAACGTCGACACGATCATCCAGAACGTCGTCCACGGGAACGCCGAGATGTCGTTCTCGGTGCCCGCCGAGGACGTACCTGCAACCCAAGCAGCCCTCGAGAGCACTCGGGCGGAGCTCGGAGCGTTCACGGTCGAGGAGAACCACCACCTGGGCAAGGTGTCGCTCATCGGCGCGGGCATGCGCTCCCATCCGGGTGTCGCAGCCAAGATGTTCCGCACGCTCGCCGACAACGGGATCAACCTGCAGATGATCTCGACGTCGCCGATCAAGATCTCGTGCATGATCGCCCGCTCGGAGATCCCGAACGCCGTCCGCGAGCTGCACGCGGCTTTCGAGCTCGAGAACGAGCCCCTGCAGGAATGACCATCGAGGGAGGCTCTGCCCGTTCGCCGACGAATCACGCGAACGATGGAGATCTCCCACCGAGCCACCCAGGCGCTGATCGCCGGCGCCGTGGGCGTCGTTGCCGTCATCGCCGTCCGCATGACCCTCGACTTCTCGTACAACCGCTACGAGAAGCGCTTGCAGCAGCGCGATCCGGCGGCCGTGGCCCGTCGCCGGACGACGTTCACCTTCACGAGGCGCGTGATCGTGGCACTGGTGGCCACCGTCGCCGTCTGGAGCGTCCTCTCGCTCTACGACGTAACCTCCGAGATCGGCAAGGCGCTCCTCGCCTCGAGCGCGGTGCTCGCACTCTTCGCCGGACTCGCGTTCAGCACACCGCTCTCGAACCTCGGCTCCGGGCTGCTTGTCGCCTTCACGCAGCCGCTGCGCCTGGGCGACCGGATCACCGTCGGCCAAGAAACGGGTTTTGTCGAGGAGATGGCACTGATCTACACGACGCTCGTCACCGACGATGCCCGCCGGATCTTCATTCCGAACACCCAGCTCACGACGAGCATGATCGTCAATCGCACGATCAAGGACCCACGCAGAGCCGTCACCGCTCACTTTCCCGTCTCGATCGCAACGCCCATCCCCGAGGCCCGAGCGGTTCTCCTCGCTGCGATCAAGGACCTGCCCGGGACGAGCGGCGAGAACGGGCGCGTTCTCGTCGGCGAGATCAACGATCGCACCGTCTGGCTCGAGGCTGCGACGTACGGGCCGATCGACGCCGACGTCGTCTCCCTCGCGAGCGACCTGCGCGAACGCGGCCTCAGCGCCTTGCGCGACGCGGGACACCTCGTCGGCTGAACCGCGTGCTCTCGCCGCAGGGCGTCTCCCGGAGGAGCTGGGGAAACACCCTGCGGCTCGCGGCTCGCGTCTACACGCAGTCCCGCAACGCCTGCGCCTCGGGCAGCCCTTCGAGCTTCTTCAGCGTGTTGTTCTCGATCTGGCGGATCCGCTCGCGGGTCACGCCGAACGCCTGACCGACCTCCTCGAGCGTGCACGGCTGCGTGCCGCTGAGACCGAAGCGGAGCTCGATCACCTTGCGCTCGCGCTCGGGGAGCGACGACAGCGCCAGGTCGATGTCCTCCCGCCGCAACGAGAGCGACGCCGTGTCGAACGGCGACTCGGCGGAGTCGTCGGGCACGAAGTCGCCGAGAGAGGAATCCTCCTCCTCGCCGATCGGCTTCTCGAGCGATACCGGCAGCAACGCCATGCGAAGGATCTCGCGCACCTCCTCGGTCGGTATCTCGAGCTCCTCGGCGATCTCCTCGGGCTTCGGCTCGCGACCCAGCCGCTGCACGAGCTGCCTCTCGATGTGCACCACCTTGTTCAGCTTCTCGACCATGTGCACCGGAATCCGGATCGTGCGCGCCTTGTCGGCGATCGCGCGCGTCACCGCTTGCCGGATCCACCAGGTGGCGTAGGTCGAGAACTTGTACCCCTTGCGGTAGTCGAACTTCTCGACGGCCCTGATCAGGCCCAGCGATCCCTCCTGGATCAGGTCGAGGAACGACAGCCCTCGGCCGAGATAGCCCTTCGCGATCGAAACGACGAGCCGAAGATTCGCCTCGATCATGTGCTGCTTGGCCGTCATGTCGCCGCGTTCGATCCGCTTCGCGAGCGACACCTCCTGGTGGGCCGTAAGCAAGGGCACCTTGCCGATCTCGCGCAGGTAGAGCCTGAGCGAGTCGAGCGACGGCTCGACACTCAGGTCGAGCTTGGGTGCCACCTTCTCGTCCTCGACCGACACGGGCTCGTGCGGCAGCCGCTTGTGCTGCTCGCCCTCGACGAGCTCGATCGAGTGGTCGATCGCGTAGGTGGTGAACTCCTCAAGCTGCTCTTTCGTCAACTCGACGTCCTCGAGTGCGTTGACGATCTCGTCATAGGTGAGGAAACCCTTCTCCTGCCCATGCTCGACGAGCTTGTGCAGTTCCTCGATGTCTGGCAGAGCGATCTCGACGGAGAGCATGAACCCCTTCTTCTCGTGGGTTGACGAAGACGAGCCCTGGATCCCTGTGCAACCGTTCTCCGGTCTCCCCGACCGGCCAGTACCCCTTGCAGGCGCCGAATCCTATACACGAGATCGACCTCTTGGGACATGACTTTCGGGACGCGTTCGGACCGCCCCCACGGTCTCCCCGTGACTGTTTTCCAGCGTGACGAAGCCGAGCTCGCCCGTGGAGTAGCCGAGTCGCTCCAAAAATGCGGCAAGTGCAGGGCGAATCCCTCGAAATGCTCCGTCCTCGACCTTCAGCACGACCCCCAAACCGTCGGGCGAGCAAGCGCCGAAGAGGCCCTCCGCTCCTCCCTTCGCAACCCAGCCGTCGAGCTCGCGGACGAGCAGCGCATCGGCCGCAACGGGTCCGCGCAGCATCTCGGGGTAGGCGCGCATCGCCGCGATCGTGCGCGGCCCGCCCTCGAGGACCGGCAGCCGTGCGAACGCGTTCGCACAGCGGTCGAGCGGCAGCGCGAACGTCGGCACGCCGCAGCCGTCGGTCTCGACGGGGATGCCGGCCGGGTCGACCTCGGCGGCGGCGGCGACCTCCAGAAGGAGCTCCTGCTGGAGAGGATGCGTCGCGAACCGGTACCCTCGAGTCTCGAAACCACGTGCCCGGCAGACGGCGAGGAAGCCCGCATGCTTTCCCGAGCAGTTGTGCTCGATCGGCAACCGTGCCGAGCCCGACTCCGGATCACAACCCGTCTCGAGATCCTCTTCGGTTGCCGGCGCCGCGGCGAGGAGGACGCGGACGGCATCGAGCTGGTCGGGGCGCGCGAGATGCGACGCACAGGCGATCGCGATCTCGCGGTCGGCGAGATCGGGTCGTGCCCGCACGAGAGGGAGCGCCTGGAAGGGCTTGGCCGCCGAGCGCAGGAAGGTGAGGAGCCGTGGGTCGCCGCACTCCGCCACGATCTGCCCGTTGCGCACGGCAACGGCATGAACTGTGTGCACTGCCTCGACGACGCCGCCACGGGTCACCTCGACCTGGATCGGGCCGGCCATTCCAGGGAGACTAGAGGGGATGCCCGAGTTACCGGAAGTGGAGGCGTGGGTGCGCGAGCTCGACCCGCTGGTCTCGCGTGTGCCGATCGCAAGCGTCGGTCCGGCCCACATCGCCACCGTGAAGACGTTCGATCCTCCCCTGGCATCGCTCGCCGGCAGGCGACTGAGCGGGGCCTGTCGACGCGGGAAGAACCTGCTCTTTCCGACCGGGGACGACGAGCTCGTTCTCCGCGTGCATCTGATGAGTGCGGGCCGGCTCCGGTACCACCCACCCGGCGCGAAGACTCCGAAGACGCCCATGTTCCGCCTCACGTTCTCCGACGGCGGTGAGCTCGTGCTGACCGAAGCCGGCAAGAAGAGACGGGCGGGTGTCTGGCTGCTCACCCCCGCGGCGCTCGAGGCGGAGCTCGCTCACCTCGGCCCCGACGCGCTCGGCCTCGGGCCGGACGCGCTCGGAAAGATCCTCGCTCGCGAGCGACGCCAGCTCCATCCGCTGCTTCGCGACCAACGTGCGATCGCAGGCATCGGCCGCGCGCATGCGAACGAGATCCTCTGGCTCGCGCAGCTCTCGCCCTTCAGGCTCTCGACCGATCTCTCGACCGCCGAGGTAGGGCAGCTCGCGGCGGCGATCGAGGATGACCTGGTGCGGGCGCTCGCGCTCCGCGAGGCGGGGAAGGGCGACATCGACGTGTACCGGATTCATGGTCGTTTCGGGGAGCCCTGCCCGCTGGGACACGACACACTGCGCCGCGTCGCTTTCGAGGAGCACACGATCACCTACTGCCCGACCTGCCAGACGGGCGGCAAGGAGCTCAAGGACAGGCGCCTCTCGCGACTGCTGCGCTGAGGCGGGGCGGCTACGTGGCGAGGAAGTACAGCGTGCAGGCCAGCCCGAAGCCGACGCTCCAGACCGCAAACGGGACGAGCGTGCGCGTCTCGAAGTAGCGCATGAGGAAGCGGATCGAGAGCCATGCGCTCAGCGCCGCCGCCAGGGACGCCACGAGTGCCTGACCACGGATACCGTCCCCCTGCGATCCGGCGAGCTCCGGCAGCTTGAGCAACGCGGCCGCGCCGATGATCGGCGTCGCGAGGAGGAATGCGAAGCGCGCGGCGTCGCGGTGCGAGAGGCCGACGAGAAGGCCGCCCCCGATCGTCGCGCCGGAGCGGGAGAACCCCGGGATGAGCGCGAGTGCTTGGGCGGCACCGACCCCGAACGCGTGTGGAAAGCTCATCTGACGTGCGATGCGCGTGTCGTCGTCGTCGGCCGTCTCAGGTGCGCGGCGCCGAAGCGCTTCGGCGCCGAACAGCATGATCCCGTTGAGGATGAGGAAGAACGATGCAGACTGCGCCGAGGCGAAGACGCCGCGCAGAGCGTGCTCGAGAAGCAAGCCGAGCACCCCGGCGGGAATCGTGCCGACGACGAGCAGCCACCCGAGCTTGGCGTCGGTGTCGTCCGGCGCGATGCCCCGATCGCGGAGGCTCCTGCCGATCCCGCGCAGGATCCGCATCCAGTCGCGCCAGAAGAAGATGAACAAGACGATCGCAGTCGCCAGGTGCGTCGCAACCAGGAAGGTGATGAAGTAGTCGTCGTTCTGGTGGATGTCCCAGCCCAGAAGCTGCGGGAGGATGACGCTGTGTCCGAGGCTCGAGATCGGGAAGAGCTCCGTCACGCCCTGGAGCAGGCCGAGGACGATCGCTTGCCCGTAGCTGATCGCCGACGCGACGATCACGAGGAGGGAAGCTCCGGCTGCCGGTCGCCGCCGGTCTGGAACCAAGCGTAGACGAGCAAGGCGACACCGACGAAGAAGGCGGCGATCCCGTGCTTGACGTGATGGTGGCCGGAGCCGGCCTCGTGGCCGGGGACGAACGAGGGCAGCGACCCGGCCGGCTCGATCCAGTAGACGACGGCCATCGCGATCAGCGCAACGCCCACGACGACCGCCCCCCAGGTCAAAGCAGGGTGCTTAGTGTTCATTCGTTTCTCCAGTCTGTCGAGAGGGGATTCAGGGCGCTCGGAACCGAGCGTAGACATTACGACGCGCGCGCCCTCGTAGAACGTACCGCCAGATCACCACAGGTCCCCGGCGCCCGGCCCCGTATTCAGGTCTTGGTCAGGTCGGCACACGCGCCCTGAGGAGGGGTTCACGCAGAGGGCCGGCTCCATGTCGACCTCCCGCGGCGGGGCGTCGATCATGGCTCGCTTGATCACGGCGCAATGACACCTTCGTCACCGCATGATCCCGGTGTGGCCGAGCGAGTAACGACCGGGCTGCGGCCAGACCGCGAGACCGTGCGGGCCGGCCCCCACCCGGACGCGGCGGATCAGCCGGCCGCTCCGGGTATCGATGGCATAGACCTCACCGTCGTAGCGCCCCGAGAGCCAGAGAGTCCGCCCGTCGGCAGAGACTCCGCCCATGTCCGGGCTCCCGCCCGGCACGCGCCACGTTGCCACGACCTGGCCCGTCGCGAAGCTGACCACCGACACCGTTCCCGCAGCCCGGTTCGAAACGTAGAGCCGCCGGGCGTCACGGCTGGGATACAGCCCATGCGCTCCCTTCCCCGTGGGCAGGAAGCCGATCACGCGAAGCCGCCGGCCGTCGACCTTCCACACGCCGTTCGCCATCATGTCCGCGACGTAGAACACCCGCCCGTCCGGTGAAAGCTTGACGTCCTGCGGCATCGAACCCGAACGCAGCGTCAACGAGCCCACGACGCGTTGCCGCCGCACGTCGACCTTGATCAGTTGCCCCGAGAACTCGCAGCTCGCAAGGAGGTAGCCGCCGTCGGCGGAGTAATCGATGTGATCGATGCCCGTGCAGTCCACGTGCAGCGAGTGGCGGAGCCGGAAGGTGTGGGCGTCCCGGAAGTCGAGCCGATGCAGCGCTTCTGCGACCACGATCGCGAACCGCCCATCGGGCGTGAAGTACATGTTGTATGGGTCGTCGACCGGGATCGCAGCTCCCGGCTTGCCCGTGCGCGGATCGATCGGGGTGAGGCTGTTTCCCGTGTCATTGGTCACGTAGAGCGTCTTCAGGTCGTACGACGGAACGACGTGTTGCGGGAGGCCGCCGACCGGGAAATGCGCCACGATTCGGTACGTGCGAGGGTCGATGACGTCCACGGTGTCCGACTTCGAGTTGGGGACATAGATGCGTGACAGCGCTGTGCGCGCCGCTCCTCGGAGTTGGTTTGGCCCGTCTGCCGCGTAGACGTTGCTGCTGTCGAGGAGCGCCGGAGTTCTCGGGACAGACGGAACTCGCACCCTCGAGGCGATGCGCCGGATGACCTGCACGGACGCGACGGTCCCGGCCGGGCCCCGGCCGCCCGCGACCAGGATCCGATCGCCCAGACCAACTGCGGCCAGGTCGCTCACCGGAACCCGTAGCCGACCGGCTAAGCCGAGGCGCCGATGCGCAACGTCCACCGCGAAAATCGCCGCCGACGGGGTTCCGGATATGGGGCCTCTGCCGCCGATCACGTACGCCGTCGTTCCGAGCGTCGCAGCGGCAGCATGTGTCACCGGCGACGGCAGCCGGCCGAGGACGACGACGCGACCGCCCGGTCTGTACACGAGCACGGCGTCGGTGGCCGAGCCGTCCGGTCTCGATCCGCCGGCGATCACCAACCGGCCCTTTACCTCCGTCACGGCGGCATAGCGCAACGGAGACGGCAGATGAGCGACCACGTGCGCGGGCGATCCCGGTCTCCAGGCGACGATGCTGTCGAGCCACCGCGTGCCGGTGTAGCCCCCGACGATGTAGGCGGTCCCGGCGATCGCAGCTGCGGCCTGGTCGGAGCTCGGCGCCGGCAGGCGGCCGACCACCGTCGAGCCGCCGCCGGCAGGATCGACCTTGACGATCTCGCCGTGCTGACGAATTCCGTCGCCCCCGCCGAACAGGAACACCCCGCCGGGCAGCTTTACCGCCGCTGCGTCGTGAACGGCAGTTCTGAGCGCCCCGATCGGGCGTGCGCCCGTCGATCCGACACGGACGATCGTGGCGGTCGACGCGTCGGCGGCCGTCAACCCCCCCAGCAAGAGGACGAGGTCTGCTCCGGCCGGCGCAGCTGCCGCGTCCTGCACGGGGCTCGGTAGCTGCCCGGAGGAGCCCACGACGAGACGCATGACCGTCGCGCGCTTGGGCCGGGAGACGGTACTCGTGCCCACCGCGCTCTTCGGCCGTTTGGTCGTGCTGACTGCTGCGACGGAGCCTCGGTCGCTCTGGGACGACGAAAGGCGCCATGCTCCGACGCCTACGGCGAGCGCGACGACGACAATGGTGGCGCCCGCCAGGCGACGTCGCCGCTTTCGGCGGCCGCTGAGCCTCTGGCGCCTCGCGGCAGTTCTCTCGGGCGCCTCTCCGTCGAGCTCTCCCTCCGAAGGCCGATCGCCGTCAGCGGAAGGAAACCGACTCACGTGCCAACCGTGCCCTGGACCGCCTGAGTGTTGCCTGAACGATCCCACGCGATCCACGGACTCCGGCCGACCTCGAAGCAACGGCCTCTCCAACGTGAGCCCGGAGCGGGACGGGTGTCGGAGGCGTCGGTGACCGCCGATGGAGCAATGCTCCGAGGGTCACCGAGCGAAGACCTCTTTCGTCGGCGGCGTCGAGCACCGTGCGCAGGGCGGCAACCGTCTGCGCCCGGGATCCGAACCGGCCCGAGCCGTCGCCGTCGTGCAGAAGGACGACCGCACCAGGCCGGAGGAGCGACACGACGCGGCGCACGATCGTCGCCGTTCCCGGTGCGGCCGTATCGAAGACTCTCCCGTCCCAGCCGCAGACGGCAAAGCCGTGCCGCCGGGCGACAGAGCCGAACCAGGGGCTCCGGACACCATGCGGGGTGCGCACGAGTCGCGCGCCGCGGCGGCCGAGCGCCGCTTCGACCGCCTCCTCCCATGCGGAGAGTTGGGAGGCAACCGTGCGCGGCGCCGCAAATGCGAGCAGGCGATGGTCGTCGCCGTGGCAGGCGATCTCGTGGCCGTCCGCGGCGAGCTGTCGGATCAAGGCGGGGTGCTCACGCACGGCACGACCGAGTACGAAGAATGTTCCGTGGTGACCCCGCTCGGCGAGGAGCCGGCTGATTGCCGGCGTATACCGCGGATCCGGACCGTCGTCGAAGGTCAACGAGAATTCACTGTCGCCTGATCCGACCACAGGCCGAGCAACCGCCCCGAACAGCGACAGGTTCTGGAGGTAGGTACCGGCTACGTAGCTCGCGGCCAGAGCCAGGGCGCCGCCCGTGGCGATCGGCTTGCGGCCATGACGACGATCGAGCAGATGCCCGGTGCCGATCAGCCCCGCGCAGACAGCGGCGCTGGCAGCGACGGTGTCCTTCTTGTTCATGGTCAGGCTGCCACCCGATCGGCATGAGAGATCGCGTGCCGCCCGCCGAGGCGGTCGTAGAGATCCTCGAGCCGGTCTGCGACGACCGGCCAGGCGAAGTGTTGAAGCGCGCGGGAGCGTCCTGCTGCGCCCATCCGCGCGCCCAGGGCCGGGTCGCCGAGCACCCTGTCGAGAGCGGAGGCAAAGCCTGCATCGTCCTCGGGATCGTCGACCATCAGCCCGTCGGTGCCGTCGCGCATGACCCCCGCGAACCCGGGTAGTCGCGTCGCCACGACGGGGACACCCGCGCTCATTCCCTCGAGCACGACCATCCCGAACGACGCGAGCGAACATGGGGAGCAAAGGACGTCCGCGCTTGCGAGATAGCGAGGGCGGAGGCGGTTGACGCGTCCGGCGAAGACGACGTCGCCACGGAGATCGTCGGGCACCATTCGCTCGACAAAGGGTCGTAGCGGGCCGTCCCCCACCACGACGAGTCGCAGATTCGCGTGTGTCCGCTTGAGGATCGTGAAGGCGCCGATGGCGTGACCCACTCCGTTGCGAGGGTCGAAGCGTCCCACGAAGAGCATGTTCTGCCGGCCGTCGAGCTCCGGCAACGGCACGGCCTCGGGTGTGAAGAACGAGGCATCGATCCCGTTCGGAATCGTGACGAACCGCTGACGAGGGAAGAAGGGACTGAGGGAATCGACGACGGTGTCGGACACCGTGATGCAGGCGTCGAGCCGCCGCAGAATCCCACCGAGGGGCCGGTGGAACATGCGAAGGAGGGGGTACCCGGCAGGGACGACACTGTGCAACGTTCCCACCGTCACCCGCGCCCGTGAACGGCGAAGGGCCATGAGTGGGAGGAAGGCGCCGATCGGGTTATGGACGTGGAGGACGTCGAAACGCCGCATTTCGAACAGGCGATCGAGTGAACTCCCGAGCTTCGGCGACCAGCTGACGAGAACCTCGGCGCGGTTGGCGTAGAAGGGGAACGCCCGACCGAGCCGTACGACCTCGAAGGTCTCGGGAGGGAAATCGTCACCATCGACCGTCCGCGGCACCTTGACGAGGGCCGGCGTGATCACGGTTACCTCATGACCTCTGCGGGCGAGCTCGGTCGCTTGACCGTGGACGTGCTCTGTCACACCCCCGAGCTGTGGGTAGTAGTAGTCGCTCACGATCGCGATCCTCATGCCGGTGTCGACGGTACGGGCGGTCGCCTGACGACGGCCTGAACGCCTCCGTCCCGCCAAGGTCAGTCGCTCGGCTCGAGGACTGCGGCCGCGCGGGCGTGGCGCCGCTTCAGACGGTGCCATACGAGGAGTGCACCTGCACCCAGGACGACGACTCCAACGCCGACGAGTCCGAACGTGCGGAAGATCGTCGCGGCCACGTGCCCGAGCAGGTACGCCGCCAGACCGATCGACGTTGCCCACGCCACGCCGCCGAGCGCATTCCAGAGCAGGAACGTACGCCAGCGCATGCCGTGCACCCCGGCGAGCCAAGCCCCTACGACACGAAGGCCCGGCAACCACCGGGCCAGGAACACTGCTCTCGGCCCGTGCTTCTCGAAGAAGACCTCCCCGCGGGCGAGAAACCGGCGGCGCCTCTCCACCCACCGTCCCTCACGCGTCAGCAGCCGGCGGCCCGCATTCCTCCCGAGGACGAAGCCGATGTTGTCTCCGATGACCGCGGCCAGAGCTGTTGTCGCGATCACCACCTCGATCGAGATCCCACCGTGCTGCGAGGCGAGGATCCCAACGGCGATCAGGCTCGTCTCGCCCGGCAACGGCAGTCCGGCAGACTCCGCCGCAACGACGGCGAAAAGGGCGATGTAGACGAGCAGCGGCGGCAGACCGAGAAGCCAGTTCGTGATCATGCGAGCGGAAGGCGGACGCTGAACCGGCCGCCGGCATCGTTCGCTCGGGCGACGATCTCGCCACCAGCGGTTCGCACGAGACGGCGCGCGAGCGCGAGGCCAAGGCCCGCCCCACGAAGATCCGTCGCCGCGACAGCGCCACGGACGCCCGGCTCGAAGATGACGTCGATTGCGTCCTCTGCGATGCCGTCGCCGTCGTCCTCGACGTCGACGACCGCGGTCGAACCGTTGACCCGCAGCTCGACCGAGACCTGCGACCGCCCGTAACGGAGCGCATTGTCGAGAAGTGGGTGAACGATACGCTCGAGTAGGTCGGCCTCTATCGCAACGCGAACCGGATCGAGAGGCATCGCGAGCACGACTTCGATCCCGGCCGCGTCTGCATCGTCCTGCACCGATGTAACAGCGGCCTCGATGCCGTCGCGGGCATCGCTCGACGTCCGCGTCAGGCCTGCTTCCTGTCGCGCGGCGGAAACGAGTGCCTCCACGGTGCGTGTCATCTGTTCGGCGCTGCGATGGACTGCCTCGAGGCTTCCACGATAGTCCTCGCCGGTTCGCTCTCTGCGGAGTGCTAGCTCGCTCTCGGCAGAGATCTTCGCCAATGGTGTCCGGAGCTCGTGGGACAGCTCTGCGGTGAACCGCTGTTCGTAGCGCAGGCTCGCGGAGAGGCGTTCGAGCAATGCGTCGAGCGTGGCCGCCAGCTGCGTCAGCTCGTCGTACGGCTCACCCCGATCGAAGCGTCGGTCGAGATCGTGATCACTCCAGGCAGCTGCGTCGTCGGTCATGCGGGAAACCGGCAACAGCGCCTTGCCCAGGATCCAGTGGCTCAGCACCGCGACGGCGGCGAGAAGCGCAACCGCCAGGACGATCGAACCGACGAATGCGATCGTGGCGGTCTCGCCGTAGGCCGCGAGCGGCACTCCGGCAACCACTGTGCCTAAGCGTTTCCCGTCGTGGGTCACCGGAAGCGCGTACAGGCGTACCGACTCGTGGAATCGGACGGTACGTTCGGGCCCGCCGGCGAGGGATGAGGCGACCTCCATCAGCGAACGCGGAACACGCGGTTTCTCGATGACCGTCGTGCCGGCGAACACCCAGACCGGGCTCCCGACCGCCGAGCCCCCGTCGAGGCCGGTGGGGGAAACGAGCTTGCCGCCCACGACCTCGAGGGAAGAAAGCTCCGCCGCCGCCTGTGCTCGGGCGAGCGAGGTTGCGCTCGCCGACAAGCGCTGGCCGAGAAAGAGGTTGAACGCGGTGACACCGACGACCAGGGCGAGCGCCACCGCACCGACGGCTGCGAGGAGAAGTCGCGTGCGGATACCGAGGCGCAGCGGGCGACTCATCGCAGCGAGTAGCCGACGCCGTGAACGGTCACGATCTCCGGGGCCCCAGTAAGGGGCGTGAGCTTGCGCCGCAGGCGTGCGATGTAGACGTCGAGCGTGTTGTCGTGCACGATCGCACCGTGCGCCCAGGCCGCCTCGACAAGCTGGCGTCGCCTGACGGCGTCTCCCGGTGTGGCCGCGAGCCGGGCCAGGATCCGGAACTCGGTCGGCGTGAGATCCGTGATCTCGCCACCGCAGGACGCCGCATGCGTGGCGGGGTCGAGTCGAAGCTCCCCCACTCGCACCGAGAGGTCGCCTCCACCCCGCTTCATGAGAGCGTGGAGGCGGGCGACGAGCTCCGCGAAAGCGAACGGCTTCGTCAGGTAGTCGTCGCCACCGGCCGCGAAGCCGGAGAGGCGGTCGGGCAATGCGTCACGTGCTGTGAGAAAGATGACCGGTGCCGTCTCGCCCTGCGCGCGGAGCGCCTGCACGACGTCGCGGCCGTCGGCGTCGGGCAGTCCGATGTCGACGATCAACGCGTCCGGCGATTGCCCCCGGAGCAGCTCGAGCGCCTCAGCCGCAGTGCCGGCGGTCATCACTCGGAACCCCTCCTCATGGAGTCCACGCGTCACGAGGGAGCGAAGCTCGAGGTCGTCTTCGAGCACGACGACGTAGGGATCCATCATTGCCTCGTCAGTATCGCGCCTGCGCGGGGTCGGCAGCGGACGGGAAGGGTGCGAAGAGCCGAGATGGTCAGTCGAACCGGAGGTCGTGACGGCTGAAGGTCGTCTGCAGGGGAATCACTCGTTACAGGGCGGGAACGAGCCGACGCCGCGACGGGCGGAGGGCGTCGGCGACATCAGACCACGATGAGACGAGCACAACCGCAAGGACACCGATCGCGAGGTCCGCGAGCGTGGTCGCGACCTGCATCCCGACGCCGAGACCCACCACGGCTCCCGCACTCACCGTCCCGGCGAGCGCCACAGCGAGCGCCAGCTGTTGCGTGCCCGCGCTGCCGGGCGCGAGCGGGAGGAGACCGGCGAGGTTCTGCGCCGCGACGACGAGCAGGACGACCCACAGACCGCCACCGACGTGGAAGGCGAGGAGAAAGCCGTAAACAGAGGCGAACCGGAAGGTCCAGGCGAGAAGCTTCCAGCCCAGCACCCTGCGCAGCAGCTGACCCGGCGAGCGCATTACCGCCATCCCCTGGGCCAGTGACATGGCGATCCGGCCCAAACGCCGCCGCGCGGCCCATCCGGTGATCGCGACGACGAGCGCGGCAGCGCCGATCGCCTCGAGCGCCACCGGGTGCGAGTGAACGAAGGCCCCCGGAGAACCGATCGGCCCGACCGATCGGCCCGAAAGCAGCACGACGGCGATCACGCCGAGACCGAAGACGACTTCGATTGCGGTCTCGAGCACGATCGTCCCCGCGATCGTCGCCACACTCGAGTTCGGGACCCGGCGGCGCACGATACCGAGCCGGAGCGCCTCCCCCACCCGAGCCGGAAGGACGGCGTTGGCACCGATCGCGCCGGCAAAGGCACCGAGCGTGGTCCGAAACCGGACGCGGCCGACCGGGTGCGCGTGACTCACGATGCCGTGCCACGAACGGGCCTCGGCGGCCACCTTGCCGAGGTGCAGCACGATCGCGAGAGCGAGCGCAGCAAGCGAGGCGCCCGCGAGGGTGTGCGCCGCGCCGGTGCCGAGTGCGAGGAGAGCGTGCATGGCCGCATCGTGGAACCAGGTACCTGACGCCCGCCTGAACGCCGATCCGGAGGCTTGGACACCTCCCGCGACGACGTGCACAGCGCCGACCGAACGGCTCCGAAGGAGACCTGCTCGGGTGCTACCGTCACGCCATGGAGCGACCGCATCTGGTCACCGACATGCAGGCGTCGGCGCCGCCCGTAGAGCTCGCGCTTTCCCGGGCCGGGGTGACCGGGGTTCAGAAGGCGATTCGCATTCGCCGGGGGGAGGCGGAGACGGTCATGGCGGCGGAGATCGAGTGCACGGTCGACCTTGCCCGCGGGCAAAAGGGCGTGCACATGTCGCGCTTCCCAGAGGTGTTCGACGAGGCGATCGGGGATGCCGTACTCGGCGAGGCACGGATCGTGGAGGAGATCGCCGAGGTGATTGCACGGCACATCGTCGCGCGGCAGCGTGCCGTCCGGGCCGAGGTGCGGATCACCGCCCGCTGGCCGATGCGGCGTGTGACGCCGGTCACCGGCCTGCCCACGCAGGAGATGGTCTCGCTGATCGGGATCGCGGCGGCGACAGAACGCAGTTCGAGACGTGTCGTCGGAGTGGAGGCGACCGGCATCAACGCCTGCCCCTGCGCCCAAGGGCTCGTTGCGGGCCGGGCGGCCGAGAGGCTCGCGGAGGCCGGGTTCGAAACCGGTGACATCGAGCGGATCCTCGAGCTCGTGCCGATTGCGACCCACAACCAGCGCGGCCGCGGAACGTTGCTCGTCGGCACGGCGAACGACATCGACGCGGAATCGCTCGTCGATCTCGTCGAGCGCTCGATGTCAGCACCTGTGTTCGAGTTGCTGAAGCGCCCGGACGAGCTGTTCGTCGTCGAGCACGCTCATCTGCAGCCCCGCTTCGTCGAGGACTCTGTCCGAGTCGCCCTGAAGAGCCTGCTCGACGAGGTGCCGGGGCTCACCGACGATGACTTCGTGCTCTCCCGCCAGATCAACCTCGAGACGATCCACGACCATGACGTGCTGGCGGAGCGCTGGGGCACGGTGGGCGAGCTCCGCGGTGAGATTCGCGGTGCCGACGAAGCTCGTCAGACGACGCTCGCGGACTGGCTCACGGGAGGCCCGTAGCCGAGCGGTCCCTACGCGAGAAGCGAGACTCGGTCCCGTGAAGCAACCGCCCGATGTTCTGCCGGTGGAGCACGATCACGGCCAAGCCCGCGAGAGCCGCGAAGATCACGGTCGGCCAGGGCTCGCCGAGCAACACGCAGAGCACCGGCAGCGCAACGGCCGTCACAAGCGACGCGAGCGACGCGTACCGGAACAGCACGAACATCGCAAGCCAGATGAGTAGGCCGATCGCTGCCGCCAGCGGGGCGAGCGCGAGCGTCACACCTCCACCGGTCGCGACCATCTTGCCGCCCTTCGTGAATCCGAGCCAGACCGGGCGCGCGTGGCCGAGCATCGCGGCCGATCCCGCCAACACGCCGACCCATTCACCGCCGATCTTCAGACCGACGAGCGCGGGTACGAACCCCTTCGCAACGTCGAGGAGCGCCACCGGCACCCCGAGCCACCTGCCGTATGCCCGCCACACGTTCGAGGCGCCGATGTTGCCGCTCCCCTGCTTGCGGATGTCCTCGCCCCGTAGCAGCCGCACGACGACGACTCCGAAGGGGATCGACCCGACCAGATAGCCCCCGACGATGATGAGGGCGTTCTCGAGCATCGCGGGAAGCTACACCGCCGGGATGCCGTAGGTGGCGATCCAGCCGTTCACGACGCTCCAGTCGAGATTCGCGAAGAACGCGTCGATGTACGCGGCGCGATCGGTCTGGAAGTCGAGGAAGTACGCGTGCTCGTAGACGTCGAGCGCGACGAGCGGAGTCGCGTTCCAGACCGGGTACGTGTTCTGCGCGTCACCGATGCCGTTGAAGAGGCGGTGCTCGTCCCAGTCGTAGGCCGTCCAGGCCCAGCCGCGGGCCGCCATCCCGGTCGCCGTCAGATCGTCGCGCCATGCGTCGACGGAGCCGAAGTCGCGCCTGATCAGGGCGTCGATCGCACCCGTCGGATCGCCGCCCGAGCCGCCCAGGTGCGCGAAGTAGACCTCGTGGTTCTTGATCCCGCCGACCGCGAAGCTGAGCTCGACCTTCAACGCACGAAGCTCGGAGTAGACCTGGTTCGCGCCGGAGCGGTCGACTGCCTCGAGCGCGGCGAGGATCTCGTTGCGCTTCCCGACGTACCCCTGATACAACCGGTAGTGGGCTTCGATCGAAGCGCGAGAGATACCGTCGAGCTCGAGAAGAGCCGGCGCGAGTTCTCGAGGCTTGATATCGGTGTACGTGGGCATACGAAGACGACCTCCGCTCGACGAGACGCCCCGCAGCATATCCTTGTAGCGGAAACGAACGAAGGAGAAGGAAATGGCCTACGAACTCCCGGATCTGCCATACGCGGTCGATGCCCTCGAGCCACACATCGACGCGACGACGATGGAGATCCACCACGGCAAGCATCACGCCGCATACGTCACCAACCTCAACGCGGCACTGGACGGGACCGAGTGGATGGACCGCCCGATCGACGCCGTGATCGCGAACCTCGAGATCCTCCCCGCCGACAAGCAGGCGGCCGTGAGGAACAACGGCGGAGGTCACGCAAACCACACGCTGTTCTGGAAATCGCTCTCGCCGAACGGCGGCGGCGAGCCCTCGGGCGCGCTCGGAGAGGCCGTGCAGGCGACGTTCGGCGCCTTTGACGTGCTCAAGCAGCAGATGGTCGACGCCGGCATCAAGCGATTCGGCTCCGGCTGGTCGTGGCTCGTCTGGGACGGAACCGGCCTCGCCGTGTTGTCGACGCCGAACCAGGACTCACCCGTGATGGACGGCAAGACCCCACTTCTCGGCATCGACGTGTGGGAGCACGCCTACTACCTCAAGTATCAGAACCGGCGCCCCGAGTATCTCGAGGCGATCTGGAACGTCGTCGACTGGGATGCGATCGGCGCCCGCTTCGAAGCGGCGCGCGGCTAGATGCCTGGGCCGTCGGGGGCGAGGCTTCGAGCCTCGTCCCCGGCCGCGACGGCTCCCCGCACGCCCCATCCCGATACGGTTGCCGGATGACGACGGCTGCACGAGAGGCCACTCCCCTCCGCGCGCTCGTGACGGGTGGGACGGGCAAGCTCGGCTCGGCGATCGCCGAACGCCTCCGTACCGAAACGTGGCAGGTGGTCGCGGTGGGCTCGCGGGACGGCGACGTCGGCACCGAGGCGGGAGCGCACGCGGTCGTCGCCCGGGCCGTGGCCGAGCTCGGCGGCCTGGACGTGCTCGTCATCGCCGCCTCGGGGCCGTTCGTCCCGGAGCCGTTCGAGTCGGTGTCGGCGGAAACGCTCGACGCCGTTCTCGCCGTCAGCGTCAAAGGAAGCTTCCTCGTCTCCCAGGCCGCCGCAGCACACCTGCGCGCGAGCCGCGGCGTGATCGTGATGATCGAGGACGTGGCCGCGTACCAGCCCTGGGTCTCGTTCAGCGCTCACTGCGCGGCGAAGGCCGGCCAGGCGATGCTCACCCGCGTCCTGGCCAAGGCTCTCGCCCCGGAGGTGCGCGTCGTCGGCATCGCACCAGGCCCGGTGGCGATCGAGCCCGGCCAGGAGGAGCGGCGGGCCGCCGAAACGCTCCTCGGCCGGGTGGGCTCTGCCGCCGACGTCGCGGAGGCGGTGCTCTACCTCGCGCACGCCGGATTCGTGACGGGTACCAGCCTCGTCGTCGACGGGGGACGCCTGCTCCAAACCGCGCCGTCACGCAATGCGTAGGTCCAGGGAATGGTCGCCGTCGCCTCACTTCGGTTGCCCTCTGCCGCTCGCACGGCGGCGGTTGCCCTCGTGAGCGCACCCGAGGTCGCCGACGGCACCCTGATCGAGCGTGTCGCGGCCCGCGAGCGGGAGGCCTTCGAGGAGCTCTACGGCCGCTACGCTCGCCCGGTGCTCGGGCTTGCCCTCCGCCGTCTCGGTGATCGCGGCCGCGCCGAGGACTCGGTGCAGGAGGTGTTTGCGGCCGTCTGGCGGTCGGCCTCCAGTTACGACCGTACGCGCGGCCCCGGCGGGGCCTGGCTCTACACCATCGCGCGCAACGCGATCGTCGACGCCCAGCGTCGTCGGCCCGCCCCCACGGTCGCCGACCCTCCCGAGCTCGTTTCGCCGAACGCGACCCCGGATGAGGAGGCCGAGGCGTCATGGAACGCCTGGAGAGTTCATCGTGCGCTCGAAACGCTGCCGGAGCACGAACGAACCGTGATCGACCTCGCGTACTTCTCGGGCCTCTCCCAGAGCGAGGTCGCCGGATTTCTGGGGATTCCACTCGGCACTGTGAAAACGCGTACCCGAAGCGGCCTCGCACGCCTCGGCGATACGCTCTCGCGTGAGGGCGGGCTGTGAGCGAGCGCACACCTTCGTTCGACGACATCGTCGAGGCCGGCGATCCGGAGCGCTCCCGTCTGCGGACGACGCACGACCTTTTGATCGCTGCCGGCGCCCCTCCGGAGCTGCCGCCGTGGCTCGAAGTCACACCGCCGGCGCCGGGAGCCAGGGTGATCGCGCTGCCGCGTCGGCGCTATACGGCGATTGCGGCCGTCGCGGTCGCAGCGATGGTGCTTTTCGCCGTCGGGTATGCGATCGGCGGCCGTGACAGTCCGGCGAAGCCCGTGCAGACGGTCGCCATGAAGGGACCGTCCGGAGCGACGGGGTCTATCGCCCTACTCGCGCGGGACGCTGCGGGGAACTGGCCGATGACCCTGGAGGTCTCGGGCCTACCGCCGCTGCCCTCCGGCCAAACGTACACCCTCTGGCTCACCCGCGACGGCAGGCTCGCGGAGTCGTGCGGCGCGTTCGTCGTGGCCGAGGGAACGACGAAGGTGCCGCTCAACGCGCCCTATCCGCTGAAGCAGTTCGACGCCTGGGTGATCGTGCGGACCGGCTCGCGCGAGCAATTGCTCTCGACGACGTAGCGGTCTCTCGAGGCGCTCCTCGTCCCGAGGTTACGGCGAGCGTCGCCCGTTCGCGACGAACGCTGCGTGCGTGACGGGCATCAACTGCTCGAGAAAGCTCTCCGCCGCGGCCGCGAACTGCCTGATCTCGAACTGCGCCGATTCGTGGTTCCGCAGGCCACAGAAGTGCATCAGGCTGCGCGGATTGCAGCTCCAGTAGTACTTGGTGTACGTCGAGAGAGGCAGGACGGCGCGGGCGACCTCCTTGGCGACACCCTGTTCGAGCATCCTCTCGTAGGCGTCGTAGGAGCGGCGCGCGTTCTCCTCGATCTCGTGGCGCACCGCCGCACGCGTCGCGTCGGCGACCGGCTCGAAGGTGTACGCACCCGGCTTGCCGACCTGGGTGCGGACGAAGTCGGGGATGTAGAACTCCGGCTCCATCTTGGAGTAGCGCCCGCTCCACTCGTTGAAGGCGTGTCCCGCCCTGTGGCGGTGGTGCTCGCGGACGACGAAGATCGGCGCCTTGACGAGGAACCGGAAGTACCCGTGCTCGAACGGGCTCCCGTGGCGCTCGCGCACGAGAAACCGGATCAGGCCCTCCTCGCGTTCGGTGAACTCGTCCGACTCCTGATTGAAGGACACCCGGGCCCCGTTGACGACCGCGAGATCACTCGCGAGGGCCGCGTCCAGGGCCACGAAACCATGGTCGAGGACGGGGACGACGTTCTGCGCTATGACATGTTCCGTGGCGGACATCCCAGCGAGTCTAGCTCCGGTACATGTCGGCACCTCCGGCTGGGGCTACCCGTCGTGGCAGCCGGGGTTCTACCCCGCGGGGCTCGACCGCAGCTCCTTTCTCGGGTTCTATGCCGAGCACCTCCACGCGGTCGAGTTGAACGCGACGAAGTACCGGCTGCCGTCCGAGGGTCAGTTTCGGTCGTGGGCGGCGCAGGTGCCGAGCGGCTTCCGGTTTGCCGTCAAGGCGCCGGACGGAGTGGCGCGGCGGCTCGGAACGTTCGAGGAACGGGTACGCGCGCTCGGCGACCGGCTCGGCTGCGTTCGGGTCGTCGTCGAACAGCCACGGGACGACGGGCTCCTCGAGCTCCTGCTCGGCTCGGCCGATCCACGGATCCGCTATGCGCTCGACCTACGTGATCCCACCTGGGACGGGGTCGAGGAGCGGCTTGCCGAATCGGGGGCGGTCAGAGTCGGCGACACGACGAGCCGTGCCGGTTGGTCGTATCTGCGGTTCCGAGAGCTCAGGTATGACGAGCCGGGGCTCGTCAGGATCGCGGCCGAGCTCGACGCTATCGCGCGCGCCGGGGTGGAGACGTTCGCCTTCTTTCGCCACGGTGAAAGTCCCGAGGCGCCGTTCGCGGCTCAGCGGATCAGGTCGGCCTCGAGCCTTCGTGGCTGAACGGAGTCGATCGCACGCGACGCAGCGGACGAAACGCTTGCAACAGCTCGACCCGCACTGGCAGCCTCCGACCGGACATCCGCTCGCGCTCGCCTTCCACTGCGGCTCTGCAGGAGGGGTCGATGAAACCTACGCCGCGATTCTCGCCGCCGGGTTCGCCGGGAAGAGCGAGCCGTGGGACGCGTTCTGGGGCCAGCGCTACGCCCGGGTCGTCGATCCCGACGGCAACGCCGTCGACCTCTTCGCGCCGCTCGGCGGCTGAGCCGGCAAACGGGCGAGCGACCTGACTCAGATGTCCCCGGACCGCCTGTTCTCGAGGAGTTCGAGGACGCACCCCAGAGGTCGGACGGCGTCGAAGTAGGCGTACTGCCCTTCACCCATGTCTCCCCGCTGGACGAGCTCCGCGCCGTGGTCTTCGAGTCCGGCGGCAGTCTCGGGCAGGTTCTCGGTCCAGAACGCCAGGTGGTGCAAGCCCTCGCCGTTCCTGTCTAGTCCTTCCTGCCAGGCGCTTCCTTCACCAACCGGCTCGACGAGCTCCAGCTGCACCCGGCCGAGATCGAAGAACGCGAGCTTCACTCGGGCATCCGACGGCAGCCCTCGGTAGGTCATGCGGACGCGACTGCCGGCTTCGACCTCGACGATGTCGGGGACGTCGACACCGAGCACCGCGGCCCAGCGCCTGCGCGAAGCGTCGATGTCGCGAACGCCGATGGCAACCTGGGCGAGCTCGAGCCCTTTGAGCGGGCTGGAGGATGCACTCATTCGTGCCTCAGGAGGCGCGAATGGAGACGACCGTGGCGTGCCACGAGCCACGTGGGGCAGGCACGTCGACGCCGACTCCGACGCGTGCCCCCATCAGCGCACGGCCGAGCGGTGAGTCGGGTGAGACGCCACCCACGCTCGAGATCTCGATCTCCAATTTCTCGCCCTGCTCGTCTTCGATCTCGACGATCGAGCCCACGCCGACGGTGTCGGTCGAGGTGTGCTCGACTGTGACGGCATGGTGCAGCCGGTAGCGGAGCTTTCGGATCCGCGCCTCGAGCAGACCTTGCTCGTTCTTCGCTGCGTGGTACTCGAAGTTCTCGGAAAGGTCACCGAACGCCCGGGCAGTCGCGATTGCGTCGACGGCGGCCTTCCGTTGCGGGCCTTCCATGTCGGCGAGCTCCGCCTCCAGGACAACGCGTTGTGCGGCCGTGATCTGCTGGCCTTCGAGATCGCTCATCGGGTGGAGCCTAACTGTCCCCCGCAGCTAGAACAGCCCGACGGTCTCCCCGTGCTCGTCGATGTCGATCGCGAACGCGGCCGGCTGCGCTCCGAAGCCCGGCATCTGAAGCATGTCACCGCACAACGGCACGAGCATGCCGGCACCCGAGTAGACCCTGATGTCGCGGATCGGAACGATGAACCCCTGGGGCCGGTTGCGTTGCAGCGGGTCATGAGACAGTGAGAGGTGCGTCTTCGCCATGCAGATCGGGAGGTGGGCGAGTCCCTGCTTCTCGTATCGGGCAATCGCCTCGTGGGCTGCCGGGGCAAGGTCGATGCCGTCGGCGCCGTAGACCGTCGTCGCGATCTTCTCGATCTTCGTCGCGATCGGCTCGTCGTCGGCATAGAGGAGCTGGAAGTCCGATTCGGCGTCCGCCGCCGCGGCGACGACCTCGGCGAGCTCGATCGTGCCCTCCCCGCCCTGACCGAAGCCGTTGTGGATCGCGGCGCCGAACGCGCCTGCCTCGAGTGATCGCATCTTGATGAGATCCAGCAGCTCGGGCTCGTCGTCGGGTCGCGTGTTGATCGCGACGACCGGTTGAATGCCGAACGCCCGCACGTTCTCGATGTGCTTCGCGAGGTTCGCCGTGCCCGTCTCGACCTCGGCCGCCATCTGCGCCATCTCGGCCTTCTCCCGCCAGTCCCCTCCGCCGTGGTGCCGGAGTGCACGCACGGTCGCGACGATCACGACGACGTGCGGCCGAAGGCCGCCGACGCGACATACGATGTCCATGAACTTCTCCATCCCGAGGTCGGCGGCGAAGCCCGACTCGGTGATGAAGAACTCACCCAGCTTGAGGGCGATGCGGTCGGCGATGATCGAGTTGTTGCCGTGAGCGATGTTCGCGAACGGGCCCGCGTGCATGAAGCAAAGCTGCCCCTCGAGCGTCTGCACGATATTCGGCTTGAGCGCATCTTTCATCAGCACGGCCATAGCGCCCGCAGCCTTCACGTCTTCTGCTGTGACCGGATCGCCGTCGGGCGTGTAACCGACGGTAATCGCCCCAAGCTTCCGACGGAGGTCGGCGAGGTCGGTCGCAAGCGCCAGGATCGCCATCACCTCACTCGCCGCCGTAATGTCGAAGCCGGACTCCGCCGGGATCCCGTTCTTGGCCCCACCGAGGCCGCCGACGATGTTCCGCAGCGACCGGTCGGTGACGTCGATCGCCCGCCGCCAGGTCACCGAGGCGATCTCGGGCTCGTGACGGTGGAACCGGTGAGCGTCGACGAGGGCGGAGAGCAGGTTGTTCGCCGCCGTGATCGCGTGCATGTCGCCGGTGAAGTGGAGGTTGATGTCCTCCATCGGCACGACCTGGGCATAGCCGCCTCCTGCTGCGCCGCCCTTCACACCAAAGACGGGGCCGAGCGACGGTTCGCGCAGCGCGAGAACCGCGCGCCGGCCGATCTTGCCGAAGCCCTGCGTCAGCGACACCGATGTAGTCGTCTTGCCCTCGCCCGCAGGTGTCGGCGTGATCGCGGTGACGTCGATCAGCTTCGCATCCGGCCGGTCGGCAAGGCGATCGAGGATGGAGAGGTCGACCTTTGCCTTGTAGCGCCCGTAGAGCTCGAGCTCGTCGGGCTCGATCCCCGCCTCGGCCGCGACGTCGGCGATGGGACGCATTACGGCGGCCTGAGCGATTTCGAGACTCGAGAGCATCAGCACGTTCCTTTCGGGTGTTATCGAACCGAGGATTCCGGCCGCGAAGCAGGCCGCTTCAGGGGTCCGCCCACCGAAGGCGGGATTACGCGGGCGGCGTCCGCGCTAGCGGATGGTGACCTCGCGGACAACATCAGCTCAGTGGCTCACCGCGGCAGCGGCGAGCTCCGAGACGAGGTTGTCGTTGTAGAAGCGCTCGAGCTTGAAGGGCTCGATCAGCTCCGGTGTCTTCCCGGTCGCGATCAGCTCCGCGAGGGTCACGCCGGTGATCGGCGCGGCCTTGAAGCCGTACGTGCCCCATCCGCAGTCGACGAGAAAGCCGTCTACCTCCGTCAGGCCCATGATCGGGCTGTAATCGGGGCTCATGTCGCAGAGGCCGGTCCAGTGGCGCAGGATCTTCGTCGCATGAAGCTGCGGGAACAGTTCGAGCATGTGCCGGCACGCGTACTCGATGAACGGGAACGTGCCCTTGTTCGAGTAGGTCGGGTACGGCTCTACCTCGGCGCCGATCAGGAACTCTCCGCGATCGGTCTGGGAGCAGTAGATGTGCATCTGCGCCGAAACGATGATCTTGTCGAGGAACGGCTTCACCGGCTCGGTCACGAACGCCTGCAGGATCGACCCGGTGATCGGCAGCGGCACGCCCGCCATGGCTGCGACCGGGGTCGACCAGCCCGCCGTTGCACTGACAACGACGCCGCACGAGACGTCGCCCTGGTTCGTCCTGACGCCGCGCACCCTGCCCTCTGCGACGTCGAAGCCCGTCACCTCGACACCCTGATGGATCTCCACACCGCGGCGTCCCGCCTGCTTGGCGTAGCCCCAGACGACGGCGTCGTGCCGGATGATGCCGCCGGGAGGGTGGTAGAGGGCGCCCTGGATCGGCCAGGTCACGTCCTCGCCGATGTGAATCTGTGGGCAGAGCTTCTTCACCTCCTGCCGGTCGATCACGCGACTGTCGATGCCGAGGAGCTTGTTCACCTCGGCGCGCTCGTTTTGCACGACGAGCGACCGGTCGGAGTGCGCGAGCGTGAAGTGCCCGTGCTGGGAGAACATCATGTTGAAATCGAGATCCGCCGAGAGCTTCTCGTAGAGCTTGACACTCTCCGTGTAGAACGCGGCTCCCTCGGGCGTACGGTAATTCGAACGGATGATCGTCGTGTTCCGTCCGGCAGCACCCGACCCGATGTAGCTCTTTTCGAGGATGGCGACGTCTGTGATGCCGTGGTGGATAGCGAGGTAGTACGCGGTCGCGAGACCGTGCGAGCCGCCGCCCACGATGACGACGTCGTAGTGCTTCTTCAGGGGCCCGGGCCGCTTGAGGATCTCCTTGCGGAAGAAGATGTCCTTCATGCCGCGCCTCCCGGCAGGGCGTCGACACCGACAGGGCCACCGCCGAGCGCGGATGCCCTGTCGACGGCGACGTCCCACACGTAGTGGCCGAGCTCCTGGGCGCAGATCACCCAGTAGCCACCGCCGCGCTGCAGCACGTGCCCCTGCACGTGCGCGATCTCGCCGCCCGAGGGGAAGTGGTGGATGTGCGTCATTCGACGCAAGACGGTGTCGGCCTCGGGGCCGACGATCGCGATCACGGAGTAGGCGCCCGTGACGTCGAGCGAGAACCGGTCGCCGACCCGAGCCCGCACGGCGTCCCCCAGCTCGGGCGCACAGAGGACGAGCGCCCGCCTCGGCGAGATCGGGTGCCAGACGATGCCCTCGCCCTCGATCGCCTCGCCGGCCGGACGCAGCTCGAGCTTCGTCAGATGCGACAGGTCGGCGATGCCGACGGCGGAGTGTTCTTCCTGGCCGGGGATCGAGGTCGGAACGAGCCAGCCGCCGCGCTCCGCGAACGTGGCGCCGAGATCGCGCTGCGCGCGCTCGATCGCGGACTTCGCGACCGGATGGACCCCGCCGCGGTCGGTCGCGGCGCCGACGGAGAGAAACGCCAGGGCGGCCGTGCCGCTCACGATTTGACCTTCTCGCCCGCCGGGTCGTAGAACGGCCCGAGGTGGACGGTCATCGGGGCGGGGCGCCCGTTCACCTGGACGTCGAACCGTCCGCCGTCGACCGCCAGCTCGTGGGGGACGATTGCGAGTCCGATCACCTTGCCGAGCTCGGCGCTCCGCCGAACGCTCGTGACCCGGCCGGATGACTTGCCGTCGACGACTACCTGTCCGCCCTCGACCGGAATCGCGCCGCTTGGGCTCTCGAAGCCGACGAGCATCCACTTGAGCCCACGGTCGGCGACCTGTTGCGTGGCCCACTTGCCTATCCACTCGAAGTCCTTGTCGTTCTTCACGAGCCACGGCATCGCCGCCTCGTGCAGGTTCGACTCCGAGTCGGTGTCCTGACCCACGATCACGTGGCCCTTCTCGAGCCGCAGGATTCGTTGAGGCTCGAGGCCGAACGGCTTTGGATCGAGGTCGGCGGCCGCCTCGAAGATCGTGTCCCACACGTGCTCCGCGAGAGGGCTCGGGAAGTGGAGCTCGTAGCCGAGCTCGCCGACAAAGCCGATCCGCAGCGCGAGTGTCGGCACGCCCGCGACCGTGACGTGCTTGGCGTCGAGGTAGGCGAAGCCGTCGGCCGAGAAGTCGTCGTCGGAGACACGCTGCATCGCCGCGCGGGCATTCGGCCCGGCAACGTTGACAGCGGCCAGCGCTCCCGTCAGGTTCGCGAACTGGACGTCCATGAACCACACGGCGTTCCACCACGTGAACCACTGGTAGACGCCGTCGGCGCCCGTCGAGGTAGCCGACACGTAGAACGTCGTATCGTCGACCCGGGCAACGACCCCGTCGTCCATGATCCGGCCGGCGTCGCCGGTGAGCACGCCGTAGCGCGTGCGCCCGACGGCGAGATCGGAGAAGCGATTCGGGTAGACGCGATCGAGGAACGCGCCGGCGTCGGGGCCCGTGACAAGAATCTTGCCGAGGGTCGAGACGTCGATCAGCCCGAGAGCCTGATGAACGTGCTGGGCCTCCGCGGCGGCGTCGTGACCGTACGAGTGCGGCCGGCGCCACGCGCCCGTCCACATCATCTTCCCGCCCATGTCCTTGTGCCGATGATGAAGCGAGGTGCGTTTCCGTGGCTCCTGCGGGGGGCCTGCGAGCAGCCCCATCGAGATGGACGTGTACGGCGGCCGCGCCGTCGTCGTGCCGATCGTGTTCTCGTCGAGCCCGGTCGTCTTCGCATAGACGCGGATCGAGTTCGTATGACAGAGCCGGCCCTGGCACGGCCCCATCGTCACGGTCGTGTATCTCTTCGAGAGCTCGATCGAGTCGAAGCCCTCGGCGATCGCGTACTTCAGGTCCTTTGTCGTCTGGTCCTCGCAGAGGCAGACGAAGCACTTGTCGCCGCGGTGATCGAGGATCGGGCTCGGCACCGCCGGCTCGCCGACGTCCCCGGTGACAGCGCCGACAGCCTCGACCTGGTCGGGGAGGTCGGTCGGGACGAAGATGCCGCGGCCCTCGTCGTACTCGACCCTGGCGCCCGCTTGCGCAAGCAGCTTGTAGTTGGGCTGCGGGCTGCCGGACATGACGACGAGGTCGGCCTTGACGAAGCGACCGCCGATCGAAACCTGTGCGACCTTGCCGCTCTTTGCCTGTGCCTCGATCGCCGGGCTGCCGCTCTCGCGGAAGTCGACGATCCGGGCTATCTCGACACCGGCGGCCTCGAGGTCGGCCGCGGCCTCGAGGCCGCGATCGTCGACCGTCAGCACGACCGCACGCTCTGCCGGCTTGATCGAGAAGCCGTTGACCAGGCGCCGCACGGCGTCCGGCAGCATCACGCCGACGAGGTCGTTGCCCGGGAAGACGAGCGGCTGCTCGACGATCCCGCTCGCGACGATCACGCGATGCGCCCGGTACTTGATCAGGAGGTTGCCGAAGGCAACGGGCACGAGGCCCTGCTCGAAGAGCCCGATCGCGATCGCGGGCGCAAGCAGGTCGACGCCTGCCTCGAGCGCCCGCCGACGAAGGTCGGCGGCGGCGCCGATGCCGTCCCGGGCGGCGAGGAGCGAGCCGCCGACGTCGTAGCCCTCGTCGATCACAACGACCGACTCGCCGCCCTGCGCCGCTGCGATCGCCGCCTCGAGACCGGCCTGGCCGCCGCCGATCACGGCGACATCGATGTAGCGGTTCTCGATGTCGACACGCTCCTCCCTGGAGCCGTTCGGATCGAGCGGGCCGAGCCCGGCCGCGCCGCGCAGGAACTTCTCGTAGAGCGGCCACAGCTTGCGCGGGCGGATGAACGTCTTGTAGTAGAACCCCGGCGGCGTGAAGGGGCCGGCGAGCTTGTCGGTCACCTGCATCAGGTCACGCTCGAGCGAGCCGACGTAGTTCTGGCCCTTGACGACGGCGCCCTCTCGCAGCGGTGCCGTACAGACGCGCACGCTGGGAATCCCGTCGACCGTCATCTGGCAGTTCGCGCAATGACCCGAACAGCAGGCAAGCCCTCGCGGCCGGTGGTACTTGAAGCTCCGTGAGAACACCCGCTGACCGGACGCGTAGAGCGCCGAGCCGATCGTGTCGCCGGCGAACCCCTGCATGGTCTTGCCGTGGAAGGTGAACGAGAGCGGCCGGGAGCGGTCGATGCGCTCGCCCGCCTGCGGCGCGAGACGCGTCATTCCGTCGGCTCCGGCGAGCCCAAGTGGGTCACGCAGACGGCTCCGGGTGCCACGTCGCCTCGACCACGTTCGTGTAGGTGTGCCGGTCGGCGAGGAACCAGTCCTCACAGGTGCGGCAGAACCACCACTCGCGCTGCGTACCCCAGACGTTTCGCCGGAAGTAGATGTACTCGTTCAGCTCGCGCACGGTGGGCGTCGAGGACGGGCGCTTCGTCGTCTCGCCGGCGCAGCGGAGCTCCTGCACCTCGCGCGGGCCGCAGTTCGGACAGGTGACGAGCATCGACATAGGTATTTGCGTCAGACGGAATAGCGTGCTATCAGTGGAAAGAGACTAGCGCGATGCCACGTACCGGTCAACCCTCCACCCGAGACGTCGAAGCGACGGTGCGCGCCGTCGAGGTCCTCGACGCTCTCGCCGAGGGCGGGGAGCTCGGAACGACCGACGTGGCCCGGCGCACCGGCATCAGCCCGAGCACGGTCTCACGACAGCTCGGCACGCTGACGCGCGTCGGCCTCGTCGAGCACGTCGCGGCGACCGGCCGCTACCGGCTCGGTGTCCGCACCCTGCGCTACGCGAATGCGGTCCTCGGACGGCTCAACCTCCGGGACCTCGCCCGCCCCCATCTCGAGGAGCTCGTACATCGGGTCGGAGAGACGGCAACCCTCTCGATTCCCGGCGAGGGCGACGCGATCACGGTCGATTTCGTGCCGACCGACCGCTACCTGCAAGGGGTCACACGTCTCGGCCGCCCGAGCGTCGGGCACGCCTCGTCGGCCGGCAAGGTGATGCTCGCCTTCGGTGACGTGCCGCTGCCGCACGGCAAGCTCGCATCCTTCACGCCCGAGACGATCACCGAGCCCGCGGCGCTCGTCAAGGAGATCGAACTCGTGCGGGCCCGCGGCTATGCCGAGGCGATCGAGGAGCGAGAGACCGGCCTCAGCGCTATCGCGGCACCGGTCTGGGGGGCAGGCGCCGACCTGGCCGCGATCGTCGCGCTCCAGGGCCCGACGAGCCGCTTCGACAAGGACGCGATCGCAGCCGCCGTGCCGCTCCTGATCGCCTGCGCAAACCGCATCTCCGTCGCGCTCGGCTGGCACGACTAGTGCCTGTTGATCCGACGCAGTCCCTCGAGAGCGATCCGGACCACCGATCGTCTCCCGCAGCTCGGGCCTGGTCCGCCAGGTTATCCCACTGATGGCAATTGCATCCCCTCGTGGAGGATTCGGGCTTGACACGGACACCACCGCACGCGTAGACACGGGGTGCACGATCAGAGCCTCGGTCGTGACACTCGAACGATTCTGAATCGCACGACATGAAATGAGGAGGAGGCGCGCGTGGCAACCGATCTCGACCGCTTCGTGGCAACCAGGGGACGCGAGAAGCTGATCGCCGAGGTGCGTCGTCGGATCGACGCCGAGGGGATCACCTACATCTACTGCCAGTTCATCTCGGTAACGGGCCGGATCATGGGCAAGGGCGTGCCCGCCGCGCACTGGGAGAGCATGGCCGCCAAGGGCTTCCAGCTCGTCTACGGCTCCACCGCCAACCTCTTCACCGACCGGCACGGCGACTACATCGGCTACGGGCCCGAGGCAGCCGAGCTCGTCGGCATTCCCGAGCCCGAGACCTTCGAGGTGTTGCCGTGGGACAGCAAGGTCGCCCGCGTCTGGTGCACCTGCTTCCGCAACCGCGAGGAGCCCCAGAGCCCCGGCGCGTTCCTCACCTCCGACTGCCGCGGCAACTTGAAGCGGATCCAGGCCAAGTTCGAGAAGGCAACGGGGTTCCACCTCCGCGCGGGTACCGAGCCCGAGATGATGTGGCTCAATCTGAAAGAGGACGGGACACCCGACATCAGCGGAGTCACGAAGCCGTATTGCTACCACATCGACCAGTTCAGCGAGCTCCAGCCGATCATCCACAAGGTCGTCGAGTACGGACAGGCGCTCGGGCTCGACATGATCCAGGGCGATCACGAGGATGCACCCGGCCAGATCGAGCTCAACTTCAACTTCGACCGCGCCGAGAAGACCGCCGACAACCTCTCCACTTTCCGCCAGGTCTGCCGCCAGGTCGGTCGTGAGCTCGGCGCCTTCCCGTGCTTCATGCCCAAGCCCTTCATGGGGGTGTCCGCCAACGGCTGCCACCACAACATCTCGCTCTGGCGCGGCGACGTGAACGCGTTCATGCCGGAGACCGCCGATCAGCGGAAGCCGAGCCAGATCGGCCTCTGGGCGATCGGAGGCATCCTCGAGCACCTCGGTGCGCTGACGGCGGTGTCGTCACCGACCGTGAACTCGTATCGCCGCCTCTGGGACACCGGATTCTGGGCGCCGGTGTTTGCCGATTGGGGCTTCCAGAACCGAACGACAGCGCTGCGGGTCTCGGCTCCGGGCAGGTTCGAGTACCGCTCCGTGGACTCCGCTGTGAACCCCTACCTCTCGATGTCCGCACTGATCATGGCGATGTGGGACGGCATCGAGCGCAAGCTCGATCCCGGCGAGCCGGAGGAACGCAACATCTACGCTGCCATGGAAGCCGGCAAGAAAGTGAAGAAGATCCCCATGACCTTCGGCGACGCCCTCGACGCTCTCGAGGCGGACGATGTCATCAAGAAGTCGATGCCCGGCGAGATGTACACCGTGTTCATGCATTACAAACGGGACGAGTGGGAGCGATTCTGCGCCACCGTCACCGATTGGGACGTCAACGAGTACCTCGACATTCTCCCGTGATCGAGAAGGAGAGCTGAGTCGCCAATGTGCGGAATAGCCGGAATCATCTACAAGGACGGGGAGCATCCGATCGGGCTGGAGATGACCCGGATGCTTCAGTCGATGAAGCATCGCGGCCCCGATTCGACGGGTTACGCGCTCTACGGACAGCCGTCGAACCTCGTGGTCATGCGCTACAAGCTCGCCGACGCGAACACGGCGCGCGACTTCGAGTACGATGACCGGTTGCGCCGCCACCGTGCCGAGGTCGAACGCCGGCTCCATACGCTCGGCGCCAAGGTGCACGAGCTCGAGGAGGAGACCGAGTACGCCTTCCGGGTCACGCTCGAGTACGCCGGCGACCTGAAGAGGCTGGCCGACTTCGTCGAGGACGTTCCCGACGTCGAGGTGCTCTCGCTCGGCCACTCGCTCGAGATCGTCAAGGATCTCGGCGACGCCGAGACCGTGGCCGGCGGCTACCAGCTCAACGACTTCACGGGGACGCACGCGATCGGGCACGTCCGGATGGCGACCGAATCGGACGTCGACATCTCCGGCGCCCACCCCTACTGGGCGTACCCGTTCTCCGACGTCGCCGTCGTGCACAACGGGCAGCTGACCAACTACTTCCACTGGAAGCGACGGCTCGAACGCGCCGGGCATCGCTTCCAGTCCGAGTGCGACTCCGAGATCATCGCCGTGTACCTCGCCGAGCAGATGAGCGAGGGCGCCTCGCTCGAGGATGCGATGCGCCAGAGCCTCGAGGAGCTCGACGGCGTCTTCACCTACGTCTGCGTGACGAAGGACGCGCTCGGCGTCGCGAAGGACGAGATGGCCGCAAAGCCCCTCGTGCTGTACGAAGCCGACGACCTCGTCGCGCTCGCGTCCGAGGAGATCGCGATTCGCGCGATCATCGACCACGAGATCGACACCTACGACCCGTACGAAGGAGAGGTGCTGGTATGGCAGCGCTAGGCGAGCACGCGATCAGCTACGACGCGCGCGGTCTCTCCGAGCCCGATGCCGCGATTCCCATGATCTCCGCGATCGACGGCGCCACGGCCGAGTTCGACGCGCACGACCTCACGACCCGGCAGATCAACCTGGAGCTGCGCTGGCTGCTCAACGAGCAGGGCGTCACCGACGTGACGGTGCGCAATCCGGGCGCCAAGCACTCGCTCGGCGTCGGCATCCTCACACGCTGCAAGATCACGTTCGACGGCAGCCTCGGCTACTTCGGCTGCGGCCTCATCGACGGCCCCGAGGTGCACATCAAGGGGCGCGTCGGCTGGTCGGCCTGCGAGAACATGATGTCCGGGGTCGTCGTGATCGAGGGCAACGCAGGCTCGCTCACCGGAGCGGCGTTCCGCGGCGGCGATCTCGTCATCAAGGGCCGCGTCGGTGCCCGCACCGGGATCGACCAGAAGGGCGGCACGATCATCGTCCTCGGTAGCGCCGGCTCGATGAACGGCTTCATGATGCAGCGCGGCCGCCAGATCATCCTCGGCGACGTCGGCCACGGGCTCGGCGACTCGATGTACGACGGCACGATCTACGTCGCCGGCAAGGTTCGCTCCCTCGGGATCGACTGCGTGCCGGGCGAGTGGACAGAGGCCGACACCGAGTTCATCGAGCGGAAGTTCCGCATCTACGACCTGGGCGCCCCGCCCGAGCTCCAGAAGTTCGTGTGTGGCAAGAAGCTCTACAACTACGACAACCTCGAGCCCGCCGAGCGCAAGCTCGTCCTTTGAGAGAGGCCCCATGGCAGACGAGACCGCACCCAGCACCAAGACCATCCTCGGGCACAGTCGCATTTTCACCCCCGAGGTGATCAACGACATCCACATGAAAGCCGAGCTCGGCCGCTATCGCATGCGCGGCTTCTCGATCTTCAAGCCGATCCCGCACTGGGACGAGCTGATGTTCATGCCGGGAACCCTCACGCGCTTCGTGATCGAGGGCTACCGCGAGAAGTGCGTCACGAAGACCGTGCTCGGGGCCCGCTTCGCAAAAAAGCCGATCGAGCTCGACATCCCCGTCTACATCACGGGCATGAGCTTCGGCGCACTGTCGCTCGAGGCGAAGATGGCGCTTGCGAAGGGCGCATCGATGGCGGGCACGGCGACGTGCTCGGGCGAGGGCGGGATGATCCCCCCGGAACGCGATCACTCGACGAAGTGGTACTACCAGTGCATCCAGAGCCGGTATGGGTTCAACCCCCACCACCTGATGCTCGCGGACGCCTGCGAGTTCTTCATCGGGCAGGGGGCCAAGGTCGGCCTCGGCGGCCACCTGATGGGTCAGAAGGTGACGGAGCAGGTCGCCGAGATGCGCTCGCTCCCGGCGGGGATCGACCAGCGCTCGCCGGCGCGGCATCCGGACTGGCTCGGGCCGGACGACCTCTCCCTGAAGATCCAGGAGATCCGCGAGGCGACCGACTACCAGATCCCGATCCAGCTCAAGCTCGGTGCCTCGCGCGTCTACGACGACGTGAGGATGGCCGCGAAGTGCGGTCCCGACATCATCTACCTGGACGGGGCAGAGGGCGGCACCGGCGCAGGCCCGCACCTCGCCACCGAGGAGACGGGAATCCCCCTGATGGCCGCGATCCCCGAGGCCCGCCGCGCGCTCGAGGACGTCGGCCTCGCCGACGAGATCGACCTCGTCGTCGCGGGCGGGATCCGGAACGGCGGCGACATCGCGAAGGCGCTCGCACTCGGCGCCAAGGCCGTCGCGATCGGGCACTCCGCGATGATGGCGCTCAACTGCAACAAGGAGATTCCTGGCGTCACCGACTACGAGGGCACGGTGGGCGTTCCCGCCGGCCAGTGCTATCACTGCCACTCCGGCCGCTGCCCGGTAGGCGTTGCGACTCAGGATCCCGAGCTTCGCAAGCGACTCGTGGTCGAAGAGGCCGCGGAGCGCGTCTACAACTTCCTGCACACACTGACGCTCGAGGTGCAGATGCTGGCGCGCGCCTGTGGCAAGACGAACATCCACTCGCTCGAGCCCGAGGACCTGTGTGCGCTCACCGTCGAGGCGGCCGCGATGGCGCGGGTGCCGCTCGCAGGCACGAGCTGGATCCCCGGCGTCAGCGAGGAGAAGACGCTCGCCAAGATCGAGCGGATGCTCGAGAAGCATCTCGAGTACCCGGTCGACTATCTACCGGCACACGCGGAGGTGGATGCCCAATGAGTGATCTCGCCTACACCGAGCCCCAGAAGATCATCGGGATCGACTCGGAGTTCCTGTCAGGGCACCGCCTCCCATACCAGGAGGACATCTCGCTCGTCGAGGGACTCGATCTCGGGGCGTCGACCCCGGGCGACGACATCAACTGGCTCGAGGACATCGAGCTCCTCGAGGAGGACGGCACCCCGGCGGTGTTCGACCGCTATTCGAACTCGTTCGTCAAGATCTACTTCCCGATCCCCCCGGGCAGGGAGAACGAGATCGCGCGCAAGGTCCTGATGACCCACCTCCAGACCGGCAACTCCTACGGGATCCTCCTGAAGGAGAAGCACTGTAAGTTCCCGCAGCACGAGCTCGGGCCCTGGGTGGTCGACTCTCGGGTCGTCGGCGCCGACTGGAAGCCACCCGTGCTCGAGGGCTGGGAACCGCCGATGCACTGACTCTCCGCGGGCGGGATCCGGATGTGCGGATCCCGCGCGCGGGTCCCGCCTCCGGCGGGAAGATCCCTCAAGCGGCCTGCTTCGCGGCCGAAATGCCACCATGACACTCGTCGAATCATTCAGCCCGGAACAGGTCGAGACCTTCGACCGCGACGGCTACCTGATCGTCGGGGAGGGCCTCGTCTCCGACCGCGCGCTCGAACTGCTGCGGACCCGCTACGAGCGACTGTTCGAGGGAGAGTACGAGACGGGGATCAAGCCCGACGAGGTGAACTGGGTGCGGGGCCGCGATCCGGAGGACCGAACGCGGCAGATCTGCAACGGCTGGCGGGCGGACAACGTGATCGCCGCGCAGGTGCTGAGCTCTCGCACCGGTCGCCTGGGGGCGCAGCTGGCGGGGTACCGTGGCACACGGATCCTCCAGGACAACGTGCTGTGGAAACCGCCCGGAACGAAGGCCATCGGCTTTCACCAGGACTCCTCGTACGCCGACTACCTCGTTCCCGCCGAGATGCTCACCTGCTGGATCTCCCTCCACGACACGACGGCCGACGCCGGCCCGATCGAGTACGTGCACGGCTCGCACCGGTGGCCGAGGTCACCGCCGGAACGCTCCCAGTTTCACGCGCCCGAGGATTGGCTCGCTCCCGCCCGCAACGCAGCGCCGCAGGGCACGGAGCTCGAGGTCGTCCCGGTGGTGGTGCGCGCCGGCGGCGGCTCGTTTCACCACGGCCTCACCTGGCACGGCTCGTCACCGAATACGAGCGGGTCGGTGGCCCGCATGGCGCTCGTGACGCACATGTTGCCGGTCGAGGTGCGCTTCCACGAGCATCATGTCGATCTGATCTATTCGCGCTACCGAAAGCATGGCGACCTTTCCCTGGACGAGTCCTTCTTCCCGGTTCTGTGGGACGAGACCGGCTATCGGACTCCCTGGCTCGCCGATCTGCCGGACATCGACTAGCCCCCGCCCGGGTATCTGCCCGAGCGCCCGACGCCCGTCCAGTCGGCGGGCATCGGGCTCGTGACGATGGCCTCGTAGTGTTTCCGGCTCGCCGTCGGACAGCCGCGCTACGAGCGCGGCCGCCTCTTCTCGGGGTCGTAGGCCGGCAGCGTGGTCACGGTCGCCTGAGCCGTCCCTTCGCCGAGGGCGACCTCGACCCGCTCACCGATCGACGCGCAGCCGCTCTCGAGCACCGCCATGCCGATCACCTTGCCGAGCGTCGGGCTCTCGCACGGGCTCGTCAGCGTGCCCACCGGCGACCCGTTCTTCGTCACGGCCGCTCCGTACTCCGGCACGTCGCCTCCGTCGAGCACGAGCGTCACGAGCCGGCGCGGCGGGTCGGCCGCCTCGACGGCGAGCGCGTCCTTGCCGCAGAACTCGGGCCCGTCGAAGCGGATCATCTTGTCGAGCGACATGTCGTACGGGCTCGTCTCGTGCTGGAAGTAGTCGTAGCCGATGAATATGAGCCCCGACTCGATCCTGATCGTCTCGACGGCGGCGAGGCCGTACGGACGCGCACCGGCACCGACGACGGCCGCCCAGAGCTGCTCGGCACCTTCAGGAGCACAGAAGAGCTCGAAGCCGAGCTCGCCGGAGTAGCCGGTGCGAGACACCCAGCAGGGCACACCTCCGACGTCCACCTGGTCGGGCCAGAAGCGGAAGTAGCGGAGCGATGGAACATCCGCCTCACAGATCGACTGCAGCAGCTCGGGGGCACGAGGACCGTTGATGCCGACCTGCGGCGTCGACGTCGTCATCGGGGCGATCTCGACGTCGAGTCCGGCGACGACGCTCTCGAAGTGGTCGAGATCGGAGTCGAGCGCCGTCACGACGATGCAGTTCGACTCGTCGACCTTGAACACAGTGCCGTCACCGACCATCTTTCCGCTCTCGTCGCAGAACGGCGCGTACCGCACCTGACCGATCTCGAGATCGAGCATGTCGTTCGTGAAGACGCGGTCGGCGGCGGCAAGCGCTTCTGAGCCCGCGAATCCCCATTTCCGCAGGGGCGAGGCGTCCCAGACGCCGACGTCGTTTCGGACCGCGTGATGCTCTGCAACGGCGTCGCCGAACGTGCTCGGCCAGTACCAGCCCTCCCAATCCATGAACTCGCAGCCGAGCTCGCGCTGGGGACGGTCGAATGCCGTGCGGATGATCTCCGTCGTTCCCATCGGTCCTCCTCTGATGTCGCCTGGTCTAGGAACTATCTCACCACAGCGGGCTCCGGCCGGTCGGCACACGCCCCGCTAGGCCCGGATCAGCAGGCCGCCGTTCTCGATCGCGCCCTCGAGGAACACGAGCCAGTCGATCCACAGCTGCCCGTCGGCGAGCGACAAGGGGGTCTCGCGTGCGCTCGCAATCGTCTCCTCGACCTCGGCGGCGCCGACGACGGCATCGGTGCCGGGACCCGGCAGCCGGTCGCCCGGCCAGGGCATCCCCTGGAGGGCCATCTCGCCTGCGAGCGCGTCCATGTCCTCCGCGCTCAACCAGACGTGGCCGCTGACACCGTCGTTCCGGCGCCAGTACAGCCGGTAGCTCACGCGGTCTCCTTCGCCCTGCGGCGCTCCTTCTCGTAGACGGGATGCTCGACGATCTCGCCGGGCACGTCCTCGCCGGCGACGCGCGCGATCACCTTGGTGCCGGGCACCCTGAGAGCCTGCGGGATCTTCGCGAGGCCCAGCGTCCTACCATCGAGGAACGGCGACTCGACGGCCTGGGTGACGAGGCCGACCTCGGTGCCCTCGACGTAGAGCGGCGCACCGCTCGCGGCGTCGCCGCCCGCCTCGAGCACGACACTTCCGAGCCGGAGCTCGGTCGCGTCACGATCGCGGACGATTCCGGCGCGGCCCTGGAAGTCGCCCTTCTCGAGGTTGACCGACCAGCCGAGCCCGCACTCGTACGGCGACACGGTCGGGTCGTATTCGACGCCGCCGATGATGAAGCCGCCCTCGATCCGGAACAGGTCGAGCGCGACCATCCCGATCACCTTCATGCCTCGCGGCGCGAGCTCGCGGAGCAGCGCGTCCCACAGCTCGAGCGCCCGCTCGCGCCCGACCCAGAGCTCGTAGCCGAGCTCGGCCGTGTACCCGAGCCTCGTCATGAAGACGGGCACACCGGCAATCTCGACGTCCTCGCGGAACGTGTAGTACGGGAACGCGGCGTTCGAGAGATCCCGGTTCGCGAGCGGCTGCAGCATGGCCCTGCTGAGCGGCCCCTGCAGGCACAGGTGCGGCGTCGCGTCGGTGATCTCCGTCACCGTGATGCCCGGAGGCGCCAGCTCGTGGAAGATGTGGAAGTCGCGATCGTTCGCGCCGCAAAAGCGGATGTCTTCTGCGGAACGCACCATCACGGTGCAGTCGTCGACCATCTTGCCGCCCTCGTCACAAAGGGCCCCGTAGCCGATCTGGCCGGGGCCGAGCTTCGATACGTCGCGCGTGACGATGCGGTTGACGAAGGCCAGTGCGCCGGGCCCTGCGATGTCGACCTTCCGCAGCATCGTGAAATCCATCAACGCCGCCGCCTCGCGGCACGCCTGGTACTCCTCGAGCGTGTCCGTGACAACAGAGGGCGCCCAGTAGCCGAACAGATCCATCCACTGGTCCGTCATCGCCTGCAGGCGGGGGTGGAACGCAGTCTCCTTGCTCACTCGGGCACCTCTCCTGGTCGCGGTACGCGGACTAGAGTACAAAGGGATTCAGCACGTGTGTGACGGTACCGTCGAGCCGTGCGGGGACCCCTGGCAGACACACGTCGGTGCGGACGACCGGGGGCCGATTTCCGTTCGGACGGCGGCGAACAGCCCTGCGAAGCGCCGTGCAGGAAGTTCTGCGTCCTCAGCTGATCACGCGTCCTCGCCACCGGGACCAGAAGCGCCGACGGTCACGAGCCCGAGCTCGAGTGACTCGAGAACGAGCTCGGTGAGTTCGCGCACCTCTATCTCGCCTTCGTGTCCGGAGGTCTTGACCGCATCTTCGTACATCGTCACGTCCTTGGGGCAGCAGACGACGAAGGTCGAGACCCGGTCGAGCGCAGTCGCTTCGTGGATGCGCGATTCGGAAGGCCGTGGGGCATCCGACTCCTTCAGCTCGGACATCCAGATCCGCCCACCGCCGGCGCCGCAGCAGAACGAGTTGTCACGCGACCGCTGCATCTCGACGAGCTCGCAGCCGGTCGCCGCGATCAGGGCCCGCGGCTCGTCGTAGACGCCGTTGTAGCGCCCGAGCGTGCAGGGGTCGTGATAGGTGACGCGGCGGCCGAGCGCTGTTCCCGGCAGCAGCGCGCCCGACTCGAACAACTCGAGCAGGAACTGCGAGTGGTGGACGACGTCCCAGGTGCCGCCGAGCGCCGGATACTCGTTCTTCAACGTGTTGAACGAGTGCGGATCCGAGGTGAGGATGCGGTTGAACTCGCACGCCGAGATCGCCTCGATATTGCTCTCGGCGAGGTCGACGAAGAGGCCCTCCTCGCCCGCCCGCCGCACGTCGTTGCCGGCGTTGCGCTCGCCCTCGTAGAGGATCCCGAAGTCGACGCCGGCGTGGTGCAGGATTCTGGCGAGCGCCTGGGTGACGCGAATGTTCCGCGGGTCGAGCGAGGCGAAGTCGCCGACGAACCAGAGGATCTCGACCGGCTCCTTGCGCGCGTCCTTGATCTCGAACTCGAGCTCCTTTGCCCACCGACCGCGCTTTCGCTTCGGCTCGCCGAACGAGTTGCCCGACTCGTAGATCGTCTCGAGCGTCGTCTGCAGCTGCGCGTCCATCTCGCCGCGGTCGACGAGCCTGCGGCGGAGGTGGTTGATGATCGGCACGTGCTCGATCCCGACCGGGCAGATCTCGACGCACGCCATGCACTGCATGCACGACCAGACGGTCTCCTGCCTGATCGGGTTGCCGAGCAGGTTCTCGTCCGACGCAAAGAGCGGCGGCACCGTGAGCCAGGCACGAATGCCGAACGTGCCTTCGGACTGCTCTCGCAGGTCGAGCACCAGGTCGCGGGGGGACAACGGATAGCCGGAAGCGGCGGCGGGGCAGGCCTCGTGGCACTTGCCGCACTTGGTGCAGGCGTCGAGCTGGAGCAGATGCGCCGGCGTCAAGTCCTCGACGACGCCGTAGCCGACCTCCTGCCGGCTTCGGATTCGGAGGGAGCTCGACGAGTCGCCTTCCCGCCGTCTCGTCGCGTGTCGCCACGCTGGCGGGCGCGGTCATCATGTGCACCGCCTTCGTGAACGGGATCGCTGCCACGAACGTGAGCGCCGCGATGCCGTGTACCCACCAGTCGCGGAAATGCGCGGCCGAGGCGGTTGCGCCGTCGACCCCGACCGCGATCAGTCCCTGGCCGACGAGCCAGCCGAACGGCGCCCACTTCTCGAACGACGGATCGGTTTCGGCGATCCGCAGGGCCTCGAGCAGGAAGCCGGTGACGCCGAGGAAGAGAAGCGAGCCGACGAAGACCCAGTCGCCGACCTGGTAACGCCAGCGCTCGTACCGGCTGGCGACGCCGTCGACCCTGTCGTAGTCGAGCCGGGCCGGCTTGCTGCCGCGCTTCACCGCCAGGATCACGAGACCGACGATGAGCAAAGCACCGAAGACGTCGAGGAACAGCGAGTAGCCGAGGTAGAAGGGTCCATGCCAGAAGTCCCAGCCGAGCACGGGCTTCGCGAAGTCGTCCTGGAACGCGAGGATCCCGGTCCCGATGAAGAGCACGACGAAGCCGTAGAAGATCATCGCGTGCGCGAGCCCGGCAACTCCGTCACGGCGCTTGATCCACGTGTGCGTCAGCACGATCCGCGCCGTACCGGCGGCCCTGTGCAGCGGCCTGTCGGCCGGGAAGCTCCCCCGCCCGCGACGGTACTTGCGGGCGAGTCTGACGACGCCCCACGCGAAGACCGACGTCGAGACGACGATCAGTGCATACCAGAGCCCGATCTGCCAGTCGGATAGACCGGCGAACGTCTCACGTGTCTCCATCCTCTAGAAGAGCTTCTCGAGCTCTTCCGCGACGTCGAACAGGTCGGCCTTCGCACCGTAGGAGGCGACGTTGAAGATCGCGGCCTCGGGATCGGTGTTGACGGCGATGATCGTCCCCGACGTCTTCATCCCGGCGAGGTGCTGGACCGCGCCCGAGATCCCGAAGGCGAGGTAGACCGTCGGCTTCACCGTCTTGCCCGACTGGCCGACCTGGCGCGACGCGGGCATCCAACCGGCGTCGACGAGCGGGCGCGAGACCGAAAGCGTGGCGCCCATCTTCTCGGCGAGCTCCCGGAACATCTCGACGTTCTCCTTGTCGCCGATCCCGCGGCCGATCGAGAGCAGGAAGTCCGCCTGGGTGATGTCCACGTCGGCGGACGCGGTGGCCTCGACCAGCTCGAGGTGCCGTGCCCGCGACGGTGCGGCAGTCACTTCGAAGGACGCCACCCGCGCAGCGCCCTGGCCTTCCGCGGGAGCCCAGGACGTCGGCCGCAGCAACAGCATCACGCCGTCGGTTCCCGGAAACTCGAGCTCCGCGCTCACCTTGGAGCCGTAGAACGAGCGGGTCGCAATCACTGACTCGCCCTCGAGCGCGACACCGTGCACGTCGCTCGCAAAGCCGAGCCCGAGCTTCACCGCGACCGCCGGGCCGTAACCCATGCTGTTCACCGTGAAGCCGAGCAGCGTCACACGAGGCTGCCGACTTGCGATCAGCGCCTCGACGGCCGCCTGGTAGGCGTCGTTCTCGAACTCGCCCGCGGCGATCTCGACGGTCACGATCTCGTCGACGCCTGCGACGTCGACGGCAGCGACGAGCGCGCCGGGATCACTCCCGATCACGGCTACCGTCACCGCCCCGAGCTCACGCCCGGCCGTGATCAGCTCCCTGGTGACGTCCCGGACCTGGCCGCGGAGATGTTCCGCCACCACGAGAACGCTCATGCGAGCCGCTCCTTCACGATCGCCGCGATGCGCCCGGCGATCTCCGCAGGGCTCCCGTCGATCATCTCGGCGCCCTCGCCACGCTCGGGCACGAACATCCGGCGCACACGATAGGCGGGCATGCCGTCGCCGGCGGCGCTGCGAACGTCGACCTCTACCTGCTCCGCCTGCTTGATCGCGCGGAGGTTGGCATAGCGAGGCTCGTTGATGCCGGTCTGGATCGTCAACACGGCCGGCGTGTCGATCTCGACCCGGTCGACGAGCCCACCCTCGAGCTCGCGGTCGATCACGGCCTTTCGCGCACCGGCGTCGTAGTCGACACGTGTGACGACGGCCGCGCGCGGCAGGCCGAGCAGCTCGGCGAGCGCCGTCCCCGTCGCCGCCTGCACCGCATCGCTCGACTGGACGCCACACAGGACGAGGTCTGCGCCCTCGGCCCCGACCACGTCGGCCAGGGCCCGTGCAACGGAGAACGGGTCACGGCCGGCGCCCTCGACCCGGATCGCCCGGTCGGCGCCCATCGCGAGGCAGCGCCGCAACGCCGCCTCGGACTGCTTCGGGCCACAGGTCACGATCACGACCTCGCCCCCGAGGCGCTCCCTCAGCTGGAGCGCCTCCTCCGTGGCGAAGCTGTCCCACTCGTTCAGGGCCGGGTCGAGATAGTCCGGATCGACGTCGAGCCCGTCGCCGGTGAACTCGACCTCGTCCCCGAGCTGCAGCACCTGCTTCACGCAGACGACGACCCTCATCTAGGCGCTCGAGGCCCCGGCGTACATCGCCGCGAACTCGGCCTTCTCCTTCGCCACCGACTCGGCGTCGACCATGCGCCGCTCGCGCTTGAACGGCAACGGGATCGACGGATCTGCCGAGTCGATCTCGCGCGCCAGGCGGTGGCCCGAGAAGACCGCGTCCGCGGTGAGCCGCGGCGCCTCGCAGTCGCCGATCCGGTAGAGAGCGTCGACACCCTCGGCCTGGAGCCCGGCGAGCCCGATCTCGTCCTTGAGCGCCCGGTACAGAGCTTCGTTCGAACGCCGCTGCGAGATCAGCACGACACCGTCGGCCTCGAACGTGTGCTCGTGGCCGTCCTCGTCGTAGACGTGGCTCGCCACCACGGCACCCTCTTCGATCCGGGTCGGCAGGTGGTACGTGACGATCTCGACGCCCAGCTTGTGCAGCCTGCGGTGCTGGTTCGGCGCCTCGAGCGTGAAGTGCATGTACGGCCCGACGGTGCCCATCGGCGTCATCAGGGTGACCTTCTTCCCCTCCATCGCGAGCTTCTCCGCGATCGAGACGCCCATGAAGTAGCCGTCGTTCTCGAACACGACGATCCGCTCGCCGTGGAGGTGCTTGCTCTCGCCCATGAGCTGGTCGGGCGTCGCCTGCCAGGCGAGGCTCGCGTCGGCACCGGGGATGGGAGCGTGCGAGGCGCCGTTGAGGCCGTCGGTGGCCCAGTACGAGCCCGTCGCGACGACGACGATCTCGGCCCCGTACTCCGCCACGTCCTTCGCCGACAGCTTCGTGTTCGGGATGAACTCGACGTTCGGCAGCTTGTCGAGCTGGATCTTGCGGTAGTTGATGATGCGGGCCCACTCGCCGAGACCCGGAAGCTGCGGGATCCAGCGAATCGTGCCGCCCATGTCGTCCTGGGCCTCGACGAGGTGGACGCGGCGCATCCCACGCTTGCCGAGGATCATCGCGCACTCCATCCCTGCCGGGCCTGCGCCGATGACCAGCACGTCGTTGTCGGCGTTCGCCGCCTTGGTGAACCGCTCCGGGTGCCAGCCGCGGCGGTACTCCTCGCCGGCAGTCGCGTTCTGCGTGCAGATCAGCGGCGGGCCGCCGATCTCCCAGCGCGAGATGCAGACGTTGCAGCCGATGCACTCACGGATATCGTCGAGCCGACCCTCGTCGATCTTCTTCGGCAGGAACGGATCGGAGGTCGAGGGACGGCAGGTGGCGATGATGTCGAGCTTGCCGTCGTTGATCGCCTCGGCCATCAGGTCGGGGTTCGTCCAGCGGCCGACGCCGAGCACGGGCTTCTTCGAGATCGCTTTCACCGCGGCCTGCCACGGCAACGCGCGGCCCTGCGGGTAGAACCGTGACGGCGTCGCGTCCTCGCCCCATTCGGCGATACCGGAGAGGTTGATGTCCCAGACGTCGACGAGATCGTCGCAGAGCTCGACGAACGGCAGGCAGTCGCGCTTGAGCTGGGTCCCGGCCTCTCCCATGAACATGTCGGTGGACATCCGGACGCAGATGGCGCAGTCGTCGCCGACGGCCTCCTTCACCATCTCGATCGTCTCTCGCCAGAACCGGGCCCGGTTCTCGAACGACCCCCCGTACTCGTCGGTGCGATGGTTGTAGTAGGGCGTCAGGAACTGCTGCGGCAGGTAGGAGTGAGAGCCGTAGACGTAGACGATGTCGAAACCTGCGGTGCGCGCCCGCTTCGCCGCCGCGACGTAGAGGTTCTGGAGGTGGCGGATGTCGTCCTTGTCGGCCTCGATCGCATAGGTGAGGAACTCGAAGTCGCTCGGGATCTGCGAGGGCCCACGTGCGACGCAGCGCGATTCCATGTTCGGCGCGTGCGGTCCGCCGTACCAGAGCTCACAGGCGGCGAGCGCGTCGTGCTCGTGCAGCATGTCGCACATCAGCGACAGGTTCTTGATATCGCCGTCGTCCCAGATGCGCGCCGACATGCGATGCGTGTCGTCCGACTCGGGGGAGATCGAGCAGTACTCGGTGGAGACGCCCGCAAACCCGCCCTCGGCCTTCAGCGCTCTGAAGTACGCCTGGCTGAACGGCTTCTCGGAGCCGAAGCCGTTGCAGTGAGGCACCTGATAGAAGCGGTTCTTCATCACCTTCGGGCCGATCTTGATCGGCTCGAACAGGATGTCGTGCTTGGGGTCACGCGCCATGTCGGGATGCCTCCTCTTGGGCGGTACGAGTACGGCCATTCTTCAACCGCACGGCCGGAGATGCAAACGGCAAGCGAAGGGGGCGGGCAAGCCCGCCCCCTTTCACCGCCGGATCGAAGAATCAGTGGGTCGGGACGCCGGCTGCCACCGCCGTCTCGGGCATCGTCGGCGTCTCTTCACGCCAGTGGATCCGCTCCCTGTCCTGCACGACGCGCCGGAAGAAGAAGAGCAGCAGCCCGACGACGAGCACGCCCGACGCCGATCACCTTCTCCTTCGTGCCGCCGTAGCCGCCGCCCGCCGTGTCGAAGTAGCCGAAGCCGACGACGGTCAGGATCAGGCACCAGACGGCGAGGAGGCCGGCGATCACCACGAAGATCCCCGGGAGCTTGATCGGGCGCGGCCAGTTCGGCCTGTCCTTGCGCAGGAGCACGAACCCCGAGAGCGCGAACATGTGCGCGATCACGTAGCCGAGGTTGCTGGCCGCCAGAATGCCGTAGATGTTGCCGATGAAGAGGCAGAGGAGGATGTTGAAGACCATGTCGATCGTCATCGCCGTCCCCGGCACGTGGAACCTGTTGAGCGTGCCGAGCTGCTTGATCGTCATGCCGTCGCGCGAGATCCCGTAGAGCGCACGTCCGCCGTCGGCCGTCGCGGTGTTCATCGTGATGATGAAGCTCGCGATCAGGCAGACGACGAAGAAGTCGGTGAACCGTGTCGAGCCGACGATCTTGTCCATCGCGGCGGGGTAGTCGTACGCCCTCGACGAGCTTGGAGCCGGCGCCGCCGACGAGCCCGATCGGCAGGACGATGTAGACGACCATCGAGAACAGGGCAGCCGAGCGAAGCGCGAGCTTCGTGTCCCGCACCGTGTCCTTGTACTCGGGGGCGAAGGTCGCACAGACGTCGACCCCCCAGGCCGACCAGCACATCAGCCAGAGCCAGACGAGCGCGACCTGGAGCCCTCCCCACGCGAGCCCCGAGTCACCGAGCTTGTTCGTCAGGTTGGCGCTGTCGAAGCTGCCGTTCAGGAACGGCAGGATCATCATCACGAAGAGCGGCACCATCAGAAGGACGCCGGCGGCGTAGCCGAACGTGACGCCGACACGGGCGCCGAAGACGTTGAAGAGCCAGACGCAGAGGATGAGCCCGATCGCGACGAGCGCGGGGAACCCGACGTCGGCACCGCCCGTCGAGAAGTATCCGTCTCCGCCCAGGTAGCTCCCTACCGGCTCACCCGCGAACCACGTCCCACCGATGACCGAGCCGATGAAGAGGCCGCTGGAGGCGAGGACGACGGACCACCCGATCCAGTAGCCGAACGTCGCGATCGGGCCGACGAGGGTCGTGTACTTGCGCCACGCCTCGTGGGCGTAGAGCGAGAGGCCGCCCGACTTCTCGGGGAACATCGTCGCGAGCTCGGAGTAGATCGTGTTGATGAGGACGGCGCACGACGGCCGAGATGCCCCAGAGGATCGCTGCGCCCCAGCCGCCCAGGTCGGTGACGGAGTACGGCAGCGAGAGGAGCAGGAAGCCCGGGTTCGCGAGCGCGATCACGAAGCCGTCGTACCAGCGAAGCGTCTTGAGGAGTTGCTGTTCCTGGACTACTGCTGTCGCCACAATCAACCTCCGTCGGGAGTACCGGGACCGCGGCGTATCGATGCCGCCTGTGCGCGAACCTACCACGCTCAACGGACGATTCCTAGCGGCGTCGAAACCGAATTGCCGTCGGCGGGACGGCCGCTCGGGTAGCGGGCCTCGTCTAGGATCGTGGCGTGCGCTCGCCGTTGATCACGATCACGTGCGACTGTGGCGCCTCGATCGAGGTTCCCTACGGCGAGCGCTGGACGTGCGACCGCCTGCGGCAAGCACGTGGGACACCGGGCAGATTCCCGCCGCCGACTACGACGCCCTCCTGCGGGGCGTGCGCCGCTACCGGCTGCTCGTGCTCGGGCCTCCGCTCCTGCTCGCCGCGATTCATGATTCCGCTCGCGGTGATCGTCGGCATCCAGTACGCGTTCCTGCTCTTCGTGCTCGTGATGGGCTATGCACTGCTCGTCGTTCCCCAGCTCCGGCGTCGGGCCTCTCGACGTATGCGCGAGAGCACGAAGAGCTGGAAGCTGCGGCCGGAGTAGTCATATGCTCGGGACACGGCGCACCCGGACGACAGCGGACATCCCGGTTGTCTCCGGCAGCCGTCCGGTCATGCTCGTCACGTTCGACGTGCCCTTCGAGCCCGAGGCGACAGAGCTCGCCGTCGACGCCGCCGTCGAGTCGGGGCAGCGATTGATCATCGTCAACGTCGCCGAGGTCGCGCTCGGGCCTATCTCCCTCGCGATGAAGTACGAGTACGTCGGCACACAGGAGGTCGAGGACGCGCTACGCGCTCCGGCCGAGCTCGCGCACTCCCTCGCGGTCGACGTCGAGCGGCTGCGGCTCTGCAGCCCGCGGCCGATCGACGCGTTGCTCGAGCTCGTCGCCGAGCGAGCGCCCGGCCTCCTCGTCGTCGGGCCTGATCGCGAGCGGTTGAAGCGGCGGAGATACGCGAAGCTCACGAAGCGGATCCGGGAACGGGCAGCCTGCCTCGTCTGGCTGCCGGTCTGAGCGGCCCCGTCCTCTAGGTCGCTTCGCGCCAACCGAGCGCGACCGAGACGGCCACGGTGTGCTCGAGGAGCAACGCTGCGGCGGCCCGCATCGCTCGCGCATCGAAGCGCGAGGCGGGGCCCTGGACGCCGATGATCCCCACGAGCTCCCCACCGCTGCCCTTTACGGGAGCCGCGACCGCTGCCAGACCCTCCTCGCGCTCCTCCCTGGCCTCGGCGAACCCCCGCCTGCGAACCCCGTCCAGCTCCTCGACGAGTCCTTCTCGCGTCGTGATCGTGCGGGGGGTGAACGACGCGAGCGGGGCCGCCGGAAGCCCCACGTCGCCGAACGCGAGCATCACCTTGCCGACCGCCGTCGCATGGCCGACGCTCGGCCTGCCGAGCTGGGCGACGCTCTGGACGACGGAGGAGCCGTGCGCGAAGTCGACGGTGACCGCGTCGTGCTCGCCGGGGGCCGAGAGGGTTGCGGTCTCGCCGGTTTCGCGCACGAGGGCCTGCAGGTGGGGCCGCGCGAGTGCGCGCAGGTCGAGGTGCCCGAGCACCGCATTGCCGAGCTCGACCAGTCGCAGCGAGAGCCGATACCTGCCGGTCTCCTGGACGTGCTCGACGAATCGCGCCGAGGCGAGCGTCGCGAGCAGGCGCGACACCGTGCTCGCGTTGATGCCGGTGCGCCGGGCGATCTCGTTGGTCCCGAGCTCACCCCCGTCGGCGAGCGCAGCGAGCACGGTGAACGCCCGCTCGACGGCGGCGACGTGACGGACGGCCGGTTGACCGGTGCGCGCCATGCTATTCTCCTTCCTACTTTTTGATATGCCATTGCCCGGGAGGCAATAGAATGATACCTGCATCGTCTCGCTTCGTCATCGTCGGCGCCGGCATGCACGGCCTCTCGACGGCCTACCATCTCGCCGTCGAGCTCCGGCAGCGCGGCCTCGGCTCCGGTGCAGACGTGGTCGTGATCGAGAAGGCGACCCCGGGTGCCGGGGCCACCGGCATCGCGTGCGGCGTCGTCCGCAACAACTACTTCCAGCCTGCCATGAGCGAGCTGATGCAGGCATGCGTCGAGGTGTGGGAATCCGACCCCGAGGCGTACCACTACAACGGCGTCGGCTACATCGCGCTCGGTCCCCCGGTGCAGGAGAGCGACCTCACCGCCGTCTACGAGCGCCACCAGCGGATCGGCTACCGCTCCGACCTCTACCTCGGCGAGGCCGAGGTCGACGCGCACATGAAGGAGCTCTTTCCGGACTGGCGCGCCCGGGGCGTCACGGTCTGCCTGCACGAGCACCAGGGCGGCTTCGCCTTCAACGTCGAGTCGGTGATCGGCCTGCGCGACAAGTGCCTCGCCGAGGGTGTGCAGATCCATTCGTACACCGAGGTGACCGGGTTCGAGCTCGGCACCGACGACAGCGTCACCGCCGTCGTGACGGACAAGGGCACGATCGCCGTCGGCGAGCAGGTCGTCGTCGCGCCCGGCCCCTGGGCAAAGCACTTCTGGGGCCTGCTCGGCCTGCCGATGACGATCGACATCCACACGCCTTCCGGCGACGTCGCACGCGACCAGCCGATGTGGACGTACTGGAACCTCCAGGAAGGCGAGATCACCGTCGACCCGCTCATGTTCGCGACTGCCGCCGGCGGAGCTCCGCCGGTGATCCACCTCGACACCGACGCGCCGCTGCACAGCGACGAAGGAAAGCTGATCACCGACGAGCTGTGGGGCATCTACTACAAGCGCGACCGCCACGGCGTGCAGGGCGGTGCCTCCCCACTTACGGTCGACGGCGACGTGGAGCTCGACCCCTACCCCTCCACGACGGACGTCGACGACTCGTTTCCCGACATGTGGTGCGCAGCGCTCTCGCACGCGATGAGCCGCTTCGAGGGCTGCCGCCCGCTGTACAAGCGGGCACGGTCAGGCGGAGTGGGCTCGTTCACCGCCGACAATTTCCCGGTGTTCGACTACCTCAAGCCGAACGTATACGGGATCCTCGACTCGAATCACGGCTACAAGATGATCGGCGTCGGCCGCGAGGTCGCGCGGGTCCTCTGCGGGGACTCGGCGCCGCTGCTGACGCCGTTCCGCTTCGAGCGCTTCGCGACCGGCGAGCTCCACCCGGTCTCGAACTCGCCGTACCCCTGGAGCTAGCCGCCCGGCGAGTCGTCGTGGAGCACCCAGAAGACGATCGCCTCGCGGTCGCTCAGGTTGCGCCAGCCGCTGACCCCGCTGCGGTCGGCGATCAACGCCTCTCCCTGACGGAGTACCGGCCCGCCCGAGGCAAGCAGCACCTGTACGAGCCCGGTTGCGACGTTCACGACCTCGACCCCCTTGTGCGCGAAATCGGGCGTCGCGCTCCCGCCGGGTGAGAGGCGAACGAGGTAGACGCGAAGACCGGCCCGCGGGTCGTCGAGCAGCGGCACCGGCCGGTCCGTCTCGGCGTGGCGCGGATCGTCACGACGGGCGAGCCGGTAGCCGGGTGCGACGTCCCCACGCAGGAGCTCATCCAGGGTGATGTTCAGCTTTGCCGCCAGGTCGAGCAGCGTCTCGAGCGAAAGACCCCGCCGACCGCGCTCGGCCTGCGAGATCGCGCTCGGCGAGACGCCCGCGAGGCGGGCCACGTCCGCCTGGCTCAGATGGCGCGCGATCCGGAGGCTCCGGAGCGCCGCACCAAGCCGGGCTGCCGCAGGCGCGGCGGCGAGCACGGGCAGCCCGGCCTCGAGGCCGTACCGGAAGACGCTCCCCTCGACCCCGGGCGGTCGTCCCTCGGCCTTCGTGATCCGGAGCCGTCCGTCACCGACGTCGAGCACGCATTGCGTGATCCCTTCGATCTCGCGGCGCAGCGTCGGCGTGTGACCGGCTGCAGGAAGCGACCAGTAGGCGATAGCACCGAGCCCGAGGAGGAGAGGACAGCCGCGTGAGAAGAACCGGCCGGCGGTCTCGCGGCCCCAGCGGTCGCTCATCGCCTCGAGTGAGTCGAACAGGAGGAGCTGCCGTGGCGAACCGGCGCATCGCCTCGCGATCGCATCGAGCAGCGGCCGCGGCTGCGACACGCTGCTGTCCACTCGGGCATCGATGACCTCGAGTCCTGGATACGCCCGCTCGAGCTCGGCCGGCTCTCGCACGAGCGTGACGAAAGCCGCCGCCTCGTAGAGCGGTGCTTTCGCCGCCACCGCGAGAAAGAACGGCTCTACATCGGTCGCATCGTCCGCCGCAAAGACGACGTTGTCGCCCCAGAAGAGCCCGTTCAGAGCCCGATCGAGCGCGTCCACCCCGGTGGTGGCCGTGAACGGGATCTCGGTCGGTGAGCCGCTCTGATCGTTGTGAAGCATGGCTTACTGAAATTGCATGAAATTCACGATTTGCTTTATATCTGATCGGACACCCACCACCACTCGAGGAGACACGATGACGAAGCTGATCAGATCGATTGCAGCCGTCCTGAACGCCGAGACCGAGCCGAGGGAGTATCGGTTCTCGCGCGGCATGGGCCCCCGGCCTGCTCCCGAGACGCACCGCTCGTAGGCCCGCAACCCCGCACCGCGAGATAGCCTCGCACGGAGGTCAGCTCGGCCCGTCGGCAGCGTGCGGGACGACCTCGACCTCGACGCCGTCCTTGCGCAGCTTGCGCCGCAGCTCCGCGCCGACGTCGCCCTCGATCATGCGACGGAGTCGGTTCGAGACGGTCGTCTCGTCGATCACGACGACACGCGCGCCGCGGACGCGGGCCACGGCCGCGAGCTTCTTCGCCGTCCGCCGGGTTGCAGCGACCTGCCCGTCCGCCGTGGCGCCACCTGCACGCAACGTGCGGACAGCCCCCTCCACCCACAGCTGACGCTCGGCCAACTCTGCGTTCGTGGGCAGCAGCCCTGGGTGCGGCAGGCCGAACGACGAGCCGTAGATCTTGGCGATCGTGACGACCGCGACGGGCCCGGAAGCCGAGAGGGCGGCCGCTCGCGCGACCGCCCTCTGCGAGTAGTCTTGCCGCCCATCCGAGGCGAGCATGACCTCCACGGGGTTGGTGGGCTGGACGTCGAAGCGGCGACGATGGAACGGCACCGCTAGGCTGAGCCCCCCGTGGTCGACTCGACGGCCGGATCCGGAGTGCCGCCCAACGTTCGGTCCTCGAGCATCCGCCACCAGTACAGCGGGAAGTAGAGGGCGAGCAGGATGAGGCCGATCCAGTACAGCCAGCGATAGCCGGGCCCGACGGCGTAGTCGGCGGCGTAGTAGCCGCCGATCGCCCACAGCAGCAGACCGATGATGCCGACGATGAGGCCGAGTGGACCGAACGCACGGGGCATCTTCAGCTCCCGCGGAGTGTCCTCGCGCATGGAGCGGAAGATCCCGTATCCGATCAGCGAGACGGCCAGCGCGAACAGGTAGCCCATGTTGGAGAACACGTAGATCTGGAGCGGCGAGCCGACGGTGAGGACGGCGATCGAGCAGATCAGGCTGACGAGCATCGAGAACGAGGGTGCCTTGTGCTTGTTCGCCCACCCGAACGCCCGTGGCAGGATGCCGTCGTGCGCGTTCTGGTACATGCCGCGCGACGCGCCCATGATCGCGTTCAGCACCGAGAGGCTGAGCGCGATGATGAGCGAGAGGCCGATGAACCAGGTCCAGAACTGGTTGACGCCGAAGATCTTGTCGACGTACCCCTGGAAGAGAATGTTGGCGTCGCCGATCCAGCCGGGGTTGTCCTTGGCCAGCTGGTTGAAACCAGCCGTGCCGAGCACCGAGAAGACCATGATCGGGAGCGTCACGTAGATGAAGAACCCGAACAGTCCCTCGGCCGTGATCGCGATCTTGGCATCGCGGACGGGCTCGCGACACTCGCCGATATAGCACGCCGCGGCCTCCATCGCGAGCACCGTCCACGTGTAGATGAACGACCAGCCGAGGATCAGCTGCCAGCTGCCCTTGGCGCCCGCCGGCGAGGAGGAGAGGGACAGCGAGAGGTTGCTGAACCCGTCGAGCGAGCCGGGCTTGAAGAACGGGAGCACGCACAGGAGAACGAGGGGGATGATCGTCAGGACTCCGAGGACGGTGGCGAACGTCGCGCCGAGCCGTATCCCGAGCCAGCACGGGATGAACATCACGAGCAGGAGGATCACACCGACCACGAACACGTCGACGGGAACGACCGTGCCGAACTTGGAGCTGATCGGGCCGAACGAGCCGCCGAAGTTGATGTTGAAAAGGTCGACGATGTAGAGCGAGGCGAGGAAGGCGTTGATCGGCGCGACGGTGAACCAGCCGAGCCAGTACGCCCAGGACGAGAGGCCCCCGACATGCCGCGAGAAGTTGTTACCGACCGGCTTGAACGTCTCGAACGCGTACGACGGTAGACCGCCGGCGCGCTCGGGCCAGGTCGCCGCCATCTCGGCGAGGCAGAAGCAGAGGAAGACGCCGATCCCCGTGATGATCGCGAAGAGGACAATCGCAAAGCCGCCGAGCGCGAAGAGCGCGTACCCGATCAGGCTGATGATGAGCACGGTGCCTGCGAGGCCGATCACGAACGCGCCCCACCAGTTTGTCTCGCGGGCAAGACTGCCCGAGGCCTCGGGAACATCTATCAGCCTGCTGTCGAAATCAACCACGTCGCCTCCTCGCATAGCCCGTCGAAACGTGACAATCGAAACGTAAGTATCGGACAGAGTCAAGCCTTCCGACCCACGGCGGGTCCCGGATCACGCCATCGCCACCGCCCCCGGGATCCAGTTGGTGCCCGCGAGTGGGACGCGGGCCATCGCGGCCGCCTCGATCGTCAGCGCGACGAGGTCCTCCGGCTCCAGGTTGTGGACGTGCGACTTGCCGCAGGCGCGCGCGAGCGTTTGCGTCTCGAGCGTGAGCACGCGGAGATAGTTCGCCACCTTGCGCCCACCCAGCTCGGGATCGAAGCGCGCCGCGAGCTCGTCGTCCTGCGTCGAGATGCCGGCCGGGTCGCGGCCCGCCTGCCAGTCGTCGTAGTAGCCGGCCGAGCTGCCGATCTTGCGGTACTCGTCCTCGTAGTCGGGGCTGTTGTCGCCCATCGCGATCAGGGCCGCGGTGCCGATCGAGACCGCGTCGGCCCCGAGTGCGAGCGCCTTCGCGACGTCGGCGCCGCTGCGGATGCCGCCCGAGACGATCAGCTGCACCTCGCGGTGCAGCCCGAGCTCCTGCAGCGCCTCCACGGCGAGCGGGATCGCGCAGAGGGTCGGGATACCGACGTGCTCGATGAACACGTCCTGGGTTGCCGCCGTCCCGCCCTGCATCCCGTCGACGACGATCACGTCGGCGCCGGCCTTCACGGCGAGCTGCACGTCGTAGTAGGTGCGCGTGGCGCCGACCTTGACGAAGATCGGCTTCTGCCAGTCGGTGATCTCGCGCAGCTCGCCGATCTTGATCTCGAGGTCGTCCGGTCCCGTCCAGTCCGGATGCCGGCAGGCGCTGCGCTGGTCGATCCCTTTCGGCAGGTCGCGCATCGCCGCCACCCGGTCGGAGATCTTGTGGCCGAGCAGCATCCCGCCGCCGCCGGGCTTCGCACCCTGACCGACGACCACCTCGATCGCGTCGGCCTTCCGCAGGTCGTCGGGGTTCATCCCGTAGCGCGACGGCAGCAGCTGATAGACGAGGGTCTTCGAATGGCCTCGCTCCTCGGGCGTCATGCCGCCGTCGCCCGTCGTCGTCGAGGTTCCCACCTCGGTAGCCCCGCGGCCTAGAGCCTCCTTTGCGGGCGCCGACAGCGCGCCGAAGCTCATCCCGGCGATCGTGATCGGGATCTTCAGCTCGAGCGGCCTCTTCGCGTGCCGGGTTCCGAGCGTGACGTTCGTGTCACAACGCTCGCGGTAGCCCTCGAGCGGGTAGCGGGACACGCTCGCGCCGAGAAACAGGAGGTCGTCGAAATGGGGCACCTTGCGCTTCGCGCCGAAGCCGCGGATGTCGTAGATGCCCTCGCGCGCAGCCCGCTGGATCTCGGCGATCACGTTGCGGTCGAAGAGGGCCGACTCGCGCAGCCCCGGCTGCCAGCCGTTCATCAGTACGCCCCCGCGTTGTCGATCGTGAAGTTGTAGAGCCTCCGCGCCGAGCCGTACCGTCGGAACGTCCTCGGGTCGATGTCGTCGAACCCCGCCCGGGCGAGGAGGTCGGTCACCTGCGACGACGTGCTCGTCGCGCATCTCCTTCTCGACGCAGTCGGCGCCGAGCCCCGACACCCCGCCACGCACGTACAGTCGCGCCTCGTAGATCGAGTCGCCGAGGGCATCGCCGGCGTCGCCGCAGACGACGAGGCAGCCGGTCTGGGCCATGAAGGCGCTCAGATGCCCGACGGAGCCGCGGACGACGATGTCGACGCCTTTCATCGAGATGCCGCACCTGGCGGCTGCGTCGCCGTGAACGACGAGCAGCCCACCGCGGCCGGTGGCGCCGGCCGACTGGCTGACGCTCCCCTCGACGACGACGGTCCCCGACATCATGTTCTCGGCGATCCCGGTGCTCGCGTTACCGCGCACGCGCACGTTCGCCAGCTTGTTCATGCCGGCGCAGTAGTACCCCACGTGCCCGTCGATCTCGACCTCGAGGTCTGCGTCGAGCCCGCAGGCGACGGCGTGGGCGCCCCGTGGATTGACGATCCGCCAGCGCAGCGGCCCCTCCCCGGTGAGCGCGACATCGTGGAGGCGCTGGTTGAGCTCACGTAACGGCGTCAAGGCGAGATCGACGACCTCTGCTTCGAGCGTCGCGCTCATGCGACGACTGCCCTATCCCAGACGTACACGATGCCCGGCTCCGGCTCCCACATACGCGAATCGTCTGCGCCCGGAAGCACGGCGATCGCGTGGTACTCGGACGCCATCGCAACCCACTTGTCCGTCTCCGCCAGCACGGCGGGCTTGCAGGCGATCGGGTCGCGCAGCACGGCGAAGCCGTCCGCCGTTCCCACCGCGAACGTGTAGAAGCCGTCGAGGTCGTCGAGGCAGCCCTCGAGTGCCTGCTCGAGTGACGCCCCCTCCCGGAGCCGCCATGCGAGGTACCCGGCGGCGACCTCGGTGTCGTTCTCGGTCTGGAACTCGACCCCCTCGCGCCGAAGCGTCCGACGCAACGTGTTGTGGTTCGACAGGGAGCCGTTGTGGACGAGGCAGAGATCGAGGCCGGTCGAGAAGGGATGCGACCCCTCGGTCGTGACACGGCTCTCGGTCGCCATTCGCGTGTGCCCGAGCGCGTGGCTGCCGCGGAGATCGGAGAGCTCGAACGCGTCGGCGAAGACCTCCGGCAGGCCGACGTCCTTGTAGATCTCGATCACCTGACCGGCACTCATCACCCGCAGATCGGGGCGGGCCGCCCGCACGCGCTCCTCGGCTTCGACGGCGCCGACCGGGACGACGATCACCGCATGACTCGCCCGCACGGAATCGACCTCGCCCCCGAGCGCCGTGGCGGCTGCACGCCAGTCCTCGTCTCGGCGCGGGGAGTAGAGCGTGAGCTTCGTCAAGCCCTCGGGGACGGGATCGCGGTACACCGCGACCCCGGCGCTGTCCGGTCCCCGGTCGCTCATCTGCGCGAGCATCGCGACGAGGTGGACACCGAGGTGCTCCTCGATCTCGGGCGACTTCGCGAACAGTCCGACGATCCCGCACATGCGCCTCAGTCCCCGGCCGTACCGCTATGGAGGCTCTGCCGACCCATCAGAAGCGCGTCAGGTACTCGCGCACCTCCCATGCGGTCACCTGCTCGTGATAGCGGAACCACTCTTCCCGTTTCACCCGAAGGTAGTAGTCGACGTACTCCTCGTTCTCCCTCGTTCTGCCGAGCGCGGCGCGGAGGACGTCGTCGCCCTCGAGCTCCGCCGTCGCTTCGTGCAACGTCGAGGGGAGCGACCGCAGGCCCCTGCCGACGAGCTCCTCGTAGGGAAAGCCGTAGAGGTTCTCGGAGTTCGGCTCGCCGGCGTCGAGCTTGTTGGCGATCCCGTCGAGGCCCGAGGCCAGGACCGCCGCTGCCGCAAGATACGGGTTGCAGGAGCCGTCGACCGTGCGATCCTCGATGCGACCCGGCGCCGGGATCCTCAACATCTGGGTGCGATTGTTGTAGCCGTACGAGATCCAGACCGGCGACCAGGTGGCGCCGCTCGAGGTCGAGCCGAGCTTCAGCCGCTTGTACGAGTTGACGGTCGGGGCCGTCAGGGCACTGTAGGCGCGCGCGTGCGCCTTCAGCCCGCCGATGAAGTTGTATGCGGACTCCGAAAGCCCGAGCCCACGCGGGTCGGATTCGTCGAGGAACACGTTCGCGCCGTCCTTCCAGAGCGACATGTGGAAATGGCAGCCGTTGCCGGTGAGGGTCGTGAACGGCTTCGGCATGAAGGTCGCGATCCTGCCGTATTGCTCGGCGAGCGTATGCACCATGTAGCGGAAGAAGATCGCGCGATCGCAGCTGACGAGAGCGTTGTCGTACTCGAAGTTCTGTTCGAACTGGCCGTTCGCATCCTCGTGGTCGTTCGCGTAGTTGCCCCAGCCGAGCTCGTTGCAGTACCGCGACACCGTCGTCAGGAAGTCGTACTGGCGCGTCAGGCCCGCCATGTCGTAACACGGCTTCTCGAGCGTGTCGAGCTTGTCGGCGATCTCGATCGTGCCGTCGGCGTTGAGCTGCACGAGGAAGTACTCGAGCTCGATCCCGATCTTGAACTCGTAGCCCTCGTTCGCCGCCTGGGCGAGAACGTTGCGCAGGATCGTGCGCGGACAGTACGGCCACGCCTCTCCTTCCACCGTCACATCGCAGGCGAAGCGCGCCAGGTTCGACTGCCACGGAACGAGGGTGAAGCTGTCGAGGTCGGGGATCGCCGCGATGTCGGGATCGCTCGGGAGCTGGCCGATCTCGCCGGCCGCGAACCCCGCGAACCCGGCACCGTCTTCGACGAGCGCCGGCAGTTGCGCGGCAGGGATCAGCTTGGCGCTCGGACGCCCGTACATGTCGACGAACTGGGCGAAGATGAACTCGATTCCACGTTCTGCGATCGTCTTCCGAATCGTCTCGACCTTGGCCGTGTCGACGCCCATCAGAGCTCCTCCCTCGTTGGCTCAGGGGTTCCTATCACTCCGGTGGCGCGGCGTCGATGGTCAGAGCCTCCACCGTGACGGGCGCCGGTATGTCGAAAGTGCCGCTATCGCCCGGAAAGAACGAGCCGGAGCAGCACGAGCTTCACCGCGATCTCGATCATCAGCCAGTCGTCCCGGCGAAGATCGACCCCGGAGAGGTCGCCGATCCGGCGCAGGCGCTGCCGCAGCGTGTTGGCGTGGATGTGCAGCGCATCGGAGGTCGCGCTGATGCTGCCGCGCCGCTCCAGGAACTCCGCGAGGGTCGCCAGGAGCGACGTCCCTCGCTCGCGATCGTAGTCTGCGATGACTGTGACTGCCTCGATGCTCGCGTCACGAACGCCGCCGTCGGCGGCAATCCGGAGAAGATACTTGTAGGCGCCGAGCTCCTCGAATGCGACGACCGAGGTCTCGCGCTCCAGCACGGCCGTTCCGAAAAGCGCCTGTCGTGCCTCTTCGAACCCCTCGGCGAAGCTCGCAACTCCCGCGCAGACGCTCGAGAGTCCGATCGCAAGCGGAACGGCGCTGTCGGCGTGTGTCCGCCGAACGACCTCGATGGTCGCGCGCTCACCGCCTGCCGGCATGCGCAGGAGCGCGCGGAGCGAGTCCTCCCCCCGGTCGAAGACCGAGCCCGGGAGCATGGCCGTGAGAGCCCGTTCCAGCGCCTCGTCGGCCGGCTCGGCAGCGAGGACGAGGTACGGCCGGTCGAGGTCGCACCCGAGCCGCACCGCCCGGCCCTCGACGAGCCCGCCACCACGACCTGCGGCGAGGTCATCGAAGAAGTCCTTGATCAGGTTCTTCTCGGTCAGCCGCTCGATCAGCTGGATCTTCTTGATCCCGAGGGCTATCTGGCTCGCGACGGCCCGGGCGATGTCGACGGCGGGGCTCTGCTCGGCGACGAGCAGGCCGAGCAGCTCGTCGCCCGCGACGAGCGGCACGGCAACCCGCGAGGCGCGTCCGCCTCGCGCCAGCTCCGGGCCGAGCTCGGCGAGTCCCAGGGTGGGACGCACCTCGGCATCCCCCGGCGCCGAGGCCTTGAGCTCGAGCTCCTCGCTACCCGGCTCGAGGAGGTAGACGTGGCACGCGCTCGCGTGCAGAAGTTCCCGCGCACGACGCGCGACCTCCGGCAGCAATTCCTCGAGCCTGCCCGCACCCGCGATCGCCTCGGCAAGCTCTGCGATCGCCTCGAGCTCGCGCACGCGGGCCCGCGTCTCGTCGTACAGCCGCGCATTCTCGATCGCCCCGGCGACGAGCGAGGCGCTCGTAACGACGAAGTCGACCTCTGCCTCGGTGAACGCACGTGGAGCCTCGGTATGGGCGCTGATGACGCCGATCACGATTCCGTTCCGCGCCGCGATCGGGACGCTGAGCAGGGACTGGAAGCGCACCTCCTCCAGCTCGGGAACGTATTCGACGCGCGGGTCGTCGAGGAGGTTGTCCGGGATGAACGCCGGCTCGTTGCGTTCCGCCGCCCACCAGGCGAGCCCCTTCGGTCGCTCGAGCGCGATCTCTCCGATCAGGTGCTCGTACGGCGCGCCCGCCGCGCGGAGCACGAGCCGATTCCCTTCGTCCTCGACCAGGTAGACGAAGCACGCGTGGACCCCACTCCCTTCCGAGAGCAGCCGGACGACGGCGCGGAGCACCTCGTCGAGCTCGAGGCTCGAGCCGACCGTCGAGATGATCCGTGCCAGCACATGCCTGCTGTCCATCTCGGCCCGGCTCACGCCAGCATCGTAGGCGACCGGCGCGCCGGGGAAAAGCCGTCGCAACTCGCGGCTTTTCCCCCTTGCCTTCGGGCGGGAGACAAGGTTGACTACTCGGGACGTCCTGCGAAGGAGGCGAGCGATGAAGACGATTGTTGTGGGGTACGACGACACCGAACCGGCGAAACGGGCCCTGCAGCGCGCGGCCGAGCTCGTCGGGGCGCTCGGCGGCAAGCTCGTGGTCACGAGCGTGGCGCCGGTGCACATCCCGATCGGGCGCGGGAGCACAGGCCCGCTCGACCCGACCGATTCCCCCGAGATGCACGCCGACGAGCTGAACGCGGCCGCAGCGGTGCTCGAGGGCCTCGGCGTCGAAGCCGAGTACGTGCCGGCGATCGGCGAGCCCGCGGACACCATCGTCGAGCTCGCGGGCGCTCGCGGGGCCGACATGATCGTCGTCGGCACACGTGAGCTGAGCATCCTCCAGCGCCTGCTGGGCACAAGCGTGAGCTCGTCTGTCGCACACCACGCCCACTGCGACGTCCTGATCGTGCACTGAGCCCGGTTCGCGCTGCGGTGGGTCTGCCTCCGACGCCGCAGCGAACGACGCCTCCGTGCCCGTCTCGGAGGCGACGCGCAGCTAGTGGCTCTGCCGACTCCGCGGAGCCGGCGAGATGCCGAGAGCGGCAGCGGCCACGACGAGCGCTCCGAGCCCCGTTGCGGCGACGCCGCCCCATCCCCACTCCTGCCAGGCGAGGCCCGGCAGGTAGGCGCCGAGGGCGCCGCCGCCGTAGTAGATGCTGAAGTAGACGGCCGTTGCGGCACCCCGATCGAAGCTGGCCACGTCACCGACACCGAGCTGGGTCGCGGTGTACCCGGTGAACATCGCACCGGCGATGCAGGCGAGCCCGAGCACGAGCAGCGGCAGCACGTCCGGCAGCGTCAGCACGACACCGACCGCGGAGAGGGCGACGGTGCCGAGTGCCAGGCGACGCCAACCAACTCGGTCTGCGAGTCGCCCCGCAAGGGGCCCGGCAAGCCCGGTCAGCCAGAGCAGGAAGACCAGGCTCGCCGTCGCCACCGAGTACGAGAACGGCGGCTCTTCGAGCCGGTACGTGACATACGTGAACGCCCCGACGAAGGTGAAGAACAGCGCGCCGCTGCCGATCGAAACGCCGAGCAGACGTAGGTTCCTGAGATGCCGCGCGACACCGCCGCCGCGCGAGGGCACGTGGGTCTCGGGAAGCCCTCCTCGCATCGCGATCGCGGCGATGAGTGGAAGCACGGCCAGAGCGCCGATTGCCACGCGCCACCCCACGATTGCGCTTGCGAGCGCGACGCCGAGCCTCCCGACGAGCCCGCCGGCGACGAGAGCCGACACGTAGTACCCCATCGCCCGCGCCCCGATCCGCGGTACGAACGCCTCGACGACGTAGGGCGCGCCGACCGCCAACAACCCGGGCATGCAGAGCCCCTGGAGCGTACGGCAGACGAGGAGCGCCGCGAACCCGGGCGCGAGTGCGACCCCCAGAGTCGGCGGCACGAGCAGCACGCTCGCCGTGCGAATCGCACGCGGACGCCCGATCCGGTCCGAGACCGGCCCCCAGACGAAGCCGCCGATCGCAACCGCCAGGACGACGACCGAGATGGACAGTCCGGCGCGCGACGGACTGACGTCGAAGTCCCGCGAGAGCTCCGGCAAGATCGCCTGCGTCGAGTACATCGTGGCGAACATTCCGGCCGCGCCGAGCATGAAGCCGGCGAGCGCCTTTCTCAGCGGGTTTACGGCGCCCATCCGGAGAGGCTACGCCCGCCGACGGTCGCGGTAACCCGGTCTCATCGTCCATCCGAAGCCGGTGGTCAGTGTCGCGCCACGGCTCCCAGGTGCTGCTCGTACGCGCCGCTCTCGACGATGTCGGCGATCTGCTCGATCGTGAACCCGAGCTCGGCATCGGTGTTGTAGTAGTGCGGCCCGAGCCGGATGCCGGCGTCGGGGCGGAAGTCACAGAGGATCTGCCGGCCGGTCAGCTCCTTGTGAACCGCCGGGAACTCGGGCACGTGAACCGTCACGGTGCCGCCTCGTCTCGCCGAGCTCCGAGGGCTCCTCACTTCGAACCCGGCCTCGTCCGCGAGATCGATCAGGAGCTGTGTCTGGTGCAGCGAGTTCTCGCGGATCCGGTCGACGCCGACCTCCTCGATCAGGTCGTAGCCGGCCGTCGCGGCGTAGAGCGCCGGCACGTTCGGCGTGCCCGTGAGAAAGCGGGTCGCACCCGGCGCATAGTCCATCTCCTCCTCGAAGCCGAACGGCCGCTCGTGGGCCTGCCAGCCGGTGAACGTCGGCTCGAGCCGTTCGGCGAGATCGGGCCGCACGTACAGCCAGCCGTTCCCGGGGCCACCGTTCAACCACTTGACCGAGCCACCCACCGCGAAGTCGACGTTCAACGCCGTCACGTCGAACGGGACGATGCCGGCGCTCTGGTAGCAGTCCAGGATCACGTGCGCACCGACCTCGTGGGCCCGGCGAATGATCGGCTCGACGTCCTGGATCTCACCGGTCTTGAAGAGGACGTGACTGATCGGGACGAGAAGCGTGCGCTCGTCGATCGCATCGACGATCGCGCCGTCGTCCTCGCAGACGACGACCTCGAGCCCCGGCTGCGCCTGGTAGAGGTAGCGCACCGAGGGAAAGTTCCCGCGCTCGTAGACGACCCGGTTTCGCGCGGGGTCGACCGGGAAGAACGACGAGAGCACGACTGCCTCGGCGACGGCGACATTCTGGTGCATCACCGTCGTTCCGGGCACGCCGCCGATGATCCGGCCGATCTGGTCGCCGACCGTGATCGGCATCGTCCACCAGCCCTCGCCCCAGGCGCGGATGCCGCGCTCCTTCCACATGCGCGCGTACTCGGCGAGTCGCTCCTCCGCCTTGGCGGGCATTGCGGCCAGCGAGTGGTTGATCAGATACGTCGTGTGCTCCAGGATCGGAAAGGCAGATCGGTATTCGAGGAGGCCGGGCATGCGACGCAGCGTAGACGATGGTCGACGGGAACCCGGAGCCCGGCGATGAGGGCGATGGTGCTCGATGCTCCTGGAGCCCGGCTCCGCCCAACCGAGGTTGCCGACCCGATAGCGGGCTCGGGCCAGGCTCTGCTGCGGGTGCTCGCCTGTGGCGTCTGCCGGACCGACTTGCACATCCTCGACGGCGAGCTCCCGCGCCCGAAGCTGCCGCTCGTCCCCGGCCACCAGGTGGTCGCCGAAGTGCTCGAGAGCGCCGGGCGCTTCCCGGCGGGCGCCCGGGTGGGCGTCCCGTGGCTCGGCTGGACGTGTGGTGCCTGCCTGTATTGCGAGCGCGGGCAGGAGAACCTCTGCGACCGGGCCCTCTTCACGGGCTACGACCTCGACGGCGGCTTCGCCGAGCTCTGCGTTGCCGACGAGCGCTTCTGCTTCCCGATCCCCGACGGATATCCCGACCTGCAGGCGGCGCCGCTCCTCTGCGCAGGTCTGATCGGGCACCGGGCGCTCCAACTGGCGGGCGAAGCTCGCCGAATCGGCCTGTACGGGTTCGGCGCCGCGGCGCACATCGTCTGCCAGGTCGCAGTGAGCAGGCGGTGTGAGGTGCTTGCCCTCACACGACCCGGCGACGAAGCGGCGCAGGGGTTCGCGCGCTCGCTCGGTGCGATGTGGGCCGGCGACACGGCCGAGGGGCCCCCGGCGCCGCTCGACGCGGCGATCATCTTCGCGCCGGCGGGCGAGCTCGTCCCGATCGCGCTCGGCCACGTCCGCAAGGGCGGCACGGTCGTCTGTGCCGGCATTCATATGAGCGACATACCGTCGTTCCCGTACGAGCTGCTCTGGGGCGAACGCGTCGTTCGCTCGGTCGCGAACCTGACGCGGGCCGACGGGGAGTCCTTCCTGCAGCTCGCGCCGCGCGTCCCGGTCCGCACCGAGGTCGAGGCGATCCCGCTCGAGCAGGCGAATGAGGCGCTCGGGCGTCTCCGAGCCGGCACCGTTCGCGGCGCCCTCGCACTCGTGCCGTGATCCTCGGTCGCCGACCGGCGGCGGTAGCCCTGACGACGGGGAGCAGCCTCTCCTAGAATCGGCTCGGAGCCAGCCGAAGGAGCCTTGTGAGAACCGCATACGGACGGTTCGACGACGAACGTCGCGAATACGTCATCACGAGGCCCGACACACCACTGCCGTGGCTCAACTACCTCGGTCAGGACGATCTGTACGGCCTCTGCACCAACACGGCCGGGGGCTACACGTTCTGGCGTGACGCCAAGCTGCGGAGGCTGACGCGGTACCGCTACAACAGCGTCCCGTACGACCTCGGGGGGCGCTATCTGTACGTCCGGGACGGTACGACGGTCTGGAACCCGGGCTGGAAGCCGACGAAGACCCCGCTCGACCGCTACGAGTGCCGGCACGGCCTCGGCTACACGCGGATCGTCGGCGCCAGGGACGGCGTCGAGGTCGAGCTCCTCCTGTTCGTGCCCCCGGGCGAGAACGTGGAGCTCTGGCAGACGACGGTTCGCAACCTCGGTGCTCGGCCGAGAGACCTGACGCTGTTCTCCTTCGTGGAGTTCTGCTTCTACGAGGCCCTGAACGACATGACGAACTTCCAACGGACCTACTCGGTCGGCGAGGTCGAGGTGGAGGGCTCCGCCGTCTACCACACGACCGAGTACCGCGAGCGTCGCGACCACTACACGCTGTTCGGGTGCACCCGCGAGGTCAGTGGCTTCGACACCTCCCGTGACGCCTTCGTCGGAGTGCACAACGGGCTCCACGAGGCCGCCGTGCCCTTCTCCGGGGCCGCCACCGGCAGCATCGCGCACGGGTGGAACCCGATCGGTTCGCATCAGGTGGATCTCCGGCTCGAGCCGGGGGCATCGGAGACGTTCTCGTTCCTGCTCGCCTATGTCGAGCAGGGCGACGTGCCGAAGTTCGAACGCCCCGGCGTCGTCGACAAGACCCACGGCCGGGCGATCCTCGCCCGCTACCGGGCGCCGGGAGCCGTCGATGCGGCCTTCGCTGCGCTCCGGGCCCGTTGGGAGGATCTGCTGTCGGCGTTCCAGGTGGACTGCCCCGACGAGCATGCGGAGCGGATGGCGAACACGTGGAACCAGTACCAGTGCCTGGTCACCTTCAACCTGTCACGCTCGGCGAGCTTCTACGAAACGGGCATCGGGCGCGGTATGGGCTTCCGCGATTCGAACCAGGACGTCCTCGGCTTCGTCCACCTCCTGCCCGAGCGGGCCCGACGGAGGATTCTCGACCTCGCGGCGACCCAACTCGTGGACGGAACCTGCTACCACCAGTACCAGCCCCTGACCAGGCAAGGGAACGCCGATATCGGCGGCGACTTCTACGACGACCACCTCTGGCTCGTGCTCTCGACCTGCGCGTACGTTAAAGAGACGGGCGACATCTCGATCCTCCGAGAGCCGGTGGGGTACGCGGACACCCCCGGCAGCGGCGAAGACCTCATGCACCACCTCGAGACCAGCGTCGCCTACACGCTCTCCCATCGAGGCGAGCACGGGCTCCCGTTGATCGGCCACGCCGACTGGAACGACTGCCTCAACCTCAACTGCTTCTCGACCGAGCCGGACGAGTCGTTCCAGACGGCCGGCGACGTCGAGGGCTCCCGCGCCGAGTCCGTCATGATCGCGGGGCTCTTCCTCTACGCCTGCCGGGAACTGGCGGGCCTCCACCGGCATCTCGCCCACCCCGACGAGGCCGACCGGATCGAGGACGTCTACGACGACATGCTTGCAGCCGTCGAAGAGCACGCCTGGGACGGTGCCTGGTATCTCAGGGCGTTCGACGCCGACGGCGTGCCCATCGGGTCGAGCGAGAGCGAAGAGGGGAAGATCTTCATCGAGAGCCAGGGCTGGTGCGTGCTCGGTGGCGCCGGCCGCGACAACGGCCGGGCGCGGGCGGCGCTCGAGAGCGTCCACGAGCATCTCTTCACCGACCACGGGATCGTCCTCCATCAGCCCGCGTACACGCGTTACCACCTCGAACTCGGTGAGATCACCAGCTATCCACCCGGATACAAGGAAAACGGCGGGATCTTCTGCCACAACAACACCTGGATCCAGCTGGGCTGGTGCCTCCTCGGCGACGGTGACCGCGCACTCCGGTACTTCCACACGATTTGCCCCTCGACACAGGCGGATATCGACACGTACCGTGCCGAGCCCTACGTCTACGCACAGATGATCGCGGGACGAGATGCCGCCACTCCCGGCGAGGCGAAGAACTCGTGGCTGACGGGCACGGCCGCCTGGACCTTCGTGACGCTCGCGCAGGGCATTCTCGGGATCAAGCCCGGCTACGCGGGCCTGCGCATCGATCCGTGCATCCCGCGGCGGTGGGGCTCGTTCCGCGTCACCCGCCGGTTCCGCGGAGTCATCTACGAGATCACGGTCTCGAATCCGGACGGCGTGTCGACAGGGGTTCGCTCACTCGTCGTCGACGGCCGACGGGTCGAGGGCGACGTCGTACCGGTCACAGAGGGCGCCGAGCGGGTCACGGTCGAGGTGGTGCTGGGCGGCGACGGTTAGCGCGACACCCCGCCCGGCTGCCACGTGACGCTCCAGTACGTCCCGTCATCCTCGTCTCGGAGGTAGACGTACCGGCCGGGCTGGTCGGCGGGCACCGCGATGTGGCGATAGCGACTCACCCGTCGGTTCCGAGGGTCGCGATCGAACGACACGTTGCGAAGATCGCGCGCAACCGGCGTGCCCGACCGGCGGCTGCCGTCGACCGGTTAGCTCAGCCGCTTCAGGAGCCCGAGCGCCTGCTGGTTCCAGGGCACGCGGTGCGTCGTGCCGGCAAGACGCATCTCGGCGAGATGCTCGAGATACCAGTCATAGGTCGCGCATAGCGTGTCCGCGTTCGAGAGCCGTGGCTCCCAGCCGAGCAGATCGCGAGCTTTCTCGATCGAGACGAACGAGTCCTTGTGAGCCGTCTTGTAGTGCCACTCCGCGAGCGGCGAGAGCCGGGCGAGCTCGAGCGCGCGGAGCGATATCTCGGCGGGCCTGACCGGCACGGGCCAGAGCCTCGAACCCGAGCGGGCATGGTCGATCAACGCATGGAGATCGTCCCGTACGGTTCCGAAAGAGCCCGCGCCGATGTTCAGCGCCTCCCCGCCGACGTCGGCCTCGAACGTGCGCACGACCGCGTCGACGAGGTCCTCGACCGCGAGCAGCTGGTAGAGGTTCTCCCCGTCGCCGAGGATGGGGATCCTGCGCCCCTCCCGGATCCAGTCGAACAGGATCTCGAAGACGCCGAGTCGCTCGGGGCCGATGAACGTCTTCGGCCGAACGGTAACGACGTCCAGACCGCGCCGGCCGAATTCGCCGGCCACCCGCTCTGCCTCGATCTTCGACTCGCCGTACCAACCGACTCCGACGAGTGGATCGTCTTCGTGGATCGGATGCCGCTCCGGAACGCCGTACACGGCGGTGGACGAGATCAGCACGACGCGTCGCACACCGGCAGCGAGTGCGGCGGCGAGCACATTCGCCGTGCCATCGACGTTGACAGCGCGAATCGCCGCGCGTGAAGCCTGGATCGGGAGCGCGGCCGCGGCATGGACGACCACCTCGGCGCCGGAGACGAGCACACGCACGTCCTGCTCGGAGCGAACGTCGCCCCTCACCTCTTCGACCCCACGCTCGAGCTCACGGTCGTCGAGTGCGGCGAGGTCGAGCGTCCGCACAGCGGCCCCGTCGGCGAGGACACGCCGGGCGAGGTGCAGGCCGAGGAAGCCGGCGCCGCCCGAGATCGAGACCAGAGTCACCCCGGGAGGCTAGTTACCGAACGCTCTGCACCCGTTGGTTGGACAGCCGGTGGCCGTGCGTTGACGAGCACGGCCGCGGCGAGCAAGACGAGGATTGCCACCGTGCTCTCCCCGATCAGGCTCCGGCGGAGACCACTCGGCGTGTCCCCCCGCTCCAGCCTGGGCCGCACGACGAAATGGTGCATCGCCCCCCAGCCTAGTGCAACGCAGACGATCGCGATCTTGACGAGCAGGGCCTCGCCGTACGACGTCGACCAGAGGTCGGAAACGACCGGCAGCCGGGTGATCGAGAGGTAGGTACCGGCCAGCACGAGCACGGCGACGAGGACTGTCGCGATCCGTGAGAAGCCGAGAAACGTCGTCCGCCGCAACGATGGCTCGAGGGGCCAGACACAGACGGCGAGAGCCACGAGACCGCCGACCCACAGGATCGCGGCGACGAGATGGAGCCAGTCGGCGATGCCGGTGAAGATGGTCGCATTCGGCTCGACGCCCTGATGCCCGGACAGCGAAAGCCCCGTCGCAAACCCCAAGCCCAGCATGAACGCCGGCCAGAGCAGTCGCGGTCGGTCCAGGATCCAGGCAAGCAGGACGAGAGCGGTGACGACCGCGTAGCCGAGCGTCATCGCGACGAACGCGATCCCGAAGCGGGTCTTCGTCGCAATCGGCGAAAGGTCGCCGTAAAGCAGATCGACGAACGGCAACTGCAAGGCGTCGGCGGCCCGCATCACGAACGCCGCGATCCCCACGTTCAGCGTCGCAATGCCGCCTGCCGCGGCGAGGCCGTACATCCGGTTGGACAGCCGCAAGGAAAGCGGCTCGCGGAGCACGAGCAGCCGCAGGCCAATCGTTCCGACGAGCAGCGCAAGCGCGACGAAGTACGCCCAGCGCGCAACATCGTCCGTCCACGTAGGCCCGGTGGAGCCATATGCCTCGGTCGGGGCCGGCGGAGTCACACCGATCCCGAACGTGTAGACGCCCGCGCCCGTGTGACCGTCGGAGGAGGTCGCGCGCCAACGCACCGTGTAGGACTCGCCCCGCACGAGGCCGCGCACCGTAACGCGGACGACGCGGCCGCTGTCACCCGACACTGCGGCACCGGAGAGTTTGCGACCGGACGCCGAGAACACCTCGATCGCCCGTGGGGTGATCGTCACTCCCTGGTCGAACCGGAGCACGACGGCGCGTGGCGGCGCACCGACCCGCGACTGCGTCGCGGGCGAGCTGCCCGTGAGAGTCGCGTGAGCGGAGGCTGCGGCCGGGAGCATCAGCGCGACGATCGCGATCGCGACGAGATGCCTCATCGGGCACCACCGGCGAAATTCGAGAGGTGGCCGAAGATCGGAGCGACGTCGCGGTCGCAGAAGAGCATCACGGCGAGCACGACCCACGTCATCGCGAACCCCGCGTTCCACGCAAAACGCCGTGGCTGCAGCACCTGGCCGAGAGGGAAGACGGCCGCGACGAGGAGCGTCCACCCGATTGCATGGTGGAGGAACGCCGCCCGCGAGAACAGCCAAGGGTTCTGTTCGTGGATGAGGAACGCGGCGGCGCTGACGAGGAGCGTGAACGAGAGCGAGAGCGTCCACCACCGGCTCGTCAGTTTTCCGCGCACGAGCGCGAGCTGGACGGCTCCGGCGAGCATCGCGACTTCGGCCCACGAAGCGTGAGCCAGCATGTGGAGCGTCGAGTTCGTGTAGAACACCGACACCGGCCAGAGGGCAACGCCGACCGCGAACGCGATCGACGGCCACAGGTACATGCGCCATCGACGCATGGCAAAGACCTGATTGCCGACGATCGCCTCGGCCAACAGGATGAGGCCGAGGAGCAGAAAGCCCGCGGCGAAGGCCCAGTGGACGAGCTCAGCTCTTGGTTGCATGGGTGGAGCGGAGATCTTCGATGAGGCCGGGCGCAATCGCGAAGGAGAAGAGCAGGCCGACGCCGATCACGAGCAGCGGCGGTTGGACGAGATAGTCGTAGAAGCCCTTGCCCACTGGGTCGAAGAAGACGATGCGGTACGGCTGGAAGATCGCCCACACGATCCCGCCCAGGATCGTCAGCGGGCCGAGCGACTCGATCGCTAGCGCCCGCCCCGATCGGCGCTCGACCTCTTCACGTTCGGTGGCCCGCTCGAGCGGGCCGACGATCTCCGAGCTCACGGCGCCTCCCCGGGTTCGTCATCGGCGTTACACCGCAAGTCTGCCGTGACGGAAGTCAGTTGGCAACCCCGGTCCGAAGATAGGCGGCTCGGGGACCGCCTTCGCCGCTCAAAGCGCCGTGAACCGTTCGCGAAACGTGAACGCCCGCGGGGTGGGACCGTGCTTCCGAAGATGCACGAGCCGGGCCACGGCCTCGTCGACCGTCGGCGTCGTCCCGGCCTGGATCCACCAGAGTGCCGTGTCCGACTCGACGTGCCGTTCGAACCACTGGCGGCGGCGGCGAAGAACCGCTCGGTGGCCCTCGTCCCGGTAGGCGAAGGCCTCGAGCGCCTCGATCGACTCCCACACCGACAGGTTCACGATCACGAGCGGGTCGGCGAACGCGCGAATCGAGGTCGCGTTCCCTTCCTCCGTCTCGAGCCTCCAGACGAACCCCGCCGCACGATCGGCGCGCGCGTTGACCGGATCGAGCGCCGCCACGAATTCCGCCGTTTCGGGCGCGTCGACCGGCGCGAGCAGACGGGCGATGTTGACCTGCGCCAGATGGTGGTTGCTCACAGTCCGTACGCCTCGAGCAGCTTCAGCCACAACTCGCTCCGGGTGGGAAACGACGGTACCGCGTGCCAGAGGGTGTCGATCGATACCCCGGCGACGACCGCGATCGTCGCGGCATGCAACGCTTCGGCCACTTCGGCACCCGTGATCGTGGCGCCGACGATGACGCGCCTGTCCTCGTCGACCACGATCCTGGCGGTTCCTGCCGCACCGCGGCCGACGAACGAGCCGCCGGCATTGCCGCCCGTCTCGACGTCGACATGCCTCACACGGAGGCCGGCCTCCTGCGCTGCCCCCAGCGTCAGCCCGACGGCTCCTACTTGCGGATCGGTGAAGATGACGCGGGGTGAGCAGGCCCCGTCCGATCGCAGCTGCACGTCGCGACCGAGGATCGTGTCCGCCACGAGCCGTCCCTGGTATTTCCCCATGTGCGTGAGGAGGGCGCGACCATTCACGTCGCCGATCGCGAACAGCCAATCGTGCCCGGGGACACGGAGGTCTTCATCGACCACGAGAGAGCCGTTGGCCTCGAGCCCCACGGTTTCCAGGCCTATTTCCGTGGTGCGGGGCAGGCGGCCGAACGCGGCGAGCACCTCGTCCACCTCGACGGTTGTCCCGTCGTCTAGCTCGATCAGGACGACCCCCGAGCGCGCCACACGCACCGCCGAGCGCCCGAGCCTGACGTCGACGCCGTCCTCGCGGAGTGCTTCGAGCACCTGCGCTCCCGCGAACGGCTCTTCTCGCTCGATCAGCCGTTCGCCCCGATGCACGAGCGTCACCGACGATCCGAATGCGGCCCAGGCTTGACCGAGCTCGACCCCGACGACGCCGCCGCCGAGAACGGCGAGCCGGGGCGGTACCTCGGTCGCGGTCGTCCCCTCGATGTTCGTCCATGGGCGGGCTTCGCGGAGCCCTTGGATGTCGGGAATGAGCGCAGAGGAGCCCGTGGCGACGATCACAGCCTGCCTCGCCGTCAGCTGCTCACCGTCGACCACCACGCGCCGCTCGCCGTCCAGTCGACCGCGGCCCCGCACGAGGGTGACCCCGCGGTCCTCGAGCCACGGCACCTGCCCGGCGTCGTCCAGATGGGAGATCACGTCGTCTCGCCGCGCGAGCACCGCGGCAACGTCGATCGGCCCGATCTCGAGCCCGGGAACGCGCTCGACCTCGCGCGCGAGCTCCACCGGACGGAGCAGCGCCTTCGACGGCATGCACGCGTAGAACGAGCATTCGCCGCCGACGAGCCTGTTCTCGACGATCGCGACCGAGAGGCCGTTCTGCCCGAGCCGTCCGGCGGCTACCTCGCCGGCCACCCCGGCGCCCAACACGACCACGTCGAACTCCCGCACGTCCCTCCCGTCAGTTGCGAAGCTTCGACGCCAGGCTAAAGCCTGGCGTCGATCGGCGGGAGCGGCTTCCGAAAAGCACCCTGCCCACCCCAGCCTAGTGCGTCAACCCACCGTTCGGCGAGATCTTGACCGCCCGTGCTCCGAAGTCGGCCTTCGACAGCGCACGTACGATCCCGGGAGCGCTCTCTGCCGGGTCGAGCGCCGGCACGCCGCGACCCACGAGACGGGTCGGCACGAGCGTGCCGCTGTCGAAGCCACCGTCGCCCCGAAGCGTGACCCGGAGAATCCCGCTCAGGGACAGCGGACCGCCGAGGGCGAAGACCTTGTAGCCCGCGAAGTTGCCGAGCGAGTAGGCGATCAGATGTCCCCGGTACCACTCCATCCCTCGCAGCACGTGGGGTCCGTGGCCGATGACGAGATCCGCCCCCGCCTCGACGACTGCGTGGGAGAAGGCGACGACGTTGCCGCGATTCTCGCCCAGGTAGGTCTCGGTGCCGGGCCGAACATGTCTGTGGTCGGTGCCCTCCGCGCCGGCGTGCATGGTGACGATGACGATGTCCGCGTTGGCGGCGGCTCTCTTGACGAGGCGCCGGGCCGCCGGGATATTCGTGAGCCGCTGGGCCCAGGGATACGGGGCAAAGCCGACGACGGCAACCTTGATCTCGCCCACCTGCTGATAGGTGATCTCACCGGGCCGCCCCGTATGAGCAAGTCGTTGCTTCGAGAGAGCGGCCAGCGTTTGCTCCTCGCCCGCCGGGCCGTAGTCGAAGGCGTGGTTGTTCGCGAGATTCATCACCGTGAAACCCGCTTTCCGAAGCCACGCCGCGTACGACGGCGGAGTGTGGAAGGCGTAGCAGTTGGTGCTGCCGGCACGGCACTTCGAGCTACCTCCGGTCGAAAGCGTTCCTTCGAGGTTGCCCAGCACCACGTCTCCGGCGAGATCGGTCTCGACTCCGTCGAAAAACGACCGGCCGCCGCCGGGCGGCAGGTTCGGCGTCGAGCCCATCACGATGTCGCCGACCGCCGCGATCGTGACGACTCCGCCGGGGACGACGCTCTTCGCCTTCTTCGCCGTCACGGCTTTCGCAACGGCGACCTTCTTCGGCGCCGCCTCGACGTGCTCGGCGACGGGTGCCGGAGCGCGGTCGACGAGCAGTGAGAACACGAACCCGACCGCGACGACGACGGCGCCCGCTCTCAGGACAAGTGCGAGCACCCGCATGAAGGTTCGTCAGTTGCGGTTGCCGAGAAACACGAGCGCGTAGTACGCGAGTTGCGAGAGCGCGGCGAGTGCGGCGGCCACGTATGTCATCGCGGCGGCGCTGAGCACCTTGCTCACTCCCTGCTCCTCTCCCGCGCTGACGAGCCCGAGCGAATGGAGCTGCACCTTCGCGCGCCGCGAGGCGTCGAACTCGACCGGCAGCGTCACGAGCTGGAACAACACGACGACCGCGAAGAGGATGATCGCGAGCTGAGCGAGGCCGGCGATCTGCGCGAACACGCCGATCATCAGCAGGATGAGCCAGGACTTCGTCGCGAAGGCGACCGCCGGGAACATGGCGCTGCGCACCCGGAACGGCGCGTACGCCTTCTCGTGCTGGATGGCGTGGCCCACCTCATGGGCGGCGATCGCGACCGATGCCACCGCGTGTCCGTCGTAGACGCCCTGCGAGAGGTTGACCGTTCGCTGGCGGGGGTCGTAGTGATCCGAGAGGGGACCGCCGGGCGCCTGGTGCACGGGTACGGCTGCGAGGCCGTTGTGGTCGAGGATCATCCGCGCCACCTGTTCCCCCGACATGCCGTTCGCGACTTGCACTTGCATCTGCGAAGCGACCGTCTGCTTCAGCCGATGCTGGATCACGAAGCCGATGATCATCGGCGGGATCAGGAAGATGAAGTAGATACCCAGGTTTCCCATGGGATAGATGGTACCAACCGATTACCATCGCCCCGATGGATTTCGGCCCGCTCAAGGCGCGTTTCGAGCGCTCGCTGGCGGGTGAGGTCATGGTCGAGCTCGTCCGCCTCGAAGTCGTCGAGCGGTCTCTTGCGCTCGCCTCGAAGTTGTTCGTCGCCGTGATCCCGCTCAGCATCATCATCAGCGCGGTCGTGCCCGGCGCGGACAATTTCGGCGATAGCCTCGTCAACCGCCTCGGGCTCACCGGCGCCGGGGCCAAAGCGACGCGCACCCTGTTCGCCACGAACGGCGAGATTCGAGGTGCCGTGAGCGTGCTCGGCGTCGTGATTCTGCTCTACTCGGTCTTCAGCTTCACGCGCGGGCTGCAGCGGGTCTATCTCGATGTTTGGAGGCTGCCTGCCCAGCAGTTCGAAGCGGTCGTGCGCCGCGCGACCTGGGTCGTGACGTTCGTGGCGTTCACGGCGTTCTTCAGCCCGCTGCGCGATTTCACGGATCGCAACGACCTGCCGGTCGCAGGCAGGACGGTCGCGTTCGTCTCCGGCGCTGCACTCTGGCTCTGGACGCCGTACCTCCTCCTCGGTCGACGATTGCCTTGGCGCCGCCTGCTCCCCACCGGTCTCGTCACCGCTGCATGCATCGCCCTCTACTCGCTCTGCTCGGCGGTCTACTTGCCGGGGATCTTCACCGAGAACGCCAACCGCTACGGCCTGATCGGGATCGCCTTCGGGATGGTCACGTGGCTGTTCGGCTACGCCGCGGTCGTGATCGCCGCCGCGGCCGTTGCCGGCACCTGGGACAGACGCCGCCGCCGGGCGTGACGCACCGCTCGACTTTGCGCGCCTGCCCGGCTGTGTTACTTTCGGAAGTGAAGCGTCGACCATCGTGAGCGTGACACGCCGCAGGCGTGGCAAGGGAACTGGCCCCGTGACACCGCCGCAACCGGGACGCCCGTGTGCGTCAGGTGCGAACTCCAGCCGTGAGCCGGCCGTCCCGGGCGGTGAGCGGGAAGAGGGGAAGGCGTCGCTCCCGCCGCCGGCGGGAGCACCGAAGGCCCCGGGATGCGAAGGGCCTTTGCCGTCTCCGGGACACGACACCGTCGCCGGCAGGCAGGAGGAGCAACAGATGAGCGACCAGAGACCCGAGACGATCGCCCTTCATGGAGGGCAGGTGCCCGACCCCACGACGGGGGCCCGCGCCGTGCCGATCTACCAGACCACCTCGTACGTGTTCGACGACACCCAGCACGCCGCAGACCTCTTCGCGCTGCGGGTGACCGGCAACATCTACACGCGGATCATGAATCCGACCCAGGACGTGTTCGAGCAGCGGGTCACACAGCTCGAAGGCGGGATTGCGGCCGTCGCGACGGCGTCCGGCCAGTCGGCGGTGGCGTATTCTGTCCTCAACCTGGCCCGGGCGGGGGACAACATCGTCTCGGTCTCGACGCTCTACGGCGGTACCTACAACCTGTTCGCCCACACGCTGCCGCAATACGGCATCGAGGTGCGCTGGGTCGACCCGGACGAGCCCGAGGCGGTCGCCGCCCTCGTCGACGACAACACGAAGCTCGTCTTTGCGGAGACGATCGGCAACCCCAAGCTGAACGTCGTCGACATCCGCGCCTGGGCAGACGCGGCGCACGCCGCAGGCCTGCCTCTGATCGTCGACAATACCGTCCCGACGCCGATTCTGGCGCGTGTGTTCGACCAGGGTGCGGACATCGCCGTCCATTCGGCGACCAAGTACATCGGTGGCCATGGAACCTCGATCGGCGGCATCGTGGTCGATTCGGGCAACTTCGACTGGACGGCGCACTCCGACCGGTATCCCGGGCTCACGAAGCCGGACCCCTCGTACCACGGCGTCGTGTGGGCCGAAGCGCTGGGGCCGGCGGCGTACATCGGGCGCGTGCGGACGGTGCTGCTGCGCAATCTCGGGGCTGCGGTGTCGCCGTTCAACGCTTTCCTGTTCCTGCAGGGGCTCGAGACGCTGCCGCTGCGGATGGAACGGCACTCGTCGAACGCGCTCGCCGTCGCCCGGCATCTCGAACAACACGACGCCGTCATCTGGGTGAACTACCCGGGGCTCGACTCGAGCCCCTACAAAGAGGTGGCCGACCGCGTGCTCACCGGCGGATACGGCGGGCTCGTCACCTTCGGGATCGCGGGTGGTCGCGAGGCGGGACAGGCGTTCATCGAGAGCCTCGAGCTGTTCAGTCACCTCGCCAACATCGGCGACGCCAAGTCACTCGCGATCCACAACGCGACGACGACGCACTCTCAGCTGAACGAGGAGGAGCTCGATGCCTCGGGAGTCACCCAGGACACCGTTCGGCTGTCAGTGGGGATCGAGAACATCGACGACATCCTCGGTGACCTCGACCGGGCGCTCCTGAAAGCCGCGGTCACGGCAGCGGTCTGATCATCGGCGGCGTGTCGGGATCGGTCGGGTACGTCGAGACCCAGCGGGTCGTCCTCTTTGCGGAGGACGACCCGCTCGTGCTCGAATCGGGCGAGAGGCTCGCCCCGGTCGAAGTCGCGTACGAGACCTACGGCACGCTCGCGCAGGACGGATCGAACGCCGTCTTCGTCTGCCACGCCCTGACGGGGGACGCGCACGCCGCCGGGCATCACGGCGACCCGGAGCGACCCGGGTGGTGGGATACGCTGATCGGCCCCGGCAAGCCGCTCGACACCGATCGCCTGTTCGTGATCTGCCCCAACCTCCTGGGCGGCTGCCGTGGCACTACCGGGCCGTCGTCCACCGACCCCGCCACGGGCAAGCCCTACGGACTGAGATTCCCGCATTTCACCGTCGGCGACCTCGTGACCGTGCATCGGCGGCTGCTCGGTCATCTCGGCGTCGAGCGCCTGCACGGCGCCATCGGCGGCTCGCTTGGCGGCATGCAGGTGTTGCAGTGGGCGATGGATCACCCGAACGAGATCGACAACGGCGTTCTCGTGTGCGCGTCCGCGCGCCTCAGCGCCCAGAACATCGCTTTCTCGGCAGTGGCACGCGCGTCGATCATCAACGACGAGCACTTCGCCGGCGGCGACTACTACGGCACCGGCGCTACCCCCGGCGTGGGCCTCGCGGTGGCGCGGATGATGGCGCACATCACCTACGTCTCCGAGGAGAGCCTGCGTCACAAGTTCGGACGCGAGCGGATCGCCGAGAGCCCGACTTTCGACGTCGACTTCCAGGTGGAGAGCTACCTGGAGCACCAGGGGCAGAGCTTCCTCGAGCGCTTCGACGCGAACTCGTACCTCTACCTGACCCGCGTGATGGACTACTTCGACCCGTTCGCGAACGAGGAGGCAGCTGTCTCGACGCCTCCGCAACGTGCGCACCAGCTTCCTCGTCGTCTCCTTCGACACCGACTGGCGCTTCCCGACCGCGCACTCCGCCGAGATCACGCGAGTGCTCGAGCGGGCAGGCTGCGCCGTCGTCCAGGAAGAGGTCGTCTCTCCCTGGGGGCACGACTCGTTCCTGCTCGACGTTCCTCACTACCACGAGCTCGTAGCGGCACAGCTGGCCACGATCTCGGTCGCGACGTAGAGCCCCGGTGTGCCGCTTTCCACGGCGGCTGACCGGGCCGGCCCGTGCAGGTGACATACCACTTGTATTTTTGAAGTGACGTTGCTATACATTCGATAGCGTCAGCCATCACGAGCGGTCGAGGGACCTGGCCCGATGAAACCGCCGCAACCGGGACAACCGTCCGTCAGGTGCGAACTCCAGCCGCGAGCCGCCCACCCGGGGCGGCCACCGGGAAGATGGTGAAGCGCAGGTGCCGCCGGCACCGTCAGGGCTCCGGGACCGGGGCCCATTGTCGTTTCCGGGGGCGAGGAGGCAGCGGATGGCAGAGGCCACGCGGACGGTAAGAGCCTCTACCACGAGGAAGGAGGCGCCGACGCTCGAGCTCGTGCTCAAGCGGAACCCGGTCGAGCGGCTGAAGCGGGAGAAGAGCCCGCTGGCGATGCTGGGCGAGCTGCCCGCGCTCATCGCAACGGGATACGCCGACATCGAAGAGGAAGACCTCGTCCGCCTCAAGTGGTGGGGTGTCTACCACGACAAGCCGAAGGTCGGGACGTTCATGCTCCGGATCAAGCTCCCGGCCGGACGCATCACGCCCGCGCAGCTCCGCACGATCGGCGAGCTCTCGAACGATTACGGCCGCGGTGCCGGCGAGCTGACGACCCGCCAGACGATCCAGCTTCACTACCTGGAGCTCGGCTCTCTACCGACTGTGTTCGATCGCCTGCGCAATGCCGGGTTGACGACGGTCGGCGCCTGCGGCGACGCGGTCAGGAATCTGACCGGGTGCCCGGTCGCCGGGCTGGCCCACGACGAGCTCTTCGACGTCAGCGCGCTCCACGACGAGGTAACGGCGTTCTTCTACGGCAATCCCGACTACTCGGACCTGCCCCGCAAACACAAGATCTCGATCTCGGCCTGCGCACATCGCTGCAATGCGCCCGAGATCAACTGCATCTCGCTCGTCGGGGCGATCCGAGAAGGCGAGCATGGGTTCGCGGTGCTCGTCGGCGGTGGGCTGTCGTCGGTGCCGCGAATTGCCCGCGACCTCGGAGTCTGGATCCGCGAAGACGAAGCGATGCCCGTCATGCGAGCGTTGCTCGACGCGTGGAAGGAGGACCTGCGCTACCGGGTCTCCCGAGTGAAGGCGCGGATGAAGTTCATGGTCGACGATCGTGGCCCCGAGGGGATGCGCGATGAGGTCGAGCGGCGACTCGGTTACGCGCTCCCGGACTTCGTACTCGCGCCGCTCGACCACGAGCCGGCCGATCACATGGGAGCCGAAGAGGAGCACGAGACCGGCGTGAGCACCATCGGGGCGCCGGTGCACCTGGGGCTGATCTCGGGCGACCAGATGATCACCGTCGCCGATCTCGCCGCGGGCCACGGTCGCGACATCCGCCTGACGAGGCAGCAGAACCTCGTCGTCACCGGCATCAGGGACGTGGCGGCAGCCTCACGGGTGCTCGCGGCGACCGGCTTTCCGGTCGACGCGAACCGCCTGCGCAGCAACGCGATCGGCTGCACCGGCGAGCCGCACTGCAACTTCGCCGTTGCCGAGACCAAGGGGCGGCTGGGCAGTTTGATCGAGCATCTCGAGGGACGGTTCGGCGAGGAGGTTTCCGCACTCCGCCTGCATCTCGACGGCTGCCCGCATGCGTGTGGCCAGCACTGGGTCGGCGATCTCGGTTTCCAGGGAACGACCGTGCGCGACGCCGAGGGCAAGCGGCACCAGGGATACGACATCCTGCTGCGCGGCGCGCTCGGCCCGGCAGCGGCGATCGGCCGCCCCGTCTTCCGGCGGGTGCCGACGGAGGAGCTCGACGAGACGGTCGAGCAGCTGATCGTGGCGTGGCTCGAGGGCCGGCGAAATGACGAGAGCTTCCGGTCGTACTGCGACCGCATGACGGACGACGAGCTCGGCGTCCTGATCGGCCGTGAGCCGGCCCGGTCGCGCCGGGGAGAGAAGGTACCCGAGGAGGACGCAGCGTGAGCGTCGACTACATCGACGACCTCGAGGCCGGCGAGCTGTCGGTCGAGTTCGAGGGGCAGGAGCCGTGGGAGCTGCTCGAGTGGGCGATCGAGCGGTTTGGTGGAGGGCTCGCGCTCTCGACGGCGTTTCAGGAGGGAGACGTCGCTCTGATCGACATGGCCTACCGGATCGATCCGACCGTGCGCGTCTTCTCGATCGACACCGGGCGGTTGCCACAGGAGACGCACGATCTCGTGGAGCAGCTGCGCGAGCGCTACGACGGGCTTCGGCTCGAGTTCCTGTCACCGGACGCGGGCCAGGTGCAGCGCCTCGTCGACCGCCACGGGCCGAACCTCTTCTTCCGCTCCGTCGAGAATCGCCTGCTCTGCTGCAACGTCCGCAAGGTGCAGCCGCTGACCCGGGTGCTCGCAGGTCTCGACGCATGGGTTACCGGCCTCCGGCGCGACCAGTGGGCGTCGCGGTCCGACATCCGCAAGATCGAGATCGACCACGATCACGGCGCAATCGTGAAGCTGAACCCTCTTGCGGAGTGGTCCGAAGACGAGGTGTGGGACTACCTCCGCGAGAACGACGTGCCGACGCACGCGCTCTACGCAAGGGGCTACACGTCGATCGGCTGCCTGCCGTGCACGCGACCGGTGGCCGCCGGCGAGCCCGTCCGCGCGGGCCGCTGGTGGTGGGAGACGGACGCCCCGAAGGAGTGCGGCATGCACTGCGCCATCGAGACGGGCGGCTTCGAGCACGAGCTCCATGCGATCGTCGGCGAAGGCTCGCATGAGTGACACGCTGGTGGAGCCCGACATCCGGCTGTCGGAGGGGGAGAGCGAGCTGGCCCTGTCCGAAACCCGTGCGGTGCTCGCGGCGGCTGCCTCCGAGAGCTACCGCGAGCAACTCGCCGAGCTCGAGAGAGCGATCGAGTCGGGCGTGGTCGAGGAAGAGCACGCGCTGACGCTCGAGCCGATCCTCGAGCTGGCGCTCCAGGCCGGGCGCATTCGCGCCGTCTACGGCCCGCCCGGCGAGCAAGCTGCGCTGCGCCTCTTTCGCAAGTTGCCGCGGGGTGCCGCGCTCCAGCAGAGCGCCCGCGATGTGAGCGACGCACTCGGGTCGCTTCAGGGCCACCGCCTCGAAGGGGCAACGCTCACCGCGGTCGGACCGGGCGCGTACACACTGTCGCTTGCGACCGACGAGGGCCGCCTCACGGTCCGGCTCGATCGCCAGGGCGCGCGGATCACGTCCGTCGAGGTCTGATCGTGGCTTCTCCCCGCTATTACATGGCCTGCCTCGACCTGACGGGTCGCAGCGTGCTCGTCGTCGGCGGCGGACCGGTCGCCCTCGAGAAGGTCGATGGCTTGCTGGCAGCGGGGGCGGAGGTAACCGTCGTCGCCACCCAGATCGTGCCCGAGCTCGGCGACCTCGATCTGACGCTGATTCGCCGCGGGTACCGTGCCTCCGACCTGGACGGCAAGTTCCTCGTCGTCGCCGCGACGTCCACGACATCGGTCAACCGACGGGTCTTTCAGGACGCCGAAGCTCGGACGCTCCTCTGCAACGTCGTCGACGTGCCGGAGCTGTGCTCGTTCATCCTGCCGGCGGTCCACCGACACGAACCGATCGCGATTGCCGTATCGACGGGAGGAGCGTCGCCCGCGCTCGCCCAGCGCCTCCGCGACGAGATCGCCACCGTGGTGCGACCCGAGCACGCGGAGCTCGCCCACCGGCTTCGCGAGCTGCGACCCTGGGCAAAGTCGCATTTCGCGACCTACGAGGAGCGCAAGGAGTACTTCGCCGGGCTCGTCGCGCAGGAGCTCGGATGACGGTTCACCTCGTCGGCGCCGGACCCGGCGATCCAGGCCTGATCACTGCACGGGGGCTCGACCTCGTGCGCTCATGCGACATCCTCGTCGCCGATGCGCTCGTGGCGCCCGAGTTGGTAGACGAGGCGCCTGACGACGCCCTTGTCGTCTCACGCGACGGCATGAAGCAGGACGCTGTCACGAGCCTCCTCGTCGCCTACGGGGCGGCGGGCCTCGACGTGGTACGCCTCAAGGGCGGCGACCCGTTCGTGTTCGGGCGCGGGGGAGAAGAGGCCCTGGCGCTCGCCGAAGCAGGCGTTCCGTTCGAGATCGTTCCCGGCGTCTCGTCGATCGCAGCCGTGCCCGCGTCGGCGCTCATCCCCGTCACGCATCGGGGCGTGTCCGACCGCGTTACCATCGCGAGTGGGCACGGCGCGGACGGTGGCGAGCCGGACTACACGGCTCTTGCTGCTGCACGCGGGACGCTCGTTGTCTTCATGGGGCTCGAGCGGCTGGCGCAGCTCTGCCGCGGGCTCGTCACGGCGGGCCTACCCCCGTGTACCCCCGCCGCCGTGGTCTCGCGAGGAACCTTACCGGAGCAGGAATCCGTCTCGGCGACGCTCGCCGACCTGGCAGAGCTGGCGATGGGGCTCGAGTCGCCGGCGCTCGTGGTCGTCGGGGACGTCGTCGGCGTCGGCACGGCGCTCTCGACGGCATCGTCCTCCTCGCTCGTCGCTGCCGGCTCATAGGGCACGCGCATCCTCGCCCGACCGTGCCCGAGAGGGCAGGTGTCCGGCGAGGCGCACGACCTCGCCCAGCCTCTAGGCTGAGGCAGATGGACTTCCGTCGCGTCGACAACCTGCCGCCGTACGTGCTCGCGGTCATCCGCGAACTCACGCTCGAGCTACGCCGCGCCGGCGACGACGTCGTCGACCTCGGCTTCGGCAACCCGGATCTCCCCTCCCCCGACCTCGCCGTCGAGAAGCTCGCCGAGGCTGCCCGCAACCCGCGAAACCATCGCTATTCGGCCTCAAAGGGTATCCCGAACCTCCGCCTCGCGGCCGCGACGTTGTACAAGCGCAGGTTCGGCGTCGACCTCGATCCCGACACCCAGGTGCTGAACACGATCGGCGCCAAGGAGGGGCTCTCTCACCTGATGTGGGTGCTCCTCGAGCCGGGCGACTCGGCGCTCGTCCCGAGCCCGAGCTACCCCATCCACATCCACGCACCGATCTTCGCCGGCGCGTCCGTGACGCAGGTGCCGATGGGGGCCGACGAGGATCTGTTCGCGAACCTCGAGGACGCGTGGGAGCGTGCGCAGCCCAAGCCGCGGGTCGTGATCCTCTCGTTCCCGCACAACCCCACCACGGCTACCGTGGATCTCGCTTTCATGGAGCGGCTCGTTGCGTTTGCACGGGAGCATGAGTTGCTCGTCGTCCACGATTTCGCCTACGCCGATCTCGCATTCGACGGCTACGAGCCTCCCTCGATTCTCCAGGTTCCCGGCGCGGACGAGGTCGCGGTCGAGCTCTACACGTTGACGAAGTCGTACTCGATGGCGGGCTGGCGGGTCGGGTTCGTCGTGGGCAATGCCGCGGCCGTGGGCGCGCTCGCACGACTGAAGTCCTGGCTCGACTACGGCACGTTCCAGCCGATCCAGATCGCCGCAATCGTGGTGATGAACGAGCTTCCCGACTACCCGCGGCAAGTGTCGGCGATCTACCAGTCTCGCCGTGACGCACTGTGCGACGGCCTCGACCGCGCCGGCTGGTCGTTCCCGAAGCCGAAGGGGACGATGTTCGTGTGGGCACCGATCCCCGAGCAGTTCCGGTCGCTCGGGTCGCTCGCGTTCGCCCAGAAACTTGCACGGGAGGCGAGCGTGGCGGTGTCGCCGGGCGTCGGATTCGGCGCCGGCGGCGACGGGTTCGTGAGGTTCGCGCTGGTCGAGAACGAGCAGCGGATCGGACAGGCGGTGCGGGGGATCCGTAGGCTCCTCGAGGCTTGACGTGGCACAGGCGCCCACGCCTGACCCGAGCGAGGCCGTTCAGCCGCGCAGGTAAGCGTCCTCGCCGCGCATCCAGTCGTCGCGCACCGGTGAAAAGACGTCGAGCACGAGCGAGTCGACGAGTGCCTCGACCTCGTGAGGGACGCCGCCCGGGACGATCACGCTCTCGCCGGCGGAGACGATGTGCTCGTCGTCGCCGACGACGAACCGCAGGCTGCCCTCGAGCACGTTCGCGACCTGCTCGTGTGGATGGGCGTGCAGCGGCACGCCCGCACCGGCCCGCAGATGAATGCGCGCGATGGTCATCGTCTGGGTGTTGACGACCTGTCGCCCGATCGACGGCGTCAACTCCTCGACCGGCTCCTCGAGCCATCGCTGGACTGGCATGCCCCGATTCTAGAGGCTTGCCGCCGCCCGACCCAAGTGCGACCGAGGATCGCCTGCAACCAATTTGGGGGTCGAGTAGGGGCCTCTCGTTGCCGACAGGGGGTGTACCGCTCGCCGTCCGCGGACCCCAGCAATGCACACGCCATCCCACGTCGCCCGCCGTAGCCTTGCCCTCGCAGCCCTCGTGCTGGTCGCCGTGGTCGGCGCCGTGGCTTCTCCTGCGTCGGCGGTCACGAACTGCAGCCCGTCTTCATCCTGGGGCACCAACCGCGCCGATCTCGCAACGCAGGTCATCGGCCTGATCAATCAGTACCGCGGCGGCAAGGGTCTCTCGCAGCTGGCTGTCTCCGGGCCACTGACGGCATCCTCGGAGTGGAAGTCGCTCCACATGGCCGCGAACGGGTACTTCGATCACAACGACCCAGCGCACCGGTCTCTCGCACCGCTTACCAGCGCGCCACGGACTGTGGCTACAGCGGCGGCTGGTGGGGGGAAAACATCGCCTGGGGTTACACAACGGCACAATCCGTCGTGGACGGCTGGCTCGGCTCCCCGGGCCACAGGGCGAACATCGAGAACGCCAACTTCACCTCCACCGGCGTGGGCGTCGCCGCGAACGCCTCTGGCCAGCTCTACTGGACACAGAGTTTCGGCACCGACGTCGCCGGTAGCCCGCTGCCTCAACCTGCGCCGGCGCCTGGGCCGGCACCGCAAGCCCCGGACCCGTCGTTGCAGTCGGTCACGACGACGACAGCTGCGTCGGCAGCGGCCACCACCTCGACGGTTCCCGCCGGGACGGCGGAGTCGCCGCCTGTGGCGCCGGCACTCCGGGTGGGGGCGAAGCCCGCCCACGTGACCCGGTCGCAGCGCCGCTCGCGGCTTGCCGCTTCGGTTCCGTTCGTCCAGATGGCGACCGGTCGGCCCGTCACGACCGGCTCGGTGCGGTGCCGCGCCGAGGTCGGAGGCCGGCGGCTCCGCGTTCTCGCGAACGTCTTCAAGGCACAGCTGGCGCGTTGCGCGTGGAGAATTCCTTCCTGGGCCAAGGGCAAGCGGCTCACCGGAGTGGTTGCCGTCCAGAACGGCGGCTCAGCGGCGACGCGGCTGTTCTTCCGTACGCTTCGGTAGAGGAGTTTCCCAGCTGAAGGCGAGCTCGCCCGAGTCGCGCTCCCGGCTCGAAGCGCTCTCCCCCCGTCGTCTGGCGGGGAACGATCCTTTCTGCTTACGGGCCGGGAACGTGCCGGAGATCTGGCGTCGCGTCGGTGACACGGTGGCCGACGCGTTCGAGGCACTCCAAGCCGGCCGGCGGCCGGAGAGCAGGCAGAAGGCCGACCCGGAGCCGGTCGGCCGGCTTCGTTCACGCCCGATCGGCTGATTCGGCGTTGGGACGAGCCTCTCAGGCTCATCCCAACGCCGAACGGCCTCCTTCTTGGCGACCTACTTCTTGGCGGCCGGTTTCCTCGCTGCCGGCTTCTTCGCTGCCGGCTTCCTCGCGGCCGGCTTGGCAGCCGCCTTCGCCGGTGCGGCGGCGACGGTCGTGTCGACGAGCGTCGCACCGGCGGCGAGCTTCTGCACGGATGCGATCCCACCCATCGCGGCGCGCTTCGTCTCGTACGCCTGGCTCGAGACGACGATCTGACCGTTGGTCGAGACGAGCGAGAAGCGGAACTTCCCGGTCGGCCCCTTCTTGACGACGAACTTTCCGGGCACGCGCGCCTCCCGTTCAGAGAATGATCGACCTGTCGGGGCCGAATGGTTGCAGGTGGGTAGGAGGGCGCTGCTGAAAGAGCACGTCGTGGCGCGTCGTCCAGCTGCAACACTGGGGACGTGCCGTTTCCCGAGTTTCTGATTGCAGTCGTGATCGCTGCCGGCATCTCAACGGCGACGTTCGCCCATGCCAACCGCAACGGCAACACGCATGCCACCGCCTGGGGGATCGGCGCGTTCCTCGCCGCGGGCGTCGTCGTGCCGGTCTACATCGTTCGGGTCTGGCTGCGCAAGCGCCGGCCGGACGCGTAACACTCTCCACCTTCGGTCGCTACCGTCGCGGGCGTGACAGGTAACCTCCTCGTCTTCCTCGGGGCCGCGCTCGCGAGCGGCGTCGAAATGGTGGAGGCGCTGACCATCGTGCTCGCCCTCGGCGTCACGCGCGGCTGGCGGGCTCCGCTGCAGGGTCGGTTGCCGCCCTCACCGTCCTCGTGGTGCTCGTTGTTGCGCTCGGCCCCGCGCTCGAGGCCGTGCCGATCGACGTCCTGCGCCTCGTCGTCGGCTCGCTGCTGCTCGTCTTCGGACTGCAATGGTTGCGTAAGGCGATCCTCCGGGCGAGCGGGCTGCGGGCCCGGCACGACGAGGACGAGGCGTTCGCCGAGGAGGTCGCCGCAGCGCAGGCGGCCGGCCGCCTCTCGGGCCGCATCGACCGGTACGCGCTCTTCATTTCGTTCAAGTCGACGCTGCTCGAGGGCCTCGAGGTCGCCTTCATCGTGATCACCCTCGGTGCGAACCAGGGAGCGACGGGGGTCGCCGCAGGAGGCGCGGTTGCCGCGCTCGTCGTCGTCGTGATCGTCGGGGCGCTCGTACGCCATCCGCTGAGTCGGGTGCCGGAGAACACGCTCAAGTTCACCGTCGGCGTGATGCTGACCTCGTTCGGCACGTTCTGGGCCGGCGAGGGAGTCGGGATCGACTGGCCGGGCGCAGAGGCCGCTCTCGTGGCGCTGATCGTGCTCACGGTCGCGTGGTCGCTGCTCTTCACCAGGCTGCTGGCCCGGCAGCCGAGCGCGGCGACGTCATGACGGGGCTCGTGCGTGGAGTCGTCGCTTTCGTCGTCGGTGACGACGTCTGGATCGCGGTCGCGGTGGCGGTGCTGCTCGCCGCCGCCGCCGCGGTCGTACACCTCGGCGGCGAGGCGTGGTGGCTGCTGCCGATCGGCGTTCCGGCCGCGGTGTGGATCTCGCTCGTGCGGGCACGGCGCCGGGTAAAGAGCTCGGTGACAGAAGCACCCTTGTAAAAGGTCCGATCTCGTGTGCCTACCGGCCGCTGGGGGCGCGCCGAAGGACATAGCGGCAACAGTCGTGTTCCTCGCGGCGGCTGCGTCGGACTACGTCCACGGTGTCGTCCTCCCGGTCGACGGCGACTGGCTCGCGCGATGACGCCGAGGGACGACCTGCTCGATCGCTGATCGGCGCAGCTCGTCGGGCGGTTCACGGAGACTGTCGGAATGACCGAGAGCGCCGGAGAAGAATGGCTGCGTCCGATCGATCTCACGATCGATTCGGACGCGCCCGACCAGATCGCGTTCGAGCTCGGCCGGAGACACGCGCTCTACCTGCGAGAGGCGCAACGGCTCGTGCTCGACGGGCTCGTTCCCGACGAGTCCGGCCTGGCCGACGGGATCCGCCGGGAGACGCGCCGCTATCTGAGCTCACACGCGTGGCTCGCCGACGCCGCCCTCGTGCCGGCGATCGTGAAGACCGAGGGCTCAACGCTCGCCGCTCTCCATGCAATCGTGGCATCCGCACTCACCGCCCCGCAGACTCCCGCCACACAGCCGGTACAGCCCGTCAGGCGGCTCGTGTTGCAGCCGTCGGCGACGATCGTCGGCAACATGGCCGTGCGCAAGATGCCGACCGAGGAGGGCCTCGAGCTCTCGTGGGACGCCGTCGCGAACGTGACGGAGTGGAAGATCCGCGTCAGCGTCCGGCCCGATCCGCGCCAGGATTACGTCGAGGGCCACCTCGTGGCCCTGCCGAAACGGGCCACGTCTCTCGCGGTCGCACTCGACGAGCACCCCTGCCGGATCCAGCTCTACGGTCACGCGCGTGACGGGCGGATCGTGCGCCGCGCCGTCATCTCCGCGCTGACGAGTGGCAACAGCAGCGCACAGTGGAAGCGGCAGGCGACTGCGAGCTGAGCCTCTCGGCTGTCCCCCACGCGGCGTGGCGGCGTGGCGTCGACGCCTTCCGGCCGCTCGGCTGAGACCCTGGTCAGACCCGCAGCGACTCGAGCGAAGCCACCGCCTTGACCCGGTCGCCCAGGACGAACGCCACGCTGCATCTCTCGCCGTCAGGGCTGAAGTCGACGAGCTCGATCTCGTCTCCGAGGTCGATCGGTTCCCGGTAGTCGAGCAGAGCCCGGTGCGGCACCGCCAGGCTCGTCCCGGCCCGAGCGAGCCTGTCCTCGAACGCCTGCCAGTAGACGGCGTTGTTGACGTGGCCGTGTGCGTCGAGGTCGGTCGACCGCAGCGGCCACGGGCGCCGGAGGGCGTCGCCGGGCGGGTCGGGAAGCACAAGTTTCGTCGAGGTCTTACGACTCCCGGCCGCCGTTGCGTACGGGCCGAAGTCGCCGATTCGGGCGGGGCGCTGGTCGGGATCGAGATGGATCCAGACGCTGTCGATTTCGGCACTGCCACCAGCGTCGCCCGTGACCGACCATCGCCGCCCGGCCGCGATGGCAGCGACGCCGCTGCACCACGTGACGATCTCGACCTCGCGGTCGTAAAGCAGCGGTACGGGTACGTCGACCTGGATCCTTCGCACGACCCACAGGTGCTCCGGGGTTCCCCACCCCGTCTCCTGAACGTCATCGATTGCCGCGTCCTGGAGGAAGCGGGCAACTGCGTCGAGACGCAGCCGGCCGTCTGCGTCCATGTCCGAGAGACGCACGCGGCGACGCGTCGTGAACGCACGAGCTCCTGTCGGCTGCTGCATCCCGGTGTCCAGCATGCACGTCAGTCTGCCGGTGGAGCAGCTCTACCGGCGCCGCATGCCCGGTTCGTCGAGCACGACTGCTACGACCCACCTCGACCAACTGGCTGACACTTTCCGGCCCCACCGCCCGTCGGATCACGAGCTCAGAGAGAGAGCTCCTCCTTGACGGCAATGAATTGGGCCACTGCGAAGTCGATGTCCTCGAAGGTGTGGGCGGCCGAAAGCTGGGTCCGGATCCGGGCCTCCCCGCGCGGGACGACGGGGAACGAGAAGCTGACTGCGTAGACGCCCCGCGCCCACAGCCGCTCGGCAAAGGCGGCTGCGACGGCGGCGTCGCCGAGCATGACGGGGACGATCGGATGCGTCCCCTCGACGATCGCGAACCCGGCCTCGCCCATCGCGCTACGGAACCGGGCGGTGTTCGCCCATAGCCGGTCGCGGAGCTCGGGCGCTCCCTCGACCAGCTCGATCGCACGGAGCCCGGCGGCGGCGATCGGGGGAGCGACGCTGTTGGAGAAGAGATAGGGCCTGGCGCGCTGGCGCAGAAGCTCGATGATCTCGCGCCGGCCGGAGACGTAGCCGCCCGACGCGCCGCCCATCGCCTTGCCCAGGGTGCCCGTCAGGATGTCGACGCGGTCGGTGACCTCGTGCAGCTCGGGGGTCCCGCGCCCGTTCGGTCCCACGAACCCGACGGCATGTGAATCGTCCACCATGACGAGAGCCCGGTGACGGTCGGCGAGGTCGCAGATCCCCGACAGGTCGGCGATGTGGCCGTCCATCGAGAAGACGCCGTCGGTCGCGATCAACCTGGTGTGCGCTCCTGCCGCTTCGTCGAGGCGCGCGTCGAGCTCGCCCAGGTCGCCGTTCCCGTAGCGAAGTCGCGTCGCCTTGCAGAGCCTGATTCCGTCGATGATCGAGGCGTGGTTGAGCGCATCCGAGATGACGACGTCGTCGGGGCCGAGCAGCGCCTCGAACAGCCCTCCGTTCGCGTCGAAGCAGGAGCTGAACAGGATCGTGTCCTCCGTGCCGAGGAACCCCGAGAGACGGTCCTCGAGCTGCTTGTGCAGCGTCTGGGTTCCGCAGATGAACCGCACGGAGGCCATGCCGAAGCCCCACCGCTCGAGGGCGTCACGCGCCGCCTCGATCACAGCCGGATGGTCGGCGAGCCCGAGGTAGTTGTTCGCGCAGAGATTGAGGAGGCTGCCCAGCGCTTGCACCTCGACGTGCGCGGACTGGGGCGACTCGAGCACGAGCTCGCCCTTGTAGAGGCGCGCCTCCTTCAGCCCCTCGAGCTCTCCGCTGAGCTCCGCCTGCAGCGATCCGTACACGGCTTCCCTCCCTTCCTAGAGATCGGTCCAGTCGAGTATCACCTTCCCCGAGCTCCCCGAGGCAGCGACCGCAAACGCCTCCTCGAAGTGCTCGTGCGAGAACTCGTGGGTGATCACAGGCCGGATGTCGAGGCCGGACTGCAGCATCACCGACATCTGGTACCAGGTCTCGTACATCTCCCTGCCGTAGATCCCCTTGAGCGTCAGCATGTTGAAGACGATCGGGGTGAAATCGATCGGTACCTCGCCCGTCTGGATCCCGAGCAGCGCGACGCGGCCACCGTGGGCCATCGCAGGTAGGGCTCCACGCAGGGCGGCAGCCTGACCCGACATCTCGAGCGCCACGTCGAAGCCCTCGGTCATGCCGAGGTCGCGCTGAACCCGGTCGAGCCCTTCCACCGTGGGATCGATCACCGCCGTTGCCCCCATCCGCAGGGCAAGCTCCCGGCGATACGCGTTCGGGTCGGAGACGACGACGTACCTCGCGCCGGCGTGCCGCACGACCGCGACCGCCATGCAGCCGATCGGGCCCGCGCCGGTGACGAGGACGTCCTCGCCGAGCACGGGAAACGTCAACGCCGTATGCACGGCGTTCCCGAAAGGATCGAAGATCGCAGCGACCTCCCGGTCGACACCGGGCCAGTGATGCCAGATGTTCGTCATCGGCAGAGCCACGAGCTCGGCGAACGCGCCCGGCCGCTGCACCCCGAGGCCGATCGAATGTGCACACAGGTGCCGCCGTCCCGCCATGCAGTTGCGGCACCGGCCGCAGACCACATGACCCTCGCCGCTGACGATGTCGCCCGGGTGAAAATCGCTCACGTTCGAACCGACCCCGACGACCTCGCCCACGAACTCGTGCCCGATCACGAGAGGCACCGGGATCGTCTTCTGCGCCCACGCGTCCCACGAGTGGATGTGCAGGTCGGTGCCGCAGATGCCGGTCTTCCCGACCCGAATCAGGACATCGTTGATCCCCACCTCCGGCTCAGGCACATCCTGCAGCCAGAGGCCCGGCTCGGCCTTCGCCTTGACGAGCGCTCGCACGTCACCCCCCTTCCGAGGTCGGCGGCAGCAATCCGGTCACGGTCGCGGCGGGCGGCCGACGTCGCTCACGCTCTGACGAGCGTCCGGACGGCGTCGCCGATCGTGCCGCGCGAGGGAAGGAGTGCATTCTGCAGCACGGGTGCTGCCGGCATCCGGACGTCGGGCGTGGCCAGTCGCATCACCGGGGCGAGGAGCTCCCCGAACGCGTTTTCTGCGACCCGCGCGGCGACCTCCGCACCGAACCCTCCGGTGAGGTTCGCCTCGTGGACGACGAGCACACGTCCCATCTGTTTCGACAGAGCGATCAGCACCCGGTCGTCGAGCGGGGAGAGCCAGCGGAGATCCAGCACCGCCGCGTCGATGCCGCTCTCGGCAAGCTCCTCGGCCGCCGACTCTGCCTCGATGGCCATCCTGCCCCAGGTCACGATGAGCGCGTCGGATCCCGGCCGGCGGAGCCTGGCGCCGAATACCGATTCCACCGGCGCCTCGGTGTCCACCGGCCCCTCGACGGGGTACAGCGCCCGGCTCTCGATCACGACGACCGGATCCGGATCGTGAACCGCGGCGCGCAGCATCGCGTACGCATCGTGCGGGTTCGAGGCCATCCCGACCTTCAGCCCGGGAATGTGCGCGAGCAGAGCCTCGAGGCTCTGGGAATGCTGGGCGCACGAGCCGGGAGTGGCCCCCTGTTGGCAACGAACGACCATCGGCGCCGATCGCCGGCCGTTGTGGAGGTACCGCACGTTGGCGGCCTGGTTGACGAGCTGGTCGAGCGCGACGAGCAGGAAATCGCTGTACATGACCTCGACGATCGGCCGGAAGCCCTCCTGTGCCGCGCCGAGTGCCGCGCCGAGAATCGCAGCCTCCGCGATCGGAGTGTCGAAGACCCGATCTCCCCCGAACTCCTTGTGGAGTCTGCGGGTGATCCCGAAGACGCCGCCGGGGATTGCGATGTCTTCCCCGAAGACGATCACCTCAGGGGTCTCGGCGAGCTCCCGCCGGAGCGCTTCGTTCAAAGCGGCTGCGACCGTCATCGACGTGGCGTCAGCCGCGGGGGGCGGTGATGCGGCCTCCGATCGGGACGGGAACGAGACGTGAGCCGTTGCGGTCGCCGCGTCGGGCAGCGGCTCTGCGAGCGCATCCTCCGATGCCGTGAGCACGTCGTCTGCAACGGCCCCTTCGAGCTCCGCGATCGACCGCTCGTCCGTGAGGCCGTCTTCGAGCAGCCGCCGCCGCAGGCGCGGCAGCGGATCCCGGAGCGACGAGGCCTCGCGTTCGACCCGATCCCGGTAGTGCTCCACGTCGGCGTGATAGTGCGCCATCAAACGCACGGTCTTGCACTCGACGAACGACGGGCCGTCCCCACCTCGAGCCCGTTCTGCCGCAACTCCGATCGCCGCCGCCACGCTGCCCGGGTCGGTGCCGTCGACCGTCGTCCCGGGCATCCCGTACGCCGGCGCGCGGTCGGCCAGATCCTGCAACGGGGCGATTGCAGCGATCGGCGTCATCTCCGACCAGTCGTTGTTCTCGCAGACGAAGACGACAGGAAGCGTGCGCGCCACCGCCATGACGAGCGCCTCGTGCGTCGCACCCTGGCTCGTGGCGCCGTCCCCGAACGAGACGACGACCACGCGTCCGGACCCGGACAGCTGCGCGGCCAGCCCGACGCCGTTCGCTATCGGCAGCCCCGCGCCGACGATCGAGTTCTCACCGAGGAAGCGGTGCTCCGGCGACGACAGGTACGCCGAGCCGCCTCGGCCCCCGTTGGTCCCCGAGGCGCGCCCGAGAATCTCCGCGAAGAGCGTTACGAGCGGGATCTCGCACGCCACCGCCCAGCCGTGGCCACGGTACGTCGCCATCACCCGGTCGTCGGCCTCTAGCACCGCCAGCGCCCCGACGGGGATCGCCTCCTGACCGCCGCACAGATGCACCGAGCCGGCAACCTCGTCGCTCAACCGGAGCTCGAGGACCCGCTCCTCGAAGCGGCGGATCGTCAGCATCCGGCGGTAGGCAGCAACGAGATCGAGGCGTGATTCGGTCATGCGTGTCGCCATGGCTCGACATCTCCTCCCGAGGTGGCCAAGACCTCATCGACGAAAGACGGAGGCGGTTCGGGGCAGAGATTATCAATTTATTGACTTGCTATCAACATAATGATACACAGGCGAGATGAGGGGCCTGCCGGATCGCACGCGACCGAGGTCTCGCTCCGGCACGCTGAGCGGCGGCTAGGGGTCATCGTTCTACGATGACCGACCCCGTGCAATCACCCTCGCCACCACGAGCGTTGACCATTCGCAGGATCGAGACGGTGGCGATCCGTGTCCCACTCGTCCGAACGTACCGCGGAAGCCAGTATCAGATGACTCACCGCTCGACGACCATCTGTCGCATCTTCACCGACGAGGGCATCGTCGGTGAGGCCTGGGCAGGCGACGAGGACGCGTCGCTCGGCGCCATCGGGAGGATCATCGACGACGAGATAGCCCCCACGCTGATCGGAGAAGACGGGTACGCGGTGGAGCGGACCTGGCAGCTGGCACGACCCGCGACGTTCAACATCCTCCGCGACCGCCGCCTCGGCCTCGTGGCCTGCGCATGCGTCGATGCGGCCCTGTGGGACGCCATCGGCAAAGCGCTCGGACAGCCACTCTGGCGCCTCTGGGGCGGCTACCGCTCGGAGATGCCGATGATCTCGATCGGAGGCTACTACGGGGGGCCCGACATCGCCGACGAGGTCGCCCAGCTCCGCGAGCTCGGGCTGGCCGGGTTGAAGTTCAAGGTCGGTGGCCGCGATCCGAAGACGGACGCCGAACGGTTCAAGCGCGCGCGAGAAGCGGCCGGAAACGACTTCATCCTCTGCGCCGATGCCAATCAGGCCTGGACCGCAGACGAGGCGATCGAGTTCGTGCGACTCGTCGAGGATGCTGACCTTCACTGGTTCGAGGAGCCCTGCCGGTGGGATACGGACAGGGTCTCTCTGCGTGACGTGCGCCTGAAAACCGGCGCCCGGGTGTGCGCCGGCCAGAGCGAGCACTCGGCGTCCGGCTGTCGCGATCTCATGGCAGCCGGCGCGATCGACGTCTGTAACTTCGATGCTTCCTGGTCGGGCGGGCCGACCGAATGGCGACGAGTCGCGGCCATAGCCGCGAGCTTCGGCCTGGCGATGGGTCATCACGAGGAACCTCAGGTCGCGAGTCACTTGATTGCCTCGATCCCCCACGGCACCTTCGTCGAGTGCTTTCATCCGGACCGCGATCCGATCTGGTGGAACCTTCCGGCCAACCGTCCACCGCTCCGCGACGGGATCCTCCGGCTGTCGGAGCAGCCCGGGCTCGGCTGGGAGCTCGATGTCGAGTTCATCGACCGCTACCGGGTTAGCGACGGGGACGGGTAGTGCAGGAGCCTCCGCACCCCGGAGCTCTCGGCACGGCAGACACCGTCGGACTCGGGGTCGAGCTCGACCCCGGCGCGCGGGAGCGCGCCCCCATCGTCTAGATGGCCGGGATCAGGTTCTCCGGCGTGACGAAGCAATTCGGCGACGGCACCGTTGCCGTCGACGATCTCGACCTCGAGATTCGAGACGGGGAGTTCATGATCTTCGTCGGCCCTTCTGGATGCGGCAAGACGACGGCGTTGCGAATGGTGGCAGGCCTCGAGGAGCCGACCTCGGGTGAGATCCTCATCGGCGAAAAGGTCGTCAACGACCTCGACCCGGTCGATCGGGACATCGCCATGGTGTTCCAGAACTACGCGCTGTACCCGCACATGACCGTCCGGGACAACATCGGCTTCCCGCTGCGCATGCAGAAGATCGCCAAGGACGAGCGGCGGCGCCGGATCGGAAGCGCTGCCGAGCTGCTCGGCATCGACGAGCTCCTCGAGCGCAAGCCAGGGGCGCTGTCGGGAGGCCAGCGACAGCGCGTTGCGATGGGCCGTGCGATCGTCCGTCATCCCACGGCCTTCCTCATGGACGAGCCGCTCTCCAACCTCGACGCAAAGCTCCGCGTGCAGATGCGCGCAGAGCTCGTGAAGCTCCATCAGCGGCTAGGCGTGACGACGTTGTACGTAACGCACGACCAGACGGAGGCGATGACGCTCGGCGAGCGCGTCGCCGTGCTCAACCGTGGCGTGATCCAGCAGGTGGACACTCCGGGCGAGCTCTACGGCCGCCCGGCGAACACGTTCGTGGCGACCTTCATCGGCAGTCCGGCGATGAACTTTCTGCGCGCCCGGCTCACCGGCGGCGTGGTCGAGTTCGCCGCCTACCGGTTCGAGCTCCCGGCGCAGGCGCGACACGGCCTCCGCGACGTGGACGGCGAGATCCTGCTCGGCCTCCGGCCCGAGCATTTCTTCGACCCCCGCCTCGGCACGTCGGAGGCGGCCGGCAACCGGCTTCCCGTGACGGTCGAGCTCACCGAACAGCTGGGTTCCGAGACGCTTCTGTACTTCCGTGCCGACGGCGTCGAGGCGGAGCAGGAGAGCGAGGGCGAGGTGGAGCTCGGCGGGGCGCTCGTGGCCCGTCTCGACCCCCGCACGAGCGCTGCACCGGGGGAGCGGCTCGTCCTCGGTCTCGACATCGAGCGCGCGCACTTTTTCGACCCCGCCACGGGCAACACGCTCTAGCCCGCTCGGCCCCCGCCGGCCGCGAGCAGCCGAGCCCGCAGGGTCGTCGCGAGAGATGCCCCGGCGGCGAGCTCGACGGCGACCCCCGCCGCGACAGCCTTTTCGAGTGAGAGCATGCTCGTCCACGGTTCGATACCGAGTGCGTACGACCCGGCGAGCGGCGGCGCGACCGCGCCGCCGTACGGTTGCCAGAGGACGATCCAGCCGAACAGCGCGTGATCCCATTCCAGCCGAAACGTGAGCTCGAGCCGGGGATTCGAAACCTCGAGCCAGCCGTCCTCGAGGTCGGTCACGTAGAGGTCGTCGTGGCTCCCTGTTTCGGAGCCCGGGACGTGGCGGAGATCGACGGTGCCTCCTCCCCGCAGCGGGGCCAGAGGCCAGGGCTCGCGACGGCAGGGCTCGAGCCGTGCCGTCTCGGGCTCCCAGAGCTCGGGCGAGGTGACGATCGTGCGGGCAGGTATCTCGAGCCGGCAGCCGGGCTCGAGGAACGGTGGCCCGACGACGCAATGATGCCCCCACACGAAGTGGGCGTCCGCGGACGACTCGTTGGCGACCGTCTCCTCGATGACAAGCGTCGTCTCGCCCCGCCGGAGACTGAGCACGCGCTCGAGGAGAAATGGGGTCAGGCGAGATTGCGTCCAGAACCGAACCCGCGCCTGCGCCGCCATCGCCCTCGAGCACCTCGTGCTGCCACGGCAGCGTGGCAACTTCGCCGTGGAAAGGGATGCGCCGACCACGATAGTCGCACGGCTCGTTGACGCTCGGGAACAGCTCCTGCCAACCGCCTGCGTAGTTCCACATGAACGCGTCGTCGCCGCTGCCGGGCAGGGGCGGGGCTCCGGGCGGCTGAAGCCCCCAGGGTGCCTCGAAGAGGATCTCGGTGCCCGAGGAGAGATCGACGATCTGGTGGATCTCCGCCCCCTTGTCCGGGAGGACGACCACGCGGACGTCGTCGTTCTCGAGCACGATGCTCCGCCAGCCGGCGACGTCGCCCGCCGCAACACGACAGCTCTCAGCCATCGGCCGGAATCGACTCGAGGATGTACCAGTTGGCGGTGAGGCCGCAGTCGACCGTGAGGTCGATGCCGGTGATCGCCGACGCATCCTCGGAGGCGAGGAACGCGCAGGCGGCCGCGATCTCCTCGGGGCGCACGAGGCGACGCAACGGGACACGGTCGAAGCGGCTCACCAGGTAGTCCATCATTCCCGGGGGCACGCCCACCTCGGTCATCTCCGTGTGGGTGAATCCCGGGCTGACGCAGTTGACGCGAATGCCGTGCCGACCGAGCTCGAGCGCCATCGTCCGGTTGAGACCGAGCAGGCCGGCCTTGGAGGCGTTGTAGCTCGCGTAAGGGCCGTCGCCCCCGGAAGCATCGATCGAGGCGATATGGACGATCGCCCCGCCGCCCGCTGCGACCTGCACGCGAGCAACGCGCTGTGACATCAGGAAGGCGCCGCGAAGGTTCGTGGCGAGGATGGCATCCCAGCTCTCGTCCTCGATCTCGAGGAAGTCCTTCTCCTCGGCAATGCCCGCATTGTTGACGAGCACGTCGATGCGGCCCCAGCGCTCGCGCGCGGCGGCCACCGCAGCATCGACACCGGCGGAGTCGCTCACGTCGGCCGGATGGAGCCAGGCGACCCCTCCCCGGGCCTCGATCCCGGCAACGAGCGCCTCCAACGGCTCGCGCCGTCGGCCGATCAGCATCACCTCTGCGCCTTCGTCGGCGAATCGCTCTGCGATCGCGAGCCCGATCCCCTGACCCGCCCCGGTGACGATGACGGTCTTTCCGTCGAATCGGCGGGATATCACAATGCTCCTCTCACTTGACGGCCCCGGCAACGATGCCGCGGACGAGGTGGCGCTGGAAGACGAGATAGGCGGCGATCACGGGAAGCGAGGTGATCAGCAACCCGGCCATCAGCGCGGGATAGTCGGCGGCGAAGCGTCCCTGTAGCTGGAGCACGCCGACGGTGAGCGTCTTGACGCCGTCGGACTGCAGCATCAGGAGCGCGAACAGGAATTCGTTCCACGACCACAGGACGTTGAAGATGACCAGCGTCGCGATCGCCGGCTTGGCGAGCGGCAGCAGGATGAGGAGAAACGTGCGATGGATGCCGGCGCCGTCGATCCTCGCAGCCTCGATCAGCTCGTCGGGCACCGAGCGGAAGTAGGCGGTCATCAGATAGACGTTGAACGGGAGATTGAGAGCGGTGTAGAGGAAGATCACCGAGCCGTACGTGTCGAGCAGCCCGAGCTGGACCATCTCGACATAGATCGGCACCATCATGAGCAGCGGTGGCACGGCGATCCAGGCGAGGACGAACAGGTACACCCCGCCCGAGAGGCGCCAGCGGAGCTTGGCGAAGGAGTAGCCCGCGAGGGTTGCACTGAAGACGGAGAGCACGACCGTTGCCGTCGTCACGATGACGGAGTTGCGGAAATAGACACCGATATTGGCGCCCGTCCAGGCCCGCTCGAACGCCCCGAGCGACAGCGTCGTCGGCAGGCCGATCTTCGAGTTCGCCCAGTCCGCCTGGGTGCGAAACGCGGTCGCTGCCATGAAGAGAAGCGGCAGGATCGCGGAGAAGCAAAAGAGCCCGATGGCGATGACGAGGGGCCACGAATGACGACTTGTTCTCCGTCGCCGCCGGCGCCGCGGCGGCGCCGTCACGGTCGCCTCAGCCGAGGTCACCTCACTGCTCCTTTCGAGTCAAGACGCGGATCTGGAACAGGCCGACCACGAACACGATCCCGACGAGCACGACGCCGATCGCTGCGGCATAACCCATGTTCTGGTTCGTGAAGGCCTGCTGGTAGATGTAGAACTCGGACACGTAGGTGTCGGTGCCGGGCCCGCCGTTCGTGATCGTGTAGACGTAGGTGAACATGAATGCGAACGCGGCGATCGTGTTCACGACGAGAACGATCTCGAGCACACGGCGGAGGTTGGGCGCGATCACCGACACGAGGATGCGCATCCAGCCCGCTCCGTCGATCCGCGCCGCCTCCTCGAGCGACGGGTCGATGGCGCTCATCCCCGCCAGGTAGAGCAGCACGTTGTAGCCGAAGTTCGTCCACACGACGACCATGAGAATGAGCGGGATCGACGTGCTCGCGCTTCCGAGCCACTCACGCTGCAGGCCGTCGAGCCCCACCCCTCGGAGAATCTGGTTCAACGGCCCGTCGAGCTGGAGCACCGTCGCCGTGAGGATGCCGATCACGACCGTCGCATACACCGCGGGGAGGAAGACGGTGGCACGGAAGAACCGCCACCCCGGCACGCGCCGGTGAATCGCGAAGGCGACGATCAGCGGCACGACGACGAGGATCGGAACCGAGAGGGCGAAGATCGCGTTGTTCCTCAGGGCGTTGCGGAAGATCGGGTCGCTCCAGAGCAGCTGGAAGTTGTGCAGGCCGACCCACTGGGAGGGGCTGATGCCGTCCCAGCGCGTGAAGGCGTGGTAGAGGACGCTGGCGAACGGATAGGCGACGAACACGCCGACGAGCGCAACTGCGGGCGCCGCGTAGAGCAGGCCCCACACCCATTGAGGGCGATGGGGCCTGCTCCGCACAGCGGGTGTCTGCGATGCGCTCAGGGGTTCAGCGACGCGAGACCCTTGTCGACGTTCTGCATCGCCTTGAGCGGCGTCGTCTTGCCGGAGAACGCCGCCTGGAGCTGCTGGTAGTAGAGGATCGCGACCTTCACGGGCACGATGCTGTCGAGCAGCGGAACCTGCGGATTCGCCGAGAGGTGCAGGAAGAACTTCGACAGCGGATCCTTGAGCCCTGCGGCCGCGGCCTTGTTGGTGGGCAGAGCACCGACCTTGGTGGCGAGGTTCGAAGCGCCCTTGCTGTCCACGGCCATCTTGATGAACGCCCACGCACCGTCCTGGTTCCCGGCGTTCTTGGGGATCACCCAGTTGTGGAACGAGTTCGAGGCGGCGCGCCCGGGATTCGGCCCCGACTGGGGCAACCGCGCGAGGCCGAGGTTCTTGCCGAGCGCCTTCTCGAAGTCCTTGATCACGAACGGGAACATCTGCACCATCGCGGCCTTGCCCGAGGTGAAGTAGGTGTTCGCGTCGTTGTTCTCGTGCGTCGACGCATCCGGGTTGACGCACCCCTGCTTCTTGAACTGCGTCAGCGCCTCGAGCGGCTTCACGAGCTTGGGATCGGCGTACTTCATCTTCCCGTCGTTGACCTTCGAGATATCGCCCTTCGCCATGTACGAGGCGTAGTCGTGAGTCACCCAGTTGTCGGTCGAGTAGCCGTCTCGGTCGCCGTAGGCCAGCGGCATGATTCCCTTCGCCTTGAACTTGGTGCAGTCGGCGAGCAGCTCCTTGTACGTCTTGGGCGGAGCTGCGATGCCCGCCTTCTTGAAGAGCGCCTTGTTGTAGAAGAGCCCGTAGGTGCCGAGATCGTTCGGGATCGCGTAGATCTCCCCCTTGCCGCCCTTGCAGTCGAGGTTGAGGCAGGAGAGGTCCCAGGCGGTCTGGCTCCCGTAGAAGCCCGGCGTCTGGGCGACCCGGTCGTTGAGCTTCTGGAGTGAGCTGAGCATGTACGGGGTCGTGTACCCACCCGAGTACACGAGCATCGCGTCCGGCACCTTCTTCGAGGCGAAGGCGGCGGCGATCTGCGCCGTGAACTGCGCGTTGTTGATCGGCGTGAGCACGAACTTCACCTTCGAGCCGGGGTACGCCTTCTCGTAGCGCGCCTTGATCGAGTCGAGCCACTTCCGGTAGGTCGATCCGGGCGTCGCGCCCGCGTAGGTGCCGCTGAGCCAGACCGTGATCGACCCGCCGTCCGCTTTCGTGGCACTGCTCCGGGCCGTGTTTCCGAAGGCAGCGGCCGTCACCGCGAGTGCAAGAACCCCTGCTGCGAGCAATGCGCCGACCCGCCAATGCGACCTTCTCATCGTTTCCTCCTCATGTCGCGGCAATCGCCGTCTAGCAGTCCACCGGGCGTTTCGGCACGCCGCCGCCCTGCGAGCGCAGTGCCACGGCCACGATTCCTGGCGACCCCCGTCACGATCGCGGCCTGCCCGTCGAGCACACCCTTTGAGACGGTTCCTCCCACATGAAGTTGTCCCGGACGTGGGCGAGTATATCCCGGCCAAATGCCACGTCAAGATGCGGGTTCGGATTCAAGATGATGAAAGCGAGCGGGAGCGAACGTCGTGACCACCGGCCTCCGCGGCCCGCCGTGTCGCGGCCAGGACGCAGTCGATCAACTCCGCCCGCCGCCGACCGAATCGCTCCGTCGGGGCCGACAGGGAGTACGCGGAGACGGCACGGCCGCTTTCGATCACCGGCGCCGCGACGCACGAGACTCCCTCGCGGAACTCCTCCTCGTCGACGGCATAACCGCGCAACCGGATGCGTTCGAGCTCGAGCTCGAACTCGTCCGGTTGCACGATCGTGCGGGGCGTGACGGGAACGAGCGGGTTGACGGCGAGGTACGCCGTGCGCACCTCCTCGGAGGCGAAGGCGAGCAGCAGCTTGCCGGACGCGCGCGCGTGGGCCGACTCGACGTATCCGAGATTGGCGCCCGAGACACGCACGGCGCTGTCTCCCTCGACCGAGGCGAGCACGACGATGCGGTCGTGTCGCCACGTGACGACATAGACGGTCTCGCCGGTCTCGTCGGCGAGCCGATGGAGGGGGCCGAGGAGATATTCGGGCGGGTTGAACTGGCGGACGTATGCGTCTGCGATCGTGCCGAGCGCAGGGCCGAGGCGATAGCGGCGACGGGAGTCCTTGGCGACGAATCCCTCGGCGACGAGTGTCCCGAGCAGGTGGTACGTCGTGGGCAGCGGCAGCTCGAGAGCAACCGCCACCTCCTTCGCGGTGCGCCCGTCGGGCTGCTCGCCGAGCTGGACGAGGATCCGCGAAGCGCGCGCCACCGATCGAATCGTGGTCAAGGCCGAGGCAGCCCGTGACGCTTGGCGCTCATCGCCATCCTCCCTCGACTTTCACGATCTGAAATCCAGGCTTCTCATTCGGATAGCTCGGGCGAGTATGACATACTCGCCCGAAGCCCACCGCTCCCTGTCCGCACGGAGACCCGATGACTCTCTCGATGCCGAGACCGCTTCACCGACTCGAGCGATTGCAGCAGTGGATGACCGCCGAGACGGTCGACTGCGCGATCGTCCTTGGGGCCGACAACGTCAATCACCTCTGCGGCTACTTCCGCTACTTCGGTGGGCCCTCCGCACTCGTCATCGGCTCCGACGGCGAGCGCACGCTGGTCGTCATGCGCGACGAGGTACCTATCGCCCGCGCGTTGTCGGACGCCGATCACGTGCTCGGCTACGGCGAGCGCGGGTTCGGGATCAACCTCGACCCGATCACCGATCTCGTCGCTGCCGCCGCAGCCGTCCCTGCGGTCGCGCTGGGCACGGCGGATCGGTGTCGCTTCCGAGCTGGCTGCAGCCGTCGAGCCGCTCGCCGCTGCGGTGCCCGGCACGGTTGTCGGCGCCGTCGGAGCTCTCCACCAAATCAGGCTGATCAAGGACTGGGACGAGCTCGAGAAGATCAACGCCGCCTATGAGCTCTGCTGGCTCGGCCAGGAGGCCGTCTCGAGCGGCGCCGTATCCGGCGCGAGCGAGATCGAGCTGTTCACCGCGGCGCAGTCGACGGCGCAGATCGCTTCGGGCGAGCCGATCGAGTTCGTCTGCGACCTCCTCTCGGGGCCGAACACGGCCGAGGTGTGCTGCCCGATCCACGTCGCCGGCAGGCGCGTCGTGGAGGACGGCGACCCGGTGATCGCGGACGTCGTCGTCCGCGCCGACGGGTACTGGGGCGATTCCGCCGAGACGCATGTCGCCGGAACGAACGCGGACGCCACGGCGGCGCGGTCGATCCTCCTCGACATCCTCGAACGGGCACGGACGGAGCTCGTGCCGGGCGCGACGGGTGCCGAGATCTTCGCGAACCTCCACACTCGCGTCGTCACCTCGTTGCCCGGGGGCGAGCTGCCGCACCACGGGGGCCACGCCGTCGGACTGACGTCATTCGAGGATCCGCATCTGATTCCCTCGGACAGCATGCCGTTCGAGCCCTGGATGGTGATCGCCGTCGAACCGGGCGTGTATTTCCCGGGGCGCTACGGGGCGCGGGTCGAGAACATCTTCGTCGTCACGCCCGCGGGAGGCGTCGAGTTGCGAAACGCGATCGCCGCAGGGTGCTTAGCCGGCCTTCACCACACCGGCTACACGGTCTCCGATCTCGACCGCTCGCTCGTCTTCTACCGCGACGTCCTCGGTTGCGAGGTGATCGCGACGCAGGAGAAGGAAGGCGGGTATCTCGCGGCGATCGTCGGCTACCCGGACGCGCACGTTCGCATGGCACACCTCCGGGTTCCCGGCGGCGAGCACGTGATCGAGTTGTTCGAGTACCTTGCGCCGCGCCGGCGGCAAGGCCGACGTCGAGCCACGCAATGTCGGCGCCTCGCACCTCTGCTTCCTCGTGACCGATCTCGGCGGTCGTACGAAGACCTGCTCGAGCGGGGCGTGACGTCGTTCGTGTCACCGCCCGTCGAGGTCGACACCGGAATCAATCGCGGTGGACTGGCGGCCTCTACCTGCGGGATCCCGACGGGATCACGGTCGAGCTGTTCCAGCCGCCTAGCGCCTAACTGCCCGCGGTGGTGACACGCGACCAGCCGTCGAGCGCGGCCGTGACGATCGCGTCGGTCTCGCCCAGGTAGGAGGCCGGGTCGAGCACGTCGTCGAGCGGCGCGATGGCGGCGAGGGTCTCCGGCTCGAGCACCTGCTCGAGCGCCGCCCGCAGTGAAGTCCCCTCGCGACGCGCGGCCGACGACGCCTCGGAGACGAGCGCATGGGCGTCCGCGCGGCCGACCACGCCGGCAACGGCCATCATCGCGGCCTCTGCCATGATCGAGCCACCTTCCCCTTCGAGGTTCTCCCGCATCCGCTCGGGGAAGACGCCGAGACCCGCCACGACGGCCTGTGCCCCGTCGATTGCGCCCGCGGCGGCAGCGCAGGCGAGAGGCAACGCATCCCACTCGGTCTGCCACTCGCCGGCGGCGCGCTCGTGGGTGCCCTGCATCGCCGTGAGCAGGGCGCCGGCGTAATGCGCTGCCAGGATGCCGAGACCGACGACCGCCTCGCTTCCGACCGGGTTCGCCTTCTGCGGCATCGTCGACGACGCGCCGCGCAGATGACCCCCCTCCTCGCGGACTTCGGCGATCTCGGGGCGCGAGAGCTCCACCACCTCACGCGCGAGCTTGCCGCACGTGCCGGCCGTCGCTGCGAGCACGAACCCGACCTCGGCCACGCTCGTCACGCGCGGTGTGCCAGGGAACGTCGACGACACCCAGCCCGAGCCTCTCGGCGACGCCGTGGCGAACGGCCCGGCTCTGCGGGCCGAGCGCCGCGGCCGTGCCGGCGGCGCCGAAGAGCTGCACGACCGCGCCCGCTCTCGGACGGCGCGGAGCCGCTCGGTGTGGCGAGTGAGCTCGGCGAGCCAGACGGCCAGCTTGCCACCGAACGTGATGGGCACCGCCGGCTGGGCGTGTGTCCGGCCCGGCATCACGGTCCCGCGGTGCGCATCGGCCTTGCGCCGCCACCTCGTCACCGAGTGCGTGCACGAGAGTCTCGATGCGGTCGAGCGCGCGTCCGAGGATGAGCGCCGAGGCCCGTGTCCATGATGTCCTGCGTCGTCGCTCCCCAGTGGATGTGACGGCCCGCAGCCGGCGAGGAATCGCGATCTGCTCGAGGAGCGGCAGGATCGGATAGCCGACGACGACGGTGCGTTCGCGGAGGTGGGCGAGCTCGATCCTGCCCGCGGTTGCCGCCTCGTCGATCGCGGCCGCAGCGACGACCGGGATGATTCCGAGTTCGGCCTGTGAGTGGGCCAGACGCCCGCTCGACCTCGAGCCACGCGCCGACGATCGATTCCTCCGAGAACAGACGCGTGACTTCGTCGTCGGCGAACAGGTCGACGAGCGGAAGGAACAACCCCTGTCTCCAGCCGCCGTCAGCCGGCGGGGATTGATGTGAGAGCGCCGTCGATCGTGTGCACGCTGCCGGTGATGTACGAGGCGTCGTCGGAGCAGAGGAAGACGACGAGCTTGCCGACCTCCGACGGAAGCCCGAGGCGATGCACCGGGACGGTGTCCACGTAGAACTGCTCGTCGATCGCCCCACGAGCGACGTCCGCGTCCCACATCGGGGTGCGCAGGACACCGGGGGCGATCGCGTTCACACGGACGCCGTGCGGCGCCCACTCCCCTGCAGCCACGCTCGTCATCATGATGACCGCTGCCTTGGGCGCGCAGTACGTCATGCGGCCGGGGTTGGGCGAGAAGCCGCGGATCGAGGAGATGTTCACGATCGAGCCCGAGCGCTGCGGCACCATGATCCGCCCGGCGGCGCGCATGCAGAAGAAGACCCCCGACTGCATGACCGCGATCGAGTCGTGCCAGTCCTCGTCCGTGACGTCCTGCGTGTGCGGGCCTACGCGGCTGATGCCGGCGTTGTTGACCACGATGTCGAGCCGTCCGAAATCGCTGACGACGGCCGCGAAGGCGGCGTCGACCTGCTTGCTCACCGCCACGTCCGTCGGATACGCACGAGCCTCGACGCCGGTCTGCTCGAGTTCGCCGGCCGCGATTCCAGCGGCGTCGGCGTCGATCTCGACCACCGCGATCGATGCTCCGGCCTCGGCGAGTTGTTGCGCGATGCCACGACCGAGACCCGTTCCGGCCCCCGTCACGATCGCGACTTGCCCGTTGAGCACCATCTGAGAGTTCCTCTCGAGCCCGGTTCGTCAGGGAGCCGTCGAGTATATCCCGCCGACGAGCGGCTCCCCGGCCGCACCGCGCCGCCGGGGCCGAAGGCGTTCACGTCGTCAAGGTTGCTCCGTCAAGAGGGTCGAAGAAGTGGGCGCGCTCGACGTCGACTCCGAGCTGGAGCCGCTCGCCCGGCACGGGATGCGTGCGTGGGTCGAGCCGGGCGACGAATGCTCCCCCGAGCTCCGCCTCCGACTCACCTGTCGATTCGGCGCTGACGCCGTCGACGCGGAAGTAGACGAGGGTCTCGGAGCCGAGCTGCTCGGTGATCTCGACCGTGACCGGGATCTGGGCGCCGCCACCGGAGACGCGGGCGTCCGAGAAGTGCTCGGGCCGCAACCCGACGAGCACGTCTCCTTCGGTGTGCCGGAGCCGCGTCGTGACCGCCTCGGGCAGCGGCAAGGCGAAGCCGCCGAAGACGATCGCCCGGCCGTCGCTGCGGGCCCGGAGGAAGTTCATCGACGGGCTACCGATGAACGAAGCCACGAACTTGTTGGCGGGCCGGTTGTACAGCACCTCCGGCGCATCCACCTGCTGGACGACACCCTGGTTGAGCACGGCGACGCGCTGACCGAGCGTCATCGCCTCGACCTGGTCGTGGGTGACGTACAACGTCGTCACGCCGAGGCGCTGGTGCAGCTTTGCGAGCTCTGCCCGCATCTGCACCCGCAGCTTGGCGTCGAGGTTCGAGAGGGGCTCGTCCATCAGGAACGACTGCGGATGGCGGACGATCGCTCTTCCCATCGCGACGCGCTGGCGCTGCCCGCCCGAGAGCGCCCGCGGCTTCCGGTCGAGCAGGTCCTCGAGCCCGAGCAGCGCGGCCGCCTCCGCGATCCGCCGCTCCCGCTCCGGCTTCGGCATTCGCTGCGTCTCGAGCGGGAAGCCGATGTTGGCGCGCACCGTCATGTGCGGATAGAGCGCGTAGTTCTGGAACACCATGGCGATGTCGCGATCGACCGGATCGAGGTCGTTGACGACGACGTCGCCCACGAGGATCTCGCCCGAGGTCGGCCGCTCGAGGCCCGCGACCATCCGCAGAGCGGTGGTCTTGCCGCACCCGGACGGGCCGACGAAGATCATGAACTCGCCGTCCTCGATGCGGAGGTGAAGATCGTCGACGGCGATCGTCCCGTCCGGGAACCGCTTCGTGACGCCGCGAAACTCGATCGCGGCCATTAGCCGGTGTCCACTCAGCCCACTCTGAGGTGGGCGATCGCATCCAGGTCGAGCTCGACTCCGAGGCCTGGCCCGGCCGGGACGGCGAGGCACCCGCGTTCGAGCACGAACGGCTCCTGCAGGATGCCGTTCACGAGCGGCGAGTCGGCGACCGAGTACTCGGACCAGGTTGGCGCGGTCGAGCGTTGCGACGAAGTGCAGCGAAGCGGCGACGAGGATGCCCGTCGAGAAGCAGTGCGGCACTATCTCGACTGCCGAGGACCGCTCGAGCAACGCGATCTGACGAGCCACGGTGAAACCTCCACAGCGGGCGATGTCCGGCTGCAACACGTCGAGCTGCGCCTCTTCGACGAGCGCGCGAAACGGTGCCAGCGTCTCGTCCGCCTCTCCCGCCGCGATGCGCACCTCTGCACGGTCGGCGAGGCGACGGTAGCCCGCGAGGTCGTCCGGCTGCAGTGCCTCCTCGAACCAGTAGAGACGCTGCTCCTCCACCCGACGCAGCAGTTCGAGGGCCCGCTGCACGGTGTAGGCACGACCACCGTCGAGCATCAGGGCGCGGTCCGGGCCAAGCGTTTCGCGTGCGGCGCGGACGAGATCCTCGTCATACGCGAGGTCGCGACCGAGCGGCCCCCAGCCAAGCTTGAGCGCCACGTATCCGGCTTCGACCGTGCGGCCTGCGATGCGCCGCACGTCGTCGGGCGTGTCCGGCATCACCTCGCTCGCGTAGACGGGAATGTCGCGGAGGCGGCGGCCGCCGAGAAGCTCGCAGACCGGGCGACCGGCGACCTTGCCGGCGATGTCCCAGAGAGCGATGTCGATCGCACTGATCACGTGGAGCGCGGCACCTCGTCGGCCATAGTGGTCGCTCGCGTGGAACATCCGCTGCCAGAGGCGGTCGATCTGCAACGGGTCCTCGCCCACCAGAACCTCGCGAAGGCCCCGAGCGAGCGAGTGGGAGGACGGCATCTCGATGATCGTCCGCGCAAGAAGCGGGGCCGTGTCGGCCTCGCCCACCCCGACGATCCCCTCGTCGGTGTGGATCCGCACGAGGAATGCGTCCTGGGTTCCGTCGGCCCGGGTCGCATCGACCTGAGCGAGGCGCAAGACGATCGGCTCGACCTCGGTGATCCTCATCGGCGTTGACGCCGAGACGCGTTGCGGGAAGCATGCATGCCACGTGACCATAACCGGCCGCCCCGAAACGGCCAGACGACAACGAGCGAGGGAGCACCGCATGACACTGCTCGAAGGACGCACGGCGCTCGTGACGGGGGCAGCCAACGGGATCGGCTCCGCGATCGCGGAACTGCTGGCGACCGAGGGTGCCCAGGTCGCCGCGGTCGACATCGAGGAGGTGCCCGATCTCGGGCCGTCCGTGCACGGGGTGCGCTGGGACCTGTCGGCGACCGAATCTCTCGAGGGGCTGCTCGCCGAGGCAGAAGCGTCAATCGGGCCGATCGACGTCCTCGTCAACAACGCCGGCGTCTACGAGCCCGCGCTTGGCATCGACCTGACGCTCGAGTCCTACCGGCATGTGCTCGCAATCAACCTCCACGCCCCCGTCTTCCTCGCGAGCAGGGTGGCACGAGGGATGATCGAGCGCGGCTACGGTCGCATCGTCAACATCACCTCCGTCCACGGCCGTTTCGGCGAGGAGCTCGGCGCTCTCCTACGACGTCGCCAAGGGCGGCCTGGAGCAGGCGACGCGGACACAAGCGGTCGAGCTCTCACGCCACGGCGTGCTCGTCAACGCCGTCGCACCCGGCTTCGTCGCCACCCGGATGTCCGTCATCGACGGCAAGAACGAGCTCGAGAGCGAGTGGTTCACCGATCTCTACGTCAAGCACGGGAAGATCCCGATCCGCCGCTACGCGATGCCCGACGAGATCGCGCAGCACGTCGCGTGGCTCGCCAGCGAGCGGAACACCTACATGACGGGACAGGTTCTCACGGTCGACGGCGGACTGACGGTGACGTTCTGATGCTGCCCCGGCGCGCAGAGGGCGATCACGATCGCCGAGACGGCGGGTGCGGGCACGCTCGTCGTTGCGCATCCGTCCGTGGTGACGTGGCTGACGGGTTATGCACCCGAGATCGAGATCGGGGCCGAGCCCGTTCGCCCTGCCGCCGATCGCCGTGCTGAACTCAGCTGCAGCTCCGGTGCTCGTCGTCAGCGACGACGAGGCCGAGCCTGCGACGGCGACGGGCTGTGAGGTCGCGACCTACCCGGGCTTCGGAATCGGCCCGCTCGACCCCGTCGGCGCGGCGGTCCGAGCGCTGACCGACGTCCTCTCCGGCTCCCGGATCGCGATCGACGCCGGCACGCTGCCTGCTGCGCTCGCGGCGGGCCTCGACTGGGTCGACGTCGGCGGACGAGCTCGCGCGGGCACGGGCGGTCAAGGATCCGGACGAGGTCGAGTTGATCCGCGCGGCGATCGCCGTGTGCGACGCGGGCCAGCGGGCGGCGCGGGCCCACGCGGATGCGGGGATCACGGAGCTCGAGCTGTGGACGGCCGTTCGTGGCGCGATGGAGAGCGCAGCGCGCACCCGGCTGCCGGTTCTGGCCGATCTCGTCGCCGGTCCGCGCACGGCGGAGATCGGCGGCCCGCCGAGCAGTCGGATCATCGCGGACGGCGACCTCGTGCTCTGCGACCTCGTTCCTCGCGTCGCGGGCTACTGGGGCGACTCGTGCGCGACCTTCGCGGTCGGCGAGCCCGGCGCCGAGGCGCGTGAAGCCCATGCGCATGCACGCGACGGTGCTTGCCGACCTCGTCGACGCGATCGGGCCCGGCGTGGTCGCCGGCGATCTGGACGCCCTGGCGCGGGCAGAGCTCGAGTTCCCGCACCACACGGGCCACGGCCTCGGCACGGGGTACCACGAGGAGCCCCGCCTCGTCCCGGGGTCGGCGACGGTGCTCGAGCCCGGGATGGTCGTCGCGATCGAGCCGGGGACGTACGCCGGCGCCGGCGTCCGCGTCGAGCAGGTCGTCCTCGTGACGGCCGACGGCTGCGAGGTGCTGTCCGGCCACGACCTGAGCCTCTGACCACCCGTTGCACGGAGTGCGCCCAGGGAGGAAGATCGAGATCCAGAATCCAAAGGAGGGCTAACGAATGCATCGCAAGCTCGGGGTCGTCGTGGCCGTTACAGTCGTGACCGCGACAGTGTTGGCAACCGCAGGGCTCGCCGCACGATCGTCGACGACGACGCGGAAGGCGCTTCCGACGGGGCCGGTCAACCTGACGATGTCGTGGTGGGGTGAGCAGGAGGCGGCAGGCGCAAAGTGCTGGCTGGCGCGACACGGTCGCGCTCTACGAGAAGAAGCACCCGAACGTGAAGATCAAGACCGTCCTGCAGACGACGGACGGGCTCATCCCCGCGTTCAAGGCCGCAGCGGCCGCCAAGAAGGGCCCGGACATCCAGTACTTCTGGGGTGGCATCTGGGCGCTCGACGATGCCTGGCACGGCAACACCAAGCCGGTGTCCGACTACATCCCGAAGTCCGAGCTCGCGCACTACCTCAACGCGAAAGAGGACACCTACGACGGGAAGGTCTGGACGGCGCCGTGGTACGTGCAGCCGTCGTTCCCCGTGCTGTACCGCAAGGACGTGCTCGCGAAGGCGGGCGTCACGGTGCCGACGACGTGGAGCGCGCTGCTGAAGGCGTGTGATACGCTGAACGCCAAGGGGATCACGCCGATCGCCGGAGGCGTCAAGGACGGCTGGTTCGGCGGCTGGCTGTTCTCGATCATCGGCGCCCAGGGCATCACCTCGATCAGCGACGTCCTCGACGCGACGACCGGCAAGGCGAAGTTCACCGACCCGAAGCTCGCCGCCTACTGGACGCGCCTGCAGGAGCTGCGCGACCACAAGTGCTGGAACAACGACATCAACTCGCAGGACCTCTACACGGCCCAGCAGGCGATGGTCCAGGGCAAGGCGGCGATGACCGTCTCGGCCGGATCCGACGTGAAGAAGTTCGTCAAGCAGCGTCGGCGTCGCCAAGCTCGGCGTGATGGCGATGCCGAAGTGGGGCAACGGCCCGTACGCCGGCAAGCTCGGCTCGACGTCGCAGACGGTCGGGATCACCTCGTGGACGAAGAACCCGGAAGTGGCGGCCGACTTCATCATGTTCATGCACAGCCCGGAGCGGATGGCCGCCTGGTTCAAGACGACCGGCGCGTTCCCGGCCGACAACCGGTTCAACACGAAGCTGATCACGCTGCCGCAGCAGAAGGTGCTGTTCGACCTCGTCAAGAACGGCTCTCCGTACCTGGAGAACTTCATCCCGCCGGAGCTGGACGCGAAGGCCTACTTCGCGCAGGCCCAGCTCCTGCTCGGCGGCAACACCGACGCCGACCAGGCCGCGGCGGCGACGGAGAAGATCGCCCAGCGGATCCGACTCACGCAGCGGAAGCAGATGGCGAACTTCAAGACGTGGTCGGCCTCGTACAAGTAGACCACGCGTCAGCACGACGGTGTCGGGGGTCGAGTGACCTCCGACACCGTCGCTCTCTCCCGCCCCGAGGAGACGGCGCCGCTTCCGGCCGGGCCGTTTCGAGCCGTTCCTCTGGATCGCGCCCGCGGTCGCGATCGTCGTCTTCGTCTTCGGCTACTCGATGGTCGAGCTCGTGCAAGACCTCACTGCGCTTCGACGGCACCTGGACGACCGAGAACTTCCGCGTCACCTGGTGCGATCCGACCTTCCGCACCGCGCTCGGCCACAACGCCCGGCTGCTGCTCGCGGTGCCGATCCTCGTCGCGACGTCGCTCCTGCTCTCGATCCTGCTCTTCGAAGGGCTGCGTGGCTGGCGCTTCCACCGCTGGGCGCTGTTCCTGCCCTACGTGCTCGCGATCCCGGTGATCGGCGTCGTCTTCGGGCAGCTGCTGCAGTTCAACGGCCTCGTCAACCAGACTGCTCCGGGCCGTCGGCCTCGGCGGGCTGGCGCAGGACTGGCTCGGCCAGCCGCGCTGGGCCCTCTGGACGATGACCGCCGTGATCGTCTGGCGCGAGCTGGGCTTCGGCATCGTCCTCTTCCTCGCGCGGCTCCTCTCCGTCCCGTCCGACATCTTCGAGGCCGGGCGGATGGACGGCGCCCGGTTCTTCCGGCTCCACCGGCGGATCACGATCCCGCAGCTCTCCGGGCGTGATCGTCTTCTACGTCGTGGTCGAGGCGATCACGATGGTCTCCTGGGTCTTCAACTACGTCTACGTGATGACGAACGGCCAGGGAGGCCCCGGCGACGCGACCCAGGTGACAGAGCTCTACATCTACCAGACCGCCTTCCAGTACCAGTCGCCCGAGATCGCGTCGGCTGCGGCGGTCACCCTCTTCGCCGTCACGCTCGTCCTCATCGCCATGTTCTTCCGCATCCAGCGCCGCGCCGGGATCGGGCTCGATGAGTAGGCGCATCGCCGGCGACGCGTCTCCAAGCACGGCCTCCTGATCCTGGCGACCTGATGGCGCTCTTCCCCGTCTACGTGATGATCACGGCGGCGTTCAAGACCCAGTCGAGCTTCCTCGCGCACCCGTGGGCCCCGATCTCCGACCCGACGCTCGCCGGCTTCCGCACGGCGCTCGGCGACCAGTTCCCGCGCTGGCTCGGCAACACGGTGCTTCCTCTCGGTCTCGTCGGTGGCCGTGACGCTGCTCGTCGCGGCGCTCGCCGCCTGGGGGTTCGCGCGCTGGTCGTTCCGCGGACGCGACACCGTGCTCGGCGTGCTCGTCGCGCTGATGGTGGTTCCGCCCGTCGTCCTGCTCGTGCCGCTGTTCGTGTTCGGCGTGCGGATCGGGCAGATCTCGACCTTCCGGCTCGTGATCCTGATCTACGTCGGGCTGATGCTGCCGTTCTCGGTCTACATGCTGACGAACTTCTTTCGCACGATCCCGGCCAGCCTGATCGAGGCAGCGGTGATCGACGGAGCCTCGTCCTGGCGCGTGTTCCGGCGCATCGTGCTGCCGCTGTCGGCAGCACCTCTCGTCACGCTCGCGGTCGTCAACCTGCTCTGGGTCTGGAACGAGCTGCTGATCGCCCTCGTCTTCCTCCAGGACGACTCGAAGAAGACGCTGATGATCGGGATCACGGGGTTCCAGAGCCGCTACAGCCTCGACGTACCGGCGATCATGGCAGGGCTGACGCTCGCCACGCTGCCGATCGTCACCGTCTACATCTTCGGCCAGCGCTACTTCGTGCGCGGCCTCGTCTCGGGTGCACTGAAGGGCGAGTGAGCACTGCGCCGATCGTCGATACGACACTCGTGCACGAGGGAGTTCCCGGGCTCGCGCTCGAGGGCGACCGCCTGCGGCTGACGCTGTTCCCCCAGGCGGGCGCGAAGATCCTCGACCTCGTACACCGGCCGACGGGAGTCAACCTGCTCTGGCAGAACCCGCGCGTGCCGTTGCGGCGGACGTATCCCGGCGCACCGTTCGACGACGTCTGGTGCGGCGGTTGGGACGAGCTCTTCCCGACCGATCCTGCGTGCGAGCTGGACGGGAACACGTTCCACGATCACGGCGACCTCTGGCACGGCCCCTGGGATTGGACGGTCGAGGAGGACGACGGCGTGACGGCCACGGTCGCCCTCAAACGGTTCACGGTCGCGTTGCCGTGCCTGATGGAGAAATGGGTGACGCTTAGCCGCGACAGCCTCGACGTCTGCTTCCGCCACCGGCTCACGAACCTCGGCACCCAGTCGGTGCCGTTCGCCTGGAGCCTGCATGTCGCCCACGCGATCGAGCCGGACTCGCGGATTCATCTGCCCGTCGAAGGGCTCGTAGCGGTTGCCGCACAGCCGGGACGGTTCGGCGTGCCGACACTGCCTATCCGGTGGCCTGTCCACGGCGACCTCGACCTGGCCGCGGTGCTCCCCGAAGAGGCGGGCCTGACGGAGTGGCTCTTCACCGTCGGGCCGAGCGACGGATGGTGTGCGGTCACACATCCGTCGCGGTCACTCGGCCTCCGGATCACGTTCGACCCGGAGCTGTTCCGGACGACCTGGCTCTGGGGCGTCTACGGGGGCTGGCGCGGCCACTACGTTCTTCTCACCGAGCCGTCCACGAGCCCTCCCGGCGGACTCGCGCAGAACGTGGCCGACGGCACCGCCGCCTGGCTCCAGCCCGGGGGGGCAATCGAGACGTCGGTCACGGCAACCGTCGTCGAGGGCATCGCGACGCACGCGGGCAACGAACGCCCGCGAGCGGCCGCCTGACGTTGTCCGTCGCGTTACTGGCGGTAGCTCTCCACAACCGACGCGTCGCGGACGGTTGCGGCATCCGGGTCGAGCGAGTGCTCCGCGTAGGCTCGCCGCTGGCGCAGGAGATCCCAGTACCTGTCAAGCGTGACCTTCACCACCGCCAACCGTTCCGCGTCCGAAGCGACGTGGTCACCGCCCCGGGCCTGATCTTCCCAGAGGCGGTGCTCTTCGGCGACGAGCTCCTCGATCGCCCTCTGGATCTGTTCGTCGTTCATCAAAGGCTCCTTTCCGAAGGTACAGGACATTTCGTCTCCGTTCGCGCGCCCGCCGAGACCGTCAATCGACAACCGCCGGTCGGGGGATTCCCGCGAACTGTCCGCCGGGGCACGCTTCTGCCTTGACGACCCGGGCCGGATTCCGGATGCCGAAGAGTGCTACGACGCCACCGGCGGCCACCAGCGCGGAGCAGATCACGATCGCCTCGTGGAAAGCCCGCACCGATCCGTTGTTCGGCGCGAACGTGTCGCCTGCGAGTTGCCCCGAGACGAATGCCCCGATCGCCGAGACCCCGATCAGTCCGGCGACCCGTGCGATCGCGTTGTTGATCGCGGATGCGATGCCGGCATCGCTCTCGTCGGCGTCGGCGAGAACCGTGGCCGTCAACGGCGCCACGGTCATGGCGAGCCCGAGCGAGAAGACGACGAGTGCCGGGAGCAGGTCATGCAGATACGAGGTCTCGAGACCCGCCCTGAGGAAGAGCAGGATCCCCGCCGCGGCCACGAGGGGTCCGCCTGCGAGGAAGAACCGCGGGCCGAACCGGTCTGCGAGAGCACCCATGCGGCTCGACAGGGTAAACATGACCACCGTCGACGGGATCGTCGTCAGCCCCGCCTTCAGCGCCGAGTAGCCGGCGACCTGCTGCAGGAAGATGAAGAGGAAGAAGAAGAGAATCGAGAGCCCGGCATACATCGAGAGAGTCTGCAGGTTCGCGAGAGCAAAGTTGCGACGGGCGAAGAGCTCGAGCTGCAGCATGGGATCCGACGCCCGCCGCTCGTAGGCGAGGAACGATCCGAAAGCCAGGATGCCGCCGAGCAGGGAGACAACGATCACGGGGCTGTTCCAGCCGAAGCGCGGTTGTTCGATCAAGCCGAACACGACGCCGGCGAGGCCCAGGCCACAGAGCCCGGCGCCGAGGAAGTCGACCCTTCGGCTCACCGACGGCCCATCGGGCACTGCCGATCGCACGAGGATCAACGTGACGATCACGAGCGGGACGTTGATCGCGAAGATCCAGCGCCACGAGGTCTGATCGACGATCAGTCCGCCCGCGAGCGGACCGACGATGATCGCGATCCCGCCCCAGGCCGTCCACGAGCCGATCGCCGCGCCCCGCGCCCGCTCCGAGAACGCGGCAACGATGATCGCCAGCGAACTCGGCGCGAGCAATGCTCCCGCCGCCCCCTGCAAGGCGCGCGCGGCGATCAACGTCTCGATGGTCGGCGCGACAGCGCAGACCAGCGAGAGGGTGCCGAACGACGCGATGCCGATTTCGAACACGCGCCGCTTGCCGTAGATGTCGCCCAGCGAGCCGCCGATCAGGATCAGCGAGCCGAGCGTCAGCGTGTACGCGTTCGAGATCCATTGCTGGGCCTGGAGGCCTCCGCCCAGATCCGCCTGGACCGCCGGTAGTGCGACGTTCACGATCGTGCCGTCGATCGCGGCAACGCTCGATCCCAGGATCGCGGCGACCAGCGTCATGCGCTGCACGGACGTCACGCCGACGCAGCTCGCGGACTCATGTCGCCTCGGAGGCGAATGCGAACGCGAGACCGTCCTCGAAGCACCAGAACCAGTCCTCCCCTGCCTCGGCCGAACGGATGATGGGATGCCCGCTCGAGTGGTGATGCGCCGACGCGTGCCGGTTCGGTGAGTCATCGCAGCAGCGGATGCCCCCGCACGTCGTGCACATGCGCAGATGGACCCACCCCGCCCCGACCTTCAAGCAGTCCTCGCACCCCGCAATCGAGGAAGGAAGCTGTGTCACGGCGATCGTGTCCAGATGGGAGCAACTCGACATCGCACATCCTTCCCGCGCAGCCCCGCCCCGTAGTCTCACGCGACGAGACGGCACGACCTCACCTGAGAGCCTTGGCCTCTTTCGGACAACGCTACGTGACGGGACCCGGGCCGCGCTTCGGCTGAATCACTGCAACGCAGGCGGCTCGGGTACGCCGAGCTCCGCCTGCAGGGCGACACCCACCGACAACAGCTCCGAGTCGGAGCCGGCCGGACCGATCAGCGAGACGCCGACGGGGAGGCCGCTGCGTCCGACGCCCGCTGGGAGCGCCGCCACGGGGAAGCCGGTCCAGTCCCACAGATGCGTGAGCGAGATCAGGGCGTAGTCGCTCCCTGCGTGCTCGTACCCGTCTCCGCGCAGCGGGGCGACGACGGGAATCGTCGGCTCGATGACTGCCGTCAGCCGGTGCTCGTCGAGCCAGGCCGCCCAGGCACCCGTCTGCCCGCGCCGCCGCAATTGCGCTGCGACGTATGCCTCTCCTGACACGGCACGCCGCTCTCCCTCCTCGACCCATTCGCGTAACGACTGCCGATAGAGCTCGCGCCTCCCGTCGAAGCGACGGTGATACACGAGCATCTCCGTCGTCAGGACGTCGAGGAAGTCCTCGCCCACGTCCCAGTTCACGTCGGGAGGCGGCGGCTCGGCGAGCGACGCGCCGAGCCGGCGGCAGGCAGCGAGCGCGAGGTCGAAGCCGGCTGCGACGTCGGGGTCGAGGTCGGCTTCCGCCACGCGCGGGGAGACGGCCAGGCGTAGGCCGTCGAGCGGTCGCGACGACCCGCGATCGTTCAGCGGTTCCGAACCTGTCCGGTGGAGCGCGCTTTCGGCGCGTCCGCTGTCCGGCCCGGCCATCGCCGCCAGCAGCAACCGACAGTCGGAGAGGGAACGCGCCATCGGGCCGGCGTGATCGAGGCTCCACGACAACGGCACCACTCCTGCCATCGAGACCCGGCCCCGGGTCGGCTTGATGGTCGAGGTGCCGCAACAGGCGGATGGGATGCGAAGCGATCCCGCGGTGTCCGTGCCGGTGGCGGCGGGAACCATACCCGCCGCGAGCGCGGCCGCCGAGCCGCCGCTCGACCCACCCACGGAACGTTCACGGGCCCAGGGGCTTCCGACCTGGTCAGTCGTCCCGCCGGCGGCGAACTCGTGGGTGTGCAGATGGCCGAGAAGCACCATGCCCGCCGCGGCCAGGCGTCGCCACACGTCGCAGTCCGCCGCCGGCACGTCCTCGAGGAGGCGGCTCGAGGCGGTCACCGGCTTCCCCGCGACGCCGTACAAGTCCTTGAGCCCGAGCGGGATCCCCGTCAAAGCCGAGGGCGGGCCGTGCCGGCGCACGCCGGCGGGGCTCAAACGCTCGTCGGCCGAAGCGGCGGCCGCGAGCGCATCTTCCTCGTAGACGCGCACCCACGCATTGATCGAGCGGGGATCTCCCTCATGGCTGCGTGCTCCGTCGCATTCGTGGATTCGCGTCAGGCAGGCTGCGGTGAGCTCGGACGCGGACAGACTGCGCTGCGCGATCAGTTCCGCTGCGTCGCCCACACCGAGTCGAGTCAGGTCGTCCACGTCGTACCTACTCGTGGTCGGTCAGGGGCCGCTCTCGATGTACTGGATGATCGTCGCGCTGAGGCCGAGGTCGATCGTCACCGAGCCTCCGCTGAGTCTCAAGCGTGCCGAGTCGTCCGTGATCTCCGCCTGCCACTCGTGCAGATCGACGAGGCGGAGCGCCACTTCCAGGATCCGGGCCGCGCGTTGGTCGCGATCGGCGCTCCGGTCGACGTTGAGGGCAATCGCGACCGCATCGCCGATCTCGCTCGGCGACTTGTCTCGCAGAGACTGGAGGTTCAGGTCGATGTTCGCCGCGACAGGCGCCAGGACCAGATCCTTGGGTGTTCTCGGGGGGAGAGTCATCTCGGCATCTTTCCACGGCCTCGCGAGTAGTCCAAATGAGCGTCGTCCCACGGGCCGGCGCACCAACGTGTAAGACTCCACGCATGAGCGGCATGATGGGCCAGAGGATCCTCCGGCGCGAGGATTCGCGCTTCCTTCTCGGCAACGGCCTCTACGTCGAGAACATGGACCTACCGGGTGCGCTCCACGTCACATTCGTCCGGTCGCCGTACGCCCACGCGCGCATCGTGGACATCGACGCGTCGGCCGCCCTCGAGTTGCCCGGGACGCAGGTGTTCACGGCCTCGGACGTGGGCCTCGGCTCGTTCCAGCCGCCTCCGTTCCCGGGTCTCGATCAGGGCATGGGACGACCGTTCCTCGCAGCGGAGGTCGTCCGTTTCGTGGGCGACATCGTCGCCGCCGTCGTCACGGACAGCCGCGCGGAGGGCGTCGACGCCGCCGAGCTCGTCCTCGTCGAGTACGACCCGCTACCGGCCGTCGTCGACCCCGAAAAGGCGCTCGCCGGTGAATCACTGCTCTTCCCCGAGTCGGGCACCAACGTGTGCGCGAGCCACCCGGCGGAGCGGGACGAGTCGTTGTTCGACGACTGCGAGACGGTCGTCTCGGGACGCCTCGTCAGCCAACGGCTGGCAGCGTGCCCGCTCGAGCCGCGCTCGTGCGCGGCCGTCGTGGGAGACGACGGACGTCTGACGTTGTGGCTCTCGACGCAGACACCGCACCAGGATCGAGACGGTCTGGCGATGAGCCTGGGCCTCGACCCGGCCGACGTTCGCGTCGTCGCACCGGACGTCGGCGGCGGCTTCGGCGCCAAGATGCTCGCAGTCGAGGAGATCCTGGTCTCGTGGCTCGCCCGCCACACGGGGCGTCCGGTCCGGTGGACCGAGACTCGCAGCGAGAACATGGTCGCCATGACTCACGGTCGCGCCGCGGTGCTCGACTTCACGATCGGAGGAGCCGGTGACGGCACCGTCGAGGCCTACCGTCTTCGCATCCTCCAGGACGTCGGCGCCTATCCGCGGATCGCGGCTGTCCTCCCCGGCTTTACCTCGCTGATGGCGAGCGGCGTGTACGCGATCCCGAAGATCGAAACGGAGTTCACGTGCGTCGTCACCAACACGACGCCCATCGGCCCGTTCCGCGGCGCCGGCCGGCCCGAGGCGACGCAGGCGATCGAGCGGGCTATCGACCTCTTCGCCGGGGAGATCGGGCTCGACCCCGCCGAGGTGCGGCGACGCAATCTCTTCGCCTCCGATGCATTCCCCTTGACCACCGCCTCCGGTGCGCGCTACGACTGCGGCGACTACGAGCGGGCCCTCGACCTTGCGCTCGAGGCGGCCGACTACGAGGCGCTGCGGGCGGAGCAGCAGCGGCGGCGCAAGGAAGGCGGCGGGCGCGCACTGGGCATCGGCGTCAGCGTGTACGTCGAGATCACGAACGGACTGGTCGAGCCCGAGTTCGGCGCCGTGGAGATCACGGAGGACGGCGAGGCCATCCTCCGCACGGGTTCGTTCTCACACGGGCAAGGGCACGAGACGACGTTCGCCATGATCGTCGCCGACCGGCTGGGCCTTCCGATCGAGGCGGTGAGAGTCGTCAAGGGAGACACCGACGAGGTGCGCCAGGGCGTCGGCACGTATGGTTCCAAGTCGACCCAGATCGGCGGTGTCGCGGCCCAGCAGGCAGCGCAGGAGGTCGCGGAGCGCGCTCGGCAACTCGCCGCCGAGCATCTCGAAGCGAACGTCGACGACGTCGTGCTCGACACCGACGCCGGCGGCTTCCACGTGATCGGCTCCCCCACCCCAACCCTCACCTGGCGCGACCTGGCCTCGAGAGCGCACAGCGAGGGACGGCTCGGCGAGTTGCGGGCCGAGGAGACATTCAAGGCCGGCGCTCCGACGTTCCCGTTCGGCGCTCACGTCGCAGTCGTCGAGGTCGACACCGAGACCGGAGCCGTCGAGCTCCGGCGCATCGTCGCGGTCGACGATGCCGGCCGCATCATCAACCCCGTCATCGCCGAGGGCCAGGTCCACGGCGGCGTGGCGACCGGAGTGGCACAGGCCCTCTACGAGGAGTTCGTCTACGACGAAGACGGAAACCCGCTCACGGCCAACTTCCTCGGCTACGCCTTCCCGTCGGCGGCAGAGCTGCCGTCGTTCGAGACGGTCGAGATGGAGACACCGACCCCGGTGAACGCTCTGGGAGCCAAGGGCATCGGCGAGTCCGGGACGATCGGGGCGACGCCGGCCGTCCAGAGCGCAGTCATCGACGCCCTCGCCCCGTTCGGCGTCCGGCATGTGGACATGCCGGCGAACGGCGAGCGGGTCTGGCGAGCGCTGCAGGAGGCTCGGGGCTAGACGTCGGACTTCGCGGCGTCGAAAGCCTTCGTCACGCGACGGTGCCGGACCGGGAGGGTTGCCTGGGCTACGTGCTCTGCGACCTCGCGTACTCGATGTAGCCGCGCACGTCCGCCGCCGGCTCGGCATATGCCTCGCCCAGGGTTTCCTCCATTGCGGCCATATACTCCTCCGCCCAGACCGGGAAGTCGTAATCGATCGCGCGCAGGAACTCGAGCGTCGCGGCGAGCCTGATGTCGGCGATCGACGGCGAGCTGCCGCCGATGAACTGCCTCCCGTCCAGGAAGAAGGCGCGGTACACGTCGAGCGGCTCGGCAATCGAGGTCTCGCACACGGCCTGCGCCGCCGCCTTCGCATCGTCGTCCGCGTCGGAAGAGCCGACCTCGCCCGGATACTGCGGGAACGAGAGAGCACCGTAAGTGGCGCGGGCGACGAGCGGATAAAGCGTTCCGATCAAGTAGAACATCGCGCTGTCGACCATCGCCCGCTCGGCCGGATCCTCGGGATAGAACCGGGTCAGCCCGTGCTTGTTGCAGAGGTACTGCATGATCGCGCAGCTCTCCCACAGCGACCCTCGCGGCAGCCCCTCCTCCTCGATCATCGGCGTCAGATGGGCCGGATCCTTTGCCAGGAACTCCGGTGTCCCTGTCTTCCCCCAGACGTCGATCTCTTCGAAGTCGAGCCCTGCAGCCCGCACGAAGATACGAACGGTCAGGTTGTTGACGCTCGGCTTCAGGATGTTGAGCGCGATGGCCGACATGCGAACCTCCCTGTGTCTCGGTGTGATGTCATGAAAAGACGGGCGCAAGACCGTGCCGCTCGTAGGCGGACGCTACCCACGACTGTATGGATTCCTGGGTGAGCGGTCGTCCGAGAGAGACGCACGCGATCGCAGGACGAGCGCCTCGATCGCATCTGCAAGGTGGGACTGGGCGATGTGGTGGTCGCCGCGCGCCACCCGGAGCCCATGGGCCTCGAGCAGGACCTCCGCGTGCGTGAAGCCGGCCGGCGGCTCGAAGCGGTACGCCGCGAGCTCGATCGTGAGCCCGAGTGGGTCGTCGAAGTAGATCGAGTCCATGAAGCCCCTGTCCTTGATACCGCTGTGCCTGATGCCGCGCGCGTCGAGCCGCTCCACCGCCTGATCGAACGTCGCCTTCGACAGCGAGAACGCGATGTGGTGGACGCAACCGGGATCCGTCGGGGTCCGACGCGGGTCGGGCGTCCGCGCCTCGTTGGTGAAGACGGTGATGAGGCGGCCGTCGCCCGGATCGAAGTAAAGGTGACTCTCCCCTTCGTTGTCGAGGTTGGGCTGCTCGAACACGAACGGCATCCCGAGCAGGCCCTCCCAGAAGTCGATCGACGTCCGCCGGTCGGCGCCGCAGATCGTGATGTGGTGCACGCCCTGGCTTTGCAGCTTCTGCATCAGCCGTCCACCTCCACCTGATGTTCTACAAGCTTGGACTTGTAGTCGCTGCGCTGCAAGCTCCCCCACGGCACGAGCTCGACCTCGGTCTGCACGACGAGGACGTTACGCAATCGGTCGCGGATCGCGTCGGCAAGACCGGCGGTTCCGGTCGAGCCCTGCGCAAGCTCCACACTGACCGGGAGGGGCGGTGCCTGCTTGACCCCCGGCGTCCGCGGCCTGACGAGGATGTTGCCGCTGACATCGGGGGCAAACGCGCTCACCACCTCACGGAGGGCCGAGGGGAAGACATTGACGCCGCGAACGATGAGCATGTCGTCCGTTCGCCCGATGCAACGGACGCGCGGAGCCGTGCGGCCGCACCTGCACGGGCTCGTTCTGACCTGGACGTGATCGCGGGTGCGAAACCGCAGCAGCGGTGCCGCACGCTGACGGAGATGCGTCAGCACGAGCTCGCCGGTGGCGCCGTCGACCATCTCGACCGCGCTGCCCGTCTCGGGATCGACCAGCTCGGCGTGGACGAAGCCGCGGGCGCCGAGGTGCATGCCGTCTTGCTCCTCGCACTCCCCCCAGAGCGACGCGCCGATGTCGCCGATGCCCATCGCCTCGGTGACCCTGGCGCCCCAGCCCTCTTCGAGCTTCGCCCGGAACGCCGGCTCGCCGCCGCCCGGCTCGCCCGCCACCAGCAGGCGCTCCACGTTCGACCCGACGAGATCGAACTCCCGCTCGGCCGCCCATTCGATCAGGTAGGCGGCATAGGACGGTGTGAGTGCAGCGGCCTCGGGTCGGAGCTGGTCGATCGCGAGCATCAGCCGCTCCGTGTTGCCGGAGCCGACGGGTATGTGGCACAGGCCGATGCGGTCGAAGGCAGCGAGCCCCACAGCGGCGACGAAGGGGCCGGCGCCGTAGGTGGAGACGATGCGGTGGCCGGCGGTGACGCCCGACCCGGCGTAACTACGGGCCGAGCTCGTCACCCAGTTCTCGAGGTCCACCCGCGTGAGCGGGATGTAACTCGGCGTGCCGGTCGTCCCGCTCGTCGAGTAGATCCGGAAGATCTCGGATCGCGATGCGCAGAGGTGGGCACCGAACGGGTTGTCGCTCGTTCTGGTGACGCGGAGCTCGTCCTTGTCGGTGAGCGGGAGTCGTGCGATGTCTCCGAGATCGCCCGCCGCCTTTGCCGAGGTGAACCCCGCGGCGGCCAGCTTCTCGCGGTAGAAGTCCGAGCGGTCGAAGAGGTAGGCGAGCTCGGCGCGGTAGCTCTCGTCGTCGATCGCGAGCTGCCCGACCCACGGGCGCGCCTCGACCTCCGGCTCGAGCATCAGTCCGACCTGTCCTCGGGCCTGGGCTCGTAGGCGATCGCATCCTCGGCCCTCCCCGCCATGAGGAAGCCGACCGGGTTCTCCTGCTCCTCGACCAGGTGCGCGAGCAGGCCGGCGGTGCGAGCGAGCAACGGAACGGCCTTCGCCGCGGCCGGCGGGAAGCCGAGGTCGAGCAGCACCGCCGCGATCGCCATCGAGACGTTCATCGTGAGCGGTCGACCCCAGGCGGTTGCGGCCGCGTCGCGCAACTCGCGGGCGAGCAGGACATGTGGGCCGCTCACCCCGCGTTCGTCCGCGAGTTCGAGGATGCGCTCTGCGCGGGGGTCGAGCGGGCGGTGCACCGGGTGGCCGAATCCCGGCGCCTTGCCGCCGGAGGCGTGTATCACACGTGCTGTCTCCTCGGCGACAACAGCGGGATCGCCGCCTGCGGCGACCTTCTCCTGCGCCGACTCCAGCAGGCGGGCGCACTCGTCGGACGTGCCGAGGATGACCGGACCGCAGCCCAGGATCCCCGCCGCGACGGCGCCCTGCAGCGACCCGGGGTCGGCGTCGAGGGTCATCCGGGCGACGACGTTGGTCGGCATCATCCCGTGCTCCGCGATCGAAACGAGGAGCAGATCGAGAAAGTAGCGCTGCTCCTCGTTCGGCTCGCTGCCGGCCAGAAGCAGATGAAAGTACTCGGTGAAACTCAGCCTGCCCATCAGGTCGCGACACAGATCGCGGCCGCGCACCTCGACCCGGTCGGGGTAGGCCTGGCAGATGTGGCTGACGGGGTCGCCGGCCTTACCGATCTGCATGCAGTCCGTCTCGGTCGTGGCCTATGGAGCCCGGCATCCCGGCGACGGTACGCATCGCATGCCCGACCGTCAAGGGAGAAACGGCTGGGTCGAGCTATGCCTACAGATCCGGCGGTGATCAGCCGATAAGCCGTTGATGCATCGCCGCTTCCCGGAATCGGCTCTGCTTCTCCGCTCGGGGAGGACCTCGGGATCCCCGCGGCGCGCCTCCGGCTGCTCGCGATCGGCGGGCTCCTGCACGACGTCGGCAAGCTCTCCGTCCCCGACTCGATCCTACGGAAGCCCGGGCCCCTCGACGACGAGGAGTTCGCCGTCGTCAGGCTGCACCCCGAACGCGGCCAGGAGCTCCTCAACGAGCTCGGCGGCTTCGATGCAAGCGTGGAGCGCCTCGTACTCGATCATCACGAGCGCCTCGACGGCACGGGGTACCCACGTGGCCTGACCGCGGACGACCTCGATCTCGAAACCCGGATCCTCAGCGTCTCCGACGTCTACGACGCGCTCGTGTCGCCCCGCGTCTATCGTCCCGCCTGGTCCGTCGATCGAGCCCTCGCCTTGATGCAGGACGAATCAGGGACAGCCTTCGACGCTCGCTGCGTCGAGGCGCTCATCCGGATCGTCGAGCGCGACATCGGCCCCATGCAGATCGCTTCCTGATCCACGTGAGCCGCTCCCTTCGGGGGTAGACGGCGTTGCCGAATTCCTCTCGCTGCGAACGCGTTATGCGAAGGGAGGCGTCTCGCGCGACGACTTTCAAGGCGCGATGGTGGACCCGACCGGAACTGGCGCCACCGGGCAATGGCCCGGCGATGGCCCGGGGGAGGACACCGCGCCGCCCGCGAGCTGACGGGGAGCCGACATCGGGTCGAGCGGTCGTGTCTTACGGGTGCTCGGCGAGCTGACGATCTCCGGGCACGGACTAGACTTTGGTCACAAAGGATGCTGCTCGAGTCCGAACGCGCGCTGATCGTCCACCACGCCGGGCTCCTTCGCCCGGACGGTCTCGTCGTGGGGACGGCCGGAAACCTCAGCGTTCGAACCGGCAACCTCGTCGCGATCACGCCGAGCTCCGTCGACTACGACGAGCTCGACCCCGGCCTCATCTGTGTCGTCGAGGTCGACGGTCTCGTCGTCGACGCCGAGCGCGTGCCTTCGAGCGAACTGCCGATGCACCTCGCCGTCTACCGCGGGACCGACGCGAGGGCGATCGTCCACACGCACGCACCGTATGCAACCACGCTCGCCACCGTCGTCGACGAGCTTCCTGCGATCCACTACACGATCGCGGAGCTCGGGGGCCCGGTGCGCGTCGCGCCGTATGCGACCTTCGGGACGGACGAGCTCGCCGGCACCGTCATGGACGCGCTCAAGGGGCGGAGCGCGGTGCTCCTGGGGAGCCACGGCACGCTGACGGTCGGCGACTCACTCGAGCAGGCGTACTGGCGAAGCGTGCTGCTCGAGTGGCTCGCCACGTTGTACTACAGGGCCACGCTGTTCGGCGAGCCCCGACTTCTGCCGAGCGAGGAGATCGAGCGAGTGGCCGGCCGGCTGCAGGCGATGCGCAGCTAGGCGGCGTCGTCGAGCCGGGCCCCGACTGCCGCCAGGAACCGCGCCGCGAGCACGCCGTCGACGACGCGATGGTCGACGGTCAACGTCAGCTCGGCCCAGGGACCGATGCGCACCTCACCGTCGGCAGCGCTTACCCGCTCCGTCACCGCTCCCACGGCGAGGATCCCGGTCTGATCGGGGTCGACAATGGCGGCGAAGCGGTCGACGCCGAACATCCCGAGGTTGCTGACGGTGATCGCGACGGCTCCGGCCGTGACCTTCCCTTCCCGCGCCCGCCGCCCGGCCTCGGCGGTCATCTCGACGAGCGCGGAGAGCTCGAGGAGGTCGGGCTCGGCAATCGTCGTCACGAGCAGCGTCTCCTCCCCCGCCACCGCGAGGCCGACGTCGGCTCGCTCGAGCTGGCGGATGCGCGGCCCATCGCTCACCCAGAGGCGATTCAGCTCCGGGAGCTCCCGCAATGCGCCGGCGGTCGCGCGCAGCACGAGGTGCGTGTAGGTGAGGCCGGTCGTCCCGCCCTCCGCGAGCTGGGCGGCTGCCCGGCTCATGTCGACGTCGACGGCGGCGCTGAACTGGGGAATCGTCTGGATCGAGCGCGTCAGGCGCTCCGCGAGGACGCGCCGGTGCCGCGACACCTCGCTTACACCCTCCGGTGCCGGTGCGGGACCGATCAGCGCCAGGACGTCATGCTTCTCGATCCGCCCGTCGGGGCCGCTGCCGTCGACCGACGCCAGGTCGATGCCGTGCTCCTGTGCGAGCCTGCGCGCAACCGGGACGGCCTGCACCCTCGCGGGCGGCTGCACGGCGGCGGCAGCGGCCTCGACGGCAGGAATCTCCTCCCCGGGGGTGCCGATGAACCCGAGCACCTCACCCACGGCAACGGTGTCGCCGGGGCCGTACAGCACAGAGAGCAGCGTGCCCGAGACCGCGGCCTCGACCTCGAGAGTCGCCTTGTCCGTCTCGACCTCGAGCAGCATCTCGCCCTGCTCGACGGCCGCGCCTTCGGGCAGAAGCCACTGCAGGATGCGGAGCTCTCCGGACGTCTCCCCGAGCGGAGGCATGCGCACCGGCCGGGCCATCACTCGCTCAACTGTCTGATCGCCGTCTTGATCCGCTCTACGGAGGGGACGATCGCATCTTCGAGCGAGGGCGCCGAGGGCATCGGAGCGTCGAACGACGCAACCCGCCGGATCGGCGCCTCGAGGTCGTAGAGGCACTCCTCGGCCACCCGCGCTGCGACCTCGGCGCCCCACCCGCCGGTCAGCGTGTCCTCGTGCACGATCACGAGCCGCCCCGTCTTGCGCACCGAGGCGAAGATCGTCTCGGTGTCGAGCGGCAGCAGCGTCAGCGGGTCGATCACCTCGCAGCCGATCCCCTCCTCGGCAGCGAGCTCCTCGGCCGCCGCGAGCGTGCGGTAGAGGGCGAGGTGCGTCGCGACGACAGTCACGTCGCTGCCGGGCCGCTTGACCACCGCCTGCCCGATCGGGACGAGGTACTCCTCCTCCGGCACCTCCGCCGTGAGGTCGAGCCCGCCCGCCTGCTCCCTCCCCTTGCTGCCGTAGAGGAGCTTGTGCTCGAAGACGAGGACGGGATTGTCGTCGCGCACGGCGCTCTTCAGCAACCCCTTGGCGTGGTAGGCGTCGGAGACGCAGACGACTTTCAACCCCGGCACGTGGACGAAGTAGCTCTCGGGGCTCTGCCCGTGCTGGGCGCCGCGGTTGGTCGCGCCGACCGGAGCCCGCATCACGAGCGGTACCGAGACCTTGCCGCCGGACATGTACCGGAGTTTTGCGGCCTGGTTCACGAGCTCGTCCATGCATTCGAAGAGAAAGTCGGCGTACTGCATGTCGGCTATGGGCCGCATACCGAGTGCTGCTGCGCCCACCGCGGCTCCCGCGATCACCTTCTCGCTGATCGGGGTATCGACGATGCGATCGTGACCGAACTCCTCGGGCAGGCCGAGGTAGACGCCGAACGCGCCGCCGAAGCCGCCGTTGATCCCGATGTCCTCGCCGATCAGGAAGACGGACTCGTCGCGGCGCATCTCCTCCGCGATCGCCTCGCGCAGCGCCTCGCCTATCGTCAGGCGGCGTGACGACGGCGTGAGGGCCTCAGGCGTAGACATCCGCGTGCGCCTCTTGCGGGTCGGCGGCGGGCGAGGCCCGCGCGAATTCCACCGCGTCCTCGATCGTCGCCTCGACCTCGCGTTCGACGGCCTCCACGGCCTCCTGGCCGACCGACTCCTTCTCGACGAGGACGGCACGGAGCCGGGGTATCGGGTCACGCTCCTTCCAGGCCGCTTCCTCGTCGCTTCCCCGGTAGCCGCGAGCGTCGCTGCGGCTGTGACCCACGAAGCGGTACGTCTTGCACTCGAGCAGCGTCGGGCCGTCGCCGGCGCGCGCGTTCGCCACCGCTGCAGTGCCCGCCTCGCGCACGGCGAGCACGTCCATGCCGTCCACCACGCGGCCCGGAATGCCGTAGGCGGCGGCACGGTCGGCGACGTCGACCAGGGCCGAGACGGCGTGGAAGGGCGTGGATGCACCGTAGAGGTTGTTCTCGCAGACGAAGACGATCGGCAGACGCCGGACAGCGGCGAAGTTCATCCCTTCGTGGAAGGCACCCTCGTTGCTCGCCCCTTCGCCGAAGAAGCAGACGGCGACCTGGTCCGTGCGCCGTAATGCGAAGGCGAGACCGAGACCTGTGACGACGGTGTTGCCGCCGCCGACGATCGCGATCGCAGGCAACATCCCAACGGCGGGGTCGCCGAGATGCATCGAACCACCCTTGCCTGCGCAACAGCCGGTGCTCTTGCCGTAGAGCTCGGCCATCGCGGCTCGGGCCGTCACTCCCTTGGCGAGCGCGTGTCCGTGCGGTCGATGCGTGGAGGTGATCCAGTCGGTCGGCCGGAGCACGTCGCAGATGCCGACTGCGACCGCCTCCTGCCCCTGGTACTGGTGGAGCGTCCCGGGAATCTCGCCCTCGAGGAAGAGGTAGTAGGCCGACTCCTCGAAGCGCCGGATGAGGAGCATCTGTCGGTACAGCCCGACGAGCGTTCCCGGCTCAGGCTGCTCGGCCACTACCGCCATAGTGCCGGATCAGGTGCCGTACGGCCTCGATCATCGGCGCCTTGGCGGCCTCGAGCACGTCGGCCGTCGCGTGGGAGCCGATGACCGCGTGCACGTCCGGCTCGGCGGGCAGCGCGGCGACAGCTCCGGCGAGCCCCCGGAGAAACGCTGCTCTGAGCACGGTGCCGACGTTGAACTTCGCCACCCCTGCGGCGATCGCCGGCGCTACGGCGTCGTGCGGAAATCCCGTGCCGCCGTGGATCACGAGCGGCACGGGAACACGGTCGTGCACAGCGCGCAGCCGGTCGAGGTCGATTGCCGCGCTCCCGTGTGCGAGCAGGTGAACGTTCCCGACCGAGACCGCGAGGCAGTCGACACCTGTTGCGTCGACGAACGAGGCCGCCTGTTCGGGGTCGGTCAGGCTCGCCGCGGGATCGTCGATCGACCCGTGCGAGGCGTCGGGCAGCTCCCCCAGCTCTGCCTCGACGGCAGCCCCGCGGGCGTGCGCGAGAGCGACCAGTTGCGCCACCTCGGTGACGGCCTCCTCATCTGCGAAACCGCCCGTGTGCATCATCACGGCGTTGAACCCTGCGTCGAGGCCGCGCAGCGACTGCTCCAGCGTGTGAGTCTCGTTGAGGAGCAAGGCGACCGGCACGTGGGCCCTACGCGCAACCTCGCTGCCGAGAGCGCCGAGCACCTCGATGCCGCCCCCGTCGAACCAGGGCTGATGCCCGAGGAGGCAACCGAAGCCGATGATCACCGGCGCCTCCTCGGCCTCCGCGGCCTCGACGACGGCCTCGAGCGAGTAGCCGTCCCATGCCTCGAAATACCCGAGCGCGTATCCGTGCGCGCGGGCGTCCGCGAGCAGGGACGTCAGCCGGGAGAGGGGCACGGCGTGTGGGCCTCGAGGTGGGCGTCGGCCTCGGCGCGCGTGAAGAGCCCCGCGGTGCAGCCGAGCTTCGTGCACGCGGAGGCCCCGATCACGCTGGCGAACTCCAGGCAACGGCGCAGGCTCCAGCTCTGGAGCAGCCCGTAGACGAGGCCGGCGGCAAAGGCGTCGCCCGCGCCGGACGGCTCGACGAAGTCGACGCGAGGGGCAGGCAGCTCGATCGTCTCGTCGCGGTTAGCGGCTACGAGCCCACGCTCGCCCATCGTGACGATCACTGTCCCGGCACCGAGCTCGAGAAGGCGCTCGGCCTGCCGGCGCGGGTCGGCCTCTCCCGTCAGCACGCCCGCCTCGTCGTCGTTCGGCACGAAGTAGTCGACCTCGGGCAGGACGCCCGCGACGTCGTCGAGAGACTGTGTCCGGCCTGCCGGCGCGACGACGTCGAACACGGTACGCGCGCCGGCCCGCCGTGCGCGTCGAAGCTGCTCGGCGAGCGCGTCCTGCCGCAGAGCGGGAAGCACGAGATAGCCGCCGACGTAGAGCACGTCGGGTGCAGTGCTCGCCGCGCGGGCGATGTCCGCGGCGGAGAGCGCCGCGTTCGCGCCGAAGGTGTGGATGAAGCGGCGGTCTTCGCCGCTCACCGGGACGATCACCGTCTTCGAGGTGCCGAGGTCGGCCGAACGGCCGATGAAGGACACGTCGATCCCGGCCGCGCTCAGCTCGTGCTGGACGAAGTCGCCGAAGACGTCGTTGCCCACCTTCGCCACGACGGCGGCGCGCACGCCCAGTCGCGCGAGCGCGAGCGCGGCGTTGGCGGCGCAACCCCCGGTCTCGACCACGAAGTCCTCCGTCGCGACCAGCTCTCCCGGCTCGGGCAGGCGCGGGAGGAGCGGCACGAACACGTCCGCGACGACGATCCCGGCGCAGACGACAAGCGGGCGGAGGCCGTCCGCGCTAGCCATCGGCGACGACGGTCGCGCGCCCGACCCCGTGGTCGGTGAAGACGTCGAGCTCGTCGCGGCTTTCCGTCGAGAACTCGGAGACGATCGCCCCGTCGGGTCCTGCCTGGAACCAGTGCAGCGTCCCCGGCGGAATCGTGTGCTGGTCGCCGGGCTCGAGGACGATCTCGTGCCAGACGGTATAGACACCAAGGTCGGCCCGGGACGGACGGCAGGCCGGCGCGGGTGCCGGCTCCCCCTCCGTGTAGAGGTAGACGCAGCCTCTACGACAGCGGAAGGTCTCCTCCTTGCCGGGCGTCCCGTCGAACGGCGGATGTAGGTGCTCGGGGCATGCCTGACCGGGGAACATCACGAGCTCCTTCGCACAGACGCGCTCGGTATTTATGTAGACCACCACCTCGAGTCCGATCTCTTCGAGCTTCGAGAGACCGAAGTCCGCCACCTCGATCTCGAGCTGCTCGGCAGGGGTGAGGACGATGCCGGCCTCTGCGAGAGCCCCGGCCGCCTGTGCCTGCGCCTGCTCGACCTCGGCCCGCGTCAGCACGACTGCCCCCGCCGCCGGACGTCTGCGCCGACCCTCACCGCGAGGCTCTCCTGGCAGGCCACACCGACCCCCTCGACGACGTGCATACGGGAGCTCCCACTGTCGGGGGACAGCATATCGCGTGCCCGAAACGGAGGTGCATCTGCATCTCCGGTCGCCGGCCATTCCTGATGGCAAATTGCATCAGGTACTTCTCCGAAGGACGAGCGGGTCTCGGACGGTTCGGGGAGACGTTCGGCATCCCGGGGCCGGTCGAATGTCGAAGAGGTGCCCGGAGGAGCCGAGGTGAGGGATCCGACCGGCGGATTGCACGTGGCACGGCACCGAGCTCGACTCAGCCGCCCGCGCCCTTTGGCCCGGTGGCGAGGGCCAGCCGGACGAACGGTCCCATGACACTCCGTCCACGTTCCTCGTCGTCGGCATCGGCAGCGTTGAGCAGAGCGACACCTTCGCGTGGGTCGTTCATCGTGAGATCCCCACGCGGGTGTGCGCGCGGGACGTGCTCGCGAGCGCGAGGCGAGGCAAGGCGCAGACCCCTCACGTCTCGTCGCGGGCGGCCCAAGGGACGCTCCACATGCCGGCAGCCGAACTCCCGCCGCCAGCACTCCGGACAGAACACCAGGTCGCCCACCCCGTCTGACTCGACGCGCCACTCGTCGTCGAGCGTTCAGGAGTCCGTCATCCCGGGAGCGCGATAGTCAGCGTCCTCAGCGGGTCGCGTCGCACACGCGCGACCTCCGCCAACAGAAGGAGACTCTGGATGCTCTTCGGTATCGTCTATACCCCGCGGGATCCAAGCGAAGCAAGCGCGAAGCGCGGGCTGCAGCTGTTCACCAACTGGCAGCCGCCGGTCGAGTTCAAAGGTCACTGGGCGCTCGCAAGCGGAGGCGGAATGGGAGTGATCGAGACCGACAGCGCCGCCGCCATCGTGGAAGCGGTCGCCCCGTTCATACCGTTTTTCGACTTCAAAGTGGAGCCTGTGGTCAGCATCGAAGAGGCCGTGCCGGTCTTCATGAAGACGAACGCCTGGCGCGACTCAGTCGCCTGAGCACAGACTCCCGCGAAAGCCGCCCCAGACAATCGAACACCGAAGGCCCACCAAGGTGGGCCTTCCTAGATCCCGGCCCCGAACTCTCTCTGCCAGCACTCCGGGCAGAACGTCACAAGTCCGCCCGTCTCGTCCGACGCGACCCGCCAGTCGTCGTCGGGGTTTTCGCCGAGAGGTGAGCCCTCGCGTGCTCGGACCACGATGGATCAGAGGGCCACGCCGAGAAGGCCGGGCTTCGTAGGGGATCCGGCCAGGAGCTCGTCCTCGGCTTGCAGCGTCACCGTCTCGATCGTCGTGCTCACAGAGCGCTCGCCTCCAAGGAGTTGTCGCACGCTCCGATCGTACGACTCGTGCAAGCCGGCGAAATCGGGAATTGCCCGCGTTCCGGCGCGGAAAGGCCACAGGCGAACCCGGTTGAGTGCTCTCGGCGGCTCGTCCGCGCGGTCACGATCGACCCTTTCGAGCGGATACCCGGCGCTTCCCGCACAGGTCACTCGACCGACGCGGTTCATTCGCCGATAATCGGAGGTCATGCGGGCCGTCGTTCACCGCCCGGGAGAGGGCGAGGCGCTCTTCGGCGGCAGGATTGTGCTCAGACTCCCACGACCGCTTGCGAGAGATGAGTTCTTCGCCGCCGAACGGTCCAATGTTCGATGACCGCTTCAGCGCCGCAGAGCATCATCGTCTTCAGCATCTGGGGTCCGATCACGCGCGCCGACCTGCCTGGGCTCTGCGAGCGGGTCTGCGCGCTTCTGAGTCAACCTGGCGTGGATCTCGCGCTGTGCGATGTGAGCGGAGTCGACCCGGACGCGGTGACCGTCGATGCGCTCGCGCGGCTCCAGCTCGCGGCCGGTCGGCAGGGGTGTCGCGTTCGGCTCCGCAACGCGTCGGACGAGCTCTGCGCCCTGGTCATCTTCATGGGTTTGCGGGACGTCCTGCCGAACTACGAAGCGACAAGGCGCTCCTGACGAAGGTTCTCACACCTATCACGTGCTCGCCAAGAAGGTCGCAGTCGTCCCTTCGGGCTACGGCTCGAGCCGAGCGGGCAGTCCGAAGAGCGGGAAGACGGTCTCCGTGTCGAGGAAGAACGTGAGCTCGACGATCTGGCCGGCGTCCAACTCGAGCACCTGGAGCGCCCACGGGTCGAAGCCGCCTTCGGGCGCGGGCTTGTACTGCCCGTAGGTGGGCGAGCCGTTCGCACTGACTGTCGGGACGAGCCGCGAGCCCTCGCAGCCGATACCGGGGCCGAACCACCAGGTGAGAATGTCGGGCCGGCCGCGCAGCCACAGGTCGAACGGCGGCATCGACTGCGTGGCGTCCTCCCGGATCAGTGCAGTGAGCGCCTCCATGTCGTACGCCTCGAACGCCGCCACATAGCGCGCGAGCAGCTCGCCGTCGGCCTCGCCGAGCTCGGCCGGGGAAGCGGAGCCGACCTCGTGCACGTCGAGGGTGGCCCGGGCGCGCTGGAGCGCGCTGTTCACCGAGGCGACGCTCCCGTCGAGGAGCTCCGCGACCTCGGACGCCTGCCAGCGAAGCACCTCGCAGAGGATCAACACCGCCCGCTGGCGGGGGGGAAGATGCTGCAGGGCGGCGACGAACGCGAGCCTGATCGACTCGCGCGCCACTGCGAGCTCCGCCGGGTCGCCGTCCGGCACGATGAGCCCGCTCGGCATCGGCTGGATCCACGTCACCTCGGGCAGCCTGTTCAGGTTCGTGATGACCGGCTCCTGTGCCGGCCCGAGATCCATCGGCCGCGCCCGCCGCTCGCGTCCGTTCAACATGTCGAAGCAAACGTTCGTTGCGATGCGGTAGAGCCACGACCGCAGCGCCGCCCGGCCCTCGAACCGGTCGAAGCCGCGCCAGGCCCGGATGAAGGTCTCCTGCACGGCGTCCTCGGCCTCGAAAGCCGAGCCGAGCATGCGGTAGCTGTAACCGGTCAGCTCTCTCCGGTGCTCCTCGAAGCGTGGGGTGAGCTCGTCACGCTCGCGCGTGGCGGTTCGCGACGCGTTCTGCACGATCGTCATTGTAGGAGGGCCTGAGGTGTCATCGATCGGTCAAGAGTCTCCGAGCCGGGACAGCCCCGAGCAGCCGATCGCCCGCGCGGACCGCGGGCGATCGGCTGTCGAATCGTCTTCGATCCATCTACCCAGGAGGGACTGGGGCGTCGGCATCGCTCTGCCAGAGACCGAACTCGTTCCCGTGCGGATCCCGGCACGTGGAGAACCACCCCATCGCCGGCACCGCCATCTTCTCGCCGGCCTCACCACCGAGTTGCTTCACCTTTTCGATCCCGTCGTCGATGTCGTCGACATCGAAGTAGGAGCGCGTCCCACGCTTGCCGGGCTCCATGTTCGTGATCGCGACGCCTCCGCTATCACTGATGCGCGCCATGTGGTACTCGGACCCGCCCGGAAACGCTTCGAACTGCCATCCGAACAGCGAACCCCAGAACTCTCGTCCCGCCGAGGTGTCGTCCGCGGGAATCTCCGTGTGCACGATCTGACCGGGCATCTCGCTCTCCTCTCGTCGTGGTTCTGCGAAGTCTCGCTCCGCAACAGTGTCTGCTGTTGAGACCGATCGCTCGGAAAGAACTCATCGGTCGGTCTGCGCCGACGGGTTCCCGCGACCGCCGCACTCCGCCCCGATGAGTTCCTGCGACGCCTCCGGTCATCCTCTCGACCGCACCCGACTCTCCCGAGGAGATCCCCATGCGCCAGCCGATCGTGACCGAGTTCGTGACCCTCGACGGCCGGATGGAAGCACCAGGCGGCGAGCCCACCCACCCGCACGCCGGCTGGACGATGGAGTTCGGCGTCTCCGAGCTCTACGGGTTCAAGCTGAAGGAGATGCTCGAGGCGGAGTCGCTCCTGCTCGGCCGCGTCACCTACGAGAGCTTCTCGACGGCCTGGCCGGAGCGCGACGGAGAGTTCGCCGACAAGATGAGCTCGATGCCCAAGCACGTCGAGTTGGGATCCCCACCCGTTCGGTCGGTACATTCTTAGCCGGCTCACAGGTTGGGGCAGGTTCAATGAGGCTTCAGAGGCTTCCCGTCGAGTAGGAGTGAATGAAGCATGGATCCCGATCAACGGCACGGCAACGACTTCTACTGGCAGCAGGGTGCACATCACGCCCATGAGGGCTGGTGGAGCGGGCCCCTCCACGCCATCGTCCTCCTCCTACTGCTCGCGTTGCTCGTCGCCGGCGTCGTCTGGCTCGTACGACGACTCTCTCCCCCTGTAGCAACCCAGGCAGCCGTTCCGGCTGCGGTGCCCGCAGGTGCAACGGCAGCCGATCCCGCCGTCGCCGCACTTCGGATGCGCTACGCCAGGGGCGAGGTCTCGCGCGAGGACTTCCAGCACGCGATCGAGGACCTGGCCGGAGCCGCCCCCGCCACTACCACCGCAACACCCTGGCCGGGCAGCACCCCCGGGGAGGACACCGAACCGACGGCGAATTGACCGTGCGGCGTCGCCCGCGCGCTTATTGTGGGCGACGTCGTCTGGAAGCACGTACGCAAGAACTACTGACTCCGAACCGGGGTAACCCCCGATTCCCGGAGACGGCCGGAAGTCGAACCTACGCCAAAGCTGAGGAACCGTGAGCGGAGGCGCACACGTGAGATCGCTGTTCTGGCGCAAGGAGTCGCCGCGCCTGATCCACCCCGAGGAGTGGCCGGAGCCGAGCGGCAGGCCCAGGGTGCTGATCGAGAATCCCGACAGGGCCGATCTGTGGGCGCACGCCGATCTCCTCCGTGAGGCGGGCTACGACGTCGCCACGTGTGGGGGCCCAACGGCGGAGACCCTGACCGTTCCGTGGTTCCGCCGCCGCCATCTGCACCTGGCGGATTCGCCGTCGAGCGAGCGCCGGGAACGCCTTCTTTGCCCGCTGCTCGCAGAAGGGCAATGCCCGCTGGTCGAGGGAGCCGACGTCGTGGTTTCGACGACCGCATTGACCGATAGCCGCGAGATCCTCGCGACTCTCAGCGCCAGGCGCTCTCCGGCGTTGGTGGTCGAGGGGACGAGCGCGCACCTGGCGCGGGAGAGCGAGGCGATCGGCGACTCCGTAGCAATTCCGCTCCCGGTTCTGCCGCGGCAGCTCGTCGAGGCAGTCGAACGCGCACGTCCCACCCGCGCTACCGACTGACCGAAGCCCTCGACCTCGACCGGGGCTGAACGGGCAGACCTACGGGACGGCGGCGTCGGCCTGCCCCGACTGCGGCGCCGCCGTCGCGGCCGCCGGTGGGCGTTCGCCCGGCGCCTCGATCGTGATGTTCGGGAGCACCCGCGCGAGCCAGGCCGGAATCCACCACGATCGCTCGCCCAGCAACGTCAGCAACGCGGGCACGAAAGTGAGCCGCATCAACAGAGCGTCGGTGAGAATGGCCACGCCGAGAAGCAGGCCGAACTCCTTGGACACGCGGTCGGGGTTGAGCAGGAACGAGAAGAACACCGACGACATGATCAGCGCAGCGGCCACGATCACACGGCCGACGCCGGCCACGCCATCCTTGACGGCGGCGACCGTGTCCTTGCGGTGCACGTGCTCCTCGCGGATCCGGCTCATCAGGAACACCTCGTAGTCCATCGAAAGGCCGAACAGGATCGCGAACGCAATCGGCGGGACGAAGCTCTCGATCGGGCCGGTGCGGTCGAGGCCGATCACCCCCATGCCGTGACCCTGCTGCACCACGAGGGTGAGCACGCCGAATCCTACGAGCGCCGACAGGAGCGTCGTCAGCGCCGCCTTGAGGGCGATCACTGCCGAGCGGAAGGCCATCGCCAGCACGAGGAACGTGATCCCGATGATGTACAGCAGGAACCAGGGTGCGTGCGAGAAGATCCGGTGACCGATGTCGGTGAAGGCGGCGTTGGAGCCCGACACGTAGGCACGGGCGGTGGAGCCGGCCAGCACCTGCGGGATCACGGTGTGCCGGAGCGCCGTCACGATGTCGTCGGTGTGCGAGTCCTGCGGCGCGTACTTCCCGTAGGTGTTCACGATCGCAACCGACGCGGCCTCCCGGTTCTTCTTGTTGTAGATCGGCTTGGAGACCTGCGTGATGCCGGGCACCTGCTTGAGCGCCGCCTCCAGCTTGACGGCAGCCGCGTGATCGGATTGCAGGTCGATCACGACCGGGATGGGCTCGGTGAACCCAGGGCCGAACCCGGTCGTCAGGAGGTCGTAGGCCTTGCGCGTCGTCTGATCCTTCGGCGCAGTGCCCGCGTCCGCGAGGCCGAGGCGGGCGGTGAGCACCGGCGAGGCAAGCAAGAGGAGGACCACCGTCACGATCGGGAGCACGATCTTCGCGTGGCGCGAGACGAACCGCCCCCAGGCGGCGACCGGCGTGCGCGCCTGGCCCTCACGCGACTCGTCGACGATCGGCATGCCGAGGCGGCCCCGGTCGATCTTGTGACCCAGCAGGGAGAGCACCGCAGGCAGCATGGAAGTTGCGAGCAGCACCGCGGTGAGGACACCGAGAGCGCTGCCGATTCCGAGCTTGGTGATGAAGTCGAGCCCGATCAGCGCCAGCCCGGTGATCGAGATCGCCACGGTGACGCCGGCAAAGAGGACGGCTCGTCCCGCCGTCGCCCCGGCGGCGGCGGCCGCCTCCTGCGGCGACAGCCCGTCGTGCAGGAACTGCCGGAAGCGGGTGACGATGAAGAGCGTGTAGTCGATCCCGACGCCTAACCCGATCATCGGCACCAGGATCTCGGTGACGGTGTTGAAGTGGGTCAGGCGAGCGGCCAGGAACAGGATCAAGAACGCGCCGATCACGGCAACGATCGCGAATAGGAGTGGGATCGCCGTCGGCACCAACGCCCGGAACAGCACCATCAGGATCACAAAGGCCGCGAGCAATCCGATGATGTCGCTCAGGCCCTGGGTCGGCGGCGCATTCTCCGCTTCACCCGTGAACTCGGCCTGGATGCCGGCCGGGGCGCCGATCGATTGCAGCTCATTCTCGAGCTCGACGATTCCCGCCCTGGGAAGTTCGAACCCGATGCGGTCGTACTGCACGTCGAAGTACGCGATCCGCCCGTTGTCGGCCAGCTGGTCCGAGCCGGGAGCGAGCGGGCTCGTAATCGCCGCGACGTCCGTGGGGTCATCGGCGAGCGAGCGCTGAGACGCATGGCCGGCGACCAGCATCTTCCGGATCACGGCGGCTCGCTCGGCCGTGTCGAGCCGCTGGCCGTCCTTCGCCGCCAGCACCACGCGCAGCGCTGCCCCCTTATGCCCGCCGAACTTCGCGGTGATCAGATCGGTCGCCTTCTGCGTGTCCGAGCCCGGAATCTTGAAATCGTTGATCAGCTTGCCGTGGAACGCCGCATTCATCCCGATCAGGATCGCGAATACTGCGACCCACCCCCCAATCACGCGCCAGGGGTGGCGTGCGCAGCCGGCGGTGATCCGCGCCAGCGCGCCGGTGTGAGCGATCCGCTCGTCCTCCTCGAGGATCTGCGAGTCCACAGGCTTCGGCGTACCCGGGTCGGTCACAATGGCCTCCTGTTGCAGTCTCGACAGCGACGTGGTTCTGGATCGATTTCCCCGGAGACTAGACCGAGCGGCCACCCGGAAGTCATCGGTACCCGCCCACGTCGAGTCGTCGCCCAACGATCGAAGTGCTCGAGTCGGCCTATGCTGGACCTCGCGTTGGCGAAGAGAGCAACTGACTGGTGCAAGCGGAATGCCGCGGGCGCAGCGTCGATGCCGTCGAGAGGACGAACAGGAAATGAGCACCGAGACCCGAGTTCGCCCGCAGTGTCATCGTCTGTAATGCGCGACGACGACATCCGCTCCTCCAGTTTCGCATCGCTCGACGCCCCCCTCCGCCGCCTACTCAGCTCAGTACCAGATCGCGACCGCGAGCCCGTCCCGTTTCTCCGGCGGGTCGGGCAGCGACACGGCGCCCGTGCGCGCCGCCGACCACGCGCACGCGGCCGCGTCGAGCAGATCGTCGAGCGGCACCGTCGCAGCGGCGCCGAGCGTCCCGGGATCCGACTCGCCTCGTGCGAACGACGGTGGCCGGGTGCTGCTGCCGGTGGAGCCAACGTCGTGCACCGCGGCCGCCGGCGAGTTTTGCATCTCCTTCATCTGGTCGTGGTATCCAACAGGGAATGGTGATCGAACCTGTTCAGCCGCCGGCCGCGCAAGAGATCGCGCGGGCGGAGGGCCCTGTGGGTAGCGGGGCTGGTGCTCGTGGCGGGCGTCGCCGCCGCCGGGGGAGCGCTCTTGGCGTGGCCGCAGCCTCGGATCGAGCCGGACGATGCCGCACTCGCTCACATCGTCCAACCCGGCTACGCGGGGAGGGTTTCGAACGTCATCGTCCGTGGACCCAACGGGAGCCCGATCCCCGTCGCCGTACGGCAGGGGCGACTGTGGCCCGAGACGCAGCTCGCAGTGGACGAGCAGCTGACCGTCGAGCTGACGGTGCGCCGGCCGGGCTGGGCCGGCTGGCTGGTCGGCCGCACGGCGCGAACGAGCCTCGTCGTCCGCACCCCGAGCGCGCATCTGCGAGGCCGCTGGCTCGAGATCCGTCCTGGCGCGCCGGTCGTCGCGCCGTTCGACACACCCGTACGGATCGTCGAGCTGCGTGTGCACGGTCGCAGACGGACGCTCCGCTTCGCCCGGGCGCGCACCAGCGTCGATGTCGGCGTGGTCGCCGCCGGATCGCAGCAGGCGGGAAGCGTCTCGGTCAGCGCCGTGCCACGCTCCTGGGAACGGCTACCGCCACAAACGCGGCTGAGCTGGTTCCCGGCCCACAAGCTGGCGCAGGCACTCGTCGAGCCGGCCCCGGGCGTAGCTCTGGCGCCGGACGGCCCGATCAGGCTGACCTTCTCGCGCCCCGTGGAGACGACCTTCGGAACGAGCCTGCCGACGATCACCCCGGCCGTGCCCGGCCGCTGGCATCTGCTCGACACCCACACGCTTTCGTTCCAGCCGAGCGGCCTCGGCTATCCGCTGGGAGCGCACCTCCAGGTTCATCTCCCGGAACGGGTTCGGATCTCCCAGGCAAACGTCGTCAATACGAAGACCGTCGGCTTCGAGGTGCGGCACGGGACGATCTTGCGGCTCCAGCAGCTTCTGGCGCAGGCCGGGTATCTTCCGGTCGTCTGGAGACCGACCGCAGAGCCGGTGGCGCCCACCGCGCACGCCCAACTCGCCGCCGTGATGAAGCCGCCGGCCGGCCGCTTCCGCTGGCCCTACGAGAGCACGCCGCGCGAGCTGCACGCGATCTGGAAGACCGGGGAGTGGAACGAGATCATCCGAGGCGCGGTGATGATGTTCGAAGACACGCACGGCCTCGACGTCGATGCCTTCGTCGGGCCGAAGGTCTGGCGCGCCCTGCTCGCCGACACGATCGCCGGGCGACATCGCACGGACGGCTACAGCTACGTCTACGTCCATCGCAACGTGCCGCAATCCCTCACCCTCTGGCACGACGGGCGCACGATCCTCAGCTCTCCGGGGAACACCGGCGTGCCCGCAGCACCGACCCAGCTCGGCAGCTTCCCGGTGTTCGAGCACATCCCGATCGGGACGATGAGCGGCACGAACCCGGACGGCACCCACTACAACGACCCGGGCATTCGCTACATCAGCTACTTCAACCATGGCGACGCCATCCACTCCTTCAACCGCTCGAACTTCGGCACGCCGCAGAGCCTCGGCTGCGTCGAGCTCCCGCTCGCCGCCGCCGCCAAGGTCTGGCCCTACACACCGATCGGCACGCTGGTCACCGTCGAAGACTGAGTCTTCGTGATCCGTTTCAACGGCTGAGAATTGCTCGTCGCGGACGGCCGCGCCTCGCTCCGTCTCTGCGAGCGTCTTCCGCAACAGCGGCGCGAGCACGCCGCTGAGGCGCTCCGAATGGAGGAGGCAGAGGTGTGCGAGACTGAGTGCGTGACGTGGATTGTCATCGTCGTCGTCGTGGTCGTGGTCGTGCTCGTCGTCGCGATCTACTTCTTCAACCGGCTCGTCCGCCTCCGCAACGAGGTCGACACGGGCTGGTCGAACATCGACATCCAGCTGAAGCGCCGGAACGACCTGATCCCGAACCTCGTCGAGGCCGTGAAGGGCTACGCGGCGCACGAGCGAGGCGTGTTCGAGGAAGTCACGAAGGCGCGCGCCGCCATGGCTCAGGCGTCGACGCCCGGCGAAGCCGGCGCAGCCGACTCGCTGCTCGGCCAGGCGCTCGGCAAGCTCTTCGCCGTTGCCGAGGCCTACCCCGACCTGAAGGCATCGCAGAACTTCCTGCAGCTGCAGTCCGACCTCACCGACACGGAGGACAAGATCGCCGCGGCGCGCCGGTACTACAACGCCACCGTGCTCGCCTACAACACGGCGACCCAGACGTTTCCGTCGCTCCTGCTCGCGGGGCCCGCCGGCTTCCGGGCGCGCGAGTTCTTCGCCGCCGATCAGGACGATCGCGCCCCCGTCGCGGTGCGCTTCGGGTCGTAGCACCCGAGCGTGACGCTCCAGCAGCAGATCCGCTCGAACCGCATCCGGACGGCGTTCGTGGTGCTCGCCTTCGCCGCCCTGATCGTGGTCTTCGCGGCAGCGTCAGCCGTCTTCGTCGGCCGGCCGGGGGCGATCGGCCTGCTCGCGTTCGGGCTCGCCTATGGGCTCTTCGCCTGGTGGAACGCGGGCCGGATGATCGGGAGCCTCACCCACGCGGTGCCGCTGCAGAAGAGCGACGACCCCGAGCTCTACCGGCTCGTCGAGAACGTCTCCATCGCTGCGGGCCTGCCCGCGACGCCGCCCGTGTATCTGATCGACGATCCCGCTCCGAACGCCTTCGCGGCCGGCTCACGACCCTCGACTGTCTATGTCGGCGTCACGAGCGGCCTCCGCCGGCTGATGCCGACGCGAGAACTCGAGGCGGTGCTCGCGCACGAGATCTCCCACATCCGCAGCCGAGACGTGCGGCTGATGACGCTCGCCGCGGTGCTCGTGGGAGTGATCGCGATGATCAGCGACTTCGCCTTCCGCATGGCCTTCTTCAGCGGTCGCGGCAGCCGCGACCGCAACCCGATCCAGCTCATCGCAGCAATCGTTGCGCTCGTCCTGGCGCCGCTGGCTGCTGTGATGTTGCAGATGGCGCTGAGTCGCCGGCGCGAATTCCTCGCCGACGCGAGCGCCGCCGCGATCCTCAACGACCCCGAGGCGATGGCGCTCGCACTGCGGCGACTCCAGCTCGACACGAGCGAGGTCGCCTACGCCGACCGCGCCACCGCACACCTCTTCATCGAGAGCCCGACGCGGTCGGTGCGCGGCCCGGGCGCCTTCCTCGCGGGCCTCTTTCAGACGCATCCTCCGCTCGAGGAGCGCATTCGGGCGCTCGAGGAGGCGGGCGGTTTCCGCCTCGAGGCCCTCCCCGCCTCCACCTGAACGAGCCGGCCCCAAACGCTCATGTAACTCCCCGATGTCGACGTCGTCGTCGATCGGCACCGTCCCTGCACGAGCAGGTTGCGGAGCGCGCGGCCAAGGCCTGGCTGGCAGCGCACGGAGGGGACGGCGACCGATGTCTCCGCCCGCTCGGCGGCGGTGTCGTGTCGTCCACGACGGGTTACTCGACCCCGCGCCGACGCCAGGCTTTAGCCTGGCGTCACACGCCAACGTCAACACGGCAGCCTCGCCCCAGGCACGACGCCAGGCTGACGCCGAGTCCAAGAGGAGAGACATGCAGTACGTGAACCTCGGCAACACGGGCCTCCGCGTTTCCCGCGTGTGCCTCGGCATGATGAGCTTCGGCGTCCACCCCGACCGGAGGTGGGCGCTGGCCGAGGCCGAGGCGGAGCCGATCATCCGGCGCGCCGTAGAGGGCGGGATTACGTTTTTCGACACCGCCGACGTCTACAACGGCGGCGAGAGCGAGGTCATCACCGGTCGTGTCTTGCCAAAGCTTCTCTCTCGCGAGGAGCTCGTGATCGCGACGAAGGTGCACGGGCGGACGATGCCCGGCGAGAACGGCCGGGGGCTCTCGCGCAAGCACGTGATGGCCTCGATCGACGACTCGCTGCAGCGCCTCGGGCTCGACTACGTCGACCTCTACCAGATCCACCGCTGGGATCCGTTGACGCCGATCGCGGAGACGATGGACGCGCTCCACGACGTCGTCAAGGCCGGCAAGGCCCGTTACATCGGCGCGAGCAGCATGTTCGCCTGGCAGTTCGCAAAGGCACAGGCCACGGCCGACCGCAACGGGGCAACACGGTTCGTCTCGATGCAGAACCACTACAACCTCGTCTACCGCGAGGAGGAGCGGGAGATGATCCCGCAGTGCGCCGACCAGGGCGTCGCCGTGCTCCCGTGGAGCCCCCTCGCACGCGGGCTCCTGGCCGGCAACCGCACCAGGAAGGGTGAGCAGCTCACCGTTCGCTCCGGCAGCGACCCGTTCGGCGATGCGCTCTACATCCCCGAGGTCGACTTCGCCGTCGTCGATCGGCTGAACGAGGTCGCCGCCGACCGCGGCGTCCCGGGCGCGCAGCTCGCGCTCGCCTGGCTGCTCGGACGACCCGGCGTCACGGCGCCCATTATCGGAGCAACGAAGGTCGGTCACGTCGAGGACGCGCTCGCCGCAGAGAAGCTCGAGCTCACCGCCGACGAGACCGTCCGGCTCGAGGAGCCCTACCTGCCGCACGCCGTCTCCGGGCACGAATGATTCGGGAGGTGCGAACGACGCCAGGCTGAAGCGACGCCAGGCTGAAGCGACGCCAGGCTGAAGCCTGGCGTCGGCCGCGATCTCGGCGGTGCCGTCTTCACGGGTCCCGGATGGTTATCTTTTGTCTCCAGTGATCGATCTCGTCGTCGCCACACCCGTTTTCCTCGACCTGACGTTCGTGGGGCTCGAGTCGCTGCCGGCGCTCGGTGAGGAGAAGTTCGCCGGCGAGTTGCTGCGCACGCCCGGAGGCGGCGCCATCACCGCCGTCGGGGCTGCGCGACTGGGTCTCTCGACGGCGATTGCGGCGCCACTCGGCGCCGACGTGGCGGGGGATCTGGTTCGGGCCGCGCTGGCCGAGGATGGCGTCGAGTCGATCGCGACGAAGTCTTCGCCTCGCACGCCGACGACGGTCGTGATGCCGTTCGGCGGCGACAGGGCCATGGTGACCGTCGATCCCGGCGCCCGCGCGGGAGCAGCGGACGTCGGGGCGCCCGCTCCGCGGGCGGTCGCCGCGAACCTCGACCAGCTCTACGTCGTCCCGGATGGAGCCTCTGCGTACATCACCTGCGGCGGCGACGATGCACGCGCCTATGCGGCCCGTCCGCCGGACGCGCTGATCGGCGCGCGCGCGTTCTTCGTCAGTGGAAGCGAGGCGCTCGTCCTGACCGGCGCGGCAACGGTTGAGGAAGCCGCCGAGAAGCTCGCAGAGCTCGCAGAGACGGTCGTCGTGACGCTCGCTGCCGAGGGTGCGATCGCACACAGCGCCGGCGTGACCGTCACCGTGGCCGCCGATCGCGTCGAGTTCCCGGTCGACTCGACCGGCGCCGGCGACCTGCTCGTTGCCGCATACATCTGGGCCGACCTCCGCGGCGCCGACGCGGCCGAGCGTCTGCGATGGGCGGTGCTATTTGCGAGCCTGGCCGTCACCACCCCGACCGGTGTCGGCGGCGCAGTCACCGAGGCCGAGCTGCTCGAGGCCGGGGCTGCCCGCGGACTCACAGCTCCGCCGCTCGCCGGCGCGGTCAAGAGCTGAGAGCCATTTCGCACGCGGAGCCTGACCCTGCTCGATCTGGCGTGCCTGCACGGCGAGCCGGCTCGCGTGGGATCGTTGCCGCGAGCGAGAGCAGAGCCAAGGCAAGGCTCTACGCGTGACGCACGTCAACCTCGCGTCGTCACGAGCAGAACGACGACGGAGAGACCGCAGGATACGGCCACGATCACGATCGTCGTGAAGACGGCTCTCGCAGTGCGATATCCCTTTGCCTGGCTCCAGCGGAGCCGGTACACCGTGTTGGCCTGACGCCACCGAAGCCTCGTGACCGCAGCTGCCACGCGCTCGAACAGGCTGTCGCGGCGCGGTCTGCTCTCCTGACCTGTCTTCGCGCCGGTGACGACCGCCTGCTCGGAGCCGGGGTGCACGCCGTTGGGGGAGCCGCCGGCTTCGGACAGGACGAGTGGATCGAGCAGATGCTCCAGCGCGACGGAGAGCCTCCGCATCGAAGCGGCGATCTGTCCGACGTCGCCGTCGGTCAGCTGGCCCTGCCTTCCCGCGTCGGCGCGTGAGACTCACCGGCGGCAAGGGTCAGGATCTCCAATACGGCCCCGTTGTCCCCGTTTCCGTTGCTCTCGTGCGACTCTGGCGCGATGAGGTCCTCGAGACCGGCGGCAAGCTCGTGCAGGCCCGCGACGAGTTGCCTCAAGCGCTCCTCCGTGCGACCCACGCCTTCGTCGAGCGAGCGTCGCCGCTCCTGGAATGTGCTCTCTCGTTCGGAGGCCTGCTTCTCTGCCCGGGAAAGGACGGCAGCCGCCTTCACATCCGCCGCCTCCCGCGTATCGTTCGCGTACGCGTCGGCCTGCTCCCGCACCTCCTTGCTCTGGTGCTCGGCGTCGGCACGAATGGTCGCTGCCGCGGTTTCGGCGCGCTCCGCTGTCACCTTCGCCGACTGGAGCGCATCCCGCGCCTCCTTCTCGGTCGCCGCCCGGATTCGTCGGGCCTCCGTGTCCGCCTCCAACCTCATCTCCTCCGCCGCTGCCTTGGCCGCCTCGAGCACCATTGCCACCTGCTCGCCGACCTGCGCGAAGTCGACGGAAGCTCCGCCGCCCTCGGCGTCCGCAGCTGCGGGCCGCGCCCTGCCGCTCTTCCGGGTCTTCGAGGACCGCGGGTCGACAGCGGATGCGTCGCGCACGGAAGGCTCTACCTCGCCCGATCCGCCTTCGCCCTGGGACGCCGAGTGACTCCGACCGAACAACTTGGACATGACCGCTCCTCTTCCTCTGCAAAGAAGGGTTCTTCGGACTCGAGGCAACCCCTCGAACCGGTCTGAGCGTAATCACTCTTCTGGGGGATCCATATCCCTCGAACGAGGGTTTGACGACAGATGCATAGGCCGCCTCGGCAACTCGGCGGCACGCGTTCGGCGGGTGTGGCTCTGTCGCGCTTGGCTCGCTGCGAGGTGGCAGATCAGCAGACGTGCTCGCAGGCAGCCCGGCGGCGAACGCCGCCACGACAGCGGCCGCGCCGGCGCCCACCGCCCCGCCACACGTGGACGAGCGTCGCACACGGAAGGACTAGCCGCTGCGCGCCGCGCCCAATCATCGCCGGAACGGCCAATAGCCCGGGGCTGGACTCGTCAGCCTCTAGATGCGTCGGCGAGCTCCCCGCCCAGGGGTGACGGCCGCCGCCACCACCGCGGTTTTCGCCACGGGGGAGGGGCCGGGCGTGACGGCCGCCGCCACCACCGCGGTTTTCGCTACCGGCGCGCCGATGACTCCCACTCTCCCGACACGTGCTGGTCTCAGGGGCATCCTCATCCTCCTTCGGTCGCTGTTGCCTCATCGGCCTCGATGGAGGCGATGATCGCCTGAATCGGAATCCGTCCGTTCGCGATCAACTGGCCGCCCGAGCGGCGCGCAGCCGACGCGAACGGCGCAGCCCAGAGGTTCTCCCAGATCAGCACTCCCGCAGTGCTTCCCGGCTCCATGGCGGCGGCGAGGTGCACGACGTCTTCCTCCGCCAACAGCTCCGCCAGCTGCGCCTCGACCGCCTGTAGCTCGCCGAGTTCCTCGATCTCGGAGAGCTCCATCGCATCGACGGAGCCGTCCTCGTTCTTGGTCAGGATCAACACGTCGATCACGCGGATCGTTCCGGCATCGACCAACGCGATCAGCTCTGCCGCCATTTCCCCCGTGAAATTGCTCGCCCCCGCCGGAAACTCGACGACGAGGTAGTCGACGGGACCGAGCTCGTCCAGGGATACATCTGTCATGTTCGTTTCCTTTTCGTCGGCCGACTGGGCTGTCTAACTTGGAAGTCGGTGGCCCATGGCCACCATAGGCGGTGTACCTCTGCGAGACAAGAGCCGGCCGCTCGGGTCGACTTCGGCGGCTTGGGGGTTGCGTCGCCTGCGGGCGGAGGGTCGGTCGCGATTGCTGGCGCTCTTGCGGTCAATTCGGGAACGGCGAGTTTGACCGTCGAGTGTTGCATGAGACCGGAACCGCGGGCGTCTCTGTCAACGGACGGATACATGCGACAGAGGCTCCTCCCCGTGAACCTTCCGGGCCGTGGACGCCGGGGCGCGACACCGGACGAACGCCGAGTTCGGTAGTTCCGGGTAGGCGGGATACGTGGCAGCCCTGATGGGCGCAGGACTCTCGGTTGGCAGTATGGTGGAGCGGGAAAGGCAGGGAAGTGAGATGCTGCGGACGTGGCTATGGTTAGTGTCATTATTCACGGTGATCGTGGCGGCGGGCATTTACTTCACGATGTGGCTCATCCGGGTGGCCTCTTGACTGCCCGCCTGCACAACATCTGGTTCCGGTTTACCGAGCCGGACGGCCAGGGGCTCGTCGAATATGTGTTGATCATCGCGATCGTTGCGCTCGGGACGATCGCTGCGCTGACGTTCCTGAAGGGGAGCATCACGGGGCTGTTCAGTAAGGCGGGATCGAGCATTGGGGGCGCCGGCTAAGGATCAAAGTCCCGGGCGAGCGTAGGGACCATGCGATCCTTCAGGGGTCGAGGATCTTCTAAGCCACTGTGACGCTCGGGCGGCCGTTCTAGGCCTCACTGCGCGGATGGCATTTCCCAGCGAGAAGCGGGATCAGGCGTGATGGATGCCCCGCGCCGTACGAGCAACCTCGGCTGCCGAACTCCCGCTGCCAGCACCCCGGGCAGAACACGGACGCAGCTCGCGCACCCAGTCTGCCTCTGCGCGCTCGTCGGCGGGCTCTTGCCGGGGCGAGGCAGCTCCCACGCCCCGTCAAGGGAGCAGTGTGAGGGTGCGCGCCCGGAAGCCGATCGCGCCGAGATGCCCGGTCTCGAACTGGCCGCTGGCGTTGACAGTGAGCGCTCCGCGCTGGGCGAGTGCTGGCCGCACGCTGGCACAACGGACGACCGTGAGAGCCCCGGCCGCGTCGGATGACATGCAGCGTGTACGTCGGTCGAGGACGAGCGTGACACGAAGCCCGCGCCGCACCTTCAGGCCCACGGTCTGCCCGGTCACCGTGGCCGCGAACGAGCTCGGGGCCACCCAATGGCTGGCGCGCAGCTGCAACGCCCAGTTCGGCACCCGGCCGCCGGTCGCCGCGGCCGGCAGGGCAATGACGACGATCACGATGAGAGCCAGTCGACGCACGTCTGCACAGTAAGACGTAAGCGCACGCTCCAGGATTGCCCTGGGTTAGCCCGGCGGGCTCTCGATCCGGAAGATCGGGTGGTTCGGTGCGATCCGCTGCAGCTCTTCGCTTGCGGAGTCGCTGTCGACCCCGTCGAAGAAGACCCCGACCTCCCACTTCCATCGCTGCAGGTACGCGCGGAGGAGCGCCTCCTTCTGATCGTCGGGCACCTCGGTCGCCGCGAAGGGCTCCACGCGCCTGCCGAGCAGGAGCTGGCCCTTGCCGGCCGCGCGCAGATTGCGCACCCACTGCGTCTCGCCACGCGGTGCTACGAGATAGCGCGCTCCGTCGAGCATCAGGAGGTTGATGGGAGTTCGTCGTGGCTCGCCGGATGTTCGCCCTTGCACCTCGAGCACCCGCGAGCCCCAGACGCTTATCCCGAGTCGCGTGAGCCAGGCGATTAGGCGGTTGAAGACGTTCTTCGTGAACCAGCCGGGCTCAACGTAGCGCTCTGACACGCGCACTCCTTTCTCGGCGATGGCGCGACGACCGAAGCATGCTGTCCATTGCTCTAGACCGTGGTGGCGAAGATCGCGTTGCTGAGTCGGCGCCAGACCGGCTCTCGTCTCTCGCTGTGCTCTCGGCTGCCAATCTCGCCAACTGCACGGATGATCTCCTTTTCGCTCGCACCGGCGCGCTGTAGCCTCTCGATGAGGATCATCTTGTTCAATTCCATCGTGGTTCCTCTCCCGCTTCGATACGATACGGTCAACGCCGCCGTCAAGATCCTCGGCTCCACCCTGATGGGCCGCGTCATGCAAGGGCTCGTCTCAGACCTGGCCACCGACCCGCAGCTAGCCCTCGCCTTCCGCCGGCGGGTCGTGGCCATGCGCCTGGCCGAGGTACGACGACTAATCGAGCGCGGGATCGAGCGAGGCGATCTCCGCGCAGACGCAGACATCGAGCTAACACACGAGCTTCTGTTCGGACAGGTCTACTACCGGCTACTCCTCAGCGGTGCGCCACTCGACAAGGGCCTCGCCACACGCATCGTCGACGCCGTCCTCCCGGCCATCAGACCGACCGCCCAATAGTCCTTGCATTACGCTCGCAGACGGCTGCTTCGGCCTCCTCTGAGCTCCGTTGCGGGTCTCGGTCTGTTACCGGCGTTGCCATGACAGACACGATAGGAGTCCACCCTCGTAAGGCTGCAACAAACTGCAGCAGACTGCATTAGCGCGATTTCCGTCGCTGGAACGGGTGTAGATCTTGGACGGAATCCGAACGGGGCGCGAGATCGAGGTCGGGCGCCGGGTTCGGCCTCCTCGCAGTATCTCGTCACGCCCCGCGTCCACCCGAACGGGTGAGCCGCAGCAGCATATCGGGGTCGAAGGCGATCTCCAGCCGGCCGGCCTCGGCTGCCACCTCTCCTTCGAGGTCGCCTCCGCAGGGACGCGTCTCCTGACGCCACTCCTCGAGGTAGAGATCCATTTCGACGAGCTCCGCCTTCATGGCGGCAGCGTCGATCGCCTTCTGGAATCGATCGGACAGCTGTATTCTGGCGCTGCCTTCCTCCCCTTGCGCCGTCACCTGCGCCGGGATGTCGCGCCAGTAGATGACCGTCAGCGTGTTGCTCATCGGGCCCCCGGAAACGCGAGCTCCTCGACGAACCGGTCGTTGAAGTCCTCTCGGTCGGAGAGCTCGACGTACTCGACCTCGTTGAACATCGCCGTCGCGGCGTGCCGCTCCTGCATTGACAGCAACGCCATTTTGGCCCCTTCGCCGGCGACGTTGCCGGCCGAGACGATGCGTGGCAGTGCCAGCTTGGGCACGAGGCCGATCCGCACTGCGCTGGCAGGAGAGAGATAGGAACCGAACGAGCCGGCGAGGAGTACCTGCTGGATCTCGGAAACCTCTATTCCAAGCTCCTGGAGGAGGAGGCTCCAGCCGGTTGCGATCGACGCCTTCGCGAACTGCAGCTCCCGCACGTCGCGCTGCGACAGGTAGACGGCGTTCTCGATGTCGCCCTCCTCGCCCTTCCAGTGCAGCACGAAGATGCGCTCGTCGTCCGCGCGGGCGAGGAGACGGCTAGAGAGGGCGGGGGCGATTTCCGCCGCTCGCTCGTTTGGAACGAAGCGGCCGGAAAGGTCGAGCAGGCCCGCGCCGACGAGCTCCGCCACCGTGTCAACGAGACCGGAGCCGCACACGCCGGCCGGCTCGCCGTCGCCGATCACTTGCAACTCGATCGCGTCGTTCCTGATCCGAACGACCTCGATGGCACCGTCAGCGGCACGCATGCCGCACCGGATCTGGGCGGCCTCGAACGCCGGGCCCGCCGGAGCCGCGGTGCAGACGAGGCGCTCGGTCGATCCGAGCGCGATCTCACAGTTCGTGCCAACGTCGATAAAGAGACGCAGGCGCTTGTCGCGTGTCATCCCAGTTGCGAGCAGGCCTGCGACGATGTCGCCGCCGACGTAGGCGCCAAGGGCCGGGAAGATCGTCGCGCGAGCGCGCGTGTGCAGCCGCAGGCCGAGCTCCGAGGCGGGCATGTCCGGGTAGGAGGGCGCTGCCATGATGAACGGGGCGACGCCGATCGGCTCGGGGTCGATCCCGAGCGCGAGCTGGGTCATAGTCGCGTTCCCTGCGAGCGCGACCTCATATACCTCGCTGGGGTCGACGCCTCCGAGCTCGCAGACCTCGTCGGCGAGCTCCTGCAGCGTCTCGCAGGCGAGCGCGCGGAGTCGCTCCAGTGCCTCGGGGTCGAGCATCGTCGCGGAGATGCGCGAGATCACGTCGGCGCCGAACGGTTGTTGCTTGTTCAGCATCGACCGCACCGCGATCGGCGTACCTGTGCTGATGTCGAGGAGCGTGGCGACGACCGTCGTAGTACCGAGGTCGAATGCGATCCCGTGCAGCCTCTCGCTCGTGTCACCCGGCTCGATATCGATCAGGAGGTCGTCGACGATCACACACGTGACGCGGAAGGCTGAGTCGCGAAGGACCTTGGGCAGGCGTCGCAGCACGCCGGTCTCGACACGGAGCTCAAGGTCGTCGACGGCGTCTAGGAGACGCTCGACGTCGGTGCGCTGGTCGCGAAGGGTCGGCTCTTCCAGCTCCACGTAGCGCTTCTGCATAGCGGGATGCAGGATGACCTGCCGCCCGACGCCGACCGTTGCCGCCTTCGGACGCGTGACGAGAGGCGGTACGTCGACGACGAGATCATGCTGCGCCTCGGCCCGGCACGCGAGCCGCCAGCCGTTCTCGAGGTCGCCTTCGTCGAAGGCGCGGATGTCGAGCGGGGAGATCGGCACTGAGCCTTCGACGACGCGGACCCGGCACTTCTTGCACGTTCCGTGGCCGCCGCAGGTCGAGTCGATGGCGATCCCATTCCATGACGCGGCATCGAAGAGCGTGACGCCGGGTGGAACGCGTACGGCGGTGCCCGAAGGCTCAAACCGGAGAGCGACTCTTGTGGGCGGCTCCCCTGCAGCGCCATCCTCGTGGTCCGCGCGTTCCACCGCGATCGTCACGCTGTCGCTGCCTGTGCGCGGCGATGGGCGGCGATCCAGTTGGACCCCCACTCGTCGCGCGCGAACAACAGATCGGCGGCACGGCACGCGTCTACCGTCTGGGCGGTGCGCGCGTCCATGATCGCGCTTGTAAGACCGGCGTACGACGCGGCGACGAGGAATGCCGCGTTCAGCGCATGGCGGCTCGGCAGGCCGAACGACGTGTTCGAGGCGCCGAGCGTCATGTTCAGCCCGTACGTGTCGCGAATGCGGCTGATCGTCTCGAGCGTGGTAAGAACCGCCTGCGGGTCGGCGCCGACCGTCATCGCGAGTGGATCGATCACGATGTCCTCCAGCGGGATCTCGTAACGGCCGTGCACGGTGTCGACGAGGCGCGCGCAGACGTCGAGACGCTCGTCGGCGGTCTGGGGTATCCCGACCTCGTCGTTGACGAGGCAGATGATCGCGGCGCCGTGCTCCTTCACCATCGGCAGGACGCGATCGAGGCGCTCCTCCTCGCACGTGACCGAGTTGACGAGCGCCTTGCCCTCGTACGCTGCGAGCCCTGCCTCGAGCGCCTCGACGACGGAGGAGTCGATGCAGATCGGAAGATCGGAGTGCTCCTGAACGAGCTTTACGGCACCGGCGAGGAGATCCGCCTCGTCGGTCAGCGGCACGCCCATGTTGACGTCGAGCACGTGGGCGCCCATCGCTACCTGGTCTTCGACGTCCTTCACGATCTCCGACAGGTCTCCGTCCCTCAGCGCCGCGGCGAATGCCTTCCGCCCCGTGGGGTTGATCCGTTCACCGATGATGCAGAAGGGCTGGTCGGGTCCGATCAGGACATCTCTAGACCGTGAGCTGAGGACGGTGTGCATACGCGCGTCTTGCCTCCTTGGTTGGGATGTCGAGGTCGCGGCAGAGCCGCGAGAGGGCGCCGTCGTGGCGGAAGTCCGTCAGGTGCAGGCCGCGCACGCCGGGAAGTGAGAGCGCGTGACGCGCCTGCTCGAGGGCTAGTTGGTAGGCGGCCTCGGCCTGGTCGTCGGCCCGCTCGATCAGCGCGATCGTCTCGTCGGGCACGTCGATGCCTGGTACCTCGCGATCCATGAACGCGAGGGCCCTCGCTCCGCGCACGAGCACGATCGTCGGCAGAATCGCCGCTTCGGTGGTCAGCCCCTGCAGCTCGAGCGCCCCGACGAAGGCGTCCAGGCGCTCCGGGTGGTAGCAGATTTGCAGCTGCAGGAAGCGAGCCCCAGCCACGATCTTCTTCGCCGCCCGCCGAGCGCGATGGTCGAGCGGTGGCGCCCCCGGATTCTCGACCGCGCCGACGAACAGAGGCGGAGCGGGCTCGAGCTTCCGTCCCGAGAGGTAGTGGCCACGAGCGAGAGACGTCGCAACGCTGATCAGCTGGGGCCCGTCGAGGTCGAAGACGCGGCGGGCCTCCGGCTCGTCCCCCGCGGTTACGTCGTCTCCGGTCAGGCAGCAGACGTTGTGAACACCGTGCAGCGCCGCCCCGACCATGTCCGCCTGGCACGCGATCCGGTTCTTGTCCCTGCAGACGATCTGCAAGATCGGCTCGACCCCCGCCTGCGCGATCGCGATCGCGCAGGCGACATTCGACGCATGCGCGTGCGCGGCCGTGTTGTCGGTCGCGTTCATTGCATCGACCCATTGCGCCATCTCGGCGATTCGCTCCTTGAACACTTCCAGGGTGCCCCCGTCGATCGCCGGAGCTTCGCCTGTGACGAGGGGATGATCGCCCGCCTCGACAAGATCGCGGAAGCTCATCATCCGCCCGTGCGTCCTTCGCCGGGTTGCCAGCCGGTCGGCCGTGCTTGATCGCGGCCGCTGCGCAGGTTCGCCCACGACGAGGTGCCGCTGAGGCGGTTGTCGATCGGCGGTCTGAGTTCGTGGAAGTGCTGACGCCAAGACGTCGGCAGGAGCGGCAGCGTTCGCGACCGCTGCTCCGCCTTCAGCCAGACGCAGCGCATCTCCGGCTTCACCTCGCAGTGGCCGTTCTCTCGCACACCGCCGCACGGGCCGTTCCGTAGCGTCTTGGGGCAGGTCATCGGGCAGGTCATCCCCGTGTCGTGCAGGACGCACTGGCCGCACATGTGACAGCCGAAGACGGGCTTTTTGAGAGCGTGCTCGATGGCCGTGACGAAGCCCATGCCGTCTCCGAACTCAGACCCGGGCGAGCGTCCGGCGCTGCTCGAGTAGCTCCTTGGCGCGCTTGGTGGCGCTCGACGCATCGGCTGCGTAGCCGTCGGCGCCGACGACGTCGGCGTACTCCTGGGTCACGGGGGCACCGCCGACCATGATGATCACGTCGTCGCGGAGCCCCGCCTTCTCGATCGCCTCGATGTTCGCCTTGAACATCGGCATGGTCGTCGTCAGGAACGCCGAGAACCCGACCAGGTCCGGCTTGTGCTCGTTGATCGCCTCGATGAACGTCTCCGGCCTCACCTGCACGCCGATATCGACCACGTCGAAACCGGCTCCCTCCAACATGATGTTGACGAGGTTCTTGCCGATGTCGTGAACGTCGCCCTGAACCGTGCCCATCAGGAAGGTGCCGATCTTCTCCACACCCGAATCGATCAGCAACGGACGCAGCAACTCGAGCGCACCGGTCATGGCACGACCTGAGATCAGCATCTCCGGCACGAAGAAGTCACCGCGCTCGAACCGCGCGCCCACCTCCTCCAGCGCCGGAATCAACGCTTCGAACAACAGCGTGTTCGGTGGGATCTCGGCTTCGATACCCAGCGTCGTCAACTCCACGACTGCGGGTTTGTTGCCGACGAGTGTCTCGTCGTAGATCTGCTGCAGGATCTCCTCGTTCGTCATGCTCCTCGTTCTCCTGGTTAGAGGCTGATGGCAGCAGACAAGGCGTCTGCCTCGAAGACCACCTGCGCCGAAAGCTCGGCCAGGCGCTCGTGGGACGTGCGAACGGTCGGGGCCGAGACCGATATGGCCGCTATCACCGTCCCACGCGAGCCGCGGACGGGCGCTGCGGTGGAGCACAGGCCTGCGTCGAGCTCCTCCCACGTCGTGGCGAAACCGAGGCTCCTCACCCGGTCGAGGTCGGTGAGCAACTCGCCCATGTCGGTGATCGTGTTGGGTCCGAGCCTGGCGAGACGGCCAAAGGGCGGCTGCGCGGCCCCGAACGCCATGAACACCTTGCCCATGGACGACGCGTGAATCGGGATCTTGCTGCCGGTCCAGTTGCCGGCCCCGAGCGGATGATTGCTGTCGACCTGTGCGACGCGCGCGACACCGCCAGGGGTCGGGATCCCGACATTCGTCGTCTCGCCCGTCGTCTGGCCGAGACGCTCGAGAAACGGCCAGGCAAGGGCTGCTAGATCGCCCACGCTCGAATCGCGCCGGGCATACTCGACGAGCACCGGCCCCGGCCGGAAGCCGCCACCACGACGACGCTGTGCGAGCCCATTCCGCTCCAGCGCACGCAGGAGCCGCGCGGCGGTCGACTTCGGCAGCTGTGTGTCTTCCATGACGCCGGCCAGCGTTACCACGTCGTCACTCTCGACGAGCCGGATGAGGATACGGGCGGCCCGGTCGATCGCCTGGGCTCCTTCTTCAACTCTGGTCATTAGTCCCGTATCATGGTACCACGCGTGAAAGGCGTCAAGTGACAACCAGTGTTCTATCGCCTACTATCCAGGTCAGGTGCCGAACCATGGGACTAGTGAGTTGTCGCCCCAGACGCCGGTCGGCGCGATTCTCTCCGACCGGCGCGATTCCGGCGGCCTCGGACACGTCGCGAAGTCGACCGAGGCGATCGAAGCGCGTGAGGTGATCGAACAAGCGATCGTACGCCTCGCGGCGCTGCGCCGAACGGAAGAAGACCTCGAACGGCTCCACGGGTCGCTCGCGGGCATGAGCGAAAGCCACGAGGATCCGGGGGCTTTCGCGGAGTTCGACCTCGCGCTGCACGTCGCTCTCGCAGACGCCGCACGGAACCGCTTGCTGGCCGGAACCTTCTCCACGCTGCACGAACCCGTGTGCGAGATGATCACGTTGTTCTCGAGGGCGGCTGCGAGAGAGAATCGGACGGACGCTCTCGTCGAATCGCACACCCAACTCGTCGATGCGGTTGAGCGACAGAATGCAGATGACGCCGCCCGGATCATCTCGGAGATGATGGACACCCTCCGGATCGAGGCCGGCAAGCGCCCGGGTCCCGTCGTCTGATGCGAACTCGTACCCGCCAGCGGCCGCCTTTGGGCATGCTGGAGACCACGCCCCAAGAAAAGGAGACTTACCGTGAAGACCGCCGAGCGCACACGCATCGCCTTTGAGCGAGGCACGCCGGATCGCGTTCCCGTCCACTGTTGGCTCGGGCTGCCGCTGATCAAGAAGCTTCGGCCGGCGGACAAGACGACCACCGACATGCTCCACTGGTGGATCGACGACCCGATGGGCTCGATCGTGAAGATGCAGCAGGACCTCGGACTCGATCCGATGATCACCACGTACAGCCAGCACCTCGGTGAGCACGAGATCTGGCCACGGATGCTGTTCCCCCGACCTTACGAGACCGATACCTGGGTTGAAACCTTCGAGGTGTCGGGGCAGGGTGACGGCTGGCGTGAGCACGCTCACCACATCCACACCCCCGACGGCGACCTCGATTACTCGTACCGCACCGAGGACGGCTTCGGCACGTCATGCCATGATTTCCTGCTGAAGGGCGACGAGCCCGAGACGAAGCTTCCGGCCCTGCGTCACTTCCCATCCGCTGACCTCTACGACATGTCCGTGCTCACCGACATGGTCGAAAAAGTCGGCGACGAGGCGTGGTGGCTGCATCACGTGATCGGCCCCTGGGACATGGCGGCGGAGGTTCGTGGCCTCGTCGATCTCTCCATGGACATCTACGACCGACCGGCGTTCGTCCACGACCTGATGCGCTGTTGCACGGACTGGCTGAAGGGGTTCTACCGTCGCCTCGGTGAGACCGGAATCCACTCCATCTCGATGAACGAGACGTGGACGGGGGTGGGAGTGGCGCGGGACCACTTCGCCGAGTTCATGAAGCCGTACGAAGCAGAATGCGTGCAGGCCGCGCACGATGCCGGCTATCTCGTCAGTTTCCACAACTGCGGCCGTGCCACGCTGCTGCTCGAGGACATTGCCGACACCGGGCCGGACGCGGTCGAGACCCTTACCTCCAGCCGCTCGTCGGGCGACGTCGACCTCGCCGACGCAAAGCGCCGTATCGGCGATCGCGTGTGCCTGTTCGGTGGCTTCAACGAGCACCTCCTGCACGAGGCTGACGATGACGCCGTCCGGGCCGAAGTGCAGCGCTGCCTCGACGCGGCGATGGCGGGCGGAGGGTACGTTCTCCGCTCGACCGGGCAAATCTTCGACGCCAAGCCGGGCTCGATCGAGGTCATGTGCGAGACGGTGCGGGAGTACGGCCGCTACAACTGAGCGGCTGGTAACGCAGGCCACGGCATGTCCGACCTCTTCAACGTCGCGACGACAGCGGCAGGTCCCGATGGGGCTTTGCCGCTGACGGACTCGTTCCTCAGGGAGCGTCCCTCGGGAGACGTGTTTGGGCTGTCGCAGAACGCAGGCATGGGATGGGAGGCGTCGAAGGTCGGTCGCGACCAGTTTCTTGTTCTTTCGACGCTCGGCGGCGTTCGCGCCGACGACGGCACACCCGTTGCACTCGGATATCACACGGGTCACTGGGAGGTCGGGTTGCTCGTCCGCGAGGCGGCGGCCGAGCTCGACCGTCTTGGCGGGTTGCCCTTCGCCGCGCATGTGTCGGATCCCTGCGACGGTCGCACGCAGGGCACGTCCGGGATGTTCGACTCGCTTCCGTACCGCAACGACGCCGCCCTGGTGCTGCGGCGACTCGTCCGCAGCCTGCCGAATCGCCGGGGCGTGATCGGCGTCGGCACCTGTGACAAGGGCCTGCCTGCGATGATGATGGCAGTTGCCTCGTTCCGGGATCTTGCGGGAGGCATTGTCCCCGGCGGAGTGACGTTGCCGCCCCGGCGAGGCGAGGATGCCGGCGCCGTGCAGACACTCGGGGCGCGCTTCGCCCACCAGCTCGTCACGCTCGAGGAGGCCGCCGACCTCGGCTGCCGCGCCTGTGCGACTCCCGGTGGCGGGTGCCAGTTCCTCGGTACCGCCGCCACCTCGCAGGTGGTCGCCGAGGGGCTTGGGCTGACCGTAACGCATGCGGCGCTTGCCCCTTCGGGTCAGTCGATCTGGCTCGACGTGGCTCGGCGCACCGCCGTCGCCGTCTACGACCAATGGCAGGAAGGACGCACCCTCGACGCGGTGCTGACCGACAAGGCGATCGAGAACGCGATGCTCGTCCACGCGGCCTTCGGAGGATCGACGAACCTACTGCTTCACATTCCGGCTATCGCCCATGCCGCGGGCCTACATCGGCCGACGGTCGAGGACTGGCGCAGTATCAACCGTGCCGCCCCCCGACTGGTTGACGCGCTCCCGAACGGACCGGAAAACCATGTGACCGTACGTGTATTCCTCGCGGGCGGTGTTCCCGAGGTGATGCTGCACCTGCGGCGCCTCGGCTTGCTCCACCGCGACGAGGTGACGATCTCTGGTCAATCCTGGGACGTTCTGCTCGACGAGTGGGAGCACAGCGAGCGCCGGGCCCGTCTGCGTGCACGTCTCGTGGAAGCCGACGGAATCGACCCGGACGACGTCATCTGCGCGCCCGGACGAGCACGCGCCAAGGGAATGACGTCAACCGTATGCTTCCCGGAAGGCAATCTCGCTCCCGGAGGGAGCGTGATCAAGAGTACGGCAATCGACCCGCGGGCTCTGGACGAGGACGGGGTCTACCGCCTCACTGGCCCGGCCCGCGTCTTTGCCAGCGAGCGGGATGTGATCGCCACGATCAAGGGCACGACGCGAGCACCGATCGAGCCCGGAGACGTGATCGTGCTCGCGGGTCGCGGCCCGCTCGGCTCGGGAATGGAAGAGACTTACCAGCTGACCTCGGCGCTCAAGTTTCTCCCCTTTGGACGGCACGTGGCGCTGATCACGGATGCGCGTTTCTCCGGCGTCTCGACGGGAGCATGCATAGGGCACGTCAGCCCGGAGGCGCTCGACGGGGGGCCGATCGGCCGGCTTCGGGACGGCGACTTGATCCGGGTGATCGTCGACCGGGAGCAGCTAGTCGCGTCCATCGACCTCGTAGGTCACGGCGAGGAGCACTGGACGGCCGGGGAAGCGGCAGCCGAGCTCGCTGCGCGCCCGCTGCGTGACGACATCGCTCCGGACCCGGGCTTGCCGGCGGATACCGCCATGTGGGCGCGGCTGCAGTCGGCAAGCGGTGGACTCTGGGGTGGGTGCGTCTACGACCAGCAGGCGATCGCAGCGTTGCTCGATGTGGCAGCCGGACGCGGCGTCAAGCACGCTGAGCACGGAAGCCCCTGATCGCTTCCGCTTGACAGTCGAGGTCTCTCTGGAATAACGTTGCAAACGTTCTCAAAGAACGTTCCCAATCAGTGAGCCCGAGCTTGAAAACCGCCACTCTCCACGACGTCGCGCGCGAGGCCGGAGTCTCGGTTTCGACCGTCTCACGCGCTCTCAACGGTCAGCCCTTCGTGCGGCCGGAGGTCCGCGACCGGGTGCTCTTGGCGAGCGAAGCGCTCGGCTATCGGCCTGACGTCGCCGCTCGGAGCATGCGGACAGGGACGACGGGTGCGGTCGGGTTCATCGTCAGCGACATCTCCAACCCACTGTTCGCATCGATCGCGAAGGCCGCAGACCTCGCTCTGAGCCCCCGCGGATATGCGCTCATGATCGCCAATTCTGCGAACGACCCCGATCACGAGGCAGAGCTCATATCCGCCTTCCGGCAACGACGGCTTGACGGGCTGATCATCGCCACCGCAAACGAAGGGGCTCCCGGCCTCGGCGACCGGGTCGCCTCCTTTCAGGCTTCCGTGCTACTCGACCGGGAGGTTCCGGGCTCACGTGCTGATGCGGTGCTCTCGGATCACGGGGCGGGCCTGAGCGAGGCCATCCGTCACCTCGCCGGCCTGGGTCACCGGCGCATCGCGCTCATTGCCGGGACGCCGGGGCAGCGAGGGAGCCGCGTGCGGATCCAGACCTACGACGACGAGCTCGAGCAGCTTCGAATCCCTCGCGATCCCGACCTTTGCCGTGCAGGCGAGATGACCGTCGAAGATGGATATCGCGCTGTCTGCGATGTCCTTGCGCTCGCAGATCCTCCCACCGCGATCATCGCCGGCAACAATCAGCTCTTCGCCGGGCTGTTCGCGGCGATCCGCGATCTTGGCCTACGGATTCCAGACGATATCTCGGTCGTGGCCTGCGAAGAGACAGAGTTGACAGCGCTCTACAATCCGCCGCTCGACGTAGTCCGCCGTGACATGGACGATCTCGGCAGGACGGCGGCCGAGCTCCTGCTCGAACGCCTGGACGCACCGCGGAGACGTCCACGCCGGGTCGTGCTGCAGACCACATTCGAGCCCCGGGGGAGCAGCGCTCGTCCGTCGTTGCGAAAGACGGCGCGGACATGAGCGCCGAGATCACCGAAACGCGGGGGCGCTCCTCGGTGCTGCCAGGGCTAACGGCATCGATCGCCGCATCCGAGCTTCTCCTCTTCTCCCGGGACTTGCGCGGGCCGGTGACCGCCGTCGTCGTCGCCGCGACGGGGCGTGCGCTCGCGGCGCATCCCGAGGTCGACTGTGCCCTCCTGCCGGCGGGAACCGGCGTGGGAGTCGCCGTCGATACCGATGGTGGTGTGCTCGTTCCGGTCGTCAGGAACGCGGCGGACGCTCAGCTGCCGCAGGTGCGCGACGAGGTGACGCGCCTCATCTACGAGGCGCGTACGGGCAAACTCTCGCCCGGCGACGTCGGCGGCGCGTCCGTGATCGTCTGCGAGGGGGTGCCGATGGCGGGCGCCCTTGGCGTAGATCCGCCCATCGGCTGCATCCTTGCCGTCGACCGTCCAGAGTCCCACTCGCTCGACCTCACATGCGCCCTCACCGTGAATTCGGACGTCGGCCGCGAGGAAGCGGGCCGGTTCTTCGCCACGTTCGTGAGGCTCCTCCTGCATCCCTACCGCCTCCTGGTCTGAATGTGATCACCGGCATCCACCACTTCGCGCTGACCGTCTCCAACATGGACCGCTCGCTCGCCTTCTACACGGGTCTCTTTGGCCTCGATGTCGCCTCCGACCGCGAGGTCGAGCGCGACTACATCGAGAAGATCACGGCCGTTCCCGGCGCGCACCAGCGCCTCGTCCACCTCTCCGGCTACGGCCAGCGCCTGGAGTTGCTCGAGTACAAGGCACCCCGCGGCGAGACACGTGCCCGACGTCTGCAGGATGCGGGCAGCGCTCACGTCTGCTTCGTCACCGACGACCTCGACGCCGAGGTGGAACGGCTCGAGGCGGCCGGCGTCGCATTCCGATCGCATCCCGTTGTCACGACGAGCGGGCCGAACAAGGGCGGGCGCGGCATCTACATCGAGGATCCCGACGGGAATGCCGTGGAGGTCGTGCAGGTGGCACCGCAGGCGACGACGTGACCGGCCGCCTCGAAGGAAAGGCCGTCCTCGTTACCGGCGCCGGCGGTGGGCTCGGGCTCGCATGCTGCCGCCTGTTCGTCGCCGAGGGCGCCCGGGTCGCGCTCTCCGACATCGACTCGGAGGCGCTCGAGCACGCGCAGACGGTGGCCGGCGGCTTGGTCGCAGTCGCGGCGGACGTGACGAGCGAGGCGGACGCGGCCAGACTCGTCTCCCGAACAATCGAGGAGCTCGGCGGCATCGACGCGCTCGTCGCCGCCGCGGGCCTCTACCAGGGGACGCCGGTCGACGCGATCGAGGCGGAGGAGTGGGATCGGATTCAGGCTGTGAACGTCCGCGGGACGTTCGTCACCGTGCGGGCTGCGCTGCGGGAGATGATTCCTCGCGAGAGGGGTACCGTGGTAACGCTCGGCTCGATCGCCGGCCAACTCGGCGGCGTTCAATCGGGGGCGGGCTACGTGACTTCGAAGGCAGCTGTGATCGGCATGACGAAGGCGATGGCCCGGTACGCCGGCCCTCACGGCGTACGCGTCAACTGCGTCAACCCCGGCTTCATCGAGTCGGGGATGGGGCTCGGGATGTCTTCCGACGACCGCGAACGAACGATCGCGGCCACCCCGCTCGGACGCCCCGGCACGGCGGAGGAGGTTGCGGAGGCGGTCGCATGGCTCGTCTCCGACGCCTCGAGCTTCGTGACCGGGGCACAACTGGATGTCAATGGCGGCCTGCTGATGGCGTGACGCCGACCGGCGACGCGCAGGGCAGTAAAGGAGGAAACACATCATGGAAGCAAAGATCTGCAGAGGAAGCTGGTGCCTCGGGTTCGGTCTCGACCCCGTTGCGTCGCTCGAGCAGGTGGTCAAGGTGCTGTCGGCGTTTGGGTACGACGGGATCGAGCTCGCGGGGTTCTTCGACCACGCTACGGTGGAGCGTTACCCCGACAAGAAGAGCCGGAAGACGCTCGTCGACTGGATCGGAAGCCACGACCTCGAGCTTGTCGGCTATGCGCCTGGCCCTTACGGTGATTTCGGCAAGTACCCGTGGGCGACCGGCGGCGATGACGTCGTCACCGCCTACGAGTCATTCTTCGAGGATCACCTGCAGTTCTGCGTGGACTGCGGGATCCCCGCGATGCGCGTCGATCCCGGGGACTTCGGACCGCTCGCACGCGAGGCTGACTACGACAAGGCGTGGGATCGCGTCGTCACGATGTTCCGCAAGCACGCCGAGCGCGGTGCCGAACTCGGCGTGACGATGCTGTGGGAGCTCGAGACAGGCCAGATCTTCGTGAAGCCGTCCGAGGCCGTGAAGCTGCTGAACGACGTCGGCCACGACAACCTTCAGCTGATGTACGACGTCGGCCACGTCGAGGCCGCGTGCGTGATCGCGCACAACCACGTGCAACCGGCCGAGCGACTCGAGGGCGGTCAGGTCGAGTTCGTCCAGATGATGAAGGGGAAGATCGGCCACATGCACGTGTGTGACACCGACTCGAACACGTGGCACAACGCGTTCGGTACGCACCTCGGCATTGGTAAGGGTGTGATCGACTTCGACGCGCTCATATCGGCCGTCGTGGACTCCGGCTACGCGAGCAAGTGGTGGTCGGTCGACGCGATTCCCATGACCGCTGAGACGTGGGCGGACACCTGGAGCGACCGGTTCGCGCTCGACGCCCTGCTCGACAAGCACGTTCGATCGCGCTGAAAGGAGAGCACATCATGAAAGCAGCAGTCTTCTACGAGCCAAAAGACATCCGCGTCGAAGAGGTTCCCGAACCGACGATCGCCGAGGACGAGGTTCTCGTCGAGGTGTCGGCGTGTGGCTTCTGCGGCTCCGACGTCGAGTACTACTACGGCAAGAGCCCGGTCGGCACGGCCACGGGCAAAGGGCCGCTCGTGCTCGGGCACGAGTTCTCCGGCAAGGTCGTCGGCCTCGGCAAGATCGCGGGCACCTACGGGCTACAGGAGGGCGATCGGGTCGCCGTCTGCCCGATCCAGAGCTGCGGCGCGTGCAACTCATGCCGCGCGGGCAAGCCTCAGTTCTGCGCCAACCTGTCCGTCCTCGGTGTTACGACCGACGGCGGCTTCGCGCAGTTCGCGAAGACGAAGGCGGCACACGCGTACAAGTTGCCGGACAGCCTCAGCGACGAGCAGGGAGCGTTCGTCGAGATGCTCGCAGCCGCCGTCAACGCGGTGCACAAGGCTCAGGTCGAGCCTGACGACTTTGCCGTCGTCTACGGCCCGGGCCCGGTCGGGCTTTCGATGGTTCAGTTGCTCCGGAACGAGGGTGCGCGCGTCGCCGTCGTCGGCACCGGCGGCTACCGGCTCGAGGTGGCGAAGAAGCTCGGCGCGGACTTCGTCTTCGAGGGCGGCGACGACCTGGCAGACAAGGTGCGTGAGGCGAACGGCGGCAACCTGGCCGACCGCGTGATCGTGGCCACCGGCTCGATGGGCGCGAATCAGCAGGCGCTCGAGATCTCGGGCCCCGGCTCGACCGTGATCTACATGGGCGTGACCGGGCCGCAGGATGCGGTACAGGTGCCGATGCTGACGAGCCTGATCCAGGACAAGACGATCAGGTTCTCGCTCTGGTACCCGTTCCAGTGGCCGCGGACGATCAGCATGCTGGCCCATGCCGAGGTCGACACGGGCCCGATCATCACCCACTCGGCGCCGCTCGAAGGCATCGGAGCGGCAATCGACCGCGTCGTCGGCAGGGAGGACGGCGTCCTCAAGACGGTGATCACGCCCTGAGTAGCCTTGCAGGCAAGGTGGCGATCGTGACCGGTGCCGCGCGCGAGCGCGGCATCGGTCGCGGGATCGCCCGGTGCCTCGCCGAGGAGGGCTGCGACGTTGCGATCAACGACGTCGGAGCCGACGACGAGGCAGCAGATCTCGTCACGGAGCTGCAGGGACTCGGTCGACGTGCCGGATTCTTCCAGGCTGACGTCTCCGACCGGGCTGCCGTCGACGAGATGATCGCGGCGGTCGAGTCCGCGCTCGGGCCGCTCGACATCGTCTGCTCGAATGCCGGGATCGCCGACTGGCAGGGCTTCCTCGACGTCACGGAGGAGAGCTTCGACCGCCTCGTCTCCGTCAACCTGACCGGAGCGTTCAACGTTTGCCAGGCGGCAGCGGCAGCCATGGTTGCCGGCGGAAGACCTGGGAAGATCGTCGTCACCTCGTCGGTTCATGTGCAGATGCCGTTCGCCGAGATGTCCGTCTACGGCGCGACCAAGGCCGGCCTGAAGGGCATGGTCGAGACCATGGCCATCGAGTTTGCCCAGCACGGGATCACGGTCAACCACATCGGGCCCGGCTGGGTGCGCTCCTTCATCAACGACTCCTCCCCGTCGTTGCAAACGGAGGAGGAGGTGCGGACGACGCTGCAGTTGATCCCGGCCGGCCGGCCGGCCGATCCGCGTGAGCTCGGACGGGCCGCCGTCTACTTGTGCTCTGCCGACGGCGACTACGTGACGGGCGAGTACCTGCGCGTCGACGGCGGCTTCGTGGTGGGGAAGTACTGATGCGTGTCGCCGTCCACGGCCTGACGGGCGCGCTCGCAGAAGCCGTCGCTGAGGCATTTCGCGCCGACGGATACGAGCTCGGTGAGCCGGCCGACACCGTCGTGGTCGGCGTCGAGCCATCGTGCGGTGTCGACCTGCTCGAGCTCTCGGGCGCGAGTTGGGACGCCGCAATTGCCGGCGCCCGCGATGCGTTTTTCGCCATGCAGCGGGCAGCGCGATCGATCGTCGAGCGGGGCGAGCCCGGCTGCCTCCTCGCCGTCGTGCCGGTCCACGCTCTGCGCACATCGCGCGGCTGCGGGACGGGCGCCGTCGTCGGCTCGTTCCTCGCGACCGCCGCGCAAGTCGCGGCCGTCGAGCTCGGCGCGAAGGGGATCCGCGTCAACGTTTTGGCTGTCGGCCCGTACGAGGGCGAGGTCGACCCCCGGACGGCCGAGGCCGTTCCGCTCGGCCGTCTCACGCGCCCGGCCGACCTGGGCGCGGCCTGCGTGATGCTCGCCGGCCCCGCGGCCGGGTATCTGAGCGGCACCGTCGTTGCGGTCGACGGCGGCTATGCCGTGACCAAGGCTGTCGGCGGCAGTCCGTTCGCCGGCGCGTAGTCCCTCTCCTCCGGTGAGCGGGCGCTCTCCCACGAGGACGCTCGCCCACCGGGACTGCGCCCAGGCGACCGGGATCCGGCCTACCACGAAATCCTCGGCGTCGGGACGGAGCTCGTCCCGCCGGTTCCGACGCTCAGACTGTTGCGTGCTCGATCCGGTCGGCGAAGCGGTCGATCTCGCCGGCTCCGTCGAGCGCACCGAGCTCCAGGTCGTAGCTACGGCTCTCGCCGGCGGCCAGCTCGATCAGCTCGCCGCGCCCTCGCGCGTCGAGGCGGCCGGCGGTGCGGTTGGTGCACGGCTCGATACCGACGACGTACGTTCCCTCGCCGAGCGTTCGCCAGACGAAATGATGGGGGAGCTGCGTGCGGTCGAAGACCTGGTAGAGGCCGACGCCGAGACTCCTGTTGACGACCGCTGCGGGCACGCTCCCGTCCGGTTCGCCGCCGAGCTCGTGCTCGAAGACCTGCTCGACGTAGCCTGACTCGGGCGCCGCCAGCCGACGGTAGCCTTCCACCGGGTGATCGCCCCTCGCGACGACACCGGTCGCGGCGACCAGGATCTCGGATCCCTCGTCTACGACGGGGAAGCCGGCGTTGACGTGGTAGAGCAGCATATGCGGCGTCCGATCATGCCCCGCGTTCTCGACGACGTCGTGGACGTGGAGTCGCGACTCGCCCACGCGCGCCTCGACGCGCCTGCGCAGCACGAGCTGCTCGCCGAATACGGTCGCCACCTGCGTTTCGCCCTCGGCGAACAGCGTGCACTCGTCGCCGTCCCAGCGCTCTCCGTAACCCGCCAGGCGGGCCGGCCGGTTCGAGATCCTGCCGTGCAGGCCGAAGCTCTCCGTCTGCTTCGGCGGGTAGTGGTACTGCGCTGCCGTGTCCTCCGCCATGAAGAGGCTGTGCTCGATCCCACAGGTGACGAGCAGCCCGCCGCCGAAGGTACGGAAGAATCCCAGCCCGTCGGGCTCGTAGTACCACGGGCCCTCCACGCCGACGCCTGATGTCCAGGCGAGCGGGACGCCGCGCAGCTCGCAGCGCCCGATGTCGAAGGCGCGGTCGACAAGGATCTCGAACGCGAAGCCTGTGCCGGTTCGGAACTCGAGCACGCGCACCCCTCGCCCGCCGCCGTCGCCGAGAGTGACGAGCCGGACGCCGGCGACTTGATCCAGGCGGCCGACCCGACGGGCCAGCTCGCTGCGGCTCCAGCCCTGGCCAAAGAGTTCAGGCATCCAAGTCCTCGAAGCGTCGAGATGCGGGGTGGGCGGCGCCGAACATCGAAAAGCCGCCGTCGACGACGAGCGTCTGACCGGTGACGAAGCGTGCCCCCGGCGCTGACAGCAGCACCACTGCGTCTGCGATATCGGAGGGCAGGGCCAGCCTGCCCGCAGGCGTGTGGTCGACCACCTGCTGCTCGTCGATGATTCCCCTCTCGATCGCGTCGGCCACCATCGGCGTGCGCACCGGGCCGGGGAGGAGGGCGTTCACCCGGACGCCGCGGTCGGCCCATTCGACGGCGAGCGTCCGCGTGAGGCCGACGACGCCGGCCTTGCTCGACGCGTACGGCGCCCGCCAGGGCACGCCGACCGAGGCGCCGCTGATGGAGGCGACGTTGACGATCGAGCCGTTCCCCGCCTCGAGCATGCGCGTTCCGACGGCCCTGCAGCAGCGGAAGACTCCCGTCAGGTTGACGTCGAGCACAAGCTCCCAGTCGTGATCCGGGTATGACTCGGACGGACCAATCCGGTTGACCCCGGCGTTGTTGACGAGGATCGTCGGTGTGCCAAGGGTCTTGGCCGCCGCGGCGACAGCCTCGTCCACGACGGCGGTGGAGCGCACGTCGAGCCTGAGCCCAACGTGTCCGTGACCGAGCGATGCGGCGACCCGTTCGGCATCCGCGGCGACCCTGCTCGTCACGGCGACCCGTGCCCCTGCCTCCGCGAGCGCGTGCGCGATCGCCTCGCCGATGCCCTTGCCGGCGCCGGTGACGATCGCGACGTCGCCGTCAAGGGTTCCGGCCACTAGTGCATGACCCAGCCGCCGTCGATCGAGACCATTTGGCCGGTCACGAAGGACGACGCGTCGCCGGCAAGGAAGGTGATGAGGTTGCCGATGTCCTGCGGCGTCCCGCGCCGCTTCAGCGCCTGGCTCTCGAGGACGAGGCGGTTGTAGCCCTCGGGGTCCGGGTGGATCTTCTCCGCGTCTGTGGGGAACGCTCCCGGCGCGATGCAGTTGACGGTGATTCCCTCGGGTCCGACTTCCCGGGCCAGCCCGCGTGTGAAGGCCAGCACGCCGCCCTTCGACGTCACGTAGGAGAGCAGGTTGCTCCAACCGCCGAAAAGTGTGATCGATGCCACGTTGACGATACGTCCTCGCCCGCGGGCAACCATCGAAGCGTGGCAGGCGCGTGCGCAAAGGAAGTACCCCTTGACGTTGACCGCCTGAACGGCATCCCACTCGTCCTCGGTGATCTCCGTCCACGGGCGCGAAGGGTAGATCGCCGCATTGTTGACGAGGATGTCGATACCGCCGAGCTCCTCGACGACCGTCGCGGCCATGTCATCCACGGACGCCTTGCTCGACACGTCGGCCGTGACCACGATCGCCGTGCCTCCAACCGCACGCACTTGGTCGGCGCGCGCGACGCTCTTCGCCTCCGAAAGATCGACACATGCGACGGCCGCGCCGGCAGCGGCGAGTGAGGCACAGATGCCCTCACCCAGTCCACCGCCGGCGCCGGTGACCACCGCAACGCGGCCGTCGAGCCGGAAGGGGTCACTGCTCAAGAACCTGCCTCGGAAGGCATGGTTTCGACGAGGGGAACCGCCCGACCTTCGCGGGCCGACCGGTACGCGGCCTCCACGAGCGCCATCGTGCCGATCGTCGTGCGCCCCGAGATCGCAGGCTCGGCGTCGTCCTGGATCGCCCGCATGAGCTGGCCCATGGTGCCCTTGAACGCCTGGGGAAACCACTGGTCATCCCAGGCCGGACGCTCCCAGCCACCTTCTTTGGCGCGGGTCGTCCAGGTGATCGTCGAGGGGCTGCCGGCCGGGTAGTCGGGCCAGCCGATCGTGCCCTTTGCGATTCCCTCCGTACCCTCGACGCGCCATTGGATGTTGTGGTCGGCCCACGTGTAGCAGTTGTCGAGGCCGATCGCCCGAAGCCCGCTCGCGTACTCGAGGATGTAGAACGCCATGCCGTCCTCGTGCTGGAAGTCATGGCTCGGGTCGTTCCGAACGGATGCGAGTATCCGCTCGGGATCGCCGAACTGGTAGCGGAACGCGTCGAGGTGGTGGATCGACATGTTGAGGAGTGCGATGCGCCCGTACGGCTTGATGAACTCCTGCCAGTGTGGCCGGGCATTCATCACGATCTCGGCCACGACGGGCTCGCCGAGCTCACCTGCGTCGAGCAACGACTTGAGCGCCCGCATCGACTGGTCATAGCGCATGTTGTGGTTGACGCCGAGCTTGACGCCCGCCTCGTCGCAGAGGCGCACCATCTCGATCGCCTCGTCGAGTGTGAATGCGACCGGCTTTTGCGCCAGGATGCCCTTGATGTGGGGCCGCTTGACCGCCTCGCGGATGATTCCGAGCTGCTGGTCGGGTGGGTAGGCGATGTCGACGATCTCGACGCGCTCGTCATCGAGGAGGTCTTGCCAGGTGTCGTACACCTTCCCCACACCGCGTTCGGCAGCGGCGGACTGAGCGTGCGCTGGTGTTCGTGATGCGAGCGCGACGACGTTGAACCCGGCCTCTGCGTAGGCGACGAGGTGGATGTCCTTCATGATGAAGCCCGCGCCGATGCAGCCGATGCCGTAGTCCGTCTTCGGCGGCAGGTCGGGTCCCGTGTGCAGATCGATGGCTCCCATCGTCGATACCTAGCCGCGCACGCCGAGGTCGGCCATGACCGCTGCCGTCCCGTCGTATGCCTTCTGCGCCCAGGCGACGATCTCGGCGGGGTTCGGGGCGTACTCGAGCTCGATCGAGACGGTGCCGTCGTAGCCGGTGTCACGGATCGCAGCCAGATACTCCTTGATCGGCGTCACGCCCATGCCGGCCGGCATGTCGCCATGCACCTTGCCGTCGCAATCGGAGAGGTGGATGTGGCCGATCAACCCCTTCATCTCCGCCACCTCGTCGAACGAGCAGCCCGAAAGGTGGAGGTGTGAGATGTCGGCGTTCGCGCGAACGGCCTCATGGTCGATCTCCTTGACAAAGCGCACGAGCTCGTGCACGTCCTTCAGCAGGGCCTCGTTGAACGGCTCGAGCTCGAGCACGATCTCGAGGCCCTTGGAGTGCGCGTACTCGCCGGCCTCCTTGACCATGCCTTTGGCCATGTCCCAGATCGCGGGGCGCGGGAACACCTCGCCGTCCCAGTAGTACTCGCCGACGACGAGCAGCACGTTGCGGGCGCCGAAGAACGCTCCCTGATCGACGTACGCCTTGATCCGGTCGAGTGTGAAGCGGCGCACCGACGGGTTGAAGTCGACGATGCCGAAGGCGACGCAGACGACGGATCGGATCGGCAGCCCGGCCTCGTCACAGGCCGCCTTGATCTCTGCGCGCTCGGCGTCGGTGATGTCGAGCGGGTCCTCGAAGATGTCGTAGGTGTCGAACCCGATCTCCTTGGCCTTGCCGAATGCCCTCGAGCCGACCGACGGGCGTGTCGAACCAGATCGAGCTGATGATCCCGAGCTCCATCACGTGCCTCCCTTTCCGTTGACAGTTGTCCAGCGCAGGCCAGAAGGATCCTCCGCCGCGCGCCCCTGCCGAACGAGGTCGCGCAGGTGGGCCCTGAGCGAGCCTGCCAGCTCGTTCGGCATCGACGTAAATGGGCCGAGCTGCTGGTCTCCGAGTTCGAGCACCTCCGGGAGCGTCAGCTCGTCCCGGTCGGCGAGCGCGGTCTCGACGATCATCCCGGCATCCTCGACGAACGCGATCGTGTCGGCGAGGAAGCGATCGACGCCTTCACCTTCGATCACGTCGTAATGGGCTGTCAGGAGGCGTGCTGGCCGGAGGTCCTGTAGCGCTCGCGCCGTCCCGAGGTAGTCGGCGACGTCGAAGTAGGGGGGCGGGTGGATCACGTTGCCACTCCATGTCGAGGAGGCCCCGACCCATCACCGAGTCGATCACGATCGCGGTGCTGCTCGCGGGATCCCAGAGCCCGATATGGCCGGGCGAATGGCCCGGCAGGTTGAGCACCTCGACGGTGAGGCGCGGCCCGAGCCGGATGCGCTCGCCTCCCCGCAGATGGACGTCAATCGGCATGTCGGGTCCGATCGCGTCGCGCAGCCACGCGAAGACCTCGGGTGGATAGCCGAGGCCGTAGCCCGCGTACCACCCGTAGCGCTCGCGCATGATCGCCTCGGCGCTCTCGATCCAGGGGACGTCACGCGCGTGTGCGAGGAAGAGCGTCTCGGGTGCAGCATCGCGGATCGCCGCGTTGCCGCCGTAGTGGTCGACGTCGGCATGCGAGTTGAGGACGAGGTCCGGCTGGAGGCCGTCGAGGAACGGCAGGATGACTTCGGCCGGCGTCTCCTTGACACCAGTGTCGACGAGCAGTGAGCGCTCGTCGCGGAGCAGGTACTGGGAGAAGGGGCGGGGACCGAGCACGCTCTCGATCCGGTGGATGCCGGGCGCTACTTCCATGGGCGAGGAGCGCTCTCCTGCATCAGCTGCGCTCTTCCGGCGACGGCGGAGCAAACGCGTAGAGGCCGATCACGAACTCGTGGTGGCGGCTCATGATGTCGAACAGGACGCGGCGCGCGGCATCGGGGTCGCCGGCCTCGATCGCGTCCACGAGTGCGCTGTGCGCGTCGACGCTGAACTGGAGGCTCCCGAAGCGGCGGATCCCCACCCCCGCGGAGAGCTCTATGTCGCGCCGCATCAGCGAGCGGATGTCCTGCATCGCGCTGAGGAGGAATCGGTTGCCTGCAGCCTCGGCGACGGCCAGCTGGAACTCGACATCCGCCTCCGGATAGGCGCCCGCGTCTGCGACGACGGCCTGCATCCGGTCGACGGCCTCCCGTAGCCGGGCGACCTGATCCGCCGACGCTCGCTCCGCCGCCATCGCCACGATGCTGAGGCCGAGCAGCTCGCGGGCCTCGATCAGCTCTTCCATCTCCTCGCGGGTAACCGGAGCGGCCACACCGGACGGGAGCCCGCTCGCCTCGGCGACGAACGTGCCACGGCCCGCCCTGGTCTCGACGAGGCCGTCGCCGATCAGCATGCTGATCGCCTCGCGCGCAGAGCCGAGGCTGACGCCGTGGTTCGCGGCGAGATCGCGATGCCCGGGAAGCTGGTCTCCCGGCTGCAGCGTTCCTTCCGCGATCTGTGAGCGCAGCTTGCCGGCGATCAGCACCGGGAGGTTGACGCGTTGTGAGGACTCTGAAGCCAGCGCGATCCCTCGTCACTGTTCGGAACAGGAGACCGCGCCGACGCTACCAGCGTCGTGCGTGTCCGTCAACGCTGTCCGCCGCGACTCGCCGGCCCGGCGAGACTTTGTGCTTGGTCGCGCCAGCCGTCACTATCCAAGCGGGTTATTGGACGTCTGATGAGGATGGAGCACCCGCGTCGAGAATCAGATACGGGTCGCTCTGGACAATCAGGCGATCGCTGGTGTAGGGTCGCGCAACCGACAGTTCGGAACTGTCGACGGCAGTTCCGATTCGTCTCCGACGAGGGAGGCTTTTGATGGAGGATAGGGAAAGGCTCGAGCAGCCCGTCGAGCCCCAAAGCGACGACGCGGGCGGCAAGGGACTAAGCCGCAAGCACTTCGTTGCAGGCGCCGGCGCCGCCGGTGCAGCTTTGTTGCTTGGCCAGGGCTCCGCCTCTGCCACGGGCTGGTCGAGAAGGTCGTACAACCGGCATCTCGGCAAGCGGGCTCTGAGCCAGGGCATGGCAGGAGGCCCGACGGGCTTTCCGGGTGCGTCGCGGTATCAGTACGGACCCAACACGGCTGCAGGCCGTGCGATCGCCGGACTGAAGAAGTACACGAACAACGGCAAGAAGCGCCTCGATCTCAAGATGCGCATGTGGAACGGCGCCACGGGCCAGCTGAGCCAACCTTTCCCGAAGGGTGCGCCGAGCGTCGCCGACGTCCTACTCAGCGAGGCGAATGTCAAGCTTCACCTCACGGCCATTGCGCCGACCGATCAGATCACCAAGAACCTGCAGACGATCGCAACGCGCGACGGCTCCAACCACATCCTCGTGTCGGCCATCGAGGACAATGGTGACTATGCGGAAGCAGGTCTCGCCCGCAACCTCGACTCCTTCGTCTCGAAGTACAAGCCCGACTGGGATCAGGACTTCGCCGGAGGCCATACGGCCGTTGCGCTGCAGAACATGTACGCCGGCAGCTACTACGCCGTCTCGATGGACGGCGACTACCAGGTCTGGGTATACCGCCAGGATCTGTTCGAGGACGCGAAGAACCAGAAGGACTTCAAGGCCAAGTATGGCTACGACTTGGCCTTCCCGACGACCTGGGATCACCAGGCGGACGTGGCCGCGTTCTTCACGCGCCCGAGCCAGAACCTCTACGGCTCGATCGACTTGAAGAACCCCAGTTGGGGCTACTCGAACTGGATGATGCGGTACGTCAGCGGTGGCAACCCGAATCAGCACTACTTCGACAAGAACGCGAAGCCTCTGATTAACAGTCCAGCCGGCATCCAGGCCACCAAGGAGCACGTGGCATCGATGGCTTGGACGTACCCGGACACGCTCTCGAAGAGCTGGCCGGAGCAGTATGCACTCATGGGAGCAGGCGGCGCCGCGTTGGCCACCATGTTCTCGAACGTGACGAAGTTCATCCCGGGCAACCCCGCATTGGACAAGGGCTTCGGGAAGTACCTTCGGACAGAAGTGGCTCCCGGACGTGTCGTCAACGGGAAGCTGATCCGCCGCTCCGTCATCTACCAGAACAACCAGTTCGTGGTGAACAACTTCGCCAACAAGTCGCTCCACGAACCGGCGTACCTCGTGCTCCAGTGGCTGAGCTCGCGGCAGATCTTCGACTGGCTGACGGGTAACCCCGGCGGCTACATGGATCCGAACCACAGCAGCGCCCTCAATGACCCGCTCGTGCGGTCGAGCTACAAGCCGTATGGGTGTGACATGCTCAAGACGATCATCCCCCACACCGCACCGCCAATCCTCGCGATCCGAGGTGCGCGTGAGTACACGCTGGCGCTCGACACCAATCTGCAGAAGGCGTTGACGAAGCAGATCACACCGGAGCAGGCGATGGCGAGCACGGCCGCAGCATGGGAGAAGATCACGAATCGCATCGGTCGCGCGAAGCAGATGAAGGCGATCCAGGCAAACCTCGCCGCTTGGCCGACGGTCTGACCTCTCGCCCGCAGAAGGACAAGGGCCAGCAGACCCCGACAAGGGGTCTGCTGGCGCGGATGGGCAGGTCGGAGGCTGCAGTCGGTCAGGCGACCATTACGCCGGGTCAGATCCTTCTGCTCTTCGTGATCGCGTTCCCGGCTGTGGTCGCGATCTACATTTCGTTCACGGGTTGGACGCCGCAGTCCGGTGAACCCTGGTATGACGCTTACAAGTTCTGGCTGTGGTTCCAAAACTACTGGGAGGCCCTGTCGGGTAGCCCCTTCTGGGCGGCGATCTGGCGGACCGTTGTCGTCACAGTTCTCGCCGTCGGCTTCGAGTTCCTGATCGGCTTCGGGCTGGCGCTCATCTTCGTGAAGCAGTTCCGCGGGCGCAGTCTTCTGACCGTGGTCTTCCTGCTGCCGATGATGGTCGTTCCCGCCGTCGCGGGCTTCATCTTCTACATGCTTTTCCAGACCGACGGCCCGGTCAACGGCGCCCTGACCGTCATCCTCGACGACTGGCTCCACCTGACGGGCCCGATCCACGTCGGGTGGTTGACGAACCCCTCGATCGTCCTCTACTCGGTCACTGTTGTTGACATCTGGCAGTGGACACCCCTGATGTTCCTGATCCTCCTGAGCGGCCTCGTGGCGCTCCCAGAGGATCAGCTGAACGCGGCGCGGATTCTCGGTGCCGGCTGGTTCCACCAGCTCCGCTACCTCGTCTTCCCGATGATGAAGCCGATCATTCTGATCGCCGTCATCATTCGCGCCGTCGAGACCCTCAAACTATTCGACTCAGCCTGGCTGTTGACACAGGGCGGGCCGGGCGACGCCTCGTCGACGATGTCCGTCTATCTCTACCGCACCACGTTCATCGACGCTCGCTGGGGGTACGCGAGCGCGGTCGCGATCCTCGTCCTCATCATGGTAAGCATCCTCGGGATGCGGGCGATCCGCCCGATCGAGGCGGCGTCGCAGGAGACGATCGAGGAGCTTGCCACCGCCGAGCCGAAGGACGCGGAGCCATCGCTCGAGCAGGCCATCGAGGCGGAGGCGACGGCGCGATGACCGAGCGGCGCAACTGGGCGCAGCTCGCGGGAAAGGTGCTCACGGTGAGTTTGCTCGCTGTTCTGTTCCTCTTCCCGCTCTACTGGATCCTGACAATGGCGTTCAAGCCGCAGGACGAATGGTCGCCCGTCGGGCACATCTACTGGACGCCGCAGCAGTGGACGCTCGACAACTTCCGTCAGATCTTCGGCGTCACGCAGGACACCGGGTTCTTCACGGCCGCGCCCACCGACGCGACCGGCCCGATCATCCACAGCATCGTCGCCGCCACCGGCGGCACCCTGCTTGCCATGGCGGTCGGCGTCTTCACCGCCTACGGCATCGCGCGCTTCCGTGCCGGCGGGTCCCTCCTCCCCTTCCAGATCCTGCAGCTGCGGATGTTCCCGCCGATCGCAATCGTGATCCCGCTGCTGATCATGTACTCGTACCTGCACCTCGTCGACACGTTCTGGGGCCTGATCCTCATTTACGGCGCAGTCACCTTCCCCTTCGCCGTCTGGCTAATGCGCAGCTTCTTCATGGAGGTCCCTCGGGAGATCGGCGAGGCAGCGGTCGTCGACGGTTGCAGCCAGTGGGGCGCCTTCTTCAAGGCCGTCCTACCGCAGGTGCGCGGGGGCCTCGCCGCGACGGCGCTATTCGTTTTCATCCTCAACTGGAGCGACTTCCTACTGGCACTCGTATTGAGCGGCTCCAACACGGAGACCGCTCCCGTCTTTCTCAACGGTCTGCAATCAGCAGGCGCCGGTCAGGAGTACGGCCCTCAGGCTGCACTCGGCCTCATCCTGATCATCCCACCAGCCGTCTTCGGCCTGGCCATCCAGCGCTATCTCGTGCGCGGGCTCACGTTCGGCGCGATCAAGCAGTAGAGATGGCGCAGATCCGCATCGAGACGCTGACGAAGGAGTTCCCGGGCGGGGTCGTGGCCGTGAAGGAGCTCGACCTCGACGTCCCGCACGGGTCGTTCATGGCGCTCCTCGGGCCCTCCGGCTGCGGCAAGACGACGACGATGAACATGATCGCAGGGCTGGAGGCGCCCACGAGTGGCGAGATCTACTTCGACGACGAGCCGATCACGCGCGTCTCCCCGGGGAAGCGGAACGTAGGCTTCGTCTTCCAGAATTACGCGATCTTCACGCACATGACGGTGTACGACAACATCGGCTTCGGACTCAAGGTGCGCAAGGGCGGCATGTCCCGGGCGGACCGGCATGCCGAGGTGCAGCGGATCGCCGAGATCGTCGGGCTGTCCGGCAGCCTCGACCGCGCCGCCGGCCGGCTTTCCGTCAACGACATGCAGAAGGTGGCCCTCGGGCGGAGCATGATCGTGAAGCCCGAAATCTTCCTCCTCGACGAGCCGTTCTCGAATCTCGACGCCGCCTTCCGCGCATACATGCGGGCGGAGTTGAAGCGCATCCAGCGTGAGATGGCACAGACGATGGTCTACGTCACGCACGACCAGGTCGAGGCGATGAGCATGGCCGACCGGATCGCGGTCATGAATCTGGGCGAGCTGCAGCAATACGGGTCGCCCGATGAGATCTACAACCGCCCTCGAAACCGCTTCGTGGCCGGATTCGTCGGCTCCACGCAGATGAACTTCCTGCCCGCCTCGCTCGCACCGAGGCTTGCGGTCGACGGACGCGTCGACGGCGTCACCCTCGGGATCAGGCCGGAGGCGCTCGAGCTCGTGGCATCCGACGAACCGCGTGCGAGCTTGCACGGCTCCGTCGTCCTCGTCGAGCCGCTCGGCGCGAAGGACGTCGTCCATCTCGAGATAGACGACCACCCGTTGCGCGTCGTCAGCGCACCCGGCCGGCGTCCTCATCTGGGAGACACCGTCGGGATCGCCTGCGACCCCGGCCGCGTGCACCGCTTCGACGACGAGACGGACATGGCGATCTGATGGCGAGTATTCGACTCGAGAACGTCACCAAGCGCTTCGGCGCCGTCACCGCTCTCGCCGGAGTATCGCTGGAGATCAACGACGGCGAGTTCTTCGCCGTGCTCGGGCATCCCGGCGCCGGCAAGACGACGATGCTGCGCACGATTGTCGGCCTCGAGCAGCCGGAGGAAGGGGACGTGTTCGCCGACGGGGAGCGGATCACCGACGTCTACCCTGGCGACCGCGACATCGCGATCATGTTCCAGAACCTCGCGCTCTACCCGGACAAGTCGGTCTACAAGAACCTCGCGTTCCCGCTCAAGCAGGCAAAGGTGCCCAAGCAGGAGATCGACCGGCGGGTCGGAGACGTGGCGCGGATCCTACGGATCGAGCCACTCCTGCAGCGCAAGCCCGGCAAGCTCTCGGGCGGCGAGCGGCAACGCGTGGCGCTCGGTCGCGCGATGGTGCGCGATCCGCGGGCGCTGCTGCTCGACGAGCCGCTCTCGGCGCTCGATGCGCTGCTGCGGCTCGAGATGCGCGCCGAGCTGAAGCGGCTCCAGCGCGAGCTCGGTCGCACCGTCGTCTACGTCACCCACGATCAGGTCGAGGCGATGAGCATGTCCGACCGTATCGCGGTGCTGCGCGAAGGCGTCGTGCAGCAGGTGGACGTGCCCGAGAACATCTACAACCGCCCGGCGAACCGCTTCGTGGCGACGGTCGTCGGCTCGCCGCCCATGAACTTCGTGCCCGTCAGCGCAGGCTGGTCGGACGGTGCGCTCCTGCTGCGGCACGGCCTCTTCACGGCGATGGTCGCCGACGCCGCGTCGCTGCGCGACGTCGTGGCCGACGGCGCCGCATGCCAGCTCGGCGTGCGTCCCGAGGACGTGCACGTGACCGCAGAGCCGGGGATACCGGCCGAGGTCTACGTGACGGAGCCGCTCGGCGGGGAGACCGTGGTCGACCTCGACGTGGACGGGCGCCTCGTCAAGGCGCTCGTCGACCCCAACCTCGATCTCGCCGACGGAACGACCGTGCAGCTGGCACTGGACGGCAGCCGGCTCCACCTCTTCGACGAGTCGGGCGACAGCCTGCTCTCGGCGGCCGGCGAGCCGCTCTTTGCCGTTTCCGCCTCGTAAACGATCGTCCCGGGGAGGAAGGTCTCCGGCCGGCTCCGCACTCATCGTCCACGATACCGCGAAGGAGGACGTCAATGTTCACAGCGACGAAGGATCTGATGCTCCCGGCGACGGTGACGGGCTCGTGGCCCCGCCCCCGCTGGTACACGGCAAACATGTGGGGCCGCCCGCTCGACACGGCGATGATGGATCCGTGGTTCCGCGAGCAGTTCGCCGACGCGCACGCGATGGTCATTTCCGACCAAGAGCGCGCCGGGCTCGACATCCTGACGACAGGCGACTACCACCTCGACGAGGACGTCGCCGGCCGGTCGTGGCACCACTACCCGCTGCAGCGCTGGAAAGGCCTCGAGCACGAGGAGCTGCAGACACGCGAGACACGCTCGCCGCTGCTCGCCTACCCGGTCGGCACGATGCTGGACTCGATCTACAAGACGTGGCGCTGGCCGAGGGTCGTCGGCAAGGTCGAGCACGACCCGAAGAACCCGCTCGAGTACGCGAAGATCTGGCGGATCGGGCAGCAGAGCGCCGCGTCGGGTAAGCAGATCAAGTTCGGCTCGTGCTCCGCACAGGTGCTGGCCTTCTTCCTCGACAGTCACACCGATCACTACGACCTCGATGACAAGATGCAGGTGACCTGGGACATGGCCGAGGCGATGAACCTCGAGCTGCGACAGCTCGCTGCCTCCGGCTGCAAGGTGATTCAGATCGAGGAGCCGACGCTCCACTTCATTGCCTGCTACTACCCGAACGAGACGAAACTGCTCGACTTCCTCGTCGACTGCTTCAACCGCGAGATCGAAGGGCTCGACGACGTCGAGGTCTGGATCCACACGTGCTGGGGCAACCCGAACATGCAGAAAGTCTTCACCGACGAGTCGTATGCGAACTCGGTCGAGATCTACCTCGAGCGGCTCAAGGGCGACGTCTGGACGGTCGAGGCGACGGAGAACGACCTCAAGGAGCTGCCACTCTTCGCGCCCTACAAGGACTCGTTGAAGAAGAAGGTCGCGGTCGGCGTCGTCAGCCACCGCACGTTGCAGGCGGACTTCCCCGACGTCGTGGCCGACCGCGTGCGCAGGGCGCTCGAGTACATCCCCGCCGACAAGCTCGTCCTCTCCACGGACTGCGGGTTCGGTCGTCAGGGCTTCAACCGGCACCTCGCGTTCTACAAGGCGTCCGCGATCCCGCAGGCACGCAACATCGTCCTGAAGGAGCTCGGCCTCGAGCCCCGCTATGTCGCCGCACAGGATGAGGGCCTCGCCTGGGACCAGCTCCCCGACGACGAGCCGTTCACTCACCTCAAGCCGCTCCGTTGAGAGGAATCGTCGACATGACCGAGCCACGCTTTTCCGTCTCTGAGTTCAGCACGATGCCGCTCTCCTTCGACGAGGACCTGGCCGCGTATGCGGCCGGGGGCTCGGCGGGGATCGGGCTCGCCGAGGCGAAGCTGCCCGACGGGCGCGACGAGGAGTCGCTCGCGAAGCTTCGCGACGCGGGTCTGAAGGCCACGATCTGCCTCCCGGCCGACCTCTCGGTGTTGCCGCTGCCGCCGTTCCCGGGCCCCGACGACCCGCAGGAGCGGGTCGAGTCGCTTTGCGCGTCGGTGCGACGGCTCGCAGCGTTCGATCCCGAGACCGTGCTCTGTCTCACCGGCCCTGTCGGCGACCGCGACCCGGAGGAGGCACGGAAGATCGTCGTCGAGGGACTGCGCGAGGTCGCCCGCACGGCAGCGGAGGTCGGCGTCCGCGTCGCGCTCGAGCCGATCCACGCCTCTGCGCGCGACGACTTCACGATGGTCGACAACATCCCCGACGCGGTCGACCTCCTCGACGAGGTGGACGAGCCGATGGGCATCGTCTTCGACACCTGGCACCTCTGGGACACGCCGGACGTGCTCGACCACATCCGTACGCACGCGTACCGCTTCCCGGCCGTACACGTGAACGACCGGCGCGACCCGACGCGCGGCTGGGACGACCGGCTGCTTCCCGGAGACGGGATCATGGATCTCCCTGCGATCTTCGGGGCGCTCGAGGTGGGCGGCTTCGACGGCTGGTACGAGCTCGAGATCTTCTCGACCGAGACATACCCCGACTCGCTGCTCAAGCTCGACCCGGTCGAACTCGTGCGTCGCGGAAAGGCCGGTTTCCTGCGCGCCTGGGAAGCACGCCACGGGTAGGCCGCGGAGCTATTCGGGCTCTCCGCCGAGCACAATTCGCCATTGAAGGTTCGCTCCGGCGACTCTGTAGGTCTTGCCCCGCCTCTTCGCAGCACCAGCGGATCGCACGGCGCTCAATGTGAGTGTCGGCGGCGATGCGCATACCGCTCCGGCACCCGCTACTCGCGCCCCCTCCGCACGCCCACCCCGGGAGAGCCCTCGTGTTGCCCGTCCCGGAACGAGGCCGACGGCGAGCGGTGTCGTGTCCTGCAAACGTGCGTGAATGCAAGACTTGACCCGCGCTTCCGCTTCCGGTTGCGGTTGCGGTGCTCGGGGGAACGGCATACGATCGGTTCGGGCGCGTGAGTCAATGTCCGAACCGAAGAGCGGGGAACGGGATGAGAAGCCCCCGCCGCCCTGGCCGGCCCTTCGGGGCCAAGGTGAGGCGATCCCCTTGACTAGCTCGCGCGCCCAATGCTCTCTCCGAAGCCGGCCTCGTCGAGCATCGCCAGCAGCCGCGGTCGGCGCCGCTGCTCTTCGCGGATGCGCGGGGCATGTTTTGCCTGCAAATTGGGCTTTTCGCCGGCGGCGGCGCGCCCACGCGATGACGCCCGAACCGCGGCTGATGTACCCGTTTTGTACCCGAAAACGGTTGGCGCGTCGGCTGATAGAACCGCTTCCGCAGACCCTGCTCGGGTAGCCGGATCCGCTAAACTAACGAAATGGACACCATATCGGCTGGAGAGGCTGCGCGTCGGCTCGATACGAGCGTGCCGCGGGTACAGCGTGCGATAGGACGCCTTGGCATGGACGTTGCCCGTCGCCCCGGCGGGCGCGTTCGACTGTCGAAGCGGCAGCTCGAGGAGCTGCGGGTCGAGCTCGGCGTCGTGCCGCGGGTGGACGGGTTGAGCAGGGTAGAGACGCGGGTGCTGGCCGCACTCGCGCGCGCTCCCCGGGGACTCGTGTCGGTGCGCGCGGTTGCCCGCCGTGCCGGTGTCTCGCCAACCGCGGCCGGGGCGGCAGTGCGGTCGCTGAGCCGGCGCGGGCTCGTCCGCAAGGAGCGCGAATGGGTTGCGAGCGGGCGGGCCCGCGAGCTCGAGCTGATCCGCGCCGAGGTCACAGCAGCCGACTGGACCGAGCTCGCCCCCCAGCTCGCCGCCGTGGCCCTCCCGACCGGACCGAAAGAGCCACGCCCGACCCGCCTGCCGAGCCGGCTTCGACATCTCTTCTGGAACGCCGATCCCAGCCGGATCGATGTGCGCACACAAGGGGGGTATCTCGCCGAGCGCCTCCTCTCGACCGGAGATCTCGACGGGCTCGCCTGGGGGAGGCAGGCGCTGACCCGCGCCGACTGGGAGCAGGCGGCCCGCAACCTAGGCCTCTCCGCGCGGGAGCGGGCACTTGCACAGAACCTCGCCCGGAGCGCACCCGCGTGAGCCTCCCCGGCTGGCTCGACGCGCTCCTGCCGGGTGAGACAGGGCTTGCCTGGGAACAGGTCGCGCCGCTCCTCCCACCCAAGGCATACCTCGGCGGCGGCACCGCGATCGCCGTCCACCTACGCCACCGCCAGAGCCGCGACCTCGACTTCTTCTACCACGAGCCCATCGACCTCGACGAACTCCAGCAACGGCTGCACTCGCGGGGGCCGTTCGCCGTCACCCAGCAAGCGGCCGGCACCCTCAACGGCCTCTTCGGCACAACCAGGCTCCAGTTCCTCCAGGCCGGCCGCGAGCGGCCCGAGCGCCGGCTCGAGCCCACCACGATCGTCGCCGGCCTACCCGTCGCCGGACTCGGCGACCTGCTCGCAATGAAGCTGAACGCGATCGCCGGACGCGCCCAACTGCGCGACTACTACGACCTGATGGCGATCGAACAGCAGACCGGCCGCAGCGTCGAGGAAGGCCTCGCCCTCTACCTCGCCCGCTACCAGCCCCAGCACGCCGACAGCGCCATCAGCCCGATCCTGCTCGGCCTCGGCTACCTCGACGACGTCGCAGACGACCCCTTCCTCCCCAGCGAGCGCGACACCATCACCCGCTACTGGCAGAAACGACAACCAGCCATCATCACAGCCATCGAACGCCACGGCATCACCGCACCGACCGCACCCGACCTTCGCTCACCCGGCGATCCCGAGCCCGTATCCTCACCCCCGCAACGCGAACGAGGCAACTCACACGAACTCGAATGGTGACCGGCGACCCAGGGTCTCCAGGCGCCGTCGCCCAACACTCGAGCAGCATTCGCTGTGGTGGCCGGGCCCGCATTCATCATGCTGTTGCCGCTCGTTGTCAGCGGGATCCCGCTGGTGGGGCGACCGCGCTCAGCTGAAGGCGCCGCTCGCGAGGCTCGTGTTGCTGTGCAGGGGGGAACCGCCGTCCTGTTCGACGGAGATGTCAACGGCGGCGTAGTCGCCGGCACCCGGCAGCGACAGGTCGAGTTTGACGGTGTGTGAGGTGGGCGTGAAGCTGCCGATCGCCTCCATCTGACCGCGCCCGTTACGGCGCAGCACCCAGACCTCGTAATGGTGGCCGCTCGGTGCAGGCGGAACATCGCGGAGCGTCACCTTGACGGTACCGCCGGCGGCGGTCGAGCCGTACAGCCTGGCCTCACCCGTGACCGCCGGATCGCTCCTGCCCGCGATCGCTGCCCGTGCATCGGCTGGGCCGAGGGGGTTGCCGCCCGTGGCGAGGATCGCGATCACGATGACGGCCGCCGCGACGGCGGCGAGGGTGACGACAGCGGGTACGACGAGGCGGCGGTGCGTCTTTGGTCGGAAGGGGATCACGGTCACCTCCGGTTGGATCTCGGCCAGGATCCGGTCGAAGATGTCCGCAGGCGGGGACACACGCGGAAGCAGCCGCTCCAGGTGGGCGAGCGTTTCGCGGTCAGCCTCGCCGATGTTGTCTTTGTCGCTCATCATTCGTCTGTTTGCAGGTCGTAGCGGGTGGAGAGGCTGCGTAGCCGTTCGAGCGCAAGCCTCACTCTTCCTTTTACGGTTCCCAGAGGAATACCGATCAGTTCCGCGATCTCGGCGTGGGAGAGACCGTCGAAGTAGGCAAGTCGGAGGACGGCAAGCTGCTCCTCGGGAAGCTCGGCCATCGCTTCGGCGACGCGCTGTGCTTCGTCTGCGCCCGCAGCGAGATCGGCCGGGTCCGGTGCCGCGCCCGTCGGCTCGAGATCGTCCCGCAACTCTGGCCTGCGGGCCTTCTGCCGTCCCAGGTCGACGGCTCGGTTGCGTGCCACGGTGAAGAGCCAGGTCGTGAGTTTGGCGCGGGTCGGGTCAAAGTCGGCCGCACGACGCCAGAACGCCACGAACACATCCTGGACACACTCCTCCGCCAGAGTCGCATCAGCCGTCAACCGATACGCGAACGAGTAGACGACCTTGCCGTAGCGGTCGTAGAGCTCACGCAAGGCGACCGCGTCGCCGCCCGCCACGCGGGCGACAGCTGCAGCATCGAGTGCGGCTCCCTGATCGAGCGGCGGGTCGTCCATCGCGACCGATGATCGCAGACCCTGATGCCATGAAGTCCCGGTCGTCGCCGAGCGCACGGTCGTGCGCGCGGGGGACAGCGGCATTGCCGGTGCTCGGAGCCCTGCGGAGGATGGTGTCGGGGTAGCGGGCATGGCGACAACGGTAGGGGCGACGACGGGGGGTGCCCCCGGTGGCTGAATCGGAGGCACCCCCGGGTCGTCTAACTTCGTGGCGGACGCCGTTCTAGTTGGCCGGCGGCAGCAGGACCTTGTTGATCACGTGGATGACGCCGTTGGAGGCCATCACGTCGGTCTTCGTGACCTGGGTGGAGCCGTTGAGATACACCTTGCCACCCTTGACGGAGATCTTGACGGAGGCGCCGTTGAGCGTCTTGGCGGACTTGCCGTTCAGCGTCACAACGGTGCTGGCGGGCACCTTGCCCTTGACGACGTGGTAGAGGAGGACGCTCTTCAGGAGCATCGGGTCGTTCTGAAGCTTCGTCAGGGTCGCCTTCGGCACCTTCGCGAACGCCGCGTCGGTCGGAGCGAAGACGGTGAACGGGCCCTTCCCCTGCAGCGTCTTCACGAGCCCCGCCGAGGTGAGCAGCGAGGCCAGCGTCTTGAACTGGCCGGCGGCGACAGCGGTCGCGACGATGTCCTTGTTCGCCTTCGGCCTGGCGCCGGCGGTGGGGGCGACGACGGCGATGACGGCGACGGCCGTGACTGCGAGGATCGCGAGCAGCTTGCGCATCGGTGAACTCCTTCTGGGTAGTTTGTCGACTATTTGTCGAAGTTACACTGGTACGCCCGCTCCCCCGATGCTGGATCACTCGCGACCGCAATCCGCGGCGCTCTCGACCGGAGCCATCCTGATCTCCCGTCGCGACCCGTCACCGCGGCGTTAGCTACGACGCGGGAGCGGTACGAGAATGCTCGTCCGCCGCTTGTACTCTCGGTAGGCGGGGTCGTCGCCGTACCTGGCCTCGGCGCTTCTATCTTTTGTCTATGTTACGTCGAGAGGGCAGGCCCTGGATCAGTCGAGCCGCGCAGGCGCCCGGTCAGTCGCCCGGGAACAGGACCCAGAGCGCAGGCTTACCGCAGTTGCAATGGACGGCGCGAGAGATCGGGTGGCGCGAACGACATCGCCTTCCCATTCTACGCATCCGTGTCCAGGTTCTGTCTAATTAACGCTAGAATGACGGTGTGCAGCTGCTCCCTGAATTCCAGCTCGACGGCGCCGACGGAGAAGTCGTCACCGAGCGCGACCTCCTCGGGCATCCGGCCGTCGTGTACCTCGCGCGGCACCCCGGCTGAAACGTCTGCCGCTCCTACCTTCGCCGTGTCGTGGAGGCTCTTCCCGAGATCGAGGCTGCAGGCGCCCAGTTGGTCGTCGTCACACCGCAGAGCGCCGCCCGGGCCGCGGCCTGGCGTGACGAGCTCTCCCTCAGCAGCGCGCTCGTGATCGCCGACCCCGAACGAACGCTGTACCGGGCGCTCGGCGCCCGCCGGCCAAAGCCGCTCTGGGTGCTGCGCCCACGCGTGGCGCGCGCGGGCGTGCGCGCGCTCCTTGCCGGCGAGCGCGTCGGCGTCACACGTGGCGACGACACGCTGCAACTCGGCGCCGACGTCGTCGTCGACAAAGACGGCCAGATCGCATTCCTGCACCTCGCCGCGGACGCGGACGACCGCACTCCCCCCGAAGAGCTGATAGCCGTCCTGCGCAGACTCGACAGCGCCGCGACTCCGGCCGCCGGATCCGAAATCCTCTAGGAGGAGCTGCGATGAGCGTCTCCCCTGCAACGACACGATCGCTCAGCGGGGCACGCGTTCTGCTCGTGGGTGCCTCGGGCGGCATCGGTCGCCCCCTCGCGGCCGCACTCGCGGGCCGCGGCGCGCGCCTCGCCCTCACCAGACGCGAGAGGATCGGGCTCGACGACCTCGGCGTCGGCGAGCACACCAGCCTCGTGTTCGACCTCGCGGACACCGCTGCCGCGCCGCCGCTCATCGTCGCCGCAGCCGAGGCGCTCGGCGGCCTGGACGGCGTCGTCTGCTGCGCCGGCGCCGTGGCGTTCGGCCCGCTCGACGAGATTCCCTCCGGCGTGCTCCACGAGATCGTCGCGGTCGACCTCGTGGGACCGCTCATGCTGGCCCGAGCTGCGATCCCTGTCCTGCCGCGCGGTGGCTTCATCCTCAACGTCAGTGGCGTCATCGCGGAGCTCCCGACAGCCGGCCTCGTTTCCTACTCGGCTGCGAAGGCCGGCGTTCCGCGGGCTTCCGGGCGCTCGCGCGCGAGGTACGCCCACGTGGCCTCTCGGCGATCGACGCCAGGCCACCGCATACCGAAACCGGTCTCGCGGGCCGCCCGATCCACGGGGAGCCCCCGAAGATGCGCGAGGGGCTCGACCCGGCTGTGGTGGCCGAGCGACTCGTGCTCGCGATCGAGCAGGACGAGCGAGACGTGTCCGCAAGCGCTTTCACGCCGTAGCTCTGCGTCACATCGCGCGCGTCGCCAATCAACCATCGTGCCGTCGTTGCGGGGCCGCTCGGCTAGCCTGGGAGCATGGGTGGACTGATTGCGCTAACGGGTGCCACGGGCTACGTCGGCGGCCGTCTGCTGCACGCGCTCGAGGCCCGCGGGGAGCGCGTTCGCTGTCTTTCGCGCCGACCGGAGTCCCTCTCGGCGCGCGTTGGGCCTGGCACCGAGGTCGTGCACGGCGACGTGTTACGCGCGAGGACGCTGCGCCCGGCGCTCGAGGGGGTCGAGACCGCCTACTACCTCGTCCATTCGATGGGGTCGGGCGGCTCCTTCGCGGAGGCCGATCGCAAGGGGGCCGCGGCGTTCGGGCGTGCCGCACTGGCCGTAGGTGTGCGCAGAATCGTCTACCTCGGCGGCCTCGGCGAGGGCGACCTCTCAGAGCACCTCGCCTCGAGGCACGAGGTCGGGCAGATCCTGCGCACGTCGGGGGTGCCGACGATCGAGTTCCGCGCCTCGATCGTGATCGGCTCGGGAAGCGCGTCGTTCGAGATGCTCCGCGCGCTCGTCGAGCGGCTGCCGGTGATGGTCACGCCACGCTGGGTGGGCACGCGCACGCAGCCGATCGCAATCGAGGACGTGCTCGCCTACCTCCTCGCTGCGCTCGACCACGAGCCGGACGGGGGCGAAGTGTTCGAGATCGGCGGCGCCGACGTCTGCTCGTACCTCGACTTGATGCACGAGTACGCCGACCGCCGCGGCCTCCGACGGCACATGGTTCCGGTGCCAGTGCTGACGCCGCGCCTCTCGAGCCTCTGGCTCCATCTCGTCACCCCGGTCTACGCCGGCATAGGGCGCGAGCTCGTTGACAGCCTACGCAACGAGACCGTCGTCAACGACACTCGGGCGCTCGAGGTCTTCCCGGTACGACCGCGCAGCTCGGCCGAGGCGGTCGCCCGCGCGCTCGCCAACGAGGACAACGAGATCGCGGAGACCCGCTGGTCGGACGAGGTGCTCACGGCAAGCCCGGGCTACGGCGGCGCCCGCCACGGCTCACGGCTCGTCGACTCGCGCAGTACGGCTGTGCCGCGTCCACCCGCCGCGGCGTTCGCGCCGATCCAGCGAATCGGAGGCGACACCGGCTGGTACGTCGGCAACGAACTGTGGGAGCTGCGGGGTGCACTCGACGTGCTCGTCGGTGGGCCGGGCCTGCGGCGCGGGCGCCGCGATCCGGTAGGCATCCGGATTGGCGACACGATCGACTTCTGGCGCGTGGAGGCATTCGAGCAGGACCGGCTGTTGCGGCTGGCGGCGGAGATGAAGGTGCCCGGTCGCGCCTGGCTGCAGTTCGAGGTCGAGCCCGACGGCACGGATGGCTCGACGATCCGGCAAACAGCCGTCTTCGACCCGACCGGGATCGTCGGCCTCGCCTACTGGTACACGCTCTGGCCGGTCCACGACTACATCTTTGGCGGCATGCTGCAACGAATCGCAGCCGCCTCGGCCGCCACCTGACCCACCGCCCTTGAGCCGGCTCGGCGGGCACGTACCCCACGAGCAGCGCTACGTCGATCCGCCTCGACGGGCATCGCGAACGCGACTACCGGGGTCAGTCGTGGATGATTTCGCGCTGGCCCCCCGGGTAGCTGATCTCGAGCTCTCCGTCACCCACGCGCACGACTACAGCCATGACGGCACCCACGAGCGAATGCAAACCAAGAACGACGGGGCACGTGATCTTGTCGCCAAGGGTCGACGCGACGCTCACTGTCCCGCACGGACGAGAACGCTGCGCACGGTTGAGGCCCACCACTGCCGGCCGCCCTGCGCGGTCCCGACCTCGTCGATGTTGAGTCCACGCGCGATCTCTGCCAGTCCTTTGCCGGAAGCACGCTCCCGTTGAATGCGTGCCACGACCTCGTCGGGCAGGCCAGGTTTCCGCCCCGGCCGCCCCCGGGGTCGCACAACCACCGGCGCGGCGGGCTGCCGCCCGTCGGCCAGCAGACGCTCGACCTCGTCAACGGGAACAAGACGCGTCCCCCACGGCAGCCGCACCATCTCGATCGGCGGCAGCACCCGGCGGTTAAACGTCGAGAAACTGATCCCGAGCGCCTCGGCAGCCTGGCCTCTTGTGTAGGCAAGCCTCTCAACCCGCTCTGCCTCCACGACAACGACCACCTCAACAACACCGCCCATGGCGGGCACCTGAGTTCGCGGCTTGTCTCTGCGGCGCCGTGCCCGCCGACGCTGCGGATCCGCCCAGACGACGTCGACGCCTGGCTCCAGGCGAGCACCGTCGTGCCCGACCTCGCGACACCTACCACGCCGGTCGCGCACAGCCGCTTGCCGGACACCACACGGCTTCGTAGGCTCCTGCCTACACCGTGAGCATCGAACGCATTCCTCGCAAGCGCGGCACAGGCTGGCGAGTTCGCTGGCGTGAAGGTCAGCGGAACCGTGCTCGCACCTTCGACCGCAAGGCCGACGCCTCATCGTTCGAGGCGGAGATCCGCCACCGCGGCCGCGCCGGCGATCTCCGTGCGCTCGACGCCGGCCGAGAGACGCTCCAGGAGTTCGCCGAGGAGTGGTGGCAGCTCCACGCCGTCCCCAACCTCGCGCCGATCACACTCGCCTCCTACGCCGCGGTCTGGGACGCCCATGTGCTTCCTCGCCTCGGCGGTATGCGGCTGCGGGACATCGACCCTCAGGCAATCGCGAGCCTGCGAGTCGAGCTCACCGGCGCGGGAGTCGTCCTGCCTCGGTGCGCAGGGTGATGGTGATCCTGCAGGGCGTCCTTGAGCGTGCCGTCGAGTGGCAACGCATCCCCGCCAATCCGGCGCGCGCGGTCCGCAAGCCACCGCAACGACGCGAGCGCGCCGTGCGCGCGCTCCCACCACACGATGTCGAGCAGCTGCGAGCCCACCTCCTCGAGGTCGGTCAGATGCGCGACGCCGTGCTCGTCTCGATCCTCGCCTACGCGGGACTGAGACCAAGCGAAGCGCTCGCGCTCACCTGGAACCACGTTCGCGACCGAACGATCCTCGTCGAGCGAGGCGTCGTCCTCGGACAGCTGAAGTCGACGAAGACCGGGCGCACGCGCACCGTGCGACTCCTCGCGCCGCTCAGCGCGGACATGCGCGAATGGCGCCTCGCCGTCGGCCGTCCACCCGACGAGACCCTGATCTTCCCCGGCCGCGACGGTGGGGTCTGGAGCGACGACGCCTGGCGCTACTGGCGGAGGCGGGTCTTCGGCCCGGCTATCCGCGCCGCCGGCCTACAAGGCTCGATACGCCCCTACGACCTCCGGCACTCGTTCGTGTCGCTCCTGCTCGCCGAAGGCGCCAACGTGGTGGAGGTCGCACGCCAGGCAGGCCACTCGCCGACCATGACCCTGTCGACCTACGCACACCTCTTCGACGAGCAAGACGGAGCCGAGCGACAGTCCGCTGAGCAGTCGATCAGGAGCGCGCGGCAACTCATCACCCAATCGCGACGTACCCGATTCGTACCCGAAACGCAGCTGGAACTCTTTCCCGGATACGAGGAAAGACCTGCAAATCCTGGGAAGCCGACGCGCGGACTCGAACCGCGGACCCCTTCATTACGAGTGAAGTGCTCTACCAGCTGAGCTACGTCGGCGCAAACATGCTTGAAACCTAGAAGAACCTGCTAATAGCCCTTTTTACCTCCTTTCGTCTCTCGTGTTTCTGACGTCTGGAAACGCTGACTTCGTCTGATTTTGCCCCCGGATCGCCCCCGGGTCCTGCTGCGAGCCGCTTGAAACCGTGGCTGCCGCGGGGCGACAACTTGCCGTGCCCCCGGGTTGCCCCCGGGGCCGCTACGGGCCTGAAGTCTAGCGCCGAGTACTGACGAGCGATGCCTGACAGCTCAGATCCGCCAGGGGCAAAGAAACGTCGTTGAGCACGGCCGTTCTCATTTCTTTGGCCGACCCTTCGCATGGACGTAGACAGAATGGTGGGACTTGATCCGAGGAGGACGTTCCCAGAAAGAATGAGGGCGCCCAACTGGGGCGCCCTCGAGGATCTCGTTCATCCTCTAATCCGGCTCGATGACCGGAAGGTAGTTGGACCGTAGTTCCCGGCACAGTCTCGGCGACGGATTTTGGCTAAGCCATCCGCGCCCGCATTTTGCGGAGATTTCTGCAGGGCAGAACTTGACGCTGCCCTTCCCCGGCCCGTAGGTTGGTCGAGCACCGAGCACGGAGTTCTCGCAGCCGACGATGACGCAAGTCGACGAAGGCAACGGAGCCCGGCAACCAAGTGGCAGGACGCTTCGGCGTCAGGTCAGCTGGTCGTCAGGCCGAGGTGGGAGCAACCGACTCGGTGCTTTTTCGTGGTGAGGCAGCGCGTCTCTCATCGTTCGGGGTCGACCTGGAAGTTGAACATCATTCCGCTTTCGTGGTGTTCGGCGATATGGCAGTGGGCCATCCAGATTCCGGGGTTGGTGACGTCGAGCAGGATGTCGACGGTCTCGCCCGTGCGGACGAGCACGGTGTCCTTCCAGGCGAGGTTGGGCTCGACAGTGTCGTCGCGGGCGAGTATGAGGAAGCGGCCGGCCCCGTGGATATGGAAGGGGTGGTGCATCGGGTGATCCGACTCCATTTCGTTGAGCAGTCGGATCTTGATCTGGTCGCCGACCTTGAAGCGCCACTCGATGGCGCCGTTCTCGGCTCCTGTCGCCGTGTCGATCAGTTTCCAGCGCATGTTGACGGGGGTCGTGATCCGGTTGATCTCGACCATGTCGTCTTCCCACTCGATGCCTCCGGACTCGGCGTGACCGTGTTCCCCACTTTCGTGAGCATGGTCGTGAGTCGGGGCTGGTACGTCGCTCGACTGCGAGAGGAACTGGGATGGTAGGAGCTTCATGCCGCATTGCGGGCAGTGGTCGGGGGTGTTGCTGACGACCTCCGGGTGCATCGGGCAGGCGTAGGTGATCGCAGCGGCGAGGAGCTTCATCCCGCACTGAGGGCAGCGCCCCTCGTCGGCGCTGACGACGTCTGGATGCATCGGGCACGTGTAGGTGAGCGTGGCCGCTATCGCGATGAGCTTCATCCCGCACTCGGGGCAGTTTCCCTCCTCGGCGCGGACGATCTCTGGATGCATGGGGCAGGTGTAGATGACGGCGCCTTCAGGGACGCCCATGTCCATCTCGGCGACAAACGCGAGCGTCTTGTCCGGCGCCGCCAGGAGGAAGGGCTCGATCCGGTTTCGCTCCGCCACCATGTCCTCGTTCCTGCGCAAGACTTCGAATTGCTCGTCGAGGGAGGGCGTGGCCGGTTCGTCACGGACGGCAATCGCGGCGAGCTGGTAGGTCTGCTGTGGCGTGTGATGCTCGAGCGTCACCTGCCCGGACTGAACGAAGTTCACGTCGACGACGGCACGCTCGGACGGCGCAAGGACGACGCGTTCCACGAACTCCTCGTGCTCGCAGCGGCCGCTGTCTGCTCCGACGAGCTTCATTCGGGCGCCCTCGATACCGACGTTGAAGACGCGCGTGTTGGCGGTGTTCGTGAGGTACAGGCGGACGACCTCGCCGAGGTTCGCAGTCAGGGAGAGCCCCGTCTCACCGCCTATGAGAAGAACGTTGCCGAACCGGCCCATCGCGACAAACGTCGTTTCCGAGCGGCTGAACGGCGCAACCTTGCCATCCTCGATCAGGATGTCGTCCAAGGTCACGAGGAGCTCGCGGTTGACGGGCGACCAGTAGTCCGGTTCGGCCGGGACGACGAGGATGTTCCCGTACAGGCCCAACTCCTGGCCGTAGTCCTCCCGGATATGCGGGTGGTACCAGTAGACACCCGGATCAGGGAACTCGAGCTCATAGGAGAAGCTGTCCCCGACCGGAATCGGCGCTTGCGTCTCATGCGTACCGTCATAGCGGTTGGCAAGGCGCAGCCCATGCCAATGCACGGTGTCGTCATGGTCACCGTTGTTCGTCACGTTGACGACCACCCGCGACCCCTCGCGCACCTTCAGGGTCGGCCCCGGGATCGAACCGTTGTATGCCAGCATCCGGACGGTCGCGTCTTCCAGCCGCTTCGACACAGCTCCGATCTCAAGCTCGATAGCGTCACCGTCGGCTAGCTCGATCAGCTCGGGAGGACTGCACGCGGGAAGTCCTTCAGTCGCGGTCGAAAACGCTGCCGGCCCCGACAAGGCGGCGTCGCGGGTGTCCGTCATCAGTAACCTCCTCCGCTGCAAGACTGCTCGGCCATAAAAGCGCCCCGTGTACTCGGGACTCAACGATCGCAGACCGGGACCCGGTTGTCACCACTCGCTCATCGAGACGGTTCCGGTGTTCGAGTACTACGACGCATAGCTCTACGTATACCCGGGGTGGGTACACGGCGGTCCTACCGAATTGGTCGTCGCGGCGAGCTCCGACCTTCGGACTCCTACTGTCGAGATGTCATCCCCACTGACTGACATGAGCCCTTATCTGACGCAGGCTCTCGCGAATGACTCTGACTTTGCGCAGCATTGCCCGAGTGTGTTGACGAAGGCTTGTTCGCCAGGTGAGAGCGGCCTGCCGGCGAGTCGGGCGACGGAGAACTGTCTGCGGAGCGGCTGGCGGCCGGCGAGGCGGAAGTGTGCGAGCTCGCCTCGTTCGATTTCTTCGGCGACGGCGTAGCGGGACAGGAAGGCGAACCCGAGTCCGGCTCGGGCGGCGCGTTTGACGGCCTCGCTGGAACCAAGTTCCCACGTGCCGGCCGTGGTGACGTTCGCGGATCGGAGCTCGGTGTCGGCAAGTGCCTGAGTGCTCGACTCCGGTTCGCGTGCAAGCAGCATCACGTCTCGGAGTGCTGCCAGCGCCAGACTTCCGCGCTTCACAGGTAGGAGCCCAGGCTGAGCTACTCCGACGATCTCGTCTTCGACGAAGGGCTCGAGTTCGACGCGCTCTCCGGCGTCGGTCGCTCCGACGATCGCAAGCTGGACGCGACCGGAGCGGAGGCGGTCGAGGATCTCGCCGCTTGCCGCGATCTCGACGTGGACGCGGACGTTAGGGAAGTCGCTCCGGAAGCAGCCGAGCGTGTCAGGAAGGAGGTAGACGCCGGGGGCGGTCGAGGCTCCGAGGTGGATGGTGCCGGTCTGTAGTCCGGCGAGGGCGTCGAGCTCCTCCTCACCTGCGCCGAGGGCCGCGAGCGCCTGTGCCGCTCGGCCCGCAAGCACGCGGCCCGCGTCTGTCAGCCGGCTGCCGCGGCCGCTTCGTTCGACGAGCCGTTGCCCGGCGGCGAGCTCGAGCAGGCGCAGGTGCTCGCTGACGCTCGACTGGCCAATCCCGATCGCCGCTGCTGCGGCTGAGAGTGAGCCGCGTCGGTCTATCTCGACGAGCAGTCGCATCCTGGTCGTGTCCCAGAGCGCTGAGAGGGGTGTTCGTGAGAGTTCGTCTGTAGCGATGGTCGTCATCGTGAGATTCGTTTGCTCCAATAGGTTAGACAACCTACCCTCGATGCGTGATCCTCCGTCCGTTCCTGGTTGAGAGCACCTCGTGCGCGAGCTACTTGTTCGGCTGCACCTCGCAGCATCAGCTGGCGGTCGTTGATCCCCACGTGGAGCTCGTTGATCGCTACCTCGAGGTGGCAACGGCGATTGGATCGCCGATCGTGGCGGTGTTCGAGACACACGTCCAGGCCGATCACGTCTCCGGGCTACCGGGCCTCGTCGAGCGGACAGGCGCCACCGCATATCTTCCTCAGAACGCCGGGGTCGAGTTCGAGCACCACCCGCTTGCAGATGGCGCCGTGGTTGAGCTCGGGAACACGATCGTCACTGCCCTTTCGACTCCTGGGCACGCGCCCGCGCATCTCGCCTTCGCGGTTGCCGACCGTCGCCGCGGCACGCTCGACCCCTGGCTCGTGTTCACCGGCGACTCGCTCCTGGTCGGCGATGTCGGGCGGCCCGATCTGCACGCGCAGGGAGACCCTGCCCCGCTCGCGCGCGAGCTCTACGCCTCCGTGCACAAGCTCCTGAATTTCAACGACGGGGTGATTCTCTACCCGAGCCACATCGGTGGCTCCGTCTGCGGCCGCGGCTTGTCGAGCAATCCGTTCTCCTCGATCGGCTTCGAGCGACATCACAACGAGGCGCTGCAGCACGAGACCGAGGACGCGTTCGTAGCGGCGCTCCTTCAGGATCTGCCGCCGCGACCGCCTGGCCAGGCGGAGATCGTCGCAGCGAACCGCAGCGGTCGCGCCTTCCAGCCGGCGTGAGCGACGTTCAGCTCGGGCTTCGCGCCAACGTAGGCCAGTTCGCCTTGCTCGTCGGGATCAACGCGCTCGTCGGGGCGATGGTCGGTCTCGAGCGCACTGTCCTGCCTCTGATCGGCGAGCAGGACTTCGGCCTCACCTCGAAGACGGCGATCCTCACGTTCATCGTTGCCTTCGGCCTCGCGAAAGCATTCACGAACCTCGCCGCGGGCACCCTCGCCGATCGGGCCGGTCGCAAGCAGCTGCTCGTCCTCGGTTGGCTTCTCGCCCTGCCGGTGCCTCTCCTAATCGGCATCGCTCCCGGCTGGTGGCTCGTCGTCGTCGCCAATCTCTTCCTGGGCGCCTGCCAGGGGCTCGCCTGGTCAATGACGGTGGTGATGAAGATTGATCTCGTCGGCCCGAAGCGCCGCGGCCTCGCGCTCGGGTTCAACGAATCGGCCGGCTACCTCGGCGTCGCAACTGCAGCTTTCGTCACGGGCCTTCTGGCCGCATCGGTTGCACCACGCACCCTGGTCTGGGTCGGCGGAGCAGTGATCGCGAGCGTCGGCCTCTTCGCTTCGGCCGTGTTTGTTCGTGACACGCAGGCCCACGTGACTGTCGAGCAACAGGCTCACGGAGGTCGTGCAGACAAGATCTCGTTGCGAGAGGCGTTCCCGTTCGTTACCTACCGCGACCCTGTCCTGCGGGCCTGCTCCCAAGCCGGACTCGTGAACAACCTCAACGACGCTCTCGCCTGGGGCCTAGCGCCGCTTTACCTCGCTGCCGACGGCGCCAGCCCCTCGCAGATCGGCGCAGTCGCAGCTATCTACCCGGCCGTCTGGGGCCTCGGCCAGCTCGGCACCGGCTGGCTCTCAGACCACATCGGCCGCAAACCACTGATCGCAGCAGGGATGCTGCTCCAGGGGCTCGCTCTTTCTCTCCTTGTCGCCAGCGGCGGCGCCTTCACACCGGCGCTGCTCGCCGCGATCCTGCTGGGCGCCGGAACCGCGATGGTGTACCCGACCCTGATCGCAGCGGTCTCGGATGCGGTCGAACCGCGGGATCGAGCCCAGGCCGTCGGGATCTACCGCTTCTGGCGCGATATGGGCTTCGTCGCCGGTGGACTCACCGCCGGCATCGTCGCCGACCTCGCCGGCAGCGGAGGCGCGATCGCACTCGTCGCCGTCCTTACCGCTGGCAGCGGTATCTGGGTTGCAGTAACCAGGTGGCAGGTTCGGCCGCCGCTAGTCGCTGCGGTCTGAGATGTGGACAGTTAGCGACCATCAGCACATAATCCTGACGTGGCTGTCGGCGTCAAGAGACGCACGCTCGACGACCTGCTCACGGATGCGGAGGGGCGGATCGTCCGCTACACCCCGGCCGAAGCCCACAAGGCGACCGCGTCCGGAGCGCTGCTGATCGACATCCGCTCTGACAGCGACCGTGAGCGAGACGGCATCGTGCCCGGATCGCTCCACATACCCCGCACCGTGCTCGAATGGCGCACCGATCTCGACAGCCAATGGCGCAACCCATACCTCGAAGGTCTCGACCAGCAGATCATCCTTCTCTGCACCACGGCTGCTCGACGATCCTCGCCGCCGCAACTCTCGTCGAGCTTGGCTTTACGCGCGCAGGCGACGTGATCGGAGGCTACGCCGCCTGGCTCGACGCGGGCCTTCCGACCACTCCGGCCCCGGAACGGCGCCGCAGCACCGGCGCGCCAGCGGGGATGGACGCACCCGATGTCGGCGAGATTCAGGCCGTCGTCAGGCCTGCCACGCGAGACTGAGAGCGCGACGGAGCGACACCTTGAATCGTCAACGAGATGAAGGGAGCAGGCCGTGCCGGCAAGAGTCGTAGTCAACCTGGCGACCGGGATCGAGGAAGACGCAGAGAGGGTGATGATCGCGTTTCTCGTCGGCGTCGCTGCACTCGAGCAAGGCAAGCCGGTCGCGATGTTCCTGACGAAGGAGGCGATTCGGGTCGCGCTCCCTGGCGAGGCCGTTGGCGAGGCCTGTGAGGGTTGCCCACCGCTCGAGCGGCTCTTCCAACAGTACGCAGATGGAGGCGGCGAGCTACTCGTGTGTCCGATCTGCGTGAATGCGCGCGGACTCGCCGATGCAGATTGGGTTGCGAACGCCCGCATCGCCGGAGCGACGCCGCTCTTCGAGTGGATCGGCGAGGAGGCAGCCACCGTCTTCAGCTACTGAACTGATTACCCTGGTCGGCGGCTCGCCGATCCTCGCCCGTGCCCTCAGAGCGGTTCGCCGGGCTCGCTTGCCCTGATCGTCTTCCAGGAGTCCCAGGTGATCTTGAGGATCACGAGTGTGATCGCGAGGCCGACGAGGGGGTCGGCGCGCGGGAAGCCGACGCCGACCAACAGCGCACTCGCGATGACGCCGAGTGAGACGAACCCGTCCACGCGGGCGTGGTTACCGTCGGCGACGAGTGCAGGGCTGGCGAGCCGTCTGCCCGCACGCAGCCGTACCTGCGCCGCGATCTCGTTGCCGGCGAAGCCGATCAGCCCCGCTGCGGCCAGCACCCAGAGATGCGAGAGCTGCTCGGGATGGATGAGCCGCTGGATCGTTTCGTAGAGCGCGACGAGAGCGCTGATCAGGATTGCGGCGACGACAGCGAGTCCGGCGAGCTTCTCACCGCGGAAGGAGCGGAAGAAGAAGGCGATCCCGAGCGGGATTGCGGTGAGTGCGTCGCCGAAGTTGTGGATCAGGTCGGCGAGCAGCGCGACGCTGCCCGAGGCGAGGAAGATCGCCGTCTGTGCGAGAGCTGCGGCGAGGAGGATCGCCAGGGAGATCGAGACGGCCTTGACTCCCTCGCGGGAGCGAACGATCGAGGGATCAACAAGACCATGGGAGTGACCATCAGGCCCTTCGTGTGAACGGTCGTGCTCGCGCGGGTGATCGTGATCGTCGTGGGCGTGCTCGACGGGGTGCGGGCTCATCGTGTTCGGCGTTGTACGACGATCAGCAGCATCCGTCGGTGCAGCCTTCGCCACGCCAGCTCTCGCGGCCTTCCTTGAGCGCGACTGCGGCGATCGCGAGGGCGGCGAGCGGGTCTGCCCACCACCAGTCGAAGAGCGTGTTCGTGCCGAGCCCGATCAGGAGGGCGACGGAGAGGTAGGCGCAGAGGCTCGTCTGCGAGGCTTCCTTCACGGCCGCGGAGGAGTTGAGCTGCGTGCCGACGTGACGCTTCGCGCGGGCCAGGAGCGGCATCGTCACGGCGGTGAAGGCGGCGAGAACGATCCCGACCGAGCTCGTCTGTGGGTGGTCGGCGTTGATCAGCGTCCGTGTGGCCTCGATGCCGACGTAGGCGGCGAGGATGTAGAAGCTGATCGCGATCATCTGCTGCGCCCGCCGCTCGGCGGGGTTGGAGCCGAGCCTGCTGCCGGTGAAGAGCCAGATGACGACGAAGCCGGCGATCGCTTCGATCATGCTGTCGGCGCCAAAGCCCACCAGGGCGATCGAGCCTGCCACGATGCCGGCGATTACCGCGATCAGAGCCTCGGCAACGTGCCAGCCGATCCCGACCCAGGCGAGCAGTCGTGCGCGGCGCTCCAGTTGGGCTCTCTCCGCGGGCGGCGGGCCGGCTGGAGCAAGCGGCAGCGTCAGCGGACGGGCGGAGCCAATCTGAAGCAAAGGCGTCGACTGCTCAGGCACGCGAGCCCTGTCTGCTCGCAAGCACCGCGGCAACGAGCTCGCGGCCCTCATCGGTCAGCGCGTACATCACCATCTTACCCTCGCGCCGCGAACGCACCAGCCCGTGCGAGCGCAGGGCGCGCACGTGATGCGAGACAAGATTCTGCGAGCGCTCAACGATCCAGCTGAGGTCACAGACGCAGAGCTCTTCTGCCTCGGCCAGAGCACAGGCAAGGGTGAGCCGGGTTGGATCGCTGAGTGCGCGCGCACGACCCGCCGAAAACTCGGCCACAGCCACGTCGAGACGCTCACGCCGGATTCTCTCCGCAGTCTCGAGATCCAGACAGAGCAGGTCACAGTGATCATCGGCCATGCCAACATTCTAACGGGCGTTGCTGCGTTCATGACGGTTGCGCACCGGCCGGGATTTCTCACTCCTCGAGAGGATCGGCTGGCGAAGGAGAGCGACGCCCACGCAACCAGATCGGACGTAACCTGTGGTCGACGTGAATGGCTTGGGCGGGGCTTGACCATTACCCGGGAGGCAAGGGCAAGACTTGATGAGCACTCGATCTGCGAGCGCAGCTGGTCCGGCGGGCGCAGCGGCGCCCTCGGTCATTGCCCGGCGCTCCTCCCCGGGCGCGACGGAGCTCCGGCAGTTCCTGACGCTCAACGGGGTCGCGCACCGCTGGATCGATCCTGACTCGGACCCGCTCGTGCCGCTGCTCGGAGGGACGGCGGCGCTCGCAGGGAGGAGGCTCCCACTCGTCGTCTTCGCCGATGGCTCCGAGCTCGAGCCCCCGGAGCAGTACAGGGACTTCCACGCAGGCATGGACGCGCCCGGCGCCAGGCCCTACCTGGAGACCGCGTGCTGGCGGGCCGAACTGGCAGAACGGCTGGGGCTCCGAACCCGCCCGACACGAGAGGAATATGACGTGTTGATCGTGGAGCAGGCCCGGCGGGCTTGACGGCGGCCGTCTATGCGGCCTCCGAAGGCCTTACCACGCTTGTCCTCGAGCGGACAGCGCCAGGCGGCCAGGCCGGAACGAGCGCCCGGATCGAGAACTACCCGGGCTTCCCTCAGGGAATCAGCGGCGCCGACCTCGCCGCGGCGATTCACGAGCAGGCGATCCGCTTCGGCGCCGAGATTCTGATCGGAGTCGAGATCTCACAGGTCAAACCCGGCCGCCCGTTCGTCTGCGAGCTGCCCAACGGCTCCGTCTTCCGAACCCACAGCGGGGTTGTCGCTGCCGGAGTGCAATACCGCCGGCTGGACGCCCCCGGAATCGAGCGGCTGGTCGGCTCCGGCGTCCACTACGGCTCTGCCCCTGCCGAAGCGCGAACCTACAGCGGAGGCCAGGTCGCAATCGTCGGTGCGGCAAATTCCGCCGGCCAGGCCGCCGTCGACCTTGCCCAACACGCGGCCGGCGTGACCCTTCTCGTCCGCGGCAGCTCGCTCCGCAAGAACATGTCGCACTATCTGGCCGAACGCATCGAGGCGACGGCCAACATCACGGTCAGACTCAACAGCTGCATCACAAGCGCGGAAGGCGACGCCCGGCTTGAGACACTCGTGATCGCCGACACCGAGAGCGGTGACGAGACACGCCTCCCGGCAGACGCGCTCTTCATCCTCATCGGCGCAGAGCCGCTCACCAACGCGTCCGAAGGCTGGCTCAAACGTGACGAGCACGGCTTCCTCATAACCGGCCCGGATCTCCTCGATGGCGACCGGTCGGGGTGGCCGCTCCGGCGCGACCCTCTTCTGCTCGAATCGAGCCAGCCAGGCGTGTTCGTCGCCGGCGACATTCGTCACGGCTCGATCAAGCGCGTCGCGAACGCGGTCGGTGAAGGCTCGATGGCAATCACGCTCATCCATCAGCACCTCCGCCTTGCCGACGACGAGAGGCGAAGCACCGATGCGTCCGCATTGCGGACGCAGGTCTTTCTCTCGGCGGAAGAGCGAGACGAGGATCAATGAGTTCTCACGCACAACACGAGCGCGCTCCGTCGGGGCTGACGCAAAGAGCGTATTCAGGCGACGCTGCACTGCCTTACCGGGTGTGCGGTGGGCGAAATTCTCGGGATGGTCATCGCAACTGCCCTCGGGTGGGGCGCCGCCGCCTCGATCGCTCTCTCCGTGGTTCTCGCCTTTGTCTTCGGCTACGCCCTGACGCTGCGTTCGCTCTTGCGATCTGGCGTCGAACCGAGACGCGCGATGAACCTGTCGTTCGCCTCGGACACGATCTCGATCGCGACGATGGAGATCGTCGACAACGTCTTCATCGTCCTCGTACCCGGCGCGCTGGCCGCGGAGCTCACGGACAGCCTGTTCTGGTGGAGCCTCCTGATCAGCCTTGCGGTCGCCTTCGCGGTCGCAGTCCCCGTCAACCGCTGGCTCATCGCTCGTGGCCGCGGCCACGCGGTCATTCACGACCTGCACGGGAACTAGGGAACTCAACGCCCTCGGGCCACGCAGCTTCGGCCTTTCAAGAATCAGCGGATCTCGAAAAGCCCCTCGACTTCCACTGCGACGTCGTACGGCAGCGACGCCACACCAACGGCCATTCGAGTGTGGCGTCCGAGTTCTCCGAAGACGTCGACGACAGTGTCCGACGCGCCGTTGATCACCTGAGACTGACCGTCGAAGTCGGGCATCGAGTTGACGAACCCGCCGATGCGGACACACCTGACGACGCGATCGAGGTCGCTGTCCAGCGCCGCGTGGAGCTGGGCGATGACATTCAGTGCGCAGAGCCTCGCTGCGTGTTGTCCCTCTTCGACGTCGAACTCGCGGCCGAGTTTCCCGATGAAAAGGCGTTCTCCGTTCCACTGCGAGAGCTGGCCGGTGACAAACAGGAGACTGCCCGTCTTCACGCATGGGACGTAGTTCGCCCCTGGCGCCGAAGGCTCGGGTAGCTCGAGGCCCAGCTCGGCGAGTCGTGCGTCGATCTTCCCCAGAGATTTCGGCGCGTTTCCGCTGGATGTCACGCCGGCGTCTCGGCGGCGTCGGGAGTTCCGCCGGGTTGCGGACCCGGCTCGACCGTCTTTCGGCCGACGCTTGCGATTTGCTCGGCGATGTATTCAGCGTCGTCCTTGACCCAGCCGAGCAGAGCCGATCCGCGTGTGTGCTGCCAGGGCAAGCCGAGAAAACAGAGGCCCTCGACGGCGGTGACTCCTCGCCGATGTTCGATCGCGCCGTTCTCGTCCTTGACCGCCGGCTCGATCCAGGAGTGATCGAACTCGAACCCGGTCGCCCAGATGACGGCGTCCACGGAGAGGTCACTCCCATCCGTGAACGTGATGATCCGCTCGGAGGCTCCGGTAGCGCGCGGTCGCATCTCGACCCCCTCTCGCTTGAGCGCGCGTGGGCTCGAGCCAATCAATGTGTCCCGCGTACTCAGCTTCTTGCCAAGGCGCGACTCGACAGTGGCCTGTAGCAGCCTCGTCGTCACAAGCCACCAGAAGATGTCGCGGCCGAGAACTCGCTGCGGCAGCGGCGTCTGGCGGCCGCCGACCGCGAGATGAACCTTGTGTGTGCTCGCGAGCTCGCGCGCGATCTGGTAGCCCGTGTTCCCGCCGCCGACAACCAAGACCGTCCCTTGCGGAATGTCCGCTGGCGCGCGGTAGTTGGCGCTATGGATCTGAAACACGTCCGGGGCGAGGTCGCTCGCGAACTGGGGCAGCCGCGGTCTCTGGAACGGCCCGGTGGCGACGACCACCTGGTTTGCCTCGACTGTCCGGTCGTCGAGTACGAGCTCGAACGCCTCATCGTTCTTCTTCAGCGAGCGAACAGCACTGCCAAGTTGGACTGGGAGAGCCAGCGCCTCGGCGTATCCGTCGAGATAGGCGATGACCTCGTCACGGGTCGGGTAGCCGTCGGGGTCACCAGGGAAATCCCGCCCGGGCAAGCTGTCGTGGCGGCGCGGCGTAAACAGAATGAGCGAGTCCCAGCGAGTCCGCCACGCAGCTGCGACGGAATCCTCGGCTTCGAGTATCACGAAGCGGCGACCCCGGAGAGACAAACAATGTCCGATTGCCAGGCCCGCCTGACCCGCGCCGATAACGGCAACCTCGTAACGCTCTGACGCATTGTCGCTCATGCTGTGAGCCTCCTTCGGAGCTAGTGGTGAAACTGAACGCCTGCCACGATCTCGACAGCGATGATCATCGCCGCGACCACGTCGACGACGAGGCAGAACGGTGGCCACCAGCGCGTGTTGGCGACGAACTGACGGCGGTGCTGCCACAGATCCTTCAACCCGTGGGCGAGCAGACCCGCGACCAGCAGCCACGGTGAGCCCGTGATGGCCGCAGCCGCGACGACGACAAACAGCGACGTGACCCCGCTCTCGACCGCAATGACTTTCGGGCGTCCGTCAGCAACTGCGAAGCCGATGTAGACGGACGCGATCACCGCGATGCCAATCGCGTAGACGGTCGCCGTTGGGAGCCACCAGAAGGCGAGGGGCGATGCCGCCTGAAGAACTCCGACGACAATCCCCCAGATGATCGGGGCTCGCAGCTTCATACGCAGCTGCTGTCGAAGCGAGGCAACCGTAGCTCGGAGACCGCGGAGCGGGAGCTAGGAGCGCGTGGGGACATCGAAGCTATGTCTCACCGGCCGACGGTTAGGCGCACGCCAGCGAAGGGGCCTGGAGTCTTCGCGAGCAATGGTTGTGGCTTCCCGCGTAGGGAGCGGTCGAAGAAGGCGCTGATGTAGGCGCGCTCAGCTGCGAGTGTCGCGAGCCCGTCGACATTCCCGACCAGCTGTCTCGCGGCTCCTCCTGCGGTGGGGTTCGTCCGCATGAGCACCGTAACGAGGAAGGCTAGGTCGCTGAAGGCGAAGTGCTGAGCGCGCTTGACATCCACAGCGTAGTGAGGTCCGCGCAGGTTCTTCCAGAACCCGGCCCTGTTCGGGTCGGCGGCGAATCCGGGCTCCCCGTTTATGAGCAGGAAGGGGCGGGACAGCCCACTCGTTCGCACTTGTCCGAACAGCAGGCCATCAAGGTCGGCGCCGGCGCGAAGGCGTCGGTCGACGAGCATCGTCGATGCTGCGGCTGCTCCCCCGAGCGAGTGTCCGAACATGCCGATCCGGCCGAGGTCGAGGCGGCCTTTGAACACTCCCGATCTTTCGAGGCGCGCGAGTTCGGTAAGCACGAACCGGGTGTCGGCGACGCGTACCGTGAGGGCCTTCTGGATGTCCATCTGCGAGTTTGGGATGACGACGTGGCCGTCCGGGAACTCAACGATGGCCGCGTCACCTGGGTGGTCGATCGCGACAACCACGTATCCGTGGCTGGCGAGGTCCTCGGTGAGACTGGCGTAGAGGCCGCGTTCGACGCCGAATCCCGGTGAGAAGAGAACAACGGGCCAGCCACCACGCCGCTGCAATGGCGCCGCTTTGGCTATCGCGTCGAGTTTCACTCCTTGGAGTAGTGCTGGTGCCACTCCGTTGCTTTTCGCGATGAAACGGGCAACTGCGGGGGACAGGTAGGCCGCGGCTCGGCCCGTTGCGGCGGTCGGGTACCAGAACTGGATCACCACTGATCTGGGCTGCTTGGTCTGCTGGGGATCGCGCCGGGCAGGATCGGTCAGAGCGATCGTCCGTGTGCCGACATGCAATCGACCCGTCGGACTAGGGACTCGAACATCAGGGGACGGCGCAGCCGATGAGACGGCGACAAGCACGAGCGCAGCCGCGACAGCCGCCAGCGAGAACGCGAAGTAGTGCCTGCTGGCCGCCTGTTCGTCGTTGGGGATTTCGGGCGCCCCTTCCAAGAACACCTCACGCGTCTAGCGCGCGAGCGGCGTCCCTGTCCGCACGGCACGAACCACCGCCGCGATTGCTCGACTGCTCACGCCCGCGTAGTGCTCCTCTTCGAGGAGCGCGACGTGCGTCGCGCCCTGCGTCGTCTGATGGGCACTGTTTGTCGAGAGGGTTGCCACCTTGTCCTGGGACGCGAACCATCCCGACTGCTGCCCGAGGTCGGCAGTCAGGACAAAGAGTGGCTTGCCTTCGAGGCTCGTCAGAGCCTGGTCTTGATGGAGGACGGTCTTTAGCTCTAGGAATTCGTCGCGGTCTGCTCGCACCTCGCGTGGCAGGGAACTGAACGCTCGCGCCTGCCGACGGGCATCCGGCGGCAGCGTGCTGGCGCCCAAGCCGAGCGAGTAAACGCGGGCGACACCTGCTCGTGCGAGAGTCGGCAACAGCGCAGATCCTCGCCGCCACATCGAGTAGAAGCGCGGATACGTGGGCAAATCGAATTGGTACGGAGTGGCCGAGTCGATCAACGTGACTCCAGCAACCTTCTTCGGATAATCCATCGCATAGGCAAGCGCATACGCACCGCCAACCGAATGGCCGGCGACAACGTATGGGCCGGGAATGTTCGCGGCCGCCAGAAGGCCATCCACATCAGCGGAGAGCTGATGTGCGTCCTGAAGACCGGGCGCTTTGCCACTCCAGCCCTCGCCGGCGCGATCGAACACACAGACGCGAGTCTTTGCCGCGACGTCCCGCTGAACCCACGCCCAGCTCGGCGTTCGCTCGGCGAGCCCGTTGAACAGGACGACGGTGGGTGATCCCGAGCCGGCACAGCTCAGATAGAGACGGTGACCGGCCACGAGGTAGGTGCGACCAGTGGTCGGATCGTTGCTCGTCGTTGCCTCGGCGATCGTCTCGTATGCCCCTCCGAGCGCAACGAGCCCTAGGATGACAAAGCAGGGATAGAGAAGCGCTCGCCGCGACCAGTTGTGAAGCGAGTGACGGGCGCCGTGCCACGACCACACGACGAGTGCTGCGAGCAAAAGCGGCCACACCCAGCCGAGCCAACCCAGCACGCGACCGCTCGGCCCGAGGACGAGGAGCGCGAAGCCTACGACCCCGAGGCCCACGGCCGGGGCGAGCGCCCACGGTTGAGGCTGATCGGTGCGGCGACGAGCGAGCATGAAAAGCATCAACATGCCAAGCCCAATCGCGACCAGCGCCGAGCCCGTGATCAAGTGTTCGCGCCCGCCACCGAATACTCCGAGAACGAGCACAAGCCCGAGAATCAGCCCGAAAGCGATAGAGCCGAGCACGATCAAGCCAATGTGACCTCGGCCGCCTATCTCCTCAACGACCGGGGCGCTGGCGCTGGCGCTGGTCTCCGGTGGATCGGCCGCGATGGCCATGGTGCTCCTCGGCGAGCATCGGGACGCTCGAGAGAGCGTCTCTGCGATCGAACCTAGCACCCTGTTGGCCGGGCAGCTAGTCAATTCGCTGTCGGCGCGGCCGAAGGATGTCTGGGCTGGCGGTACGAGGTGGGAGCCGCCGGCGCGGTCCGCTCCTGTGGTCTGGGCAGGCTTTGCGCCAGTTGAGCGGGGTGAGTCACGCTGGGTCATTCCAGACTCCTTGTCGCGACGGTGGAACGGCAGAGGCCCCGGAGCCGGGACCTCTGCCGTCGGATTGGCTGGCCGACTGCTGCTCAGTGGATCGGCATCGTCTGGGGGTTGAGTCGGAGCTTGGGTACGAAGTCAAGGGCGTGCGGGAGGACGATGAAGGCGACCAGGCTGGCGAGCGCAGTCAGCGCTCCGGCTGCCATGAAGGCGTGTGAGATGCCCGAGGCGGCCTGTGCGCCGCCGAACGCTCCGGTGGCGCCGGCTGCGATCGTGGAGAAGACGGCGATCCCGATCGTGCCGCCGATCTCGTGCCCGGTCGAGTTGAGGCCGGAGATCATCCCTGACTCGTCTTCGCGGGTGCCGGTCATGACTGCGATCGAGACGGAGACGACGGCGATGCCGAGACCGAATCCGGCGACGAGCATCCCGGGGAGGATGTTGCGGAGGTAGGTGCCGTGCTCGCCGACGTGGGCGAGGAGTGCCATTCCGGTGGCCGCGATCAGGAAGGCCGAGACGAGCGGCATGCGCACGCCGTGGCGTCCGACGACGTGGCCGGCCGCGTGGGCGCCGGCTCCGGCCGCCAGGGCGAGCGGGATGAAGGCGAGGCCGGTCATCAGCGGGTTCGTGCCGAGGACGTTCTGGAGGTAGAGCGAGGAGAGCAGGAAGAGGCCGAAGATCGAGCCGGCCGCGACGAGCATCAGGAACAGCCCGCCGCCGACGGCACGGTCAGCGATTCGCTCGACCCGGAGGAGGGGCTTCTCAGTGTGGCGCTCCCAGGCTGCGAAGATACCGAGCCCGAGGAGGCCGAGCGTCGCGAGCCCGATCGTCTGGGTCGAGCCCCAGCCGGCCTGGTCTGCCTGCGTGATCGCGTAGACGAGCGTGGCGATGCTGACGGTACCGAGCAGGGCGCCGGGTACGTCGAGGCCATGCCAGCGCGGCTTGGTCTCGTCGCGCGGGATGACTTTCAGGGCTGCTACTGCGAGCCCGATTGCGACCGGGATGTTCACGTAGAAGATGAGGCGCCAGTCGCCGACCTCGGTGAGGACGCCGCCGACGAGGACGCCGATCGCGGCGCCGGCACCGCCGACCGCACCCCAGGCTGCGAGCGCCTTCGCCCGTTCCTTGCCCTGGAAGGCAGTCGTGATGATCGAGAGTGCGGCCGGCGAGAGCATGGCAGCGCCGAGGCCCTGGCCGGCCCGTGCTGCGAAGAGTGCTGCCGCGGTGCCCGCCGTGGCGGAGGCGACCGACGAGACGGTGAAGACTCCGAGGCCGGTCAGGAACATTCGCCGGCGGCCGACGAGGTCGGCCAGTCGGCCACCGAAGAGGAGCAGGCTGCCGAAGACGAGCGAGTAGCTTGTGATCGTCCACGCGACCGTCGAGCCACTCAGCTGCAGATCGCGGGCGAGGCTCGGCAGCGCGATGTTCACGGCAGTGATGTCGAGGATCACCATCAGCTGAGCTACGAGCAGGACGGCGAGGAGAATGGCGCGGCTTCTGCTGGCGGTCGGGGTGGCCTCGCTCGGTCGGTGTTCGTGACGATGGCCTGTGGTCGCCGCAACTGTCGTGGTCGTGGTCGTTGTTGTCGTTCCGTGGTGCATGGCCTTGATTCGCTTCAAGAGGGACGTGGGAGTGTGGCTGTGAACGGTCATTTCCGGCTCCTTCTGGGAGGGTTTCGGGTATGCCCTCACGCTCGCACTCAGGCGGCCGGTCGGAAATGAGGCTCGCTCGCGGGTTCGGTGTGGCTGCCCACACCGTTTCCGCGGCGCGGTTAGGACTGCAGGAAGGCGACGACAGCTAGAACGCGACGGTGGACATCGACCCGTGGTCGTCCGGCCGCTGGGCGCCGCGCGTGATCCGCTCTGCCGTTCTGGAACTGGCCGCAAGGCCGTATTCCTGGAACGCCGCCAGGGACTGCCTCCACAACGGATGAGTCACAGCCGCTATCGCTGCGCTTGCAGCCCGATCAGCGGCAATCAGCTGGTTGCTGCGGTCGGGTCGATGATGGTGATGACGAGCTTGCCGCGCGCGCGTCCGGCTACGAGCTGTCGCATTGCGTCCGGCATCTCGTTGAGTGGGTATGTCCGCTCGACCGCCGGCACCAGCTGGTCGTCCTCGATCAGTTCGGTGAGGCGCTCGAGGAAGGTGTAGTGCTCCTTCGGGGCGAGAATGGTCAGTCGCTGGCCGACGAACGGTGAGCGTGCGAGCGCTCGCAGTTGCCGACCCATACCGATCCAGTTGCCTCCGCCTTCGCCGCCGACAATGACGAGCGTGCCCTTGGGAGTGAGCGCCCGCCGCAGCCGCGAGAGCGCCGAGTCACCACCGACGTCGAGGATCAGGTCGTACCGCGTCTCCCCGTCGGCGAAGTCATCCTTGGTGTAGTCGATGACGTGGTCTGCGCCGAGCGAGCGCACCAGGTCGACCTTGCTTGTGCTGCAGACACCGGTGACTTCCGCTCCCAGTGCCTTGGCGATCTGCACGGCGTAGCTGCCGACACCGCCCGACGCACCGACGATCAGCACCTTCTGTCCGGCCTCGAGGTGTCCGACGTCGCTCAGTCCGCGTAGTGCGGTCATCCCGGAAACGGGTACGGCGGCCGCCTGTTCGAAGGTCAGCTTCGATGGTTTGCGCGCTAGCTTGTCCTCACGGGCGGCAGCGAACTCAGCGAACGAGCCCTTGCTGACACCGAAGACCTCGTCACCAGGCTCGAAGCGCGTCACTTCGCCACCGACCGCAGCCACGACGCCCGCCACATCGAGGCCAGGAACAGGGTTCTTCGGCGCGCGCAGTCCAGCCACCAGGCGGGCGGCATAGGGCATGCCGGCCATCAGGTGCCAGGTGCCTCGATCGAGGCCGGCGGCATGGACCTGCACCAGCACCTCGTCGGCTGCGATCGTCGGCCGCTCGATCTCGGCCATAGCCAACACGTCCGCCGTGCCGTACTCCTTCTGGACAATCGCCCGCATCCGCTGCCCGGCCAGCGACCCTGTCGCCGTCGGTTGCGCGGTCGCTGCCGACGGCAGGTGGTTCGGGTTGGCCTCAGTGAGTGCGTTCATTTCCGGCTCCTTCTTGAGGGTTGCTGGATACGAGTGCACGCTCGCACTCCGGCGCCCGATCCGAAATGAGGCTCGCTCGCGGCTTCGGTGTTGCTGCCCACACGGTTTGCAGCGGCACGACTAGGACTGCAGGAACGCTACGACGGCGAGAACGCGCCGGTGTGTGTCGGCGGCTACGGGAAGGCGGAGTTTCTGGAAGATGCTGGTGACGTGCTTCTCGACGCCACGTTCTGTGAGGAACACGCGGGCGGCGATCGCTGAGTTCGACAGCCCCTCTGCCATCAGGGACAGGATCTCTCGTTCGCGCGGGCTGAGGTCGTCGATCGGGTCGTCGCGGCGTCGCCGGCCGACGAGTTGGGAGACAACGCTCGGATCGAGCGCCGAGCCGCCTTCGGCCACGCGCTTGACGGCGGCGACGAAGTCGGTCAGGTCATAGACCCTGTCTTTCAGGAGGTAGCCGACGCCTTCGGCGTTGTCTTGGAGGAGCTCTAGCGCGTAGCCCTCCTCGACATATTGGGAGAGGACGAGCACTGCAGTGTCGGGGTGGCGCTCGCGGATCTCTTTCGCCGCGCGTAGGCCTTCGTCGGTGTGCGTCGGCGGCATCTTGATGTCCACGATCGCGATGTCCGGGATTGTACGAGCGGACCTTCAGCAGCAGGTCGTCAGCTGTGCCACTTTGTCCGACGATCTCGAATCCCTTGTCGGTGAGCAGGCGGGCGATGCCCTCGCGAAGGAGCACCGAGTCGTCGGCGAGGGCGACGCGAATCGGTGGCTGGGCTTGCTCGGGATCGGGGAGCTCGGCGTCGACGCTCCGTATTGTCACCGAAATCAGAGCTCCCTATGGGAGATGAGCAGGTTCAGCGCGTCCACGTAGCAGCGCGTCGATCGCCTCGGCGGAGAGCTCGGCCTTGGGGATGAAGCCGCGCGTCGAGCTGTCGGCTACGAGCGTCCCGAGATCGCTGAGGTCGAGACCGGAGGTAAGGATCACTTCCAGCGGCAAGTCAAGCCCGGCGAGTTGCTCTGCAACGTCGAAGCCGTCGGTATCTGGCAGCTGCACATCGACGATGACCAGGTCTGGCTCATGCTCCTTGGCAAGCTGGACGCCGCTCGCGCCCGTTGCGGCCCCGGCAATGACGACGAAGCAGTCCGTGTCGAGGACTTGGCCCAAAGCACCGCGGAAAGCGGCGTTGTCGTCGATAACGAGAATCCTTCGGCGCATAGACGGATCCTGCCCGCGAGCGGCTCCGGGCGCAGTGTGGCTAGCTCGACTCTTCGGTCCCATCTTGGGGAAAACCTGGGCGTTAAGGTCAGGCGGTGACTCTTCGTGCTTCGAATCAGCTCGCCGATGAGCAGGCCGCGCTCCGTCGGGTAGCCACTCTCGTCGCGTCGGGTGGCACACCAGAGAGGGTGTTCCAGACCGTTGCCGAGGAGGCCGGGCGACTTCTCGAAGCGCGGACAGCCGCCACCGTTCGGTGGGAAGAGCACTGTGGCCTCATCGTTGGATCGTGGAGCGACGGCGAAGGCGGCGGCATCGAGGTCGGACTGGAGGTCCCCTACAGCGCCCCGGGCAGCGCAGTGAATCGCGCCTCCCACGAGGGCGGTCGTATCGACGACTACTCGGACATTCCAGGCGAGGCCGCACGCCTCACCCGCCTCGCCGGCTACCGATCCTCCGTCATCGCACCGATCACCGCCGGCGAGCGCCTCTGGGGTGCGCTGTTCGTGTTCTCTGCGCAACCCAACTACTTCCCTCCCCACGCAGAACAGCGCCTCGCCGACTTCACTCAGCTCGTCGCGCTCGCGCTAGAGGCCGCGGACGCGCACGATCAGTTGACCGCCTCGCGCGCTCGGATCGTCGAGGCGAGCGTCGCGGAGCGCCGGCGGCTCGAGCGCAACCTTCACGACGGCGCCCAGCAGCGCCTCATCACCCTCTCTCTTCATCTGCGAATGGCGCAGGAGTGCATTGGCAATGACCCTGCCGCGGCAGAAGCGCTACTCGAAGGGGTGGGTGATGACCTCAAACTTGCGCTCCAAGAACTCCAGGAGCTCGCTCGCGGACTTCACCCGGCGATCCTCACCGACCGCGGCCTCGTCCCCGCCCTGCAGTCACTCGCCAACCGCGCCCCGTTTCCCGTCGAGATCACCGGCGGAGCATCAGCCCGCCTTCCCGAAGCGGTCGAGGCCGCCGTTTACTACGTCGTCGCTGAAAGTCTCACAAACGCAGCGAAACACTCCGACGCGTCTGAAGCCTGGGTCGAGCTCTCGACGACGACCGACACAGTCGTTGCCGAGATCCGCGACAACGGGAGTGGCGGCGCGGATCTGGGTAAGGGCACCGGATTGCGAGGCCTCGCCGACCGTGTCGAGGCCCTCGGAGGGACGCTCCGGCTGCAAAGCGGCGCGGGCAGCGGAACCTCCGTCCATGCCGAGCTGCCGATCCGCTGAGCGAACGCTCCGGCGACGAGGTCATCGGGCGGCCTCAACGACATCGCCTGGTGGAGGGAATGGGACTCTTGGCGTCAGAAGCTGATCGACTGTGATTGGGAGTGTGCGGAAGTGTCGTGGCGGTGGGGTCTCAGGAGGTCCCCCCGTTTAGAGCCATACCGTCACGCGGTGGCATCACCGGCGTCGTGCTTACGCTTCCACTCAGCCCGTTCGTCGGGGGTCATCCCGTTGATGAATGAGTGCTTATGGCGGATCCCGAACCAGCGGGCAGGGAACCACCACTTCACCGCCCGGCCAACCGATGTCCGGTTGCACCAACAGTCGGCATCGCAGCCGCAACCGCGGTTGCGAGGGTTGTGGATGCGGTGGAGCAGAGGACGCTCGGCCACATCTGGAGGATAGTGCTCCTTGCCCCGCGCCGCCGGCGCCCGACAACGATCTCATGGGAACATTTTGGGAACATGAGTCCGTAACCCTGCGTACTCTTGCGTACCGTGGTTCGTCGTCAGAAGGCCCAAATATGCAGGGGAAACACGTACGGATAGGTACGCACGGTCACGGCTGTATCACCCCTGAAAGTCATTACGAGTGAAGTGCTCTACCAGCTGAGCTACGTCGGCGCGGCCTGGATACTAGCCGCTTGGAAATAGAACGTCCCGATTCGTCGGCGTCTGGGAAATGTTCCAACGATGTTCCAGCGACTTCACGCCGCCATCCCACACCGCCTCTGGCAGCCGAACAGTCTGCTTCCCCCACCTCTTGCCCTTTCAATGATCACAGCAGCGACGGCGGGGCACCGACAGATGAGTTTCCTCCCCGCCAACCGTCTCTTGTTTCGAGGTTCTGGACAACCACGCTCAGGAGGGAACCGGATGACCCAGATCGTCCTACTCGTCGGAACTCGAAAGGGCTGTTTCGTGCTCGAGAGCAACGCTGACCGCAAAGATTGGAACATCCGCGGGCCGTTCTGCGACGGCTGGCCGGTGTATCAAGCGGTGCACGATCCTGCGACCGGTGGGCTCTACGCTGCCGCTGCCAGCGAGTGGCACGGCGCCGGCGTCTGGCGCAGCAACGACCTCGGCGAGACGTGGACGTTGTCGAGCGAGGGTCTCGCACACTCCGAGCCCGGGTTGAGGATCTCGAAGATCACGGGCCTGACGGCCGCGCACGGGCGGGTCCTCGCCGGCACCGAGGCAGCGGGCATCTTCGAGAGCAGGGACGGTGCCGCCACCTGGTCGCTCCTGAGCACACTCGACGGTCAACCAGGCCGTGACGACTGGAACGATGCTGCGAAGCAACCGCCTGGCCACCTCGGGCTGCCCGCGATCCTCCCCCACCCCGACGAGGCTCCGCACTTCTGGGCCGTCATCCAGGGCTACGGGATCTTCGAAACGACCGACGACGGCGCCTCCTGGACACCACGCAACCGGGGCCTGCGTGCAGAGTGGCCGCTCGAGAATCCCGAGATCGGATACTGCGTGCACAAGCTCGTGATCTCGCCGGTCGACCGAGACCGCCTGTATCAACAGAATCACTGCGGCATGCATCGAAGCGACGACGGTGGGCATTCCTGGTCGGAGATCACCGAAGGGCTTCCCAGCGATTTCGGGTTCGCTGCCGCAGCACATCCCCACGACCGGGAGAGCTTCTACGTGATCCCCCTCGACCCGGGGCACGGACGCTGCATGCCCGATGGTCGTGCTGCGGTGTGGCGCACGAGCGACGCCGGCTCGTCCTGGCGCCGGCTCGCTCGGGGCCTACCCGAGCGCGATGCGCACCTCGGCGTGCTGCGCGAGGGCCTCGCAATCGATTCGCTCGATGTTCCCGGTCTTTATTTCGGCACGAGCACCGGCCAGGTGTTCGCAAGCACCGACGAGGGTGAGAGCTGGGAGGAGATCGCCGGCTACCTCCCTGCAATCTCGTCGGTCGAAGTCGCGGTGCTGGCGTAGTCATGGCCGACCTACACCTGCCCTCCACGTTGCCGCCGCTGTTTCACGGGTTGCCGCGGCGACTCGAGGTCGACGCCGCGAGCGTGGACGAGGCGATCGAGCGGCTCGACGAGCTTTGGCCCGGGTTTCGCGACCGGCTGTGCGAGCCCGGCCCCCTGCTGCGTCACCACATCAACGTCTACGTCGATCGCGAGCGCGCCGGCCTCGAGACGCCGCTCGAGCCTCACTCGCGGGTCGACGTGATCGCCGCCATCAGCGGCGGTTGAGGGCTCAGAGGAGCCACACGCCCGACGGTCAGGCTGCAGGAAGTGAGCTCGAGAGCGGCGGGGCGAGTGGGATCGTTACCCGCACCGTGAGGCCCGTACTGCCGTTTCGGCCCTCGTTGACGACAGTGGCCGAGCCGCCGTGAGACTCGGCTATCGCAGCCGTGATCGCAAGGCCGAGGCCCGCGCCGCCGGCGTCGCGCGAGCGGGAGGTGTCGCCACGGTAGAAGCGCTCGAACGCGTGGTCGAGCTGCTCGGCGGACAGCCCCGGGCCCGAGTCGGCCACCTCCACCACGGCCGCGCCGCCGCCGTTCGTGACGCGCACCGCCGCGGCCGAGCCGGGCGGCGTGTGGGCGCGGACGTTCGCAAGCAGGTTGTCGAGAATCTGGCGCAGCCGCTCACGATCGCCCTTCACCTCGACGGGCTCGGGCACGTCGAGCTGGATCTCGCGGTCCGGATCGAGCGTCCGCGCGGCTTCCACCGCCTCGCGGGCCACCTCACCAAGGGCGACCGGTTTGCGCTCGAGCGGCCTGCCCTGGTCGAGTCGGGCGAGAAGTAGGAGGTCATCGACGAGGAGCCCCATGCGGCGCGACTCACGCTGGATGCCCGTCATCGCCCGCGCGAGATCGTCGGGTCGTTCGCGCGCTCCGCGGTCGAAGAGTTCCGCGTAGGCGCGTACTGCCGCGAGTGGCGTGCGCAGCTCGTGGGATGCATCGGCGACGAACCGGCGCAGCCGCTGCTCGGAGGCGGCGCGCTCGTCGAACGCCTCCTCGATCTGGCCGAGCATCGCGTTCAAGGCCCCACCGAGCCGTCCGACCTCGGTCTTCGGGTCGTCGTTCTCGACCCGCTGGGAGAGATCGCCGCCTGCGATCGCAGCCGCCGTCAGCTCGATTCGGCCGAGCGGCCGGAGGCCGACCCGGACGAGCCACAGGCCGAGCACGAGAATCGCGGCGAGCACCGAGAGCGCGACCACCACCTCGACCACGAGCAACTGGTGCAGGGTGTCGTCGACCTCGTTGAGCGGTGCCGCGACGATGAGCGTTTGGCCGCCTTGGAGCCGTTCGAGCTGCACCCGGAAGCGTGTTCCGCCGCTCGCCGCGCCAACCGTGAACGGGTCGTCGCCGGCCGTCGCGCCGGTCGCACGCGCAACCGGCAGGTCCGGCTGCGGAGGCGGCGTCCCACCGGGACGGACGCCGACCGGGGCCCAGCGAAGCTGCTCGCCGACGGCCGCGAGGCCGATATACACGCCCGGATTCGACGCGCCGAGGGCGTCGACGTCACTGGGGTCGAGGTGGCCGCGGAGATCCAGCGACCGCGCGAGCGCCCTCGCGTTGCCACTTACGGTGCGGTCGACGCGCTCGACGAGGAACGAGCGCAGCGACGCATAGGTTGCGATCCCCGCGACGATCAGACCTAGGGCGGTGAGCGACACGAGCACCGCGAGCAGACGCGCCCGGAGCGACACGGACCCCGAGCCTATGACTCGCGCAGCGCGTACCCGACGAGCCGCACCGTCTGGATCAACGGCGGGCCGAACGGATCGAGCTTCTTGCGCAGATAGCTGATGTAGGTCTCCACGACGTTCGCATCACCGCCGAAGTCGTAGTGCCACACGTTGTCGAGGATCTGGCGCTTCGTCAGCACCCGTCTCGGGTTCAGCATCAGAAACCGGAGCAGCTCGAACTCGGTACGCGTCAACTCGATCGGCCGGTCGCCGCGCCACACTTCGCGCGTCTCCTCGTCGAGGGACAGGTCGGCGAAGCGCATCGCACCGTCTGCTTCGCCCCGCGTCCGCCTCAGCACCGTCTGCACGCGGGCCACGATCTCGGCGAGGCTGAACGGCTTCGTGACGTAGTCGTCCGCGAGCGCGAGGCCCGCCACCTTGTCCTCGGTCGCGTCCTTGGCGGTCAGGAAGATCACGGGCACGCGGTGGTTGCCGTCACGAAGTCGCCGCGCAATCGCGAAGCCGTCGAGATCAGGCAGCATCACATCGAGCAAGATCAGGTCGGGCCGGAACTCGTCGATCGCCCGCTCGGCTGCCCGCCCGGCGCCGACCTCCATCGTCTCGAACCCCTCGTAGCGGAGGGCCGTCGCGACCGCGTCCGTGATCGACGGCTCGTCGTCGACGACCAGCACCCGCACGGCATTCGAAGGAAGGGCTGCGGTCTCCGCCATCGACCGTACAGTGCCAGGCCTTTCTGTGAATTGCCTGAGAGCGTCCTGTGGGCACGGCGGGACCGAGCCCTGCCTCAGGCGAACGCGAGTCGCAGCTGCACGAAGAGCGCGTCGAGCCACAGGGCCGTGTTGACGTTGAACTCTTCCGCAGATCGCCACGACTGGCGGACGAGTGCCGCCGCCCGCTCGGGCGCCCTGCCGAGGTCGAGTGCGACATCGGCCCTCAGATCGTCGAGGCGGTCCGCGTGAATCGTGGCGTTTTCGGCGCCGCTCGCGACCACGACGAGATCGCGGTACCACGCTGCGATCTCGTCGAGTTGCGCGAGCATCTCCTCACGCTCGGCGCCCCGCTGGACGCGCCTGACCCGCTGCTCGGCATCTCGCGGCGTCAGATCGAGCCCCGCCACGACCAGCTCTTCGCGATCCTTCGCCGTCTTCCCGCGCAAGTCGACCGCGTCGAGGAGTGCACGCGACGCGTCGGCCGCCTGGAAGGCCGGATCCAGATACGGTCCGCGCGCAGCAGCAATGATGGCCGCGCGCCGCTCGCGGACGTCCGGATCGAGCAACCGCCGCGCGCGATCGAGGCGACCTCCCGCGACCCTCGCGGTCGCGGTTGCCTCGGCCTCCCCCAACTCCGGCGCACGAGCCGACAGCCAGTCCCGCACCGCCCGCTCGGAGAGCCGGCGGAAGGGGACGAGCTGGCAGCGCGAGCGGATCGTCTCGGGCAGAGGCCCAAGCTCGTCGGCAACCAGCACGAGTGTGGCGTAGAGCGGCGGCTCCTCGAGATCCTTCAGCAATGCGTCGGCTGCATCGTCGTTGAGTAGATGGGCGCCGAGCAGGAGATAGACACGGCGATCGGCCTCGAACGGGCGCAGATGGAGGTCGTGGTGGAGCTCGCGGATCACGTCGATCCGGATCATGTCGCCGAGCGGCTCGACGACGCGCAGATCGGGGTGCGTACGGTCCACGACCCGCCGTACGTCGCCGAGCAGAGCACCCGCGAAAGCGAACGCGGCCGTCGTCTTGCCGACGCCGGCTGGCCCGTGGAACAGGAACGCATGCGCCTCTCCGTCGCCGAGCGCGGCGGCCAGCAGCCGCTTCGCCTCGTACTGCTCAGGAACCGCTGCGAAGGGCTCCATCGATCTCCTCGGCGATTTCCTCGGCCGGCCGCGTTCCGTCTACGACCAGGTACCGCGCCGGGAAACAGGTGGCCAACTCGCGGTACGCGGCGGCAACCCGTGCATGGAAGCCGTCGGTCTCGCGCTCGATCCGGTCGCGACGGCCGCCCATTCGCGCGACGGCGTCGTCGGCTCCGATCTCGAGCAGGATCGTTCGGTCGGGCATGAGGCCTCCGACGGCGGCGAGGTTGAGCTCGAGCACCCGCTCGAGCCCGAGCCCTCGGGCTATGCCCTGGTAGGCGACGGACGAGTCCACATAGCGGTCGCAGATAACGGTCGCGCCGCGACCGAGCGCCGGCCGGATCAGCTGCTCGACGTGCTGAGCGCGCGAGGCCGCGTAGAGCGCGGCTTCGGCCCACGGCGCAACGTCGCCGCCATGGAGCACGAGCTCGCGGATCTCCTCCCCGAGCGGCGTGCCGCCCGGCTCGCGCGTAAGGACGACCTCGACTCCCTGGGCTTGGAGGCGGGCCGCGAGCAGCCGCGCCTGGGTGGTCTTGCCGGAGCCGTCGAGCCCTTCCAGTGTGACGAACATCTGCCGATAGATTACGGCGATGACGGTCGTGGTCACCGGCGGTGCGGGATTCATCGGCTCGCACGTCGTCGAAGCACTGCTCGCCAGGGGCGACGAAGTGCATGTCGTCGACGACCTCTCCAGGGGCGTGCGGGAGAACGTGCCCGCCGCCGCGACGCTGCACGTCCACGACGTCCGCGAGCCGTTCGACTCGATCGTCCTCGAGACGGACGCGCGGGCGATCGTTCATCTCGCGGCGCAGGCGGACGTACGCATCTCGGTCGCCGAGCCGGGACGCGATGCTGCGATCAACGTGCTCGGCACCGTGAACGCGCTCGAGGCGGCACGCCTTACGGGCGCACGCGTCGTGTTCGCGTCTACCGGCGGAGCGATCTACGGCGAATGCGAACGGCCGGCGCGTGAGGAGGATCCCTGTCTGCCACTCTCTCCTTACGGAGCCGCGAAGCTCGCGGGCGAGGGCTACCTCGGGGCGTTCGGTCGGCTCTACGGGACGCCTCACCTGGCGCTGCGGTTCGGCAACGTCTATGGACCGCGCCAGGATCCCCACGGCGAGGCCGGGGTCGTCGCGATCTTCCTCGGACGGTTGCTCGCCGGCGAGGCCTGCCGCATCTTCGGGGACGGCTCCCAGAGTCGGGACTACGTCTACGTCGGCGACGTGGCGCGGGCGACGCTCGCTGCACTCGACAGTCGTGTGGACGGGGTACTCAACATCGGTACCGGCACGGCGACTACCGTGCTCGACCTCTACGACGTCTGCCGCTGGGTCGCCGGATCGGATGCAGAGCCCGTCCACGAAGCGGAGCGGGCCGGAGAGCTCGGGCGTAGCGTGCTCGACGGCGAACGCGCCGCGAGCGCTATACGCTTTCGGCCGGAGACATCGCTCGCGACCGGTGTGGCGAAGACCTGGGAGTCGTTGCAGAGCGCGTAGCGGAGCCGGTCGAAGCAGGAGCCGGTCGACGGCCCGCGAACGTCGTTGGCATGGATGTCTCCATCCACCACGACGATCGGCTGATCCGGCCCTGGCGCACTGCAGCGTTGGTCGCGGCCGCGGTCGCGGCAGTCGAGCTGCTCGTGCTCATCGTCGTCGGCGGCGCGCTGATCGCCAAGCCGTCGACCGGTCCCTCCTCCCGTCCTGTTGCCAAAGCCTCGACGGCAAAGGCGTCGCACGAGACCGCTGCCGTCAAGACACCTCGTACCGCTCTGCCCGCCGCGCATCTCGCACGCCGAAAGATGACGGTTCTCGTCCTCAACGGCAACGGGCGCCGGGGAGCCGCAGCCTCGACTGCGTCGCGCGTCTCGCGTCGCGGCTACCGCATCGGGGGCGTCGCAAACGCACCACGATCCGATTTCACGCGCAGTCTCGTGATGTATCGGAGGGGCTTCGAGGGCGAAGGTCGGCGACTGGCGCACGATCTCGGCATCCGCATCGTCGGGCCTCTCGACGGCTTGCGCACCCCGCAGTTGCACGGCGCCCACGCGGTCGTCGTCGTCGGAGCCTGACCCGTCACCGCCCGCAGGCGGGATGCACGGGATCGTTGACGGCAGCCTTCGCGACGTCGAGCGGCCCACCGACGTAGAAGCGGCTGCCGCGGGGATCGAGCGTATATGCGGCATTGAGCGCAAAGTACGCTCCGCATTGATCACCGAGGGCGAGTTGGCGGAAGAGGCCGAGCTCGTACCAGGTCGCCGGATTCTTCGGCTGGAGGCGGGTCGCCTGCTCGTAGAACGTCTCGGCGGCGCGCGTGTCGCCGGCGAGGTCGGCGATCGTGGCGCGGGCGAAGAGAGGTTCGGGTGACAACGGGTTGAGGCCCTGTGCGCGTCTGGCGGAAGCCGCCGCCGCCGCGTAGTCTCCCGCGTCGCCCTGGCGGTAGGCCGCGTCGACCGCCCGCGCCGCGAGCGCCGGAGCGGCGATGACCCAGATCGCCACTCCCGCCCCGATGACGGCGCTCATCGGAATGAGGATCCCACCACGAGTCGCGAGCGCCGGGCGGCCTGCGCCGAGCAACGCCGCGGAGACGAGAGCTGTCGGGGCGGCCACAGCGAGGAAGTCGAGGTCGTAATCGACGAGCGCGTGGAGGCCGAATGCGAGCGGTAACGCGACGAGGCCGACGGCGGCCGCACGCTCGTCGGGCTCGAGCCTCCCGATCGTGGCACGGAGGGCGAGCGTGAGCGCCACCACGAACGCGATCGCCAAGACGAGACCGGGCAACCCCGTGTCGGACAGGATCTGGAGCGGAACGCTGTGCGGCTCTGTCACGTTCTGGGCACCGTCGCGGTATCGCTTGCGCGCAAGCTCGAACGTTCGCGCACCGGTGCCGAGCGCGGGATTTGCGCGGAACACCTGCCACGCCTCCCCCCACCACACGGTGCGGTTGTTCGACTCGAGGCTGCCGAGCCGCCCAGGGCTGTTGACGACCTCACCCGAGCCACCGATCTGATCCGCGGCCCAGGTGAACGGGTTGCCGACGCTGAGGACGATTCCGGCCGCACCGACGGCGGCAGCGAGCGCCACGGCGGCGAGGAGCCCTCGTACGACCTCTCGCCGCCGAGTCTCGACGAGGCGCGAGACAGGGACGAAGGCCACGGCAACGAGGACGACAGCCGCACCGACGACCGTCAGTAGGCCGAGGACCCCGCCGGCGGAGACGCGGTCCGAATGCGCGCTGCCGTCTTGCACGAGCGCCGACCGGGTGAAGGCCCAGCCGGCGACGATCGCTGCCGGGCCGATCGCGAGTAGTGCGTACAGCGACGCCTCGACCCGACTCTCCGAGAGCCAGAGGGCCAGCGTGACCACCGCCAGGGCGGCAAGCAGGCCGGCGCGGGACTGGGTCAGCAGGATCACCAGGGTCGCCCCGTAGAGCAGCATCGCACCCGAGAGTCGACCGAAGCGCCCGCGTACCGAGACGACGAGCCAGAGGCCGAGACCGAGCGCGGCGTCTCCGAGGAGCGCGAGCGCGTTCCAGTAGCCGATGGATCCCTTCAGGCGGGCGACGCGGCCGGCATCGTCCGGGCCGAGGGTCGGGATCACCTTGCCGAGCAGCGCCCAGGCGAAGACGGCGCCGAGACCGACGGAGAGAATCAGCGCGAGTGCCCGAACGGGTCGTGCGGGCAAGGCCGCGGCCGCAAGGCCGACCATGCCGAAGGCGAGAACGACGATCCCCTTGGCGAGAGCGTCCCAGGAGCGGTCGCCTGCGATCGACCACCACACCGACAGACCTGTCCAGGCGACGAGTGCGATCGCGGCCGCCCCGGCGACGAGTCCCGCCCGATCGAGGCTCGGGAGCGCGACGGCACCTCTCGACCATGCGATGATCACGGCCGCCGCGATGACCACGGCCGCGGTTCCGAGCGACGCCGTCGAACCCGTGTCGGAGCCGCCGCCGGCAAAGAGAGCCCACCCGACGAGCACGGCGACCGCCACCAGAACGGCCGGAGCGAGGCCTGACCGCATCGCGCGAGGGGCCGCGTCCATGGCGGGCCACGGTACCACCAAGGAGTCTGTTCCCTGACCGCGAAGACTTACAATTCGTTTACCCTGCACACACCACCGCCTCAATGGCAGCCGGGAGACTTGCAAGACTCCCCGGCATCTCTTTCCGCCCGCTGCGCCGTGCCTCGATCTCTCACCCCTCATCGCGTCCTGCGGCTCGGCTTCGCGCTGATGGCCCTGATGGTCATCGTGGCCGTCGCCAGTGCTACCGCGACGGCCGCGACTGACGCGACGGCGAGGGCCACCATGTCGTGCGCCAAGCAGGTGGTGGCCGACTGGTACGACGACGGCCGCGTCGACAAGATCTATCCGCTCGAGTGCTACCGCGCGGCGATCAAGAGCCTGCCGCCCGACGTGATCGACTACTCGAACGCGAAGGAGGAGATCGGCCGCGCACTCGCGTACGCCAAGCAGGGGAAACCCGACCCGGGCGGTGAGGATCCGACACCTCCGACGACCTCGACAGACACTGCCTCGACGGACACGAGCAGAACGGACACGAGCTCGGCAATCGTGAGCCATGAGATAGGTGGCGGCACGCCGCAGACCGACGTCGTCACGCAGGCCGCCACGCAGGCGACCGATACCTCCGGGCCGTCGTCCGTGCCGATACCGCTGCTCGTGCTCGGCGGCCTTGCCGTGCTGCTCCTCGCGGCCGGATCCGCCGGCTATCTCCGTCGCCGCCTGAATGGCGACGACGACGGCGACGACTCGCCGCCCGCCTCCGCGTAACGACCGCCGGACGGTAGACTGGGCGAACGGGCTGGGCTCGTTCTTTTCCTGCAAATTGCGGGAAAATGGCGGGTCGTGGGCACCGTCCGACCCACCTCCTAGCATCCCGAATCCCTCCCAGCGCTACGACCCGCGGGACGGAGGACACTTTTTCTGAACCACGGACGGCCGGGAGGCAGGCATGGCGACCACCAAGGCGACAACAGAGGCAGCGACCACATCCGCAGCGACCGACGACTACGTCAATGCGGTGATCGACGAGGGCGCGAGCATCACTCCGCAGCGGTTCTTCACGATCCCCGGCCGTGACCCGTTCGACGAGATCGAGTGGGAGCTTCGCCACGCCCTGATCCCGGGCAAGGACGGCCCCGCGTTCGACCAGAAGAACGTCGAGTTCCCGCGCTTCTGGTCGCAGACGGCGACCAACATCGTGGCGCAGAAGTATTTCCGCGGTCGCATGACCTCGCCGGAGCGCGAGCGTTCGGTGAAGCAGATGGTCGGGAGGGTCGTCGACACGATCGGCGGCTGGGGCCGCCAGGGCGGGTACTTCGCGACCGAGGAGGAGGCCGAGACGTTCGAGGCCGAACTGAAGGCGATCCTCGTCAACCAGATCGCATCGTTCAACTCGCCCGTGTGGTTCAACGTCGGATTCGAGGAGAAGCCGCAGTGTTCGGCATGCTTCATCCTCTCGATCGAGGATTCGATGGACTCGATCCTCGACTGGATTCGCCGCGAAGGCGTGATCTTCCGCGGCGGCTCCGGCTCCGGCCTCAACCTGTCGCGCCTACGCTCGTCACAGGAACAACTGTCCAAGGGCGGCTACGCGTCGGGCCCCGTCTCGTTCATGCGCGGCGCCGACGCGTCGGCGGGCACGATCAAGTCCGGCGGCAAGACGCGCCGAGCGGCGAAGATGGTCGTGCTCGACATCGACCACCCCGACGTCGACGAGTTCATCTGGTGCAAGGCGAAGGAAGAGCGTAAGGCACGCGTGCTCGAGCAGGCGGGCTACGACATGTCGCTCGACTCGCCCGACTGGGGCTCGATCCAATATCAAAACGCGAACAACTCGGTTCGCGTCACCGACGCCTTCATGGAAGCCGTGGTCGAGGGCAAGGAGTGGAATCTCACGGCGCGTACCGACGGATCGGTCGTCCGCACGGTCGACGCGCGATCGCTGCTGAAGGACATCGCGGAGGCCTCCTGGCAGTGCGCCGACCCGGGCGTGCAGTACGACACGACGATCAACCAGTGGCACACGAGCCCGAACACGGGTCGGATCAACGCGTCGAACCCGTGCTCCGAGTACATGCACATCGACGACTCGGCCTGCAATCTCTCCTCGCTCAACCTGATGAAGTTCCGCAAGGAGGACGGCGAGTTCGACGTGCCGATGTTCGAGCACGCCGTCGACGTGATGTTCCTCGCACAGGAGATCATCGTCGGCTACTCGTCGTACCCGACCCCCGAGATCGGCCGCAACGCGCTCCGGTTCCGGCAGCTCGGGCTCGGCTACGCGAACCTCGGCGCCCTGCTGATGGCGCGCGGCCTGCCGTACGACTCGGACGAGGGCCGTGCCTACGCGGCCGCGATCACGGCGATCATGACCGGGCGCGCGTACCGTAAGTCGGCCGAAGTCGCGAAGCGCATGGGCCCGCACGCGGGCTACGCGGAGAACGCCGCAGCAATGCTGGGCGTGATCTCGAAGCACCGGGCCGCGGTCGGGAACATTCAGCACACCGACTCGGTGCCGGCGGAGATGCTGTCGGCGGCGCGCAAGACCTGGGACGACGCGCTCGACCTGGGCGAGGTATCAGGTTTCCGCAACGCCCAGGCGACCGTGCTGGCACCGACCGGCACGATCAGCTTCATGATGGATTGCGACACGACCGGCGTCGAGCCCGACTTCTCGCTCGTGAAGTCGAAGAAGCTCGTCGGCGGTGGAGAGCTGACGATCGTCAACAAGACGGTGCCGATGGCGCTCGGCGAGCTCGGCTATGCGACTCGCGAGGTCGAGGAGATCGTCGCGTACATCGACGAGCGCGGAAGCGTCATCGGCGCGCCGCACCTGAAGAGCGAGCACTATCCCGTGTTCGACTGCGCGATCGGCGAGCGGGCGATCCACTACATGGGTCACGTGAAGATGATGGGGGCCGTGCAGCCTTTCATCTCGGGGGCGATCTCGAAGACCGTGAACCTGCCCGAGGAGACGTCGGTCGACGAGGTTTCGCAGCTGCTGATCGAGGCGTGGCAGCTGGGTGTCAAGGCGATCGCGATCTACCGTGACAACTGCAAGGTCGCACAGCCGTTGTCCGGGTCGAAGGACACCTCGGAGGCGGGCATCATCGCGCAGATCCACGCGCTCGGTGGCGTCGTCGCAGCACCGAAGCGGCGCCGGCTCCCGGACGACCGCACCGAGGTGGGGCGCAAGTTCCGCGTCGGCGAATACGAGGGCTACATCCACGTAGGCCTGTTCGATGACGGAACGCCTGGCGACATCTTCGTTGACATTGCCAAAGAGGGAACAACGCTCGCCGGACTGATGAACTCGTTCATGATCTCCGTCTCGCTCGGCCTCCAGTACGGGGTGCCGCTCGAGGTGTACGTCTCGAAGTTCAGCCACATGCGCTTCGAGCCGTCGGGGATGACCAACGACCCCGACGTCCGGATCGCAAAATCGCTCGTCGACTACATCTTCCGCTGGATGGGCAAGAAGTTCCTCTCTGCCGATCAGCAGGAGGAGGCCGGGATCCTCACGCCGGAGGTGAAAGCTCGGCTCGCCGCCGCCTATGCCGCGGGCGAGGCTGCGGCTCCGTCCCACGAGGCCCCACCCACCGGTCAGACGGCGCTCTTCAACAGCTGGGAGGACGCGGTCGAGTGCTCGAAGTGCGGTGGTCGCATGGTACGAACCGGCAGCTGTTACACCTGCCGCGACTGCGGCACGAACACCGGCTGCTCGTAGTGTGAATCGTCGTTCCCGTGTCACGGGACTCGTCGGCCCGTGACACGGGAACGTCATTCGGTGAAAACTGCATCCGTGCCAGCGGCGGGCCGGGCAATGCCCGACGACGTGATCAGAGGAGGGTGGCCTCGGAGCGATCGATCATGCCTCCGGGACGGCGGCGGCACGATCGACCTCGAGCTGGCGGAGCTCGACACGGCGGATCTTTCCCGTCAGCGTCTTCGGCAGATCGGGTACGAATTCGACCCGGCGCGGGTAGGCATACGCCGAGAGCCGCTCGCGGACGAAGCCCTTGATCTCTCCGGCGAGATCGTCCGTGGGCGCGTAGCCGTCGGCGAGAACGATGAACGCCTTCACCACGTTGCCGCGAAGCTCGTCGGGCGAGGCTACCGCCGCGGCCTCGCGGACAGCCGGATGCTCGAGGCAGGCGGACTCGACCTCGAACGGGCCGATCCGGTAGCCCGCCGCGATGATCACGTCGTCGGCACGGCCGACGTACCAGTAATAGCCGTCCTCGTCCTGAACGGCGGCGTCCTTCGTGTGGAACCACTCGCCGCCGAACGTCTGCTCGCCGGCCTCGGCATTCCTCCAATAGCCGAGTGGATAGTGCGGGTTGGAGCGGGCGCGGAGGCAGATCTCGCCACGCTCCCCCTGCTCGACCGGCTGCTCGGCCTCGTCGAGGATCTGCACGTCCCAGCCGGGCATCGGCTTGCCCATCGACCCCTCACGCACCTCGAGGCAGGGGTAGTTGGCGACGAGAGGATACGACTCCGTCAGCCCGTAGTAGTCGAGCACCGTCACCCCGTATTCCCGGCGGAACCACCGGATCGCCTCCGGGTTGAGCGGCTCGCCCGCCGAGCACACGCGGCGGAACGCCTGCGGGTACCGCGCGCCCGCACCGTCGATGGCCATCATCGCGCGCATCGCCGTCGGCGTCGTGAACACGTTCGTCACCCGGTGGCGGCCGAGGAACGCGAGTTGCCTGTGCGGGTCGAAGCCACCGTCGCGCCGGTAGACGCACTGCAGCGCACCCAGCCGCCAGGGGCCGAGCAGCGGGGCGATCCCTGCGGCCCAGGCCCACTCGCCCATACCGTGGAAGCGCTCGCCGTCCTGAACCTCGTGGCAGTAACGGAACTCCTCGTGGGCGAGGACGTATCGGTGCGCATGGACGATCCCCTTCGCGAGACCAGTCGTCCCTGACGTGTAATAGAGCTGGGCAGGGTCGTCGGGCGACGTGTCGACGCAAGTGAAATCGGTCGGCGCGGCGCCGAGCGTGCCCGTACCGACCACGAGGACCTCGGGCGCCCAGGTGTGGTCGAACCGCGGCGCGTTCTCGGGATCGGTGACGAGGAGACGCGCGTCGGAGTCGGAGAGGCGGTGCCGGATCCCGCCGTCGCCGTAGAGCACCGACATCGACAGCAGGATCGCGCCGAGCTTCCAGACACCGAAGAAGATCGCGGCCGTCTCGGGGGTGGCCGGCAGGACGACCGCCACGCGGTCGCCCCGGGTCACGCCCCGCGCCGCGAGCGTGTGCGCCGCCTGGTTCGCCAGGTCCTGGAGCTCTCCCCAGTCGAGCTCCCGCACCGAGCCGTCGAAGCTCTCCCAGATCATCGCCGCCTTGTCGCGCGGGTGCTTGTCGCAGACGTCGGCGGCGATGTTGTAGCCCGTCGGCACGTCCCAACGGTGGGACGCGCACAGCTCCTCGTAGCTCTTCCCGCTGATGCTCACACCTCCTCGGACGTCGCCGACGGAGAGCACCGTCGATTCGACGCCTATCATCTCACGCCCGCCCGCCCACCGCGGGCCGGAGCAAGGTCGCCGGCGGCTTCGCTCGGGCTCACGGGACGGGAGGCCGTCGGCGCTCGGCGTCTGGGGTGACCCGTTCGCCGAACCGCTAGCCTTGCTCGATGCCACGACCCGGTGCGCCGACCCACCTCTGGCACCCGTTCGCGGCAATGGGGAAGGTCGAGGGGCACGAGCTCGTGCTCACCCGCGGCGACGGCTGCTGCGTCTGGGACGCCGACGGTGCCGAGTACCTCGACGCGACCGCGGGGCTCTGGTTCGCGCACGTGGGCCACGGGCGGGCGGAGATAGCCGATGCCGTCGCCACGCAGCTCCGGACGCTCGCCGCGCATCACATCTTCGGTGACCTCGCGAATCCCCCGGCGCTCGAGCTCGCAGCCCGCGTCACCGAGCTCGTGCCGATCTCCGACCCCGCGGTCTTCTTCTGCAGTGGCGGCGGCGAGGCAATCGATACCGCGGCGAAGATCGTACGGCGGTACTGGGCCCTCGTCGGGGAGCCCGGCCGGACCGTGATCGTCTCGCGCAGGCACGCCTACCACGGCACGAACGCCTACGGCACCTCGCTGTCCGGCATCCCCGCTGTCCGCGACGGTTTCGGGACGCTCGTCGGGGGCGTCGCCGAGGTTGCACACGACGACCCGGACGACCTCGCCCGAACCCTCGACGCGCTCGGTGACGGCGCTGCGGCGTTCGTCGGCGAGCCGCTGATCGGTGCCGGCGGCGCGATCCCGCCGCCGGAAGGCTACTGGCCGGCGGTCGAGCGAATCTGTCGGGAGCGTGGCGTCCTCCTGATCGCGGATGAGGTCATCTCAGGTTTCGGGCGCTTGGGCCGCTGGTTCGGCTGCGAGAAATACGGCTTCACCCCTGATCTGATGACGTGCGCGAAGGGGATCAGCTCGGGGTACGTGCCCCTCGGTGCCGTTGTCGTGAGCGACCGCGTCCGGGCACCGTTCTGGGGCGAGAATGCCGCCCCCTTCCTCCACGGCAGCACCTACGCGGGGCACCCGGCGGCGTGCGTCGCCGGGCTCGTCAACATCGACATCCTCGAGCGCGAGCAGCTGATCGATCGGGCCGCAGCGCTCGAGCCTGTCCTGCGCGGCCTTCTCGCACCGCTCCTCGGCTTTCCGGGAGTTGCCGAGGTACGGAGCACAGGCCTCGCAGGAGCCGTCGAAATCGATGCCGACCTTCTGGCCGAGCATCCATCAGCGGGCTCCGCGGTGGTAGCGGCAGCGCGCCGAAACGGCGTGGTCACCCGCCTCTTGCGTGGCGTCGCGCTTCAGATCTCGCCCCCTCTCGTCGTCACCGAGCCCGAGCTCGCAGCCATGGTGAACGGGATCGGAGAGGCAGTGCGCGAGACCTGCACGGCGCTCGTTTGAACCGAAACAGGCCGACCGGCATTCCGACAGCATCTCGCGGAGTAAGGGTTCCGTGAAGGGACCCAACCACATCCGACCGCATGCGTCTTCCTCGGTATGGGCGACGAGGAAGACACCACCACGGGCGAGGTCGTCTACCTGCTGGCCGAGCTCCGCTCGGACGAGCGAGGCCCCGTGCACGAGATCGGCTCCCGCGCTCGGGTGCTCCACGCCGAAGGCGACCGGTTGACACTCGCCGTTGCGGGTGGCAGCAACGAGGACGTCGTCACTTGCCCGCGCAACCGCGTGGCCCGGCACCGACGGTCACTTGCGTCTCGCCGGCGCTTCCTCGGTACGGACTTCTCGCCGGCCGCGTAGCCGCCGGCAACGGCGATCAGGCGCCCGGCTCGATCCCCTTCGCGCGCAACTCGGCCAGGGCCTGCTCGCTCTTCCCGAGCTCGAGCTCCATGCCGCGCAACACGGCGTCGGCCTTCGTGAACTGAATCTCGTCGTACTGCACGACCTGCACGAGGTTGCCCCACGGATCGCGGAAATCGAGCCCCCTACCTGGCAGGATCTCGGCCTCCGCCTGCTCGAGCGCCCGGCGCGTCGCCTCCTTGTCATCCACGACGAGGCCGAAATGGCGATGCGTATCGGCCGACTGCGTGCGGCCGCGCGAGAGAGCGATGAACTGGTCTCCCATGTCGACGAACGCCATCCCGCTGGATCGCCCGCGCAGTGTCAGTGCGAACACCCCTCCGTAGAACGCGAGGGCTTCGTCGATGTCCCCCACCTCGATCGCGACGTGATTGATCCCGACGAGCCTCGGCTGGGACATGGCGCCCACTGTAGTCGGCCGCCCTACTCGGGCCGGTGACAGACCGCCTCGATGTTGTTCCCGCCGGGGTCGTAGACGAACGCGCCGTAATACGAGGGGTGATAGTGCGTGCGCAACCCCGGCCTGCCGTTGTCGCGGCCACCGGCGGCGAGCGCCGCCGTGTAGAACGCGTCGACGGTCGCGCGATCGGGACTCGTAAACGCAACGTGCACCGGTCCCGAGAGCTCTCGATCGGCGATCCAGAAGGTCGGCTTGCCGTCCTTACCGAAGCCGGCACCGCCAGGTATCGACATCACGACCTCCATCCCGAGCGGGGCAAGCGCCCGCTCGTAGAACGCTCTGCTCACCTCGAAGTCGTCGACGCCGAGAATCACATGATCGATCATGTCCGGCTCCTTCCTTCCGTGCGGGCAACAACCACCTTGAGCAGAATGCTCACTACCAGTGTCGACCCGACTCGGCACGCGAGCATCGGTAATCCGAGGCGGAGCCGATCGGTATCTCACCCGGAAGGGATCGGTTCTTCGCTATATTGTTGTGCACTCAATTATTTTCATGGAACTCGGCCTCTACACCTTCGCGGAGCTCACGCCTGACCCGGCCACGGGTCGGACGATGTCGCCGAGTCTGCGCCTTCGCAACCTGATCGAGGAGGCAACGCTCGCCGACGAGGTAGGCCTCGACATCTTCGGGATCGGCGAGCATCACCGGCCCGACTTCGCCGTATCCGCGCCGGCAGTCGTCCTCGCCGCAGCCGCCGAGCGGACGAGGCGCATCCGGCTGACGAGCGCCGTCAGCGTCCTCAGCTCGGATGACCCCGTCCGTGTCTTCCAGCAGTTCGCCACCCTGGACCTGCTCTCGGGTGGACGTGCGGAGATCATGGCCGGACGAGGCTCGTTCATCGAGTCCTTTCCGCTCTTCGGCTACGACCTCGTTGACTACGACGATCTCTTCGTCGAGAAGCTCGACCTCCTCCTGCGACTACGGGAGGCCGAGCACGTCACCTGGGCCGGGAGCCACCGCGCACCGCTCGACCAGGCCGGCGTCTATCCGCGCCCCACCACGGAGCCGCTGCCGGTGTGGATCGCAGTCGGGGGCAACCCCGCCTCGGCGGCGAGAGCGGGGGCGCTCGGCCTACCCATGGCCCTCGCGATCATCGGCGGCATGCCCGAGCGATTCGCGCCGTTCGCAGAGATCCATCGCCGTGCCGCGCACGAGGCGGGACGTGCCGTCCCCACGCATCAGCATCAACTCGCACGGCTTCATCGCCGACACCTCGCAGGAGGCGGCCGACGTCTCGTGGCCCCCGTTCGAGGCGATGATGACCAGGATCGGACGTGAGCGCGGCTGGCCGGCGATGACGCGCGAGCAGTTCGAGGCCTCGCGATCCCTCCGCGGCGCGAACTTCGTCGGTAGCCCGCAGGAGGTTATCGAGAAGATCCTGTTCCAACACGAAATCTTCGGGCACGGCCGGTTCCTGCTCCAGCTGACGGTCGGGAGCGTCAACCACGCGCAGACGATGCGTGCGATCGAACTCTACGGAACCGAGGTCGCTCCGGTCGTGCGCGCCGAGATCGCGCGCCGATCGCAGCCGCTTCCCGTGCCCGTTACCTAGGGCGCCGGCGCCGCGGCGAGCCACGCGTCGGCGACGCTGGCAACGTGGCGGTGATCGGTACCGCAACAGCCACCGAGCACCGTGAGGTGCGGGAGTCGCGCGCCGATCGCGAGATAGCCCTCGGCCAGATCTGCCGGGTCGCCGTCGTCGAGCACGTCCGACTCGTCGAGCTCGGCGTGACTCCTTGCGGAGGCGTTCGCCCGGATGCCAAGGATGCGATCCCAGGGTCCCGACCCGAGGAGCACCGGCAGGAAGTGCGTCGGATGGGCGCAGTTGATCATGAAGTAAGCGGCCGCCCCGCCGGTCTCGGCATCGACCTGCTCGATCGCCTCCGCCAGGGGTTGCCCGCTCGGGAGCCGCCCATCCGTCTCGACGGTGAAGGACACGACCGCAGGCAGGCCGGCAGCTGAGGTGGCGCGTACGATGCCGATCGCCTCCTCGGTGTAGCTGAGCGTGAACCCCGCGATGAGATCCGCTGCCGTCTCGGCGAGAACGTCGACCTGCCACGAATGGAACGCCTCCGCCTCATCGGCCGTCATCCGGCTCTCCGGGTCGTAAGCGTCGCCCTCGGGGCCGATCGGCGCGCTGACCACGAACGGACGCCCGGGTCTCTCCTCCCGTTCGCGGATCTCTTCGACGAAGGCGATCGAGCGGCGGTTGGCTTCGGCGAGATCTTCGCGCGAGTACCCGAGTTTGCCGCCCCAGGCCGGGTTCGCGCGCCACGTGCATGCCTCGAGCACGAAACCGGTGCCGTGCCGACGGGCCACGTCGAGATACGGCTCGTAGTAGCTCGTCAAGGCGGCCCGGCCCTCGTCGTGTTCGAGCAGAGGGAACGAGGCGAAGCACGGCAGGTCGAACCCGTCGACGAAGAGCAGCGTCGTCTCCATCCCACCGTCGGAGAGCAGCATCGTTCCGTCGAGCTGTGGTAGCGACTCGCGATAGCGCACGACCGGCAAGATGGTAGGACACCGGGGACGGCGATGCAACGCACCGTTCGGTCGTACACTCGCGCCATGCGCGAGCACGATCTCGAGCTGCTCGAGCTCCCGGCCGTTCTGACCCGTCTCGCCGCGGCGGCAGCAAGCGATCCTGGAGCTCGGCTGGCCGAAACGCTCCGTCCATCGGCGGACGACGGGCAAGTGCGCCTCCGGCAACAGCAGACGACCGAGGCGATCTCGCTGCTCGACGAGACCGCCGACCCCGACCTCGGTGGTGTGGTCGACGTGAGCGAGGTCGCAGCGGTCGCGGCCCGAGGAAGCGTGCTCGACGCCGACTCGCTCGCGCAGGTGGAGAGGACGATTCGAGTCGGTGTGAACGCCCGCCGGGCGTTCGCGGAGAGAGCCGAGATCCCCGCGCTGATAGAACTCGCAGCGGCGATCGAGCCGTCGCTGCTCTCGGTTGCAGAAGAAATCGGCCGCTCGGTCGAGGAGGACGGTTCGGACTTGCGCGACTCGGCCTCGCCGCCGTTGCGGCGTCTCCGACGCGAGCTTCGCGACGGTCGGAGCCGGCTCGCCGAACGCCTTCGCAAGATCGCTCACGATCCGGCGCTCGCCGAGCACCTCCAGGACGACTTCGTGACGGAGCGTGGCGGCCGTCCCGTTCTGGCGTTGAAGGCTTCGGCGCGGGGACGTGTGCCGGGCATCGTGCACGACTCGTCCGGCTCGGGTCAGACGCTGTTCGTCGAGCCGCTCGCTGCGGTCGACGACTCGAATCGGCTGCGCGAAGCGGAGGCCGCCGAACGCGACGAGGTGGTGCGGATCCTGCGCAATCTGTCGTCGCTCGTCGGCGGGCACGCGGCGGCCGTGGGCACGCTCGTCGAAGCGGCGGCCGAGCTCGATCTCGTGTTCGCCCGGGCCAGGCTTTCGCGCGGGTGGCGGGGAGCTCTCGTTGCGCGAAGCCACGACGTCGTCCTGTGCGGTGCACGCCATCCGCTGCTCGATCGGCAGTCGGCGGTCCCGATCGACCTCGAGCTCGGCGGCCTCAGCGCGCTCGTTATCAGCGGGCCGAACACGGGCGGGAAGACCGTGGCACTGAAGACCCTGGGCCTCGCCGCCGTGCTGCACCAGTGCGGCCTGCGCCCACCGGCAGACGAGGCGGCCCTCCCGGTCTTCGACGAGATCCTCGTCGACATGGGCGACGAGCAGTCGATCGCGATGAGTCTCTCGACCTTCTCCGCACACGTGCGCAACCTCGTCGAGATCCTCGAGACTGCGACGCAGAGCTCTCTCGTTCTCCTCGACGAGATCGCGGCCGGTACCGACCCCGTGGAGGGCGCCGCCCTCGCAGAGGCCGTCCTCAGCCGACTTGCCGACCAGGCACGACTTACCGTCACTACCAGTCACTACGCCGAGCTCAAGGAATGGGCGAGCGCCGCGGCCGGCGCCGCGAACGCAGCTACCGCGATCGATCTCGACAACAACGAGCCTCTGTACAGGGTCATGCTCGGCCGGCCGGGGACGTCCCACGCTCTCCAGACCGCCGAGCGGCTCGGCCTTCCAGCGGGGGTCGTGGCAGCCGCGAGAGGCAAGATCGCGCCGGAGCGACTCCAGATCGCAGAGCTTGTCGAGGAAGCCGAGGCAGCGGCGCGGGAGGCCCAAGCGGCGCTCGCCGCCGCCGCCGCCGAGCAACAGGAAGCAGAAGCGGCGCATCTCGCAGCCGAACGCGCCGAGCGAGTGCTGCGCGACGAGATCGAGGAGGTTCGATCATCGGCTACCGCCGAGCGCCGACGCGCTCTGGCGCAGGCAGAGTCGGATCTTGCGGGCGTGCGGGTCGAGCTCGAAGAGCTGCGCGCCGAGATTCGTGCGGCCCGCAGGCTCGAGCGCCAGCGAGGCCGGGTGGCTGCCCCTGGTGATCAGGACAAGGAGAGGGAGCGCGACCGCAGACTCGGGGCTGCATCGGACAGCGCGAGCCGCGCGGCAGAGGCGCTCGAGGGGCTCGACGAGCCCGTACCGTTGACGGGCCCGCTCGCCGCCGGCGACCCCGTCGTAGCGGCGGCGCTCGGGGTCAGAGGCACGATCTCGGAGATCGTCGGCAACGAGGCGACTGTGCTCGGCCGCGGCGGCCTTCGAGTGCGCGTCGCGCTCGATCACCTTCGACCCGATCGTGACGGACGGCGCGACCAGGAGCCGTCCTTGCCGGCTGTGACTGTCAGGGCCATGATCCAGGCCGACCTTCCCGACGAGATCGACCTGCGCGGCCGCACCGCCGAGGAGGCGCGCGAGGCGGTCCGCGATCTCGTCGACGCCGCCGCCCTTGCCGGTCGGGCCGAGGTTCGCGTGATCCACGGTCGCGGCACCGGGGCCGTCCGTAAGGCGGTTCGCGACGAACTCGCGCATCACCCGCTCGTCGACGAGCAAGTGTCGGACTCGGGCGACGGGGCAACCGTCGTGCGACTCGGACGGGGCGCCTAGCCGGGAACGACGGGCGGGGCGTCTCAGCGCCCGACGCCGGGCAATGCGTCTCAGCTCCCTCAGTCGATCGTCTCCTCGGCCGCTGCGCGGCCGAGGAGCGTCGCGAGAGCCGCCTTCTCGCCGGGTGACCACAGGCGCCCGAGCGCCCGCTCTGCCGCTTCCTCCGCCGTCGCGGTGGCCTGGGTCGCGAGCTCTGCCCCACGGGGCGTGAGCACCACGAGTGCGAGGCGCGCGTCGGTCGGATTCGACTCGCGTCCGACGAGGCCGATGCGCTCGAGTGGCGCAAGCTGCCGGGCGATGCCCGACGTCGTAACCGCCAGCCGCCTCGCGAGCTCGACCCGCTGCAGCGTCTGCGAGGGTGCCGCCTTGAGCTCGAGAAGCACGGCGAGGTCGTTGAGGCCCAGACCGTGGTGGCTCCCGAGCGGGTGGTCGATCTCCCGCAGGACGAGCGTGCGGGCGCGGGCGAGGTCGAGCACGGTGTCCAGATTCGTTGACATGTCATCATTCTATCATCGATCTAGAGTTACAGAGCCCCTTCAGGATCGCGCGAAGCGCGCCACCAACATGCAGCCGAGGAGGCCGCGATACGCTCTCCCGTCGCGGCATCGTCGCTCGTCCGCCGCGGCATCCTCGGCTACCCGTATCCTGAAAGGTTCGTGTCCACACCAGAGCCGATCGAGCCCGACCCCAACTCCGAGCACGCAACCCTCGAGATCCTGTGGCAGCAGGACGTCACCGCGACCGTGCTCGAGCGCGATTCCAAAGGCTCTCTTTCCGCAGGCAGGCTCCAGCTCGGGATCCCCGCTGTCTCCGACCTCGCGGAGCTCGGTCACGGTGCAACTGCACGACGAGTCGGGCTCGCCGACCTGATCCGCCTCGCAGCCGAGCCCCCGCCCGGCCTCGCGCCGGGAGGCTCCGCGCGAGCCACGTTCGCCGTGCTCGAGCTTGCCGCTCGGTCCGTCAGCGAAGGGCTCGTCCACCCTCAGCTCCAGCACGGCGGGCGCACCTGGCTCGCCTACTGGGGCGCAACGATCGACGAGTCGGTGCAGGAGATACTCGATGCGGTCGCTGCCGCCCTCCCGGCCGTTTGTGCATCCGCGTTCGACGACGACAGCGACGCACTGGTGCATGACCTCTACGCGTGTGCGGTCGACCAGATCGCTCGCGACCGCCTGCATGCCGCGGGCGTGCGGCTCGGCAACCACGCTGTGCGAGCCCGCCCGAGTGCCCCGGAGCTCTTCCTCGGCGGTCTCACGTCGGCCGAGCCGGAGCTATCGCCGCACGCCGGTCTCGGCGCGCTCGAGCGGCGACTCACCGACTGGGTCGATCGCGGCCTCGAGCGCCGCTCCAGCGCACCGTGGCTTCTCAGCCTACGGCTCGACGAGCAGACCGAGCCCGTGACCGCCGGCACGTCCAACGTGGTGCTCGAGCTGTGGCTTCAGGCGGCCGACGATCCCACTCTGGCGTTGCCCACGTCCCTCCTGCGCGACGGCGAGGATGCGGTGTTCGGATTTCTTCGCTCGGCGGACCCGCGGTTGGCGGTGCAGCGCCAACTCGGGCTGATCGAGCCCGTCTTGGCCGAAGGCGGTCTCGCATTCGACCCGGTCGAGCCGACCACGCTCGAGCTCGACGACGACGACGTCCGATTCGTGCTCCGCGATGCGATCCCACGCCTGGAGGAGCTCGGGGTACCCGTGCTCCTGCCCCGGAATTGGGTCAGCTCATCGAGCCGGCTCCGGGTCAACCTCACCGCCACCGCCGCAACGCGGACCGCCAGCGGACTGTTCACGACCGACGCCCTCGCCCGGTTCGACTGGAAGCTCGCGATCGGCGACACGACGCTCACCGAGGAGGAGCTCGCCGAGCTCGCTGCCGCAAAGGAGCCGTTGATCCGCGTTCGAGGACGCTGGCACGCGTTGCGGCGCTCAGAGGTCGAGCGCGCGCTCCTGTTCCTCGACCGCCGTCGCGAAGGATCGGTCGTCGACCTCGTCCGCGCCGTCTCCGGCGTCGAGATCGAAGATGCGGGGCTCGAGCTCGGTGACGTCGCGCTCGACGACACTCTCGGCACGCTGCTCGCCGGCGGCGACGAGCGGCGCTATCAGCCCCTTGGCACACCGGGGACGATGATGCATCCCCTCTTCCCGTTCCAGGAGCGCGGCCACGGCTGGCTCCGGCTACTCGGCGACCTCGGAATCGGCGCGATCCTCGCCGATGACATGGGCCTCGGCAAGACCGTCCAGGCGATCGCCATGCTGACCTCCGAACGGGAGCAGTATGGTGCGCAGGCGTTCGGGCCCACTCTCGTGGTCTGCCCGATGAGCGTCACCCGCCAGTGGGCCCGCGAGATCGAGCGGTTTGCACCCTCTCTTCGCGTCCACGTGCACCACGGCGGCGAACGGCTGACCGGCACGGAGCTCGCGGACGTCGCTCGCTCGAGCGATGTCGTCATCACCTCGTACGACATCGCCACGCGCGATGTCGATGCGCTCGCGGCGATCACGTGGGACAGGCTCGTGCTCGACGAGGCGCAGGACATCAAGAACCCGGCCACGAAGCGGGCCCGCGCCCTGCGACGGCTTCAGGCACGCCGAACGCTCGCTATGACCGGCACACCGATCGAAAACCGGCTCGACGAGCTCTGGGCGATCATGGACATCGTCAACCCCGGCCTGCTCGGCTCGCGCGAACGGTTCCAGCGAACCTTCGCCCGCCCGATCGAGGCGTACGGAGACGCGCGGGCTCTCGAGAGGTTACGGGCGATGGTGCAGCCCTTCATCTTGCGGCGACCGAAGGACGGCCCCGAAGTGGAGCTGGAGTTGCCGAGGATCACCGTCACGAAGGAGTACTGCCGGCTCACGCTCGAACAGGCGAGCCTCTACCGGGCCACCGTCGACCGCTGGATGCCCCGGATCGAGGAGCACGAGCGCAGCTTCGGCCGCCGGGGTGCCGTGCTCGCGATGCTGAGCCAGTTGAAACAGGTGTGTAATCACCCCGAGATGCTGCTCGCCACCGGCCGGCCGCTCGAGGGCCGGTCGGGCAAGCTCGAGCGCCTCGTCGATCTGCTGGATGCCATGCCGCGCGGCGACAAGGCGCTCGTCTTCACCCAGTACCCGGGGTTCGACCGGCTCGTGCCGCACCTCCGTGAACGGCTCGGCCGTGAGATCGGCTTCTTCCACGGCGGCTTGCCGGCGCGGCAGCGCGACGAGCTCGTCGCGTCGTTCTCAACCCCCGAAGGACCGGCCGTGCTCGTCATCTCGATCCGTGCCGGCGGCCGCGGCCTCAACCTCCCGGCCGCGAACCACGTCTTCCATTTCGACCGCTGGTGGAATCCTGCCGTCGAGCAGCAGGCAACCGACAGGGCATACCGTTTCGGCCAGCGCAAGGATGTCTTCGTCCACAGCCTGATCTGCACGGCGACGCTCGAGGAGCGGATCGACGAGCTGCTCGACTCCAAACGCGAGCTCGCCGAGAAGGTCGTCGCGGGGCGCGCCGACGATTGGCTCGGCGAGCTCGACCTCGACACGATCCGCGCCGCGGTCTCGTTGTCGGAGACGACGGTCGAGGAGGCGGCATGACGGTTCTCAACGAAGGCCGTCCGGTCTTCGTCGCCGGCGACGGAGACCGCATCGGACGCGGGCCATGGGCTCGCTGGCTCGCCACGTCCGTCGTGCCAGACGAGGGGTCACCGCGTGCCGAGCGCGGTCGGATTCTCGCCCGCACCGGGCATGTCCACAGCGTGTCGGTCGTCGAGCGTGAGATCACCGCCCGCGCGACCGGTTCGGCCGGTGCCGACTACCGAGTGGCACTAGCCGCCGACCCGGTCTCGCCCCGGGTCTGGGCGGCCGTCATCGGCTCACCTCGCGGCCGCACACTGTTCGAGGCCGCCGCCGCAGGGCAGGAGCAATCTCTCCAGCTCGAGCACGTCATGACCGTCGACTGGGAGGAGCCACTGATCCCGCCGAGGCGGTCGGTGCGGCGTTCCTGCACCTGCCCTGACGCAGAACGAGACGGCGCCTGCAAGCACGTGATCGCGCTCGCCTATGTGGTTGCAGACGCGATCGACGGCGATCCATCGCTACTCCTCGAGTGGCGCGGATGCACGGCCGAGGCCCCCGAGGAGCGAAGCAGGCGACCCGTCGAGTCGGCAGGCGACCCATGGGCCGCCGGACCACTCCCTGTCCTCGGCCCCGCCCGGGCGCTGCCGATCGGATCAGTGCTGAAACGGCTCGGCGCGAGCGGTGTCGTGGTCGAGGGCGTCGATCTCCGGGACGCGATCGAGCCGGCGTACGCTGCGTTCGTCGCGGGCGAGCCCCGATCGAGCGCGGTGGTCGCGTCCCACGGCAGGCGGCCTGAGGACGGGCCCCTTCAGGAGTCTTGCGTGCGATCGAAGGACCGGCGCTAACGGATCCGAGATCTTGCGGGACGGACAGTTCAGTTGCCGAGGATATTCACGGCGCGGGCGGCGATGATGAGCACGGTCACCGCCGCGATCAGGGACTCGGCGCCCATGAACAGCTTGGCACGGTGCGTCAGCGGCATGGCGTCGGTTGGGCTGAACGCGATCGAGTTCGTCAACGCCAGGTACAGATAGTCGTTCAGCGCCGGCGCCCACAGCTGTTGCGCGAGCTGAGGATTCTCGTCCTGCGGGAACTGAAAGTCGGGGGTCTTGCGGCTCGCTTCGAGTGCCCGTCGCACGGGCCCCCCGCTGTCGAGCTCCCAGAACACGAGCGCAAACGTGATCACGTTCACGATCAGGACGACGGCTGCGCTCGCAAGCAGCTGCGCGCCGGTGATATGACCGCCTCCGCGGAGGAGCGAGCCGATCACGAGACCGATGCCGAACAGATTGGCAGCCGCAAGGACGCCGAGCAGAACCACGGCCACGTTGCGCCGGTGCTCGCTGCTGACGCCGAGCCGGCCGAGACCTAAGAGGAACACGAACGCGAGCACGGCTGCAGGCGCCGCGAGCACGAGCCACACCCACCAGTCGCTCGCCGAGTACAGTCGCCAGTTGTGCCAGGAACTGTTCGCTGCGAGCAGCACGTCGAGGATGACGGCGAGGAGGACGAAAGGCGCGGCTTCCCGGCGCGCGTCGCGCTGGGCATCCTCCAACTTGTCACCGCTCACCCCTGACCCTTCGCCGCCAACGTCCCCATACCTACGCCGGCACGGGATGGCAGCCGATCAAGAGGGGGCGACGACGACACCGACGACCGCGTCGTCGATCGCGGCGAGCGTCGCAGAATCGAGCCGGACACCGGCGGCGGCCGCATTGTCGTCCAACTGCTCCGGCCGCGAGGCACCGACGATCGCACAGGCGACGTTCGACTCGCGGAGGACCCACGCGAGCGCGAGCTGTGAGAGCGAAAGGCCGACGGCCGCCGCGACCGGGCGCAGCCTCTCCACCGCACGCAATACATCGTCGGTCAGGAAGCGTCCCATCGCCCATCCCATCTTCTCCGAGGCGGCACGCGAGTCGGCGGGATGCGCCGATCCTGCCCGGTACTTGCCTGTCAGCACTCCCTGCCCAAGCGGCGACCAGACGATCTGCGAGATCCCTTCCACCTCACACAGCGGGATCACCGCACGCTCGGGCAGGCGCCAGAGCAGCGAGTACTGCGGCTGACTCGACACGAAGCGCTCCACGCCGGGAAGCTCGCGAGCCGCCTGGATCTGACTCACCGTCCACTCGCTGAACCCGATGTAGCGTGCCTTACCGGTCCGCACGACCTCCGTCAGCGCCTCCATCGTCTCCTCGAGGGGCGTTTCCGAGTCGTAGCGGTGGCATTGGTAGAGATCGACGTGGTCCGTGCGCAACCGCTGGAGCGACGCGTCGACCTGCTTCAGGACCTGTGCTCGCGAGAGGCCGCGGTCAGCGTCGCTCATCGGGAAATAGAGCTTGGTCGCGAGCACGAAGGAGTCGCGAGGGCGGCTGCTGAGCGCTTCCCCCAGGAACTCCTCGGCGGCGCCCCGGCCGTACACGTTGGCCGTGTCGATGAAGTTGACGCCGAGTTCGAATGCGCGGTCGACGCAGGCGGCGGCCCGACCGCGATCGATCCCGCCCCCAAAGGTCAGCCAGGAGCCGAGGGCGATCTCGGAAACGGTCAGGTCACTCGAGCCGAGACGCCGGTACTCCATCGTGGCAGCGGTCGAACCGGAGCGCCCTAGAGGGCGCTCGACGCCGCCCAGATGTTGACGGAGCCGTCGGGGGCGATGCGGTCGATCGCGTCGAGCTCCTCTCTCGAGAACTCGAGGTTGTCGAGTGCCCCGAGGTTCTGCTCGAGCTGGGCGACGCTGCTCGCACCCAGGAGCGTCGAGGTGATCCGCTCGTCACGGAGCGTCCAGGCGAGCGCCATCTGGGCGAGCGACTGGCGGCGCCCGGCAGCGATCGCACTCAGCGCCTGCACCTTGGCGAGGGTCTCCTGCGTGATCGTGTCGGGGGAGAGCGAGTCGTTGCGGCTCGCCCGGGAGCCGTCCGGGATCCCGTTCAGGTAACGATCGGTGAGCACGCCCTGCGCGAGCGGGGAGAACGTGATGCAACCGATGCCGATCTCCCCGATCGTGTCGACCAGATCCGGCTCGATCCAACGGTTCAGCAGCGAGTACGAGGGCTGGTGGATCAAGAGGGGGGTGCCGAGGTCGTCCAGGATCGAGGCCGCTTCCCGGGTCTTCTCCGCCGAGTAGGACGAGATGCCCACGTACAGCGCCTTGCCCTCCCGGACAGCGCTGTCGAGTGCGCCCATGGTCTCCTCGAGCGGAGTCGTGCCGTCGAACCGGTGCGAGTAGAAGATGTCGACGTAGTCGAGCCCGAGCCTGGCGAGGCTCTGATCGAGGCTGGCCAGTAGGTACTTGCGTGAGCCACCGTCTCCGTACGGACCCGGCCACATGTCGTAGCCGGCCTTCGTCGAGATGATCAGCTCGTCGCGGTAAGGCTGGAGGTCACCCCGCAAGATGCGCCCGAAGTTCTCCTCCGCCGACCCGTACGGGGGGCCGTAGTTGTTCGCGAGATCGAAGTGCGTGACCCCGAGATCGAACGCTCGGCGCACGACAGCGCGGCCCGTCTCCGGCGGGCTGATGTTCCCGAAGTTGTGCCATAGACCGAGCGAAATCGCCGGCAGCGCAAGGCCACGGCTACCGCAGCGGTTGAAGCGCATCTGGTCGTAGCGATCGTCGGCGGCGACGTATGTCATCCGGGCACACCCTTTCACGAGCTGGGCCGTCAGCTCGAACCTAGCCGATCGACACCGAGAGGCGCCGCGCCGGTGGTCGCCCGAGCCCTCGGGCAAGCGGGCGCCTCGCGTCCCGTAGGATCGGCCGGATGGAGGAACGCTTCCTCGGCGACAGCGGCATCGCAATCACGCGGATCGTGCTCGGCTGCGGCAATTTCGGCGGGATCGGTTCGTCACCCGCGTTCTTCGGCCAGGGGACGTCCAGGGATCAGGCATTTCGCCTCATGGATGCGGCCTGGGATCTCGGAATCACGACCTTCGACACCGCCGACGCATACGGAGGCGGCCGCAGCGAAAGCTTCATCGGTGAGTGGCTGGCGACAAAAGGCAGTGATGTCCGGGATCGGATCGTGGTAGCCACGAAAACGTTCAACCCGATGGACGAGGGAGAAGATCACGGCCTTGGCCGGGCGCGGATCCGCCGGCAGATCGAGTCGAGTCTGAGCCGTCTCGGCCTCGAACGGGTTGCGCTCTACCTCCCGCACGCCTTCGACCCGGACACGCCACAGGAGGAGACACTCCAGGCGTTCGGCGAGCTCGTCGACGCCGGCAAGGCCGGTGCGATCGGGGCGTCGAACTTCACGGGCGAGCAGCTCGCGGAAGCACTCGAGCTGTCGGAGCTCGCGGGGTTGCCACGCTACGAGTGGGTGCAGAACGGCTTCTCGTTGCTCGATCAGGGCGACCGCGAATCCGTCTTCCCGGTCTGCCATGCGCACGGTCTCGGCTACACGCCGTTCAGCCCTCTGGCGGGAGGCTGGCTCACCGGCAAGTACCGGCGCGGCGAGCCACCCCCTCCCGGGTCGAGGATGACGCAGCGGCCGGAACCGTACGAGGACTACGACTCCGATCGCGTCTTCACCGTTCTCGGGACCCTGGAGGCCGATGCCGCCGCACGCGGCGTCTCGATGGCCGGGCTCGCGCTCGCATGGCTGCTGGCGCTCGACGAGGTAACGGCCGTCATCGTCGGGCCGGGTCGCGTCGAGCATCTCGACCCCGCTCTCGAGGCGCTCTCGCTCTCTCTCACACCTACCGAACGCGACGTCCTGACGGAGGTCTTCCGATGAGCGTCCTCGTCCTCTCCGAGCACGATGTCCGCGAGCTGCTCGACATGGAGTCGTGCGTCACCGCGATGGAGGGCATTCTCCAGCGGCTGGCGCACGATGAGCTGCACAACCCCCTCCGCTTCATCATGTTCCCGCCCGGCCCTGCCGGGATGGGGCTGATGCCTGCGTTTAGCGGAGGAGACGCCCCGGCCTTCGCTCTCAAGGAGATCGTCGTCGCCCCTGAGAACTCGAGCCGCGGCCTCGACCCTCACCAGGGTGCGGTACTGCTCCACGACGGAATCACCGGCGAGCTCGTAGCGATCATGAACGCGTCACCGATCACGGAGATCCGCACGGCCGCCGTGTCCGCCGCCGCCACGAGGGCTCTTGCACGCCAAGGAGCACGCACGGTCGCCGTCCTCGGGTCGGGTGTGCAGGGACGTTCTCATGTCGCCGCGATGCAGACGGTGCTCGACGACCCGATCGTGCGTATCTGGAGCCGGAACCCTGCGCACGCCGAGGCCCTCGCGCTCGAGACACATTCGCTCGTGGCTCCGACGATCGCGGAGGCGCTAGACGGCGCAGACGTGGTTTGTACGGCAACCGCCGCCAGCGAACCGCTCGTCGAGCTGCACTGGCTGGCTCCGGGATCCCACGTCAACGCGGCTGGAGCGTTCCCGAACGGAAAGTCGCGAGAGCTCAGCTCCGCGACGGTCGCTGCGGCGACCCTCTTCGTCGACAGGCGCGAGTCGACGTTGAACGAATCCGGGGACTACCTCCTCGCGGTTGCGGAGCAGGGCATCGGACCCGATCACATCGTGGCCGAGCTGGGCGAGGTTCTCGCGGGCCTCCATCCCGGCCGTCGCGACGACGACGAGCTGACGCTCTTCAAGTCGATGGGCATCGCCGTCGAGGATCTCGCGGCCGCCGAACTCTGCGTGGCGAGAGCGCGCGAACGGGGAGTCGGCGTCGAGGTCGACTTCTGATTCCCCTTGCCGAGATCCGCGCCGCGCGCGAACGGATCGCAGACGTTGCGCTCCGAACCCCGCTCGTCCGGCTTCAGGCGCCGGAGTCGACTGCGGAGATCTGGCTGAAGCTCGAGTGCCTGCAGCCGATCGGATCGTTCAAGATCCGCGGCGCCGCGAACGCGATCCGAACGGCCCCTCCCGGCGCCATCGCCGGTGGGGTCGTGACGACGAGTGCCGGGAACATGGCTCAAGGGGTCGCCTGGATCGCCCGCGAGGAAGGAGTGCCGGCCACGATCATTGCGCCCGAGCACGCTCCGCAGACAAAGCTCGATGCGATCGAGCGGCTGGGCGGAACGGTGATCAAGGTCCCGTTCGAGCGCTGGTGGCAAGCGATGGAGGACGCCGCGTACCCCGGCGTCGAGGGGTACTTCGTCCATCCGGTGCTCGACGACGCGGTCATGGCCGGCAACGGCACGATCGGTCTCGAGCTGGTGGAAGAGCTCGACGAGATCGACACGGTGCTGATCCCGTGGGGCGGCGGCGGATTGACGACTGGGATTGCGAGCGCGCTCGCTTCACTCAGCCCCTCGACGCACGTCTTCGCCTGTGAGCCCGAGACGGGGGCCCCGTTGGCAGCGTCGCTCGCCGCCGGAGAGGCGGTCTCGGTGGAGTACACGCCGTCGTTCGTTGACGGAGCCGGCGGCATGGGCCTGCTCGCACCGATGTGGAAGCGGGCCCGACCGTTACTCGCCGGCGCGCAGACGGTCACACTCGACGAGACAGCGAGCGGCGTCCGGTTGCTGGCCGAGCGGGCCCGGGTGATCGCCGAGGGCGCGGGAGCGCTCGCGGTCGCCGCCGCCATGTCGGGCCGCGCCGGCGGGGGGCGCATCGTGTGTATCGTCTCGGGAGGCAACATCGACGCAGCCCGGCTGGCCACGATCCTCCAGGGACACACGCCGGGGTGACGCGTCGGCGAGACTCCTCGATCGACTAGGTTGAAGATTCACACCTGAACCGATGCGGCCGCGTGTGGCGTCGTCGCACGTGGCGGTTCGACAGGACAAGGAGACACCTCATGTCGGAACGAAGCTGTGCCACAAGATGGCGCTGGATCGGGTGCGGCATCGCCGCACTCCTGCTCTCCGTCCTCGGCGCCGGATCCGTCCTCGCCGCGTCCGCGGCCGGGCCTACCAACACGAAGGAGCCCTCGATCACAGGAGCACCGATCGTCGGCAAGGAGCTCACTGGTGCCCGTGGGGCCTGGACGGGAAGCGGTATCACCTACGCGTACCAGTGGATCCGTTGCGACAACAGCGACTGCAAGGCGATCAGCGGCGCGACCGGAACCCACCGCACGCTTACCTCCTCTGACCTCGGGACACAACTCCGCTTCGACGTCACCGCCTCGAACGCAGACGGCAAGAGCACGGCGACCTCCCCCAAGACGGCCGTTGTCACCGACGGATCGGGCGTGCCGGCCAGCAGCTCGCCGCCGGTTGTCGCCGGGAACGCCACGGTCGGCACCACGCTGTCGACGAGCACAGGGGTGTGGGTCGGCGACCAGCCGATCACCTACTCCTACCAATGGACCCGGTGCGACAAGAACGGCAACGCCTGCAAGACCATCGGCAACGAGACCAGTAGTGACTACAAGGTCGTCCAGAAGGACGTCGGCAACACCATCCGGGCCCGCGTGACGGCGAAGAACAGCCGCGGCAAGGGAACGGCGATCTCGAATCAGACCGCCGTCGTAGCGGACAGCTCCGGTGGAGGCGGCGGGGTCATCAACCTGCCAGGCGGCGGCAAGTCCGTCGACGTCACCGACGTCCCGAAGGGCGAACGGCTCATCGTAGAGACCGTCGACTTCAGCCCTAACCCGGTGCGCTCGCGCTCGTCGATCACGGTGACGGTAACGGTGAAGGACACGCGCGGCTACTTCGTTCGCAACGCGTTCGTGTTCCTCCGCTCCACCCCGATCCTCACCTCTACCCCCACCGATGCGCAAACGGCGACGGACGGCCGGATCAGCTACGCCGTCGCGCCTCGTTCGGATTTCCCGCTCAAGAGCGGGTACAGCGTGCAGTTCTTCGTCAAGGCCTACCGCAAGGGCGACCCGACCCTCGCCGGCATCTCCGGCACGCGGCTCGTCCAGGTCGCGACGGCGAACGGCTAGTCCGCACAGCGTGGCGGGAGGCGTCGCGCCTACCTCGTGTTTGATCCAACACGAGGTAGGCGCGATCCGGCCGGCCCTCCTCCCCGCCGTGCCGTCGGCGAGAATGCTCCCGTGCGGCCCGTCTCCCTCACTGCGCTTCGGCGTCTCACGATCCGCACTCAGAGCTATGCCGCCCGCTCGCGTAGCGGCTCGGCGCGCGAGGTCGAGGACGCGATCCGCCGGCTCTCGTGCGTTCAGCTCGACTCGATCTCGGCCGTCGAGCGCAGCCACCGCATCGCGCTGACGTCGCGGGTTGGGGCGTATCGCCCGGGAACGGTGGCCCGGCTGCTCGCGAAGGGGCGCGTGATCGAGTACTGGGCGCACGAAGCGTGCTTGCTGCCGGTCGAAGACTGGCCGCTCTTCGCCGCGCAGATGCGGCACGGGGGTCGCCGCTGGTACGGCGACGTCGGCGAGACGCATGCCCACCTCGCCGACGAGATCCTCGCGGAAATCCGGGCGCGGGGCCCACTTGGTTCGCGTCACTTCGAGGGATCGAGCGAGGGAGGCATGTGGAACTGGAAGCCTGCGAAGGCGATGCTCGACCGGCTCTGGAATCACGGAGAGCTCGTGATCGCGGGGCGGCAGGGGTTCCAGCGGCTCTACGACCTGCCCGAGCGGGTGCTGCCGCGGGAGGTACTCGAGGCGCCGCTGCCCGGCGAAACCGAGCGGCTGCGCACCCTTGCTCTCAAGGCGGTCCACGCACGCGGGGCGCTGACGGAGGCCGGTGTGGTCGAGCACTGGCGGCTCAAGGGCGGGGTGGCGCGTGTCCGACCGGTGGTCGAGGCGCTCGTCACGGAGGGGGCCCTCGAGCGGGTCTCGGTCGAAGACGGCGGCGCCCCCGTCCTGGTTCCCGCCGGATCCGACCTCGAGTCGACCGCGCCGGCGACCTCGGTACTCCTCTCCCCGTTCGACAACCTGCTCTGGGACCGGCCGTTTGCCCGCCGCGTGCTCGGCTTCGATCACCTGATCGAGGTCTACAAGAAGGCGCACGAACGTCGGTACGGCTACTACGTGCTGCCGCTGCTCTGGCGCGATCGCATCGTCGGCCGCGCCGACCTCAAGTCCGAGCGCGGTGAGGGGGTTCTCGTCCTGAAGGCGTTCCACCGCGAGCCCGGCGTCCGCGCCTCGGCGGCACTCGACGATGCCCTCGACCGCGCGCTCGACCGGCTTTGCCGGGCCTGCGGCCTCGCATCGGTACGCCGCTGATCGGGCGGACGTTCGTCGTCGGGCTGGGCGGAACGACGACCCGGGACGTCTACCATCTCTCGCATGGACTTCGAGACGCGCGCGATTCACGTCGGGCAAGACCCCGACCCCGCGACGGGAGCGGTGACGACCCCGATCTATCAGACCTCAACATACGCCCAGGACGCAGTCGGCGTGCACAAGGGCTACGACTACGCCCGCGTCGCGAACCCGACGCGAACGGCGCTCGAGAAGTGTCTCGCCTCACTCGAATCGGCGGCGTTCGGCCACGCATTCTCGTCGGGGCTCGGGGCCGCTACGACGATCATGCACCTCGTCGACCCGGGCGAACGCATCGTGTGCGTCAACGACGTCTACGGCGGCATGTACCGCATGTTCTCGCAGGTCTACGAGCCCAAGGGCTACGCCTTCGACTACGTGACGCCCGACGAGGTCTCGACGAACCTCGCCGCACATCTGGACGACCGGACTCGTATCGTCTGGATCGAGTCACCGACGAACCCGCTGCTGAACATCGTCGACATCCGGGCCGCGGCCGATGCCGCGCACGGCGCCGGCGCGTTGCTCGTGGTCGACAACACGTTCGCGACGCCGTACCTGCAGCAGCCGCTCGAGCTCGGCGCTGACATCGTCGTGCACTCGACGACGAAGTACCTCGGCGGGCACTCGGACGTGATCGGGGGCTTTACGGGCACGAACGACCCCATGATCGCGGAGCGCCTCCGTTTCCTACAGAAGTCGCTCGGCGCCGTACCGGGACCGGTCGACGCGTGGCTCGTGCTCCGGGGACTGAAGACGCTCGCCGTCAGGATGCGGCAGCACTGCGACAACGCTCGGGCCGTCGTCGCGTTCCTCCAGGGTCACCCGGACGTGTCAGAGGTGCTCTACCCGGGCCTGCCCGACCACCCGGGCCACGAGATCGCAGCACGTCAGATGCGCGACTTCGGCGGCATGGTGTCGTTCCTCGTCGGGTCGGAGGAGGAGGCCGTCGACCTCGTCGCCCGCACGAAGGTATGGACTCTCGCCGAGAGCCTCGGAGGCGTCGAGAGCCTCATCGAGCACCCGTACCGGATGACTCACGCGGCAACCGCAAACGGGCCGTTCGCCTCACCGCGGAACCTCGTCCGGCTGTCGGCAGGGATTGAGTCCGCCGACGATCTCATCGCCGATCTCGCACAGGCACTCACTCTTCCAGCAAGATCTCGGATCCGCTGAGCGGATCCCTCGATCCGCACGCAAGCCCCTGGAGAGGCCCGCGCTGCAGCTTCCCGCAAGATCTCGGGTCCGCTGCCCCGTATCCCTCGATCGCACGCAAGTCCGTGAAGGGCCTGCCGGCGGGCCTCTCTCCTGAGGATCCGGGAGAGAAGGCGTACGGGCGGGGCACAGCCTCGCCCTACAGCTTCTTGATCCGCACCGCCGTTCCGTAGGCGCAGATCTCCGTCCACGTCGCGCCGAGCTCCGACGTGTCGAAGCGCATCGCGAGAATCGCGTTCGCTCCCTTCAGCTCCGCCTCGGCGACAAGCCGCCGGATCGCCTCCTCACGCCCCTCGGCGAGCATCTTCGTCATGCCACCGAGCTCGCCGCCCACGAGAGACTTGAAGCTCGCCCCGATCTGCGAGCCGATGTTTCGTGAGCGCACGGTGAGCCCGAAAACCTCGCCCAGCACCTCCTGGACCTGATAGCCCGCCACGTCGTTCGTGGTCGCGATCAGCATCGCCGTCCGCTGACGTCGGATACGTTCACCCCATGACGGTACCGGCTCCGATCGACCTCCTGCACCGCGGGGCGACGCGCAACGTCGGCTGCTACCTCGTCGAGACCCGTGACGGCCCAGCCCTCTTCGACTGCGGGCCCACCACGTGCGTGCCGGCGTTGAAGGCAGGACTTGCCGCGCGAGGACTCGCGCTCGCCGAGGTCGGACATCTCCTCCTCTCGCACATCCATCTCGACCACGCCGGCGCCGCGGGCGCTCTCGTCCGCGAGAATCCGGCACTCGTCGTGCATGTCTCGGCGGCGGGCTCACCCCACCTCCGCGACCCGACCAAGCTCGAGGCGAGTGCGCGAAGGCTCTACGGCGATGCGTTCGACGGCCTCTGGGGCGCGATCGTTCCCGTCCCGGACGCGAACATCCGGATTGCGGGCGACAACGTCCTCGGACTCGAGTGCTTCCCGAGCACGGGCCACGCGAGCCACCACATCTCGATGTTGCACGACGACGGCACGCTGTACGCGGGCGACTCGGTCGGGGTGCGGATCGCGCCCGCAGGCTTCGTGCTCGCCCCGACGCCCCCACCCGACATCGATCTCGAGGCCTGGGAGGCGACGATTGCCGAGACGGAGCGGCGGGCCCCCGCCCGGCTCGCGCTCGCGCATTTCGGCGTGTTCGACGATGTCTCGGAACACCTCGCCTGCCTCCGCGAGACGCTGCAGCGGTGGGGCGAGCGCGTCGCCCACGGCATGGACGAGGCGACGTTCGTCGCCGCCGCCCGCGCCGACTGCCTCGCGTCCGATCCGGGCCAGGTCGAGGCCTACGATCGAGCCGCGCCGTATTCCCAGTGCTTTCTCGGGCTCCAGCGCTATTGGCGCAAGCGGTCCGAGTCGACGATGTAGGACAGTCGCACACGTTCCGTCCCAGGCGGAAATTATGCTTCGCCCGGCGATGGAACGCGAGGCACGGGTCTCACTGGCGGCGTACCGATGCCTCTATCCGGGCGCGATCGAGTTCGGCGGTGTGACGGTGCTCCGGGCCGACGAGGCACCTCTGAGCCCGATGGTGAACCGGATCGTCGGGCTCGGGGTCGACGAGCCCGCCACCGAGACAGTGCTGGACGAAGCGCTCGCGGCGATCGGGGAGGACGTCAGCTGTTACGTCGCGGTCGCTCCGGAGGCGCGGCCGGCCGGCCTCGGCGACTGGCTCCGCAACCGCGGGCTCGAGCCTGGTTGGAGCTGGATGACATTCCGGCGCGACGTCGACCCGGTGCCCGAGGCAGCGACCTCGTTGAGCCTCGTCAGGGTTGGGCTGGACGAGGCGAAGGCCTTCGGCGAGATCGTCGCAGCCGGCTACGGCTTGCCGGACGCTGTCGCGCCGTGGGCGGCGAACGCCTATCGTGAAGGCTGGGACTGCTGGCTTGCGCTCGAAGGCGAGCGCCCCGCGGCCGCGGCCGGGATATTCATCGCAGAAAGCGTCGGCTATCTCGGCTTCGCCGCGAGCCTGCCCGAGCATCGGGGCAAAGGCGGACAGAACGCCCTGCTGGCGGCGCGGATCCGGCACGCCCGCGAGACCGGCTGCGACGTCGTCGTCACCGAGACCGGCGAACGACGGGGCGACCGTCCCTCGAGCTCCTACCGCAATATCTTGCGCGCAGGGTTTACGGAGGTCGCATTGACGGCGAACTGGCTTCGGGAGGCCCGCGTTACGCGAATCCCGTGACGAGCCAGCGCCGGCGCAGGAAACGCACGCCCATCAGCGCAAGCCGCGTCACGATCAACACCGTCAGGGCGGCCCAGACACCGCGCACTCCCCAGTCGGCGCGCGCCGCAACGCCGAGCGCGACAGCACAGGCGAGAAAGGCCGTTGCCATCGACATCGCAAGGTAACGGCCGTCGCTCGCCCCGATCAGGATACCGTCGAGCGCGAACACGATCCCGTTGAGAGGCTGCATCAGAGCGAAGATCGGCCACAGCAGCGCGCACTGGGCGAGAACGGCCGGATCCGAGGTAAAGGCACGCGGGATCACGCCGCCGAGGGCCAGCAGCACGAAGGCGAACGACGTCCCGGCTGCGATCGAGAGCCAGATCATTCGCACACTCGCGGCGAACGCATCGACGGGACGGGCGGCGCCGAGCTCTTGCCCGACGATGATCTGACCGGCGACCGCGATCGCGTCGAGCACGAGGGCAAGGAAGATCCAGAGTTGGAACGCGATCTGGTATGCGGCGAGCGGCGCGTCGCCGAGCCGCGCGACGACGGCGCCCGCCAGCACGAATGATGCAATCAGCGAGGCCGTGCGGATGAAGATGAACTTGCCGAGCGACAGCAAACGCCGAGCCAGGGCGGGCTGCAGCCCGGCGTTGGCTCGGCCGACCCTCCGGAGAATCACGGCGGCCATGGCTATCCCCATGCCGGTCTGAGCGATCACGGTCCCCCACGCTGAGCCCTTGATTCCGAGGTCGAGGCCGTAGACGAATCCGACCTCGAGGAAGACGTTGGCGACGTTCCCCGCGATCACGATCACAAGGGGCGTTCGCAGGTCGGAGACGCCTCTGAGGAAGCCCTGGCCGCCGATCGCGAGGAACGCGGACGGAATCCCGAGGGCCGCGATCCGCAGGTAGGCGACGGCGTAGGCCGCAGTCGTCCCTTCGGCACCGAAGACGCCGACTACGGGCGCGGCGAGCACGGCCACCGTGACGGCCAGGAAGGTGCCGAAAGCGATTGAGAGCCACAGCGCCTGCGCACCGAGGCGTGCGGCAGTCAGATCTTCCCCCGCTCCCGTCGCCCGTGCGACCTGTGCGGTCGTCCCGTACTGGAGGAAGTTGAACATGGCCAGCACCGAAAGCACGGTCGCGGCAAGGCCGAGGGCGGCGAGTTGCGAGCGCCCGAGGTGGCCGACGACAGCCGTGTCGACGAGCACGTAGAGCGGCTCGGCGGCGAGGGCGCCGAGAGCCGGGACCGCGAAGCGCAAGATCTGGCGGTCGTACGACGAGCGAAGGTGCAACGGGCGTCAGCTGGTTCGACGCACGACGCGTGCGCCGGACGACTGTGCGATCGCTTTGATCACGATCTCGTCCAGATTCACGTGCGCCGGCCGGCTGAGGGCGAACATGACGCAATCGGCGACCTCGTCCGGAGTGACCGGCTCGACCCCCTCGTACACGGCGTCGGCAGCGGCCGTGTCACCGCGAAAGCGGACGACGGAGAACTCGGTCTCGACGAGCCCTGCGTCGACCGTCGTGATCCTGATCGGCCGTCCGAGCAGGTCTTCTCGGAGCGCGTACGAGAACCCGCGGACGGCGAATTTCGAAGCGATGTACGACGCACCGCCGGGGTAGGCCTGCCGACCGGCGACCGAGCCCATGAAGACGATGTGGCCCTCGTCGCGGACGTGCGGCAACACCAGGCGCGTGATCCGCAGGACGCCGTCGACATTGGTATGGATCACCCGTTCCTCGTCATCCGCCGTCGAGTCCGTGAACGGGGCTCGTCCGAGGGCGAGGCCTGCGTTGTTGAAGAGGATGTCGACCCCTCCGAGCTCACGCACCGCCGCCTCGACGAACGAGCGGCTGCTCGTTTCGTCCGTGACGTCGAGCTCGAGGGCTACGTCTGCCTCCATCCGCTCGACGCGCCGTGCCCCACCCGCGACACGAACGCCAACCTCGCGCAGCTTGCGCACTGTCGCCGCGCCGATTCCCGAGGACGCGCCCGTGACGATCGCCGTCTTACCGCTCAGATCCACCCCGCGAGCCTACCGCGCCGAGGAGGGGCCGGCGAAGTACCTCGTTCGGGGGATGCGAGGCCCCCCCGAATACTCACGATGATGGTGAGATGCCCCAGAAGATGCCCCCGACCGTCGAGAAGCTCGACCCGTGCGAGCGGATCGCACTGGCCGTTCGCGAGGCGCTGCCCGGCGACGCCGGCGAGCAACTGCTCGCCCGCATCGTTGACGCCCTTGCGGCGGTCGACGAGTCCGACGGCGGAGCAGGGCATGCCGAGCTGCACCTGGAGCTGGAGCGCCAGGTCGCGACGGACCCGGCCACGGGTCTCCCGAATCGCGTCCGCTTCATGGACGACCTCACGCGGGCGATCGCCGCCGCGACGCGTTACGACGAGCCGCTCTCGCTCCTCGTCCTCGACCTCGTCGATCGCAACGCCGACGAGATGGCCGCGGGGGAGGCGCTACTCCGGCTCGTGCGGATCACGGACATCGTCGCCCGTGTCGCGCCCCGCCGTTTTGCGATCATCCTCCCTCGCACTGGCACTATCGGCTGCGCCCTCGTCGCCACCCGCGTTTCGGCGCTCGACGAGCATGCGTCCACGATCGGCACCGCGACGTTTGCGGGCGAGCCGACGGACGCACCCGAGCTGCTCGCCCGCGCCGAGGACGCGCTGGACTGAGGCTCAGCCCTCCTGGACAGTTCCGTCGATCTCCACGCGGTCGATCGTAATCGGGGTCGTCGGGCGATCGCGGGCACGGTCGCGGTCGACGTGCGAGATGCGGTCGACGACGTCCTGCCCTGCGGTGACCTGCCCGAAGACGGTGTGCTTGCCGTCCAACCACGGCGTCGCCTCTGCCGTGACGATGAAGAACTGGGAGCCGTTCGTGTTGGGACCCGAGTTCGCCATCGCAAGCGCCCCCTTGACGACCTTGTGGTGGTTGAACTCGTCCTCGAACTTGTAACCGGGACCGCCGGTGCCGGTGCCCTCCGGACACCCACCCTGGATCATGAAGTCGGGGATCACGCGGTGAAAGGTGAGACCGTCGTAGAAGCCCGCACCGGCGAGTTTCGTGAAGTTCGCGACGGTCTTCGGGGCGTCCTCGGGGAAGAGCTCGATCACGATCGGGCCCTCGCTGGTGTGAAGCGTTGCCTGTGTCATGCGGGCGACGCTAGCAGGAGTGGCGTCCGCTTAACGACCGTTGAACATCCACCTCCGAGCGACCTGCGTACACTTTGGCGATGACCACGACCGCGCCGCTCGCAACCCTGCCGACGGGAGAGGCCTCGCGGGAGCTGGCACGGTCGTGGCGCCGTCTGACGCGGGTCGCCACGGTCGTCGCGGTGATGACGGCGCCGGCGCTGTTCGTCTGGTTCACACAGCAGAACGGCTGGAGCTGGTGGACCTCGCTGCTTGCCGCGCTCGCGGTCGTGATCGTCTTCCGCGGCTTCGCTGATCTCGTCTTTCGCCGGCTGATCCCGTGGCCCAGCCTTTTCGGTGTCGAGAGCACCGAGTTGCGCGAAGCCGACGTGGTCGGCAGGCGGCGCGCGTGGTTCTGGCGGTTCTGGTTCAAGTTCGCGCTCCTGCTCGTGATCGCGATCACGATCACCTGGATCTTCGTCGGCGGCACGTGGTGGGGTGCCGCCGGGACGATGTGGAACAGCATCGGCAACGTCCTCAGCTCGCCCCAGCTGTGGATGCAGGCGGTCTTCGTGTTCTTCCTCTTCTTCGCGAACTTCGCGATCATGTTCGGCCCACTGCTGATGATGAACCTGTCGCAGATGCAGTCCTTCGAGCCGGGCGATGCGGAATGGGGAGTGAAGCTCGACGACGTCCGGGGCCAGGCGGAGGCGAAGGAGGAGGTGCGCCGGGTCGTCGATATCTGGCAGTCGGGCGACCATTTCGAACGCGCGGGTGGTAAGCGCGAGCGCGGCCTGCTGCTCTTCGGCGCGCCGGGCACCGGCAAGACGATGCTCGCAAAGGCGATCGCCACCGGCTTCAACTCGCCGTTCATCTCGATGCCCGGCTCCGGCTTCGCGGCCACGTTCATCGGGATCGACGCGATCGTCGTCCGGGTGCTGGCACGGCGGGCGAAGAAGCTCGCGCGCAAGTGGGGCGGCCAGTGCATCGTCTTCATCGACGAGATCGACGCCGTCGGCATGCGGCGCCAGTCACTCGGAACCGGGTCACAGGGGTTCGAGCCGCTCGTGTCGGGCAATGCCGAGGACCTCCTCTTCTTCGGCCCTCTCGGATCACGCGATCCCTCCGGTGACCTGATCGTCGAGACCCGGGCGTGGCGGGATCGGCTCTTCGACTCCCGAGCCCCGCAACCGGCCGGCGTCTCCGGTTTCCAGCTGCGGATGGCGAGCGTCTTCAATTTCATGTTCCCGGGCGGGATGGGAGGCATGGGAGGCGGCATGGCGCTCAACCAGCTGCTCGTCGTGATGGACGGCATCGACAACCCGCCGTGGATGCGCCGCACCTTTACGAGCAAGTTCAACACCCTGCTCGACGCGACGTTCATCGTGCCGCGGTCGGTGGGCAAGGTAAAGCTCCGGATGCCGGCGGCCCGGCCGCGCAACGACCAGATCTACTTCATCGGTGCCACGAACGTGCCGATCGACCGACTCGATCCGGCCTTGATTCGCCCCGGACGCATGGGCCGGCACGTGTGGTTCAGGACGCCGAGCAAGCAAGACCGGCTGGACATTCTCGATCTCTACATCGGGAAGGTCTCGCACAGCGAGGAGCTCGACTCGCCGACGCGGCGGGACGAGATCGCACGGATCATGAGCGGCTACTCACCGGCGATGATCGAGCAGGCGATCTCGATGGCGTTGACGATCGCCCACCACACGGGGAGCACCGGCTTCGCCTGGGACGATCTCGTCGAGGCGGTGACGACGCTCGATGCCGGTACGGCGATCGGGTCGGAATACATCCCGATGGAGCGGCGGGCCGTTGCCATCCACGAAGCCGGTCACGCGGTCGCCGGTCACGTCTACTTGACCGGCCGGGAGTCGACCCGGCTCACGATCAAGAAGCGCGGCGACCAGGGCGTCGGGGGCCACCACTGGATGATCGAGAAGGAAGAGCGCCTGTTCTCGTTCCAGCACGAGATGTTCCACGACATCGTCTGGGGCCTCGGCGCGATGGCAGCAGAGCGGGTCGTCTACGGCGAGAACTCGAACGGCGTCGGCGGCGACGTTGCCGGCGTTACGGCACGTGCGGCCCTGATGGTCGGCCGCGCCGCCATGGGGCCGCAGCCGTTCCACGTGACGCCGCGGAACGGCGAGACCGAGGAGCAGGCGCGCAAGGAGACCCTCGACCGCTTCGAGAAGATCGGGCTCCAGATCATGTCGAGGGCGGGCGGCGGCGGGCCGTTCGACGCCGATCCGATCGCCGGTGTGCTCGGCGATCCGGCGAAGCGGACCGTGGCGGCGCAGATCCTCGGGCAGGCGTATGTGACGGCTCACAACCTCGCGATCACGAACCGGGGCGGGATCGAGACGATCGCTGACGCACTCGAGGACAGGCGGGAGATCATGGGTGACGAGTTGCTCCGCCTGTTGGAGTCCGCCGAGATCCGGATTCCGGAGCTCGACCTCGCCGACGAAGCCGTGTGGCCCCCGCTCGAGTTCTCGGCCGCGATCGGGAGAGGCCCCCAGCCACACGGACCTGCCGTGGAGATTCGGACGTGAGCGAGGCGACCACCGGGTCGACAAGCGACGGGTCGGGGTTCATCGAGGCGGAGCCGGCCCAGCCGGTCGGTCAACCCGAGACAGCCTCTCGTGGTGACCGCGCGCGGAGCGCCGCCTACCGCTCGCGCTTCGCGATCGTCTACGTTGCTCTCGGGCTGGTCGCCGCCGTCGGGCTCGGCGCCCTCGCCTTCCTGGTCCAGCGCTCCGATCCGCCTCCGCCCGCGAAATGGTCGGCGTGGCAGCCGACGGGTAGCGACACGGCCCAGGCGCGGCAGATCGCCGACCGGGTGGCGAAGAGCTACCGCCTGAAGAGCGGACAGCAGCTGGTTGCAGCGCTCGTCAGCCCACCGAAAGTGACCGGCGCGAGCGGAGACGTGCCTGTGAGCACGATCGCGATCCGCCCCGACACCTCGACCGGGAAGAAGGAAGAGAGCCAGATCGACATCCTTCCGACGACACACAGCCTCCAGTTCATCCTCTGCGGCCTTGGCACAGCCTGCTCGATCAAGGGAGGTACGGCCTCGGAGGCGCGCCACGCGCTTCTACGCCGTGAGGCGCTCGAGCTCGCCCTCTATACGTTCAAATACGTCGACGGGATCGACTCCGTCTCGGTCTTCCTGCCGCCACGCCCGGACGGCAAGGCGTCCGGAACGGCCGTGTTTCTGAAGAAGAATGACGTACGACCAGAGCTGAGCAGGCCGCTCAGCGATTCGATCGGGGCGAAGACGCCGACGATCGGGACGATGCCGAAGCGAGATCTCGCGGTCGTCAATCGCATCACGCAGCCGCGGCTCTACACATACGAGTACCAGCAGGCGCAGGACGGCGGCGCGGTGCTCATCTTCGCCCCGGTCGTCCTCGGTACCTAGACTCCGGGCGAGGCCGTCCGGAAGCCTTGAATCCTCGGCTGCTCGCCGCCAAGGCGCGACTCGACCGGCTGGACTGGTGGCCGACGCCGGTCCGGATCGAGGGGATTCGACTCCTGACCGCGCCGTGGTTCTTCCGTCTGCCCTGGCTCAGCCGCTTCGACGGATACGCCCTACATTGCATCATCCTCGTGCGGGCGGGCGACGTCTCGGATGACCTCGTCACCCACGAGCTCTGCCACGTGTGGCAGCTGCAGCATCGCCCGATCCGCATGCCGCTGAGCTATTTCCGTACGGGCTACGATGCCAACCCCTACGAGCGACAAGCGCGCTCCGCCGTCGCCGCGACGCGGTCGTAGAGGCCGCGCAGGCCCGACCGACCGTCACCGGGAGCCGAGCATCGCTCGGTTCCCCGAGGGATCCGAGACGACCGTTCTCCCGTCCTCGCCCGTGGCATCGAGCCCTGCCTCGGCCGCAGCCTCCAGCACGACCGCGAGGCGCGCCTCATCGGGAAGTACGATCGTGTACAAGCGCAACCCGCGGGCACCCGGAGGAGGTGGCTGGGCGCCCTGGCCGGCCCAGGTGTTGAGTCCGACGTGGTGGTGGTAGCCGCCTGCCGAGACGAAAAGTGCGCCGGGATAGCCACGCACCGTAGGCTCGAAACCGAGCCCCCCGACATAGAACGTCTCTGCCGCGGGGATGTCGGCGACCTGGAGGTGGACATGCCCGATCCGAGTGCCTTCCCCGATTCCGTGGCCGCCGTCGCCCCGCCCGCTCGCGAGAACGCCGTCCAGGTCGAGCGGAAGCGTCGCCATCTTCAACTGGCCGTCGGCGAATGTCCACTCCTCGCGAGGGCGGTCGCGATAGATCTCGATCCCGTTGCCTTCGGGGTCGTCGAGGTAGAGCGCCTCGGATACGAGGTGATCGGAGGCGCCCGTGAACGGGTGACCCGTGGCGGTGACCCTGCGAAGCGATTGCGCCAGCTCGGCGCGTGAGGGAACGAGGAGCGCGAGGTGGAACAGACCGGTCGTGCGCGGCGGCCGCGGCGGCGCGTCGGGTCGACCGACGAGCGTGACGAGCGGGGTATCGCCGCCCGGTGCTCCGAGCTCGACGGTGTCACCGTCGCGGCGGATCTCGCGTAACCCGATTGCGTCCCGGTAGAACGCAGTCTGCGCGTCGAGGTCGCCGACCGTAAGCGCGACTGCGCCGAGCGACGTGCCGGGATCGATCGTCACAGCGGTTGCACGGGATCGCCGACGCGTACGATCCCCGGCCGCTCGACGCCGCCCCAGACTCCGATCGGAAGTGGCTCCTCGCTCTCGACCTCCGAGCGATACCCCTTCAGAATGCGGAGGGTATCGAGGTCGGGAAGGCCGGTATCCGGGTCGTGCGTGGTCACGGCGCAACGCCCGACGTGCGCCTGCAGACGCACGACGGCATCGCCGAAACCGACGCGACGTCCCACCCAGTGCTCCTCGGTGTGAGGTTCGACGCCGTCGATCCCGAAGAGCATCCGGAAGCGGCGACCGTCGATGCGTTCCTGCCCTGCCTCGCGCGCGAGCGTGTCGAGCGTTCCGCTCGAGACAACGGATACGCTCGCCCCGATGCCGCGATCGGAGCCCGCGCCGGGCTCGTTCACGCGGACGAGCCTCAGCGGCCGACCGACGAATGATGTGATTGCCTCCGAAAACGGTCCCTCGACCAGCCGTCCGGCAACCGGCCGCCCGTAGAAACTCGTCTCGACGGGATCGCCGAGCGCCGCGTCCCCGTCGAGCGTGGAACCGTCGGGAAAGCGCAAGGACAGCGTCTTGCCGTCGCGGTCGGTAGTCGCCGCAACCTGCACGAGCGTCCCCGCCACCTTGCCGTTGACCAGGCGCCCGTCGTCCGTGATCAGATGGAAGCGGCGGTTGTCGCGCACGCCTGTCAACTCGAGCTCGATCTCCTCGACGCGGCTGAGTGCCAGGCCCTTCACGGGGGCATAGGTGATCGAGGTGACGGCAGCCGTCACGAACGCCACTTCACCGTGCAGCCGACCGCCGGGGTCTCGCTCACGACCGGGGCGCGACCTGCCAGAGCGGCGTCGAGCGCGTCGCGCAGATAGTGCGCGGTGACGGCCTCGTCGTCGCGGTTGTCGTCGACGGCGCCGTGGTAGACGAGCTCCCTGTCGGCATCGAAGACGAAGACCTCCGGTGTCCGCTCGGCGCCGAGCGCCCGGGCGACCGACTGGTCTTCGTCGTAGAGGTAGTCGAAGGTATACCCCCGGGCCGCAGCACGGGCGACCATCTCGGGGAACGAGTCCTCCGGGTGTGAGACCGCGTCGTTCGAGCTCATCGCGACGATGCGCACGCCGCGGTCCGCGTAGTCGGATTGAATCGCGCCGATCCGCCCCTCCCATGCCCGTGCGTACGGGCAGTGGTTGCAGGTCTGAATGAGGACGAGCACCGCAGCATCCTCGTAATCGGCGAGCGAATGGCTCCGGCCGTCGGTTCCGGGCAACGAGAACGGCGGTGCGGTGTCGGTCAGGGCAAGCGTCACTGAAAGGCCTCCTGGAGTTGTTGGCTGCTCGGCACGGGCGATACGCGCCCGTCGGGGAGCCGGTAGATGCGACAGGTGAGCGCATACCTCGAGTCGGCGCCCGTCGGATCGATGTCGATGCCGTCGACCCTGATCGTGGGCGAGCCGGGGAAGCGCGCGTCGACCGCGTCCTCGTGGCTGACTATCTCCCGCTCGACGATCGGCTCGCTGATGCCCCGGGCGGCGAGCGCCTCCGCGAGCAGAGCCCGCGCTTCAGCGACCGAAGGACAGCCGTCCCAGTAGAGGAGCTCGATCTTCACGATGAAGACAACGCACGGGGGATCATGCTCCTTCCCGCCGGTGCGGCGTGTGTCGCGACTTCGCCCACCTCGTGGTGGCGCTCTTGCGGGCTCGCACCGTGCCGGCCCGCGTGGTGGGCGTCTGCGCGCCGGGTCTTGCCCCAATGGATTTCCACGCAGTCGCGGAGGCTCTCGTCGACGGCAGCTGGCGGGTTGTCGATGCGACGCTGCTCGCCCCACGCACGTCTCTCGTCCGCATCGCAACAGGGAGGAGCCGACGCGGCCTTCTCGACCGTGCTGGGAGGTTCGGTCGAAACCGCCTCGCCCCGTCTATCCCATCTCGATCTCGGCCGGCAGGCCGAGCCGACCCATCGTCCGGAGGTGCAGGAAATGCGAGCGTAGTGCGCGGCCGAGCGACGGGTGGAACGAGTAGCGGACACCGTGCTTGACGCAGTTGCGCTTCACGATCTCGGCAATCTTCGGATAGTGGGTGTGCGGAACCCGGGGGAAGAGGTGGTGCTCGATCTGGTAGTTGAGCCCGCCGAGCATCCAGGTCAGCACTGGATTGCGCGGACAGAAGTCGACGGTCGTCTCGACCTCGTGCACGGCCCAGATGCGACGCTCTCCACGGAGCTCGTCCGCCGACGCGAACGATGCCTCCTCCACACAATGAGCGAGCTGGAACGTCGTCGCCATGATCAGGCTCGTGACCATTCCGAAACCGACGTAGGCGGCGAGGACGACCCACCACGGATATACGAGCAGTGGGATCACGATCGCCCAGCCGATGAAGAACGCCTTGCCTGCGAAGATCCCGACGAGGTTCCAGCCGCGTGGTAGCCGCAGGGCGCTTTCGCCGACCGCCCCCCGGCGAAACGCGCTGAGATCGCCGATGACCTGCCACCGCAACCCCATCAGGGTGTACATCGGCCAGATGTAGTACTGCTGGAAGCGGTACCAGGGCCGGGCTGACTGGGATGGGGCGAAACGGGCTAGGGGAACCTGGGTGGCATCGGCGTCGAACCCGTCGACGTTCGTGTAGGTGTGGTGCGCGACGTTGTGCTTCACGCGCCACGCATAGCTCGAGAAGCCGAGCAGGAGGTCCGACGACCAGCCGACGAGATGGTTGTAACGGCGCCGACGGAAGTAGGCGCCGTGATTGGCGTCGTGCATAACGCAAAACGCAGTCAGCGTCGCACCGAGAGCGAGCCCGACCAGGCAGAGGGGCGCGATGACGATCCCGGGGTGGAGGAACATCAGCACCACCCACGAGGAGATGGTCAGCGCCAGTGCGACCGGAGCCTTCGAGTAGAGGAGTGCGGCACCCTTGATCCGCGTGCGACCCCGGGAGAGGTACTGCTCGACCTCGCGGCGTGTGTCCTGGATGAACGCCCCACCGTTGTCGAACGCGAGCTTCGTTGCGGCTGCCGTCATGATGGCCTCCCTCTGCGAACGGATAGGGAGAGCGCGAAGGGCGTCACCGAATACTCGTCCTCGTGTACGCAAAGAGTATCGGCAGCACCGGCGGGCGGGGATTGCGCTTCCGTGAACGCGGCGGAGAGCGCAGAGAGGGGCCCTCGAGGCCCCTCTCTGCGCAGGCTCCCGAAGGTGCCGCTATCTCCGGCCTCCGCGTCCGCCGCACCGTCGCGTGCCGTCGAGGTGGCCGCATTCTGCACCATCCGGAGGCCCCGCGCACTATCTGTCCAGGGTCGATGCCCGGCGGAGCCGTCAGCCGTGACCGTACTCGAGCTCCCGTGCGCCCTCTCGCAGTCGGCGCGCACGCTCTTCGGAAAGCGCACACCACGTCGACCTCCAGCCTCGAAGCGGTCCAAAGGGCGGAACCAGCTTGCACGGGTACACAGGTGCCACTGGACGGCGCGACCTGCCTCGAAGCACCGTAGGATCAGCTGATGCCGGCCAGACCGACCGCTGCGCAGATCGACAGGCTGCGTTCGCGCGCCTGGTTCGACAATCCGGCGAACGTCGACATGACGGCGCTCTACCTCGAGCGCACGATGAATTACGGGCTGACGCTCGACGAGCTCCAGTCGGGCAGGCCGATCATCGGGATCGCGCAGACGGGCTCTGACATCACGCCGTGCAACCGGCACCATCTCTTCCTCGCGACCCGCGTGCGCGACGGGATCCGCGAGGCGGGCGGGATCCCGTTCGAGTTCCCGATCCATCCGATCCAGGAGACGTGCAAGCGACCTACCGCGGCTCTCGACCGCAATTTGCAGTACCTCTCACTCGTCGAGGTCCTCTACGGCTACCCCATCGACGGTGTCGTGTTGACGACCGGGTGCGACAAGACGACACCGGCCCAAATCATGGCCGCGGCCACCGTCGACATCCCCGCGATCGTGCTCTCGGGCGGGCCGATGCTGAACGGTTGGTTGAACGGCGAACGGATGGGCTCGGGGACGATCATCTGGAGTGCGCGAGAGATGATGGCCCGCGGCGAGATCGACGCCAAAGAGTTCACAAACCTGATTGCCTCCTCGGCCCCCTCGGCCGGCCACTGCAACACCATGGGTACCGCCTCGACGATGAACTCGCTCGCCGAAGCGCTCGGGATGAGCCTGCCCGGGTGCGCCGCGATCCCCGCCCCTCACCGCGACCGCCAGGAAATGGCGTACCGGACGGGCAAGCGCATCGTCGAGATGGTGCGGGATGACCTGAAGCCGTCCGACGTGCTGACCCGCGCCGCGTTCGAGAACGCCATAGTCGTCGCCTCCGCGATCGGCGGCTCGACCAACGCGCCTGTCCACCTGAACGCGATCGCCAGCCACATCGGCGTCGCACTCGACAACGACGACTGGGAGCAGATCGGCTACGCCGTGCCGCTCCTCGTCAACATGCAGCCGGCAGGCGAATACCTCGGCGAGGACTATTACCGTGCCGGTGGGGTTCCGGCCGTCGTCGCCGAGCTCATCGCAATGGGCAAGATCGACCGGAGCGCGATCACGGTCAACGGCAAGTCACTCCACGAGAACAACGAGGGCAAATTCGCGAGCGATCGCGACGTGATCAAGGCCGGTGACGCGCCGCTGCGGAGGCGGGCCGGGTTCCTCAACCTCAAGGGCAATCTCTTCGACAGCGCAATCATGAAGACGTCGGTGATCTCGGACGAGTTCCGCGCGCGGTACCTCGAGAACGCCTCGGATCCGAACGCCTTCGAAGGCCACGCGATCGTCTTCGACGGCCCCGAGGACTATCACGCACGCATCGACGACCCGGCCCTCGAGCTCGACGAGGACACCGTGCTAGTCATCCGCGGCGTCGGGCCGATCGGCTATCCCGGCGCCGCCGAGGTCGTCAACATGCGCCCTCCGGACTACCTGCTGAAGCGTGGCATCCGGGAGCTGCCCTGCATCGGCGACGGCCGTCAGTCGGGAACGTCGGGGAGCCCATCCATCCTCAACGCCTCCCCCGAGGCGGCGACGGGCGGCGGCCTCGCGCTCCTGCAGACCGGCGACCGGGTGCGCATCGACCTCGGCAAGCGCACCGCCGACATCCTGGTCACGGACGCAGAGCTCGCAACGCGCCGCGAGGCGCTCACGCAGGCCGGCGGCTACAAGGTTCCGGAGAGCCAGACACCGTGGCAAGAGATCCAGCGCAGCCTCGTCGACGAACTGGCAACCGGCATGGTGCTCAAGCCGGCGGTCAGGTATCAGCGCATCGCACAGACAAGGGGTGTGCCTCGGGACAACCACTGAAGAGGCGCGCCGTTTCAAGCCAGCATTCACGGCGGTGAGTCGATCTCGCCCGACTCCTCAACTAGTGAGCAACCTCGTTTGGCGAGCTTGCGAGGCGGCCCGTCACTGCCGCACGCCTACCCGACCCGACAGCCGCGCAGTCCGGGAGCCGCCTTCGCACCACCTACTGTCATCCGCCCACGTACTCAGAACCGCACGGCTGTCGGCTGCGTAAGACACAGCGACGCCCACGATCGAGGAGGAACGATGAAACGCTTGTTACCCGTGATCGTCGTAGCCGCGGCGGCAGCCACTGCCTCGGGTTGCGGAGGCGGTTCGACCGGAAGCTCCGGTGGCTACGGCACGCCGCCGCCGGCAACCACGTCGGCGACCGCCGGCGCAGCCTCCGGCTTGTTGTCAGGCTCGGTCGGGCCGGGATTTGACATCTCGATGGACAAGACCTCGGTCGCCGCGGGGAGCTACACGTTGAATGTCGACGACCAGGCAACCAGCCACAACTTCCACCTCAGCGGGCCGGGTGGAGTGGACGTCAAGACGGATATCTCGGGCACGGGGAACAAGACGTTCGCCGTGACGCTGCAGAAGGGCACGTACAAGTTTGTGTGCGATGCTCATCCGAGCTCCATGCACGGAACGCTGATCGTCAACTGACGGCCGGCACGCGAGTGATCTTCGTCCTTGTGCGTCAGAGTCCGCATCAGGGTAGTTCGGCCGTGTCGAGTTCGTGAGGGCCGCACAGTGATCGGCTACCGTCCGTGCTCTTGCGTCTTGCCGCACTCGGCGTGCCCGATCGATCCGTTCATGCAAACGCAACCCGTACCTGCTGGCCGTCGGGCTAGGTTCTCGTCTGGTGAGCGTTAGGGCCTCGGAACAGGTGAGTGCGTTGGCGAGCGCCGTGGCCGATGGCCGGGTCGGTGATCGGTTGTGGCTGTATGCGACCTACCACTGCAACCTTGCGTGCAGCTACTGCCTGACGGAGTCGCACCCGAGGATCGCCGATCGGCGAACGTTGACGGGTGGCGCGATGGTGCGGGCGGTGGCTGAGGCCGCCGCGCTGGGGCTCGGCTCGGTCGGGGTCACCGGAGGCGAGGTGTTCATGCTGCCGTCGTTTCCGAGGACCCTGGTCGAGATCGCGCGGATGCTGCCGACGTTGGTGCTGTCGAACGGCACGCTCTTCAGCGACCGTGTGCTGGATGAGCTCGAGCCGCTGACTGACCTTGATGCGGCGATCCAGCTCTCGCTCGATTCCCATGATCGCGCCTCCAACGACGTCTTCCGTGGCGGCGGGAACTTCGAGCAGGTCGTGGCCGCGATCCCACGGCTTCGTGAGCGCGGCATCCGGGTGAGGATCGCGACGACTGTCGTGGCGCGGACGGACTCCGACCTCGATCGGCTCTGCGAGTTGCATCGCAGCCTCGGTGTGCCGGACGAGGATCACGTCGTCCGTGGGGTCGTGCGCCGGGGACGCGCGGCGACCGAGCGGCTGGGCACGGAGCTCGGAGAGGGCGACGTGCTACCCGAGCTGACGTTGACCGCAGACGGCGTCTTCCTGCATCCGTTTGCGCCCTCGGTGGAGAACGGGGTGACGGCGACCGATCTGCGCGTCGGCGACTCGCTCCTCCCACTCGCCGAGGCGCTCGATGCGTTTCTCGGCCACCCGGGCACCCAGCCGCGGGGGGCCGATGTCGTGCGGAACGTGAGGTGAGCGTGACCACCGTCCCTCTCGGTCGGGAGGCACCGGTCGTCCTCGTCGTCGCAAAGGCCCCTGTCGCAGGTTGCTCGAAGACGCGGCTTGCATCGGCGATCGGGGCTGACGAGGCTGCGACGCTCGCCCGCGCGATGCTCCTCGACACGCTCGACGGATGCCGGGCCGAGGCAGGGATCGTGGGCATCCTCTGTGCGAGGCGTGAGGAGGTGGACATGCTCTCCGAGCTTGCCGGCGCCGGCGCTCCGGTCGTCCTTCAGGATGGCGAAGGCCTGAGCGACGCCCTGTGGGCAGGGGTGCTCCACGCACTCGAGGTCGGTGACGTCGCCGTGCTCGTCTCCTCCGACATTCCGGGCATCCCGGCGGGGGCGCTGCACCGCACGGTCAGCTTGCTCGGGCAGGGGGTCGACGTCGTGCTAGGCCCTGGTTACGACGGCGGCTACTGGCTGATCGCCGTCCGTGAACATCATCCCCGGTTGTTCGACGACATCCCCTGGTCGACCGAAGGGGTGCTTGAGGCGACCCTCGCCCGATGCCGCGAGCTTTCGCTCGACGTCCACTTGCTGGAGCCCTGGCGCGACATCGATACCGCGGCAGATGTGCGTTCGCTCGCTGAGAGGATCGAGACGGTACCAGGGCGACGCACCGCCGCGGCAGTCGCCCGAATGAACCTCGCGATGCTCGATGCACCTACAGGTCCGACCGACGAGCACGTCCCCACAATCGAGGAGGTACCTACACGATGAGCGTCATCCCGACGATCACTGCCGACCAGCTTCACGTCCCAACTGACGAGATCGCACGCGATGCAGCGGACGCCGACCGCGAAGGTCGCTTCCCGACCAAGAGCATCGAGGCGCTTCGCTCGGCCGGCCTCCTCGGGCTCGGCGTCGCCGAGCGCTTCGGCGGCCCCGGCGGAACCCGGCGCGTGATCGCCGAGGCGATCGAGCAGGTCGCCGGATCATGCGGCTCGACCGGGATGATCTACACGATGCACGTCGTCGCCGCGCAGACCCTCCAGGCAAGCACCCACGAGGAGGAGGGCCCACTTGCAGACACGATCCGAGCGATAGCGGCCGGCGCGCACCTGTCGACGATCGCGTTCTCCGAGAAGGGAACCCGCAGCCACTTCTGGGCGCAGCTGTCCGCGGCCACCCCAATCGGAGACGCCATCGCGATCGATGCGGACAAGTCGTGGGTGACCGCCGCAGAGCACGCCGACTCGTACGTCACCGCCGTCCGGGCTCCAGGGGCCACCGACCCGCTCGTGACCGAGCTCTACCTCGTCGACGCAGGCACGCCCGGCATCGAGATCCTAGGAGCCTTCGACGGCCTCGGCATGCGCGGCAACGGCTCCTCGTCGGTGAGGTTCAGAGGCGTTGAGGTCGACCTCGACCGGCGCCTCGGCGACCCGGCAGGCGGTTTCGGCGTAATGATGTCGACGACGCTGCCGTGGTTCGTGCTCGGCTGCGCCGCTTGCTGTGTCGGGCTCTCAGGCGCAGCGCTCGAGCAGGCGGCAGCCCACGTATCCGGCACCCGGCTCGAACACGAGGGAGCCTCCCTTGCCGATCTCCCGACGATTCGAGCACGTCTCGGGAACGCAAAGGTGCGGCACATGCAGGCGCGCGCCCTCCTCTACGAGGTCGCGGAGCAGATCAGCGCCGGAGCACCGGAGGCCCAGCTCGGCGTGCTCGCGCTCAAGGCGGCGGCGGCAGAAATGGCGATCGAGGTGACCGACACGGCCATGCGCGTCTGCGGTGGCGCCGCCTATTCGCGGCAGCTGCCGCTCGAGCGGCTCTTCCGCGACGCCAGGGCAGCCTCGGTGATGGCGCCGACGACGGACCTTCTCGTCGACTTCCTCGGCAAAGCCGTAACCGGGCAGCCGCTCTTTTGAGCTCGCACAGGTCACAGGCACTTCGGCCCGGTGAGGTTGGACGCACCCTGTACGCCCTCGCCGGACTCCGGATCATGCTCGGTGTCATCTGGCTCGCAAACCTCAGCTGGAAGCTGCCCCCCGATTTCGGCAAGAACGACGCCGAGGGGCTGCTCTATAACTTCCGGCGGGCAGAGCAGCATGCCGTGATCGGACCGCTGCGAGATCTCGCTCACAATGTCCTGATCCCGCACTTCGCCCTCTTCGGCTGGCTCGTCTTCCTCACCGAACTCGCGGCCGGAGTGCTCCTGACTCTCGGCCTGTGGACACGGCTGGGAGCGCTGATCGGCCTCGTACAGTCGATCGTGATCACGCTCCTCGTCGTCGAGGCACCCCACGAGTGGCTCTGGACATACGTGATGTTCATCGGGATCGGCGTCGTCGTCCTCGTCACACCTTCGGGCAGTCGGCTCTCACTCGACACCAGACGTCGGCGATGAAGCTCTCTGTTGTCATCCCGACGCTCGACGAGCAGGAGACGATTCAGGCGGCGATCGCCTCCGTGCGGGAGACGCTCGGCCCCTGCCAGGTGATCATCGCGGACGGCAGAAGCGCCGATCTCACGCGAGATCTCGCCGTTGCCGCCGGCGCGGAGGTCGTCGACGCACCCGGCACGAGGGCGGATGCAATGAACGCCGGCGCCCGGTCCGCGAAGGGCGACGCATTCCTCTTTCTCCATGCCGACACGACACTCCCCCGCGGGGCGGGCGACGCCGTCCGGACTGCCCTTGCGCGCGGGGACGCCGGCGCCTTCAGCGTCCGTTTCGACCACCGGCCCAGACTCGCGCAACTGGCTGCGGCACTGTACGAGCGTTTCCACCGGGGTGTCTACGGAGACCAGGCCATCTTCGTCACCCGGGCCGCTTTCGAGCGCGCCGGCGGCTACCGCCCCCTCCCGATCATGGAAGACCTCGACTTCGTCGAGCGCGTCCGCCGAGCAGGGCGCTTCATCGTCCTGACGGACGCCGTCACGACCTCGGCCCGACGTCACCGCGCGAACGGAGAGATACACACGTTCCTCACCGTCGTCACGATCAAGCTCCTCTACCGCCTCGGCGTCCCGCCCTCGCGACTCGCTCGCCTGTACACGACCCGACTGTCCTGATTGAAGACGCCCGGGAACGTCGGCGCCGGCGATCCGTCGGAGACGTTCGTGCAGGCGTGCGCGCAGCACAACCAGGGTGTCGAAGTCCGCCACGGGCAGGCCCAGGCGCTGCCTTTCCGCCCGGGTCGTTCGACGCCGCGCTGATGCAGCTCGTGCTCAACTTCGTCGACGACGGAGCTGGCCGGGTCGAGCGATCAGGCGACACGGCAGGCGCGTGCGTGTGGGACGACGACGGCGGCATGTTCATCCTGAACGGGAATCGCTTGCAGTGCCTCGGTGCCGCCACCGATCGGCCTGCGGACAGTCCGCATACCTCTCCCGCGCCCCGGTGGACAGCAGTCGCTGGCACCCAAATTGAGAGTCGCCGTGAGACGACTGAGCAGAGATGCTCTGGCGAGCGCTCGGACCGAGTCTGAATGCGGCCTGCGCTACGCTGATGCTGAAACTTGTGCCGCGGCGAGCATGCTCCCGACCGAGCAGGAGAGTGGATCATGGCCACGATCGTTGTCGGGTTCGACGGCTCCGAGGCGTCGAAGGAGACGCTTCGATTTGCGGTTGAGGAGGCGAGACGGTGGAGGGCGAGGCTGCACGTCATTCACGCGTTCTGGGGGTGGGAGCCGATCCCAGGAACCGAGGACGTTGAGCAGGAACGGGACCCGCCCGAGCGGGAGGAGTGGCTTGCTACGCTCGTCCGCAAGGTTGTCGGCGAGGTTGCGGACGTCGAGATCGACACGTCCATGGTCGAAGACGACCCGGTGCCCGCCCTGCTCTCGGCGGCGCAAGGCGCTGAGTTGCTGATCGTCGGTTCACGGGGGCACGGCGGCTTCGCCGACCTCCTGCTCGGCTCGGTCAGCCAGCAGTGCACCCACCACGCGTCCTGCCCGGTCGTGATCGTCCGCGGACACGCTGGCCGTGGAGAGCGCTGAAGGGATCGCGGAACTTCCTGCGGCGTCGGCGGGCAACCGCTCTCGATGACGCCGTCGGAACCTGCAGGCGCGCAGGCCGCAACACGAATCCACAGCCTGTGACCCAGTAAGCCGGGCACCGCCGGGAGATGCATCCGCTCGCCGGCTATCGCGTCCGGCACCGGCTCGCAGCTGGGGTACAGGTCCTTCCACCGGGTGGCGGGCCGCCGTAGGCACGCCGAGCACGTCTTCGGGCTTTCCGAGGCCGATCAGCGGATCCGCCGACGCCGCCGGCCTCCGAACGTGCTCCGATTCGTGCATGAGCGATGTCATCGTCGTCGGCAACGGCGTCTCCGGGTACGCATGCGCCGCCCGGCTCGCCGAGCGAGGCGTGCCCGTGACGATGATCGGGCCGGGTCTGCCGCACGATCGACCGCCTCTCTCCAAACGGGCGTTGTTGACCGGTCGCCTGCCGTTGTTGGCAGATGCAGAGCAGCTCGCCGAGCGAGGCATCGAGCACATAGACGGAGTCGTGACCGCATGCGATCTCGACCATCGCCTCCTCGTCGTCAGCCGCTCGGCCAGAGGCGCTCCGCTCGAGATCGAGGCGCCGACGCTCGTCTGGGCGACCGGCCTGCGCTACCCGAAGCCGCCCATTCCAGCCTTCGACCGGGCCGACGAGAACACGACCGGCGAGGGTCTCGTCTCGCTCGTCCGACACCTCGCCCTCCCGCACAGGCGCGTCGTCGTCGTGGGCGCCGGGCTAATCGGCACCGAGACCGCCGCAACGATCGCGGGCGCGCACAACGTGACGCTCCTCGATATGCTCGACCGCCCGCTGGCACGCTTCCTGCCGCGCGTGTCCGATGCCGCCCGCGCCGCACTAGACGGACTCGGCGTGCGCTTCCTCGGCTCGTGCAAGATCGACTCTGTGAGCATCGGCGTCAACGGCGCCGCCGTGCACACCTCGACCCACGGCGATCTTCGCTGCGACGTCATCGTTTCGGCGGCCGGCTTCCGCTCGAGCCTCCCGCCCGAACTCGCTGGCCCGGATGCAACAACACTCACGCTCTCGACCGACGAGCGGCTGCGGGTGATCGGCCAGGAGCGCCTCTGGGCGTGCGGCGACTGCGTCTCGTTCCCACACCCGCGCTGGGGCCGCATCGCCATACCGCACTGGGATCACGCGCTCTGGAGCGGCCGTCACGCGGCCGAGTCGATCCTCGGCTCGACGGCACCCTACGTGCGTGAGCCCTACTTCTTCAGCGACATTGGCCCTCTCCGCGTGCAACAGGTCGGCGTCGGCGACGCGGCGGTCGAGTGGCACGAATGCGACGGGCTCGTCGTCGGTCGTGACGCTGGCGGCGCGCCCGCGTGCGTGCTCCTACTCAACGCGCCGGCGCGCCTACGCGAGGCTCGCGAACTCGTTGCCTCCGCCGCTTCTCCATGACCCGACACCACCTACGCCTGAGGAGGACACCATCATGCTCGTACTCGTGGACGTCGATCCGGACGCTTGCATCGGCTCTGCCGAATGCGTGGCATTCGACCCCGAAGCAATCGAGCTAGACGAGCACGGCACCGCGCAAATGCTCGTTCCCGAACTCGAAGAACAGCGCGCAAAGGAACTTTGCGACACCTGCCCCGTCGGCGCCCTGTCGATCGCCATGCCCTAACCGCGGCTCGCTCGACGACGGACGCTCGTCAAGACGCAACGGGCCGGCCCGGAGGTTGGCTCGACGCCTCGGTTGGTTAGCGCCGCTTCCACGGACGTCCCGAGCAGTGGCTGCCGTTCCATCCGGAGCCTCACGCGGGACTCCTTGGCTCGCGGGGGTAAGGGCTCCCGGTCACCGTCCGGGTCGCGGAACGGGTTCTGCGTTGACGGCTGATCCTTCGAAGAAGTCTCGGCGGTGCCGACCCCCACCCCCGCGAAGCGCGGGCCTCTCCGCGCCGGAGTCTGACGGCCCTCGCATCAACCGGTCGATGCGGGCGGTGGCGGGGCTGAGGGGATGGCGTATTCCCGATCTGTCGACCACACTTCGGTACATACTGTCGTTCGCGGTTGGACGGGTGCTGGCAGCGTCTCCCGGGAGGCTGATGATGACGTCAGGTGAGGTCCTTGGCCATTCTGTGAGCATCGACGAGCAGGAGGTCTTTTCCTTGATCCACAAGCCCGTCGAGCTGCTCGAACTCCAGCCGAGTCATTTCGCCGGCCGTGTCGCTTCGTGGGCCGAATACGCGGAGCGTCGCTACGGCGACTCCATCAACCCCGTCATGACCTACGTCGAAAGCGGGCCTCATAGAGTTTCGTGGGTTCACCACGAAGGTGAGGACTGGCGATCGGGCGAGAGATTCTGCACCTACCACATCATTTGCGACTGCATCGCGGGTGTCGAGGGAAACTCTCCGCAGGAATCCGTCGATTACATCTTGGGCTGCGGAGCCGTCCTCCGCGCTCTCCAGAGAAGGGCGGCCTTCGTCGACCATAAGTATCGAACTGGCGAGATCCTGGCTGCCCTGAGAGACCCGGATACGGGCGACTTCGAGCAGTCCAACACCTTTCACAAGTTCGCCGTCAAGACGATCGGCAACATCCTCGAGCTCGACGCAAGGCATCCGAAAGAATGGCCGGGCAACGTCATCAACGGCGAACACCGCGTCAGCGTGCTCTCGACCCTCTTGCAACTGCACCCCGAAGTCGTGAAATGGTACGGCCGATTGTTGGAGGAAAGTGGTGTGATCGAAGACTTCGATGGGGAGATCCTGAAGCTCAGCCCCGAAACACTCGCCGCATAGCTTCCGTCGATCGACTCGGACGGGACACCAGCAAGGGCGCTCTGCGCCAGGTCTCCGGAGCCGAGCGGTCATCACCACGTCGCTAGAGCCATTGAGTCGAGCTCCTCGCCGGCTACAACCCCGTATCCCTAGGGGCGGCACTTGAGCGTTAGTGCTAGGATTACTAGTTGGCACTCTCAGACGTAGAGTGCCAGAGCTATTCAGTAGTCATAACCAGCCAAATGTGATGGGAGGCGTTCGATGAATCTGCAGCCCCTTGGTGACCGCCTGATCGTGGAGGTCCTCGAAGAGGAATCCACCACGGCGAGCGGCATCGTGCTGCCCGATACCGCCCAGGAGAAGCCGCAGCGCGGCAAGGTCCTGGCAGTCGGCCCGGGCCCTCGTGACGAGGACGGGAAGCACATCAAGATGGATGTCGAGAAGGGTGACGAGATCATCTTCTCCAAGTACGGCGGCACCGAGATCAAGGTCGGAGCCGACGAGGTTTTGATTCTGCGCGAGTCGGACGTGCTCGCGAAGGTCGTGTCTTCGGGTGCGAAGGACAAGGGCAAGAAGGCCCTTGCCGGCGCGTCCGCCTAGGCGTAATCAGAGGAAGGACTGAAAACCATGGCTCACAAGGAGCTGAAGTTCAACGAGGACGCCCGTCGCGCGCTCGAGCGTGGGGTCAACATCCTTGCCGATGCGGTCAAGGTGACGCTCGGCCCGAAGGGTCGGTATGTCGTGCTGGACAAGAAGTTCGGGGCGCCGACGATTACGAACGACGGTGTCACGATCGCACGCGAGATCGATGTCGAGGATCCGTTCGAGAACCAGGGCGCTCAGCTCGTCCGCGAGGTCGCGACGGCCACGAACGACGTGGCCGGTGACGGCACCACGACGGCGACCGTGCTCGCCCAGTCGATCGTGCGCGAAGGCCTCAAGAACGTGGCCGCGGGCGCGAACCCGATGTCACTCAAGCGCGGGATCGAGAAGGCCGTCAGCGCGGTCGTCGACGACCTCAAGAAGCAGTCGACGGGGGTATCGGGCAAGGAGGACATCGCCCGGGTCGCCACGATCTCGTCGCGTGAGCGCGAGATCGGCGACGTGATCGCGGACGCGATCGAGAAGGTGGGCAAGGACGGCGTCGTCAACGTCGAGGAGGGCCAGACCTTCGGCCTCGAGCTCGAGTTCACGGAGGGCATGCAGTTCGACAAGGGCTACCTGTCTCCTTACATGATCACGGACGCCGATCGCATGGAGGCCGTGCTCGACGACCCGTACATCCTGATCGCGAACCAGAAGATCGGTGCGGTCAAGGACATCCTGCCCGTGCTCGAGCAGGTCATCCAGGCCGGCAAGCCGTTGTTGATCGTCGCCGAGGACCTCGAGGGCGAGGCGCTCGCGACGATCGTCGTCAACAAGCTGCGCGGCACCTTCCAAGCCGTCGCGGTCAAGGCGCCGGGCTTCGGCGATCGCCGCAAGCGGATGCTCGAGGACATCGCCGTGCTCACCGGCGCCGAGGTGATCACCGAGGAGCTCGGTCTCAAGCTCGAGAACACGAAGCTCACGCAGCTCGGGCACGCCCGCCGCGTCGTCATCGACAAGGACTCGACCACGATCGTCGACGGTGCTGGCAAGGCAGACGCGATCAAGGCTCGGATCAAGCAGCTGCAGGCGGAGGTCGAGAACACCGACTCGGACTTCGACCGCGAGAAGCTGCAGGAGCGGCTGGCGAAGCTCGCCGGCGGCGTAGCGGTCGTCAAGGTCGGCGCAGCCACCGAGACGGAGATGAAAGAGAAGAAGCACCGCGTCGAGGACGCGCTGCAGGCCACCCGGGCCGCCCTCGAAGAGGGCATCGTGCCGGGCGGCGGCGTCGCGCTCCTGAACGCGGCCACGGCCGTCAAGAAGGTTGCCGACCTGCTCGAGGGCGACGAGGCGACCGGCGCACGGATCATCGTGCGCGCCCTGGAGGAGCCGCTTCGGCAGCTCTCTCACAATGCCGGACTCGAGGGCTCGGTCATCGTCGACAAGGTGCGCTCCGCCAAGAAGGGCGAAGGCCTGAACGTCGACACGGGCGAGATCGTCGGCATGGTCAGCGCGGGCATCATCGATCCGACCATGGTCACGCGCTCGGCGCTGCAGAACGCGGCGTCGATCGCGAAGAACATCCTCACCACCGAGGCGATCGTCGTCGACGCCCCCGAGAAGGGCAACGGCGGCGGCGGCATGCCCGACATGGGCGGCATGGGCGGCATGATGTAAGGACTCCGCTCTGCGGAGCCCGATCGCGGGAACAGTGGGGGCCGGCGCAAGCCGGCCCCCACTGCTTCCTCACTGCAAACCGCGGCCGACCACCTCCTCCTCCTCCTCGCTGTCAAGGATCAACGTGTCGACCGGTAGCGACGGCTCGAGCGGCGACCCGGAACCGCCGGCGAGAAGAGCCAGCGGCCACGTCATGATCAAGACCACTCCGGGAGATCTACAGAGCCCCGCGACCGTCCGTACCCTCCGGCTTACGAGAACGAGACGGTGCCCGTGCCAGTGAGGTACTGGGACTGGAACAGCACCTTCGTTCCGTCGCACTTTCCGATGGCGGCGCGGGCCAAGATCCAGACGGGCGTGAGCGTGATCGTCACACGACCGGAGACTCCCTGGTAGATACCCGTCCCGCGCGAGACGGCGCCCGGCGCGGTGATCGTGCCGTCGGACGAGCAACTCGTCTTGTCGGACCGGAACGTCGCCTGGTTGGCGGCCGTGCGGTACGCCGTCAGGTTGATGCGGAAACTGCCCTTCTTCAGGTTGACCTGGGCGAAGGTGCCGTTCGGGTCGGCCTTGCCGTTCTGATCGACATAGACCGCTGAGCCGTAATCGCCGATCGCCCTGGCCACGACGAGACTGCTCGCCCCGGAGCTCGTCGGTGTCGCCCAGAACCTGACGGCGCCACCGGCCGGTTTGCTCGCAGCCGCCCCTGGGATACCGGCGCTCAGCACGATGAGCGCTGCCAGCGAAGCCGCAACGAGCAGACGGACGACCCGTCGGTCGTGCACGCGATCACCCTCCTCCGTCAATCTCCTGTCCGCCGCCGCTCAGCGTCCCTCAGCCCGGCGACTTTCGAGGCCCTCGTCGAACGTGTCGAGCGGCAGCCGACCGGCCGCTACGAGCCCGCGAGATCCACGCAGCTGCGCGGAACCTCGCTGGATCGGCCGTTTCCTGGAACACCGTCAAGGATTGCTTGCACAAGAACGCGCGCTGACCCGAGAGTTCGACCGAACGGGTGGGGCACGGTCGATATCGGCGTCGTTGAGTGAGGATGACGGGTGCCCGAGGCGCGCGTTCGCGTACAACTACCGTGCCAGGCTACCGGCCGTCGCGGGTGTAGGTTCCTCTTAGTGGACAGGTCGGAGGTGGCGCGCGTGCTCGATCCGCATGTGGTCGAGTTCATCCACGGCGGGGTTGCCGTGGGGGTCGCCACGCGTGACGATGACCTGAGACCTGAGTTCGCACGAGGGTGGGGGCCGGAGGTGTCGGCGGACGGCCGGTCTGTGGCGTTGTGCGTGTCGGCGCCGGAGGGCTCGCGGATGCGGGCAAATCTGGAGCGGAACGGGGCGGTCGCGGTCGGGTTCAGTCCGCCGACGATCGCGCGGGCGGTGCAGCTGAAAGGCGTCGCTACGCGGGTGGGTGAGCCGGAGGCGGCCGATCTGGAGCGGGTGGAGCGGCATTTCCGGTCGTTTGTCGCGGAGGCCGAGCGAATCGGCGCCCCGGCAGAGCTTTCCCAGCGCATGTTCGTGCGCGCGGGCCTGGTTGCGGTCCAGTTCTCGATCGATGAGGTGTTCGAGCAGACCCCGGGACCGACGGCAGGCCGCCGTCTGTGAGCGAGCTCTTGGTTCCGCTCGAATCGATCCGTCCCTGCCTGCAGGGGGTGCTCCCTTCCTGGCTTGTGACCTGCTCGGCGGAAGGCGTCCCGAACGCGACGATCCTCTCGATCGTCCGCTACGTCGATTTCGAGCGGGTGGCGTTGACTCGCCAGTTCTTCAACAAGACGCGCGCGAACCTGGACAAAAACCCGCAGGCGCAGGTGATCGTGGTCGATCCCAAGAGCGGCGACCAGTTCGCGCTCGACCTGCGCTACCTGCACACCGAGAGCGAGGGGGCGATATTCGACGAGGTCGAGGCGAATCTGGCCGCGGTCGCCTCGCAGATGGGTATGAGCGATGTCTTCCGGCTGCGCGGCGTCGACATCCACCGTGTGCTTCGCTGCGTTCCGTTCGGCGAGACCACCGCGTCGGTGCAAGAGCCTGGCGCCGAACGGGACGTGCTTCCGCTGCTCGACGAGTTCATGCGCCGGCTCGCGCTCTGTGTCGACTTCGCGGAGGCGGCGCACGTTGGGCTGGAGACGCTCGATGATCTGTTCGGCTTCGCCTACTCGATTCTTCTCACCGCGGACGAGGGCGGCGACCGGTTGTTCGCGGTCTCGAGCAACGGCTACGTCCCGTCTGGCGTGGGAGCCGAGGTGCCGGTCGGTGTCGGCCTGGTCGGGGTTGCGGCGGAGCGGCGCCGGGTCGTCTGCGTCCCGAGTCTTGCGCGCAGCCGCGCGATGAACGCGGCCGTGCAGGACAGCATCCGTCGAAGCGGCGCCGAGCCGTCCGCGGTCGAGATCGAGCTGCCGGGCCTTGAGCGCGTGCAGAGCGCCGCGGCCATTCCGCTGCTTGCCCGCGGCGGGCTGACCGGGGTGCTCTACCTCGAGAGCGAGCGGCAGGGCGACTTCAGTCCGGGCAAGGAGCGTCTGCTTCGGATCCTCGGCGGGCAATTCGCCGCCGCGCTCGCGGTGCTCGAGGCGGATCGGGGCGAGAGCGACCCGGACGAGCCCGCACCGGCGACGGCGCCGCAGGGGGAGCCGCTCGCGGTCGCCTACTACCAGGCAGACGACAGCGTCTTCGTCGACGACGCCTATGTGGTCAAGGGCGTACCGGGCCGGATCCTTTGGAAGCTCCTACGCGAGCACGCAGCGGACGGGCGCATCTCTTTCACCAACCGGGAGCTGCGACTCGACGAGCGCCTCGGGCTGCCGGCGGGCAACGACAACCTCGAGGCGCGGCTGCTCGTCCTGCGTAAACGTCTCGCAACGCTCGAGTGCGGGATCACGCTCGAACGAGTCGACCGCGGCCGGCTCTCGCTCAGTGTCTCGGCGCCGTTGACGCTCGTGGAGGTGCCGACGACGGGACCGATGCGCGCTGCTCACCAGCGCGCTGCGGGCGGGTAAGCGCAAACTAAGAAAGGCGTAGCCAACTCCTAGGAGACGCATGCGGCCGGCGCGTCTACGGTCACGGGGAACCTGATTCCCGACTCGAAAGGAGCACCATGTCCACGGAGACCGCCCCCAAGCCCTATCGCCTCGCCTCCGGCGAGGGCCTCGCCGACGTCTGGTGGAAGACCGGCCGCATCACCGTCAAGGCGGGTCCTGACGAGACCGGCAACGCGTTCTCGCAGTTCGAGGTCGACGATCCGCGCGGCAGTGGGCCGCCCCTCCACGTCCATCACAACGAGGACGAGACGTTCTACGTCCTCGAGGGCCAGGTCACCATGTTCGTCGGCGACAAGCGGATCGACCTCGCTGCAGGCGACTACTGCTTCGGCCCGCGCGGCATCCCCCACGCCTACCTCGTCCGCTCCGAGCGCGCACGGATGCTCGTGACGATCAGCCCCTCGGGCTCCGAGCAGCTCTTCGTCTCCCTCGGCGTCCCCGTCACGAGCGCCGAGCCCCCAACCGAGACGGTGATGCCGCCGATGCCCGAGATGGCACGCCTGTTCGCCGGTTACGGCGCCGAGATCCTCGGCCCGCCTCCCTCGCTCAGCGACCTGCCCTAGCCAGGAGCTGATGACGACCTCGAGAGGGGCGGCCGGCCGAACCCGGTTCGCCCCACTCTCCACCCGTTCGGCGTGACGGCCGAGCCGACACGGAAGAACCCCGCCAGATCGCCCAGCAGCGGCGGCAGTAGCCGGCGCCGCGATCCTGCTGGTTGCGGTTGCCGGAGCCGCGTTGGCCAACTCGGCGGGCAGAATCGATCGTAGTCATGCGAGCGCGTTGAGCTCTTCCAGCAGTGTCCGGAGCTGCGCGAAGCGCTTCGCGCCGAGCTCGGCCCCCCACTCGCGCTCCAACTCCTCGACCGTCTCGCGAATCACCTGCACGACTGTTTCGCCGCGCGGCGTGAGGGCGATCCGTTTCGAGCGGAGATCGTCGGGGTCGGGGCGACGCTCGAGATAGCCGAGGCGCTCGAGCTCGCCCAGGAGGTAGTTGAGCGCCTGCTTGCTGATCCGCAGCTGCGCGGCGAGCTCCGACGGCCTCGCGCCCTGCGGGCCCGGATACTGGAAGACGGCGAGGTGGGCAGGGTCCAGATCGTCGAAGCCGCGCTCGGCGAGGCCGTCGAGCATGTGCCGGCGCACCGCCTCGAGTGGGATCCGCAGCAGCGCACCGATCAGCGGCGGCCCGGGCTGGGCTAGTAAAATCACTTGACGAAATGTTCGTGCTCATATAAGGTCAAGTCACTTTACCACCACGGAAGGAGCTGTGATGACCACCAGCACGACAGAGGAGATCCGGATCGGCCCACTCGTGATCCGCTTTCTCGTCGAGGGCGAGGCGTCCGACGGCTCGGTCGCCGTGTTCGAATTCGACGTCCCGGCGGGCGCCAAGCTCCCTGCGGCGCACAGCCACGACGGCTACGAGGAGACGATCTACGGGCTCAGGGGCGTGATGACCTTCACTGTCGACGGTGACCCGGTCGACGTCGTCCCCGGCGATGCGCTCACGATCCGCCGCGGCGTCGTCCATCGCTTCGACAACCACGGCGAGGCGGACGCCAGCGCACTCGCGATCGTCACTCCAGGGATCCTCGGCCCCGACTACTTCCGCGAAGTCGCCGCTCTCGCCGCCGCCGGCCCGCCCGATCCAGTAGCGATCGGCGAGGTAATGCGCCGCCACGGCCTCACCCCAGCGCCCTAGCCCGATGGCCGTCCTCGAACGAGCCCCACTCGCGACCCAGCAGGTTGTGACCGTCGTATTCGAGGCCGCCGACGGCGCACGCTGGCGCGCCGTCGGCGGCGGTCACACACTCCAAGACGCCGTCGCCTTCGCCTTCGCCCGGGCAAGCACACCTGAGCCCTACACCCGCATCGTCGCAATCGGCGACCTCTACGGCGACTGACGCCGGCCGAGGGCGAAAGCGCCTCCCGCGACACGGCCGCGGGCGGTCAGTACCTCAAGCTCAGAGCCACGCATCTGTCGCCTTCCACGAGATCGCAGCCCAAACGCAACCGCAGCCTGAGACCACCTCACCCGGGCCGGGAGGCGATGATGTGATCCCTCGCAAACCCAGTGCTGGAGCGGACTGGCGTGGCTGTGTCAAGCGTGTGTCGAGTAAACGCGGGCAAGTGCGCATGGGTCGCGTCGGCCTAGAAGGTCGAGCGGCAGGACGCTCGCGCAGCCGAGGATCTCGATGGGCCAACAACCCGTAATCGTGGCGGCCTTCAAGGTCTAACGCGATTGCGCCGATACGGTCGGCAACGCTGCTCGACCGAGTCGGAGAGCGATGCTTCATACCTATCAAGACCCCAAAGCTCCCGGAGACAGGGCTCTCGGGTTCATTCTCGCGGGGTTCGTCCTGTTTCTTCCGGTCGTGATCGTGCTGAACGAGATCGGTCATCACTTCACGTGGGGTGGTTTTGTGCGAGCACCCGCGGAAGCGATGGCTCTCGTGCTTCCTTTCGCGTGCCTCGCCTTTTGGTGGCAGCACGGCATTTGCAGCGAGATCCGTCTTGATGACAACGGAACGTGCGAGCTTGAGACAAGGGGGCAGGTGATCCGCCTCCGCGTAGACGAGATCCGATCTGTGAAGGGCCGGCGCGATGCCGATAGCGAACGCGAGTCCTACACGATCCACCACGAGGCCTCAAACCGCAAACACGGCATCGAGATCCTCGGCCCACCACCATTCGCGACCTAATCAGGGGCCGATGCTCACGAGCATTGAGAGACGCAGCGTCTCGCCGCGCCGCAAGCTGCGGGGGGCTCGCCGACCCGGGTTCGGTGTTAACCAGTCATCGAGTCGTGAAGCTCGTACCATGTTTCGCGGCTCGGAGGCGTGAAGCTCGTATCACCGCTTTGCATGGCTGCAGCAGCCATCGGCTCGATGATCGGGCCAAGGCGCACCAGTCATGAACTTCTCGCCCTGTTCGCGCGTCTCCCAAACATCAAAGATGCGAAAGACGCCGCCGTCGTGATCGAAACCAGCCGTATGAATCAGTAGGCCATCAGGTGTGTCTTGGAGATTCAGCGCCGAGGCCACCGCGTCATAGTTCGCAGTACTCGTGTCACCGTCTTGGATCTGGAACTCCTGCACATATGCAACCGCCACCGTCGTCTCCTTGGTTGGTTCCCGGCAGCGTATTCCATCTCACCGCCAAGAGCCCGAAAGAATCCACGGGCTCGCAAAGGGGACATTCCTGGACACTGGCCCATCCGACCGTCGCGCCTCATCCAGCGTCGACGAGCACGTTCGGGCCGTGCGTATCTTCGAACCGGTCGAGCACGCCCGACGATACGAGGCGCTCACGCGCTTCGTTCGCATCCTCGGCGCTGGAGTACTCGAGGTAATGAAGACCTCGTTAGGGTCGTCGACGCTTCGCAGGACACGCTGAACCTGTGCCTTCTCTCGAGCACGTGGCTGGTCCTGGTCGAACATCGGGCGCCACCTGTCGTAATCACCGGTCTGGATGCGAGTGATGATGAACGCGGCCACCTGTTCTCCTCTCGGATGTGTGAGTCAGAGAGCGTAGGTGTTTTTTTGCACTCAAGGGACATTCCCGAACACTGGCCCAAGCGACGTCGATCGACTCGCGGGACTCCGACGTCGACCGTGCGAACGGAGTGAAGCTTCCACTCGCCGGCGGGTTTGCGCTTGGCTCGCTCAGGCGAGGGCGAGTTCGCCCCCATTCCTGAACGTTCCCTTAAACCCGGGCGGGAATCATGGCGGCGTCTGGCCGCTGGGCATACAACTCGATTGACCCACCCAGACCAAGGAGGCCGCATGAAGCGTTACCCGATTCTCGCTGCCGCATTTCTTGTCGTTGCAGTCCTCAGCGCGCAGGCGCTAGCGGCTCGTTCCGATGCTAAGCCGGTTGTCGTCGTGAAGGCGCCGAAGTTCGGTGCCATCCTCGCGACGCAGGGCCATCTGGCGCTTTACACGTGGTTCAAGGAGAAGGACAAGAAGGTGCATTGCACTGGCGCTGCGCGCATCCACCTGGCCCCCGGTCACTGTCCCGAGCGGGACGATGGTGGCCAAGCACGTTGCCGGCGCGATGGGAACGTTCGGGACGATCGTTCGCCCAGGAGGTAAGACCCAGGTGACGTGGGACGGGCGGCCGCTGTACACCTTCCATGGGGATACTCCGACGAAGATTCTGTGCAACGGCGTTGATGGCTGGTACGTGGTCAAGGCCTGAGCGAGCGGTGGAGCAGCGACCCGAAGTGCCCCGCGAGCTCCGAGCTTACGGCCGCCGTACGTTCCTCGCGGTGACGGCCGTGGGCCTGTCGTCGCTTGTGTGGGGGCGGCCCGTGTGGCACACGTTCTCGGGCGCGGCCCAGCCGCTCGAAGACATAACTCCGGGCCTCTTCCCCGGCTGGCGGATCTACACCGTCGCGAGCACGATGCCGAAGTTCGACCCGCTGACCTGGCGCCTGACGATAGACGGGCTCGTCGAGAAGCCCGTGTCGCTGACCTACGAGCAGCTGCGCGCGCTGCCGCGTGTCGACCAGGTCTCGACCTTCCACTGCGTCACTGGCTGGACCGTGAGCAACGTCCGCTGGGGCGGTGTCCGCTTCCGGGATCTCCTCGCCGCGGCGGCGCTGACAGCGGAGGCTCAGGCGATCACATTCACGTCCGCCGAGTAGCCGTACGCCGACTCGCTCACGCTCCAGCAGGCCGAGCTCCACGACGCGATGCTCGCCTACGAGATGAACGACAAGCCACTCGGCCGCCCGCACGGCGCCCCGGTGCGCGTCGTGATCCCGGACATGTACGGCTACAAGAACGTGAAGTGGGTCGAGCGGATCACCGTCACCGACCAGGCCGAGACCGGGTACTGGGAGGAGCGCGGCTACGACGTCAACGCCTGGGTCGGGCACTCGAATGGCGCTTGAGCCGACCGGCTATATCCGCCGCTTCTCGGTCACCGAGCGCGCCGTCCACTGGATCCACGCGTCCGCCTTCTTCGTCCTGCTCGGGACCGGGCTCGTCCTCTATCTGCCGTCGCTGAGCGAGCTCGTGAGCCGCCGGCCGGAAGTCAAAGCGATCCACATCTACACCGCGATCGCGTGGGCGATCGCACTGTTGCTGATCGTCGTGGTCGGCGACCGCAAGGGCCTGCGCCGCACGGTACGGGAGCTCGACCTGTTCGACGACGACGACCGGCTCTGGCTGCGTCGGATCCCGCGGCCACAGGGCCGTTTCAACGCAGGCCAGAAGGTGAACGCGGCGCTGACCGCGTCGTTCGCGGTGCTGTTCGCGGTCTCCGGCTTCTTCCTCTGGCTCGGCGAGCGCAACCACGCCTACCAGTGGACGAGCACGATCCTCCTCCACGACGGCCTGATGTACGTCTCGCTGATCCTGCTCGCGGGACACCTCTACCTCGCGCTGATCTACCCCGCGACGCGGCACTCGCTGCGCGGGATCACCGAGGGCTCGGTGCGGGTCGACTGGGCCTGGCGGCACCACCGCAAATGGGTCGAGACAGATGCGGAAGAATGAGTGTGATGACGACCGTCCTGATCGTCGACGACGAGCCGATCGTCCGCGACGTGGTCGCCCGCTACCTCAAGCGTGAGGGGTACGACACGCTCGAGGCCGGCGACGGCGAGGGGGCGCGGACGCTGATCGAGGGCGGCTCGCCGAACCTCGTCGTGCTCGACGTGATGCTGCCCGGCACGGACGGGTTGTCGCTCTGCCGCTGGATCCGCGGCCGCGGCGACCTCCCCGTGATCATGCTGACCGCGCGCGGCGAGGAGGCCGACCGGATCGTCGGGCTCGAGCTCGGCGCGGACGACTACGTGACCAAGCCGTTCTCGCCGCGCGAGCTCGCGGTGCGCGTCCGCGCCGTCCTGCGCCGCGCCGGCCAGGCTCCGGCGCCGGCCGAGCGGCTCGTCTTCGACGAACTCGAGCTCGACTCGGGCACGCGCGACGTGACGCGCGACGGCCGCAAGCTCCGGCTCACAGCGCGCGAGTTCGACCTGTTGTTCTTCCTGGCCTCCAATCCCGGCCATGTCTTCTCACGCGACCAGCTAATGACAAGCGTCTGGGGCTACTCGTCCGCCCTGGACACGGGGACGGTCACCGTCCACATCCGCCGCCTGCGCGCGAAGATCGAGAGCGACCCCGCCAACCCGGCGCACCTCGAGACCGTGTGGGGTGTCGGCTACCGGTTCGTCGGATGATCGAGCTCGCGCTCGCCGTCGCCGCGGCGACACTGGTGGTTGCGGACTCGCCGCAACCTTCCTCCTGCGCCTGCTCCCCACCGTCCGGCTCCAGCTCGCCGGCCTCGCGCTGCTCGCGGTCGCTTTGCCGCTCGCCGCGGTGCTCCTGTCGGGCTGGGTCATGTTCCACATGGGCGACGACGTGAAGATCCTGGCCGTCGCGGCGATGTCAGCCCTCGTTGCCGTCGCCGCCGCGCTCGTGCTCGGGACGTCGCTCGCACGCCGGATCGACCGGCTCCGCACGGCCTCGGGCGCACTCGCCGCGGGCGACCTCGCCGCGCGGGCGCCCGACACCGGGCCACGCGAGCTGGCCGAACTCGGGCGCTCGTTCAACGCGATGGCAGCCAACCTCGAAGGGCTGTTCGACGCGCGGCGCGAACTCGTCGCCGCCGCGAGCCACGACCTCAGAACACCGATCGCCTCGATCACGGCGATGCTCGAAGCGATCGAGGACGGGCTCGCCACGCCGGAGGAGTACCTGGAACCGCTCCAATCTCAAGCACGGCGCCTCTCGGGGCTCGTCGAGGACCTGTTCGAGCTCGCTCGGATCGACGCCGGCGCCCTCGCTCACGAGCTGCGCGCGATCGCGCT
>CAWATJ010000003.1:0-125517 GCA_963784965.1 uncultured Thermoleophilia bacterium
CTTGCGAGGCCGCGAGCGAGTTTCTGGCGGCTCGATCACGTCGCGCCCGCCCCGTAGTCGTGCATCAGCTCCTGACACCGACACCCTCGTTCGAGTCCAGGCGAGCCCTCTAGGTGTAGTTCCTAGCCACGTTGTTCATCCGGGTCTCCTTGGAGGCTGTGGTTGTCGAAGACCCAGCCGTCCAAGGAGGGATCCGGATGAGATTGCACGCTAACGCGAGGACCTGTCCGCATAGCCGTCGGTTGATCGCGGTGAGGGTGCTTGAGCAGGGGTGGACGTTGGCGCAGGCGGCCGAGGCTGCTGGCGCCAGCGTCCGTACTGCTTCGAAGTGGGTTGCCCGCTACCGGGCAGAAGGAGCCGAGGGGCTGGCGGATCGTTCTTCGGAGCCGCTGTCTTCGCCTCATCGCACCGGGGAGGAGCGCGTCGAGGCGATCGCGTCTCTGCGCAGGTTGCGGATGACGGCCGCGGAGATCGCCGAGTGCTTACGGATGCCGTTGTCGACCGTCTCGGCGGTGCTGACCCGGATCGGGCTCGGGAAGCTCTCCCGGCTCGAGCCTCTCGAGCCCGCGAACCGCTATCGAGAAGCAGCTGCCGGGCGAGCTGATCCATATCGATGTCAAGAAGCTCGTCCGGATCGAGAGGGCCGGCCACCGCGTCACCGGCAACCGGCGCGGCAGCCGCAAAGGGATCGGCTGGGAGTACGTCCACGTCTGTGTCGACGACGCGACCAGGCTCGCCTACGTCGAGGTGCTCGACGACGAGAAGGCCGTCACTGCGGCCGGCTTCTTGCGCCGGGCCGTCGCGCACTACGCCGCCCACGGCATCCGGGTGCGGAAACTGATGACCGACAACGGGCCCGCCTACATCTCGATCGCCCACAAGCTCGCCTGCACCGCGCTCGGGATCAAACACACCCGCACCAGGCCCTACCGGCCCCGAACCAACGGGAAGGCAGAACGCTTCATCCGCACCATGCTCGGCGGCTGGGCCTACGGCGCGATCTACGGCAACTCGGACGAACGCCGACAGCGCGCTCCCCGGCTGGCTCGACTACTACAATCGCCGACGACCACACGGCAGCCTCAGCCACCAACCACCCCTGACCCGGCTACACGCGATCAGGAACAACGTCCCTGGGTCTTACATCTAGGAACCATGCAGGATTGCGCCCCTCCGGGGCCGTTCTCGTCTTGGTGGGCCACTCAGAGGGCCACACTCGAGCTCAAGTTGAAAGGCGTTCGGCGAGTCCGATCCCGTATCATCGCAGCGCGAGATCGCAACATCTGTCATTAATTGCGGGACAGTCCAACGGCAGAAGGAGGTAAGGGTGGCAGTCATCATCGTTCACCAAGGCTCGGGGCTGACGCAGGAGACGTACGAGGGGGCCGTGCGTAGGGTGAGCGGCAAAGATCGCGTCGAGTCGCCAAGCGACTGGCCGGTCGAAGGCCTGCTGTCCCACGCGGCGGGTCAGGGGCCGAACGGATTCCGCGTTGTCGACGTATGGGAATCCGAGGAAGCGGCGCGAAAGTTCGGTGAGAAGCTCGTGCCGATCATGCAGGAGCTGAATATCTCGGCGGAGCCCGAGGTCTACCCGGCGCACACATTCGTCGCTGCGCAGACGCTCGTCACCGCCTAGTCGCTGTCAAACGCATCCCGGCGAGGTCGACCGTGGGCGGACTCGCCGGGACGCTCCGCGTCGATTGACCGTTCTCCCGGCACCGATGTCCAGTCAATTTGGTCTCGAGACTCCCTGGGCGCGCTCGACGCCGCCCGCTCCACCTCGCAGAGCAGCGCCTTGTAGACGGGGAAGCCGGAGATGGGGTCGTAGTTCGCGGCGTCCGTGAGGTCGTTGACGTTGGCGTTGCGCCAGGCGGCCGGGCCGAGCGGTCCGCCTCCGCCCATATTCGCCTCAACCGAGCCGCGAACGATGTCCTCGTCCACGCGCGCCCGGAAGTGCACCCGGCCGCGTGGCGTGACGACGGCCACGTCGTCGCCGTCGGCGATGCCGCGCGCGGCGGCGTCGGCCGTGTGGAGGTGCACGAGAGGCCAGGGCTGCATGGCGACGAGCGAGGGGATGTTGCGGTGCTGGGAGCGGAAGTCCGACTTGGTGCGCGCCCCCGAGGTGAGGACGAGTGGGTAGTGGCGCGCCAGTTCCGGCGCTGCGAGTGGGCCCTCGGTCGGCTCGGCATAGACGGGCAGCGGCTCGTAGCCGTAGCTGCGGAACCATTCGGAGGCGATCTCGAAGCGGCCGGTGGGCGTGTTGAAACCGGGCCGCCCGTCAGGGCGCAGCTCGCCGGTCTCGTACTTGCGGTACCGCCGCGCCGGCTCGTGTAGCTCGACGCCGTCAGGGCTTGCGGCGAGCTGCTCGTAGCTGATGCCGGTGCCCTCGAGCGCCAGCTCCACCATGCCGCGCTCCGTCTGGGGCCAGCGCTCCCCGTAGCCGAGGCGGGCGGCCAGCTCGGCGAAGATCAGGTAGTCGTTACGGGCCTCGCCGACCGGCTCGATCACGCGGCGGCGGAGCTCGACGCGGCCGGGGTATTCTTGGTAGGACTCGATCTCGAACATCGTCGTCGCCGGCAGCACGAGGTCGGCATAGGCCGCGTCGGCGGTGGGGAAGCGGTCGATCGTGACGAGCAGGTCGAGCGCGGCGAGCGCCCGCCGCCAGCGCGACGGCTCCGGCCAGGCCGTCAGGATCGAAGAGCCGCTGACGATCATCCCCCGCACCGGGTAGGGGTCGCCGTCGAGGATCGCCTTCGGCAGCAGGGCGGCGTGCGCCTCCCGGCGCAGCTCGTGGAAGAGCGGGAACTCGGCCGAGCCAATGGCCGGCCGGCCGCCGGTTGGAGGCGGCGTGACGTTGCGGTTGAGGCGTAGTCGATCGCGGGGGAGGATGAGCTTGCCGCCGGGGGCGTCGAGGTGGCCGGCGATCGCCTGCAGGACGAGCACGGCGCGGATCGCCTGCACACCCGAGTTCGAGTACTCCAGGCCCGTGTACATCAGGATCGAGCAGCCCGACGCCATCGCCACGGCGCGCGCGAGCTCCCGCACGGTGTCGGCCGGGACACCGGTGATCGCCTCGACGCGCTCGGGTGTGAAGGCCGCCGCGTAGGTGGCGAGCTCGTCGAAGCCGTGTGTGAAACGCCGGACGAATGCGCGGTCGTAGAGGCCTTCGGCGATCAGAACGTGCAGCATCCCGAGCGCGAGCGCGCCGTCGGTGCCCGGCCGGATGCCGACCCACTCGGCGCGCAGCGCCCGCGCAGTCTCCGAACGGCGCGGGTCGATCACCACCACGCGGCCGCCGCGGGCCTGCAGCTGCTTCAGGCGGACAAGGTTCTCCGGCGGTGAGGCCGTGGCCGGGTTGGCACCCCAGACGAGGGCGAGATCGGCGTGGTCGATGTCCTCGGCCAGGTTGCGGTATACCTCGCCGAAGCACGAATGCGGTGCGATCATGCCGTACGCGACGAAGCAGAGCGAGCCGACGCCCGTCGCGTTGGGCGATCCGAACGGGAACAGCACGGCGTTGGCGGACGACTCGGCCGGCCCGACCGGCGCGAACATCTCGCCGAGGCCGAACTCGAAGTTACCGCGGCCGGTGTAGACGGCGACCGCCTCCGGACCATAGGCAGCAGCAATCGTCTGCAGCCGCTCGACCAGGAACGCATAGGCGTCGTCCCACGAAACACGCTCGAAGCGGCCCTCGCCACGACCACCCACCCGCAACTGCGGGTACACGAGCCGGTCAGGCGAGTACACGACCTCCGGTGCGCGGGTGCCGCGCGTGCAGACAATGCCGCGCGTGTGGTCGCGGCGCGGCCGCAGACGCTTGATCCGGCCCTGTTCGAGAACTATCTCGACGCCGCAACCGGACGAGCAGACGCCACAGATCCCCGCGACCACCGTCTCTCCGCGGCTCCGCTTCCCGGGGTCTCTCGTCGCAAGCGCCACCCACTCAGGCTATTCGGGCACGGCACAGCCAACATCCGCGGGAACACCGATCCGAGGGACGCTCTTTCCGCAGCTCATGAGACCGCTGGCGAGGATCGGCGGCCGTGGCTTGGCAGGGCCAACGTCACCGTCGTTCTCATTCCCGAGATCTCGAGTCTCTTCCCTTTCAACGCGGTCCTGGCGCCCTGTGCAACCGACGATCAAGGGTGATGACCAGAGGGACATGAGCCCGCTTTACGTAACACCCACTGAAGAGGACAATGGGTTGCCGGCGAACGACGGGTCCCCCCACACCGACCCATGTGGCTGGCAGCAAAGGTAGATTTGGTCCAATGTTCGCCGGTCGCCACGCTCGCGGTACGAGAGGGTTGCGCGATGGCTGAGGCCGTCCGCGCACCGGCGAGCCGCGACCGCGTGGCCGTCGTGACGGCGCGCCCCCAGACGTTCGAGATCGAGCAGGAGGCCGACCCGGCGCCCGGCCCCGGCGAAGTGGTCGTGGAGACGCTCGCCACGGGCGTGTGCGGCTCCGACATCCATCTCTTCCTGGGCGATCACCCGTATGCGCGCTACCCACTCGTGCAGGGTCACGAGATGGTCGGGCGAGTGGCTCTGCTCGGGCCCGGGGTCGACGAGGCCGTCCAGGACACCATCGTCGTCGTGGAGCCGACCGTCGAGTGCGGCTCGTGCCCCGAATGCAAGCGGGGCGCGTACAACCGCTGCGAGAACCTGGAAGTGCTCGGTGTCCAGCGGGTCGGATCGCTCGCCGGCCGCTTCGTTGCGCGGGCGTCCAAGTTGCACGGCGTCCCGGCCTCGGATGATCCTGCTGCGTGGGCTCTCGTCGAGCCGGTCGCCGTCGCCTGTCACGCAGTCGCCCGCTCGGCGGTCAGGGCCGGCGAGGTGACCGTGATCCTCGGGGCAGGCGTCATCGGTCTCTCGATCGCACTGGCGCTGGCGCCAAGGCAGTCCCGAATCGTGATCGTCGTCGAGCCGAACGCGTCGCGACGCAATCGCGTCGAGGAGCTCGGGCTCGGCGTTCCCGTTGCGCCGGAGGGCCTCGGGGCAATGCTTGCGCAGCACCAGCCCGCGGGAGCCGACGTCGTCTTCGAGGCGACCGGCGTCCCCCAGGTCCTCGGTGACGCGCACGAGATCGTGCGGCCCGGCGGGCAGATCATGGTCGTGGGCCAGAGCTCCGGAACCTTCTCGCTACCGATGATCGTGATGACCCGGAAAGAACTGTGTCTTCTCGGAACGCGCAACAGCGCCGGTCAGTTCCCCGCTGCGATCGAGCTCCTGCGCGCCGCACCCTCGTTCATGCAGACCCTGATCACCCACCGCTTTCAGCCGCGAGATGCAGCATCGGCACTCGCGGAACTGACGACACCGGGCACGCAGGCGCTGAAGGTGCTCCTGACCGACGCATGATGGGCACCTTCGCAGGAGCTCTCGCCATCGTCGCCGGTGGCTCTCAGGGACTCGGCCTCGACGTTGCCCGCTCGCTCCATCTGGCAGGCGCGCGGGTCGTGACGTTGTCGCGCCACGCCCCCGCAGCATCCCTCCCCTGGGATCATGCTCTCGTCGACGCCACGGACGAGGAGGATGTCGCGCGATTCTTCCATGACTGGCAGCCGCAATTCGGAGACCGCAACCTCCTGGTCAACTTTGCCGGGGCTCGCTATAACGTCGCCTTAGTCGACTCCGAGCCCGCGGCGTGGCGCGCCTGCGTCGACGCGAGCCTGATCAGCACCTACCTCATGATCCGGGGCTTCGCACGGGCAAGTCAGGGCCGGCCGGGTGCGATCGTGAACATGGCCTCGATCCATGCCGCCGGGGCGGCCGAGGGCAGGAGCGCGTACGCCGCCGCAAAAGCTGCCGTCGTTCAACTGACGGCTGTCGCCTCAGCGGAACTCGCCCCCGACGGCATCCGGGTCAACTGCGTCGCTCCCGGCTTCATCAGGACAGAGGCCTCGGAACAGATGATCGCGGCAGGCGCCCTCGATGCCGACGCCATCGAGCGACGAACCTCGCTCGGTCGGCTGGGCACCACCGAGGACGTCACGAGCGTCGTCATCTTCCTCCTCTCCGACCAGAGCCGCTATGTGACCGGCGAGAACGTGCGCGTCGACGGCGGTTGGCTGCGCCATTCCGAAGTGTGACGACCAACGGGCGGCGACCACCGGCCCCGTCTAGCGCGAAACGCAAGCTCCGCCTCCACTCATGAGCTTCCTCACCTCGGCCAACGTCGCCATCGACCTGTCGCCCGGGGGTGGTCCGCCGAGGGCCACCACGTCGTAGCGGCACTCGTGCTTGGGTCTGAACGCAAGCGTCATCGCTGCGCTACGAACCGAGCCGCCTCCGCCGCCAGTGCCTCGACCACGTCGAACTCCCCCGCGATCAGCACGTCCGGCTTGACCATCCAGCTGCCACCACAGGCGACCACCTGAGGCAGCGCAAGGTAGCCGGGCAGGACCGCGGGGTTGATGCTGCCCGTCGGAACGAAGCCGACATCCTGGTACGGGCCGCACAGCGCATGGAGGAACGGCGCGCCGCCCATCGGCTCTGCGGGAAAGAACTTCATCGTCCTGAGACCGTAGGCCCGCACGACTTCGATCTCGGTGGGGGTACAGACGCCGGGCAGGATCGGAACGCCCCGCGCGATGCAGTGCTCGATCAGCACCGGGCTTGTCCCGGGCGAGACGATGAAATCGGCTCCTGCCGCGACGGCGGCATCGGCCTGCTCTTCCGAGAGAACGGTGCCCGCGCCGAGCAGCATGCCGGGGAATCGGCGGCGAACCGCCTCCAGGCCGGCGAACGCCGCAGGCGTCCGCAGTGTGATCTCGACGCACGGGAGCCCCCCGGCCGCGAGTGCCTCGGCGAGCGGCACGGCAAGCTCGACGGCCGGCAACTCGACGACGGGAACGACCCCGACGGCCCGCAGGCGACCGGCGAGTGTCGCTGTGACATCCAAAGGTTGCTCGACGTGCACGCCAATCCGCCTTTCGCCTTCGGCACCCGGCCGGCCCTGCCGAGAAGGAGCACGAAGCCGGTCGAGTAGGGTGGGCTAATCTGCTTTACCGTACCTTCCTAGGCAACGGCGTCATACGCCCCGTCCGGACAGCGGTCTTCAGCAGGCGACTCCACTGTCCCGCGGGAGCGGACGCGCAAACATTCGACGTGCTGCGTATTGGAGGCAAGGCGATGGAGTGGCCGGCCGGGTCAGAGGCGCCGCGCGAAGCCGACACCGTTCCTGAGCCGCGCCCGGAGGAGTCGCGCGTCCGGGCAGCGGCGGAGCTGCTCGCGCGCCATCGCCTCGAAGGACTTGGCTTCGACGGATTCCCAGAGGAGCTTCGGCCCCGCGACGAGGACGACGCCTACCGGATCCAGGGTGCGTTGCACGACATCCTGACGGGTGCGGGACGGGGCGATGTGGTCGGGTGGAAGATCGGCTGCACGTCGCCGACCATGCAGGCCTACCTCGAGATCGACCGTCCCGCGGCAGGCGGCATCTTCGGCCCGACGGTGAAGCACCACGATGCCTGCTTCCGGCACTCCGACTTCGTCCGTCCCGGCGTCGAGTGCGAGCTCGCAGTGCGCATGGGGCGTGACCTCGAAGCGGTCTCGGCACCCTTCGAACGCGCCGAAGTCGAGTCGGCAGTCGAGTCCGTCATGGCCGCCATCGAGATCGTCGACGACCGCTACCGAGATTGGCGCGCCCTCGACATGCCGACGCTCGTCACCGACGATTTCTTCGGTGCGGCCTGCGTCCTCGGCAACGAGCGGCTGGATTGGCAGGAGATCGACCTTGCTCGAGCATCGGCACGACTGGCCGTCAACGGTATCGAGGTGGGAAGAGGCGTCGGCGCGGACATCCTCGGGGACCCGCTGGCCGCACTCGTCTGGCTGGCCGATAGGTGCGCGCGCAACGGCTGCTCGCTTCGGGCCGGTTCGGTCGTGCTCCTCGGCAGCGTCGTCCAGACACATTGGGTTGCGCCGTCTGACGAGGTCGTCGTCGAGAATGTTCCCTTCGGGACGGTGTCAGCCCGCTTCCAGTGAGGCACTGCCTCGATCTCCGCCGCTGAGGTCGGCGACCGTGTCCCGGATGATCCGATCGAGAGAGTCCGAGGGTGGGACGCCTAGACCGGCCGCGCGCGTGGAGTCGACGAGGTGTGGCCAGGATGAGACGATCGCCTGGATCGCGGGATCGGGAGCCCAGCTGATAGAGCCGAGCGGGCGGCCGGCGCAGACGCGGTTCAGCGCTTCGATCATCTCCTCGATCGAGGCGGACAGACTGGGCAAGCTGACAGCGCGATCTACGCCGAGCCGGGCGCCGTCCGCCTCGTGGAGGGCGATCAGGCCGTCGATCGCCGTCCGCACACCACCCACGGCCATCCGGGTTTCCGGCGCCACTGGCACCTCGTAAGGCCGCCCCGCAAGCGGCTCGCGGAAGATCGCGCTGGCGACGGACGACGCTGCGGCGTTGGCGGCACCGGGGCGGATGATCACGGTGGGCAACCGCGCCGCGCGACCGTCGATGTGACCACGGCGCGAGTAGTCGTTGACGAGGAGTTCGAGGATCGCCTTCGTGACCCCGTAGGACGACTGGGGCAGGAGCTTCGTGGTGTCGCCGCTGATCTCGGGAAGCGTTCCTCCGAAGGTCGCGTACGTGCTCGTCACGACCACGCGTTGCCTTCCGGCGCGAGCCCTGACCGCGTCGAGCACGTTGCGTCCCCCGTCCAGGTTGACCCGCAGAGCGAGGTCGAGATCTCGTTCGGCCTGGGCGCTGACGATCGAGGCGAGATGAAACACGCTGAGGTCGTCGCGGTCGACGAGCCCGAAGACGCGTTCGCGGTCGGTCACGTCGCCGGCGACGAGCTCGACGCGCTCGTCCATCCACTCGGCGCGTGCGGAGGGCAGCGAGGTATCGGCCAGCACGAGGGCGTCGATCGGGGAGAGCGCGCCATCGCCTGCGGTGAGCTCTCCCAGCTCGAGCAGCCGGCTACCGAGGCGCAGACCCAGGAAGCCCAGTCCTCCGGTGATGATCACCTTCATCGAAGGTCGAGCCTGCGCAGGGTTCCCTACTCGCCCGGATCAGGGCCGGCGAGGTCGCTCTCGGAAAAGAAATCACTCGTGTGCTGCCCCGCCCGCGGCACCCCGTGGCGGATCTCCGCCGGCGTGAGGGAGAACTGGAGCGGTGAGCCCGGTGTTCGGAAACTGCCCTCGCCGGCCCCGACCGGCACGTCCCAGAACAGCTCGTTGTGAGCTACCTGAGGATCATCGACGAGCTGCTCGTAGGTCTGAACCGGCGCGCACCAGACGTCGTGCTCGAGCAGCACGTCGATCCAGTGCGCGCTCGTATTGCCGCTCAGGTGCTCGGAGAGCCCGGAGTAGATCTCGGCGCGCGACGCGATCATCTTGTCGAGCGTGTCGAACTCCTCGAGCCAAGGAAGGCCGAGAGCCCCCGCGAGAACGGGACAGGGAGTCATCGCGATCGCGATGTGACCGTCGGCCGTCCCATAGATCCCGAAGGGCGCCGTCGCCCAGACGGAGCCGAGATTCTCCTCGGGCCGTTCCGGAAGCGTGCCGTGATTGAGGAAATAGGTGAGTTCCTGCTGCTGCATGGCAACCGTGCACGAGAACAGGTCGACCTCGAGTTTCTGCCCTGCACCGGTTTCGGCGCGGTGGGCGAGCGCCGCCAGAATGCCGATCGCGATGTGCAGCGCCGTGTACTGGTCAGAGATACCGATGCCGCACGCGGTGGGGGGCTCGCCCTTGCGGCCTGTCAGGAACATGAGCCCGCTGAGCGCCTGAATCAGCAGATCCTGGCCGGGACGCTTGCTGTAGGGGCCCTCCTGCCCGTAGCCCGACGACGATGCGTAGATGATGCGCGGGTTCTTGGCCTTGAAGTCGTCGTAGCCGAGACCGAGCCGGGCCATGACACCCGGACGGAAGTTCTCGACGACCACATCCGCCTCGACGGCGAGCTCGAGAATCCGCTCTGCGACACGGGGGTCCTTGAGGTCGACCGCGACGCTGCGCTTGTTGCGGTTGAAGGCGAGGAACGAGTCCATCTCGCCGAAGCTGCGGCCGTTGAGGATCCCCCAAGAGCGCATCCACTCCCCGCCGGGCCGTTCGAACTTGATCACATCGGCGCCGAGATCTCCGAGTATCTGCGTCGCCATCGGGCCCTGGACGAGTGCGGTGAAGTCGAGCACGCGGATGTGGCTCAGAGGCCCGCTCATTCCACCTCCTCGCTCTCGATGTCCCAGCCAACCGTGCCGGCGACGAGACCGCCGTCGACGAGCACGGTGGCCCCCGTCATCGCTCCGGCCTTGTCGCTTGCCAGGAAGAGGGCGACATTGGCGATGTCGGAGGCCTCGATCAGGCGTCCGATCGGATGCGACTGGGCAAACATCGCGAGAGCGCTGCCTGGATCCTCCGGATTGCTCCGCTTCGCCGCATCGAGCAGCATCGGCGTCCTCACCGATCCGGGGGCGATCGCGTTGACCCTGATCCCCTCCCGTGCATGATCGAGCGCGAGCGCTCGCGAGAACGCTACGACGCCACCCTTCGAGGCCGAGTAGGCGACCGCCGCCTGATGGCTCCAGTACGCCTGCACGGAAGCGAGGTTCACGATCGCTCCGCCTCCACGGGCGCGCATGTGCGGAATCGCATAGCGTGCCGTCTGGTACATGCCTTTCAGGTTGATGTCGAGCACGTAGTCCCAGTCTTCCTCGGGAAAGTCGGGCAGAAATCCGTAGCGGACGACGCCCGCGTTGTTGACGAGCACGTCGAGGCCTCCGAAGGTGGTGACGAGTTGCTCGACCGCCGCCTTCGTGTCCGCCGCCTTGCTCACGTCCCCGAGGCAGGCAATCGCCCGCCCGCCTTTCGTCACGATCCCGTCGACTGTGGACTGCAGCGCATCCTCATCGACGTCCAGCAGTCCGACGGCAGCGTCTTCCTGCGCGAGGGCCTCCGCGATCGCGGCCCCGACGCCCATCGCGGCGCCGGTGACCAGAGCGACCTTGCCGACAAACGAACCGGTCACGACAACCTCCCGCTATTCATCCGATAAAACAGATTAACCCTCTGAACGGAGGCTACCCAGGCGGTTACGAGAGGTCAAACGTGCTCGTCCGCGCCGTCGCATCGAGCTCTGCCTCGAGTGTGACCTCGCGCGTTCCTCCGGCCTCGAGCCGCAAGGGCACGCCTCCTTTCGCCCGTGCCCTGGAGATGCCCTGGGCGGGGATCGTGGTGTTCGGCTCGATCGCGGTCGTGTAGGCGCGGCGAAACCAAGGATAGCCGGGCGTCGCGTGTAGCTCCTGCCAGAACCAGGCGTGGGGGAAGACCTCGAGGGGCCAACGCACGGTGACGGCGAGCCCGAGCCGCGGGTTCGTGATGGTGTAGGAGCCGTCCTCGAAGTCGCCCAGGTAGCCCAGCACCGCCCGCGGTTCGTCGGGTCCCGGCACGACCGAGAGGTCGATGCTGCCGCCACTCTCCAGAGTTGCTCGTGGCCACGGCGACCGAAGCCCCGGCTCGAGGCCTGCGCCGGGAGCGGTGTCGTCTGCGGTGAAGGTCCGCGCGCTGGTCGCGATCGTGCACCCGGACTCGAGGAACGGTGCCCCGAAGGTCGGGTGATGACCCCACATCACCTCGATCTCGTCCTCACCGTGATTGGTCACGCGTTCCTCGACGCGCACGACGTTCCGGTCGAGGCTGACCCGGCGCTCGACGGACAGCGGTGCGGTGATGAGCGATACAGAGAAGCGCGCCGCCTGCGCCGTCACGTCCTCGACGGTCCACTCGATCGTGCCCGCCTCTCCATGGAAGCCCCACTCGACGCCATGCTCGATCGTGGCGTCCCCTCCGTTCGGCAGCAGCACCTGCCAGCCACCCGGGTATGACTCGAGCCAGGCGGCGAACGAGCTCGGTGCATACAGTGGCCTGCGCCCGTATCCCCAGGGCGCCTTGAAGAGCACGTCGATGCCCGACCGGCGGTCGACGAGCTCCAGGATGTCGCAGCCTTTCTCCGGCAGGACCGTCACGGACAGCTCGTCATTCGTGAGCTCGAGAGCCGACCACGGGCCCCGGCGCGTGCTTCCGCTGGTGCGGGCCGTCACCGGCTCAATGCCCGGCGCCACTCTGTGAGCGCCTGTATAAATCGTCGAGGGTGTCGAGCAGCCGGCCCGGCTCGCCCCCGTTGCGCAAGAACTCGAACATGATCTTGCCGCCGTCGTTCTGGACGAGGAGCGCTCCGTCGTAACGGGGGCGGAGGTAGCCGGCGTCGAGACCGGGAAGGGTGTCTGCAAAGAACCCGCAACAGGTCTCGTTCGCCGCAGGGTCGAGCCACGCTCCCCGGTGACCGGGTTGGCCGCCCGCGTCGACATACAGCGACCGTTGCACCTCGGGCGACGCCACGTAAGCGGCATAGTCTCGCGCTGCTTCGCAATGGGCCGACGAGGCGGAGATGCCGATGCCGGCGCCTCCGATGACGCCGCCGCGGGGGCCGAGGCCGGCAGAGGGGACGGGCTGGAAGCGGACGAGGTTGCTGCGGAATCCAGGCCGGCTGTAGTTCGAGTAGCCGAACAGAATCGGGCAGTAGACCAGGTCATCGGCCTCCGCCATGTGATCGAGCAGGCGGATCGGGTTCCACGTGAACGCGTCCGGGTGGCTGATCCCCACGAGCCGGCAGAGCGTCTCGAGGTCGGACAGGGCGACGTCACGCGGCGCAAGCCGCTCGGGATCGGTGTATGGCTCGACGCCGGAGTTCGCGCAAAGCGTGAGGAGGGCGGCGAGCGTGTCGACGGCGATCAGCGGCAGCGAGACGTACCGCCCTTTCCGGCGGGCGCGAGCGGCGAGCTCCCACACATCCTCCCAGGTGGCGGGCACGCCGACTCCCAGGTCGTCGAGGAGGTCAGGACGGTAGGCGCTGACGTGTCCTGCCGCGTCGATCGCGAAGGCCCAGAGGTGCCCGTCCCACTCGTAGCTCCTGTGGCTCGGGCCGACCGAATTGCGTGCCTGGTCTTCGATGAAGGAGCTGTCCACCAGCTCGTCGAGCGCGACGAGCGCTCCTGTCGGGACGATCTCACCGATGTGCGGGTGGTCGTACACCAGCAGGTCGTACTGCTTCGCAAGTTCGGGTATGGGTGCGTCGGCGAAGCCCTGTAGAGGCCTCACGTCCCAGGTCACCTTGATACCGGTCTCCGCCTCGAAGGGCACCGCGGCGGCGATGAGCGGGTCGCGTCCTCGCTCGTGGTCCCAGGTGATCCCACGCAGCTCGACGGGCTCGCTCATGCCTGCTTTCCGCTTGGAGCCCACTGCGGCACGATGAGCCCGGCACGCGCGGCTTTCTGTAGATGTGCGGTGGCGGTGTAGACGGTCTGGATCGAGACCGGCGGATCGGTTCCCACGGAGCGGCCGATCTCGGCTGCCACCGCGGCAGTGCTGAGCGGCGCGTCTGCCTGTTCGATCAGAGTGCGGACGAGAGCGTCGGTCTCGCCGACGAAACGCGTGCTGTCGTCGATGAAGGCGAGCCCGGCATCGCGGTCGAGGGGGGGTCGGTGTGCGGGGCAGAGGAGCGTGAACGGCAGAGCGCGAAGCCGCTCGAGCCCGCCCAGGTAGTCGTCGACATCGTCGTACAGGGGCGCGAAGACGCTCGACCCACTCGATGCGGGAATCCCATGGCCCTGCGTCACGTCGCCACAGAACGCGATGCCCGTGGCGCGTTCGAAGAGGGCGCAGTGCCCGCGCGTGTGCCCTCGGGTCTGTACGACCTCCAGACGCCGGTCGCCCAGCTCGAACACGTCCCCGTCGCGCAGGACGCGATCCACGGGCAAGTCGCCTCCACACATCGCGACGATCATGTCGCGCTCCGCGTCGAGCGAGAACGTGCCCGGCCAACGATCCCAGAAGTCGTGCCACTGTCGTTCGACCGACTCCACCCAGATCACGTCCTCGAGAGGTGCCGCCACCGAAAAGGACGTGTGCTGACTCAGCGTCGCGTGCCCCCCCATGTGGTCGGAGTGCCCGTGGGTGAGGATGACCCACGCGATCTCGGTCGGCTCGATCCCGAGCCGGGCCAACGCGTCTCCGAGCACCGCATCGTAGGTGGTGGGGACGGCGCAGTCGATTAGGGCTGAAACGCGGTCGCGCACGAGATAGATCCACAGGGGAGCATCCGCGACCTGCGGGTAGTCGGTCGGGATACAGAAGACCCCGTCTGCGATCTCGACGGGCTCGAGAAAGCGCGATTCGTCATTCATCGGATCAACCCTACTAAATGGATAGCATCATGTCGTGGCAGCTCAGTACTGGCTCGGCCTCGACATCGGCACCTCGTCTGTCAAGGCCTTGCTGATCGGCCCGGACGGGGTCGTTCGCGCCCGCGCAGATGCGTCGTACGACTCGAGCTTCGGGCCGGACGGCGAGGCCGAGCAGAGCCCGCATGAGTACCTCCGAGGAACCCGTGAGGTGATCGCGGCCTGCGGCGTGATGGACGTCGATCTGCGCGGTATCGGCCTCGTCGGCCAGACGCCGACACTCGTGCTCGCCGATCGTGACGGCGAGCCCGTGCGCCCCGCTCTCACCTGGCAGGACACGCGGGCCGCCGCCGAGGCGCAGGAGCTCGCAGAAGAACTCGGGTCGAGTGAACCGCTCTTCGGCGTCGAGCTACCGTGGACGCCCTCGTACCCACCGGCGCGATTGCTCTGGCTCTCGCGTCACGAGCCCGACAGCGTGCGGCGAACGCGGTGGGCCCTCCAACCAAAGGACTTCGTCGGTCTTCATCTGACCGGATCGCCCCTCTCCGACCCGTGGTCGACAAAGGGTCTCTGCAACGTGATCGACATTGCGGCGGCGACCTGTGTGCTCGGGCGAACCGGCTGGACGGCGGACGTGGTGCCTCCGCTCGCGGCGGCCTGGGCTCCACGAGGGGTTGTCTCGGCGAAGGCCGCCTCGGCGTTCGGCCTCGCGGAAGGGACACCCGTCGCCGTGGGCTGGAGTGACGCGCTGGCTGGCATGCTGGCCGTCGGCGCCTTCGATGCGGCAACAGGGTTCGTGCTCTCCGGGACATCGAACATCGTCGGTCTCTCGACGGAGATCGACAATCCCACCGGCGGCTCGCTGCTAGCCATTCCGCGCACCTGCGCCCCTCTGTCTGTCGTCTATGGGCCGACACAATCGGGCGGCGCATCCGTCGAGTGGCTCTCTCGCGTCCTTGGCACCGGGGTCACGGAGGTGCTCGCGCTCGCGTCCAGGGCAGGGGTCGCGGACGGCGAGTCGCCGCTGTTCGTCCCGTACCTCTCGGGGGAGCGCGCCCCGGTCTGGCGGACAGACGTGCGTGGCGCGTTTCTCGGTCTGTCAGCCCACGACGGCGCAGCCGAGCTTGCTCGGGCGGTCGTCGCGGGCGTGTGTCTCAGCGAGCTCCACGTCCTCTCCACTGCGGAGGCGCATCTCGGAACGCGGGCCGGCGAGGTGCACGTCGCCGGTCGCGGGGCGTCGCAGTCACCATGGCGAGAGTCGCGTCTGGCCACACTCGAACGCCCACTTTGCACGTTGGCAGAATCGGACGCCTCAGCTCTGGGGGCGGCGATGCTTGCGGCTGCCGCCGCGACGGGAGGCAACCTCGCCGCGGCACGCGAGCTCAGGGGGAGCGTCGAGCGCATCGAGCTCCCGGGAGGCGAGAACCGCCTGGGTTCTCGCGACTTCGAGCGCTACCTCGAGGGATCCGCGGTCTGCCTCGCCTGGTCGCCCGGTACCCGGTAATCGACCATCGCGCCGGCGTTTCGGATGCCGTCGTCCCTCAGCTGATGGGAATCCCGGCGTCGGCCTGCAAGCCCGCCGGCGTGAGAGAGCCGGCATCACGCTGCCGGGCGAAGAGCTCGAGACTCGCTCGGACACCGTCCGCGAGCGAGGTCTTCGGAAGCTCGCCCAGGAATCCCCTGAGTGCTTCATCGTCGAATTCGACGCGCCCCGGAACGGGATCCGGGCCGTGGGAGATCAGCCCCGCCGCTTCAGGAGTCTGCTCTTCGATGATCGAGATCACGTCGGCGATGTCGACCAGCTCACCGTGCAGGTCGAAGATGTGGGCTCCGTCGTGATCGGCAAGGACGCCTCGGACGAAGGCAGACGCGACGTCCTCCACGTACTGGAGGTCGATCCGTCCTGAGAAAGGGATCGTGTAGCGCAGGCCGAGGACGGCCGCCTTGAGCGCGTGCGTGATCGCGGCCGAGAGTCCCTGGTCGCGGTTCGGCCCGTAGACGACGCAGGGGCGGAGCCCGACGCTCGGCGTCGCGTAGTCGCGGGCGTAGAAGCGAGCGGTTTCCTCGTTTGCCGCCTTGAACACCCCGTAGAGGGTGTCGGGCCTGCCCCACGCCCCGGACGCGCCAAAGACGGCAGACGAGCTGGCGTAGGCGACACCCTTGACCAACCCCGAGCGACGCGCTGCCTCGAAGACCCGGACCGTGCCCACGACGTTGACTTCCGCCCCGAGCAGCGGGTTCGCCGCGACGAACGGCACCTGCAACGCGGCGAGGTGGACGATGCGCGTGATGCCGTGCTCCTCCACGAGCTCGTCGAGCACACGGCCGCCGGTCAGATCGGCGCTGACATAGGCGACGTGCTCGAGGAGCGGCTGTTCGAGGATGCGCGGCAGGCGGCGCGGTTCCGGGCCGAGATCGCACGCCACCACGGGGAACCCCTCTTCGACCAGCTTCCGGACGACCCACGAGCCGATGCACCCCTCGCACCCGGTTACGAGTACGCACTCCCCGCCGGCCGTGCCGTTGTGTCTCGAACGCTCGAGCATGCCCAAAACGATTATCCCATTATCGGTAATAACGGGGCGTTCTCTGTATTAGAATTTGCCGACATGCTCCTCGGCCGACAAACCCTGAGCCAGGCGGTGAGCGCGGCGGTGCTCGATCGCATTCGGGCGGGAGAGTTCGGGCCCGGCGACCGTCTCCCGACGGAGAAGGTCCTGATGGAAGAGTACGCCGTCGGCCGCAACTCCGTGCGCGAGGCGGTCCAGGCGCTCGTCACCCTGGGGCTCGTCGAGGTGCGACCAGGGCGAGGCGCCACCGTGATCGGGATCGAGAGCGAGAACGTGATCGACACCGTGACCGTCTCCGCTCTTCTCAAAGAGGAGGCCGTCGGCGACCTCTACGCGTTCCGGCGGCTGCTCGAGGTCGAGATCGCCTCCCGGGCCGCAGAAATGGCCACGGAAGACGACATCGAGAGGATCGCCGCCTGCCTTCGCGCGTTCCAGTCCGCCCACAGGGAAGGCCGCGAGGTCAGCAACCCCGATGACGATTTCCACGCGGCCCTGGCGGCGGCGAGTCACAACCCGATTTACGCCATCATGCTCGACGCGGTGAGCGGTCTCATCGCAAACGCCCGCAAGTTGACCACGGAGATACCATGGGCCGCCGAGCGAGCGAGCGTCGAGCACGAGCTGCTGCTCGGCGCAATCCGGGCCCGCGACCCGGCCGAGGCGGCGGCCGTGATGCGAGCCCACATGGACAGCGCGATCAAGGCGATCGAGGAGGGGCGCAGGCTGCAGGCCACGAAGAGGTCGGAGTCGGCCCCGGCACCCGCCGCGCCACCGGCTGACCACGCCTAACGGCCCTGCGGGGTCTCTACTGCGGACGTTGCGCCCGCGGACGCGGGATCCGAGGCTGCGTCGCCGTAGGCAGCCTCTCGAAGCCCGACGATGTAGCCGATCGCGAACAGCCGCCCCAGGGCTCCGTAGCCCGGCTTGTCGTTGGGCTCGCCGTACAGGGTCGGCACGTGATCGGGCCGCAGCATCCCGTCGAAACCGATCTCCGCATACGCCCGCATACAGGCCAGCATGTCCGTCGGACCGTCGTCGTGAAACGTTTCGACAAAGCGCTCCGGCGTACCCCGCACGTCACGAAAGTGGACGAAGAACACCTTTCCCTGACCCCCGAAGTGCCGAATCGTGGCAGGCAGGTCGTCGGTCATCAGCGCGAAGTTCCCCTGGCAGAGGGTGATTCCGTTGCAGTCGCTCGGGACGAGGTCGATCACGCGCTGAAACGCGTCGACGCTCACCATGATCCTGCCGAGGCCCCTGACGGGAGAGATCGGCGGGTCGTCCGGGTGTAGCGCGAGGCGAACGCCGGCCTCTTCCGCGACCGGGACGACACGATGCAGGAAGTACTCGAAGTTCGCCCAGAGGCGCTCCTCCGTCGCCAACTCCGCCTCGGGGCGTACCGGCGCCGCCATCATCGCCGAATGGTCGTAACCGGTGACGAGTGCTTTGCCTCGGGCCGGAACCGCGAGCTGGGTGCGCGCCCAGCTGTACACCGGCACCCAGTTGTAACAGAGCACCGGAATGCCGAGCGCCCCCATGGCGCGGATCTGCGTGCAGAGGGCATCGATCTGCTCCTCGCGTCCGGGCAGGCCAAGCCGGATCTTGTCCATCGGCGGGGTGTCCTCGAGGGCGGCAAGCCTGAAGCCAGCTTCCTCATAGCGCCGCTTCAGGCGTTCGAGCGACGGACGGCTCCAGCAAGGCTCGTCGACCGTCAAGTCCAGACTCGGGACCGAGCGATCGTCCGCGTGTGACTCGTGCAGGAGCCAGCGCATGTGCTGCTCCCCTGCCTCGAGCAGGCTGACGACGTCGTTGACGCCGATCTGCTTGAGCCTGGGCCACAGCTCGCCCGGCGCGGTGGGGTCGAGCAACTCCGCGATCGTGATCACTGCCGGAGCGCCGCGCCTTCGTCGCTCAGACCGCGAGCTCGGCTGCGGCGCCGGTGATCCACATCACGATGTCCTCGACCGTGGTCTCCTCTGCCCGGAGGTTGGCCACCACCTGCCCGCGGAGCAGCACGACGATCCGGTCGCACAGCTGGTGCACCTGTCGAAGGTTGTGGCTGACGAGGATGACGCCGACGTCCTGCTTCGCGACCCCCTCGATCAGTGCCCCGATCTTTCTCTGCTCCATCACCGCCAGTGACGCCGTGGGCTCGTCCAGCAGCAGCAGCTTCGAGCCCCACCTGACCGCGCGGGCGACGGCGACCGCCTGCCGCTGCCCGCCCGAGAGCAGACCGCACCGGACCGAAACGTCGTCGATCTCGATCCCGAGGGAATCGAGTGTCTCCTCGGCCTCGGATGCCATCGCCGGTCTGTCGAGAATTCGGAGTGGGCGAAGCGCTCCCTTGCGGCGCTTCTCCCGCCCCAGGAAGATGTTCTCGGCGATCGACAACTCGGTTGCGAGCGCCAGATCCTGGTAGACGACCTCGATCCCTCGGTCGCGTGACTCGCGGGGCGAATGGAAGTCGACGTTGTCGCCGTCGACGAGGATCTCTCCCGACGTAGGCCGGAGGGCGCCGCACAGGATCTTCAGCAGCGTCGATTTTCCGGCTCCGTTGTCGCCCACGAGGCCGACCACTTCGCCGGCGTGGACCTGAAAGTCCACGTCCTGCAGCGCGGCGATGCTCCCGAAGAATCGGGTCACCCCACGAGCCTCCAACAGGGAGGTCGGCTGCTGGTCGGGAACTGCCGTCAAGAGAGCACCCCCTCGGGGCCGACTCGCCGGCGCCCGGATGCACGTGCCCCCGGAAGGACGCGGGCGCTCATCGCTCCGACCGTCGAACGAGCTGGTCGGTCAGCACGGCGAAGATCAGAAGGCAGCCGAGCACGATGTACTGCGTGTAGACGGAATACTGCAGCAGCGCGAAGCCGTTCTGGATCACGCCGAGGATGGCGACTGCGAGCAGTGTCCCGACGAGCGTTCCGCGCCCTCCGGCGAGGCTCGCGCCGCCGAGGATCACGGCGGTCACGACGGCCAGCAGATACGGGTCGCCGATCTGAGGGGCAGAGGACGACAGCTCGGACGTGACGATGATCCCCGCCACAGCCGCGCTGAGGGACATCACGATGAAGAGCCCGATGCGGAGGCCGTCTGCGCGGATGCCTGCGCGTACTGCGGAGTCCAAGTTGTCGCCGACCGCGTAGATGTGGCGGCCGAGCGCCGTGAGCTTCAGGATTGCCTGGGCGACGGCCCACAGCCCGAGGAAGATGAGGACGGGAACCGGGACGGGGCCGATCTCGCCCGAGCCGATGAAGTCGAACCCGTTCTCGTCGATGATCACGGTCGAGCTGTCCGAGAGGACGTAGGCGATTCCGAGCACGATCGAGAACATCCCGAGCGTGACAACCAGCGAGTTGATCTTGAACCACACGGTGAGGGCTCCGTTCACGAAGCCGATCAGGGCCGCCAGGAGCATGGCAACGATCACCGACACCCAGACGTTGAGCCCGTGGGCGACGAGATTGCCGATCACGACAGACGTGACCGCCATCACGCTCCCGATCGAGATGTCGATCTCGGCGGCGATGATGATCAGCGTCTCGGCGATGGCCATGACGCCGAGGACGCTCACGACGCTCGCGGCGGTGAGCAGGTTGTCCACCGACAGGAAGTAGGGCGAGCTCGTCCACATGATCACGAACACGATCGCGAGGATGAGAACGAGCCCCTGGCCCTGGAGCCGCTCGACGATGTGCCGCCGCCGCGCCAACTGCACTTCGCGGCGTTCGGCCGCCCCTGTGTCGGCTCCTTCGACGCGTTTTTCGGCGGTGAGGCCGGGCTCCTCCTTGAGGTTGCTCACCTTGGTGCCCCCGCCTGGGATCGGGTTGATCGAGTCATGGATTGGCGTGTTCGGGTTCGACTGTCTGTTGTCACGGCAGAGCCGCCGTCGCAAGGCGCGGGGCGACCTCTCAGGGAGGGCACTGTAGCGCCCCGCGGGCTTGCATCGCCCATCGACAGCGGTCGCACCGCCCTCTCGCAGCGGATGATGAGCCCACCCTGGCCGGCGATCGCCGGCCAGGGTGCTGGGCTCGTTGCTACTACTTGCACCCGGTCTCGGGTGAGCGGTACGTCACTTGCTTACCCGTGATCCCGACTGCCTTGGGGAACGGCTGGCCGTTGATCTGGGCGAGGATCACGGCGAGTGCCGACGATCCCCAGACCTCGGGGAGGAGGTACAGGGCGCCGACGTAGTGCACGCGGTCCTTGCAGACCTGGGCCAGTCCGAAGGGATCGCCGCCGAACGAGTTGACGAGGTAGTTCTTGATTCCTCGCGCGCCCGCCGCCTTGTACAGCGCGTGGGTCACCTCGTCGTTCACGGCCGTCATCATCACGACCCCGTCGCTCGGGATCTGGGAGAGAGCCGAGACGGCGTTGTTGTAGGTGCCGGTCTCCGTCCCGTCGCTCTTGACCTGGATCACGTGCGACTTCGAGATGGTCGGGTAGACCTGCTTGACTCCGGCTACGGCGCCGAAGTAGCGCTTCATGATGATCGGGCCGGCGGAAGGCTCTGCCGCGATCACCGCGTAGGGCTCGACTCCGGGGAACCTCTTCTTGGTCACCTTCGCGAGGTAGGCCCCGTCCTTGACGGAGGCGAGGTAGTTGTCGGCACCGACCGATGGCGAGCCGGGCAGATCTGCCCCGACGATCGCGACGCCCGGGATTCCGGCCGCCTTGATGAGCTTTGCGATCGCCGGCTGGAAGGGCGCGAGGACGTTGAAGTCGACGAGCCCGTCGATCTTCTGGTTGATCATGGTCTTGGTGTTGCCGACTGCGACAGGGCCGTTGAGATTGTCGACCGTCTTGATGATCGTGACGCAGCCGAGCTTCTTCGCGGCGTCGTTCAGGCCCTTCGTCACCAGGTTCGCGAACGGCTGGGTGCCCGAGAAGACGTCGTACCCGATCTTGTAGCTGGATTTCTTACAGAGCGCCTTGGTGGGCGTCGGGGGATCAGCCGCGGTCGCAGCGCCGGCACCCGGAATACCGAAAGCGAACACCGCCACCAGCAGGAAAGCTGTGACGGTCGCTGAGGTCCGCAGGCGCGATCGCACCGAGCGCCCGCTTTCCTTCTTTGGAGCCTTCATCGATCCCTCCCTAAGATAGGTGTGCCTAGTAGGGAAGGTAGGATGAATCATTGATCGGGCTGCGTCAAGTTCGTCGGGACGGCACGATGTCCCACCCAGATCCGGAGTCGTCGCGTTCGGCGTTTCGGAGCGAGACCGGCGTTGTCGGAGGAGGCACAGATGACTGCGGAGAATTCGGTGGAGGAGGTCGTTCTCTATCGCGAGGAGGGCGGCGTTGGCTGGATCACGCTCAACCGCCCTGACAAGCTCAACGCGTTGAACCGCGAGGTCTTCCGGCAGCTCGCGCTCGCTCTCGACGAGCTCGAGGCAAGCGATACGGCAGTCGTCGGGATCCTCCGCGGTGCCGGGCGGGCCTTCGCCGCCGGCGCCGACATCGAGGACTACGTCCGGATCAACGTCCACGACTACAGGACGTTCATGGACGTCGGCCGCGCCACCACCGACAAGCTCGCCGCACTGGCCAAGCCTGTGATCGCCGCGGTGCAAGGGTTTGCTCTCGGCGGGGGGTTCGAACTCGTCCTCGCCTGCGACCTTGTCATCGCCGCCGACAACGCCCGGCTGGGGCTCCCGGAGCCGAAGCTCGGTCTCGTGCCCGGAGGCGGAGGGACGCAGCGCCTACCGCGGCTCGTCGGTCGAGTGCGGGCGAACGAGTTGCTGATGACTGGGCGCTTTCTCACCGCCGACGAAGCTCACGACTGGGGACTCGTGAACCGGGTCGTGTCGAAGGAGGAGCTGGCCGAGGCCGCGGCCGAGCTTGCCTCGAACGTCGCCGCGCAAGCGCCACTCGCCATCGCGACGATCAAGCGCCTCGTTCGTGAAGGCCTCGAGTCATCGCTGCCCACGGCGCTGACGCTCGAACAGGATGCGACGGCCCGGCTGATCGTGACGGAAGACGCCCTCGAAGGCATCGCCGCCTTCGTCGAGAAGCGCGCCCCGCAGTTCGGTGGCGGCAGCGGGACGACACGGAGCAACGCTCGGTGACTGCGAGCCGCACGGAGCCGTCCGAAATCACGAGCAGCGGCCGGCAGATCTACGGCCCGACTCCACCCGGCGAGGCTGTTGCCTGCCGGCGTCAGACGCCGCTGAGCGGCGACGAATTGGAGGCCGTCGTCGAGGCGATCGCGAAGGGGCGCGAGGAACGGATCAGCGTCGCGCTACCGGTCGCACTGCAGACGCGGGACTGGCCGTCTGTGACGGAGGTAGCGCTGCGCCTCGACGAGAGACTCGGATGGGAACCCGCCGGCTGGAAGATCGGCGCGGCCAGCAAGGAGGTCCAGCGCTCCGAGGGGCTGCCTGGGCCCGCCCCCGGCCGGATCTACCGGAGGACGGTCTTCGAGAGCCCCGCTCAGCTTCCCGGGTCACTGTTCATCAACTACCGCAACGTCGAGTGCGAGTTCGCCTTCCGGGTCGGCGAAGATCTCTCGCCGCGCAGCGCGCCGTACAGCGAGCAAGAGGTCGCCGCCACGATCGACTACCTGCTTCCGACGCTCGAGATCGGGGACACGGTCTTCGAGGATTGGTACGGCGCCAGCGGATACTTCGGCTCATGCCTCGACAACGGGGGAGGTGCGGCGCTCGTAACGGGCGCACCTGTCCGGAACTGGCACGAACTGGATCTCCCCTACGCGCGAATCGAACTGCGCCTCAACGGGGAGTTCCTGAAAGAGGGGTTCGGCCGCGCCGCGATGGGACATCCTCTGACCTCGCTCACGTGGCTCGTCAACTGGCTCGGCGGGCACGGCCGGACACTCTGGGCAGGCGAGATCGTGAGTACCGGCACCTGCACCGGACACTGCTTCGTCGCACCCGGAGACGAGGTCTCCGTGGCCTTCGACGGGGCCGGGGTCGTCGAGGCCCGGTTCGACGCCTGACCGACGCCTGACGATGAGAACGCGTGTTGCTACGGGTGCGCCGAACCCGAAGAGAAGTCGAGTTCTTCGAGTTCGTCTCTTGAGAGAACTGTGTCGGCCGCGAGGGCTGAATCGCGGCGGGCAGTCTCCGGCGTGCCGGCGCCGGATAGGGGGATGAGCGTGGGCGATAAGCTCAGAAGCCACGTCAGTGCGAGCCGGTAGACGGAGATCTTCTTTCGTTGCGCCAGAGCTGCTGCAGCGGGGAACGACGCAGCGAGGCTCGCGCCACGGCCACCGTGAGGGGGCGGCCCGCCGCCGACCGGTGAATGCGCCAGATACGCGATCGAGTGGTCAGCGCAGTAGTCGACCATCGTGCTGTCCTCTTGATGAAAGGGTGAGAACCGATTCTGGACGCTGACGATCGGTAGGACTGACATCGCCTCCTCGAGCTGCTCTACGGCGACATTGCATACTCCAACGTCTCTGATGACACCTTCGTCTCGGAGGCCAGCGAAGGTCCTCATTGCTTCCGCCATCGGGACGGCGGGGTCGGGGACGTGCAGCTGATAGAGGTCGATTTGGTCGATGCCGAGCATTTCCAGCCGATGGGGCACCGCTCGGCGGCGATGGCGCTCGAGGTGTACGCGAAGCTCGAGGTGTACGCGAAAGAGATGACCCGCGACCGTGACACTGGAGTCCGCATCGACGCGCTGATAAGGGGCGCCGATTGGGCACTAACGGGCACAAACGAACCAAATGTCGGACTCGGAGAGCGGACGGATGGCTCCGTGCCCGAACCGGAAACGGCTTTGCAAGGCCGTTAGCAAGGGATGGAGCTAGGCGGGCTCGAACCGCCGACCTCCTGGGTGCGATCCAGGCGCTCTCCCAGCTGAGCTATAGCCCCGTGCGCGGGCATTGTAGCGCCTCCGGCCGGCCCGGTCAGCCGCCGCTCCCGGCGAACTTGCCCGCCCGAATCGCCTTCGCCATCTCGGCCGACTGCTCGCGATACCACGTCCCGTCCTCGAGCTCGATCGCAGGCAATCCGCTCTGGCCGGTGCCCTTGATCACGGCCGTCCGCCCTTTCCGGCCCGGCCACGGCTCCTTCACGATCTCGTACTCGACCCCCGCCTCGTCCAGTGCTTTCTGCACCTTCCAGCACGGATGGCTGCTCAGCTTGGCCCACAGGTGCCCGCATCGATGCAGTTTGACCGCCATCGTCCCTCCTCGTTGTCCGCGACCCCGGCCCTACGATACGCCGATGCGCGCCGTCGTCCTAGACGCCCGGGGTGAATTCGTCCTGACCGACGTCCCGGAGCCGGCCGGCGACGGCCCCGCTCTGACCGTGCTCGCCTGCGGGTTGTGCGGCTCGGACCTGGAGAAGATCGGCAGCGCCGCCGCCGGCACGGTGCTCGGGCACGAGGTCGTGGCCGCGACCGCCGACGGCCGTCGCGTGGCACTGATCCACCACGCCGGCTGCGGCAGCTGCGACCGTTGCATCGCAGGGCACGAGTCGACCTGCGCGGCGTTCGCGGAGCCGACGATCGCTCCCGGCGGCTTCGCCGAGCGGGTGCGCGCGGCCGGCTGGGTCGAGCTTCCCGCCGCGGTCGACGACGCCCACGGAACGTACGTCGAGCCGCTCGCGTGCGTGCTCCGCGGAGCCGAACGAGTCCCCCGGGGGCGCGTGCTCGTCGTCGGCAACGGCTTCATGGGGCGGCTGTTCGGAGCGGTGCTCGAGCGCCGCGGCGACACCGTGTTCGCGGTCGACCGGCACCCCCACCGAGCCGGCCACGCCCCCGACGGGCCCGTCGACTCAGCCGTCGTCTGCGCCCCGGGAGGCGGCGACACTGCACTCGCCGCTGTCGAGCCCGGCGGGACCGTACTGCTGTTTGCGGACGCCGGCACGCTGCCCGCCGAGGGCGTCTACCGGCGGGAGCTGACCGTGATCGGGTCGCGCTCCGCCTCGCCCAGGCACATGAACGACGCAGTCGAGCTCCTTCCCACGCTCGAGGTGCCCGAACCCACCGTCTTCCCGCTCGAGCGATTTGCCGATGGTGTCGCACTCCACCGCGGGGCGCGGGCGCTGAAGGTCGTTCTCGTACCGTGAGAGCTCTCGTCTTCCACGGCCCGGGCGACCTGCGACTCGAGGACGTCCCCCGGCCCGAGCCGACGGCCGAGGGCGACGTGGTCGTCCAGATCGAAGTGTCACTGACCGACGGGACCGACCTGAAGGCGTTCCGGCGCGGCCATCCGCTGCTGCTCGGCCCGCCGCCCAGCGCGTTCGGACACGAGTTCTGCGGGGTCGACGTGGCCACGGGACGGCGGGTCGTCGCAGCGAACTCCGCCCCCTGCGGCGCCTGCGGCGCCTGCCGACGCGGCCAGGAGACGATCTGTGAAAATCTGCTCCCGCTGCTCAACGGCGCCTACGCCGAGTTCGTCCTCGTCCCGGAGCGCATCGCTCACACCAACCTCCTGCCGGTGCCCGCGGGAATGCCCGCCGAGATAGCGGCGATGGTGGAGCCGCTCGCCTGTTGCCTGCACGGCGTCGAGGCGGCCGACATCTCAGCCGGTGACACAGTGGCCGTAGTCGGGCTCGGGCCGATCGGGCTGATGCTCTGCGCGTGCGTCGCCGACGCGGGCGGCCGGCCGGTGGGCGTCGGCTCGAGGCCGGAACGGCGGGCGCTCGCCCCGCTGTTCGGCGGGGAAGCGGGGCACGGCGAGGGCGCCGACGTCGTGATCGAGGCGGCAGGCTCGGTCGAGGCGTGGAGTCTCGCACTCGAGCTCGTCCGGCCCGGCGGCACCGTGATCGCCTTCGGCGGACTCCCGCGCGAGGCACGGGTCGAGGTCGACGCGTACCGCGTCCACTACGAGGAGGTGACGCTTCGCGGAGCCTTCCACCACGCGCCGAGGCACGTGCGCGCCGCGCTCGCGTTCCTCGGTAGCGGTGCCTACCCGTTCGAGCGCCTCGTCACCCACCAGGTCGGGCTCGAAGGCGTGGCCGCGCTGCTGGCAGACCCGCCGCGCGACTACCTCAAGGCTGCCGTCGTCGTCTCCTCATAGACGGCGAGGCCGGCGTCACCCGGCAAAGAGCGTCAACTCGGGCTCACGCTCGCCGCGCAGGACGTCGAGGTCGACCTCGACCCAGCGGAGGCCGCGCGCCTCGGCGAGCGTGCGCGCCTGCTTGACCACCTTCTGCGCCGCGAGCACTCCGCGCACCCCTGCCATGCCCGGCTCTGGTCGGATGCGCTCCAGATAGCGGGTCAGCTGCTCGACCGCGTCGATCGTCGCGACACGCTTGATCTCCACCGCGACCCAGCCGTTCTCCGAATCGCGGCACATCAGGTCGACCGGCCCGATGTCCGTCGGCCATTCGCGGCGCACGAGACGCAACTCCTCGCCGAGCGCGTCTGGCTGCATCGCCAACTGCTCCTGCAGGTCGCGTTCGACGCCGTCCTTCGCGAGCGCCGCGGCCTCCCCCATGTCGTGCTCGACGTCGCTCAGGATCTCGACGATCCGGATGTCGAGCCGGTCCTCGGTCTTGCCTGCCCGCTTGCGGACCACCACCCGCTCGAGTGGCTCGCCCTCGGGCTCGATCACGGTCGGCGGCGTCATCCAGTTCTGCGGCTTGAAGCCCCCGGTGTCGGCATGGACGAGGAACGAGCCGTCGGCCTTGAGCATGAGGAGCCTGACGGCTTCCGGCAGGACCGCATTGAGGCGGCCGGAGTAGACGACCTCGCAGCGGGCGACGATGAGACGCACGACGCAACCGTACCGTCCGAAACGGACATGTCCGAAAAAGGCTCAGCCGCGCTCGACGCGCGAGCCGCCGACGATCGCCTCGCGACCGTCGACGAACCGCACGAGCGCCTTGCCGTTACCGTCGTAATCCGGCGACCACACGACGAGCTCGGCCTCATCGCCCGCAACGCGGACCCGTTCGGCGAGTGACGGCACCACGCCGCGCCAGTAGACGACGAACGGGTTGCTCTCCCATTCGCGCCCGATCGTGGTCTCCTCCGTGTGACCCGGGAGCACGCGCATCCCGGCGGGCAATGCCATCAATCCGCCCATCACCGAGCGCTGAACGACATCGGCCGGGCCGCCTCCGACCGCATCCCTGAACAGCACGTCGCCGCTGAAGCACACCTCGTCGTCGACGACGAACGCGACGCCGTCGTCGGAATGCCCGGGTAGCGGGATCGCCCGGACGATCAGCCCTCCGGTCACGAGATCGCCGGTGACGACCGGGATCCCGAACCGCTCGCAGAGCTCGGCCTCGTGCTCGACGTGATCGGGGTGCGCGTGGGTCCGCAGCAGATGCGTCGGCGTCAGCCTTTCCTGGTCGACGAGGTCGAGAAGCGCCTCGAGCGGCGCCCCACTGTCGACGAACACGGCCGTTCCGCCGGACACGTCTCCGACGACATACGCGTTCGACAGCCAACGCTCGTGCATCGACCGACCGACGATCATTGGTACACCCTACGCAAGTCCGGCAAGCCTGGTTAGACTCCACTGCCAATGCGCCGGACACACGTCGTTGCCCTCCTGCTCGCACTCGCCCTGGGACTGCTCGCCGCAGGGTGTCTCGACGGGACCGAAACGACCGCTACCGCGGACACGGTCGTCGGCAACCTACCCCAGGCGACGACATCGACCGCCGACCTGCCGGCGCTCGCCCTGACCGGCGATGCGACGGCCGGCAAGGCCGTCTTCGCGAGCGCCGGGTGCGCCAGCTGCCACACCCTCGCCGCGGCCGGGGCAACGGGCAAGGTCGGACCGAACCTCGACCAGGCCAAGCCGAACACCGAGTTGGTCGTGACGCGTGTCACGAAGGGTCAGGGCGCCATGCCCCCGTTCGGCGAGCAACTCGACCCGCAGCAGATCGCGGACGTCGCCGCGTACGTCACCAAGTCGACCGGCGGCTGATCCTCCCGCCCTCCTTCCCGGCCGACGTCCAGGCCTTCGCCTGCGACTTCGACCGCACGCTCGTCGGCCGCGACAGCCTCCTGCGGCCGCGAACTCGCGCGGCCATCGCGCGCTCACAGGCGGCGGGGATTCCCGTGATCGTAGCCACCGGCCGGATGTTCCGGTCGGTGCGCCCCTATCTCGAGGAGGCGGGTATCAGCGAGCCCGTCGTCTGCTATCAGGGTGCGGCGGTCGTCGACCCCGTGACCGGTACGTTCCTCCTCCACGAACCGATCCCAGTCGAGATCGCGCGTGAGGCCGTCGAGCTCCTGGCAGCGCTGGGCCATTCGCCGAACTGTTACGTCGACGACCGCCTGTACGTCGAGAAACCGACCGAGTATTCGCGCATGTACGCGGAGTTCCAGCACCTTCCCGTCGAGGCGGTCGGCGACCTCTCGGCCTGGCTCGAGCGTCCGCCGACGAAGATCGTCGCCGTAGCCGACCCGGCCGACGTGCCTGCATTGCGGGCGGCACTTCTCTCTTCGTTCGGCGATCGGCTCTACCTGACGACGTCGCTCCCGTACCTCCTCGAGGTCGGCAACCCCGTCGTCTCGAAGGGAACGGGCATCTCGTTCGTCGCGGAGTTGCTCGGGATCTCGCTCGAACGCGTCGTGTCGTTCGGCGACGGCGAGAACGACATCGAACTGATCGACGTAGCGGGATTCGGGATCGCGGTCGAAGACGCGAACGCCCTACTCCTGGAGCGCGCCGACTGGATCTGCCCGACCGCAGACGCGGAGGGTGTCGCCACCGTGATCGACGCGTACCTAGACTCCACCGCATGATCGACCTCAAGGCCGCCCGCGCCGAGCCGGACGCCTGGCGCGCCGCCCTCGCCCGCAAGGGCGCCGGGGAAGCGTTCGACGAGTTGCTGGCCGCCGACGAGCGCTGGCGATCGCTGGTGCCGCGGGTCGACGACCTCCGCAGCCGGACGAAGCTCAAGGGCAAGCCGACGCCCGAGCAGCTCGGCGAGCTGCAACAACTGAAGGAGGATCTCCGCCTCGCCGAGGACGAGCTCGCGGCAGCAGAAGCAGCCCGCGACGGGGCGCTCGCGAACGTTCCCAATCCGCCGCACGATTCCGCGCCCGACGGAAGCACCGAGGACGACGCCGTCGAGATTCGCCGCTTCGGTGAGCCGCCCAGCCTCGCCGAGCCGAAGGAGGCGAGCGAGGTCGGACGGTTCGAGCTCGAGCGTGCGGCACGCCTGTCGGGATCGCGCTTCGGCTACCTCGTGGGCGACACCGCGCTGCTCGCTTTCGCGCTCTACCGATTCGCCCTCGACCACGTCGCAGCGGCCGGCTTCACACCGGTGCTGCCGCCCGTGTTGGTGCGGGAGGAGGCAATGGTGGGGACGGGCTTCTTCCCGACCGAGAAGTCGAACATCTACGAGCTCGAGCAGGACGGCCTCTTCCTCACCGGGACCTCGGAGGTTGCGCTTGCCGCGCTGCACATGACGGAGATCCTCGAGCCCGGCGTGCTGCCGCTGCGCTACGCCGGGTTCTCGACGTGTTTCCGGCGTGAGGCGGGCGCCGCGGGCAAGGACACACGCGGGATGTTCCGCGTGCACCAGTTCAACAAGGTCGAGATGTTCGTCTTCACGACGCCCGGCGACGCCTGGGCCGAGCACGAACGCATGGTCGCACTCGAGGAGGACCTGCTTTCGCAGCTCGGGCTCCCCTATCGCGTCGTCAACGTCGCGGCGGGCGACCTCGGCGCCCCTGCCGCAAAGAAGATCGACATCGAGGCGTGGTTCCCGAGCCAGGAGCGCTACCGCGAGGTGACGTCCTGCTCGAATACGACCGACTTCCAGGCACGCCGCCTGGGAATCCGCTTTCGCGGCGAGACCGGGCTCGAGACGCCGCACACCCTCAATGGGACAGTCGTCACCGACCGTGCTCTGTTGGCCATTCTCGAGAACCTGCAGGGCGGGGTCCCCGACGTGCTCCGTTCGTACGGGGCCCCCGAGCGAATCTCGAACTGACGACCCCGCCGGACCCGCGTCTCAGGCGTACGAAGCCGCGTACTCGGTGCCGGGTTGCTCGGCACGGGCGAGCGAACGGGCGACGAACCAGGCACTCACGACGACGAGACCGCCGAGCGCCGCATCGGTGAAGAAATGGTTGCCGGTCGCGACGATGATGTACAGCATCGCCGCCGGGTAGAGAGCCCCCGCGACCCTGATCCAGCGACGCCGCGCCAGAGCGGCGAGACCCGCTCCCACGAGCAATGCGTAGCCGAAGTGGAGGCTCGGAACGGCGGCGACCGGGTTGTAGAGAGCGCCGAGGAGATCCGAGCTGAGGTTGACGCCTGCGCTCTTCGAGACCGTATCGGTGAATCCGAGACCGGCGAGTCGGGGTGGTGCGGCCGGGAAGGTCAGATAGCCGGCGAGCGCGATCCCGGTGGCAACGACGAGTGTCGTCCTCACGGTCGCGAACGCCTCGGGACGTCGGCGGTGGACCCACGCGAGAAAGCCGATCGTAACGGCGAAATGGAGGGTGATGTAGAGGACGCCAAGGATCCGCGCCAGCCCCGGGACGGAGGCCGAGGCGTCCTGGACGCCCTGCTCCCAGAAGATCCCGAGCGAGCGCTCGAACGCGACGAGATCCGCGGTGTGCAGACGAGCCGCGGTCCAGTTCTCGCCACCGAGCCCACGCACGAGCTCGTAGACGCCGTAGAGCACGACCGCCGCCGCCGCCTCGATGCGACCGGCGCGAATCCGAATGACATCCCTCATCACCATGCCCCGACGCTATGCCGGCGCCGAAGACGAGATGGTGCGGTTCACTCTACTGCGACGGTCGTGCGATCCGGCCGATTTCGGCGGCGCCGGACGAGCCGAGAAAGGCTAGTCCGCGTCCCTACAGCGGCCGCTTGAAGGCGGCGTGCTTCCCGGTCACACCGACGAGCTCCCAGCCCTCACGGCCGAGCGAGTTCCAGTCGGCCTCGTCGGCGGAGCGCTTCCCACGGCGCCGCACGAGCCGATACTCGAACTCCCATCGCTCAGGGGAGATCTCGCCGCCGAGCGGCTCCCGCGAGGGGCCGGTCGCCGAATGCGCCTCGACCCGCGCCCGCCCGAACGCAGCCCGAAACGGGGACGACGATGCCTCAGGGCTCTCGAGATCGGGGATGGCGCTCGACCGGAACATCGTCATCCGAGGGTAGCGACGGTTGGGTGCGTACCCGAGCCAGAACTGTCGCCGACGCCAGGTGCATAGACTCACGGCTCGGCGGGGTGCGAGAGCGGTCGAATCGGGCGGTCTTGAAAACCGCTGACGGGGCAACTCGTCCGTGGGTTCGAATCCCACCCCCGCCGTACTAAACAAGCCGTTCCTGAGCCTCCTCTGCGTCCTCCACAGGCTCCTCAACCGGCACTTGGTACCGCTTTTCGGTACCGGATTCGCCCCACAGCCGATCTTCGATCCGATCCGCTTCCTCACGGAGGCGCACACCCGCGAGGTCGATGTAACGGGCGCGTCGTTGAATATGAGGAGAACCGCTCAGCCCCGAACCACAAAGAGCCCGACCACCACTAGTAGACTCAGGTCCGCAGTGACGCTTATGCCCGCAATGACGCCGACCGCCAACTCAGCGTCCCCGCTCAGCGTCCAGATCACGCGTGGCCCAGAGGTCGTGGACGTGTTGGACGCACGCTGGGATGAGCTCATCTCGCAATCCCCGTTTCCGAACCCGACCATGACAGCAGCGTGGCTCAAGGAGCTGCTTCCTCTCGCCGATGGAGAGCCCCTCGCTATCAGGGTCGAGTCGGGCTCGACACTCGTCGCTGGTGGAGTGTTCGAGGTGGTAAGGCCCAGGCGAAGCGGACTCAGGATGGCAAAGCTGCTCGCCCATGGAATGTCTATCGAGGAGACCGACCTGCCGTGTGTCAATAATGCTCCTGGCGCAGCGCGCCTCGTCGTTGAAGCGCTATTCGAGGAGGCACACACTCTGGAGTTCGTCTGTCCCTCGGAAGGAGAGCTTGCGAGGGCGTTGTCGGAACGCGCGCCGTGGACTCGGGTGGTGTTGCGTCCGGAGGGATGGATGACACCCTTGCCGCCGCCGCGACTCGAGAGTCATCGGAAGGAGCTTGCACGTAGGTTGCGCCAGGCGGAGAAGAAACAGGCAGATGTACGCATTTCGGTTGTCGACGAGCCGGACGACGTACTCGCAGCCCTTGAACGGTTGTTCGTTCTCCACCATGACTGTTGGCACGAAAGGCCCGGCGCAATCTCATACTTTTCGGATACCGAACGGCAGAGGCAGTTCTATCGCCGTTCCGTTGGAGCCATGGCGCAGGACGGGAACGTGCGCGTCGCCGAGGTGTTTGAGAACGGATTGCTCGTTTCGTCCTACCTCGGGCTTCTCGCTGGGAGAGGGGCCCTACCCCATACGTGTGCGACACGCCGAGGAGGTGTCCTTCCAAAGACAGGACATTTCGGGCTGCTTGCCCTAATCGACGAGTCCGTGAAAGCTGGTGCGACGGACATGTATCAGGGACGGGGTCACACGAATCCCGGGAGCCCGAAGACGAGCGCGGGTGGGACTCCGGTTTCATTTAGCTTCCTGTTCGCAGCACGTTCGGGCACGATCCAGCGGGCGATCTCTCTTGGGCTCGATGTTCGCGGTCGCGTGCTTCGACGTTGGGAACCCCGTGGATATGGAGCGGCTACGCACTGAACCACGTGCGCCTCTGAGCGCGAAAACTGCGACCCTGTGCTGTCGTCAGGTGTGGAGTTCGACTCGTCCCGCCGTCGGGCCGGAATCTCGGAATGAAGCAAGCGCGAGCCGCCTACCTCGGCAAACTTGCCCTCAACTACCCGTGCCGGCACGGCGGCGACCGGCTACTGGGACGCGGCGGACTGTCGCAATAGTGGCACGTGGGATCTTGTTCCGTGGGTTCGAATCCCACCCCCGCCGCTCCTCGTGACCGGGCGGCCGTTCGTGGACTTCGCTCGTCGCGAGTGGTCCGCACTCGCGCATCGACCATTGACGTTTCGAACGCGGTCGACGAGTGTCCGGCCAGGGGTCGAACCTGGGAGTAAGGTATGGGCAGCTTGCCAAGAGGCGTCAAGAACGAGCCGTTCGTCAGCGTCGTTACACCGGTATACAACGGCGGGGCATATCTCGACGAGTGTGTCGAAAGCGTTCTCTCGCAGACGTATCGGAATTTCGAGTACGTCATCGCCGACAATCACAGCACCGACGAGACCGCAGCGATTGCGGCGAGGTACGCCGCCTCGGACGAACGCGTCCGGATCGTGCGACCGGAGCGGCATCTCTCGCAGACCGGCAACTTCAACTTCACGGCGAGCTGCGCCGCCGAGACCGCCGCATACCTCAAGACCGTGCATGCGGACGACGCGCTCCTCCCCGACTGTCTCGAGCGGATGGTGGCGATCGGAGAACGACATCCGAACGTGGGCGTGATCGGATCGAGAAGGTACATCGGAGAGGACAGGATCGATCTCGCCGGCATCCCACCCAATGTCGAGTTCGTCCCGGGACGCTGGCTGATCCGCGCCCAGATGCTCGGGGCCCCCTACACGACCGGCGCACCGACATCGACGATGATCCGATCGAGCGTCATCCGCGATCGCGTACCGCTCTACGATCCCTCCTACGAGCACAACGACGACGCACTGATGTATAGCCTGCTCCGCGACGTCGACTTCGGGTATGACCCCGGACCTCTCACGCGGACGCGTCTGCACGCCGACTCGAGAACGTCATGGGTTTCCCGCGTCGGGACCTGGACCCCCGACCATCTCCGGATGGTGCTCGACTTCGCAACCGACATCCTGTCACCGGCTGAGCTCGACGGCGTGGCCGGAGAGCTGGAGGGCAAGTACGAGCGCACCCTTCTGAAGTGGACGGTCAACCTGAAGCTCGTGCGCGACCGGGAGGTCTTCCAGTATCACCGTGCGACGCTACGGGCGATCGCGGAGTCGAGCCGCAAGGTGCAGAGGCAGATGCCGGCCACGCTGCGGCTCTACGCCCGGTTACTCGGGTCGTTCTGACCGTCGCGGACCCAACCGACCGACCGATCGGACAGATCGTGACGGACATTCGATCCGAGACCCGCTTGCCCGACCCGGGGCCGCCGGAAGGGCGGCAATCCTGCGAAGGATGAGCGCAGCTCTGACCGGACGCGCGGTCAATGAGATGAAGCCCCTGCCCACGCGATCGGTCACACTCTCGTCCGTGACGGAAACGCCCCTGGTACCCTCGTCGGCGCCCCGCTCCGTGCTTACGACCGACGCAAACGCCGGCAGGGTAGCGCTCGTGACCGGAGGCGGCACCGGCATCGGCGCGGCGACGGCCCTCGAGCTCGCCCGAACGGGAGCGTCGGTCGTGATCTGCGGACGTCGCGCGGAGCCGCTCGCCGCCGTTCGGGCGGCGATCGAGGCCGCGGGCGGCTCCTGCCTTGTGGTCTCCGCCGACGTTCGCGAGCTCGACCAGGTCGAGGCGCTGGTCGAGGCGGCGATCGAGCGCTTCGGTACGATCGACCTTCTCGTCAACAACGCCGGTGGGCAGTTCGCGGCCCCCGCCGAACAGATCTCGGCGAACGGCTGGCGGGCGGTGCATCGGCTCTCGGTGGACGCACCCTGGGCCGTCACGCGGCTCGTCGCCGAGCGATCGATGATCCCCCGGCGCCAAGGGGTCGTCGTGTTCGTAGGGTTCAGCCCGCGGCGGGGAATTCCCGGGTTCGCACACGCCGCGGCTGCCCGGGCCGCACTCGAGAACCTTGCCTCCGGGCTCGCCCTCGAGTGGAGCCGCTTCGGGATCCGCTCTCTCTGCATCTCACCCGGGACGATCGCAACCGACGGGCTCGAGCAGTACGACGGCGATCGGGAGCAATGGGCGAAGGCGATCCCGCTGGGCCGCCTCGGCACCCCGGAGGAGGTCGCAATGTTGATCGCGTTCCTGTGCTCGCCGGGTGGTGCGTATGTCACCGGCACGACGGTGGTCGTCGACGGAGGCGCCGACGCCTGGGGTCAGGCCGAGCCGCCGCCCCCGCTCGAGCCCTGACGCGAGACGAACTCGTCCACGGCACGCTGCGCTTCGGGCGTCTGCGCGAGGGCGGCGTACGCAACCCGCTCGATCAGCAGCCCGGCTTCGCGGGAGGACTCCGCCATCGCGTCGATCGCCTGCTTCACCACCGAGACGGCGAGCGGCGGCAGATCGGAGAGCTGCGCAGCGAGCGCCAGCGCCCGTTCGACGGCGGCACCCGGGGAGACGACCTCGGTGACGAGACCGAGTCGGAGCGCCTCCTCTGCGTCCACGTGGTCGCGGAGGAGCACCAGCTCCTTGGCGCGGGCCGCACCCAGCAGCCGGACGAGACGATGCGTGCCGCCGGAGCTCGGCACGATGCCGATCGAGACCTCGGGGAGCCCGAACGTCGCGGCTCGGTCGGCGACGCGGAAGTCGGCAGCGAGCGCAAGCTCGAGCCCGCCGCCGACGCACCACCCGTGGATAGCGGCGATCGTCGGTTGGGGAAGTGCCGCGAACTTCTCGTAGACGTCGCCCGTGTCGCGGTAGTACGCGAGAATCGACGCAGGGGTGGCGTCTCGGAATTCGGTCACATCCGCACCCGCCGAGAACGCTCGCCCCTCACCTGCGATCACGACGGCTCGACTGTCGCGGAGCTCATGCGAAGCGAGCGCCTCCCCGAGCGCCCGCTCCACGGCGCTCGAGAGCGCGTTGAGCTTCGCCGGCCGCTGCAACGTCAGCAGGCAGACCGCGCCGCGCCGCTCGACTCCGACCAGTTCCCCCGTCACACGGCCCATCGTCGCGCGTGCCGTCTCCCACCGCAAGGTGCGCGACCCGGGGCAGCCCGCCGATCGTGAACGGCCGAGGGCTGACCGCCGGCTGCCGGCGCGCCCCGATCTCCCCGCCGCGCGGCTCGTGCAGATCCCTCGAACGGTGCACGCTCTACCCCGAAACGGGAATGGCAGGGCCCTTCGCGCCGACACACGATGGGCGTGCGATGAGCACTCGGCATCTCGTACTCGTGGCGGCGCTGGCCGCTCTGCTTCTCCCGGGCGTGGCGAGCGCGTCGACCCTGATCGACCGCAACGCAGCCGGCGTCACGCTGAAGGTCAACAACGCCGGCCAGGCGCTCGTCTCGTACAACGCGCGAGGCAAGCGCTGGAACGTGCTCGCGTCGGGTGCAGTCAACGCGATTCCGCCGACGCTCGGAAAGAAACAGATCGACTTCAAGCTCGACTACTCGGGCGGCTGGGGAACACATAAGAAGGACGTCTGGAAGACCTTCACGAACACGTGCGGCGCATACACGGGCCCTCGCCTCGCCTGGACCGTGACAAGCTGCACAGCCAGGGACGGCAGCAATTGGGCTCTTCAGGCCTGGCAACGCATGCTGCCGAACTACGGCCTCGCACCCACACCCAAGCAGGCGGTCTGGGAGCTCCGGCTCTCGCACTGGACCGGAGATCTCCCGGCCCTGACCGTCAACCTCGACTGGGCGTATCGAAAGTACGACCACCTCTTCGGGACGTTCATGTACGACGGTGCGCCCGTCCACGGCTTCAGGTCGACGTCGGCCGGGAATCCGCTCGACTCGTTCGGACGCAACGTCTATCTCGACACGTTCGACTCGGCCTACGGTCTGGGTTGGCGGCGGGAGAACAGCTTCCTGACCCACAAGGGCACGGGAACCTTCTGCTACGGCCTCTATCCCCACGGCGTCCGCCCCGCCGGACACGGTGCGCGCTACCGCGCCACGATCATCGGGCCGGGCGTCACCCCCGACGTGATGTGGCAGGGAGCCTCTCTCGGCGCTTACGACGAGTCGCTCGACCGGCAACTCGCAGACGTCCAGCGCGAGCTCTACGCCGGCGACAGTCTCTGCAAGCCCGTCTGAGCCTCGCTTCCCGACGGCCCGCTCACTGCCTGATCTCGACCGGCGCTCCGTTCTCGACGAGCCGCACCAATCGTCGAATGTCGGCATTGCGAACGCGCAGGCACCCGTGCGAGACGGCGAACCCCGTCATGTCGGGCGCGTTCGTGCCGTGGATCGCGATCGGTCCGCCCCGGGCCCAGCTACGGAGCACCGGGGAAAACGCCGAGATGCCGAGCGCTCCCGCACCGTAGTCACCGGTCGGAAACGCGATCAGGACACGCTGGTTGACGAAGAACCGGCCGGTCGGCGTGGGCGTCGACGGCGAACCAATCGCAGTGGCCGTCACGAGCACCGGCCGGCCATCGCGGAACAACGTGATCCGACGCTGCGACAGATCGACTGCGATCCGCGTATGCACGGCGCGTAAGCGGACGTCGCCTGCGCGCACCCAACCGGTGGTGCCGTTCGGGCGCACAGGAAGCTGGACCTTGTAGTCGGTGGCGCGGCACCATCGGTCGACGCGCACTGCGAGCACACCGAATACCGTCGCCACACCGTTCGCGTTCCGCAACGGGAATCGCGTGCCTGTTCGCGCCGCGAGCGCACGTCGGGCGCTGAGCGGCCGGAGGGCCGCAACCGCGTACGAGAGCCTTTCCGTTCGCATGCCGCGGATCGATCCCGGCATGCAGCCGGCCGAGCGGGCACCGCCGTGCTTTCCCGCGGGTCGGGCGGCAGAGGCCGACGCCGGTAAGACGACGGCGGTGAGCACGAAGACCAGCAGGCATCCCAGATGGACGCGGAAATGGAGCACCGGTCGACATTGTGCCGACCGCGGCCCCGAGACGACCACCGAAATCCCTTCCGATGCCACCACCAATACAAAGCTGCTCCCGGATCTACCCCCCGCTGCTCGTCACTTCGACGCCGCCGTTACCGGCGCTCGACGACGAGCGACCCGTACCGGCGACGTCTAGGGTTCCACCATCTTGCTCTGGAAAGTCTGGGCCGCGGTAGGGGCCATCGTGTGCGGGGTCGGAGTGGCGACATTCCTGGGAGACGGAGTACCTTCCCAGGCGAAGCTGATCCTGGTGGCAGCGCTCACCGTCGGCGTCGTCATGACGATCGTGGGACGATCAACGACGGGTGTTCGCCGCCCGAAGCCGGAGCGACGCTCACGCTGGGAGGGAGACCCGGCGCCGCGCGACGGCGATGACATGGTTCTGGTCGACGAAGGGAATCGTGAGCTCATCGACCGTATGCACGGCCTTGTCCGCGAGAGCGACGTCGACTGGTTGCGCACCGAGACGTTCGACTCATCCTGGCGCGATGACCAGGTGGAGCCCTTCCGGAAGCTCGCACTCTTCGATGCCGGCCGCAGCGGTAGCGTCGATCCGGCACTCAAGGCGGCAGCCGACAGACTGACCCGCGCCGCACGTGCGTTCGTCGGGCTCTACGAGGGCAACACGACGGCCGACCCGATCATGCCGGATGCAACGTGGCGCGTGGTCGGGCAACCCGGTGTGACCGACGAGGCAGACGTCCTCGTCGAGACCGATCGGATCGGGGAACGGAGCGGGCTCCGAGCTGCAGCCGCCGAGATCTGTGCCAGCTATCTCGCGCTGTCGGACGTCTCGAGAGCCAGGTTGGCGTCCGAATGAACCGGCTGCACCCGTCGAATCGGCGCCCGGTCGCCGCTATCGGTCGCCGAGCACGTTGACCCAGACAGCGACGTCCCTGTAGTCGCCGAAGCTCTCGCCGGGGAGCACGGCGAGCCCTTGCTCGTGCCACGCCCGCCGAAACAGGTTCGCGCGATGCGGGGGGCTGTTCAGCCACGCGTCCACTGCGACCCTCGGGGCACCCCAGGGACCCGACGCGACGTACAGGTTCTCGCCGAACTCCCCGGGGTATCCGGTCGATCGCACGGAGGACGTCCAATCGCCGCCACAGGGATTGTGCGCAAAGTTCTTGCACCGGATGATCGCTCGGGCCTTGCGGACAGAGGCCCCATTCAGCACCGGCAGGACGACGAGGTCGCGAAGGCCCTGGCGTCTTCGGGCGAAGTTGACGAGACACGCCACCGCTGCGACCTGGCGCCCGGCCGGGAGATCTGTTCGCTCCCCGCCCGGACAGACGCTCTCGCTCGCGAGGTAGGGCTTCCAGGGATCATTCGCGGCATACAGCGACGCCGTGCTGAGCGTCAATGAACGGTCGTCGTGGCCGGACGACGACAGCACCTCGCGGATTCGCGTGGGATTCCCGGCCGGCCCATCGCCACCGAGGCAGGTGGCAACGGAGAGACTCACCGCCACCAGGATAGACAACGTAAGCGGGGCACGGAACCGCCTGCGCCGCGGTCCTGTAGTGCAACCCGAGGCGCTCGTCCCCACAGGCATCGAAGAATGCTAACAGCCCGCTGCGGACGAGTAGTGCGGCCTGCGGCCGGAACATCCGTTCTCGGCGTCGCAAGCGCCGTGACGCACGGCGCAGGAACGGCGAGCGCCGATCTCTCACAAACAGACTCGGCCGATCGAACCGCACTAGGATCGATCCATGGTCGCCGGGGTCGTGTTCGACATGGACGGCGTCATCGTCGACACCGAACAGGTGTGGGACGATGTCCGCGAGGAGCTCGTCACCGACTGGGGCGGGCGGTATCCACGCGGCGCGCAGCGGGCGATGATGGGGATGAGCTCGAGTGAGTGGTCGTGCTACATGCACGATCGGCTCGGACTGTCGCAGAGTCCCGAGGAGATCAACGACGAGGTCGTCCGCCGGATGCTCGAGCGCTACCGAGCCGATCTGCCGCTCGTCGACGGCGCTGTCGATGCCGTCCGAGACCTTGCGAGGTTCTTCCCGCTCGCCGTCGCGTCGTCCTCGAACCGCACGCTGATCGACGTGGTTCTCGCCGCCGCCCGTATCGCCGACCGCTTCGCCGCCACCGTTTCGTCCGAGGAGGTCGCACGCGGCAAGCCAAGCCCCGATGTCTACCTCGAAGCAGCTCGTCGCCTCGGCGTGCCTCCGGAGCGGTGCGCCGCCGTAGAAGACTCTGCGAACGGCATCCGGGCAGCCGCCGCGGCGGGGATGCGCGTCGTCGCCTATCCGAATCGCCACTTCCCGCCCGACGCGGCTGCGCTCGCCCACGCGCACACGGTCATCGATTCGCTCGACGAGCTCCCGGCGGCAGTCATTCGAGGTCTCGATCGACGGGAACCCGCAACCATGCCATGACCGGGCCGGAATCGGGCGTCCGCCCGCCCTCCGAAACCGGGTTGCCGAGCTCAACCGACCTTCTCACCGTGCCCGGACTTCACGGCGAGAGTCGACAGGGGACCGTCCGTGAGTAGCCTTGGAGGATGGTCATGACCGACGCGACAGCGAAGCCGTCGAGGCGGAGTCCCGCCGCTCGCCTGGCCCGCATCGCCGGCAACGTGCTCCTCGTGATCGGCGCGATCGCCCTCGTCTGGGCGTTCGTGATCTGGCGTTGGGGCGATCCCGTGACCGGCTTGTACACCCGCTGGGAGCAGCACAAGCTCGAGAGCCAGCTCGCGGTCGTACAGCGGCATTTCAAGCCGAACCCGGCGCCGGCCTCTCCCGCGCCCACCCCTGTCGCGCTTGCGCGCGAGCGCGCCGCGGCGAAGCGGGCCGCAGAACGGCTCGCCGCCTTGGCGCACGCCGGCGATCCCCTCGGCCGGATTCGTGTGCCGCGGCTCGGACTCAACATGATCGTCGTGGACGGAACCGATCACGACTCTCTCAAGCGGGGCCCCGGGGTCGACCGGCGCACGGCGCTTCCCGGCGAGGGACGGCTCACGTATATCGCCGGTCACCGAACGACCTACGGTGCGCCCTTCGCGCATATCGACCGTATGCACCGGGGCGACCTGGTCGAGCTCGACATGCCGTACGGCAAATACGTGTACCGCGTCACCAACTGGGTGATCGTGCCGGCGAACGACCTTTCGCGGCTCCGCACCCGCGGCCGTGAAGAGGTAGCCCTCCAGGCGTGTCACCCGCGCTTCTCGGCCCGCGAGCGGTACATCGTCTACGCACGGCCCGTGTCGGGGCCGGGCATCCGGAACGTCAGCTGAGGCGGGCCACGAACGTGACCGTGCGCCGCACGCAACCCTGCCCGCGCACGGTGACAGAGCCCACGGCTCTCCGCGGGCCGGTGAAGCGTCCTGTCAGCCACACGCGTACGGGTCGACCACCGGCGCCACGAGCGGTGCCCCGGAAGGAGAACGACTTGTCGACGTCGACAGCCACCCGCGCCAGTGGAACGTCCCAGAGACATTTCACGGGCACGATCAGGCTCCCGATCGCGCGACCTTGAGGACCGATCCTGAATCCACTCCTGGCACCGATCACGTACCCGGCACCCGGAACCGGAGTGGGAAGGCTCGCATCCCGGCTGGGGACGCTCGCCGCCTTTGCCCCGAGCGCCGGGACATCGGGGCGCCGAATCTCGGCGAGCAGCGCAAGGCCGGTGATCATCACGACCCAGACCACCATCAACGCGAGCCGGCGAGCAGCGGCGACCCCGAGGCGCTGAGGTCGGGGACAAACGGCGCCCGTTGGACCGTCTCCTGCAGCAGCCGGAAGGCCGGGCGCGATCGTCGCGCCGATACTCTCGAGCACCTGCAGGGGGCGATCGGCCGTGATTCGACCGAGCACGAGCTCCCACGGCCGGTCGGGCAGCGCTGCGCGCGCGGCCGCTGCGGCCTCTGGATCGACGAGCGCGAGCTCGGGAGTGATCACACCGACCGTGCCGGCGCTGGCCGGATCGGGGCCGGAGGCCGTAGGGGAGCTTAGGTTGAGATCCTCCATCCTCTACTCGCCTCTTCTCACGTATCCAGCTGCAGGGTTCGGTGGGCAGCGGCCAAGTCCTTGGGCGTGTCCCTCGCTCGGCCGGGTCAAACGAGCGGGTACGCTCAATTGTCGGTGTTTGCAGCCCGATCGCGAGCCGTCGTCCGCTCGAGGAACTCCACCGCAAGGCCGAAGACCCGTAGGTGACCACTTCCATGAACCCGGATCAGACAGGTGCCGCGGCCCGCGGCGACGAGGCGGGCCCGACCGCGTTCTCGGTCGTGTGCTTGTCGCCGCAGGACTGGGCGGTAGCCCTACCGACGAACCGGCAGCAGATAATGCGCCGCGTCGCCGAACGCGGTCACGAAGTCCTCTTCGTCGAGACGGGCCAATTCCTCGGCGTCCACCTGAAGCGACTCCTCGTCGGGCCGGGACGCCGCTCCCTGGCACTGCGGCTCTTCATCGGCGAAACGGTAGCGCCGGGAGTGACGGTGCGGAAGGCCCTGAATGTCCTCCCCTGGGGGCAGCGGTACCGGTTCAGCGGCATGATCAACGGCTTGGTCAGCTCCTGGGTGGTGTCGCGAGCCTCTCGAGCGCTCCCTCACCCTCGCGTGACGTGGTTATACGACCCGTGTGCGACGTGGGCGATCGGCGCCGCAAAGGACCAGATCGCGGTGTACGACTGCGTGGACGACTACATGGAGCAGACCTCGGACGATCGCAACCGCCGGCGGATAGCCGAAGCGGATCGACGGGCGGCTTCCCTCTCGCGCCTCGTTTTCACGACGTCGACCCCGCTGCACGAGCGCCACGGGCGGGTCAATCCACGTACCCATCTCGTCCGCAACGTCGGCGACTTCGACCATTTCGCTCCAGCCGCCGACCGGAGCATCGCTCCGCAGGGGCTCAGTGGGATGGCACGGCCCGTCCGAGGCTTTGCGGGAAACTTCCTGCACGGCAAGGTCGACTTCGACCTGGTGGACGACGTTGCCGCGTCGCTCGACGAGGGGAGCCTCGTCCTCGCCGGACCGGCCGGCGATCCGGCGGTCGCCGAGCGCCTGCGCGCAATTGCATCCCGGCCGAACGTCGTCTGGGTCGGCGGGGTCGAGTACGACGCCCTCCCCGCGGTCGTCGCTTGCTTCGACGTTTGCCTCATCCCGTACCTGGAGAACGACTACACGCGCAGCTGCTTCCCACTCAAGCTGTTCGAATACCTCGCGGCAGGAAAGCCGGTCGTCGCCAGCGGACTCCCCGAGCTTCGGGGGATGGAGCCCGATGTGGTCGTCGTCTCGGGCTCGTCCAGCTTCCTCACTGCAATCGACGCGGCCGCCGATCTCATCACTCCCGCGGACTTCGCCCGGCGGCAGGCAATCGCGAGCGAGAACACCTGGGAAGGTCGCACCTCACGGCTGCTCGGGCTGATCGCGGAGGAGATCGGGCCGTAACGTGCGCATCCTGATCGCAAGCGACCAGTGGTCGCCTGATACGGTCGGCGGCTCGGCTCGCGTCGCTGCCGACACCGCCCGTGCGCTCGCGGCAAGGGGCCACTCGGTGACGGCGATTGTGCCGGCGCAGCCGGGCCATGAGGAACGAGCGGTCGAGGACGACGTCGAAGTCCATCGGGTCCTGCGACGTCATGGGCTGCCGCAGACGCTCGCCGACCCCGTCGCGACGCGCCGCAGCACTCGCCTTCTGTCGTCGAGCTTCGACGTGCTCGTGGGCCATCAGTCGACCACGGCCGTAGGTCTCGGGGCCGGGATGCCCGGCGTCCCGCTCGTGCTCGTCTACCACGCTTCCGCAGTCCTCGAGAGCCGGTACCTCGGGTCCCGTGCGGGGCGGCTCGAGCAGGTGAAGCTCCGGGCGCTCGATCCCGTTCACGTCGCGCTCGAGCGCCGGGCCGTCCGGCAGGCCTCGACGATCCTCGTCCTCAGTGCGTTCAGCAACGGCCTGCTCATCGACCAGCACCCCGCTGCCGGTGGGCGGGTGCGCCGGGTGCGCGGCGGAGTGGACGCCACATTCCTCGCTCCTCCTCTCGAGCCCACGGCCGCCGTTCGGGCACGGCACGGGATCCCCGCCGACGCGATCTTCCTGCTCACAACTCGCCGACTCGAGCCTCGAATGGGCCTCGAGGAGCTTCTCGCCGCGCTCGCCGTGGCCGACCACCCCGGGCTCACTCTCGCGATCACGGGCAACGGCGGCCAACGCACGTCGCTGGAGAAGCTCGCCCGTGCGCTCTCCGTGCTGGATCGTGTGCGCTTTCTGGGACGTGTGAGCGAGAGCGAGCTTCGTGCCCTCTACGCCGCTGCGGACCTCTACGTGCTTCCCACCGTCGCGTACGAGGGGTTCGGCATGTCGACCGTCGAGGCGCTTGCAAGTGGCACACCCGTCCTCGGCACAGCGGTAGGAGCGACGCCGGAGATCCTCGCCCCGATCGACGAGGGCCTGATCGTCCCGCGGGCCGATGCAAACGCCCTCGCAGCGGGACTCCTCCGGATGATTCCCCGGCTCACGCCCGAGCTCCGTGCCCGGTGCTCCGAGTGGGCGAGGGCCGAGTACGCGTGGGAGGTCGCGATCCTTCCCTGGGAGGCGGCGCTTCGTGAATCGACGATTGACGCCGATCCGGTTCCGGGTAACCTCTGAGGGGGTATGCCGACTTTTGATCTCTATCGCGCGCTGTGGCGGCATCGTTTTCTGATCATCGGCCTGACGGCGTTGATCGGTGGTGTCGCCTGGTACGTCACCTCACTCCAGCCGAAGATTTACGAGGCGACGGCGCTCGTCCGCGTCCAGCAGAAAGTCGTCTCTGCCAATGACGCTTTCGGATCGCTCGAGCTCGGGACGCGACTCGCGCAAACCTACGCCAAGATCGTCACCACGCGTTCGATGAAGCGGCGCATCGCCTCCGATTTCCTCCCCGCGATCTCCGTCGAGGACATCAGCATCTCGGCGACACCGGTGCAAGACCTCGAACTACTCCAGATCTCCGCCAGAAGCAAGTCACCGAGAGATGCCGCCCTGGTTGCCAACGCGGCGACGCAGGCCCTGCGGGCGTTCATCCGTGACACCGGCACGGTCCGTGATCAGGTGATCGTGGTCGACAGGGCGTCCGTGCCAACCTCCTTCGTCTCGCCCCGGATCAAGCTCACCGTCGCGCTCGCGGTGCTTCTCGGCCTGTTACTCAACTGCGCCCTCGCCCTGGTGGCTGAGTATTTCGCGGACCCGCTGCCCGAGCAATCCGCGATGGAGCCCGTCTTTGGTCGCCCGGTTCTGGCGACGATCCCGTCTTTGTCTTTCCCGAAGACGTCCGTGGCGGTCGCCTCGGTACCGGCCTCACTCGGCGGTGGGGCTGAGCGGGCGCCCGCGGTCAGTTCTGCCAGGGGCCGCGACGGTGGCTAATCGAAGATCTCCGGGGGCCGATCCCGTTCCCGTGGATCGCGGTGTGATCGACGTTTCGAGCCCGTCGGCCGAACCGTTCCGGATGCTGCGTCTCGCCATCGACCTGCGGCCGCGAGAGAACGGGAAGCTGCCGATCGTCTTCACGAGCGCCAACGCAGGCGAGGGCAAGTCAACGGTGGCCGCGAACTATGCCCTGGTGGCCGCCCAGAACGACCGTCGCGTGCTGTTGATCGACGCCGACTTGCGGAAGCCCAACCTGCACCGGCTGTTCGGCGTTCGAAGCGCCCCCGGTCTGACGGAGGTGATAGCAGCCGATACGCCCTACATGGACGTCGTCAAGTCGGTCCAGACCTCCCCGGGCACACTCCACCTGCTCACGGCCGGAACACCGCTCCCGAATGCCGGCGATGTCGTGGGATCGAACGGCACCGTGATGCTGTTCGCCAGTGCCGTTGAGGAATACGACCTCGTCGTCGTCGATTCGCCTCCGGTGCTTGCAGCCTCCGACGCTGCGACGATGGCCTCTCATACGGGAGCGGACGTCGCCCTGGTCGTCGGCAAGGGCACAAAGAAACGGAGTGTCACCCAGGCACTCAATAAACTCGACCTCGTCGGCGTGAGTGTCCTCGGGTTCGTCTTGAACCGCCAGGGCGACCTCTCGCAATACGGCTACTACTAGGCCGCGATGCGCGTGGCCTCGATCCCTCCGGGCTCCCGGGCTCTGCCGTCGTGGCGCTGGGGAGGGTTCCTCGTCATCGCCGCGTTAGCTAACGTGGCGGTGGCCGTCGCGCTGGGAACCGGCAAGGCCGTCGCCGCCGTCCCCCTCGCACTCCTTCCGATCATGTTTCTGGCGTTCGGCGCACTCCTGACCAGGCATCGTGTCGTGCTCGCCCTCGCTGCGCTGGCGCTCAGCTTCACCGGCCTTTCGTTCCTCGACGGCCCGTTGCCGATGGGCGGTGGCATCGCAATCTACGCAACTGACCTGATCCTGATCCTCGCGGTCGGCGCGTGGATGGCAGAGCGGCTGACGGGGCGAGAGCGGCAGCGCGCGCCGCATCCTCTTCCCCTCGTCGTCACCTGGCCGCTACTCGCGCTGGCGATCATCACCTCCCTCGCAGTCGTCCGCGGCCATGAGCAATTCGGCACCACGCTCTTCGGCCAGCCTGTCCGCCTCATCATCTATGCGGGGATAGCTGCGGCACTCACGGACGCCACCGCGCCCGCCCTCTGGCGCGGCATCACGATCGTCTTCTACGCCGGTGCCGTCGTGCAGTTCTTCTACGCGCTGTTCCACCTGGCCTTCGGCGGATCGCAGACAGGCTCCCTTGCTCTCTCGACCGGCGGCACGCGGATCCTCGCATTGACTTCGTCCCTCTACCTCGTAGGGAGCCTCGTGTGCGCCCTGCTCAACCTCGAGCGTTCGGGGGAGCGCTTCAGCCGACAGATCGGGCATGTCGGAATCGCCTGCCTCGCCTTCTTCGGGATCGTCGTTTCGTTCGGTCGCACGATCTACCTCGCCACTGCAGTCATCCTGGTTGCGCTCTTTCTGACCCGGAAGGCGCTCCGGCACTCGGTCGCGTTGCTCTTGCCGTTGCTTCTACCCGCTCTGATAGTCGCCATCCTCCTCATCCCGGTCCTCGCGCCGACGCTCGCGCCGACGCTGACCTCGAGAATCGCGGCAGCTCCGAGCACCGACATCAACGTCGAGTTCCGCAATCGCGGGCGCGAGGTCGCCCTCGCAGGAATCGATCAACATCTGTTGACCGGATTCGGCTTCGGGCGTCCGGTGCGGTTCGTCTTTCTCGGCAGTGTCCGGGACCTGACCGGCGACCCTCACAACAGCTATGTCTACGTCCTCGTCGGCGGCGGGCTCCTCGCCCTCGGTGCGCTTCTGGCGGTCATGCTCGCATTCGTCTACGACCTGCTCCGACGCCTCAGCCGGGCGGTCGGGGTCGAGCAGAGCCTGTTGATCTGGTCGCTCTGCTTCTGGTTCACCCTCATGTTGAACGCGTTGGCGGAGCCCATCCTGACGAACGCGACGCTGCTGATGACGATCTGGGTCCTGATGCTGATCCCCTGGTCGGTGCCCCTCCGATCCGGCGGACCTGCAACCGAGGCGACAACCGCTCCTCAGCCCACGGGATCGACGCTCGGTGAGCCCGTCAACGTCAGGGCAAGCGCACGCTCGTAGCCGTCGACGGCCGTGTGGGCCACGACCTGCCCTCCGGATTCCTCCAATTGCACGACGGGCGGCACCTCCTCGGAGTCCCCGACCACGATCAGCGCCGCAAGGTGCACGACGCCGTCCCAGGTAACGACCTGCGTGCATCTCGGAGCCGGCTCCCACTGCCCGAGACGTCTCGACCAGAACCCCGCCCGGTCGTGGGTGACGGTCGACTCACGCGTGGCAGCGAACCCGAGCAGGAGGTGTCGATCGCCGCCGAACGATGCATCGAGGAGGCCGGCTGAGCGCTCACTCACCGTGCACCTCGGGTGCAACGGCCAGGTCTGCGTTGCGCTGTGCGTTTCACGGCCCTCGAGCCGATCGACGACGAGAAGCGCCCGCTCGCCGATTCGCGCCACCGCCCTCCGGTGAGTGACGGGGTCGGGAAGCCGCAGATAGCCGTCGAGCTCCGCGATCGCGACGAGGCGCCCCGCATCCCACTCGAGGAGCCGCGCGTTCCCCTGCTGCAGCCAGATGAACGCCCCACCTTGCTGCGACTGGTCCCGATCGTCGACCGTCACGGTTGCGTGGGCCCTCGTGCCGCGGAACCACTCGCGAAGCGAGACGTCGCCGTAACTGCCGGTTCCCGGGTCGATGACGAGGTCGTCCGAGCCGTACGAGAGCGCAACCGAGAGCGCATCGGCGTGCCCGTGCGCAGCAATGCTGAGATAGCCGAGCGGGCCGGCGTCGAACAGGACGCGCAGGCCGGCGAACCGGAGAACGACGATGCCGGCCTCGCTCAGAACGCAGCTGCCGGCCCGATCGGCGGGTCGCGTCTCCGCGAACACGCGAGCGCCGTCTTCCCCGAAGAGCAGCAGAGCAGTCGGGTCCGGGCGGAGCGCGACTCGCCGCGCTCCCCGGTGTCCTCGGCATGCGGCCACAGCGGCCGCGATCTGGCGGCCGGTGCGGATGTCGGTGCCGTCGACGATGAGAGCACGACTCTGGTCGCCGTCACCGAACGCCGGCTCGGGCTCGTCTCCGTCGATCAACATCGCCAGCCCGTCACCGACGCGGTCGAGCGCACGACCCACGGCGGTTGGGACATCGAGCCCACGGGCGCGGAAGAGGGCCGCGGCAACCAGTAGCAGGTCCGCGACGAACAGCGAATACCCGAACGCCTGCTCCGCGCCCGCTCCGTCGCCGAGAACCTGGAGGTCGGCCTGTTCGGCGAGCTCGGCAGCAGCGCGGGAGGCCCAGCGTCCGGAGTCGGCGAGCTCCGGCGCCAGCAGCCCGACGGCGAGTAGCCCGAGGAGCTCTCCGATCAAATGGTTGTTGGCGGAGCTGTAGCGCGACAACCCGGCCTCGATCCAGCGGGCGTGCTGCCACAGACCGCGTAAGAGCTCCTGTTTCGTGCGGTCGTCGAGCCCGGTGAGGCTTCGAATGCCGTCGAACCCGACCGCCAGCGAGAGCGCGCGAAGGCCCGGTTCGAAGGTGTTGGCCCAGGCGATGCCGCGGCCGGGTGGATGACGATCGAGCCACACCAGCATCTGCCGCAGCGCTTCCCGTGCGAACCGCTCGTCACCTTCGAGGTGCGAAGCGAGCACCAGCAGGGGGATCCCCTGCAGTCGATGGAGCTCCCAGGTCAGCTTCGGGTCTCCGGGCGCCCCGTGCCTGAAATCGATCAGGCGGCCGTGCCTGTCCGGCCAGCGTTCGCCCGAGAGCGGATCCGTGGCACCGTCCCAGTCCGGCTGCAGCACGAACGGTGGGTGGCCCAGCAACTCGAACGACCCGTGTAGTCGGCGTTCGGCCGCTGCAACGGCCGCATCCGCCTCCGCGGGGAGCTCACGATGTAACAGCGAGGCCCTCTCTGCCGTCAGGAACCCGATCGGCGCCGGCACCGACAGCGGCGTCGTGAAGAGCCGGTCGGTCGACGGCTCCCAGCGGCGACTCCAGCTGCGCCGGGAGAGATTCCACGCCAACGCGTCGGCACGCGCCCCGGCGGCACGTCGTGCATGCGTGAGGACCTCCGCCGGCTGCATCAACGTCAACCGGCGGCCGTACCAGCGAAGTCGGTCCGGAACGCTCACCGAGCGACCCTAGAGAGGGTCTCGCGGCTTGCAGATGCGCGATCTCGGATCGTCACTATCCTGAGAGAAGGTGGCAGAGGCGACACGTTATCCTGGAACGGCTCGGGCCGAATTCCGAGCGCAGAAAGGGCCACCAGTGGACTCGCGTTGGAGCGGTGATGCTGCACCCGCCGCCCCCCCACGTCGCCCGCCGCCGGAGTCGTGACCGTTCCCCGGGATCGGAGGGCGACCGTCGGCATCGCAGTCGGGGTCGCGATCCTCGTCGCGACCGCCCTCGAGTTCAGCGGCGGCTACTACGCCCTCGCGGCGGGGATCCTTGGCGGGGTCGTCGCGATCGTCGCGGTCGCCCTGCTCACTCTCGGTTTCGCGCCCGCGCGACCCGCCGTCTTCGCAGCGTCGATGCTCATCGCACTGGGCGCCTGGTCGGTGGTCTCGACCAGCTGGGGCGGCCTGCCACAGGTGTCATGGCGGTTTGCGGGCCTGATGCTCGCCGCCGCGTCGTCCCTTGTCGCCGGATCGGCGCTCGGCGGAGCATGCGCGAGCAGTCGTCGGGGGAGTTCTCGGCGGGATCACGGCGCACGCGGTCGTCGTTCTCGTCACGGTCGGGTCGGGATCGGCTCCGACCGATTGGTTTCGAATCCGCCAGCTCGAGGGCCCGATCGGGTACCACAACGGCGAAGCGTCGATGTGTGCGATGGGCGTCCCGCTCGCATTGTGGGTCGCCACCTCGCCTCGGCGCTCACTGCGCGCAGGGGGGGCGGCGGCTGCGGTGCTCTTCCTGTCGATCATCCTTCTGACCCAGTCTCGCGGCTCGCTCGCCGCCACGGCATTCGCCGTCTTGCTGCAGCTCGGGCTGGCGCGACGCAGACGACTCGCAATGCTCGCCCTGCTGCTCGCCGCGACGTCCGTTGCGCTCTTCCTCTCGCTGCGCGCGGTCGACCGAGCGCTCATCGACGGCCGACCGCTCGACGACCCTGCGTTCAGGAACTACGCCTTGCTGACACTTGTTCTCGCGCTCGTCGTCGCCGCGCTGTCATCTCTGTCGCCACCCCGAACACGCTTGACGCGACGCCAGACGAACGCCGCCGTCGGTGTGGGCGCCGTCGCTGCGGTCGTCGCTGCGGCGGCCGGGATAGCGATCCTCGTAACGCATGTCGGAGACCTCCGCGACCGGGTCACGGCCGAGCCGAACCGCCCCTCCGAAGTCGCCGCCGGGGACACGCGGCTGTCCAGCTTCTCGCCGACGGGCCGAATCGAGTTGTGGCACGTCGCTCTGGACATGAGCGCCGAGGCGCCCGTGGCAGGCCACGGGGCAGGAGCGTTCACGCGACGTTTCACGATCGAGCGCAAGAACAAAGATGCGTATGTCCTGCAGCCCCACTCGGTCGAGCTCGAGATTCTGTCGGAGCTCGGCGCAGTCGGGCTCGTCCTCCTCGCGGCTGCAATCGGAGGCCTCACGTGGGGCGTCGTCCACGGGGTCCGACGCGACCGCGCCGTCGGCGCTGCAGCAGCAGCGTCGCTCCTCGTCTTCTTCCTCGTCGCCTCGGTCGACTGGATCCACAGCTTCGCCGGGCTCATGATCCCGGCGATGCTGATCGCCGGCGCCGCTGCTGGCCAAAGCGGGCGGCGCGTCCCGAGCGCGCCTCGTGCAATCGCCTACGTTCTCCTGTTGCTCGTTGTGCTCGGTGTGCTCGCGGGGCCGGCCGTCGCGCAGCGGCAGCTCGACAGGGCCAGGGCGCAGGCGGCAACCTCCTCCGCAGCGGCCTGGGCGACTGCCGCCTCGGCACGCCGCTGGGACCGTTGGGACCCCGCCGTCGTCGAATTCCAGGGGATGCTTGCACAACAGGAGGGCAGGCTCCTCGACGCAGCGGCCCTCTATCACCGGGCTGCGACGCTCAGCGCACAGCCGTGGACGAACAGCTTCCGTGAAGCGAGGGTGTTGGAGCAGGCTGGCCTCCTCGGTCGGGCTCGCGCCGCCTGTCGCCGGGCCATCGCCGCAAACCCGCTCGGGACCGACGTGCAGAACGGAGTCTGCGACCGAGGGGTGACGAACGAAAGTGTGACGTACAACGGCCGGAGCCTGACGCTGAAGGGCCGGACCCGTAACGGCTCGATCGCGGACTCCGAGATCTGGTATCTCGTCGCTCCACCGATCGGCACGGGCACGGTGAGAGTAAAGCTGTCGACCGCGAGAACGATCGTGGCAGGCGCGATCTCGTTCACAGGAGCGCATCAATCGACGCCGTTGAGTGCCTATACCGGGACCGAAGGAAATACGAATACACCCGCCGGTACCGTGACGAGCGCACGCGGCGAGATCGTGGTCGACTCGCTCTCGCTCAAATGGGCCGGCGGCCGTACGGCGACGGCCGGACCCGGGCAGACACAGAACTGGAGCAGGTCCGCGAGCAACGGCGTCTCCGGCATCATCGGCGGCGCCTCCACGGAACCGGGCGCCGGCTCGGTGACGATGGACTGGGCGCTCAACGCAGCCGACGTCTGGGCACACAGCCTCGTCGCCGTCGAACCGGCTTCCTCGGGAACGGGTCTTGCGGTGGCTTCGTCGAGCTCCGCCGTCTCGTCGGGAAACGCGTCGTCGTTGTCGTGGTCGCACACATCCTCGGGTGCAGACCGGCTGCTGCTCGTGGTGATGTCCCATCGTGACAACTAGAGCGTTCGGAGGTTTGATCGGTGAGACAGCCTGCGGAGCGCGCCCGCTGGCGGCTCCCTCGATCGAGGGAGCCGCCGCGGGCGACCTTGCCGAGACTCGTTCCGCGGTTACATTGAGTCCGGGGCCGTATTTGCGTGCCCGCACGAGCCCCGTGGGAAATCACCGGCCATCCACTCGACTTCGACCCAACTCCAGCGTCTGTCAGACGGGCTGTTCGGCCCGGGTGGCCTGATGGAGGTCCGATGAATCCGAAGCCTGGATGGATCGCCGTGATCGGCCCGTCGCCCGAGAGCCGGGGCGGGATCGCCCGGGTGCTTGCCCAGGTAGCGGAGATCGAGATGCCCGCGGACGGACCGCGTCTGGTGGTCGTCGAGAGCTTCCGCGGCGGCGGGGCCGTCGCCAAGCTGTGGAGCTGGTTGGGTGGGTGGACGCGCTTCGCGCTGCTCTGCGCCCTTCACCGGCCGGCGCTCTCGTACGTCCACATCGGGAAAGGGGCCTCGACCGTGCGCAAGGCCAGCTTCGTCGCCGTCGCACGCGCCGCCGGGGTCCCGGTCCTCCTCCACGTCCATCCCGCGCGCTTCTTCGACCAGCTCTCGGCGCGCGGGATCGGCGGGGCCCTGGCCCGCCGTTGCGTCAGAGCGTCCGTGGCCGTCATCGTTCTTGCGGAGCCGTTCGTCGACGAGGTACACGCGCTCGACCCGGAACTCACGGTTCATGTCGTCGCCAATGCTCCTGACGTCGACGAGCGTTCGCCCGCCGATCCACCCGATGGACGTATTCCGGGCAGGATCCTCTGTGTCGGCTCGTTCGTCGGGGACAAGGGGGTCGACGTTCTTCTGGAAGCCGCGTCGCAGATTGCGCCGGACTTCCCGGCCCTACGCCTCGCGTTGGCCGGCACGGGCCCTGACGAAGAGGAGCTGCGCGACCTCGCGGCAGCCCGGGGTCTCGCAGGCCGGATCGAGTTTCTCGGATGGCTTCGTGGAGCCGCCCTCGACCAGGAGTACGCTCACGCCTCGCTGTTCGTCCTGCCCTCCCGGACGGAGGGTTTCCCACTGGCGTTGCTCGAGGCGATGTGGCACGGCGTGCCGTGCGTGGCGACGACGGTGGGGGGTGTCCCCGAGATCCTGGCCGACAGGACCGGCGCTCTCGTCCCGTCGCAGGATGCGAATGCACTGGCCGCCACGATTCGGGCGCTATTCGAGGATCCGGCGCGGGCGGCGGCGTTTGGAGCCGCCGGAGCCGAACGGGCTCGAGCGCGGTATGCGCCGTCCCGCCAGCGAAAGTCGATCGCACAACTCCTGCTGCGGTATTCGGGGGCGCCTCATGTCACAGCCCCGCCGACCGCCCGAGCCGGAAGGCCCGACGCGACCACACCCCGGGCTGTCCCACGATGATGGGCGCCTCGCCTCCGGTCCGACGCCACACCCTGCTCGGGTGCCCGGTCGACGCGCTCACGCTTCCCGAGACGGTCGATCGGATCATCGCGATGATCCATGAAGGCGGGTGCCACTCGCAGTTCTCACTCAATGCAGCCAAGATCGTCGAGGCACGCCGGAGCTCCGAGCTACGAGGGTTCTTGGAGCGTGCGACGATCGTGAACGCAGACGGCCAATCGCTCGTCTGGGCCGGCAAGTTGCTCGGCGTTCGGTTTCCCGAGAGAGTTGCAGGCATCGATCTGCTCGGTGCACTGCTCGCCGCGATGGAACGAGAAGAGCTCTCCGCCTACTTCCTGGGGGCGCAGGAGGACGTTATCGCCCGTGCGACGACCCGAATCGCGGCCCGTCATCCGCGGCTGCACATCGCCGGATTCCACCACGGCCACTTTTCCCCCGAAGACGACGAACGGGTGGCGGCGTCGATCCGCGAGTCCGCCCCCGACGCCCTGTTCGTCGGTATGAGCTCTCCGCGCAAGGAATACTGGATCGACGCCCGGCAGGCCAGCACCGGCGCGCGGTTCGCGATGGGGGTCGGGGGATCGTTCGACGTGATCGCCGGACGTACCAAGCGGGCGCCACGGCGGATTCAGCAGCTCGGGCTGGAATGGGCCTATCGCACCGCGCAGGAGCCCCGCCGGCTCGCCGGGCGCTACGCGTCCACGAACGGAGCGTTCCTGAAGCTGGTGGCCGAGGAGCTCGTCCGCAACCGCCGCACCCCGGGTGCTCGGCAATAGTGAGCGGGAGGAACCCCGGCCCGGTGAAGATCGTGTACGTCGTCGGCGCCCGGCCGAACTTCGTCAAGATGGCACCGGTAATCGCGGCGCTGCGCGATCGGCTGCCTGGGGCGACACACGTCATCGTGCATACCGGCCAGCACTACGACGCAGCGATGTCCAACGTCTTCATCGGACAGCTCGGGATCCCGGAGCCCGACCATCTCCTTGGTGTCGGGTCGGGGACGCACGCCCAGCAAACGGCCCGGGTGATGGAGCGCATCGAACCGGTTCTCGAGGCCGAGCGACCAGATCTCGTGATCGTCCCGGGAGACGTGAACTCGACGTTGGCCGCCTCACTCGTCTCCGTGAAGCTCGGAATTGCGACCGCGCACCTCGAGGCAGGCCTTCGAAGCTTCGACCGCTCCATGCCCGAGGAGATCAACCGCATCGTTGCCGACCAGTTCGCCGAGATCCTCCTCGCCCACTCCGACGAGGCGCTCGTCAACCTCGATCACGAGGGAATCGACTCGGCCCGCGTCCATCTGGTCGGCAACACGATGATCGACAGCCTCGTCGCCTGTGAGACACGCTTCCGCGGCCTCCACGTGGCGGAATCCCTGGGACTGGTCCCCGGCGAATACGTGCTCGTCACGTTGCATCGGCCTGCACTCGTCGACGGCCCCCTCCTCAGCGATGTGATGGACGAGCTGGAGCTCCTCTCCGAGCGCGCTCCCGTCGTGTTCCCGGTCCACCCGCGAACGCGGGCTCGCCTCGACGAACGAGTGCTCGACGGGCGTCTCACTCTCCTCGATCCGCTGGGCTATCTCGAATTCCTTTCGCTCGAAGCAGACGCGGGAGCAGTCCTGACCGATTCCGGTGGCGTGCAGGAGGAGACCTCCTATCTCGGCGTACCGTGCTTCACGCTCCGCGATACGACCGAGCGTCCTGTAACGGTGCGCCTCGGCACGAATACGCTCCTGGGCCTCGACCCGAAGGCCATCGGCCGCGTCTCGCTTCGCCCCGGAAGGACGCCTCCTTCGATTCCGGGCTGGGACGGGCGAGCGGCCGAGCGGGTCGCAGGCACCGTCGCTCAGTTCCTGGACGCGGAACGCTCGCGGCCCACGCCTCTGTCCCGGTCGGGCTGATCCACGATGTGCGGCATCGTCGGCATGGCCGCTGCGGCCGGAGCACCACCGCCCTCCGTCGAACCGATCGAGCGGGCAGTGGCCGCCTTGCGGCACCGCGGTCCCGACGGGTCGGCCATCCATCTCGACCAGTGGGTCGCACTCGGCCATACGCGCCTGAGCATCATCGACGTCGCAGGCGGCGCCCAGCCGCTTGCGAACGAGGACGGCTCCGTGCTGACCGTCTACAACGGCGAGATCTGGAACCATGTGCCGCTCCGCCGCGAGCTCGAAGCGGCCGGCCACCAGTTCCGGACGCGGTGCGACACCGAGGTGCTCGTTCACGGTTGGGAGGAGTGGGGAGAAGAGCTGCTCGACCGGCTCGAAGGCATGTTCGCGTTCGCAATCTGGGACGGTCGTAGCCGGCAGCTCGTGCTCGCATGCGACCGTGCCGGGAAGAAGCCCCTTTATCTCGCCGAAACCGAGCGCGGGATCGCGTTCGGATCCGACGCACGTGCGGTGGCAATCGTCTCGAGCCGAGAGCCGGAGGTCGATCCCACAGCGATCGCGGCGCACCTCTTCCAGCGGTACACCGTGGCCCCACGCACGCTGTTCCGAGGCATCGAGCGTCTCGAGCCGGGCCAGATGCTCACGTACGACGGCTCCCGAGCGGTGCGGCGGTCGTACTGGAGGCTCGCACCGGGCTCTGAGGAGTCGCTCGCTCCCGGCGATCTGCGGGAGCTCCTGCGGGAGGCGGTGCGGGCACGCCTGATGAGCGACGTGCCGATCGGCATTCTCCTCAGCGGAGGGATCGATTCGACTGCCGTTCTCGGGCTTGCGCGCGAGACGGGAGCCCAGGGGATCGACACGTTCACGATCGGCTTCGCCGACGCGCTCTACGACGAACGAGAGCTCGCAGGCCTTGCCGCGAAACGGCACGGCGCCCGGTACCACGAGGTCGTCGTCGACAGCGCGTCCTTCCTGGAAGCGCTTCCTCGGCTCGCATGGTTCCGGGACGAGCCGATTGCCGAGCCGTCCGAGATTCCGTTGCTGCTCCTCGCAGAGTTCGCAGGCAGCCACGTGAAGGTCGCGCTCGGAGGCGACGGCGGCGACGAGGTGTTCGGGGGGTACCCGAAATACCGGGCGGAGCGCCTGTTGCGGATGGGCAAGATCATTCCTCCGCATCTGCTCGGACGAGCGATGCGGCTGGGAATCGGCAAACCCACCCACCGCCGGCTGGTGCGCGCCGCGGAGACCCTGTCGATTCGAGATGAGCAGCTCCGCTGGGCGTCCTGGTTCCGATCGTTCAACCCCGCCGAGATCGGTCGTCTCGTCGCTCCCGAGCTTGCCGAGACGGCGACCCCGGAGAGCCTGCTCGAGCCGCTGCGCGACAAGCTGGCGCCGTACGCGAGCGTCGACGCCGGTCGCCGCATGCTGATCGGCGACTTCCTCACGTATCTCCCCGACAACATGCTCCTCCGCGCCGACAAGGTCTTGATGGCGGCGTCACTCGAGGGGCGGGTCCCGCTCCTGGATCGAGCCCTCGTCGAGCGGGTGAGCCGCGTACCTGCCGACGAGCGGTTCGGGTTGCGCACGGGCAAGACACTCTTCCGCTCGGCCGTTCACGACCTCCTGCCGCCCGAACTGCTCAGCGCTCCCAAGCGCGGCTTTCCCGTGCCGATCGCCGGACTGCTGCTCGGAGACGGGAACAGACTTCTGGAACGCCTCCTTCTCTCCCCGCGCGCCCTCGGCCGAGGCTTGCTGCGCCCCGACGCAGTGACTGCGCTCGTTCGTGGCGAGACGCCGGCGAGCGAGCGGGAGTTGAAGCTCTTCACGCTTGCCACACTCGAGCTGTGGCTGCGAGCCAACATCGATCGAGTCACCCTCGAGCCACCCATGACGATGTCCGAGCTTCTGGAGGACGAGCATTCGTGATTCGATACGTGTGAGATCGACGACACGGCTCACGGAGTGCAATCACATGCGAATCGCTCTCGTCTACCGGTCGTTCCATCTCGGCGGTAGCCTGCCGCGGGGCCACGTCGAACTGGCCCGCTACCTCTCCTCGCGCGGGCACGACGTGCACGTCTACTCGAATCCCCTCGGCACCGAACAGGTTCTTGCTCCCGACTGCACCTTTCACGATGTGCCCACCGCGGCTGCCGGGAACAGCAAGGGATTCTCTGCACGTGAGCTCCGCTCGTTCGCCCGCAACGCCGCCTCGATGCTGAGGAGCGCCGCCTACGACATCGTGCACACGCGGGCTCCGAGCACGTGGGTCGGCGACGTGCTCCATGTGCCCGGTGTACAGCAAGGCGAGGTCGAGCTCGAGGGACACGGGACAGCCCGTTGGCTCGCGACCCGCCTCCGCCATCCGGGCAATCAGGCGCGGTATGCGCTCGAGCGACGGGCTATCCGCAACCCTGACTTCGAGCGTTTCCATACTGCCGCCCCGGTCGTGCGCGACGACCTCATGCGCTTCTACGGGATCGACGAGACCGCCATTCGAGTGGTCACCCCGGGTGTCAACATGGAGGAATTCAAGCCTGGTGATCAGGGCGCGGCTCGACGTGCGCTCGGGCTGCCGGCGGACGGTCGCCCTCTCGTCCTCTTTTGCGGCCACGACTTCGTACGCAAGGGCCTCGACCGCGCGATCCGGGCTGCCGCCGCTTCGCGGACGACCTTCGAGCTCGTGATTGTCGGTGGCAACCACGAGCAGGAACGATTCGAGAGACTCGCCCTCGACTGCGGTGTCCGTGAACGTGTGCACTTCTTCGGCGCGAGATCGGACAGCCCGGTGTTCTTCCAAGCGTCCGACGCGTTCGTGCTGCCGTCGCGGACAGAGATCTGGGGCGTGACCGTGATCGAGGCAATGGCATGTGGAATCCCACCGGTCGTCAGCGCGGCTGTCGGCTCGTCGACCGCGGTCGACGACGGGGTCGACGGCTTCGTGTTCCCGGCGGCCTCCGATCCCGATCAGCTCGCAGCGACCCTCGATCGCGTCGTCGGCGATCCGGTTCGCCGAAGGTCGATGGCCCAGACGTGTCGCACCACGGCACTTCGATTCTCCGTCGAAGCGCACGGACGCCTCGTCGAGCAGGATCTGGAGGAGATCGTCGCCCGCCGTGCCGCGCGTGCCGGCACAGCTGGAGCCTAGTAGCCGGCGCGGCCGAAGACGATCGGGATGGTGCGAAGCAACAGCTTCATGTCCCACCACAGCGACCAGTTGGTCACGTAGAGGTAGTCGAGCTTCACCATCTCGTCGTACGCGATGTCGTTCCGACCGAGAACCTGCCAGAGGCCGGTGATGCCGGGAGTCAAATCGAGCCGACGACGCGCCCAGCCGTCGATCTTGTCGTCCTCGTAGACCACGAACGGACGAGGCCCGACGAGGCTCATCTTCCCGACGACGACGTTGAAGAGTTGTGGCAACTCGTCGATCGAGAAGCGACGCAGCACCCGCCCGACGCGCGTGACCCGCGGATCCTGCCGGATCTTGAAGAGAGGTCCACTCGACTCGTTCTCGCCGACGAGGTCGCCGCGCATCTGCTCCGCGCCGTCGACCATCGTGCGGAATTTGACGATCTCGAACTGCTCGTCCTCACGACCCATGCGAGCCTGCCGGAAGAAGACTGGGCCCGGGCTGTCCAGCTTGATCGCGATCGAGATCACGAGCAGGAAGGGCGAGAGAATGATGAGCGCCGGAATGGTGAGGCACAGGTCGAACGCACGCTTCGTCGCCAGAGCGAAGCGAGAGAGGCCGGCGACCGGAAGCTCGAACACCGAGATCCCCTCGACGTCTGCGATACCGACGTTCGCCGCGATGATCTCGAAGTAGCGAGGCACGATCGAGACGTAGACGTCACGGAGTCCCGCGCTGCGCACGAGCCCGAGCACGTCCTCGTGCGTCGAGCGCGAGAAGGCGAGCACCACCCGGGTTACGCCTCGCCCGAGGATCGTGGTGAGGAGATCGCTCTCTGCCCCGAGGATCGGCACGTCCGCCACGTCGGCGTCGAGCGCCTCCGGATCGTCGTCGAGAAACCCGATCACCTCGACGTTGTACTGTGGGTTGCGGCGGATCTTCCGGACGATTGCCTGTCCCACCTTCCCGGCGCCGAGAACCACCGTCCTCTGCGGCTCGGACGAGTACGGGATCACGCGTTGCCGAAGCACCGCGCGCCCCGAGCAGATCAGCACGATGCCGGCAACCCAGAAGAAGACGACGCTGAGGGGGTCCGGCGGCAGGAGCCACGGCAGGTTGAACCCGAGAGCTGCCGCGAACGTCGCGAACCCGACGAGCCCGAGCGACGTGAGTACGTCCCGCACCTCGTCGAGGGTCGAGACGCTGATCTGGCGACGGTCTCGCTCGTACAGCCGCTGGGTGGCGAACAGGATCAGAGCGAGCGGTACCGTCACGGCGACCCAGCCGACGGGCGGTAGGGGGTCCTGCGTATTCTCCGCGGCGACGGCGACGAGGGTCGCGAGAAGCAAGGTCGTGAGATCGCTCGCCACGAGCATGCGAACGACCTTCCAGTCTCGGCGTCGTGGCACGACGGCGGTCATCGGCACGGAACCAGGGACAGCCTCGACCGACGCGGCTGCCCGGCGACCATCGACCGCGGTCATGTCTTCCCCCTCCCCTCGGCCCGGGGAACCCGGGCTCGTCCATCGTGTTGCTGTTCGCGTCTGCACTGGCTGTGCCTGTCTCGACTGTTCACCGGCGCGGCTGCACGTTCACCGCCCTCGAGGCCGACGTCCTAACCGTAGTCGAGATGGGCCGTCTTGGGAATGGTTCCTTGAATGCCGATATAACAAGAGCATGGATCGGCGACCGACAGGAGACACGGGGAGCGTGAGAAACGACGGTGAGCCGCCCGGGGGCGGCTCGCCCTCAGGGAGGACGGTGACCGACGCCGTCCCCGACCTCGATCACCGAATCGTCAAGAGCTCGGGGTGGGTCGCCCTGAGTCTCGGCGGCGGTCAGTTGCTTTCGATCGCCGCGATGCTCGTGCTCGCAAGGGTGCTCACACCGGCCGATTTCGGCCTGGTTGCGCTGGCCACGCTACTCGTCAGCGTTCTGGGGTACATCCAGGAGTCCGGCGTCGGCGCGGCGCTCATCCATTTCCGCGGCGACCCGCGGGCGACGGCCTCCTCCGCGCTGGTGTTCGCCAGCGCGAGCGGGCTCGTCCTGGCCTGTGTCGTGGCGCTCACCGCACCGGTGTACGCGAACTTCGTCCACAACCCCGACGTGACTCCCCTCGTGCGCGCGCTCAGTGTCTTGCTCCTCTTTCGAGGCCTCGCCGTCGTCCCGGGCGCGCTCCTCGAGCGCGAGCTCGATTTCAAGACGAAGATCAAAGGTGAGCTCGCGAGCTACATCGTGCAGGCAACCGTCGCTGTCGGGTGCGCCCTGGCCGGCCTCGGTGCGTGGAGCATCGTGTTCGGCCTGATCGCTGCCGAGGCGACGCACATGCTGGTCGTGTGGATCCTCGTACCCTGGCGCCCGTCGCCGCGCGACGCCTCGTTGCAGGTGCTGCGGAAGATGCTGCGCTACGGCCGCTTCGTGAGCGCAGCGAATCTCTCCAACCTACTCAACCACAGCATGGACAACCTGGTCGTGGGTCGGGTTCTCGGCAGCGCGGCGCTCGGGGCGTACGCCCTCGCGTGGCGGTTCGCGGAGCTCCCGAGCACGGTGATCGGACCCATCGTCGGCAGGGCGATGTTCAGCGTCTACTCGCAGCTGCAGGACGATCTCCGGTCGGTGCGTCGTGTCTATGTGCAGAACATGCAGCGAACGGTCACGCTGGGACTGGCACCGACCGTGGCGCTCTTCATCGCCGCCGACCCGATCGTGCCCGCGATCCTCGGCCCGCAGTGGACGGCCGCGGAGGCTCCGCTCCGCGTCCTCTGCGTATTCGGATTCATTCGCCTCGTGATTGCCCCGGCAGGCGAGCTGTTCAAGGGGATCGGGAAGCCCCATCTCCCCCTCGCCGCCGACGTGGTCTTCAGCGTCGTCGCTCTGCCGTCGCTGATCGTGCTCGTGCACAAATACGGGACAACGGGGGCGGGACTCGCCATGGTCTTCGCCATCCTGGCCGCGACCGTCGTCACCCTCACGAATCTGGTCAGGGAATTGAAGCTGCCGCTGCACCGAGTTCCTGCGGGCGCTCGCACGACCGGTGGCCTGCTCGCTACCACTCGCCGCGACGCTTCTCCTCCTTCTGCCTGTCAGCGCCAAGCTATCGCCCGGGTGGGGCCTCGCCCTCCTCGCCGCGGCCGGCGTTCCCGTCTTCCTGGGTTCGGTGGCGGTGTTCGGCCGCCCGCTGGTCGGGCCCGTGTGGGCGGCTTTCCGTCATCACGCAGCACCGAGCTGACCTCCCTGTCGGATCGCCGTCCGCTCGTGTAGTCCCGAAAATCCGCCTTGGGTAGGATGACCGTGATGGGCGAGGCGACCTCCGATCCGACCAGATGGAACACGGGCACCGGGCTCGGTTCGCTCCGACTCCAGAAGCCCGACTGGGTGTTCTTCAACGGCCGGCTGCGCCCCTGGGAGGACGCAGTACTCCACATTTCGAGCGAAGCGGTCGTGCGCGGCCTCAACGTCTTCGAAGGGTTGAAAGGCTACTGGCAGCCGGACGGCGGCTTCGGCTTCGTTCATCTCGAGCGCCATTTCGCGCGGCTCAAACGATCGGCCCGCTTGCTTCACATCCCGGTGACGTTCACGTACGAGGAGTTCGAGCAGTCGTGCGTCGACCTCACCCGCGCTCTGTACCGCCCCGACAAGGAGCTCTACGTTCGGGCGACACTCTTCGTCGTCGAAGGCCATTACGGCAAGGGCACCGTCGCCGATCTCGTCCTGACCGGGTATCACCAGGACAAAGGGAGCATGCCCGAGCCGATCGCGCTGGGCGTGAGCACCTGGCAGAGGCCGTCCGATCTGGCTATGCCCGCACGGATCAAGACCGGATCGAACTATCAGATCGCGCGAATCGCGCGAATCGAAGGTCGTGGCCGAGGCTTCGAGGACATGATCCTGCTGAACTCGGCGGGAAGGGTGGCGGAGTCGACGGGAGCATGTGTGCTGATGGTCAGGGACGGCTCCGTGGCCACGCCGCCCCCCTCGGAGGGCGCCCTCGAGAGCATTACGCTGGAGGTCGTCTTCGGCCTGGCGGGGTCGCTCGGGATCGAGATCGTCCGCCGGCCGATCGAGCGCAGCGAGCTCCACATCGCGGACGAGCTCGGGCTGGTCGGGACCCTCTGCGAGCTTCAACTGATCAACGCGATCGACGAGTACGTGCTGCCGGAAGAGCAACCCCTCCTCAGCGCGCTCGCCCGCCGCTACTTCGACGCGGTCACGGGAGTCGACCCGCATCCCGCAGTCGAGCTCACGCTGGTGCCGCCCGCCGATTGAGGCAGCGAGTGTCGCGGACGGCCCACGCCCACGATCGCCGGACGTTGACGCTGCTCGGCAGCGGTGGCTGGATTCCGACGAGCCGACGCGAGACATGTTCGGCGATGATTCGCGAAGGCCCGCAGGTCCTCGTGATCGACGCCGGAACCGGGATCCGCCATCTCGTCGAGCACTCCGCGCTGCTCGACGGGGCGGACACGTTCGACATCGTTCTGACGCACTTCCATCTCGACCACGTCATCGGCCTCAGCTACCTGCCCGCCCTCGCTCTGGCGCGGCCACCGCGGATCTTCGGGGCTGGAGAAATCCTGAACGGGATACCCACCCGGGTGATCCTCGAGCGACTCCTCGGAGCACCGCTCTTCTCGGCCCCGCTCGAAGCGATCACGAGTGACGTGCACGAGCTGACGCACGCCCAAGCGGAGATCGGCTCGTTCACCGTCGAGTCCCGCGTCCAGGAGCTACACAGTGAGCCGACACTCGCGCTTCGCGTGCGGTCGCTGACCTATTGCACCGATACCGCACCCGACCCCGGTAACGTCGACTTCGCGTCAGGGAGCACCGTGTTGTTGCACGAGGCCTGGTATCCGCAGGGCTCCACCGGAGATGTCAATCATTCGGGAAGCGGAGACGCAGGCCGGATCGCGCAAGCCGCAGCTGTTCAGCAGCTCGTGCTCATCCACGTGAGTCCACTGCTCGGATCCGACGACGAGCTCCTCCCGGGTGCCGTGGCAGAGTTCACGAACACCGTCGTCGGCACCGATCTGCTCACGATCCCGCTCGATTAGGCTTCGTCGGTGGAAATCGTCGGCATCGTTCCGGCCGCGGGCTATGCGACCCGCCTGCAACCCCTCGGTTGTTCGAAGGAGGTCATCCCGATCGACGGGAAACCGGTGATGGACTACCTCGTCGAGCGGATGCGCGCGGGTGGCGCGACACGCGTGCGCGTCGTCACGCGAGCAGAGAAGGACGATGTGATCGCGCGGGCAGACGAACTCGGGGCCGAGACGGTACTCGGCAACCCCGAGACGGTGAGCGACTCGATTCTGGCCGGAACAGCCGGCCTCCGGTACGACGACATCGTCCTGATCGGGTTCCCGGATACGCTCTGGGAGCCGGAGGACGGCTACGTGTCCCTCGTCGGCGCAGTCGCGGCGGGATGCGAGGCAGCGCTGGGGCTGTTTCGCATAGCTCCCTCTGATCTCCCGCGCTCCGACGTCGTCGTCTTCGGTCCCGAAGACACGATCGCCGGCATCGAGATCAAGCCGGCGGAACCGAAATCCGAGTGGATCTGGGGCATCGCCGCGGTACGCGCCGATACCGTTGCCGAGCTCGGCCGCGCCGAATGGCCCGGCGGGTTCTTCGATCTCCTCTGCCGGGAGGGCCGCGACGTGCGAGGCTTCGCGCTCTCCGATGTCTGGCTCGATATCGGCACGAAGGACGCGCTCGGCATCGCTCATGACCGCGGCGCCCATCCGTGAACCACACTCACTCCTGCGACGGCCTAGAACGCTGATCGTCGCAGGCGATGTCTCACTGCGTGCGAGATCCCATCCAAGACCTCTCGAGGCGGAATCGAGCCGCGGAGCCCGGTGAGTGCTTCTCGATGGAATTCGCGGAAGCCGGCGTGGCGAAACAGGACCGCATGAAAGCTGAGCAGGCGCGCATAGTCGAAGACGCGGGCCGCGAGTCGCCGGCGGTACTCGTCCTCCGACAGGAAGATCCGGCCGTACTTGATCAGGAGGCTGAGGTCTCCCGGTTGCCCGGCGCCTACGCTGAAGTGAAATACGGAGTCTGCGTCGTCGTGGCGACGTGTGTACGTCAGGACCTGGTGGACGAAGCCGAAGTCGCTCTCCTGAAGAAGCCTGTAGAAGACCTCCTTGTCCGACGTGATCGGATTGTCGACCCGATAGAACTCCGGCCGAGCGCGGACGAGATCGGAGCGGTAGAGCACGGACGACGGCGAACCGATCAGGTAACCCCAGGGTCGGCCGAGGAGCTGAGCACGGCAGATGTCGCGTCCCGGCACGACCTCCGCCGTGATCGGAAGCCCGTCGAGCGTTACCTTTCTGCCCTCTAGCCGATACGCGCCGACGATCCCCACGGTGGGGTTCGCGACCGCGAGCGCGACCATGCGCTCGAGACAGTCGCGAAAGAGCCAGTCGTCGGCGTGGATGACCTTCGTGTACCTGCTGTCCGGCGAGATCTCGCTCAGCGCGCGGTTCGCATTGGGATCGGGGCCGACGAACTCGCTCGGACGCAGAAGGCGGACCCGCGGATCACGCTTTTCGTAACTCGTGACGATCTCCGGCGTCGAGTCGGTCGAGCAGTTGTCCACGACGAGATACTCGAATTGGGCGTACGTCTGCGAAAGAACGCTCTCGATGCACTCGGCGATGTACTCTTCTCCGTTGTAGACGGGAGTGACGACGCTGACGAGTGGGTCGTTTCCGGCAGTCATGCGCGAAGCGCCGCCAACGCGGCCGCGCGGCAGCTCGGCGAGTTGCGTCCGACCGCGGTCATCCGACCGCAGACTCGAGACTCAGGCAGCATCGGCGTTCTCGAGCAGCCCGTGCCCACAGAGAGCCTCGGCCGCGTCTCGGATCGCCCCGTAGGGCAGACCCGACCGGTCCGAGATGTCGAGCAGCGAATGATTCCCGTCCGACTGGTTGAGCGTCCACAACAACGCTGCCTCGGCATTCGATCCGCCGGCGACACTGCGGTAGAGCCCGCGCTTCCCGAGCTGGGGCTCGCCTTTCGGGTTGAGGTTGCGGAATCGGGTATTCGACTCGAGGACGTCGACGATCTCGAGGAGGCGCATGAACGAGTCGGCGAGAGCCTCTGGCCGGACGAGGTCGAGATTGTCGGCAGAGCTGTGGTAGCCCGCGAACCTGTCGGCGGGCGAGCGCGTCAGCGCACCGACGGGCAGGTCGAATCCGGGCGAGGAGAACTGGCGCTCGTCGCCGCCCAGGGGTGAGAACGGGAGATCTGACCCGCCCGACGCACGAACCACGTTGGCCGCCGCCTGGTCGATCTCCGCGTCCCCGTGACGGCTTCGCTTGTAGGTGAGCGCAGCCCCGTCGCCGAGACACGCGAGAGCGAGCCCGTGGCGGATGCGCCCGACGTTCGATTCGTTCTTCCACAGCCACGAAAGGGGACCGATCGTCCCGGGCCCGAGGAGGAAACGGTACGAGTAACGGAGACGACATCCGGCCAAGATACTTCGCGAGCCCGGCCGTCAGGACCACGCCGGACAGGTTGTCGTTGCAGAGCGACGGATGACAGACGTAGGTCGAGAAGAGCACCTCGGCGTCGAGCTCGCCCGGCAGGAGAGCCTCCGCGTAGGTCACATGACCATCGGCGAGCGACGAGTCTATGACGACCTCGTACTCGCCCTCCTGCAGCTCGTCCAGCTGGCGACGGCTGAGGCAGAAGCCCCAATTCTCGTCGTGATACGAGGTACGGAACGGGATCCAGTCCGGGTTCTCGGGGTGGGTGTGGAGGTGGGCGCGAAGCTCGGCGAGGGGCATCGTGGTACGGATCGGGACGCTGTACCCGAGTACGTGCAGGTTCGAGCGGCGGAAGTCGATGACGCGCTCGCCGGTTGCGTTCGCGACCCATGCATCGCGGATGTTCCACTCACGCGGCAACACCCAGTCGAACACCTGGGTACCGCTCGCGATCTCTGTGATCTCGAGCGGTACCTCCCGCCCGAGGATCGCGAACGTCTCGCGGACGCCGTCTCCGGTAAGGCTCCTGCAGATCGGGTAGAGCTCGCCCATGAGGCCGTGCAGCTCGGCGCCGAGCGCGTCCTCGTCCGGCAGAGCGCCCCAGTCGATTCCTGCCACGCTCGAGCCTCCGGCTACGCGAGGACTGTGGTGGTCGGGATCGGAACGACGAACCGGCAGCCGAACGTTCGTACGTGCGCCATCTGCTCGACGATCTCGTCCTTCAGGTTCCAGGGAAGGATCAAGAGGTAGTCGGGCCGAGTGCGCTCCACCTCGCTCGGATCGTGGACGGCCAGATGGGTCCCGGGGAGAAAGCGGCCTTGCTTGTGCGGGCTACGGTCGACGACGTAGTCGATCAGGTCTCCTTTGACGCCGCAGTAGTTGAGGAGCGTGTTGCCCTTGGCGGCCGCACCGTACCCGACGACCGACCTGCCTTCTCGCTTTGCACGAACGAGGAACTCGAGCAGGTCGAGCTTTATCCGTCCCACGCCTTCTCCGAAGGCGGTGTAGGTGTCGATCTGTTCGATCCCTGCAACCCGTTCTCGCTCACGCAGCTCGATCACCCGATCGCCGACCGGCTGCGAGGCATCGTGCGCGTGCCCGACGTAGAGTCGGAGCGAGCCGCCGTGCGTCCCGAGCTCCTCGACGTCGAACACCTTCAGGCCGGCTGCGGCGAACGGCCGCTCGACCGCGATCAGCGAGAAGTAGGAGAAGTGCTCATGGTAGATCGTGTCGAACTCGATCTTCTCGATCAGCGGCAGCAGATGGGGAAATTCCATCGTGATGACGCCGCCCGGCCGCAGAAGCGTCCCGAGCCCGGCCACGAACCCGTTCAAGTCCGGCACATGCGCGAGCACGTTGTTGCCGATCAGGAGGTCGGCGCCTTCACCCTCGGCTTTCAGCCGCCGAGCCAGGTCGAGGCCGAAGAACTCGACGAGCGTCGGGATGCCCGCTTCCTGGGCGGCGGCCGCGACGTTGGCGGCCGGCTCGATCCCGAGCACGGGAACGCCGCGCTCGACGAAGGAGCGCAGGAGGTAGCCGTCGTTACTCGCGATCTCGATCACCTTGCTCGTCGCGTCGAACCCGAAGCGATCGATCATCTGGCCGACGTACTGACGGGCGTGCTCCACCCAGCTGTCGGAGAACGAGGAGAAGTACGCGTAGTCGCCGAAGATCTCCTCCGGCGCCACGGCGCGCGGCAACTGGACGAGGAAGCAGCTCGCGCAGACGAAGACTCGCAGCGGATAGAACCGCTCGGGCTGGTCGAGCTGCTCGGAGGTGAGGTATGCGTTTGCGAGCGGCGATCCCCCGAGATCCACGAATGTGACGGAGAGCGGCGCGCCACACGACCGACAATAGTGCGAAGTCTCGGCCGATCCGATGACCTCGCTCGTCTGGGGGTCGAGCGAGTAGTTCCCGATCATCGTGTCCACCGAAGCTGGTCGTCGACAAGTCCACGCTCGCGCAGGTCCTGCAGGACGACGAGCCTCATCAGGCTCGATGACCGGAACTCGGGGTCGGAGAAGCCCATCCGTTCGAGACCGTCCCGGAGGTCTTCGACGGCTGCGTGCAGGCTCACCTCGGGCTGGTAGGCCGGCGCAAGCGACTGGAAGCGCTCGAAGCTCACGCGGTACGAGCGCTTGTCGGGACCGCTCGTGGACGCAAGCGAGACGTCGACGCCGGGGATGACCTCGGCCACGGCCGCGGCGAGGTCCTTGATGCGGTAGTTCCACTCGTCCGAGCCGGCGTTGACGACCACGTACGGGCTCGTGCCATCCCGCTGGACAGCCCAGTCGATCGCGCGCGCCATGTCGCGGACGTGGATCAGCGGCCGCCATGGCGTGCCGTCGCTGAGGATGGTGATCGTGTGGGTCGCGATTGCGGATGCAACGAAGTCGTTCAGGACGAGATCGAGGCGTAGGCGATCGCTCATCCCGCACGCCGTCGCAAAGCGAAGGCACGTGACAGTGAAGTCATCGTCCGCCAGCTCGGTGAGACCGTCCTCGGTCAGGCACTTGGAGCGCGCATACGGTGTCAGGGGGTTGGTGGACGATTTCTCGGTCGCAACGTCGTCGCCGCTGACGCCGTAGACGCTGCAACTCGATGCGAACACGAACGAGCGAACGCCCGCGGCCTTCGCCAGTTCGGCGAGCCGGATCGATGCGCGTCCGTTGATGTCGATCGTGACCTCGTCGTACATGTTGCCGATCGGGTCGTTCGAGACAGCTGCGAGATGAACCACGGAGTCCACACCTTCGAGCAGGGCAGGGTCGGCCGTCCGGACGTCGCAATAGTGCTGGGCATCGAGGGGATGTTCCGGCAACGCCGTGCACCCGGTGAGGCAGTGGGCGAAGAGACCGGCGTCGAGGCCGAGGAGTCTGGCGTCCGGATAGGACGCGTGGAGTCGGCCCACCACCGATGGTCCGACGTAACCCAGGTTGCCGGTCACCAGAATTTTCGCCGGATAGGCCACGCTCACCACACCTTCCACGGCGGGCTGCCGGATTCCCAATCCGCCTCGAGCACCATCTTGTCGCGGATCGTGTCCATGCTCTGCCAGTAGCCTCGGTGACGAAAGGCGACCAGGGCGCCCTCCTGTGCCAACCGCTCGAGCGGTCCGGCTTCGAACGACGTGGAGTCGTTCTCGATGTACTCGATCACACTGGGCTCCAGAACGAAGAACCCACCGTTGACCCATCCCCCGTCCCCGTCCGGCTTCTCCTTGAAGTGCGTGATCGTCGTCTCCTCCTGGCCTAGGGCGAGCGCTCCGAACCGACCGGGTGGCTGAACGGCGGTCAACGTCGCCAGCACGCCCTGTTCACGATGGAACGCGATCAACCCGGCGATATCGACGTCGCCGACACAATCGCCGTAGGTGCAGCAGAAGGTCTCATCGCCGATGTACTCGGCGACTCGCTTGAGGCGCCCGCCGGTCATGGTGGACTCACCCGTGTCGATCAACGACACCGTCCACGGCTCATCTCCGTTGTTGCGAAGCGTCTCCATCGAGTGCGACCGAAGATCGAAACGAACGTCAGAGTTGTTCAGGTAATACCCTGCAAAGAACTCCTTGATCATTTCACCCTTGTACCCGCAGCAGATGACGAAGTCGTTGATGCCGTGGGCGGAGTAGATCTTCATGATGTGCCAGAGGATCGGTCGCCCGCCGATCTCGACAAGTGGCTTGGGACGCACACCGCTTTCCTCGGAGATGCGGGTTCCGAAGCCGCCGGCGAAAATGACGGCTTTCACGTCGTGGTTCCTTGGCGGCGAATGATCTCGAGTGTCATTGGTGCTTGACGGACCAGTCGTAGGGAATGGTGTCGGCGAATGGGTCGAGGCGTGACGTTCGAGAGGGATCGTGAGTATGCGTGCAGCAATTCGCGACGATCGCGAAGGGATCGCTCATGCCCTTGAACCCACTCCAGACACCCGGGGGTATGACGACGAGGGCGTGGTTGTCCGGGCCGAGGAAGACCTCGCGAAGCACTCCATTCGTCGGAGACTCTTCGCGGTCGTCGTAGAGCACCACCTTCGTGCGACCGAAGATGCAGGCGTAGTTCAACGTCATTTCCGAGTGCTTATGCCAACCCTTGATCACATCACGGTAGATCGTCGTGAAGTAAATCTCTCCGAATGTCTCGAAGTGATCATCGTCGTTTCTCAACATATGAAAGATCGTGCCACGCTCGTCTGGTATACGGCGTAGCGGAACAATGAGTGTGCCGGATATTTCCTTGGTGTCGCTCGCCACGCGCGCGTCTTCCCTCTCTTCCATCGATCGCTCTCACATTGCTCTTGTCGACTCAGATGTGCGTTGCAAAACATTCCTGGATCATCTTCTACCGCACTCGAAATCTCGCCGCAGTCGCAAGAGCGCCACTCGAGGCCCCACTCGCAGTATATGAGGGCGGGGGACGTTGTCGACCCGTACCGCATCTACCCCGTGTTGACGCCGTAGCGGGCTCGGCCGACGCGCGACGCCGTCTCTGACAGCAGGCAACAGCTGCCTCCCCCGACTTCTCGAGCGAGTCTCGACGAGGACGACGCGCATCGCCCGCCACCGCCGCGCCGAACGAGCTCGGGTTCGACCCAGGCCCGAACTGTTGCCGATCAGGGGAACGTCATCGACCTCACGGACAGCGCAAGACCGCTTCCTTTAGTCGCAGCTTCGAGAACCAGGCTCCAGGCGACCGTACAGCCGGTTACCAACCGGGGGATGCGCCATCCCTCGAACGAGTGAAGATTTACACAAGAACCGTCGAAAAGTCCCCCACTAGGGGTATAGTGCGGTTATGACCAAGCGAATCTCAGTGGCTCTCGTGGCCTCCGTCGTCGTCGTGATCGTGGGTGCTCCGATCGCGGGCGCGAATCCAGTCAGTACGCAGTACGACGAGCCGTCTGTGACGCAGCCGCCTGTCACCGAGTCTGTCACGCCGCCGCCTGTCACCGAGGCTGTCACGCAGCCGCCTGTCACGCCGCCCGTCACCGAGGCTGTCACACCGCCCGTGACCGAGGCTGTCACACCGCCCGTGACCGAGGCTGTCACACCGCCCGTGACCAAGGCAACGGCCGCTTCGAATACGGTGAACACGAGCAACCCGACCACCGCACCCGCAGAGGTGACCACGGTGGCCTCGGGCGGCGGTCTCCCGTACACGGGCCTCGACCTCGGCGTCTTCCTGATGATCGGCGGCGTCGCCGTTGCGTCAGGTCTTGGACTTCGCCGAGTCGCCGCGCGGCGCTCGCTCGACCGCTAGATACGACTTTCGACCACGAGCCCTTCGGCACGGCGCCAGGCCGGCCCAAAGGGGCTCGTGGTCGACCGCTTCCCGGTCGATCCCGTGGTGAACCGTCCAACTCGTGGTGATGCGGCATCGCGCTGAGCGGCCCGGTCGACCGGGTTCGTCCAGGTGATCCGGTCGAACTGGACGCGACGATGCCTTTGACCCGCCGAAGTGCCGCCTCTCACAGCCGGTCGCGCAGATCACTCACCACGGCTAACGGCCCCGCGAGACGCCGGCGATCAGCGCGCAGGCACGAGACGCCGAACTGGCCGGGACCCGTTAGGCCTGGTCCGGGGTATTTCCGTCGTCCACGTGTGACCGGGCCGGCGAGAACAGCTCGTCCACTTTCCTCGCGCTGCCCAACCCCGATGGCTACGGCGCGACGGAGACCTTCCGGGCGAAGAACGCCTCTGCAAAGCGCTCCGGTGCGTTCGCCTCCATTCCGCGAAGCCGCATCAGGCCCCGGAACGTGTCCTCGTCGAACCAGTGCTTTTCCACCTGGCTCGGAAAATGCCGGTGGAGTAGGTCGACCTTCTCGGACGCAACCGATTCGGTCAGCGGGACGAACACGTTCGGGCGGCCGAGGTCACCATCGGTCTTTGGCACCTCGTATTCGAGCACGAGATGGTTGCGGAAGGTGTTCCACGTGAGCTCGCAGGCAAGTCGGTGGTCCTGGTGGAAGTCGTCGCGGGTATGGGTGAGGACGAGTTGCGGGTCGATCGTGCTCTTCAACTCCTCGAAGACGTCCTTGACCGCCCCGCCCACGTATGGGAGGTATCCATCCTGAAGCCCGTGGATCCGAACGTCCGCGGCACCCGCCGCACGCAGGAACGCATCCGCGCTCGTCCGCGCCTCGAGCTCGCGCTCCTTCGAGGCGGCGGCGAGCACCACCCAGGTCACCTCGAGGTCCGGCAGCGCCCGCGTGAGGGTGAGGATCGTCCCGCCACACCCGATCTCGACGTCGTCCGGGTGGCACCCGATGACGAGCAGAGATCGAAGCGGCTCTCGGCCCGCCGTCAGCGAGAGCGTGAGCATCAGGCGGCGAACGGTCGTTCTTGGCGGCGCCCGTCCATGTGCGCCTGCCAGGGCGCGCGTCCGCTCGCAAGAAGCTCCTCGAGCCGCTGACGATCCTTGATCGTGTCCATCGGCCCGTAGAAGCCGTCGTACTCGTACGCACAGATCTCGCCTTTGGGTATCAATCGCCCGAAGGTCTCCTCGACGAGCTCGTCCCCGGGCTCGATCCAGTCGAGAATCTCGCGTTTGAGAGCAAAAAAGCCTCCGTTGATCCTGACCTCGGAGCCGCCCATTTCCTGGATCCCGGTCACCGTGCCCTCGTTGTCCGCGGCAATGAGGTGCGCGGTGAACTGCGGGGTGACCGACAGGAATATCGCCATCTTGTCGACCTCGCGGAACCTACTGATCACATCGGGAAGCGGCACGTCGGTGAGCCCGTCTCCATACGTCGCGAGGAACATCTCGTCGTCGCCGAGATAGCACTCCACGGCCTTGAGGCGCTCGGCGATCGTGGAGTTGATTCCGGTGTCGGCAAACGTGATCCGCCAGTCGGCGGTCTCACGGGTAAGCACCTCGACGTGTGCGCCGCGACCGTTGCCCTCGAGGACGAAGTCGTTGGTCAGGGCCTCGTCGTGGTTGAGGAAGTACTCCTTGACCACCTGCGACCGGTACCCGAGGCAGAGGATGAACTCCTTGTGCCCCCAGGAGGCGTAGTACCTCATGATGTGCCACAGCATCGGCCGGTCGCCGATCCGGAGCATCGGCTTGGGAATTCGCTGTGTCTCCTCGCCCATGCGGACACCGAACCCTCCGCAGAAGATCACGACCTTCATCGGGCGCCTGCCTCTGCACCCAACGCGAGGGTTGAGCTCTCGAATTCGATCTTCAGGGCTTGCACCGTCTAAGTTAGGAACACCGAGTGCGCTTCGTCAACCCCGGGCTGCGATCCCGGCTCGAATACGGTCGCGGACGGAATCGGGACGATGAGCTGGGCGCCCCAGGCCGCGGCGTAGGCCAACTGGGCGCTGATCTCCTTCGCCAGATTCCACGGCAGGATGAGGATGAAATCCGGCCTGGTCTCGGCAATGCGCTCGGGCGCGTAGATCGGAATCTGCGTTCCTGGTGTGAACGTTCCCTGCTTGTACGGGTTGCGATCAACGGTGTAGGCGAGGAAGTCCGTGCGAATCCCACAGTAGTTCAGCAGCGTGTTCCCCTTGCCCGGCGCGCCGTAGCCCACGACCTGCTTGCCCTCGCGATGCAGGGCGATCAACAGGTCGAGCAACGCACGCTTGGATTCCTGCACGCGCTGTGCAAACCGGCGGTAGGTCTCGGGCTCACGGAGACCTTGCTCGTCCTCGCGGCTCAACAACCCGGTTACGCGGGAGGAGACGGGCAGGTTCTCCTCCACGTGTCCGAAGAAGACGCGCAGCGACCCGCCGTGGCTGGGAAGCTCCTCGACGTCGACCGTCGAAAGCCCGTGGGCGCCGAAGATCTCTCTGATCGAAGTCAGCGAGAAGTACGAGAAATGCTCGTGATAGATGGTGTCGTACTCGAGGTGGTCCAGAAGTCGGGCCAGGTGCGGGAACTCGAACGTCACCATGCCTCCGGGCGCGAGGAGCAGTTTCACCCCCGCCACGAAGTCGTTGATGTCCGGAACCTGCGCCAGCACGTTGTTGCCGAGCACGAGGTCTGCGCTCCGGCCGTCGGCAACGAGACGGCCGGCCAGTTCGAGCCCGAAGAACTCCGTCAGCGTCGGGACGCCGCGCTCGATCGCGGCCTCAGCGACGTTCTTCGCCGGGTCGATGCCGAGTACCGGAATCCCATGGGGCAGAAAGTGCTGGAGCAGATAGCCGTCGTTCGACGCAAGCTCGACAACAAGGCTCTGGCGGCCGAGATTCGCGCGCTCGACGACCATCTCGACGTATCCCCGCGCATGCTCCACCCAGGAGTCGGAGTAAGCCGAGAAGTAGGCGTACTCGGTGAAGATCTCGTCAGGCGCCACGAACTCCGGTATCTGCACGAGCCAACATCGCTCGCAGGCGCGCACGTGGAGCGGGTAGAAGGTCTCACCCTGTTCCAGTTGATCGGCTCGAAGCACCGTCTGGCAGAGAGGCGACTTTCCGAGGTCGACGACGGTCAGCTCGAGCGGCGCGTTGCAGAACCGGCACGTTCGAGCACCGGGCAGAGGATCGCTGTGGAGTGGTTTCTGACGAACATCCATGTCTCAGCCCTATCGGCTGCTCGACACCGGAACACGAGCGCAGAAGTCGAACCTTCGCATCTCACGTCACGTGGCCGAGCAGGACGCAGCCGTTGTGGCCGCCGAGCCCCATCGCATTCGATAGCGCCACGTCGAGATCGACCGCACGGGCTTCGTTCGGGACGTAGTCGAGGTCGAGCTCCGGGTCGGGGTTCTGGTAGTTGATCGTCGGGGGTAGCGTCTGGTGGTACAGCGCCCTCGCGCACATCATCGCCTCCACGGCCCCGGCGGCTCCGAAGCAATGGCCGGTCACGGACTTCGTCGAAGAGACCGCAAGGTCGTAGGCGTGAGCGCCGAAGACCTGACGTAGCGCACGGGTCTCGGCCAGGTCGCCGAGCGGCGTCGAAGTCCCGTGGGCGTTGACGTAACCGACCCGCTCGGGCGCAATGCCTGCCGACGCAAGCGCTGTCGTGATCATCGCTGCAACTCCCGTTGCCTCCGGCTCGGGTTGGGCCAGATGGTGGGCATCGTTCGACGCACCGTACCCCAGTACCTCGGCGTAGATCGTCGCGCCTCGCGCGCGCGCCGCCGCCAGCTCCTCGAGGACGAGGATGCACGCGCCCTCCCCCATCACGAAGCCGGCCCTGGTCGCATCGAACGGACGCATCGCGATCGTCGGGTCGATCTCCTCGGCCACGAGTCCCCGCATCGCACAGAAGCCGGCAAGGATCAGCGGCGTGATCGCGGCCTCGGTGCCGCCGGCGAGCACGACATCGGCCTGTCCTCGCCTGATGGTCGCCGCACCCTCACCGATCGCAGTCGAGCCCGTTGCGCACGCCGAGACCGGTGCGAAGTTCGGGCCCATAATCCCGAGCTGGATCGCGATCTGGCCGCTCGCGGTGTCGACGAGCGCCGACGGGATGAAGAAGGGCGAGACGCGATCGGCCCCGCGCTCGAGGAAGATGCGGTGCTGTTCGGCGATCGTGGCGATCCCGCCGATCGCAGAGCCCACGAGGATCCCCACCCGGGCCGGGTCGAACCACTCGATACCCGCATCGGCCCATGCCTCTTGCGCGGCCGCGACCGCGAAGAGGACGTTGCGGTCCATGCGACGCGCCTCCTTGGGCGGGACGTGAAGATCGGGGTCGAACCCGCGCACTTCACCGGCGATTCGCACCGGGAACGAACTCGCGTCGAACGCCTCGATGAAGCCGATACCGCTCCGGCCGGCGACGGCCGCCTCCCAGGTCGAAGGCGCGTCCAGTCCGATCGGTGTCACGGCTCCGAGCCCGGTGATGACAACACGTCGCATGAAGCGAAGAGCGTAGTAGCTTGCGGGGATGTCGGATGCACCTGATCGTCCCGCCGAGCTCGATCCGCTCGTTCCGTTCCCTCCGATGGAGGCCGAGCTCGTCCGCGAGCTACCGGTCGGGGACGGCTGGGCCTACGAGCCGAAATGGGACGGATTCCGCGGCGTGCTCGAGAACGCCGGCGGTGAGCTACGCCTGTGGTCGCGCAACGGCCGACCGCTCTTGCGGTACTTCCCGGAGCTTCAGCCACTCGGCGCGTTGTTGCCGCCGCACTCGGCCGTCGACGGAGAGATCGTGATCGACATCGACGGCGCCGTCGACTTCGACGCGATGCAGACCCGGCTGCATCCTGCCGAGAGCCGCATCCGCAAGCTCTCGGCCGAGATCCCGGCGCAGTTCGTCGCCTTCGACATTCTCGCCTGGGACGGCGCCGGCACGTGGCAGCAGCCATTTGCAGAACGCCGCGAGATGCTCGAGCGTATCGCGGCCGGTTTCGCGCTCTCGCCGTCGGTGCCGGACCCCGAGGCGGCGGCGGCCTGGCTCCACGAGCTGGAGGTGCTCGGTCTCGACGGGGTCGTCGCGAAGCGGCTCGAACGGCCCGTCGAGCCCGGAGGTCGCGGGGCGGTGGTCAAGGTCAAGCCGGAACGGTCGGCGGATTGCGTCGTCGTCGGAGTTCGCTGGAAGTCCAAACCCGACCGGATCGCGACACTCCTCCTCGGCCTCTACGACGACGTAGGTGAGATCGACTACGTCGGCTCGGCCGCCGTGGCGGCAAGTCGTCATGCCGCGATCGCCGAGCAGGTGCTCCCGCTCCTCGACGCGGCCTCGGACAAGCGCTTCTCGGAGCCCAACCGCTGGGGTGGCAGCGGCCTCGAGGAGCAGCCGCTGCGACCCGAGCTCGTCGCCGAGGTGCGCTACGACAAGGTGCAGGGCCGACGCTTTCGGCACGGCACGAAGCTGCTGCGCTTCCGTCCCGACAAGGATCCACGGTCGTGCACGTGGGCCGAGCTCCGGCCCCCGCGCGACCACGGCGGCCCGACCGTCAGCGAGTTGCTCGCGCGCTAGCCGGAGGCGAGCGCGGGTAGCGGGTCGAGGGTCATCCCCCCTGCCCTCCCTCGCGCGGTCGGGCCCGGGACGGTTGCACGCGAGGCGGCTCGCCGGGCATCTTGGGGAAGTTCGGGGGGTACGGTGCCTCACCGACGCCGACCGCCTCGTCTCGCTCGACCCATTCGAGCAACACCCGTAGATCGCAGACGGTGTCGTCGATTGCCGCCTGTACGTCGCCGAGCGACGCGAAACGCTGCGGCATCGACGCGAGCGTGAAGTCTTCGGTCTCGACGTCGGGCAGTTCTTCCCAGTCGATCGGCGCGGACACGGCGGCGTCCGATCGCGGTCGCACCGAGTACGCCGACGCGATCGTACGGTCACGTGCGTTCTGGTTGTAGTCGATGAACACCTTCTCGCCCCGCTCCTCCTTCCACCAGGCGGTGGTGACGAGTTCCGGTGCACGCCTCTCGATCTCCCGTGCGAAGGCGAGCGCACAACGTCGCACGACCGCGAACTCCCACCGCGGCTCGATCCGGCAGGCGATGTGAATGCCGCGGTTCCCGGAGGTCTTCGGCCACCCCGTGTAGCCGATCTCGGCCAACGCCTCGCGCACGATCGCCGCGACGGCCTTCGCGTCGGCGAAGTCGGTACCCGGCTGCGGGTCGATGTCGACACGCAACTCGTCGGGATGCTCGGTGTCGGCACGTCGAGACGGCCAGGGGTGGAAGTCGATCACGGCGAGGTTCGCCGCCCACGCGACCTGTGCGAGCTCGGTGACGCAGAGCTCGTCCGCATGCCGGCCCGACGGGAACGTCACGCGCGCCGCCTCTACCCAATCGGGGCGCTTCTCGGGCACGCGCTTCTGGTAGATCTGCTCGCCCTCGATACCGTCCGGAAAGCGGCGCAGCTGAGTCGGACGCTCGTGGAGGGCGCGGACGATGCCATCGCCGACCGAGAGGTAATAGCCCACGAGATCACGCTTCGTATATCCCGCTGCCGGAAACAGCACCTTGTCGGGGTTTGTGACCTTGACGACGCGCTCCCCGACCTCGATCTCGATGAACGGCGAGGCCATGGGCTAACCGTATCCCGGCAGAGCTCGTCTCTCACTATGGAAAGTAAAGTGATGCGAGGGCGTGTGGTACGCTCGCCCCCGCTTCGAGGATCCGACAGAGGAGATTCACCATGCGCAAAGCGCTCATCGCAAGCCTCGCCGTGGCGGCCGCCCTGATCGTTGCGGCGACGGCCACCGGCCGCCCCACCGCACCGTCCGCCGGAGCGGCGATTCCCGGCTGCGGGAAGGACACCCTCGGCCTGCTCGACTCTGCCACGCTCACCGTCGGCTCCGACAACCCGGCGTTCCCGCCGTGGTTCGGCGGGGCCGAGAAGAAGCCGTGGAAGGTCAGCAACCCCTATAGCGGCCAGGGGTACGAGTCGGCAGTTGCATACGCGGTCGCCAAGCAACTCGGCTTCGCGAAGAATCAGGTGGCGTGGACTTACGTCCCGTTCAACAACTCGTTCAAGCCTGGCAAGAAGACCTTCGACTTCTACATCCAGGAGGTCTCGTACAACCCGCAGCGTGCGAAGGCGGTCGACTTCTCGAAGAGTTACTACTTCGTCAACCAGTCGATCGTCGGCCGCAAGGGAAAGCCGATCGCATCGGTGCGGTCGGTCAACGGCCTCAAGAAGTACAAGCTCGGTGCCCAGATCGGGACGACGAGCTACGACTACATCGTCAACAGGATCAAGCCGGACTCCAAGCCGCTCGTCTACGACACGAACGATGCCGCGGTTCAGGCGCTCAAGACGGGCCAGATCGACGGACTCGTCGTCGACCTGCCGACGGCCTTCTACGTCACCGCCGTTCAGGTGCCGGACGGCAAGGTCGTCGGCCAGTTCGGATCGGTAGGCTCGAAGGAGCGATTCGGGCTCGTCCTGCCGAAGGGCAGCAAGCTGACAGCCTGCGCGAACAAGGCGCTCGACCGGCTGTGGGCCAACGGGACGATCAAGAACCTCCAGCGCATCTGGCTCGCCAAGGCGACCGGCGCGCCTGTCCTCAAGTAGCACGCGCTGAACGGGAGCCGCAACTCGCGGATCCTCGGCGGCGCGACCGTCCACGTCTCGAAAGAGGCGCGGACGGTCGCCATCGCCCTTCTCTCGACGGCCGTCTTCGTGGCAGCCGTCGCCATCGTTCTCACGCGCTCTCCGGGATGGGGCGCGTTCAAGGCGTACTTCCTCGACTGGAGCATCTACAAGGACAGCTTTCCGGAGATCCTCGACGCCTTCTGGCTGAACGTGAAGCTCTTCATGATCTCCGAGGTGATCATCCTCCCGGCGGCGCTCCTGCTCGCCGTGTTGCGCTCACTTCCCGGGCCCGTGTTCTTCCCGATCCGGGCGCTCGCGATCGTGTACGCCGACCTCTTCCGCGGCATCCCGACAATCCTCGTCATCTTCATGCTCGGGTTCGGAATGCCCGCCCTCGGGCTCTCGTGGATGCCGCAGTCCCAGTTCTTCTGGGCCGTCGTCTCGCTCGTGCTCGTCTATACGGCGTATGTCTCGGAGGTGTACCGGGCCGGGATCGAGTCGGTGCACCCGAGCCAGGATGCAGCAGCGCGATCCCTCGGACTCTCGCACGGACAATCGCTCCGCTTCGTGGTCCTCCCGCAGGCGGTCCGAAGGGTGATCCCGCCGCTGCTGAACGACTTCATCGGGCTCCAGAAAGACACTGCGCTCGTCGGCTCGCTCGGCGTCGTCGAGGCATTCAAGCAGGCCCAGATCGACCAGTCGGCGACATTCAACGGCACGCCGTATCTCGTCGCGGCGACCCTGTTCGTGGCCATCACGATCCCACTTGCACGCTTCACGGACTGGCTGATCGCCCGGAACCGCCGCCAGCAGCAGGCCGGGAGGCTCGCGTGACTCGCGGAAGCCCGACAGACCGGATGGTTGTCGACGACGGGGTGGCGCTTCACGTGGAAGGGTTGCACAAGGCGTTCGGCAAGCTCGAAGTCCTGCGCGGCATCGACCTCGACGTCGGGGTGCACGAGGTGGTGTGCCTGATCGGCGCCTCGGGCTCGGGCAAGTCCACGCTCTTGCGTTGCATCAACCTGCTCGAGCCGATCCAAGCGGGACGGATCGTCGTCGGAGGAATCGAGCTCACAGCACCTGACGTCGACGCCAACGCGGTCCGCCGGCGCATCGGAATCGTGTTTCAGTCGTACAACCTCTTTCCCCACATGACCGTGCTCGGGAACGTCACGCTCGCCCCCCGCAAGGCATTGCATCAGTCCGGCAGCGACGCCGATGCCCGTGCGGCAGAACTCCTCGAACGCTTCGGGCTCGCCGACAAGCGCGACGAGTACCCCGACCGGCTCTCCGGCGGTCAACAGCAGCGGGTCGCGATCGTGCGGGCACTCGCCATGCAGCCGGAGCTCCTGTTGCTCGACGAGGTGACGAGCGCTCTCGATCCGGAGCTCGTTTCCGAGGTCCTGGACGTGATTCGCGAGCTCGCGGTCGGCGGGATGACGATGGTCATCGCAACGCACGAGATGGGCTTCGCGCGCGACATCGCCAACAGGGTGTGCTTTCTCGACGCCGGCACGATCCTCGAGGACGGACCGCCCGAGCAGATCTTCAGCGCCCCTCGCGAGGAGCGTACGCGGCAGTTCCTGCAGCGGATCGTCGACGCGGGTCGTCTCTGAACTAAGCTTATTCCATGTTGGATCAGTCGAAGAACATCGACTCGTCGCTCGAGCCACTCGACGAGTACATCGTCATCCAGCCCGTCAGCGACGAGACCGAGACACGCGCTGGATTGATCCTGCCGGCCTCTGCGGCCTCTACGGTCGCCGTCCGAACGGGCATCGTCACGGCCGTCGGCTCCGAACCGAACGGGATCGAGCGCGGCGACAAGGTGCTCTATCCGCACGAGGCGGGCTACGACGTGCGCCTGGGAGGCATCGAGGTCAAGGTGCTGAAGCGCTCCGAGCTGATCGGCCGCATTCACGACTGACCGCATCGCCTGCTCGCCGACACTCGCTCGCCACGTGCCGGCGAAATCGATCGAGCCCTGCTTCTCGGCTCTCCAGGTGATCGAAGCGGCGTCCGATATCCTCTCCCGACCGGGAGAAGTGGCCGAGTGGCTGAAGGCGGCGCCCTGCTAAGGCGTTATGGGGGTGAACTCCTCCATCGAGGGTTCGAATCCCTCCTTCTCCGCTTCGTGTAATGGGCCCGCCCGAGCGGGCCCATTACACGAGGCGGAGCCGCCCGGCTTCAGCCAGGCGAGAGCTCCGCGCCGACCGTCGCGTCCTCAGCGTCCGTCCGTTAACACAGCCGCAACCGAGATCACAGGGCGCTCTCAGCAGCGCCAGCTTTCATGGAGACGTGTCCGCTTCACCCTCCTCCTCCCGCCTCGCCCCCGCCCGCCGCCGCGCCCGGTTCCTGAAGGTCGCGTCGGCGGGCACGGCGGTGGCGGTGTTCGGCGCCGTCTCGATACTCGTCCGCGGGGGGCACACCGGCGCCGGGGGGACGCCGGCCGCCACCGGTGGTCTGGGGGTCTCGGCACGCATCACACAGGAGGCCCAGCAAACCGACTCCTTCTTCCAGTCCGGCTCCGTTGCTCCCTCGCAGCCGTCAAGCCCTCCCCAGGCGTCGACGCAGACATCATGAGCACACATCGCTTCGCGGCCATGGGCTGCGAGATCGTGGTCGGCGGCGCTACCGCGCTCGAAAGCGCCGCCGTCGAGCGCCTCTTTGTCGCTCTGGAGGCTGCGCTCAGCCGCTTCCGACCCGAGTCGGACCTGGAGCGGCTCAACTGTTCCGACGCCGAGACGGTGATCGTCTCACCACTCCTCGCAACCGCTCTCGAGGATGCGTTACGGGCGGCGGCGGCGACGGACGGAATCTTCGATCCGACGATCGCCGCCGCACTCGAAGCTGCAGGATACGACCGCACGTTTACCGAGATCGAGCCCGGGCCCGCGCACGACCCGGTGCCTGCCGGGCGCTGGCGCGAGATCCAGCTCGCCGGTCTTCTCGTCCGCCGGCCTTCGGGCCTGCGGCTCGACCTGAACGGTGTCGTGAAGGGGCGCGCCGTCGACGACGCGCTTGCCCTCCTCGAGGGCGACGGCTTCGTATCGGCAGGCGGCGATCTCGCGACCCGCGGCGAGCTCGTGGTCGCGCTTCCGGGAGGCGACACTGTGACCCTCCGTGCCGGGGCCCTGGCTACGAGCGGCATCACGACGAGAGCCTGGCAGCGCGACGGCGGGCAACGCGCCCACCACCTCATCGACCCGGCCAAAGGCGCACCCGCGGATGCGCGCTGGAAGACCGTCACCGTGTGCGCCGCCACCTGTCTCGCCGCCGACGTGGCGGCGAAGACCGCATTCCTTCTCGGCGACGACGGACCGGCCTGGCTGGAGCAGCATGCATTACAGGGCCGGTTTGTCTCGCCGACCGAAGTCGTCCTCGCCGGCAGCTGGCCCGAAGGCTCGGAGCCCGCCGTATGCATCTAGCGGCGTCGGCAACCACCTGGTACGCCGCTCGCACGGGTGGCATCGTCGCGTACCTTCTCGTCTCTGCCTGCGTGCTTGCGGGCATCCTGCTCGCGGGTAGACGGCGCCTTCCCGGCCTTCCCCGCTTCGCCGTCGAGGATGTCCATCGGTTCCTCGGGATCCTCGCCGGCGTGTTCGTCGCCGTCCACGTGGGCGCTATCGCACTCGACACGGTCGTGCCGTTCTCGCTCACCCAGATCGTCGTTCCGTTCACGGCGGTGTACCGCCCGCTTGCGACAGGGCTCGGGGTCGTCGCGCTCGAGCTGCTCCTGGCGGTGTCGGTGGCCAACCGGCTTCGCTCCCGTCTCCCCTACCGGATCTGGCGCCGCACTCACTATGCAACGTTGGCCGTGTGGTTGCTGGCAACGGCTCACGGCGTTCTCAGCGGCACCGACAGAAACCAGACGTGGCTCCTCTCGCTGTACGCCGTGACGGCCGCAGCGGTTGCCTGCGCGGCAGCGCTCCGGTTCGGAAGTCGGCTCGCAGAACGGCGGCTCGGATTCGGGCTGGCGATGGCGGGCGGAACGCTTGCCGCAGTATTGGGGCTCTCGGCCGTTCCGCAGCAGGCATCGAGCTCGACGAGGACGAGTCCCGCCGTCAACACGATCCCCGAAATCTCCGGCGACCTGAGCGGAACGATCGACGACAGCGGTTCCGGCATCGTCTCGATCCGAGGTACGGTGGTAGCGGCTGCAACGTCCACCTTCCGGATCGACCTCCTCGCCAATGACGGGCGGGTTTCCGACAGTGCTTTCCAGATGCTGTTCGCGGGCGGCGCAACGTGCGAAGGGACGCTGATCTCGCTCGACGAGCGCGGCTTCACGGGAACGTGCACACCGCCCGGCGGTGAACCCCGCACGGTGCACGCCGACTGGACCGTCTCGAGCGGCACGGTCGCCGGCTCGATTTCCACGACGGCCGACTCACCAGCAGGCGTCACGGCAGCCTGAGCTCTTTCGCGGCTGGGCCGAGCCGGGTGATCGTCGTGCCCCGGAGGCGACGGTAGGGTCTGGGCGTGGACTGGGCGCTGCCCATCATTGCGCTGGCGCTGCTCGGGTTCGCGGCCGTTTCCGGCCGCCTCGAAGGGACGCCGATCACGGTCCCGATGGTGTTCACGGCGGCCGGCTTGCTCGTCGGAGTCGACGCGCTCGGCCTCGTCGATCCGTCCGTCTCCAGTGAGACCGTCAAGTTGCTCGCCGAGGCGACGCTCGCACTCGTTCTCTTCGGCGATGCGTCTCGGATCGACCTTCACGCGCTCAGGGACGAGGTCTCCATCCCTGCGCGCCTCCTCGGCATCGGCCTGCCGCTCACGGTGCTCGTCGGGTTCGTGGTCGGTCTCTTCCTGCTCGGGTCGCTCTCGTGGCCCGAGGCACTCCTCCTCGCGGTGATCCTCGCCCCCACCGATGCGGCGCTCGGGCAGGCGGTCGTGACGTTGCCACGCCTTCCCTCGCGCATCCGCCAGGGCCTGAACGTCGAGAGCGGCCTGAACGACGGAATCTGCGTACCGCTGTTCTTCATCGTGCTGGCTGTTGCGCAGGCGAATGCCGGCGATACGAGCGACGTCGCGGCATTCAAGCTCGTCGTCGAGGAAATCGGCTACGGCATCGCAGGTGGGGCGGTCGCCGGAGTGCTCGCTGCGGCGATCGTCGTGATGGCGGGTCGACGACGGCTCGTCGATGGTGCCTGGCTACAGGTCGTGCCGGTTGCAGCCGCCGCGCTGGCGTTCAGTCTCGCCGCAGCACTCGGCGGTTCCGGCTTCATTGCCGCATTCGTCGGCGGCATGGTCTTCGGGGGCCTGCGGCGTCGACACGGCGGAGAGGTCGGCTACCTGATCGAGGAGCTCGGAGGCGTGCTGAATGCGGTCACCTTCCTCGTCTTCGGCGCGGTCATGCTCGGCCCGGCGGTCGGCGAGACGACGTGGTCGATTGCCCTCTACGCCGTCCTCAGCCTGACGCTCGCCCGCATGCTTCCCGTGGGGGTGGCGATGCTCGGCACGGGCGCGCGGCGGCCAACGGTGGGCTTCCTCGGATGGTTCGGGCCGCGCGGGCTCGCGTCGATCGTCTTCGCCGTGATCCTCGTCGAGGAAGGCGGGCTGCCGAACGACGGCGTGATCGTCACCGCGATCGTGATCACGATCGGCCTTTCGGTTCTCGCTCATGGCTTAACGGCGGCGCCGCTCGCCGATCGGTACGCGGTCTGGTTCGAGTCACATCCGAGGGACAGTCGGCCGGCGCTCGAGAGTCGCAGCACGACGCACGTCCGCTGGCGTACACCTGCTGCCACGCTGCCACGGTCTAACGATTCTCGTTGAGCCGACCGCGCGTCCTCAGGCCGTCGCACCGCTCGTGCGGGTACCCTTTCGCGGCCGAGGAGAGGTGGCAGAGCGGTCGAATGCGGCGGTCTCGAAAACCGTTACGGGTCGTTAGGCTCGTCGAGGGTTCAAATCCCTCCCTCTCCGCTGAATAGGCCGGATCCCAGGTACTAACCGGGATCCGGCCTTCTCTCTAGATCAATTCTGAGGACCGACGCCTTCCGCTCTCATCCGCTGATATCCGCCAGAGCGTGGTACTCACTGGTACACACCTGGGACGCGGCGAGGCAACGGTCGACACGTGCGATTGGTGCAGATCGATACCCCAGAGGTGTACGGCGGCATCGAGTGCTACGGGCGGGCAGCGTCTGCGGTCGCGAAACGACTACTGCCGGTCGGCGCCCGGGTGCGCCTGGTGCTGGAACCGGCGAGCGAGTCGGTTGACCGCAACGGGCGGCTGCTTCGCTACGTCGTGCGGGCCAGCGACGGCATGAACGTCAACCTGCGGCTCGTGACCGTGGGCGCGGCAGCACCGTGGTTCTACGAGGGCGAGCGCGCGGACGGTACTTCGCGAAGCTTCAGGCGCTCGCGAAACGGGCGAGGGCCAAGCGCCTCGTTACGGGCGTTCCGCTCGTGTGGTCACGAGCGCCGACCTTGCCGAACTGCGGTCGCACCCCCCCGCCCAGCCGAGAACGCCGACGACGACTGGCGGGTCGAGTCGGACGGGGCGGGCGGGCTGCTCGTGTTCTGCCCGGAGTGCTGGCAGCGGGAGTTCGGTAGTTCCGGGTAGCCGCTGCCTACTACCGGACGGCCCGTAATCGCGAGCCGCTCGCGATAAGCGGAAGCCGCTTGCGGATTCCCTTGACGCATCGACTCGACATCCCTAGCATCGTCGCAATTGAGCTTGGGGGCCGGTAGCTCCTGAGCGAGTCTTGAAGTCTCTCGCGCATCGGCTTACGATTCCGCGATTGTCACGATTGAGACGAAGGGAAGGGAGCGATGATGACGTCTGTCATGGACTACACCGTGGGCAAAAGGCGCCGAATCGTGGCCGCTTGCGCACTCGGTGTCGGCCTCGTGCTCGTCGGCACCGCCCTCTCTACGACCATGGCTCCGTCCGGGTCGACGACGTTCAAGGGACAGAACGGACGGCTAGTCTTCGAGGCGCAGTTGGGGGCCAACCGGCAGCTGTTCACGATCGAGCCGGACGGAACGGGGCTCAAGCAGGTGACGCACTTTCAGGGCAGCGGGGGGACGAACGCGGCATGGTCGAAGGACGGCTCGCGGATCGCCTTCACCCGTCACTGGGACCCAGGCGGCCCGAACGAGAAACTCGTCATCTACACGATCAACGCCGACGGCAGCGCCCCGAAGGCTCTCCCCAAGGGCGGCGACATCGCAGTCTCGCCCAACTGGTTCCCCAACGGTCGCCGCATCATCTTCCTCGAGATCCACTCGGGACGGCTCATGGTCATCAACGCAAACGGCACAGGGCTGCGCCCCGCCGGGATCCCGGGCGTCGGAGGCGACGCCGTCTGCTTCTTCCCCGACGGCGAGCGGGTCGCCTTTCTGCGACCGAAGCCGGGCGACGACTCGTTGAGCGCAATCTTTGTCGCGGGCGTGTTCGGCCACGGACTGAAGCGGATCACGCCATGGGGCGGTTACGCCGACAAGATCGACTGCTCTCCCGACGGCAAGCACATCGTCTACTCGTCGCCCGAGTTCGGGCAGGACGGCAAATCCTCGAACGTCTACACGGTACGAACCGACGGGTCGCAGGTCGTGCAGTTGACGCACGAAACCGGTGGCTCCGTCAACGACGGCGCAGACTCGTGGTCACCCGACGGCAAGAAGATCGCGTTCGTCAGCAACCGGACGGGCACGTACCAGATCTGGACCATGAACGCGGACGGGACGGACGCCAAGCAGCTGACCCACGGGCCCGAAGCACACCTCGCCGCCTGGGGCAGCCATTCATGACCCCGTTGACGGAGAGTCAACCGATCCGCGCAAGAGGCGACCGTCCGCGCCGTCCTCTGGACGCTGCGGCACGGCACCTGACCCAAACCTACTCCCGGAGGTAGAGCCGGTTTCACGCGGCTTTCTTGCCGATGCTCTCGCGGTAGCTGGTGACGATCGCCATCGTGCGTGCGCCGAACCGGAGGGTGATGGGGAGCTAACCGATGCCGCGTTCCCATTCAGGGTGTTTGTTCGCGACCTCCTCGACTCAGACGATCCTCTATCGCGAGTTGGAGCGGACACAAAAACGGACACGATCGGCCTGCTGCCGCCTCTACTGCAAACGAAAGGCCCGCGGTTGCGGGCCTTTTCTAAGCGGATGAAGGGACTCGAACCCTCGACCTTCTGCATGGCAACTCGTCCGGGCGTCCGCCCCGTTCCGCCGTGTCCGCCTGATCGCCCTATCTACGCCGATCGAGGCAAACCGGCCTTCATGCGGCGGCAACCGATAGCGCCTCGGTGGAACCCTCTCGCTTGCAGTCCGGCGGTCTCGGCGTCGTGTTCTGCCCGGAGTGCTGGCAGCGGGAGCTTGGGAGGGCGATGCCCGATCGTGTCGGCGCGGTTCGAGCCTCGCGTGACGACGGGAACGCTTAGGCCCAGCCCAATTGCTTCAGACTAATCCCATCGTTCCAGATCTTCGTCATGTGACGGATTCGATCGCCGTCGAAATCCATGACGTAGACATAGTCGGCCTCCACCTTCTTCCCCGTCGGTGGCACCGGCCCACCCTCTCCGGTGTGCGTTCCCCGGAAGACGCCGTAGGCGGCCACGTTCTGCCGCTCATCGTCGACCGCGAACGAGCGAATCTCGTAGCCGGCGTCCGGCACCGGCGTGAACAGCCCCTTCATCCAATCGGTGTAGCCCTCCACCGTGTCGACGCCTTCCAGTACTCCAACCTGCGACGAGAACGTGGCGCCTTCGTGGCAGAAGGACTGGCACCCGTCCCAACCCTTGCCTGTTTCGCAGGCAACGAAGAATTGCTCGGCTGTCTCTTTGATCGAACTCATCTCTGCCCCTTTCTCTACGTGAGAGCAGACAGTGCGCAGAATCAAGAATCTTAGTCAACCAGGCGGAGCCGTCCTCTTGACGCTGCGGCGCGGCACCTGACCCCTGAGGCGTTGATGCTCTGCCGAGAGAGCACCGAGCGTTCGGCCCGTCAGCTTGGGCGGTGCGAGGCACAGTTGCGGTACGGCTCGTCGGCGGCGAGCACGTTGTCGCAGCCGTCGTGAGCGCAGACACGGGAGGGACGGGCGCTCGCCGGAGACGCTGCGCTCGTGCTCGAGGGTTCAAATCCCTCCCTCTCCGCTGGACAAGCCGGGTTTCGCCACATCGAGCGGAGCCCGGCTTGTTTCGTTCAGCCCGAAAACGGGGCTCCACCTACCGATATCTACGCGATTGCGGAAACAGGCGATCGAACGCGTCTGCTGCCTTGCCGGCGCCGTCGCTCAGGAGTGCCGGCGGCGGGAGTTCGGTAGTTCCGGGTAGCGGGGTCAGGGGCAGCGCGGATGCGGCACCGGCGGGTGTGCGGCAGCGTTGTGGGTGTGGGTGACACTGCGAGCGATCTCGTGTGGGAATGGCCTGTCGCGGTTCTGGAAGATGGGTGTCATGCCTGAAAGCGGTCTGCCGATCAGGGTCTGGGAGCAGGACGATCAGTGGCACGTCGATTACGGCGATGGCGTGGTCGAGGACTTTCAGAGCGAGGAGGAGGCCACATCGGCCGCAGACGCGGTTGCGCAGGCCGAGGGTCGCACGGTGGTCGTTGAGGAATAGGCACGCCGTCGTGTGAACGCTGAGGCGCGGCACCTGACTGCTGCGCTCGGGTTCTGTCCGGAGTGCTGGCAGCGGGAGTCCGGCGGCCGGGACGTATTGGCGCGAACCCTGTGGCTGCCTCAGAGGCGGTTGCGCGATTCGACCGGTCTCACACGTCCCGTGGACGCTACGGCGCGGCACCTGACTCCTGTGGAGTGCGTGTTCTGCCGGGAGTGCTGGCGGCAGGAGTTCGGTAGTTCTGGGTAGGTGGAGTAAGCGGCGACGCGGATGTGCCGTCGGCAGGTGCGTGGCAGCCTGGTGGGTGAAGGGGGCGCTGATGCGCCGACGCGACGTGAGTACCCCTTCAGCGTCGATGGCCACCGGGTCCCGCCCGACGTTGACCACTGGGCGATCCCCGACGGAATGTACTCGACGTCACTCACCACCAAAGAGACGCTCGCGCTGCAGGTTTGGGCATCGATTCCCGACGGCGCCGGCGGAACGTCGTCGAACGCCGCCTGGGCGGAGCGGGAGGAGCCGATCCTGCCGCGGCCTGAAGGACGGCAGCGTCGTCTGGCAGCCCTACCAGATCGGCACCGTCACGATCGCCAACCCCGCCGGCAACGGCGCCAACAGCGGCGGCTCCTCTGGCGGCTCGGGTGTTGGCTCGACCCCCACCACCCCATCCAGGCCGACGGCAGGATCGCTCGTGCCCACGACACCACCCGCCTTGCCTGCCCCCAAGCCACAGCCCAACAAGGCGCTGCGGCTGCTCTCGGGAGGGTTCGCGCTGACCGCCAAGCAGGCGACTGCAGGCCAGACGTTCGGGGCCGCGATGTTCGTCGTTCGCAGCGACACCGGCAAGCGGATCACGGGTGCCACGATCAAGGCCAAGGCGACGATCGCGGGCAAACCGCTCCCGCTCGCCTGGAAGGGCTGGTACCGCATGCCGCAGGCGCCACCTGGCGCATCCCCACGAGCGCCAAAGGCAAGACCCTCGCCGGCAGCCTCACGATCAGCTGGCACGGCACCACCCTGACCAAGAACTTCAGGGCCAAAGTCCGCTAGAGACCGGCACGGGGTCCCCGTGCACGCTGCGGGCGCGGGCACGAAGCCTGGGCGCGTCGGGGTGTCGGCCGGTTCGCCACGTTCAGACTGCGAGTCCCGATCAGGGGATGGAGAGGGCAGGCAGCGTTGCCGATCCCTTGTGCAGATGCTCGCCGTGCTCAGATCGCTTTGCACCCGACTCTCTGCCTTCCTCGACGGCCCGTCCGCTCGCGCCACAGACGGACAGGGGCCGCTGGGGCTCGGGCAGTTCTCCGCTTTGACGAGGCCGTAGGTGGTGCGTCGGTCACCGCATCAAAGGCGTATGCTTGGCGGCATGCTCCACGTGTACGGGGCTCCTGTCGCTTCTGACGACGCCGGGTGGATCGTCGCCCGCCTCTACGCGGACGCGCACGCCGACGCTGTCGCAGCGGCCCAGATCATCGAGACCGGCGTCGACCGAGAACTCTACGCCGTCGCGCCGACGCCGGCCCACCGGGACGCGATCCTGCGCCACCTCGAGGACTGCCCCGAAGGACTCACCGAACTACGTCGAACGCTCCTGCACGACAACCATGACCGCATCACGTCGCGCCGCCACCGCAGCGACCCCGCGACCATGATCACGACGAGTGGCGGGGCGAGCGGCAACGTTCCGAGCGCATACCGATAGCCGAATCCGGCCACCCCAGCGATCTCTGAGTGCTCGAGGATGGGAGTTCGGGCATGCGGGGCAATGGCGGCGCGGCCCGGGAGTTCTGCCGCGTGATCCGAACCGGAGTCCGCACGCCCGTTACGGGTCGTTAGGCTCATCGAGGGTTCAAATCCCTCCCCCTCAGCCTTGCACGACATCCTCGGCAATCGCCACCTACCGGGTACTTCCGAGCGCGAAGGAGTCCGCCAGCCGGCGCATTCCCTCGGTGACGCTGACCGTCGGCCGCCAGCCCGTCGCCTCGCGGAACGGGCGCGGATCGAACCAGTGGGCAAGAGCGAGCTGATCGACGAGGAACCGCGTCGCCGGCGGCTCGGCACCCGGTCTGGCACGGGACCACACGCGTTCGGCGGCGCCCGCCGCGCGACGGGCGAGCCAGAGCGGAAGGTCCCTCGCCGGCGGCGGCGCGCCTGCTGCGGCGCAGATCCGCTCGATCAGGACCCGCACGGGCAGCGGCTCCCCGTTCGAGACGACGAAGCTCCGACCGGCGAGCTTACCCGACGGACCGAGCTGCTCGAGAGCGACCACGAGAGCTTCCGCGGCGTTGTCGACATACGTCGTGTCGATCAGCGCCGTGCCGCCACCAACGAGAAACAGGCGCCCCGAGCGCGCACGCTCGACGATCCGCCCGATCAGCTGCGTGTCGCCCGGCCCCCAGATCGCGTGCGGGCGAATCGCGGTGACCGCCACAGCGGGACCATTCGCAGCCAGCGCCGCCAACTCGGCCTCGGCCTTCGACTCCGAGTACCAGGAGCGGTCGGTCCTTACCGTGATCGGCGAGTCCGCCCCGGCCCCGATCGTCGGCACCGACTCGTATCCCACGGACGGCGAGGACACGACGACAAGCCGTGGCACCCCCGCCGCACGACACGCGGCGACGACGGACTCGGTGCCGCCGACGTTGACGCGACGGAATTCGTGACGGCTGCCAACGACACCGACGCGGGCGGCACCGTGGACGACGGCATCACATCCCGCAGCCGCCACGGTGACGGCCTCCAGGTCGCAGACGTCGGCGAGCACTTGCCGGCACGCAAGTTCCGCGCTCCACCCGCGCTGAAGCGAAACGACTTCGTGCCCGCGAGCCACGAGCGCTGCGATCGTCGTCCGGCCAAGCAGGCCCGAACCACCTGTGACGAGCACTCGCATCAGACGCGCCTGGACGCCGACCCACCGGCAAGGAGCGCCTGCGCCCAGCGGCCGAGCCGGATGCGATCGATCTTCGAGTTATGACGGCGGTCGACCGGGAACGTGGGCACCGCGATGACGGCGGCAATCGCGCGCGGGGCAAGCGCCACGCGAACCATCTCGTCGACTTCACGTGTCGCCAGGCCGGGCTTTCCCGGCTGCTCGACGACCACCACGATCTGCCGGCAGCCCGGTGGGCCGACCCCGGTCACCGCGCAGCGAAGCGAGGTCGCGGACTCGACCACAATCTCGAGCGGAACCGGGGGCACGGGGCCGTCGACCGTGTCGACGACGTGGGCCATTCGGCCTTCGACCCACAGGCGACCGTCCGGGTCGACATGACCGACATCCCCCGTGCGATGCCACTCAACTCCCTGCAGGTCGACCGACCGGGCCCGGTCGGTCGTCGCCCAGAGGCCGTCGTAACCGACCGAGAGCCACGGCGCGCTGACGACGATCTCGCCGCTCACGCCGTCACCGCCCAAGAGCGGCTCGATCCGGAGCCCGACCCCCGCGACGGGGCGACCGACACACACGCCTCGGCCGGGGCCGATAGCTGCGAGCGTCGCCAGATCGACGTCCGTGACCGACAGCACCTCGGTCATGCCGTACGGCGTGTGCAACTCGGCCCCGGGAGCCAGGCGGGCGAACCCCTCGAGGATCCGTTGTGCCACCGGCGCGCCTGCTGAGAGAACGAGTCGGAGGTCGCCGAGTGCGTCCATCGCACCTGGAGAGAGGCCTTGCTGGGAGGCCAGGACCCCGTCGAGGGCGGCGGGAGCCGCGAAGAGAATCGTTGCGCCGACTGCTGCGCACGCGTCGCCCAGGGCGTTCGCGCTCAGGGTCGCGGGCTTCGTGATGTCGCAGTCGGGAATTGCGACCGGGATGCCGAGCGCCGGCCCGTAGAGCGCGAACGGTGCGAAGGCAGCGACGAGCCGGTCGCCCGGTCCGATGGCGTAGCAATCGCGCACGGCGGCGAACTGGGCTCCCATCCGGCGGTGGTCGTAGACAACACCCTTCGCCGGCCCGGTCGCGCCAGAGGTGAAGACGACTGCCGCCGGCGCATCGCCGCCGGGCGCGAGACGTTCGACGACGTCGGACAGCTTCGCCTGTCGGCCGTTCAAGGTCGTGATCTCGAGCCGGCGTGCGGCGGGCACCCAGTGCAGCAGCCGGGCGACCGCGAGCGTCTTGCGCGTGCCGAGAAGCCATTGTGGCTCTGCGCTGCGCAGCGCGCGGCGCAGGCCGCTGAGCCCCAGGCCACGGTCGACGACGACAGCAACTGCCCCGCTCACCCAGCACGCGTAGGCAGCTGTGATGAAGTCGACCGGATCGGGTGCGAGGAGCGCGACACGGTCGCCCGCGCCGACGCCCGCGCCCCGCAACCCCTCGGCGATCCCGGCCACATGCGTCGCGAGAGAGGCAAACGAGACCGCGCCTCCACCGCCGACGGCGATGGCCGTCGCGTCGTCCTCCTCGCGCGTGACGAGCGCATCCCACACTGTCGGGGACTCGGCCGCCGCGCGGCGCTCGAACGCCGTCGGCACGACATGCTCGGGCTCGACCACGCGACCGATCCAGGCGTCGGCGAGCGCAGCCACATCCTCTTCTTCGATCACGAGGTGTCCTGCCAGCGGGAAGCGGTGGAGCTCGGCCTGCGGCAGCCGCCGACGGAGGTCGGACGCGAACCCGAGGTGGAAGACCGGGTCACGTTCGCCCCACACGAGCAGCACGGGCGCGTCGAGCTCCGATATCTGCGCTGCCACATCGGCCACGGCGGCAAAGGACCGGTGGGAGGGGGTCGTCGGAATGTCGGCAACGAACTCGAGAATCGCGCTTCTGTCCCGACTCGACGCGTAGGGCCCGAGGTAGCCGCGCCTGACGCCCTTTCCGATCCGTCCGCGTCCGGTCGCAAGCGTGGCGCGAATGAACAGCGACGTCCGCCGGCAGGCCAGCTCCCGAAGGACCCGCGAGCTCGCCAGGCGAATCGGCAGCGGCACCCCCGTCGGCGGCAGCGATACGCCGGTGTTCCCGAGCAGGATCCCCCGGACGCGCTCGTGGTGCTGGATCGCCCATCCGAGAGCGATGGGGCCGCCCCAGTCGTGAGCCGCGAGGACGACCGGACCGTCGACATCGAAAGCGTCGAGGATGCGTCCGAGATCGTCGACTCTTCCTGTGAACGTCCTCGGGCCAGTGCGCTCCGAGAGCCCCATGGAAACCTGATCGACGGCGAGCACGCGGTACCGGTCACCGAGGCGGCGGTGGAACGAGCGCCAGAGGAACGACCACGTCGGGTTGCCGTGCACGCAGACGACGGTCAACGGCGGCCGACGGCCATCCGACGGCCGGACATCCAGGGCATGAACGCGCACGGGCCTGCCGTCGGCGTCCGGCACGTCGACGCTTCGCGACCAGGTCGGTTCGATACCGAGACGCCCGAGACGCCCAGCAGCGAACGCGACCGGAGTGGATCTCACCAGATGATCTCGGCGACGCTGGCGTTAAGGCCCGACCCCATGCCCATGCAGAGGACGCGCTCGCCGGTGATGATCTGGCGCTGGACCTCCGCCAGGGTGAACGGGATCGAGGCGGGGCCGATGTTCCCCTGCGTCGGAAAGGTGAGAGGCGCCCGGGACTCGTCCAGGCCGAGCGTTGCGCACAGGAGGCTCGTGTGCACCGAGCTGACCTGGTGGAGGACATACCAGGAGATCCCTTCCGTCCAGCCGAAATCCGCCGCAGACTCGGCCCAGGCCTCCCCGGCCAACTCGAGCCCGGCTTCCAGCAGGGCTTTCGTGTCGGTTGACATCCGTTCCAGGTCACCGACGCAGACCTGGTGGTGTTGCGTCGCCGCCCGCGAAATCCCGCCGACGAGACGATGTGCGTGCGGGCTCCGGTCGAGGCTCCCGAGCACCATCGCCGCCGCGCCGGAGCCGAGCGTCAGGCTCGCGAACTCGTCGTAGACGTCGATGGTGGCCTCGGCTTGCTCCTGGAGCCTCGCGATTGTCGTCAGTTGGGTGTGACGCGCTCCCTCGCCGTCGACGACGAGGGCGTATTCGATCTGGCCGGCGTCGATCGCCGTGGCCGCGAGGTGGATCGCGTTGACGAAGCCAAGACAGGCGTTACCCAGGTCGAAGTTGAGGCAGCCGGGTGCCAAACCGAGATGGTGATGCACGGCGCACGCGACCGACGGCTCCAGATGGTGCCTGCAGACCGAGGTCGAGATGAGCATCCCGATCTCGGCCCGATCGATTCCGGCTGCGACGATCGCCTTCTCACCCGCGAGCGCAGCAGCCTCGTCGAACCGCATCTCCTCCGGCCACCAGCGGCGCTCCGTGATTCCCGCGATCTCCGCGAGCAGTCCCGGTCGCACACCGCAACGCGAGAACACGTCGGCGAGTTGCTCGTCGATCCACGCGGAGGTGACGACCTCAGGGGCCTCGACGGCTTCGACCGAGACCAGGCCGACGTTCGCGTGGCGTTGCGTGTGGTTGCTGCTCACGCCGGCCTCCCTTGCAGCCCGGCAATGACCCTGATCGTTTCCACGTCTCACTCCATCTCTGGTCGGTCGTACCTTGACGCGAAAGAGGCCCGCCCAGGGCCTCTTTCGAGCGGAGAGGGCGGGATTTGAACCCGCGAAGCACCTTTCAGCACTTACGCGATTTCCAGTCGCGCTCCTTCGGCCGCTCGGACACCTCTCCGTAGCCGCGAAAGCGTACCCGCAGCGGTCGAGGCGTCCGCGATAGGCGATCCGACGAGCTACGACGAGCCGGCGACGGACGACACGTACGCCGCCACGTCCTGGATCTGCTTCTCGGTCAGCTGCTCCTTGAACGGCGGCATCACGCCCTTACCGTTCGTGACCCGCGTGACGACGCGATCGTAGGAGGGCTTCGCTGCGTCGAGGTTCGGGCCGACGGTACCGTTCGAGCCGGCGTCGGCAAGCGTGTGGCAACTCTCGCAGCCGGCCGAAGCGAAGACCTCCTTCCCCGCCGCCGCGTCACCCTTGCCGGCCGCGGGCGTGGTTTCGGCAGGCGTGGTCACGGCAGGCGTGGTCACGGCAGGCGTGGTCACGGCAGGCGTGGTCACGGCCGGAGTCGTCCCGACCGCCTCTGTCGCGACCTCCTGCGTGGTCGTCACCCAGTACACCGTCCCGAGCTGGGCGGCGAGAAACAGGGCCGAGACAAGCACGAACGCCGTCAGCGTGGCCGGGAAATCCGGGTTGCGCTTCGGGATCCAGATCGCCGTGATCAACGCCCAGGCGATGAACAATCCTGCGATGATCAGCAGGGTCACTTTGCCGGTGGTAGTGACCGTGAACAGCACGGCTGGGAGGCTACCACGGCGCCGGTCGCGAGTTGAGGGGAAAGGGAGCGTCGCGACGGTGTACGCTGCGCGCCGTGACGCCCGAGGAGCGACTCGCCCGCTACGCACGCCTTGCGGTGGAGGTCGGGGTCAACCTCCAGCCGGGGCAACTGCTCCGCGTGGCGGGGCACCCCGACCACCTCCCGTTCGCCCGTGCGATCGCCGAAGCTGCCTACGAGAGTGGGGCGCGGTATGTCGAGGTGATCTACGCCGACCCGCACGTGAGGCGATCGAGGATCCGGCATGCGCCCGAGGAGACGCTCGACTGGTCGCCGCCGTGGACGCTTTCGCTGATCGATGAGCTCGCGGCGACGAACGGCGCGATGATCGCTATCACCGGCGACCCCGAGCCAGAGCTCTACACGGATCTCGACCCGGCACGGATCGCCAAGACGCGACCGCGACTCGTCTCGGAGCGAATGCTTAAAGAGACGGGCGACGGCACGATCGCATGGACGATCGTCGGCTATCCGAACCCGGGCTGGGCGAAAGCGGTATTCGGCGAACCGGATGTGGAGCGGCTCTGGGAGGCCGTCACCATCGCCATCCGGCTTGACGAGGACGACCCGGTCGCAGCCTGGCGCACGCACATCGCGCGGCTGGAAGAGCGCGCCGCACTGCTCGACGCGCGCCGCTTCGATGCAATTCGATTCCGAGGGCCGGGCACCGATCTGACCGTCGGCCTGATGCCCGAGTCGCGCTGGCAGTCGGGGTCAGAGCAGACGGTTACCGGGATCGAGGAGGTCGTGAACATGCCGACCGAGGAGGTGTTCACGTCACCGCACAGGCTGCGGACAGAAGGCTTCGTCCGCTCGACCATGCCACTCGTGGTGAACGGTCAGATCGTGCGCGATCTGGCCCTCCGCTTCAAAGGTGGGCGGGTGGTCGAGGTGAGCGCCACGAACGGTGCGGACGTCGTCCGCGAGGAGATGGGGACCGACGAAGGCGGCGCATTCCTCGGTGAAGTCGCACTCGTCGACGGAGAGTCGCGCGTCGGCCAGACCGGAATCGTATTCTTCGACACGCTCTTCGACGAGAACGCCGCCTGCCACGTTGCGTACGGGCAGGGGTTTGCGAGCGCCGTCGAAACGCGCGACGGTGTCACGGCCGAGCAGCTCGGATGCAACGACTCGATCGTGCACACGGACTTCATGATCGGGGGACCCGAGGTCGAGGTCGACGGCATCGAGTCGGGCGGCGCCACCGTGCCGATCATGCGCAGCAACGAGTGGCTCCTCGCGTAGGTCGCTCGGCTACCGGCGGGCGTCGAGCGCACTCGTCAGGTCGACACTTGCCGGGGAGATCTCCTCGGGCGGGCCCGGATCCCGCCGGAGCACGCCGTCGACGAGCTCGTAGTGGCCAATCGAGCGCAGCGGCGGCGAGTAGACGTGCACCGTCACGGCCCCCTCGAGGTGGTCGACGCGATGAATCGCGTTGCCGGGGAACGAGAACGCCGCGCCCGCCTCGTACCGTGTAACCTCGCGGCGGCCTTCGACCTGAAGATACTCCCCCGTCACCGCACCTGCGAGCACGTGGACGCCGCCTCCGGAGCCGTCGTGATCGTGGAAACCGCTGTCGCGCCCTTGCCACCAGGTGTTCAGCCAGGCCTCCGAGCCGTCGGTACGCCAGAGCAGCGAGGCTTCGCCCGACCCGTCCCGGGGGAGAGCGGCGAGGTCGACGAGCGCGGCGGCGCGGGACGCCACCTCCGCGCAGGCCTCCGGCTGGAGGAGGCCCACGGCGCCGACGACGGCGGGGTCGATTCTCGGCTCCATGCAGTGCATCGTTACACGCGGCCGCCTTGGTGCGCGAGGATACGCGTGCGCGTCGTCCCCGGATCGAGGGGTGGCCCGTCAACGTGACGCGCGAGAGCTCCAGCGGCAAGGCTTCACGGAAAGAGCGGGCCGCCCATGGCGGACGCTTGCCTGCAAGTGAAACGATGAGTGATCCGCGAACCCGGCGCGATTGAGACCGCCGCCGGTTCGCTAGCCTTATGGCTCTGGGGCGCATAGCTCAGCGGGAGAGCGCTCGCTTCACACGCGAGAGGTCCCTGGTTCGATCCCAGGTGCGCCCATCGGAAAGCCCCCGCATTTGGGGACTTTTTCGTTGGTGCAGACGGCTGCCGCCGGGGTCGCGGAAGCGATTTGGGAAACGGTTTGGGAACCGAGCCCGTGCGCGTTACGCGCGCGCGCGCGTGCGTGCGCGAGGGGTTCATGATGATTCCGATGTTTCGGGCGAACGTGTCTGCGGACATCCCGCGCCGAGAAACGCTCCAGCTGCTGCTTGCTGACTGTTCGTAAGCTGAGGGCTGTGGACGACGTGATCTCAAAGTTGAAGCAGAGTGACCCCCGAGCGATGGCTGCTGCGATTGCCACTCTGAGGAAGATCGTCACGCTCGCTCCCCCGGAACGTCAGACCGGGCGCAGCGCGCCGTCCGAGCAGTTGGAGGGATCCCGAGCAGATCTCTGGGCCTCCGCAATCGCCACGGAACCCGAGCTAGCACACGAATTGCAGGGTGACGCAGTGGGGTCGCGGGTCCGAATCCTCGCCGCCAGGCTCACGGACACACCGGACCTGCGTGACGCCCTCCGGCTCGTAGAGCGCAAACTGGCCGAAGCGTCGGCGAGAAGGGCCTATCGTGCCGCGGTTGAGAAGGTGGCAGGCGAAGGCCATCGGGACGTCCACCCAGTTTGGCGGGCCGGTGCGGTCGAGGAGGCCGATAGGGGCATCCATGTCCGAGTACCCTCCCGCGATGAGATCGCCGCACGTGTGAAATGGTCGTCGGCGGATCCGAAGCGCCCGGGGCATCCCCGGCGAGGCGAGCAACGCGTCCTCGCCCGCCGCAAGGAGTTGCGGGAGAAGGTGTTGGCACTTCCCGATTCCGAACGGGAGTGTGCCCTCGGGAAACGCTACGGCGGCAAGGAGATCGTCGAGGGCCACATCAGGGCCTATCCCGAGCTCGGCGAATCAGCGTTGAGGGAGGACTGGACGGTCGTTCGGCGCGAACTCGTCGGCGAGCTGACCGACCTCGCGGTGGCTCTCGAGCAGGGTGACCGCGATCGTGCGCAGCGTGAGCGAGATCGCATCGCTCGCCGCAACGAGACCTGATGGTCCCCACGATTCCGGAATAACCCACGCGACCGACGTCTCGGCGCCTCGAGCGGCGTACTTTCGGTCAGTAATGTCGAGCTCCTCGGAAACAACAGCCCTCCGCCAACAGGTGAAGCCGATCGCGCTCTTCTACCTGCGCCGCAACCGCGGATGGAGCCAGCAGTACCTCGCCGACCTGATCGGGGTCACCCGCGTGTACGTCTCTCTCGTCGAATCAGGGAGGGAGCCAGCGAGTTCTCGGTTCCGCGTCGCATGCTCTGAGCTGTTCGATGCCCCCGAGTGGATCGTCTTCGGGGTGGCGGATCATGAAAGATCGTGATCCGCGGAATATCAAGGCGCGCCTCACCCGGGCGCTCGAGGCGATCGAGGACGGCGACCTTACCTTTGCCAAAAGCATCGTCGAAACTCTGATCTGGGAGTATGCAGACGCAGTCGCCGGACGGGTCATCTGGAAATGACCCTGGACGACCTCCTTTCATTCGTAGGAGAAGCGGACGACTCGTTCCTACGAGAAACCGGCGATTCGACACCGAGTGACGCTGGGTCTGACTTCTCGGGCGAGCTTCCACCGAGCCCCGACGACAACCATCGCCCTGGGTCTGACTTCTCGGGCGAGCGGGATTCCGGGAGAACAGGGCTTGAGTCCGTCGTGGAAGCGTTCGAAGAACTGCTCCTGTTGCCCGACCGCGGTGCAGTCTTTGTCGCCCTGGCGGCCGTCGTGGCCAACTATGCAGACGGAGATCCAGTTTGGCCGTTGCTAGTGGCACCACCGAGCACGGGGAAGAGCGAGGTCATCAGCGCGCTGAACTCGAGCCCGAAAGTTGTGGGCTCTCTCTTCGCTGACCCCGCAGACGCTGCTCTCGGGGTTCGAGACGAAAAAGGCCCGCCCGCGTCGTTCCTCCACCGCATCGGCGAGTTCGGGATCCTCGCCTTCAAGGACCTGACGACCGTGTTGACGATGCCGAACGAGGCTCGCGCGGCGATCATCGGTCAACTTCGCGAAGTTGCAGACGGGCACACCGAGAAGAGCTTCGGAAACGGTGTCCACGCCGCGTGGGATGGAAAGCTCGGCTTGATCGCCGCTGTTACACCAATCATCGATAAGCACCACGGGTTCATCTCGGTGATGGGGGAGCGCTTCGTCATGTACCGGATGCCCGAAGTCAATCGGCGCGATCTCGCGCGGCGAGCGCTAACGAAGCGCGGCAACGAGAACGAGCTGCGTCTAAATCTGAAGGCCGCCGTCTCGACGTTCCTCGAACAATTCGTCAACTGCGGCATCGTGCCCCTACCGGACCCATACACAGAGCCGCTGATCGAACTCGCAGATTTGGTGACCCGTGCGAGGTCCGGGGTCGCCCGCGACGGATACAGCCGCGACCTGATCTATCTGCCCGAGGCGGAAGCACCCACTCGGTTGGCGAAACAGCTCGCACAGCTCACCGGGGCGATGCTCGCGATCGGCGTCGAGCCCGGCGAAGCATGGAGGATCATCACGAAGGTCGCATGGGACTGCGTACCCGCCGCTCGGACGGCTGTCCTGGACGCGATCGTTCGCTCGGAAAGACCGATCCCGATCACGCACGTGTCCGAACACACCGGCTTGCCCCGCAAGACGGTGGAGCGGGTGATCGATGACCTCGCTGTCCTCCGGACGATCGCCCGCACGAAATCAGGCAGCGAGTGGGTCGTCGCACCGAGCCCGGTACTGGCCGAGTACTGGGACGGCGAGGGCTCGCCCGAAAAGTCAGAGGGAGGGTGGTGACGGTGCAGCCGTGTGTACTCCTCTCGCCAATCTCCTGAACTCCAGAACTGGCTTGCCCCTACCCCGTTCTCGCGGTAGTGCCTTCGCTCGACCCCGATCGACCCCTCGGGGGTTCGCATGAGCGTCGAGGTCGACGCTGACGCTGTCGGACGCCACGATCGATTGCCTTGGCTGCAGGAGTCGCCGCTCGCGTCGCAGAGGCCGTCGCGCCCGCGACAAGGGCCGCGCGACGGAGTACGCTGACGGTCGCGGAGGCGGCCTCCTATCTCGGCTGGCCGACAGGACCGGATCTACAAGTTGACCGCGGCAGGTGCGATCCCGCACCGGAAGCATGGCAATCGGATTCTGCTGCGTCGCGACGAGATCGATCGCTGGCTCGACAGCAAGTTCTACGCAGGCCCGAAAGCCTTCGATCCACGCACTGCAGCCGTCCGCACGAGGTTTCCAAACGGTTTCCAAAGCAGCGGAAACCCGTATGGATACTGGGATTGCGAGGAAGGACACGCTGACGTAGTGAGCGGTCCGACTGGTAAGATTGAGGCAGAACGCACAAATGGCCCGGCAGCGTTGGAGCGCCCCGGGCCCGGCACAGGAGGCTACGCTCCCATGCAAGACGAGGGTACTCCCCGTCGCACACCAGTGAAAGGGCCGTCAGAACATCTACTTCAGGATCAGGCGCCGACGGCCGCCGCAGAGTACGAGATCAGCTACCTCGATTCGGATGGAACGCGCCGCTGGAAGACAACCGGCAACAGCCTCGACGACGCCCAGGCCGCCCTCGACGCCGTACGCACCCGGCTCCGACGCGGAGAACGCATCGCCCCCTCCAAGATGACGTTCGCCGACGCGGTCGAGGCCTGGCTGCTCACGAAGGGGCAGATCAGCCCACGCACCCGGGCCATGTACTCCGACGGCCTTGACCGTCACGCAATCCCCCGGTTCGGCAGCCGCCGGATCTCGGATGTTTCCGAAGACGATGTGGCCAGGCTCATCGCCGAAATGCAGACCGCCGGGTACGCGGGCTGGACGATCCGAGGCGTCCTCACCCCCCTCCGCCAGGTCATGGCATACGCCGTCCGTCGTGGCGTGATTTCATCCAACCCCGTCGACCGCCTCGAACGCGGAGAGCGCCCCAAGGTCAGCAACCGCGAGATGCGATTCCTCGCCCGATCGGAAATCGACGCACTCCTGAATGCCTCCACCCCCCTCTATCGCCCGATCATCGCCACCGGAATCTTCACCGGCCTCCGGATCGGTGAGCTGCTCGGGCTCACCTGGGACGACATGGACTTCGACGCCGGAGCCGCTGCACGTTCGAAAGCAGATCGACCGCGCTACCGGGCAACGTGTGACGCCCAAGACCTCCAGGTCGCAGCGCCAGGTCGTCCTCATGCCCGCACTCGCGGGCCTGCTGCGTCGCCACCGCGTTGCCTCGCCGCATTCGCTCGGAGAGGACTTCGTCTTCGCCTCCGCCTCCGGAAGGCCCCTCCACTACCGCAACGTCGTCCGCCGCGGACTCGACAAGGCAGCCAACGCGGCAGACCTCAACCCGCCGGGCATCCCGAAACTGCGATTCCACGACCTGCGCCACACCTACGCGAGCCTGCTGATCTCGGAGGGCCTGAACGTCGTGTTCGTCTCGCGCCAACTCGGACACGCGTCGCCCGATATCACGCTGCGCGTCTACGCGCACCTCTTCGATCGAAGCGAACACGGCGCGCGGGCGGCAGACGCTCTCGAGCGCGGATTCGGCGCCTCGCTGATGCCATAGTTCGAGGTCGTCAACCGCACCGCCCGATCGCGAACATGCGACCTTCGGAGAGATGCCCCGAGGGTTGACCTGCAGACGCGCGCTCGAGACGGAAATGCGTCCTGCAACCCCACCGATGCCGCTCCGCGATGGAGGCTACGACGTACCGGGGTGAGAGGGACCTCCGGAGAAATGCCGCCAAAGGTGGACACTGGCTCGTTGGCTGCCGTCCACCGGCGGTCGCAGCGCCTCAATCGGCGACCGTCGAAGGTGAAAGTGGTCGCTGTCTGAAGCGTCGCTGCGCACGACTCGCACCAGGCTCATCCGACAATCCTGGTTCGTCGACCATTGGAAAGACGGCCCTGCGTCAGCTTCTTGCCCTCAGAAGCCAAGAATCGTGTGCGCTCCTCTGTGATCTCGCCTGACGTTGTCGTCATATCGAGAGTGACAGGTTCGCTCACGCGTGCGGCGCTGGGATGAGGGTGCAGCTTTTGGGCACAGTCAGCTTGACGCTGTTGCCGGTCACGTGGGCTGTGGCGATCATTGTCTTTCCGGAGTGGAGGTAGAGGTCGGCCACGCCCCCGCCGCGCAGTTCGACGTCCACGGCCGGAGAGCCTTTGACAGCACACTTCACGGCGGTCTGCTTCGTGATCGTCCGCGCGTTCGCGACGGTTCCTGCGGTCACCGGGTCGCCGTAGTTGGCGCAGTTGGTGAAGTAGCCGCCGCGCGTGATTCCCGTCGGCGACTTACCACCGATGATCCAGGCGCCCGCGTACGTTGCGTCGTAGCCCTTCAGACCGACGTAGAGCTCGATGTGGGGATTCGGGACGTGAGGAAACTCGGCGTAGCGAGGAATCGCCGGATGCCCGTGCGGCCAGACCAGAAAGACGAGATTCGGGCCACAACCTGCCTGCACGGCGCCCTGAGCGTCTCCGGCGGCGACTCCAGCCACCGAACCCAAGACGGCAAGAACGACAACGACAACCGGCACAGCTACCAACCTCGAGATGTTCGCCCGGTTCCTCATGAGATCACCTTGTTTCGCAGGGGGGTGGCTAGAAAAGCGCCAGACAGTCGCACGACGAGGCGGCGCCTTCGCTGCTGGGGCGTGCGGTGCTGGGGCCGTGCATTCGTCCTCGCGCATTCCGCGTCTTTCTTGGTCTCCTCATTCGGGAGTCCCGCTTGGTTGTGGCCACGACCGGAGAGCGAGCCGTGGGCCGAGATTGCTTGGCCGAGCCGCAAGTGATCCCGATCTGTGTCGTTGGCAGAAATCATCCTGCGACGGGTCATCAGGAGCCTCGCGGCTCGAGCGTGACGATCGCGAGGTCGCCGTGGTCGCCCGCGTCCGTCAACGCTGACCGTCCCACCGGCGCCGAGGTATCGACCGGTGCCGCCGCTGATCACGAGCACCCGAGGCTTGCTCTCCTGGTTGACGGTCGAGGCCATCGTCAGAGGTGCCGCCGGGACAGTCGCGGTCAGGCTCCAGGCCACGAACGGGGGCCGAAGGTTGATGGCATAGCCGTTGACCATCCCCGTCTTCTTGCCCGCCTTCGGTCGTGAGCGCGCTCTGGAACGTGTAGATGTCGGTCGGCTTGCCCTTCCCGGTGTGCCGGAGAAGGCGTGCCAGGTCTCGCTCACGTAGTAGCGCTCGGTCGCGGACCGGGTCGTCGGTGCGGCGGGCGCTGTCACGGCGCCGGCGATCAACGCCGTCGCCAGCGCGGCTGCGCCGGCGATGGCGAGCGTGGGTCGTGTCCTCATCGTGCGCCTCCTCTTGTCGGGATGTGGCTGGATACGTCGCGTGTTGGTGGCCGACTGCATGACCGGGTTGGGTTGGAAGCGCCCGTAGGATGGGCCGGCCAAGTTTCGGGGTGGGCCGCTCGAGGTTGAACATCAAGGCGTCGCTGTCCCGAAGCTCAGGTGGCGATCGAGCGTCGTTGCCGTCTGCTCGGTCATTGCGCCTCCTGGGTCGGGTGATCGATGGACAGAAGCGAGATCGCGTAGCGCCAGGCACCGTCGCTTCCCCGGCGCACGACATTCGCGCCTTGCGCAGCGAGGACGAGGGCGATGTCGTTGGCCTGGACGACGCGTCGGGGGTCGGCCAGGTAGGTGCAGTCATGCGCCCAGAGCCCTGGCGCCGACAGCGCGATCTCTTCGTTCCCGCGCGCCTCGCCTGCGAGGCCGCCCGCCACGAGCAGTGCACGCGCTTCGAACAGCCGTGCGACGGCTGCCGCGTCGCGGAGCACGAAGGCGTCCTCGAACAACGCCTCGAGCTCCTCAGGGGTTCGCGCTCCTTGCTTCACGCCAGTCACGCTATGTCGGCACCACCCGTCTGCCCATTCCAGAAATGTGGCGTTTGCGTGGGCGCCAACGCGCCCTATGCTGGACTCATGTCCCCCGCAATGGAACGGGCACGTGGACGGATCGCCGAGCTTTCCGTGCGCGGCCACGACCTGGTCACCTTCTGGCAGGAGTGCACAGAGGTGATCGAGACCGCCGTCCCCCACTACGACAGGCCGTGCTGGTACACGCTCGATCCTGCGTCGCTCCTGATCACGAGCCACTTCCACGAGGGGCTGTCGGTGTTCCCGCCCGAGGCCCTCAAGCACGAGTACTACGGCGGCGACGTCAATCAGGTCTCCGACGTCGCGCGCTCGGAGCTCGGGATCTCGACACTGCACGAGGCGACCGGAGGCGATCCGTCCTCGAGCCCGCGCTGGCACATGAACATGGCCATGGGCGGCGACCAGGAGATGATCGCCGCGATGCGGACGGGCACGGGTGAGGTCTGGGGTGCGATCGGTCTCTATCGCGCGCCCAACGAGCCCTTGTTCGACGGCGACGAGAAGGCGTTTCTCAAAGCGATCGCACCCGATCTGGCGGCTGGCGCGCGCACGGCGCTTCTGGTCGGCGAGGCCAGCGACCCGCAATGGCCAGACTCGCCCGGGCTCGTCGTCCTCTCAGCCGACGGCAACGTCGAGTCCGCAACACCCGGCATCGGACGCTGGCTCTCCGACCTCCCCGACGGCGACTGGGATGCGGGCAAGCTGCCGTCGGCCGTACACGCCGTGGCGAGCCGCGCGCTACGGACGGCGGAGGGACCGGAGCAGCCGGGCGAGGTCGCAGTGGCGCGCGTACTCTCACGGTCGGGAACGTGGATCATTCTGCACGGCACCTCTCTCATCGCCTCGGGATCACGACGAGCCGCCGTGATCGTCGAGCCGGCCCACCCGGCGCGGATCACCCCACTTCTGATGTCGGCCTATGCCCTTACCGAACGCGAGCAGGACGTCACGAGACTCGTCCTGCAGGGCGACTCGACGGCGCAGATCGCCGAAGGTCTCGTCGTCTCACCGCACACGGTCCAGGAGCACCTGAAGAACATCTTCGAGAAAACCGGCGTCCGTAGCCGCCGAGAGCTCGTCGGCAAGGTGTTCTTCGCCCACTACGAGCCCCGCTTTCGCGACAACGAACAGCGGGTGCTGAAAGAACAGCCCGTGCGCGGCGGCCCGCTTCCTGACGCCCGACCCGTCCTCGCGCCATAGCTAACCGGATCCTGCGGTAGGTGGCTGATGGGGTGGGTGGGAGGCGATTCGGTCGGGCGGGAGTGGTTGCTTGGGGGCGGGTGGGCGGCCGTGGCGGAGCGCCGAGTGTGGTGGGTGTCTTGATCGCCGGTGCGGTGGTGGCTGCGCCCGTGGAGTGGTGATCGTCTCGGTTAGGTGGCCGGACGGTGGCCTCAGGCGGGGGCGCGAGCGAGGCCGCGCATGCGTTCCAGCGCTTCGACGAAGTCGTGGAGGAGCGGGTAGTCGGCCGAGAGGCGTAGCACGAGCCGCGTCCGCTACGGCCGACGGTGGCGGCGACGTCGATGAAGCGGAAGCGCAGCCGTTTCACGTAGCTGCTACGCTCGCGGGCGGGGAGGGCGAGGAGCTTGAGCCAGGCGAGCAGGTTGTACGCGGCAGGGTGCAGAGGAGGTAGGCCCAGTTGGCGTGGAAGCTCGGGCAGGGGAGGTTGTCGAAGTCCGAGCCCGAGCTTGGCCTCCTTGATCCGTTCTCGACGTTCGCTTTGGCGCGGTGCCAGCACTCGAGCTCGTCAGCGCTGCGCTCGTGTCGTTGGTACGTAGCGCCTAGTAGTGCTAGTCGCGACCGTCGAGCGTGAGTTGCTCGCCTGGCTTGACGGGTCGCGGCGGACGACGAAGCGGCGCTCCCGCTTCCACGTCTTCGGCCGCCAGCTGAAGCTCGCGACCTCGCTGCCGTCGCGGTAGCTCGCGGGCGCCAGTCTCCGGCTCGGGATCTCGCGATCCGGCATGTCACCGACGCGATCAGAGGTGCCCCGACCGCGTAGGTGATCTGCCGCGCTCGAGCTCGGCGAAGAAGTGCTGGCCCCAGAAGCCCTCGTCGGCGCGCAGAAGACAACGCGCGCCTTGGGCAGCCGACGCAGGCACTCGCCACGAAGCCGGCGCGCCGGTCGAGGCGCCGGCGTGGCCGTTGCGGAGCTTCGCGTGCAGCCACTCGCCTGTCTCGCCGACAAAGCAGAGCAGCGGGTGCCGGCAGATCTTGCCGGTGTAGGTGCCGCGCGTCCCTTGCCGCGAGCCGACCGGGCCGGTGAGGTGCTCGACCGCGTCGCGTCCAGGTCGAGCGTCACCGTCTCCGGATCGAGCAGCGGCTGCACGCGCGCGAAACAGCTCGTCGAGCGCCCGGTCGAGCTGGGCTGTTACGCGAGACGATGCGCCGGTCGGACCTGGATCTCTCGAGCTACGACCGGCTGTTCCCGAATCAGGATCTGCTGCCCGAGAAGGGGTTCGGCAACCTGATCGCTCTGCCGCTGCAAGGCAGCGCCCGTCGCGACGACAACAGCGTCTTCCTCGATCCGAAAACATTGGAACCATGGCCCGACCAGTGGGCATTTCTGAGCACCGTCACCCGGTTGACTCCGGCACGGCTCAACGAGCTGCTGGAAAGGACAGCGGAGGCGCGGGACGGCGCGGTGCTGTCGGCGGACCGCCCGCCGGCCGCTGCGACGAGCGCCGTCCCGCGGGAGATCGCCTGTATCGTGGCCGCCGACGTTGCCGTCAGCAAGGCGGGCCTCTCGCCGGCGTTGCTCGCCGAGTTGCGGCACCTGGCTTCGCTCCACAACCCGATGTTCTACGAGCGGCAGCGGCTGAGGCTCTCCACCCACCGGACACCGCGGCTGATCCGCTGCTACGAGGAAGACCTGACCCACCTGCACGTGCCTCGCGGGCTGCTCGAACAGGTCGAGGCGGCCGTCGGGGACGCGGGCAGCCGACTGATCGCCGACGACCGGCGACCAGCACACGCCCGCGTGGACTTCGAGTTCAACGGCATCCTGACCGCGCAGCAAGCGGCCGCCGTGACCGAGGTGCTCGCCCACGACGGAGGCGTGCTCGTGGCTCCGCCCGGTACCGGCAAGACGGTGATGGGGTGCGCCGTGATCGCCGACCGCGCTGTCCCGACGCTCGTGCTCGCGCACCGAAAGCCGCTGCTCGAGCAGTGGCGAGTCCAGCTGCAGGAACTCCTCGGTTTGCCCCAGAAGGAGATCGGTCAGCTCGGCGGCGGCCGCCGCAAGCGGACGGGCCTCGTCGATCTGGCGATGATCCAGAGCCTGAAAGCGGTCGAGGATCTCGACGGGTTCTTCCGCGGCTACGGCCTGATCGTGATCGACGAGTGCCATAACCTGCCGGCGCTCTCGTTCGAGGCGTGCGTGCGGCAGGCCTCAGCCCGGCATCTGCTGGGGCTGACCGCGACGCCGTACCGGCGCGACGGCCTGCAAGAGATCGTGACGATGCAATGCGGCCCCATCCGCCACCAGATCTCGAGCGCAGACGGGCCCGCGGCTCGACTGTCGCTCCAGCTCGAAACGCGCGAGACCGTCTTCTCGCTCGCAACAGCCGCGGAGACGCCGATCCAACAGGTGTTCCGCCTCCTTGTCGAGGACACGGACCGCACTGCGCTCGTCTGCGACGACGTCGTGGCAGCGCTCGCCGAGGGGCGTCGGTGTCTCGTGCTCAGCCAATGGAAGGAGCACTGCGAACTGCTCGCCCAGGGGCTCGTGATGAGGGGCGTCGTCCCGCACGTTCTTACCGGGGGTCTCGGCAAGCGAGCACGCCAGGCGATCCTCGAACAGATCGACAATACGGCGCCCGATCAGCCGCTCGCCCTCGTCGCGACCGGCCAGTATCTCGGCGAGGGCTTCGACTGCCCACAGCTCGACACGCTCTTCCTCGCCTTCCCCGTGTCATTCAAAGGGCGGCTCGTCCAATACACCGGACGCCTGACGCGCACCCATGACGGGAAGACGATCGCTCGCGTATACGACTACGCCGACACCCGCGTCCCCGTGCTCCGCGCCATGCACAGACGGCGACTCGCGACCTACCAGACGCTCGGATTCACGGGAGGAAAAACGGACTCCACGAGGGCCTGCCAGCAACAGCTCATGACATGACCGCGAAAGCGTCGATACGCGAGCAGATGCTCGTCGCACTCGGCCGGCGGTTTGATGACCGCCTTGCCAGCGCCTTCTCGGGGAGATCGCCGAAGAGCTGGTAGTCGCCGTGTATCTCAGAGGTCCGATAGACTAGACCTTTGTGGTATCACTTTCGTCGATAATCTCTTTGAAAGAGGTTTTTGGTGATAATCAACCCATAGATATGGGGCAGGATGATGCCAATATAACGCGAAGAGCTACTTTCGCCGAAAATGATCCCATGTCTCTATCTCCCCGCGACCTACCCGACCATCTTCTGGCTCAAGGCCGTTACGCCTTCACGCTCGCCGAGGCCACAAGCGAACTCGGCACGACGCCGGCCGCAACGCGCCAGGCGTTAGCACGGCTGCAACAGAGGAAGGAGGTCTTCTCACCGACGAAGGGCCTCTACGTCGCTATCCCGTCGGAGTACCGCAACTGGGGCGTTCTTCCTGGCGAATGGTTCATCGACGCGATGATGCGACACCTCGGGCGGCCGTACTACGTCGCCCTGCTCTCGGCCGCCCGAATCCATGGCGCCTCCCACCAAGCCCCGCAGGTCTTTCAAGTCATGACCGAGGGCACACCGCTCCGCGACCGTGACCTCGGACGCGTGCGGCTGCGCCTCTACAAGAGCCAGCACGTGGGTAAGGACAAGACTGAGCAGATCACAGTGCCTACCGGCTACGCAACCGTTTCCGCCAGGGAAACCACGGCGGTCGACCTGATCAGCCACTACCGCGATTCGGGTGGCCACGGCAACGTTGCGACGATCATCAAGGAGATCGGCGAGCTCAACGGTGCCGAGCTCGCGCGCGTCGCGTCCCGTCGCGGTCGCGCCGCGGTCAGACGCACCGGCTGGTTCGTCGACCGATTCGGCCAAGCTGACGACCTCGAAGCCCTGCGCCAGGCGGCGCGACTCGACGTGGGCGAACCCACGCTGCTTGATCCCGCTGGACCGAAGCGCGGCAAGACCGACCCCGGCTGGCGTGTCCGCTTGAATACCAACGTGGAGCCCGACCTCTGATCCCCCAGGCGTTCATCACCGAGTGGCAGAGTCGCGTCCCCTGGCCCGCGTCGTACCAGGTCGAGCAGGACCTGATCCTCTCACGGGTGATAATCGAGATCGCGGAGAACGAGCTGTTAAGAGACGAGTTCGTCATGCGCGGCGGCACGTGCCTCCACAAGATCCACCTCAAGGAGCCACGCCGCTACAGCGAAGACCTCGACTACGTCCGACGGACCAATACCGGCATCAAGCCGTACATCACCGAGTTGCGCGCGGTCGCCGATCGTGTCGGTCTAGCGGTCAGCAACGTCGATCGCAGCGGGTCAATGGTTCATGTGTACTTCGGCGCCGACGCGACAGGCGGCGGCCGCATCCGGATCAAGGTCGAGACCAACATCGCCGAGACCAACTTCTTCAACAAGACGATCGAGATCGAACATGAGGTCGACTCGCTCTGGTGGAGCGGCAAGGCGAAGATCCCAACCTTCGTGCTCGACGAGATGATGTCGACGAAGACGCGTGCCCTTTACCAGCGTCGCAAGGGACGCGACTTGTTCGACCTCTGGCTGGCGCTCACCTCCGAGGATGTGAGCCCGGAAGAGATCGTCGCCGGGCTTCGCCACTACATGAATGAGTCGATCTTCACCTACCCGCAACTTCGACAGAACCTGTTCGACAAGCTCGCCGACGCCGGCTTCCGCACCGATATCGAAGCCCTCGTAGTCGCAATGCCCGACAAGTACAACGTCGAGAACGCGGCCGATCTCGTCATGGAAAGGCTCGGCGGGTTGCTCGACAACGCGCCGCCGCTCGAGGACATCGCGGACGGCCGCTGGCGCAGCATGACATAGGCATCCATCCTTGAATGGGGGCCAGGCGCGAAACGCCGCGATGCGTATGGATGATGGCGTCTTCCCACACTGATCCCACACGCATGCTGGGAATTGTGGGCCTGAGAGGCCTTCGGCGTCTCAGCCACGCTCGAGAAGTCCCTGCAAATGCCGGGGTTCGGGTGCAAGGTGGGAATGGTGTTCGGCGAGACACACTGGTTCGATCCCAGGTGCGCCCACTAAAAAGCCCTGCAAAACAACCATTTTTGCTGGAGCCCTTCCCACACTCACAAGGCTCGACGCGTCAAATTGGCCCCGAAGCCCACGTTAGCCATCTCGGACTTCGGCGTGAACCTCAAGCACCACCAGGGGCGTACAAAATAGACAGCGATGACCGCACCGCTCGATCCAGGATACTCCCCCTTTCTGATTGCCGAAGAAGTGGCTGCTCGCCTCCGCTGCTCACTTCGTACGATCCACGAACTACCACGTGTCAAGGCAATTCCTCATCGGAAGTTGCCGGGCGCCCGGCGATGCCTCTTCAGAGGGGAGGAACTCGTCGCGTGGGAGAACGGGAGGGATCTGGAAGTCGTCGAATTGCCTCGTGGCGGACGGATCGTGCGGCCCATACGCTCGACGTACGCCCAGGAGCTCCCCCGCAGGCCCTTTCGCTGCAGCGGCGGATTGACTATCCGCGGGTCGGACGTTCGAATCTTCCGGGCGCGGCGGAGAAGCCCATTTTTGGGCTTTTCGCTTCTCCCACCTCTCGTAGCCGATGCCGATCCCGACGATTACCCCGCTTTGACGTGCAGAGCCGCGGTCCCATCGCGACGAGGGCCTCGCGATCGGAGTCACGATCGCGGCCGCTGTCGCGGCCTATCTCGTCAACTCGCTCGCCGGCCTGGTCGACGTGCTGCGAGGCCCACAGAAGCTCTCGCCCTTCTACCATTACGCCGTCAGCGACCCGCTTCGACACGGTCTCGAGATCTCGCATTGCCTGCTCCTCCTGGGCGCCGCGGCTGCCATCGCCGCCGCCGGCATCGTGCTATTCGACCGCCGGGACCTCAGCTCCTGACACCCGACAGCGGCGGCCCTAGACGCGCGGTCTCAGGGGGAGGCGGGTGCGGCAACGTGCGCGGAGATCCGGCGCCCGACCAGCTTCCTGGCCTCCTCGGCCCAGAGGACGATGCTCGCGAGCGCGATGCAGAGGAGCCATTCGGTGGCCCCGAGCGGTGTCGTGCCGAACGCGTCGTTGAGGAAGGGCAGCTGCACGACCGCTACTTGGAGCAGCGCTGAGAGCGCGATCGCGCCCCAGAGCAGCCCGTTGGTAAACATCCGGTGGAAGGCGCTCCTGCGGCTCGAGCGCGCGTTGAAGCAGTTGAACAGCTGAGCGAGCACGAGGGTGGTGAATGCCATCGTGCGCGCTTCGTCGATGCTTCCGGTATTGCCGATGAAGCCGCCGGGCAGCCGCAGATCGAGTGCGGCAAGGGTGACCACGGCCATCACGGCGCCGACCCAGATGATGCCGCCCCACATGCGAGCGTCGATGACGCTGTCGGTCGAGCGGCGCGGCAGTCGCCGCATCACGTCCGCCGGAGGCGCGTCGAGGCCGAGAGCGAGCGCGGGGGCGCTGTCAGTGAGGAGGTTGATCCAGAGCAGCTGGGTGGCCAGCAGCGGCACCGCGATCGCCTCTCCCGTCGCCTCGAGCCCGATGGCGCCCGCCAGGGCGACACCGAAGAACATCGTGAAGACCTCGCCAACGTTCGACGAGAGCAGGAACCGCAGGAACGTCCGGATGTTCGCGAAGATGCCACGCCCCTCGCGGACGGCGCGCACGATGGTCGCGAAGTTGTCGTCGGCGAGGATCATGTCCGCCGCCTCCTTGGCCACGTCGGTTCCGGCGATGCCCATGGCGACGCCGATGTCGGCCGCTTTCAGTGCTGCGGCGTCGTTGACGCCGTCGCCGGTCATCGCGACCACGAGTCCGTCCGCCTTGAGCGCGTCGACGATTCTGAGCTTGTGCTCGGGCGCGACGCGCGCATAGACAGACACTGCCCGCGTCGCGGATGCATCATCGTCGAGCTGCTCGAGTTCGGAGCCGGTGAGGGCGGACGGATCATCGCCTGCGATCCCGAGATCGGCGGCGATCCGCCAGGCGGTGCGCGGATGGTCGCCGGTGATCATGATCACGCGTACACCGGCAGCCTGGGCCTCGGCGATCGCCGCCTTCACCTCCGGCCGGGGCGGGTCCAGCATCCCGACCGTTCCCAGGTAGATCAGTTCGCGCTCGACCGACTCGTCCTGTGGCCCGGGCGTGTCAGCGGCGGGCAGTCGCCGGTAGGCGACGGCGAGCGTGCGCAGGGCCCGGTCGGCGAGCGAGTCGACGCTCGTCAGGATCTCTGCCCGGCGGGCCTCCGTCAGGGGTTCCACCTCGCCGTGACGCCGCTCCTCTGTGCAGCGTGCGAGCAGCACATCCGGGGCTCCCTTGGTGACGAGTGCGATCCCTGTCTTGCTCGCTGCGTCGAGGTGCAGGGTGCTCATCAGCTTCCGCTCGGAGCTGAACGGCACCTCGCCGACGCGCTCGAACCGCGAGCGGCGCTCCTCCGCGAGCCCGTCCACCTTGGCCTCCGCGACCAGGAAGGCGGCATCGGTGGGATCGCCGTGTACCGTCCATTCGCCGTCCGCTTCGTGCAGCACAGCATCGTTGGCCAGGCTGCCGGCCGCGAGCACGGCCCGTACCTCGTCGAGCAGGACTGGATCGTCGAGCGGGCGGCCGTCGATGCGAACGTCGCCCTCGGGTCGGTAGCCGCTCCCGCTCACCTCGACCTCGCCCGAGCCGGTCACGATCCGCTCGATCGTCATCTCGTTCCTCGTCAACGTGCCTGTCTTGTCGGTACAGATCACCGAGGCGGAGCCGAGCGTCTCGACCGACGAGAGCTTCTTCAGGATTGCGTGATGCTTCGCCATCCGCTGCACGCCGAGCGCCAGCACCACCGAGAGCACGGCCGGCAGGCCCTCCGGGACAGCCGCGACAGCGAGCGAGACGCCGACCAGGAGGACAGAGACGAGATCGGATACCGAACGGATGTCGGCGGTGAGGAGGATCGCGGCCACGACGACGACGGCGATCGCGATCACCGCGATGCCGAGCATCCTGCCGATCCGCGCGATCTCGCGTTGCAGCGGTGTCCGCTGCTCCTCCGTCCGCTCGAGCAGGCGCGCGATCTTGCCGATCTCGGTAGCCATCCCCGTCGCCGTCACCACGGCACGTCCCCGGCCCCGCACGACCGCCGTGCCGCTGAAGACCATGTTCAACCGGTCGCCCAGACCCGCCGGCCCCTGGATCGGGAGTACCTCCTTCAGGACCGCCTCGCTCTCGCCCGTCAACGATGCCTCGGCGACCGTCAGCGATGCCGCCTCCAGGAGGCGTCCGTCCGCGGCGACAGCATCGCCCTCGGCGAGCAGCAGGATGTCGCCGGGCACGAGCTCGTGCGCCGGGATTCGCTGCTCGCGCCCTTCCCGCAGGACACCGGCTGTCGCCGCGGCCATCCGCTGCAGCGCGGCGACTGCCCGCTCCGCTCGCGCCTCCTGCACGTAGCCGAGGACGGCGTTGGCGACGACGATCGCGGCGATCACGATCGCATCGAACGGCAGATCCTCCCCGCCCTCCAGCACCCAAGCAACCAACGAGACCGCCGCCGCGAAGAGCAACAAGTAGATCAGCGGATCGGCAAGCTGGCCGAGGAACCTCCGCCACCCCGGCACCGGGGTGGCTGCCTCGAGCACGTTCTCTCCGAACTGCCGAAGCCGCGCAGCCGCCTCCGCCTCACTCAGGCCACAGCGAGCATCGACTCGGAGATCCGTGACCACCGCGGCGGCATCACGGGACCACACGTCTCGATCGGGCAGAATGGCCCCACTCGCGACGAGTCTGTGGTCAACCGACTGGCTCACCTCGTCTCGCGAGCATCGCAGTCGCCTGCCTCGCGCGCATCCGCGCCGACCCGTACCGCGGGTACGGATCCCCGCACACCGGCGCCGCGGGCTTGGTCTGCGCCAAAGTACGCGCCCGGTTCCGCGTCGGCCCCGATTCGGTCCCGAGCCGAGTCCGAAACCATGGGAACATGGGTGTCTTCGATCGCGTCGTGGTCGGCATCGACGGAACCGACTTCGGTTTCGAGGCGCTTCACCAGGCCGTCGCGCTCAGTCCCGAAGATGCGGCGGTCTGGGCGGTTACGGCGCTCGACTCGGGAATCGCCGTCCACGCGGGGTTCAGCATGAGCCACGTCGCGGCCGAACTCGAGGAGGAGGCGGAACGGGCTCGAGCCCACGCAGCCGAGATCCTGGACGGCCGCACCAACGGCACCGCGACGATCGTCAAGGGAGATCCCAAGAACGTCCTCCGCGGGGCCTGCGCGAAGCACGACGCGACTCTGCTGGCGCTCGGCGGCCGCAACAGCAGCCGTTTCCTCGGGATCGTGGCCGGCGAGACTGCGACCACCTTCCTCCACGAGGGAACGGTCTCGGTGCTGTTGGCACGCCCGCAGTGGGGTCAGCTCTGGCAGCCGACCCGGATCGTGGTGGGCCTCGACGGCTCGGAGCCGTCGCTCGCCGCGCTCGCCGTCGCAGACGACCTGGCCGCCCGGCTCGGCTCGGCCGTCAAGGCCGAAACGGCCACCGGCGGCAAGCTCGTCGATCGCGACGGCAGCTGGACTGCGCGCGTAGACGCCTGGGATCCCGGACACCCCGTCGTGGCCCTGCTCGACCGCTCGCTCGGCGCAGACCTAATCATTCTTGGATCACGCGGGCTCCATGGCGTCCGCTCGCTCGGCAGCGTCAGCGAACGCGTCGCTCACCGGGCGATCTGCTCCTGCCTCGTCGTCCACCACTGACATGCGCCCGGCAGGTGGCCCCCACGGCCCCTTCGTGATGGCCGTCTTATTGGCAGTTGCGGGACACGGGCGCGACTAGGCTCGCCGCAGTGGAACCGAACGTCGTCACGGTCTTCCTCGCGGCACTAGTGACAGCGCTGGCGACGGGACTCGGCGCGTTGCCGCTGATCTTCGTCCGCTCGGCCGGCCGGGTGATGCTCGGAGCATCGAACGCTCTCGCTGCCGGCGTGATGCTCGCCGCCTGCGTCAGCCTCTCGATCGAGGGAGTACATCGCAGCCCCTGGCGGACTGCGCTGGGGATCGCGCTGGGTATTCTCTTCGTGCTCGCGACCGAGCGCTACCTCCAGGACGACCACGGGCACACGATTGGCTCACTACGCGGCGAGGACGCACGACGGGCGCTCCTGATCGTCGGCGTCATGACCGTTCACTCCGCCGCCGAGGGAACGGGGTCGGAGCAGCGTTCGGAGACGGAGCGACCCTCGGACTGCTGATCACGATCGCGATCACGATCCACAACATCCCCGAAGGACTCGCGATCAGCCTTGTCCTCGTCCCCCGGGGCACATCAATCCGCGCCGCCGCAGGCTGGAGCATCTTCTCGAGCCTGCCGCAACCACTCCTCGCCGTCCCCGCATTCCTCTTCGTCGACGCGTTCACGTCAATCCTCCCGATCGGGCTCGGGTTCGCAGCCGGTGCCATGGTGTGGATGGTGATCGGCGAACTCCTCCCCGAAGCGCTCGCGACGGCGCCAAAGCACGTCGTCGCCCTCGCCGGCGGCACTGCCTTCATCCTCATGCTCGGCTTTCAGATCCTGCTCACGTGACAGCACCTGCCGTCAGACAGACCCCTCGAAAGCCTCGCGCGAGGTCGGTGGATCGCTTCTATGAGTGGGCACGGGGGTGTCCGCGACTTGCTGACGCCAAGCGCCAATGCAATCGCAGCGTGGAACCTCGTTCCGAGTGAGGCGCGCGTCTAACTGCGGGAATGCCGCGACGGGGGTAAGCAGTCGCCCCGATGTCCGCGACCGCTGCACGGGAGACAATCACACTAACTCGCTGGCGCGGCGTTCTTTCGGTGCGCGCGTCAGCTGACTGCGAGAAATGTTGCTCGGCTTCTCCCACGTGAACAAGTTCGCGGCGGCGGCAACCACGGTGTCCAGCTGCGAACGCAGCCCCGAGGTATCGAGGTCGCCGCGGAGATCTCGGGTCAGCTCAGCCGCACGTGCGGCGCCGCCGGTGAACGGCTCGAGTGAGGTCGTTTCGCCCGTGAGCGCATACCCCCGTTCGCCCGTTTCCTGGTCGGTGTAGGCAGTCCCCAATCGGGCGACCCGTTCGAGCGAGACGGAGAGCCGTCGTTCACGCTCCTGGGAGTTGTCGCGGTCGCGGATGAGCACGGCGGTGATCCCGCCGAGGGCCAGTACGCCAGCGATGATGGCGACGAAGAGCAGCAGCAGCCGCCGCCTGAGCAGCATCGGTCGACTGTAGTGGTGGGCGACAAGACCTTTGTTTCGCTCAGGTTTGCCCCGAGCGGAAGAAGGGAAGACTGGTCGAGCCGGCCCCTCCCGGCTTTGGACGACGCAGGCTCCAGTCCCCGCTGAGCCTGCGTCGTCGCGTTGCAGCCCGGATTCAGGGTCCGGCGCGCCGTGCCCGTTTGGTGACGCGGGAGCGGGTCACACCGTCTGAAGTGGTGATGGCATGATCGTCGACCACGGCCCCGATGATTGCGTCCGAGAGCTCGTTGCCTCCCACGGCGGCGGCGCCCGTCGCCGATTCCCCGCCGACGGTCAGTATCCCCGGGTCGATCGTGAACGACAGCGTGATCGTCGATGTCGGATCGAGCGAGACCAGGCTGCAGAGCTCACTGATGGCGATGCGGACGTCGTCGATTTCCTCGAAGTCGAGGCCGGCCCGGCTGGCGGCGTCGGTCGTCGCGATCCGGGCCAGACGCAGATACTCGGGGGCGGCCGGGAAGGTGACGGTCACCGGACTGGTCTCCATTGGGGCCGAGCATAGGCAGGGAAAGGACCTACGCTCGACGGACGATTCGGTGCCAGTGCGGCTTGGGCATGCTCGAGCCGCTCGCCCGCGACCCTCTTGAGGGAACGAACGACACCATGAACACGGGGATTCAGGAGAGCCTGAACATCGTGGGGGAGGACGTGTGGCTGACTGTCCCCCCATTCTCCGAGTACCTGCGCACGGTGCGGCTGGTCGCCGCCGACGCCGCGGTGCGCGCCGGCCTCGACTGCCACGAGGTCGAAGACTTCCGGATCGCGGTCGACGAACTCTGCCATCTCCTGATGTCGTCGACGGACCATGAGATCTTCCTCTCGTTCGGAGTCGTCGGTCAGTGCACCGTCGCACGAGGCCGGGCGCGCCGGCGACCGGGCGGGCCCCTGGCCCCGCTCAGCGAACTCGCCCGCGCGATCATCGATTCCGTTGCCAGCTATCACGAGACGATCGAACGCGACGACGAGATCGGCTTTTCGGTGATGAAGTACGCGCGGTGACGCATTCGACCCGGACCGCGGTTTTCCGATGACCCACGCACCCGAAACCCCTGAACCCCCCGACTCCACTGACACCTCGGAGTCGTACGCGAAATTCGCGGCGTACCGGCGTACCGGTGACCGGCATTTGCGAAATGAACTGGTCGAAGAACACATGCGGCTTGCCGAGTTCCTGGCCCGTCGCTTCGCGCACCTGGTGAGTCCCCCGACGATCTCCAACAGGTCGCGTTGGTCGGACTGCTCAAGGCGGTGGAACGGTTCGAACCCGATCGCGGGCTGCAGTTCTCATCATTCGCGACGCCGACGATCGTGGGCGAACTGAAGCGCCACTTCCGCGACCACGGTGGGCGGTGCGCGTGCCGTGTCGGATCCAGGAGCTCCGCCTCGAGCTGGATCGCACCGTGAACGATCTCACCCAAGAACTCGGGCGTCCGCCGACGCCGGGAGAGATCGCACAACGGGCGGGCGTGCTCGAGGAAGAAGTCCTCGAGAGCATGGAAGCCGGCAGCCTGTACCGACTGGCTTCGATCGACGCCGGGGCCGGCGACTCGGAAACACCAAACAGCCCGGCGCAGCGTCTCGGCGACGTCGACGAAGCACTGATCGCGGTCGACGAGCGGGTCACTCTGAGCGAGATGCTGGCGGTGCTCCCCGAGCGGCAACAGCAGATCGTCTACCTGCGGTTCTTCGAAGGTCTCACCCAGTCGGAGATTGCGGAGCGGATCGGGATCAGCCAGATGCACGTCTCGCGCCTCCTCGTCCGGAGCCTCGAAACTCTCGGCCAGCACGCGTCCCTCGTCGCGGAGAGCTGAGCACGGGCGCGGGTCCTGATGTCCCGTTCGCCGATCGGCAGGCGGCCGGCGTTGCCCTCGCCGACGCCCTGCTCGCACGGTCGTTTCCGGTCGCATCCGATCCGGTGGTCGTAGCGCTGCCTCGCGGAGGCGTCCCGGTCGCTGCCGTCGTCGCGCGAAAGCTCTGCATGCACCGCTCGACGTCATCGTCGTGCGCAAGCTCGGCGTCCCGACCCAGCCGGAGCTGGCGATGGGAGCCATCGGTGAAGGTGGCGTGCGCGTACTGAACCGCGAGGTGATCGGCGCGGCTGCACGTCACCGATCAGCAACTCGACCGAGTCGAGCGGCGTGAGCGCAGCGAACTCCTGCGACGTTCGGAACGTTTGCGCGCCGGTCGACCACGCGTCGTCCTGTCCGGTCGTGCCGTGATCGTCGTCGACGACGGGCTCGCGACGGGAAGCACCGCACGAGCCGCGGTCGACGTCGCCCGAGCGCAGGGTGCCACCTTCGTCGCGATCCGGTCCCGGCGGCGCCCCCGACGACCGTCGCAGAGCTGTCGGCCGTCGCCGACGACGTCGTGTGCGTCGGCGGACGCCAGAGCCGTTTGCAGCGATCGGTCAGTGGTACCGCGACTTTCGCCCCACGTCCGACGACGAGGTCGTGACCATCCTCAACCAGTTCGCTCCGTGAGCACCTGGTGGGCGCGTGCCACCACCTGGGCCCCGGGGCCGCCACTCGTCGGCGCCTCCTCAGACCGTGTCGTCACCCTGGCGAGCGCGCCGCTCGCCGCCGCGGTCGAGGCGCCGCAGCGCCGGGAGGTCGTAGCCGCCTTCGAGAAACGCGATGGTGCGGCCGGCTCCCGGTGCGAACTCGAGCACGCGCGCCGTGCGAGCGACCGGTAGTCGCCCGCGCTCCACACGAGGTCAGCCAGCGGGTCGGCGGCGGTGCGCGTCGAAGCCGGCGGAGATCAGGACCCAGGTGGGCGAGAAGACCTCGACCAGGGGCGCGACGACGTCGTCCATGGCTGACATCGCCACGTCGCCAGTCGCTCCCGGCGGCAGGGGAAAATTGACGGTGAGCCCTGCCGCGTGCACACCTCCGGTGTCCTCGATGCGACCGGTGCCTGGGTACGCAGGCGACTGATGCGTCGAGACGTAGAGCACGCCGGGATCGTCTCCGTAGAAGATCTCCTGCGTGCCGTTGCCGTGATGCACGTCCCAGTCGACGATGAGGACCCGTTCGACCGGCGCGTCCAGGCGGCTGCCGGCGGCCACCGCCACGTTGTTGAACAGGCAGAAGCCCATGCCCGCGGGTTGCGGTTGCATGATGACCCGGTCGGGCGCGCCACGACGAACGCGGCGTCGGCTTCGCCGCTGGTCAACGCGTCGACCGCGGCGAGCCCACATCCCGCCGCACGCACCGCGGCGCCGAACGAGCCGGCAGCGATCACGGTGTCGGGATCAAGGTGGCCACCGCCCGAACCAGCGAACTCCTCGAGCGCGTCGATGTACGCCGGGTCGTGCACCAACGCGAGCTCGGTGCGGCTCGCGTCACGCCCGTCGGACGTTGCGAGCGCATCGCCGAGTTGCGCGTCAGCGAGACCTGCGAGCACGGCTGCGACGCGGTCGTTGCGTTCGGGGTGGCGCGGCCCGGTGTCGTGCGCAACGGTCGCCGGCGCGATGACGGCGAGTAGGCGGGCTGCCATCGACCCGCAGTCAGTGGGCGCTTCGCGTGACCGACGGCGCAGGGCTGCGCAGATCGATGACGCGGGGGTCGGCGTCGCAGACCGAGCCGGCGTCCGGCGAGCATGAGGCCGAGCACCACGCCGACGAGGGCACCCACGTCGATCAGCACCCGCAGGGGCGCCGAGAGCTCTCCGGCGAAGGACGCGAGCGCCGCGAGATCGATCACCAGGTGCACGAGGAACCCGGGGAGGATCGAGCCCGACCGGAGGGCGACGTAGCCGAGCAGGACGGCCAGGCTGAGGAACGGCACCAGATTGGCCGCGCCCGTCATCTGCTCGACGTGACCTGGGAGCGAGCTGAACACGAGACCGGCGCCGACCAGACCACCGAGAGCCGGGCCGGTACCCCAGTCCGCGGTGTCACGCCAGTTGTGACCGGCCACCTTGGCGCACGCCGCGCCGATGAGCACGACTGCGGCAAGGCGGTACACGAGTTCCTCCCCGGCCACCGCGATCACCACGCCCTCGACGTCGCGCCACACCGCTACCGACTGCGGGTACGAGATGCACCAGACCACGGCGAGCGGTCCTCCGAGCACGAGGAACTCGCGCCACGCGCGCAGGCTGGGGCGTGAGAAACCGAGGTGCCGGGGACCGATCAGGGCAAGCAGGAGCACGCCGAGGGGTAGCGCCGGCGACATCGAGATGCGCCCGAGGTACCACTCGGGTTCGCCCCACCACGAGGTGCCCACGTCGATGACGACCGTGGCCGCGCACACCCACAGGACGAGCGGTGAGAGCGGCCATGACGACCAGCCGACCCAACGCCAGGCCCAACCCGTCGACCGGACCTGGTCGGCCCGGTGATCGTGTTCGCCCTGGTCGTTGGTCTGCATCGACGGCTGCCTCCTCGGTGACCCTGGTCACGATTCTGGCCGACGGGTCTGCCGGGTGCGACCCCGAGGGGACCAAGACTCGGTAAAGGTTTTCGCGCGGAGAGTGGTCGATCAGGCGAGATGCGTGTCGAACCACTCGAGCGTTCGGCGCCACCCGTCGGCCGCCGACTCGGCGTGGTAGCTCGCGCGGGCGTCGCAATGGAAGCCATGTTCGGCGTCGGGATACCGCACCACCGCGGCGTCAACCGGCGCGGTCTCGAGCGCGGTGCGCAATGCCTCGACGCTCTCGATCGAGATGCCGCCGTCGAGATCGCCGAAGAGACCGAGCCACGGCGTCTGCAACGTGGCGGATTCCTCGATCAACGGCGGGAACGGGAGTCCGCCGGCGGCAGCGATGCCACCGCCGTAGAACCCGACCGCGGCACCGAGCGCGCGCCGAGCCGCAACGAGGAACGTCACGCGCCCGCCGAAGCAGAAGCCCACGATGCCGATACGGGCCGGGGCGAAGCCAACCCCTTCGAGGTACGCGATGTCGCGTCGACGTCGGCGAGGATTCCGTCGTCGGTCACACCGGCAAAGAGCGGCATGACCTGGGCGAAGTCGTCGTAGGGCGCAGTGCCGCCGCCGGCAGCGGTGGAACAGCGCCGGTGCGACCGCGTGGTACCCAGCCGCGGCACAACGGCGCGTGACGTCCTGCATGTGATCGTTCACACCAAACGCTTCCTGGATCACGATCACAGCGCCGCGCGGGGTGCCCTCGGGCACCGCCTCGTAGAGCTCCATGGCCCCGTCGGCGGTGTCGAGCGCGATCATTGCGGTCACGAGCTCTGGGCGCTCATCGACTCCGCCGCGATCTGGACCGCTTTGATGATCCCCTGGTAACCGGTGCACCGGCACAGGTTGCCCAACAGACCCTCGCGGATCTCGTCGAGCGTGGGGTTCGGGTTGAGCTGCAGGAACGCGTGAACGCTGACGACGAATCCCGGCGTACAGAACCCGCACTGGAGACCGTGAGCCTGGCGGAACGCTTCCTGCACCGGGCCGAGCGAACCGTCGGCCGGACCGATCCCCTCGATCGTGGTGATGTCCGCGCCCTCGGCTTGTACCGCAAACATGAGGCAGGACCGAACTGCCTCGCCGTCGACCAGGATCGTGCACACGCCGCAGACGCCGTGCTCGCAGCCGAGATGCGTGCCGGTGAGACCGCAGTCTTCGCGCAGGTAGTCGGCGAGCGTCTTGCGCGCCTCGGCGTGCCCGGAATGCACCTGGCCGTTGACAGTGAACTTGATGGCGTGGTCAGCCACGACGTGCTGCTCCCATGGCTCGGTCGAGGGCGCGCTCGACAAGGTGCGCGCCGACGTGCTTGCGGTACTCGGCCGACGCGTGGACGTCGGCGGTCGGTTCGGTCTCACCCACCGCGAGGCGAGCGATCTCGGCCAACTCGGGCGCACTCGGCGACGCGCCGTTGAGTTCCTGCTCGGCGGTGCGGGCGCGCAGGGGCGTTGGTGCCATGCCCAGGAACGAGATGGCCGAGCGCGCCACCACGCCCGCGTCGTTGAGCTCGACCGCGGCGATAACACCCACCAGCGCGAAGTCGCCACTGCGACGAGCCACCTCTTCCACCGCGAATCCGGCGCGACCGGTCCACACCGGGAAGCGGACGGCGCTGAGGATCTCGTCGGACTCGATGGTGGTCGTCCAGGTGCCGACAAAGAAATCAGCGGCGGGGATGCTGCGAGTGCCCTTCGGCCCGGCGACCACCAACTCGGCGTCGAGGGCGAGCGCCACCGCGGGGAGCTCGGATGCCGGGTCAGCATGCGCGATCGAACCACCGACGGTGCCGCGATTGCGGATCTGGAAATGACCGATCAGCGGAATGGCCTGGGCCAACAGCGGCACGGCCTCGCCCGCGGCGGTGTCGTGTTCGACTGTGCTCTGGCGGGTCATGGATTTCACCGTGAGGGTGCCGTTCGACCGTTCCACACCGGAGAGCTCGGCGACCCGGTTGAGGTCGATGATGTGTTCGAAGCACGCGTGAGCCGAAGGGCAAGCATCGGTACGAGGCTCTGGCCACCGGCGAGCACCTTGGCGTCGTCGCCGTGTTCGGCCAACAACGCGGTGACGTCGCCGAGCGACTCGGGCGCGTGGTACTCGAATGCTGCGGGCTTCATCGGCAACTCCCGGCGTGGCTTCGGCGGCGTGAACCTAGCCCAGGCCCCCCTCGGGACGCACGCTGGCGGAGGAGCGCGTTCCGGGAGGAAGGTAGGGTCCGTCGGTGCCCGACGACGAGTTGCCCCCGGCGATTCCGGCCGCCACCGTCGTTCTGCTCCGGGACGCGCCCGGCGGCGTCGAGTCGCTCATGCTCCGGCGCAACTCGAAACTCGCATTCGCGGGCGGTGCATGGGTGTTTCCGGGCGGCCGGATCGACCCCGAGGACTATCCGGGCGGCTCGCCGTCGCTCGACGACGCCGACCTCGCGGTCGCGGCGCGCACCGCGGCCGTCCGTGAGGCGATGGAAGAGGCGGACCTCGCCGTCGACCCGGGAGGCCTCGTCTGGTTCGCGCACTGGACGCCCGGGCCCCTCGCGGCCAGGCGGTTCGCGACCTGGTTCTTCATGGCACGCGCGCCGGAGGGTGCGGTCACCGTGGACGACGGCGAGATCCACGAGCACCAGTGGATCCGGCCCGCCGAGGCGATGGCCCGGCGCGACGTCGGCGAGATCGAGCTGATCCCCCCCACCTGGATGACCCTGCGGCTGCTTGCTGAAGAGCCTTCGGTCGACAGCGGCGCTGGCCGGTGCTCGTGCCCGTGATCCACAGATCTACGTGACGCACATCGCGGGTCGACGGTGGGATTGCGTCGATCTGGCAAGGTGACGCCGCGTGCAGACGACGACGGCGACACGACCAAGGCCGGGCCGCGGAACCGGCTGCTGATGCTCGACGACGGCTGGCGGGTCGAGACGTCCTGACCGACCCACGGCCAACCGCCTCGGCCGTGCCCGGGTTCCGGGGATCCCGCCGCGTAGTGTCACGACCTTGTCGCCCCACCGTCCCCGACACTTGGCCCATCGTCTCGACGGAACCGACCTCTCCTGGGCACGACGGCTCGTGGTCGTGGTCACCGGGGTCGCGTTGCTCGCGGTCGCGTGCAGCGACGGCGGTGGCTCCGACCAGGCGCAGACCACGACGACCCGCGTTGACCGCGCCGGTGCAGCCGACACGACCGCGACCACACCAGCACCCCCGACGACCGCGACGCCGACTCCGAAGAAGGTCGACACCATTCCTGGGATGCCGGGCGTGCCCGATCCGTCGAATCTCTACAGCGAGACCGCGACCGGCAAGTTCAGCGACGCGGTCAAAGGCGATCTACTCGCGTCGTACGTCCCGAACCGAGGGTCGAACACGGTGTCGGTGATCGACCCGTCGACCATGCAGGTCGTCGACACCTTCAACGT
>CAWATJ010000004.1:0-222462 GCA_963784965.1 uncultured Thermoleophilia bacterium
CGCGAGGGGTCGTAGACGGTCCCGCGAGCGCGCAACGTGCTCACCCGACGGGTCGGGCGCGAACGTTGCAGAATGGGCTCCGATGATCATCGACTTCCGCGTGCAGCCCCCCTTCAAGAGCTTTCTCGACATCTACTTCTATCGGCCCCGTCCGGCCGTCGTCGACCCCGTGAAGGGAAACGCGTTCTCGATCGGGCGCCGCACGAGCGCTGCGTACGTCGAGCGCTCGGTCGAGCTCTTCGTCCAGGAGATGGACGAGGCAGGAATCGATCTGTCCGTGATCATGGGGCAACATGCGGGCAAGACCTGGGGCAGCGTCAGCAACGACGACATCGGCGAGCTGGTTCGTCGCTACCCGGATCGCTTCGCCGGCTTTGCAGGCATCGATCCGCAGGAGCCACGGGCCACCGACGAGATCCGCCGCAGCATCGAGGTGCTCGGCTGCAGCGGCATCGCGATCCTGCCCGGCTGGAGCGATCCGCCGCTTCGGGACGACGATCGCAAGGTGTATCCGCTCTACGAGACAGCCGCGGAACTCGGGATCCTGGTGATGATCACGAGCAGCCATGTGATCGGGCCGGACATGAGCTACGCGATGCCCGAGCACATCCAACGCGTGGCGCTGGACTTCCCGCAGCTGACGATCGTCGTTGGCCACGCTTGCTGGCCGTGGACGACGCAGGCATGCGCGCTCGCGATGCGCTGCACGAATGTCTACCTGATGCCGGAGTTCTACATGCACGTGCCGAACATGCCCGGCGCGCGGGACTACGTCGACGCCGCCAACAGCTACCTCGCACACAGGATGCTCTACTCGTCCTGTTATCCGACGCGTCCGCTCGGTCAGGCGCTCGAGGATTTCCGGCTCCTGCCGATCGCGCCGGAGTCGCAGGAGAACCTGCTGTGGCGCAACGCCGCCCGCCTGCTCGAGCTCGAGCACCGATGACGTTCGCCGTCGATACCGTCGACGCGCACGCCGAGGGCAGGCACCGCCGGGGTCGTCGTGGGCGGCGTGGTCAATCCACAGCTTCCCCGCTGCCTCGACGCTTTCGGGGTGGAGAACGCCGAGGCCGGCCCCGGCTTCAGACGACCGAGAACGCCAGCTCCCCCAACCGCCTGTGGCCCTCGACCGACGGGTGGTTCTCGTCGGCGGTCCATTCCGGCCTCATCCGTCCCGGGCGCTCCGGATCCTCGAGCGTCTCGTAGAACGGAAGCACCCGGATCCCTTCCTGATCGCCGATCCGGCGGATCGCGTCGTTCAGCGCGCGGATCTTCGGGTCTGCGTCGGGCCACCCGTTGTTCCACGGCAGCACCTCCGCGATCACGACCTGCAACCCCGCCGCCTTCCCCTCCTTCACCATCGCACGGAGGTCGTTCGCCGCGAGCTCTACGGCGCGGCCCTGCACGATGTCGTTGATGCCGCCCTGGACGACGAGCACGTCGGCGCCGGCCACGGCCGCCGGAATCCGGGCCTTGATCTGATCGGTTCGCTCGCCCCCGACGCCGAGGTTGCGGCAGTCGAGGCGCGGGTCCCGCGCCTGTGCCCAGTAGAGGTACTGACTCGTCTCGTCGTCACCCGGGTCTTCGAGCTTCCGGCGCTCCGGATCAGGATCCCAGCCCGGGTTCCCTGCCGTGATCGAGTCGCCGAGAGCAGCGACCACGATCCTGCCCGCCCCGGGAAGCCGCTGGCCTTCGACTCCGTCCATCGAAGGCAGGCTAGCGGCAGCCAAAGGACACGTCTGTCACGCCTGCCCACTGCCGCCACGTAGGATCGGTGGATGTTTGATTATGTGGAGCGTCGGAGGCGTTTGTCGGATCGGATGCGGGCCGGGGGGGTTGATCTTCTTTTTCTTGGGCTTTCGGCTGATCTCGAGTATCTCTCGGGTGTGGAGCGTGGGATTCCGTTTTTCGGTCAGAGTTCGTATGCGCATGGTTGGGTTGCGGGGGGTTTCTTCCGTCCTGATGCCGATCCGGTGTTTGTGTTGCCTCGGATGGTGGTGGCGTTCGATTTGCCTGTGAGGCCGGAGGGCGAGATCGTGGTCGTGAACGAGACCGATGACGGGTTTGCCGTTTTCGAGCGGGTCGCAAGGGGGTTGGGGGTGTCGGCGGCGGTTGCGGTTGGTGATCGTGTGTGGGCCGAGACGACTCTTAATCTGTGTCGGGTTTTTGGTTTCGAGCGGCTGCGGGCGGGGTCGGCGCTCGTGAACGAGCTTCGGCGGGTCAAGGCGTCTGAGGAGTTGGAGGCGATGGGGCGGGCTTGCCGGACGGTCGAGGAGGCGATGGAGGCCGTTGCGCCTCGTGTCCTGCCGGGTGTCAGCATGGCGGAGTTGGTCGAGGAGGTCGAGTATCGGCTCCGGCTGGCGGGGTCGCGGACGCCCTCGTTTGCGACGCACATCTTTACCGGCCTCGATCCCGACAGCCTCGATTCTTCGACCGAGACGGCGCGCGTTCCGATGCCCGAGGGGACATCGGTGATGTTCGACTTCGGTGGTGTCGTGGACGGGTACTGCTCGGATTTCGGGCGTACTGTCGTCGCCGGCGAGCCCTCGCGGGAGCTTCTCGACGCCTATGAGGTGATGCTCGCGGGCTACGAGGCGGGCCGGGCTGCTTGCCGGCCGGGTGCGCTCGCGCGCGAGGTCGACGCGGCCTGTCGGGCGCCGATCGAGGAGGCCGGGTTGGGGCCGCACTTCCGTCATCGGATGGGGCACGGGATCGGGCTCGACGTGCACGAGCGCCCGTTCGTCTCCTCCGAGGACGAGACGCCGTTGCAGGCCGGCATGACCTTCACCGACGAGCCCTCGATCATGATCCCGGACGCCTTCAGCGTCCGGATCGAGAACATCATCGTCTGCGACGAGCAGGGCGGCCGGGTCCTGAACAGCTATCCCGACGCCCTCGTCTGCAACCACTGAGCCGGGGAGACCCGAGGGACCCCAGCGTTTGCCGGGGCCCCTCGAGCGGAGACTCAGCCCTTCGGCTTCGTCTGGGTGACGTCGATCGAGTAGACCGCGTTGAACTTCGCGGTCGCGAGGTCCTTCGTGGCGACGAAGACCTGCGTCGGTTGGAGCAGCGGGAAGAACGGCCCGTAGGCGTTCAGCCGCTTCTGGATCGTCTGGTACAGCTTCTCGCGGGCGGCGTCGTTCGTCGTCACGCGCACCTTCGCCGCGAGAGCCTCGACCGTCTTCTCCGAGCCGGCCGGCCAGCCCGCGCGGAGACCGACCAGCTCACCCGGCAGGAACGCGAGGTAGTCGGCCGGATCCGGATAGTCCGGGCCCCAGAGCGAGAGGCCGAACGGCATCTTGCCGTCGCGGTAGCGCTGGAGCCAGGTGCCGACCGGCGACCCCGCGAGCTCGACGTTCAGGCCCGCGTCCTGCAGGTTCGCCTGCACCTTCTGGGCGAGGCTGTCGAAGAGCACGCCGTTGATCGTGAAGTTGCTCGGGTACTCGATCGTGATCTTCTGGTTCGCCACGCCCGAGGCCGCGAAGAACGCCTTCGCCTTCGTCATGTTCTGCTTGACCGCCGCGCTCTGCGGCAAGGCGCCGAGGAACATGGACGGGATGACCCCCGGAGCCTGGATTGCGCCCGGCCCGGCGACGCCCGCGATCGCTTTGTAGTCGAGCGCGTAGCGGACGCCCTGCTGGAAGTTCTTGTTCGACGCGTACCCCGAGATCTTGGAGTCGTTGTTCGAGAAGAGCCAGAACGTCCAGGTCGACGGCGTCGTCAGCGTGTTCAGGTTCTTGTTGCCCTTGAGCGACAGCGCCTGCTGCGAGGAGAGGTCGATCGCCACCTCGTACTTGCCGCGCTGCACGTTGATCAACTGTGTCGGCGCGATCATGTTGCGCACCACCACGCTCGAGAACGCCGGCTTCGTCGAGCCCCAGTACTTCCCGTTCGGGGTGAGGACGATCTGCGAGGTGGTGCTGTACTGCTTGAGGACATACGGACCGCTGCCGGCGCCCGCCGAGGCCGACGAGTTGAACCACTGCTCGGCCTTGTCGGTCTTGTCGGCGTCCGCCGCATCCGTGCCGCCGTGCTGCTTGACGAGCTTCGAGTTGACGATCCCGAGCGACGTGTTGGCGAGGATCGCCGGGAGGGCCGTGTTGGACACCTTCGAGCGCATCACGACAGTGTTCTTGCCCGCGGGCGTGACCGTGACCCCGTCGAGCAGGAAGGACGGGTTTCCCTTCAGGTTCACGAGCCTGCGGAGCGAGAAGGCCACATCCGCCGAGGTGAGCGGAGTGCCGTCTGCGAAGTGCGCTTCCTTGCGGAGCTGGAACGTGAACGTCTTCGCGTCGCTGCTGGCCTTCCAGGACTGGACGAGGAGTGGCACGGGGTGGGCGACGTCACTGCCCTTGTAGGTGAACAACGTGTCGAAGACGGCGCGGTTGACGATCGAGGCGGTCGGCTCGAACGCTCGCTGCGGGTCGGCCGTCTTGATCTCGAACGACTTGTCGACGACGAGTGTCGGCGCAGCCTTGCTCCCGCTCGTGGCGGCGAAGGCGGCCGTGGTGGCGGCCAGCGACACGACGAGGGCGACGAGCACCTTCAGCGTGACGCGAGTCGAGGGTCGAAACATGCGATTCCTCCGTTCTAGGTGGGTTGGATCACGTTCGTGGGTGGGCAGGGGCAGCGGGCATCGGTCTCTTGCTCCCAGCTTCGGGCGTGTGCAGCCAGCACGCCGCGAGCCTGCTCTCACCCACCGGGTCGAGTGGAGGCTCCAGCGTTCGGCAGACGTCCATCACGTGAGGGCAGCGGGGATGAAATCGGCATCCTAGCGGCGGCATGGCCGGGTCGGGCACCTCGCCGGGGAGGACATCGGGCATCGTTCCCGTTCCGTCCGGGTGGGGTACGGCGCCGATGAGCGCATCCGTGTATGGATGCCGGGGGTCGGTCCAGAGCGCCTCCGTCGGGCCCGACTCGACGATCTTGCCCAGGTACATGACAGATACGACGTCGGCGACGTGGTGAACGATTGCAAGGTCGTGCGAGATGAGCAGGAGGCTCAGCGAAAGCTGCTGCGACAGATCGAGCAGAAGGTTGGCAACCTGCGCCTGGGCGGATGCATCGAGCGACGCAAGCGGCTCGTCGAGCACGATCAACGACGGATCCGCGGCGAGCGCCCGCGCAATCGCGATTCGCTGCCGCTGGCCGCCGCTGAACTCGTGCGGGTACCGCGACCGGGTGTTCGAGGGCAGCCCCACGAGCTCGAGCAGCTCGGCAACTCGTGCAGTTCTGCCGGACCGGCCGGTGTCGCTGACGGCGATGCCGTCGCCGACCTGATCGCCGACCCGGCGTCGCGGGTTGAGCGACGAGTACGGGTTCTGGAACACGAGCTGGAGACGGGTCAGCTCGGCAGAGCGGGCGCGGCGCGTCAGCGGCACGACCGGACGGCCCTCGAACCGCACCGTCCCCGCGGTCGGTGCGATCAGTCCGACGGCAGCGCGGGCGAGGCTCGACTTGCCGCAACCCGACTCGCCGACGAGTCCCACTATTTCGCCCCGCGCTACGGCGAGGCTCGCGCCCGCGACGGCGCGGAATCGTGCCCGGTCGCGGCGCTCGTAGGTGACCTCGAGGCTGTCGATCTCGAGGACGCTCATGCGCCGACGAAAGGGTCTACGGGGCAGGCGAACGCACGGAGGCCCTCGTGCACGAGCCCCGGTACGACGGTCGCGCACGACTCGAGGCGGTGAGCGCAGCGGGGGTGGAAGGCACACCCTCCGGGAATCGCGGCGGGCGCCGGAGGCGCGCCGGCGATCGGGACGAGGGGGTGGTCGGCAGAGAGCTCGGGATGGGGAAGCGCGTCGAGGAGCGCTTTGGTGTACGGGTGCCGCGGGTGCCGGAGGAGATCGTTGCGCGGGCCCGTCTCGACGACCCGACCGGCGTAGAAGACGGCGATGCGGTCGGCGATGGCCGACATCACGCCGAGGTCGTGCGTGATGAGCACCACGGACAGGCCGCGCTCGCGCCGGAGGGCGTCGAGGAGCCGGATGATGCCCGCCTGCACCGTCACGTCGAGGGCGGTGGTCGGCTCGTCGGCGATGAGGAGCTCGGGCTCGGCAGCGAGGGCGATCGCGATTGCCACACGTTGGCGCATCCCTCCCGAGAACTGATGTGGATACGCGCGGAGGGCGCGCTCCGGGTCCGGCAGCCGAACGGCCTCCAGCAGCTCGGCTGCACGTTGCCTCGCGGCGGCACGGCCGAAGCCGAGGTGTTGGCGGATCGGCTCCTCGATCTGCTGGCCGATGGAGAGCATCGGGTGGAGAGACGTCATCGGATCCTGGAAAACCATCCCGATCCCGCCTCCCCGGATGTCCCGCAGCGCACGGCCACGGAGCGCGAGCAGGTCGAGGCCACGGAAGCGCGCCCGTCCAGACGCGGTCGCCCCCGACGGGAGGAGCCCGATCAGGGCGAGCACCGACATCGTCTTGCCGCTGCCGCTCTCACCCGCGACGCCGAACACCTCGCTCTCCGCGACGGCGTAGTCGACGCCGTCGACGACGGTGATCGAGCCGCCGCGCACCGGCAGCTGCACGCGCAGGTCCTCGACCTCCAGCAGGGGTGTGCTCATCGGACGCGACGGCCCTCCTGCGCCGTTCGCGGGTCGAACACGTCGCGGAGGCTGTCGCCGAGGAAGTTGAAGGCCATGACCGCCGTGAAGATCGCGAGCCCCGGGAACGTGCCCATCCACCAGTACTGGAAATACTGTGTGCCCGTCGCGACCATCGCACCCCACTCCGGATGGGGCGGCTGCGCGCCCAGCCCCAGAAACGAGAGTCCGGAGAGGAGGAGGATCGCGGTCCCGAGATCGAGGGTCGCGAGGACGAGCACCGGCCCGGCGACGTTCGGCAGCACCTCGCGGACGAGTGCCGACCGCGACGACATTCCCAGGAGACGCGACGACTGGACGTACTCGGAATCCCCGATCGAGAGCACGAGACCTCGCACGACGCGCGCGTACGAGGGCCACGAGACGATCACGATCGCGAGCACCGCGTTACGGATGCCGCGGCCGAGCACAGCCGTGACGACCATCGCGAGGATGATCGCGGGAAAGGCGAAGACGAGGTCGGCGATGCGCATGACCACCCCGTCCGTGATGCCCCGGAAGTAGCCCGCGGCCGCCCCGGACAGCCCGCCGATGGTCGCTGAAACGGTGACGAGCAGCAGCGCTAGGGGGATCGACAGGCGCGAGCCGTAGATCACGCGGCTGAGCACGTCGCGCCCGAGCTCGTCCGTGCCGAACAGATGTGCTCCGGACGGGGCCTGGAACGCGGTGAAGTCCTGTGCGAGAGGGTCGTAGGGGGCGATCAGCGGAGCGAAGACGGCGATGATCAGCCAGGCGACTGCGATCACCGCGCCGGTGACGGCGAGCGGCTGGCGCCACGCGGGTCGTGTGGCTCGCGCCGCGGCCCGGCGATCGGATGCGGAGACGGCGATGTCGCTCATGTGAGCCGGATCCTCGGGTCGATGATCCCGTAGAGGACGTCGACGATGAAGTTGATCGTCACGTAGACGATCGCGACGAAGAGGCTCACACCTGCAATCGCCTGGACGTCGAGGTTGATGGCGCTGATGTACGCGTACTGGCCGACGCCGGGCCAGGAGAAGATGTTCTCGACGAGCACGGCGCCGGTGAGGATGTTCGCGAAGAGAAGGCCGATCACGGTGACGACGGCGGGCAGCGCGGCGCGAAGGACGTAGCGCGTGACGACGATCCACTCGGGAAGGCCCTTCGCTCGTGCCGCGCGGACGTAGTCGTTCCCCACCACTTCGAGCACGGACGACCGCGTGTAGCGCGTGAGCAGGCTGACGTTGAAGGCGGCGAGCACGAGCGCGGGGAGGACGATGTGGTCGAGTGCGTCCGTGAACGTCGACCACTGCCCGGCGAGCAGCGCGTCGACGGTGTAGAAGCCTGTCACGTCGGGAGGCGGCTCGACGCCGATGCCGAGTCTGCCTCCGCCGGGGAACCAGCCGAGCCGGAAGAAGAAGATGTAGAGCGCCAGGAGCGCGATCCAGAACGTCGGCATCGAGATGCCGCCCAGCGAGACGACGCGAAGGGTGTGGTCGATCGGATGGTTCCGTCGCATGGCGGCGATGACGCCGAAGACGACGCCGACCACGATGGCGACGATGATCGAGTAGAACGCGAGTTCCGCGGTCGCGGGGATGAACATCGCAAGGTCCTTCCGGACCGGGTTGTGCGTCTGGATCGACTCGCCGAGATCGCCCTGGAGAAGATGGCCCAGGTAGATCGCGTACCGCTCGGGCAGCGGCTTGTCGAGTCCGTAGTGAGCCTTGAACGACGCGACGGCGGCCGGATCGCCGGCGGCCTGCTCGCCGAGGCTCGCGGTAGCCGGGTCGGCCGGGACCGCCTGTGTCAGGAGGAAGACGACGAGAGTGATTCCGATCGCGAGCAGCACGAGCGCAGCGGCTCGGCGGCCGACGAAGCGGAGGAAGCCGCTTGACGGCCGCAGGGCACTGCGTCTCGTCGTGACCTCGCCTTGCGGAGCTGTGAGCGGCTCTTCGGCGTTCATGGCCGCTTCCGTCGAGTCGGAGGCAAGCAGGCGTGTGCGTTATTTTGCACCGGGTGATCGTATTGTGCCGCTCGGTGCGGCCGCAACCGGAGCCCCTCCGCGGGCAAGGAGGCTAGATATGGCGTGTGCCGGAAGAGACGAGCTACCGGAGCAGGAGATCGCACCCGGCTACAGCAGCCGCTTCGCCGAGTGGGGCGGCATGACGGTCGGATTCGAGTTCGCCCCGGCCGGAATGGACGCCTCGACGATGCTCGAGGGACTCCCGGACGGCCGCTGTCAGGCGCCGCACTGGGGCATGCTTCTCTCCGGTCGCATCGTCGTCGACTACGGCGACCGGCAGGAAGAGATCATCGGCGGCCAGGCGTACTACGTGGAACCGGGGCACCGGATCACGTTCCTGGAGGACAGCGAAGCCGTCGAGTTCACACCGACGGCCGAGCTCGAAAGGACCTTCGAGGTCGTGCGGCGTAATGCCGCGGCGGCGGCCGACGCAGCTTCGTGACGGACGTCGTCGTCGTCGGCGGTGGCGTCACCGGCGTCTCGGTCGCGCTGGCGCTGCAGGAGCGTGGCCAAGCGGTGGTCGTGCTCGAGCGCCGTGGTGTCGCCGCAGGCCAGTCGGGCGTGCAGCCGGGTGGTGTCCGGCAGCAGTGGGGCACGACCACGGCATGTCGTCTCGCCCGGGAGTCGGCGGCCTGGTGGCGAGACGCGGAGGAGCGCCTTTCCAGCCCGGTGCCGCTCGGATTCAAGGCCTGCGGCTACCTGTTCGTCGCACATAGCGAGGCAGGCCTCGCGCGCCTCGCCGAGAACGTCGCAGTACAGAATGCCGAGTGGATCGAGTCGCGGATCGTCTCGCCCGCGGAGGCCGCTGCCCTGGTTCCCGGCCTGGCAGTCGAAGCGCTGGCGGGGGCGTCGTGGTGTCCCGAGGACGGCTATTTCGACCACCCACAGGCCGCCGTCGAGGCGATCGCCCGCCACGTCGACGTGCGGATCGCCGAGGTGACCGCGCTCACCCCGTCCGGGAGCGGGTGGGAGATATCGGGACCGTTTGGGCGGACATCGGCTGCTGCGGTCGTCGTCGCGACCGGCGTCGACGCAAACGACCTGCTGGGCCCGCTCGGCTGCGCGTTGCCGATCGAACCGGAAGAACGGCACCTGTTCCTGAGTGAACCGGTGCACGACCGCCTGCTCGAGCCGCTCGTCATCGCGCCCGAGCTTTGCTTCGCGGCGAAGCAGCTGGGGAGCGGGCGGGTGCTCGCCAGCGACCTCGGGGCCGTCGGTAATCCGGCCGAGGGCACCGAGCGGTGGCGAGCCGTCGTGCGGGACGGGATCCGCAGCCTCGTTCCCGTGCTCGAGTACGTCGACTTCACCATCCTCGCGAGCGGTTCCTACGACGTGACGCCCGACCGCCAGCCGGCGCTCGGCCCTGTCCCAGGGCACGACGGGCTCCACGTCGCCGCCGGATTCAGCGGGCACGGGTTCATGATCGCACCGGCCGTGGCCCGCATCGTCGCAGCCGGCGTCCTCGGCGACCCCGACCCCGTCCTCGAGATCCTGGACGCGGGGCGTTTCCGCGAGGGACGACTCGTCCCGGAGTCACAGGTCGTTTGAGGAGTTCAGCCCGGATCGGAGACGAGCGCGTCGAGCTCGAACTCGACGAGGACGTCAGGGATGAACCCTGCCACGAAATACGTCGTGTTTGCCGGATTGATCCCGGAGAATGCCTCTCCGTGTGCGCGTGCCGCGTCCTTCCAGACTGCGTCCGGGGCGAGCAGCAGGCGGGTGCGGATCACGTCGCCTCGCTCGGCGCCGAGCGAAGCAGCGGCCTCCAGTGCTTTCGCGATGGCCGCGCGCGACTGCCGGTAGGTGTCGCCCGGGTGGAGCGTTCCTCTTGGCCCGATCGGCGCCGTGCCGCTGACGGCCACGTGGCGTCCGATCCGCACGGCACGGGCATACGACGCCTCACGTTCGAAGACGGTGCCGTCGGTGTGTGTCGTGCGTCTCGCCTGCATCGGTCTGGAACTGCCGGCGGTCGCAGCCGGAATGTCGTCACTCTGACCGAAATTTCGTCCAGGCGCAACCGCGCTCTATGCTCAACGACATGAACGAGGTCGTCGCAGAGGCGAACGTCCAGGTGGCGTCCACGCCACGCGTTGGCGACGTGATCCGACAGCTCCGGCAGCACCGAGGGCTCTCGTTGCGCGACCTCGCGGCGCAGTCCGGCCTCTCGCAGTCGTTCCTCGGAGCGGTCGAGCGCGGCCGTTCCGACATCGCCGTCGGGCGGCTCGCGCAGGTCGCCGCCGCGCTCGGCCACGACGTCGCCTCTCTGCTCGGCTACTCCCTGCGGCAGACGACGCCCATTTTCGTCCAGCCGGAGGAGCACGTCACGATCGAGCGAGGTGAAGGCACGGAGCTCCGTGCCTTCCGCATCCCGAGCACGAACCTCGAGTTCATGGTCGCGAACTTCGCTCCGAGAGCGCAGTTCGCAGACGCAGTCACCCACGCCGGGCTCGACGTCATGTACGTCGCCGAGGGCGACCTCGTGCTCGTCGTCGATGGGATCGACTACCCACTGAGGGCAGGCGAGTGCGCCGTCTGGCCCTCGTCGCATTCGCACACCGTGCGCAACGACGCGGACGAGCCTGCACGCGCAATCGGCTTCACGACAGAGACGGTGTACTGAGATGACCGAGATGCGTCTCTACGACCTTCGGGTGACGGTCGAGCGGATCGAAGGCCGCTCCGTCTGCGGGCTCGCGGTGGGCGACTGGTTCGAAGTGACCGAGTCGAGCCGGGTCAGGCTCCCGGAAGGAAGGCACTTCTGCCTCTACGCGATCCAGGCGGTGCTGCCGCTGCTGCCGGCCAAGATGCGTCGGCTTCCCGGAGAGGACTGGCTCGAGCAGGACAATCTCGTCTGCTGCCCCGATCCCGAAGAGCGGCTCGTGATGCGCATCGAGCGAATCGGCGAGCGGACACTCGTGACCGAGGAGCTGACGTAGCGCCCGAGATCGGCATCGGGCTCCTGACCGACCGGGAACCGGTCGAGTACGAGACGATCGCCCGTCGGGCGGACGACGCCGGGATCGACGTCCTCTCCGTGTTCCACGATCTCCTCTACCAGCCGGCGATCGGCCCGCTCCTGCTCATGGCCCGCGTGACGGAGCGCCTGCGACTCGGGCCAGCCGCGTTGAACCCCTTCACGCTCCACCCCTACGAGATCGCCGGCCAGATCGCGATCCTGGATGCCGTCTCGGGAGGGCGCGCTTTCCTCGGGCTCGCCAAGGGGGCCTGGCTCGATCGGCTGGGCCTCGTGGAGCAGAAGCCCCTCGCGGCGCTGCGCGAGGCTGTCGCGATCGTGCGTGCATTGCTCGCCGGGGACGACGACGGATTCGATGGCGACCGGTACACCCTCGCGCCCGGGACGATGCTCGCCTACCCTCGCGTGCGGGCTGCGGTGCCCTTGATGATCGGCACCTGGGGTCCGGCAACCGCCGCCTGGGCCGGCACGGTCGCCGACGAGGTGAAGCTCGGCGGCAGTGCGAATCCGGAACTTCTTCCGGTCGTGCGCGAATGGATCGGCAACCCCGCAGTGAAGCTCGTCGTCGGCTGCGTCACGGTGGTCGACGAGGACGGCGCCTGGGCCCGAGAACGCGCACGGGCGGCGGTCGAGCCCTACCTCGAGGTGGTCGCCGAACTCGACCCGACGATCGCGGCTCGCGGCGGCACGCCGCCGCTCGAGCGGTTCTGCATCGCGGGCACGCCCGAGGAGGTCGCGGTCCGTGTCGTCGAGCTCTGGGACGCGGGTGCCGCCCGCGTCGAGCTCGGGACTCCCCAGGGGCGTACGACAACGAGCGGGGTTGACCTCATCTGTTCGCGCGTGCTGCCGCTGCTGCGCCGCTGATCGACGTCCCCGACAACTTCCGGAGACACAAACGACGAGACGAAAGCGATTGCGTCCCGGCGAGGTCATGCGCAGACACCGACTCACCTGCGCCGAGCGATCGGTCTGGGCTCGGCCTCAGCTGAGGCACGGCCGCTGATCCTGTCGCGAGTCGGGGGTTGGCCCCGAGGTCAAGGGGAGGAGCCATCGTCCTGTAGCCCGCCGCCGCTCGTCGGCGGGTCGAGCCTTGATCAGAGCTTGGGAAGAACACGAGTACCAAAGCAGCTCGTCTGGGCCTGTAACTCGGGCGCCGCGTGAAATCCCGCATCGCGATCCGCATCGTCCCCGATGCCATGCGAGATGCAGGGTGCGAGCCTGGGGGGAGGAGGTGTGACGTGACAACCATTCCTGCGCAAGCAGACGTGCAACGTGCCGAGCATCATGCGAATGAGGCTGAGCGGCTGCTCAAGGGTCGGTTCCTTTCGTCCCACATCAAGGCCCAGGTCCATGCGACGCTCGCGGTGTACTACTCGGCCAAGCACAGCGACGGAGCGTAATCCCGGAGCTAGAGTCCAGGGCAAAGCCGATCATTCAGGCAAGCCCGGGAGAATCAACGGGAATAACGCCGCCCGAAAACCGCATAGGGAAGCGGTTTGCCTCCTGGAGGAGTCGGGTATCTTGTCGAGTCGTTGCAGCGAAGGTCGGCTGTTTTTCCGTTGGCTTGTTCGATCATGAACGGGTGCGCTGGGCTGGAACGTCTGCTCGTCGGGTGATCGGACTTCTACGGATGCCGGCGGCCACCGAGGCGGGTCTACTGGTAGTCGCGTTACCACGACGAGAGGTGCACGTTGGAGATCGGTGAGGCGAAGAGTCACTTCCCGGGCCTCCGGGACAAGACGTTTCTCGACGCGGCTTGCGTCGGTCTTGCTCCGATCGAGGCGAAGCTGGCGATCGAGGGTCTCCTCGACCGTGCGGTGATGTGCCAGGATCGCGACGCGTCCACCCATCACATCGCCCTCGACCAGGCACGGGCAACGGCGGTTCGCGAGGGAGCGCGTCTGCTCGAGGCCGACGACGACGAGATTGCGCTCGTCGAGAGCACGACGCATGGCCTCAACATCATCGCCGCGGCGATCCCGTTTCAACCGCATGAGAACGTCGTCATCTGCGACCTGGAATTCCTTCAGGTCGCGATTCCCTGGCTGAAGCTCGCCGAGCGCGGCGGCATCCGCGAGGTGCGCCTGGTAGGAAACCGTGATGGCGCCTTGCCGCTGGAAGCGTTCGCGGAACACATCGATGCCGACACCCGCGCCGTCATCGTCAGCTCGGTGCAGTGGACCAACGGATACGCCGTCGACCTGAACGGGCTCGCCGAGCTCTGCCGCCGCCGCGGGGCGCTCCTCGTCGTCGATGCGATCCAGCAGCTCGGCGCAACGAAACTGAGCGTCCGAGACACACCCGCGGATGTCGTCGTTGCAGGCGGCCACAAATGGCTGAACGCACCCTTCGGCTGCGGCCTGCTCTACGTCCGCCGCTCGACGTTGGCGGAGCTGCGGATGCCGTCCTGGGGCTACCTCGGCCTCGACCCCCCGGAGGGCGGCTGGGGACACTACTTCGCGACTCCCGACACGACACCGGTGCGGATCTACGACTTCCCGACGACCGCGAAGAGCCTCGAGATCAACGGGACCGCGAACTACCCGGGCGCAGTCGGCCTCGGCGCTTCGCTGGAACTGATCAACTCGTTCGGGATCGAAACGATCGAGAAGCACCTGCTCGGGCTCACGGATCGGCTGCACGAAGAGCTGCCGCGCCTCGGGGTGCGCGTCGTCAGCCGGCCCGAGCGCGAAGCTCGCTCGGGGATCACCACGTTCGAGGTCTCCGACGACGTGCACGAGAACGAGGCGTTCCTCCAGGCACTGCTCGACGAGCGCATATACGTCGCGATGCGCTACACCTCACGCGTCGGCGGCATCCGGATCTCGACCCACCTCTACAACGATCACGAAGACCTCGACCGGCTACTCGAGACGATGGCGCGGTTGCTCGGGCGAAGGGCGCCCGAGAGCGCAGACCATCAGCGTCATGTCGACGGTGGCCGCGCGCAGAGGTCATAGGGAGCGGATGCGCGCGGTTGGGCTCGTGCCTTGCGTCACGGTCGTCGACTGTGGTAAGCCCATCTGATGGACGTGCAGCAGATCCGTCTCGACCCCGACCCGTACGAGCAGTTCCGGCTCTCGCAGGGCTTTCGCGTCGGCGACCTCGTGATCGTCTCGGGCCAGGCAGCGATCGACGAGCACGGGCAGCTCGTCGGTATCGGCGACTTCGACGGGCAGGCAGAGCAGACGTTCCGCAACCTCGCGCGGGTGCTCGAGGCGGGCGGGTCGGGCCTGGACCGCGTCGTCAAGGTCACGATCTTCCTCACCGACATGTCGAACTTCGGCAAGATCGTCGAGCTGCGTGGGAAGTGGTTCACGCCGCCCTACCCGGCGGACACGATCGTCGAGGTCAGTTCGCTGGCGCTGCCGGAGCTCGAGATCGAGATCGAGGCCATCGCGGTCGTCGGCTGAGCGAGCCGACCGCGGACATGTCCGAGATCCTTCTCTTCTGGCATCCGGCCTGAGCGAGTTGCGCCGCAGCCCGGGAGTTCCTGGGCAAGTCAGCACTCGTCTGGGAGTCCGTCGACGTCCACGACGGCGCCGCGGGCACACGTCGCTGGGAGAAGGCAGGCCGCCCGATTGTCCCGTCGGTCTCCATCGACGGTGTCAGCGAGCCGGTCCTGCACGTTTCCCAGCTTGCCGCCGCCCTCGGTCTCCCCGCGCCACCGACGCTCGCGTCGAAGCACCTCGCCGGCGACACGCTCGTGCTCCTGCGTGCCTGGCTCGTCGGAATCCGTCCGCTCACCCTCGAGGCGCTACTCGACCCGACTCCTGCCCGTGGCCGCTCGCTGCGCAACCTCACCGTCAACGTCTTCCACCCGTTCGAGCTGCTCCCGACCGCCTGGGAAACCGGCATCTTCCCATGGGATCCCGACGAGGATGCGACCCGCGAGCAGACGTTGACGACAGCCGAAGGCATCGTCCGCTACGCAGAGGAAATCCGCGCGACGTGGGAGATGTTCGTCGGTCGCGAAGGCTCGGAGCCCTCCCGCTCCGCCCCGGCGATCGTCTCGCCTCGTGGCATCGTCACGTTCTCGGTCGTGCTCGACGCGCAGCGCTGGCATGCCGCGTTCCACCTCCGTCAGCTCGACGCCGTCCTCGACACGCATCTCCTCCCGGAACTCGTAGAGCTCGCCCTGCCGGCCGAGGTCTTCTGACGCACGCCCGGGGCGCCGCGGCTGCGGACCCCGTCGTAGGGGAACACCGCATCTTCAAAGTCGCATCGACGTCTCGCCTTGGTCAGCAAGGGGCGAGCTCATCTCCTCCTGCAGCGGAGTCGTCGCGCTGCTGCCGTACGGCCGTCAGCTGCAACCGTGCGCGAACAGGGTGGCCAGCGCCCGCACGGTCATCGCCCCGCGCCATTCCACGGTTTGTCCCGGAGACCATGCGAGCCAGTCGAACGTCCAGCCGCCATCCTCGTCCTGGCCCCGCTGCAGCTCGTCGAGGTCGGCTTCGATCTGCTCGTCGCTGAACAGGGCGCGGCTGCGTCTGCCGGGCCGCGGTGACAGCGTCAGCGGCGTCAGTCGCTCGTTCTCGGTTCCGCCTGTGACGGAAATCGAACCGTCCCGGTCGAGCCGGGAGCGCAGCCGCTCGACGGAGGCAGCCGCGCGGTCCTCGTCGGAAACGCTGTCGAGGAAGCCGAGCGAAAACTTCACCCAGTAGGCACTCAGCTCGTCGGGACGATCCAGCTTCGCCCAGCACCACTCGGTCGCGCGGGCGAGCCACGGCTCGTCCGAGCCGGCCTCCCACAGCGCTCCTGCGATCGCGAAGGTGAGGTGCGACCCGCCGGGCGAAGGGACCATCCACGGGGCGTGGGGAAATGCCGCCGCGGCCGGCGTGACGAAGGGCACCGCACCGTCCGGATCGGCGATCGTCGCGACCCACGCGGCGACGCCCGCGGCCATCGGATCGTCGAGCGCCCCGATCTCGGCGAGCACCTCGAGCGCTGCCAGCGCCGCGGCCGGCTCGCTCTCGGGCGCGCGCACGTCGGGCTCGAGAGCGTGGCCGAAGCCGCCGTCGGGATTGCGGAAGGCACGCAGCGCGTCGAGGACGGGTGCGGTCGGCGCACCGTGTAGGAGCACCGACAGTCGATGTCGTTCGAGCAGCCGCGCGTTGGTGAGCACGAACCGCTCTGCCGAGGCGATGTCGATCGGCATGCGCCCACACTAAACCGCGTCACGCTGCCTCGACGGCCCTCAGGTCGGCAACCAGTCTCCGCGACGCCGTCGAGAGGATGGTCGACGCGATCTCGGGAAACCGTGAGAGCATGGTGCGGAATTCGCGCCGGCCGATGACAGTCAGGTCGACCTCCGAGGCAGCGACGACCGTCGCCGTGCGGTGTGGATCGCCGCAGAGCGCGATCTCGCCGAAGAAGTCGCCGGGGCCGAGCACGGCCACGACCTGCCCGTCCCGGATCACCTCCACGGTCCCTGTGACGATCACGAAGAACTCGTGGGCGAGCGCTCCCTGCCGGGCGAGGACCTTGCCGGCCGGCACCGTGATGCGGTCGGCGAGCCTCGCCAGCTCCGCCCGACGCGACCGGGGGGCGTCGCGAAAGAGGGGAATAGCTTTGATCTCGTTGGTGCTCATGGGTGTCTCCTTCGGGTCGTTGGGGGGAGGAAGGGCTGATGCACCGCAGGCTACGAGCGGTCCCTTTGCGCTCTCTTTGCGCGTCCTTAAGGCAGCTACTGAGGCTACGACCCGCGGGGTTCCGGCCGCGATACCCTTTTTCGCCCATGGGGTTACATTGGTCGCCACGATGAGCGACGTTCGTCTGACGCTCCTCGGCGGTTTTGCGGCCTCCGTCGACGGGATCGAGGTGCCCGACCCGGCCTGGCGGCTGAAGAAGGCGCGCGAGCTCGTGAAGCTGCTCGCCCTCGCCCCTGACCACCGCCTTCATCGCGAGCAAGCGATGGACGTGCTCTGGCGCGACCGGAGCCCGTCAGCGGCTGCCAACAACCTCCACCAGGCGGTGCACGTGGCCCGGCGCGCCCTCGACCCGGGCGCGATCGAGTCGCGGGAGGGTGTCCTCGTTCTCGCGGCCCAGGTCGACATCGACGTCGACCGGTTCGAGCAGGCGGCGACGCACGCCAGGCGGGTCGGGACGGCGGCGGCCTACTGGGCGGCGCTCGCCCTCTACGGTGGCGAGCTTCTGCCCGAGAACCGATACGACGACTGGGTCGACGACCGCCGCGACGAGCTCGCGACTCTGGCGTCGGAGCTCGAGGAGGAGGCTGCCGCCCTCGGCTCTCGTGGGACGTTCGCACTGCCCTCCGATGCGAGCTCGTTCATCGGTCGCAGCCGTGAGCTATCCGAGCTCGGGTCTCTGCTCAAACGCACGCGGCTCCTCACGCTCACGGGAACGGGTGGTGCGGGCAAGACGCGCCTCGCGCTCGAGCTCGCGCGCGGCACCGAGGGCTCGTTCGAGTCGGGTGCCGCGCTCGTCGAGCTCGGCGCCCTGGCCGACCCGCGGCTGGTCACCGAGACGGTTGCGGCCGCGCTCGACATCCGTGCCCTGGCGGCGCAGGACCTGGGCGACGCCCTGACCGACTTCCTCTCCTCCCGCACGCTGTTGCTCGTGCTCGACAACTGCGAGCACGTGCTCGCGGAGACGGTCGGACTGGCGGACAGGTTGCTGCGCGCCTCCCCGGGGATCACGATCCTTGCGACGAGCCGGGAGCCGCTGCGGGTCGCCGGGGAGGTCGTCTTTCGAGTCCCGTCGCTCGACATCCCCGACCCGGAGCAGGCGCTCGACCCCGAACGGCTGCTTCGGTTCGAGTCCGTCTCGCTGTTCGTCGAGCGCGCCGCCGCCGCGTCGCCGGGGTTCGCGCTCGACGAGGACGTCGCGGAGGATGTTGCGCGTATCTGCCTCCGCTTGGACGGGCTGCCGCTCGCGCTCGAGCTGGCAGCGGGCCGGCTCGGGGCTCTCAGCCCTGCGGCGATCGCGGAGCGGCTCGACGACCGGTTCCGGATCCTCCGCCACGGCAGTCACGCCGCACCGACGCGCCAGCAGACGCTGACGGCCACCCTGCAGTGGAGCCACGACCTGCTGAAGCCCGACGAGACCATGCTCTTCCGCCGGCTGGCCGTCTTCGCAGGGGGTTTTGAGCTCGATGCAGTCGAGCAGGTCTGCATAGGCGACGGGCTCGACGCTGTAAGGGTGACGGACGCGTTGGCGCGGCTCGCCGAGAAGTCACTCGTCGTGGTCGATGAGGGAAGCCGCGGTCGTCGCTATCGCCTGCTCGAGACGGTCCGCATGTATGCGCGCGAGCGGCTCGTGGAGTCCGGCGAGGAGCGGGCGGTCGCGGATCGCCACGCCGAGTGGGTGCTCGCCCTGGCGGAGCGGGAGCGCGGGTCGCGGCGGCTCGACCCGGAGGCGCCGAACCTGCGTGCGGGGCTCCGCACCCTGCTCCAGCACAGGCCCGAGGACGCCTTGCGCCTCTGCGTTGCGCTGCTGCCGTTCTGGCTGCGGCGGATCGAGCTCGAGGAGGCGAAGCGCCAGTTCGCCGCCGCTCTCGACGCGGTGCCCGACCGTACGACGCTGCGCGCCGAGGCGCTACTCGCCGCCGCGGCGGTCGACTTCCGCAGCGGCACGGTTCCCCACGGTGTTGCTCTGGCGGAGAGCAGCCACGCCGTCGCGCTCGAGATCGGAGACAGGGAGCACGAGTGGCGCGCGCTGCAGTTCCTCGGCGAGTTCGGGATCGCGAGTGACGCAGCCGATGTAGCGGTGCCGTGGTTCGAGCAGGCCCTCGACCTCGCGCGCCGCGAGAGCTTCGCGGCCCCCGAGGCGATCGGGATCCACTCCCTCGGCGTCTCGAGTTGGATTCTCGGCGACCTGCCGGGCGCCGATCGACTCCTGGCCGAGAGCATCGAGCGGTTCCGAGCCCTCGAGGGCTCCTCGCACACGATCCCGTCGCCGCTCAACATCGCGGAGATCCGGACGACCCAGCCCGAGGGACAGATCGCCGTCAGGCATGTCTTCGAGGACACGCTCCAGCCCCTCGTCGAGGTGGTGTGCGGCACCGCCGTCAGCTATGCGCTAGCGAACCAGGCGGGGATCGCGCGCGTTCGCGGCGACCTCGCCAGGGCGCATGCACTGCTCGACGAGAGCGCCGCGCGCTTCGAGGCTGCCGGGGACGATGCGGGCCTTGCGACGGTCCTCGTCCGGCGCGCGTACAACGCTCTCGCAGAGGACGAGCTTTCCGAGGCCCGCGCGTATCTCGAGGCCGCGCTCGAGCTCCGGGACGGGCTCAATGACCGACGCGGCCGAGGTCTCGTGCTCTCCGGCCTCGCCCTGGTCGAGACGGCGGCCGGGAGCTTCGACGAGGCGGAGGCGTACCTCGTCGAGGCACTCGACATCTTCAGGCGGGCCGGCGACCGTTGGGGCCTCGCCAGCACGCTGTGGCGGGCTGCCGACCTCGCCCTCGCGCGGGGCCGTCTCGATGACGCGGAGGCCGCTCTGCGGGAAGCCCAATCGGTGCTCGCGGAAACGCAGCGGCAGCGCTGGATCGCGAGCACGCTCGCGGGTCTCGCCGAGGTCGCCCTGCTGCGCGGCGACACCGGACGCGCCTCCGTGCTGCTCGAGGAGGCGCGCGAGAAGTACGCCACCCGCGACGACGAGATCGGCGTGGCGGAGGTCGAGAAGCGGCTTGCCGGCCTCGATAAGCGCCCGCTAAGGCCGGGCTAAGGAGCGCCGAGGACACTCTTCGAAACCGTCAAGACAGAGGAAAGGAAGAGCGTCATGAGTGACACCATCGTCCCCGTCCTCGGGGAAGCGACGATCCAGGAGCTGCGGGAGTCCGTCCGCGGGGAGATCCTCACCCCGGGCGCCGACGGCTACGAGGAGGCGTGCCGGGTCTGGAACGGCGCCCACGACGGCCGGCGGCCTGCGCTCGTCGTCAGGTGCACCGGCGCGGCCGACGTGATCGCCGCAGTCGGCTTCGCGCGCAGTAACGACCTGCCCCTCGCCGTGCGCGGAGGCGGCCACAGCATCGCGGGATTCTCGACCTGCGACGACGGCATCGTGATCGATCTCTCGCAGATGAACGGAGTCCGGGTCGATCCCGATGCCCGCCGTGCGACCGTCGGCGCGGGGGCCGTCTGGGCCGACGTCGACCACGAGACGCAGGCCCACGGGCTGGCGACGACCGGCGGGCTCGTCTCCTCGACCGGCGTTGCCGGCTTCACGCTCGGCGGCGGCATCGGCTGGCTGATGCGCAAGCAGGGCCTCGCGTGCGACAACCTCGCTGCCGCGGACGTCGTCACCGCGGACGGCCGGCTCGTCCATGCGAGCGAGACGGAGAACCCGGACCTGCTCTGGGGCCTCCGCGGAGGCGGCGGCAACTTCGGCATCGCCACGCAGTTCGAGTTGACGCTGCACCCCGTCGGCCCGCTCGTCTACGCGGGGCCGGTCTTCTACCCGGCCGACGCCGATCGCGACCTGCTGCGTGTGTTTCGCGACTGGTCGGCGAACGCCCCCGACGACATCACGGCCGTCGTCAATCTGACGACCGCGCCGCCGCTGCCCGTGATCCCGGAGGAGTGGCACGGCAAGAAGGTGGCGGCGCTCGTCGCCGTCTCGGTCGGCGCGGTCGACGAGGGTGAGTCGCTCGTGCGCGAGTTCCGCTCCGTCGCGGAGCCGATCGCCGACCTGCTCGGCCCGATGCCGTACCACGTGATCCAGACCCTGCTCGACCCGCTGTGGCCGAAGGGGATCAACGCCTACTTCAAGGCGACGAACCTGTCTCGCCTCGACGACGACCTGATCGACCACCTGAACGCGGTGCATCTCGCCGCGCCCGGGCCGCAGTGCGAGATCCACGTCCACCAGATGGGTGGAGCGGTCGGCCGCGTCCCCGACGGAGGTACCGCATTCGCCGAGCGGTCGATACCCTTCCTGCTCAACGCCGTCACCGGCTGGCACGACGACGATGCGGAGATCGCCGAGGCGCACCGAGAGTGGGCGCGCGAGGTGATCGACGGCGCATCCGACGCGTCCACCGGCCTCGCATACGTGAACTTCCTCGGCGACACCGACGCAGCGCGGTCGTCGTACGGCTACGAGACGTACGCCCGCCTCGTTGCGCTGAAGAACGCCTACGACCCGACGAACATGTTCCGGCTCAACCAGAACATCGAGCCGGAGGGGTAGAAGGGACCTGAGAGGGCGCAGCGGGCGGGTCCGGGCCCGCTGCGCCGACTCTTCCTCGCTGCGGCAGCGTCTTGCTCGTCTGACCAAGGGGTGTTGTACGGCGAGACGCTTGGTGAAAGCTGTGCCGCCTCCGTCCGTAAAGAGATCTCCCGGCTTCTGCCCTTTCGTTCCGGAGACCGAGCGGGGCTCCGGGGCTGCGCTCGGGGTCGAGATGTGGGATCCTGTTCGAGCGCGTGTTCACCGCCAGACAGGCTGCGTGGATGTCCAGACGATGGTCTGGGCGGCCAACGCAGAGTGCGCCGGGAGGCCGGGGCGCCTGTGCGGCAGAACATCGTCGCCGAGGACACCGAGACGCGCGAGCCGACAAGGAGAGGGACATGACGCAGACCGCAGAGACGACGCCGGTGCGCAGCCAGCGCGGCACAGTACTGGTCGATCTTTCGCTCGAGATCTCGAACGGCATGCCCGCGCATGCACTGTTCCCGTCACCGATCATCCTTCCCTACGTCACGCACGAGCAGGCGAAGTCTGCGGGCCTCGGCACGCCCGAAGACGCGTTCACCTATTCGGTCAACTACATCTCGATGCTGGAGCATGTCGGGACCCACGTCGACGCGCCCCTTCACATCGGAGCCGGCGGCGCCGCGATCGACGCTGTGCCTCTCGACTGGTTCACGGGCAAGGCCGTGTGCCTCGATCTGCGCCACATACCCGATCTCGGTGACATCGACGTCGGTGATCTCGAGAAGGCGGAGGAGCAGAGCGGTGTCGAGATCGACGGGCACATCGTTCTCCTCTGTACCGGATTTCATGAGCGCCACTGGCCCAACCCCGAAGTCGTGACGACGAACCCGGGTCTGACCATGGCCGCGAGCCACTGGCTCGCCGACCGATCGCGGGTGCACGGCGTGGAGGGGCCCTCGACGGACAAGGCGGGGACGAAGGGGTTCCCGAATCACCGCGTCTGCCGCGACCGGGGGATGGTGCACTACGAATGGCTCGTCAATCTGGAGCAACTGCTCGGCAAGGGCGAGTTCCAGTTCACGGGCTACCCGCTGAAATGGCTCGGTGGAACCGGATCGCCCGTACGCGCAGTCGCGGAGCTCTCGGGGTGAGCCGGGTGGCCCGGTAGGGGCGCCGTGCAACTACGCGACTATGCGGCATGCGACGGGGTCGGTCTCGCGACGCTCGTTCGCAGCGGTGAGGTGTCGGCCGCGGAGGTCGAGGACGCCGCCCGGCGGGCGATCGGCCAGGTTGATCCGGCGCTCGGGGCCACGGTCGGCGAGCTTCTCGAGCCCGCGCTCGAGGCAAGCGACGAGGGCCCTTTCGCGGGCGTGCCGTTCGCCCTGAAGGAGGTCGGCCCACATCTGAAGGGGCAGGTCACCCAGCTCGGTAGCCGCTGGGCCGGCGACGGAGTAACGGGAGTCGCGGACACCCACTTCGGTCGGCGCATCCGCGCCGCGGGGTTGCGTGTCATAGCCCGGACCCGGGCGCCCGAGTTCGCGTTCAACGCTACGACGGAACCCGTCGCACACGGGCCTACCCGTAACCCGTGGGATCTCGAGCGCAGCGTGGGCGGCTCGAGCGGCGGTGCGGCGGCGCTCGTCGCGGCGCGAGCGCTCCCGATCGCCCACGCGACGGACGGGGGCGGCTCGATCCGGATCCCGGCCTCGCTTTGCGGGCTCGTCGGCTTGAAGCCGACGCGCTCGCGGATTCCGGTCGGCCCGGGATTGTGGGAGGGCCTTCACGGGATGGCTCACGACTTCGTGCTCTGCCGCACGCTGCGCGACGCCGCGGCGGTGCTGGACGCTCTTCACGGTCCGGGCGCCGGCGACAAGTACGTCATTCCCCCGCCGGAACGCCCTTATGCCGACGAGGTGAACGCCGAGTCACGCCGGTTGCGGGTTCGGTGGACGGCCGACGCCTGGTCGGGTGCGTCGGTCGCGACGGAGTGCCGAGCGGCCGTGGAGACGACTGCCGCTGCCCTGGACGGGCGCGGCCACGACGTCGAGGCGGGCACGCCGGCGATCGATCCCGACGTTCTGCACCGTGCGCTCGTCACGACCTGGGCGGCGGGCCTCGCCCAGCGCGCGGCCATTCTCGAGCGCTCTCTCGATGCACCTCCGTCTCCCGACACGGTCGAGGCGTGCACCCTTGCCATGCTTCGCCACGGGGCATCGATCTCGGCCGTCGAGCTGCTCGACGGCTACGGCGACTGCAACGCGATCGGACGTGCAATCGGGACGTTCTTCGAGAACACCGACGTCCTGCTGCTGCCTTCAGTCGCCAGGCGGCCGTGGAAGCTCGGCGAGCTCGACCAGAACGACGATTCGCTCGACGGCGACGCCTGGGTCCGCAAACTGTTCAGCGTCTACGCGCCCTTCACGGCGATGTTCAACATCACCGGCCAGCCGGCGATCAGCCTGCCACTCGCCTGGAGCGACGGCGATCTTCCCGTCGGCGTGCAGCTCGTCGGCCGCTACGGGGACGAGGCGACGCTGCTCCGCCTTGCATCCCAGCTGGAGCAGAGCTTCCCGTGGGCCGCCCGAACCCCGCCGATCGCTGTCGGCTGAGGCATGGCGGCGCGTTGGGCAGGCCCAGAGGCGGCGGCGGGCCGGAAGGTCTCGAGCACGTAGAGCAACGGGGTGTGTCAGTCCCCGGCATCTCCCCTCAGTCAGCCGTCCCGAGTCCCCAACCGCCGTCGATCACTATCTCCTGCCCGGTGATGTATTCCGAGGCCGGCGACGCGAGAAAGAGGGCAGCGCCTTGATATCGTCCGGCCGGCCAACGCGGTGCATGGGAATGTCCTTCGCGAGCGCCGCCTGCAGGTCGGGGCTACGGGCGTGGCCGCCGCCGATGTTCGTGACGAAGAACCCCGGGGCGATCGCGTTCGCCGTGTGGTCGGATCGGCTCTCGTCTGCTGAGACCTCGCCCGGCTGACCATTCGGCCGAGACGGGTCTGCCGGGTCACGGCATGCATCCTTTCGGTGCGCGTCAGTGCCGATCGGCGTTGGGAATGCGGTTTGAAATGCGCCTACGCGGCTTCGATTCCCGCCGCCTCTCGAGAACCGCGACTACAGTTCGCGCGACGTGGGGAGGTTCTTGCAGATCTTCGTCGTGTCGGCGCTCGTCGGTTCGGCGACGGCATCTGCGGGACTCGTCACGGCACCGGAGCGGGGTGGCGAGATCGGCCAGAGCGCGGGGCCTGCCGGCGTCGGGGGATCGGTCGTTCGTTCGGTTGACGTGAGAGGTGCGTCAACTCGGCGAACGTACGTGGCGCTCGGTGATTCGTACTCCTCGGGTGAAGGCAACCCGCCGTTCTCGAGCGCCCTCTGTCGTCGCAGCGATGCAGCCTGGCCGAACTTCGCGGTGGGCCCCACGGTCGTGCTGACGAAGAACATCGCGTGTTCCGGCGCAGCCATCAGGCAGCTGACCAGTAGCTGGCCTCAGAGAGGTGAAGGCCCCCAGATCCCGGTCGCCGCGTCTCTACATCCGGACGTGGTCTCGTTGACGATCGGAGGGAACGACCTGGGGTTCGCCGGGGTTCTCGCCGACTGCTTCCTCTCTCCTGGATGTGACACGGACGGGACGCTGGCGAGAGTCCGGGCCATGCTTCCGGGGCTCCGGAGCCGGTTGACGGGGGCCTACCGGACGCTGAAGGACGAGACCGCGGCGCACGTCGTCGTTGTCGGCTACCCGCGCATTTTCCCCACCGCCAAGGCCCACAACTGCGCCTGGCTGAGCGAGCGGGAGCGGACGGCGCTGAACGGCGTGGCTTCCGAGATCGATGCAACGCTCTCGCAGGCGGCGACCGAGGCGGGAGTTGACTACGTGTCCGTGCTCGGCGTCCTCGCCCGCCATGAACTCTGTACTGCAAACCCGTGGGTCTACCCGATCCGGATCGAGTGCGCCCTCCCGGGCCGGTCGAACTGTGGACACCCCACCCGCCTCGGTCAACGAGCGATCGCACGCGTAACGAGACCGGTCATCTCGCGTCCCTAGATGACGTGCGTCCGCCTGCCTCGGAAGAGGACACGTGGCCGCCGCCGGAGCGACCCGTCATCGCCGAGCCGGTGCGCACCCCCTGGGGCTCGCTCGACTCGCGTCGAAGGGAACGGCAAACAGGTCGTGCAGCACGAACGCGAGACGCTCGGCGGGCGCCGAGACACTCCAGGCCGTCAACGATGTCGGTGGCGGCAAGCTGATCGCACCGTAAGGGCACCGCTCGCACCTCCACGCCTCGACCGGGCCCGCGAGACGAGCGGCACGAGGGTTCGAGCGACCGGTTGGTAGAGTCGCCGGGTGGGTGTGTCGACGCGAGATCGTCTGGTGCGTACGACGTGCCCGCGCGATTGTTACGACGCCTGCGGCGTGCTCGTCACGATCCGCGACGGACGGCTACGGCATGTGCGCGGCGATCCGGAGCATCACGTGAGCCGTGGGAGATTGTGCGCGAAGTGCTCAATCGCTTACAACGGTGTCCTCCGAGACCCGGAGGCGCGCCTCACGCGCCCGCTTCGCCGGAGAGGGCCGAAGGGCTCGGGACGGTTCGAGCCGGTCTCGTGGGACGAGGCGATCGGCGAGATCGCCGCCCGGCTCGGCGAGATCGTCGCCGCGCATGGGCCGGAGACGATCTTGAACGCTCATTACACCGGCACTTGCGCGCTGGTGGGAACGGCATTTCCGCAACGGTTCTTCCACCGTCTCGGCGCGACGGAGATCGACCCGGACACGATCTGCAACAAGGCCGGGCATGAAGCGCTCTTCTATCTCTACGGATCGTCGGGCGACGGGTTCGACCCGGAAACGGCAGCGGACTCGAGCTGCATCCTGGTGTGGGGCGCGAACCCGTCGGCCTCGGCGCCGCATCAGCACGAGCACTGGTTGGCCGAAGCGGCGGCAACGGTGGTCGTCGTCGATCCCGTCCGGACGCCGACGGCGGCCGCGGCCGATCTGCATCTGCAGCCTTTTCCGGGCTCCGACGCGGCGCTGGCCTTCACCCTCGCCCACGTCATGCAACGCGACGGCCTCCTCGATCGAAGCTTCGTAAACGCGCACACACTCGGGTTCGATGAGCTCGAGCCGTTGCTCGAGCCCTGCACCCCCGAGTGGGGGGAGGCGGCGACGGGCGTTCCCGCGGCGTCGATCGAGCACGTCGCCCGGGCGTACGCGACCGGGCCGTCCCTCCTCTGGCTCGGACAGGGCTTCCAGCGCCAGCCGCGCGGTGGGAACGCGCTGCGGGCCGTGGCGATGCTGCCGGCCTTGACCGGCAACCTCGGGAGACCCGGCACGGGCTGGGCGTACGTGACCGGGACCGATTCGCGGCGGATCGACGACGAATACCTCGTCGCGAGTCACCTGCAGGTCGATCCACCGCCGGCTCTGAGCCAGATGGATCTCGCCGACGCGCTCGCCGACCCGGCCCTGGCGCAGGCGTTGTTCTGCTGGAACATCAACATCGCGGCTTCGAATCCCCGGCTCGGCGCCCTCCGCCGGGCACTGGAGCGAGATGACCTGCTCACGGTCGTGCTCGACCTGTTCCAGACCGACAGCGCCGACCTGGCCGATTTCGTGCTTCCGGCTGCCGGGTTCCTCGAGTCGAACGATCTGGTCTGCTCCTACTTCCACCACACGCTCTCGGCGCAGGTCGCGGTGACCGACCCGCCGGGCGAAGCGCTACCGAACAGCGAGATCTTCCGTCGCCTCTCGGCCGCGGTCGGGTACACGGATCCCGAGCTCTACGAGACCGACCGGGAGGTGATCGACGAGCTACTGCTGCGGACGGGCTTCGGGATCGGCTGGGACGACCTGGCGAGCGCCGGCACGGTTCGGCTCTACGAGACGCCGAGGGTTCAGTTCGCCGAACTGCGCTTCCCGACGCCGAGCGGCCGGGTGGAGCTCGCCTCGGCGATCGCCGAGACCGCGGGCCTGCCGCGCCTGCCGGAACCGTGGCACGACCCGCGCCCCCCTTCCGCCCACCTGCGCCTCCTCTCGCCCGCCTCCCCGTGGGCGATGAACTCGAGCTTCGCCAACGACCCCAAGATCGCCCGCAGGCTGGGGCCGCCGACCGTCACGTTGCACCCCGACGACGCGGCCGCGAACGGCCTGGGCGAAGGCGATTTCGCCGACCTCGCAACCCCTACCGGCCGGCTGCGCGCACGCGTGGCTCTCGACCCGCTCGCTCTTCCGGGCGTCGCCTATTGCCCCAAAGGGCACTGGCCCAAGCAAACGGACGACAACGCGAACGTCAACACGCTCAACCCCGGCACCCCGGCAGACATGGCCCGTTCGACCAGCGTGCACGGCATCGAGATCACCGTCTCCCGCAGCCTCGTTCGCCCGGCGTCGCCCCCGGCTACCAGTCGGTCGGCCGGTAGTCCTTGAGGAACTTGCCCCACACGTGGTCGCCCGTGTTCGTGCCGTCGATGATCGGGTCGACGATTCGCGCCGCTCCGTCGACGATGTCGAGCGGCGGCCGGAAACGGTGCTCTGCCGTCTTCTGCGCTGCGATGTGCAGGGGATCCTCGTCGGTCACCCAGCCGGTGTCGACGCTGTTCATGTGGATGCCGTCGCCGTAGTAGTCGGTCGCGGCGGTGCGCGTCATCATGTTCATCGCCGCCTTCGCCATGTTCGTGTGCGGATGCCGTGTCGTCTTGAAACGGCGGTAGAACTGTCCTTCGACGGCCGACACGTTGACGATGTGCTTGTCGCGCTCGGATGTGCGCAGCATCAACGGCTTCAAGCGGGCGTTGAGGACGAAGGGGGCGACCGCGTTGACGAGCTGCGTCTCGAGCAGTTCGACGGTCGAGACCTCGGCGAGCAGGAATCGCCATGAGTTGCGGTCGCGGAGGTCGACCTGCTGCAGGTCCTGGTCGAGGCGCCCTTCGGGGAACAGCTGGCTCTGGTCGGCGATCTCGTCCGGAAGGAGACGTACCTGGGAGAGCTCCGCGGATCTGCTCGGCACCACGACGCCGAGCGCGGCCTCGTCGAGGCCGCGTGCGCGGCCCTCCAGCATGTCGTAGCGGCGTACACCCGCATAGTCGCCGAGTAGCCGCTGGACGTCGGGGGGCTGAGAATGCTCCGAGGCGAGCTCCGCCTCCAGCATGTGGCGGTAGAAGTCCGGCGGACGGCGGACGGTCTGGCAGGCGTTGTTGAGGATGTAGTCGAGCCGGTCGTGGATGGCCTCGAGGTGGTGGCAGAAAGCCTCGACGCTCGGTGTGTGGCGGAGATCGAGGCCGTAGATCTCGAGGCGATCGCTCCAGTCGCCGAAGTCCGGCTCCTGGGCGTACCGGGCCGCAGAATCGCGCGGGAACCGGGTTGTCACGATGAGGTGCGCTCCGGCCCGCAGCAGCTTGATCCCAGCCTGGTAGCCGATCTTCACCCGGCCACCCGTCAGCACCGCCACCCGACCCTCGAGGTCGGCGGTCTCCGACCGTTTCGCGAAGTTGAATTCGGCGCACGGAAGGCAGAGCTGATCGTAGAAAGGATGCAGCTTCCGGTAGGGCTGCTTGCAGACATAGCAGTGCTGGTCCTCAATCGTCTCGCGGGTTTCGTTGTTGCGATCGTCCGGCTCGAAGCCCTGCGGCGGGTAGACGTTCGGCGTTGTGAACACGGGTTTGTCACGCAGGACGCGGATGCCCGTGTCGGCGAGCAGCGCCTCGTCGGTGCCGATTTTCGCTGTCTTCTCCTGCTTGCGCTTCGACTTGGTGAAGCGGCGGCGCTGCACGACGTCGGGATCGAAGACGTCCGCCGCCGCCGAGAGCAATCGGGTTCGCTCCTCGATCGAGAGCGAGCCGAGCAGGCCGCGGTCGCGGGCGACCGACTCGAGCAGCTCGGTGGCCGCCCGCAGCTTCGCCGCCGTGTCGTCGGGCGCGGCGGACCCGTTCGTGTGCTCGCCTGTCGACATCGCCCGGCAGGGTAACTGGCGGGCCACTCCGACCGGATCACGTGGCCTCGAGTAAGCCGTCACCGCCGCCGCTAGTCTGCTCAGCAGCCGTGGCTGCCGACGTCCCCGATAGCGATCCCGTCGAGACCCAGGAGTGGCTTGACTCCGTCGACGCCGTCGTCGAGTCCGACGGCCGCGAGCGGATGGCGTTCTTGCTCGACCATGCGATCGATCACGCGCAGGAGTACGGCGTCAAGGTCTCTGCCGGGCTCAGCACACCGTATGTCAACACGATTCCGGTTGACGAGGAGGATCAGATGCCCGGCGACCCGGAGCTCGAGCGGCTTGCTACCGCGCTCGTCCGCTGGAACGCCATCGCAATCGTTCTCCAGGCGAACGCCGAGTCCACCGAGCTCGGCGGGCACATCGCGAGCTACCAGTCGGCCGAGACGCTGTACGAGGTCGGCTTCAACCACTTCTGGCGCGCCAGGTCCGAGAACCACGGTGGTGACCTCGTCTACATGCAGGGGCACTCTTCGCCGGGTATCTACTCCCGCGCGTTCCTCGAGGGACGGCTGAGCGAGGAGCAGCTGCGTCGCTTCCGCCGGGAGGTAGACGGTGGCGGCCTGTCGTCGTACCCGCACCCCTGGCTGATGCCTGACTTCTGGCAGTTCCCCACGGTGTCCATGGGGCTCGGCCCGTTGATGGCGATCTACCAGGCGAGGTTCATGAAGTACCTGGCCGCACGCGGCGTGGTCGACCTCGCCGACCGCAAGGTGTGGGCGTTCATGGGCGACGGCGAGATGGACGAGCCAGAATCGATGGGCGCGATCTCGCTGGCCGGCCGCGAGAAGCTCGACAACCTCGTCTTCGTCGTGAACTGCAACCTGCAGCGCCTGGACGGACCGGTGCGCGGCAACGGCAAGATCATCCAGGAGCTCGAGACGAACTTCCGCGGCGCCGGCTGGAACGTGCTCAAGGTCATCTGGGGCTCGGGCTGGGACCCTCTGCTCGAGGCCGACACCGAAGGCTGGCTCCACTTCCGCATGGAAGAGGCTGTCGACGGTGAGTATCAGACCTTCAAGGCGAAGGACGGCGCCTACGTTCGCGAGCACTTCTTCGGCAAGTACCCGGAGACGCGTGCGATGGTCGCGGACTGGAGCGACGAGCAGATCTGGGGGCTGCGCCGCGGTGGGCACGACCCGCAGAAGGTGTACGCGGCCTACGCGGCCGCGGTTGCGAACACCGGCAGTCCCACCGTGATCCTCGCGAAGACGATCAAGGGCTTCGGGATGGGGGAGGCCGGCGAGGGGCGCAACATCACCCACCAGCAGAAGTCGATGAACGAGGAGGCGCGACTCGCGATCCGCGACCGGCTGGGACTACCGCTCACCGACGAGGAAGCAACCGGCGCCTTCTTCCACCGCCCGTCCGAGGACAGCCCCGAGCTCCGGTATCTCCTCGAGCGGCGTGCTGCGCTCGGCGGCAGCCTCCCCGCCCGCCACCGCGACGCCGACCCGCTCCCGACCCCGCCTCCTTTCACGACGGTGCTCGAAGGTAGCGGTGAGCGCGAGAACTCGACCACGATGGCATTCGTCCGCATCCTCAACTCCCTCGTTCGTGACGCGGCGATCGGCGAGCGCGTCGTGCCGATCGTGCCCGACGAGTCGCGCACGTTCGGGATGGAGGGCATGTTCCGCCAGCTCGGCATCTTCTCCCAGGTCGGCCAGCTCTACCAGCCGGAGGACGCCGAGGACTTCATGTTCTACCGCGAGGACGAGCACGGCCAGATCCTGCAGGAGGGGATCAACGAGCCCGGTGCGTTCTCGTCGTGGATCGCGGCTGCCACCTCGTACGCGAACCACGGTCTCACGATGGTCCCCTTCTACGTCTTCTACTCGATGTTCGGCTTCCAGCGGGTCGGCGATCTCGCGTGGGCGGCGGGTGACAGCCGGGCGCGTGGGTTCCTGATCGGTGCCACCGCGGGCCGCACGACCCTGAACGGCGAGGGTCTCCAGCACGAGGACGGTCACTCGCACATCCTCGCCTCGGTCATCCCCAACTGCCGCGCGTACGACCCGACATACGGTTACGAATTGGCCGTGATCGTGCGGGAGGGGTTGCGGCGGATGTGCGAGGAGCAGGAGGACGTCTTCTACTACCTGACCGTGATGAACGAGAACTACGTGCAGCCTGCGCTCCCCGAGGGGGCCGAGGAGGGGATTCTCCGCGGCATCTACCTCCTGCGCGAAGGCACCGGAGACGGCCCGCGCGCTCAGCTGCTCGGCTCCGGCGCGATCCTTCGTGAGGTGATTGCGGGCGCCGACCTGCTCGAGAGTGACTTCGGCGTTGCGAGCGACGTCTGGAGCGTCACGAGTTTCACGGAGCTCCGCCGCGACGGCCTCGACGTCGAGCGCTGGAACCGCCTCCACCCGACGGGCGAGCAGCGTCTCTCGTACGTCGAGACCGTGCTGGCGGGTCGCCGGGGGCCGTTGGTCGCCGCGACCGACTACATGCGGGCGTTCGCCGACCAGATCCGGCCGTTCGTCCCCGTTCGTTACGCGGTTCTCGGCACCGACGGCTTCGGGCGCAGCGACTACCGGGTCAAGCTGCGAGAGTTCTTCGAGGTCGACCGTCATCACGTGGCCGTGACGGCTCTGAAGGCGCTCGCCGACGAGGGTGTCGTCGAGTCGGCCGTCGTTCAGGATGCGATCGCGCGCTACGGGATCGATGCCGAGGCCGACGCGCCCTGGAAGCGCTGAACGACCGGCACGAATCGCGCCGCGGGCGTGACGAAGCGTCCACACCACCGCTTGAAACGGTGCCACGAGGATGCGTTGTCCTGAACGGACACTAGGCGCGGCTTTCACGCCGCGGTACCTCTGTCGGTCATCTCATCCGACCGAAGGAGGACCGACGTGAACAGACAGATGATCGTGCTCGTGGGGGCCGCGACCGCCGTGCTCGCGGGCGCGGCGGCGATGGCGACCGCGGCTGTCGGCTCCCCGAAGATCGACGCCTGCCGTAATCTCCGTCACGGCCTCGTGCGCATCGTCTTCGACGAGACCGCCTGCAAGCACAACGAGGCCCATCTGTCGTGGGGCGATCAGCGGGTTCCCGGCCCGGTCGGCCCCAAGGGGGACACCGGAGCTCAGGGCCCTCCCGGTCCTGCCGGCCCGAAGGGAGATGCGGGTGCGTCCCTCGGCTCGATCGACGGGCTCGCCGGCATGGCCTGCAAGACCTTCGAGGGTGCCGCCGGCCGCATCGAGACCGCTGTGACGGCGACCGACCTGATCACGCTCACGTGTGAGAAGGAAGCGGCTGCCCCACCGCCTCCCTCGGGAGGCGCGCAGCTCGTGATCAACGAGGTCGACTACGACCAGGTCGGTGCGGATTCGGCGGGATTCGTCGAGATCGCGAACACCGGCCGCGCGGCGGTCGCCCTCGACGGGATCGCGCTCGTTCTCGTGAACGGTGGCGACGGCGCCGAGTACGGTCGCAAGGCGCTCGACGGCACGCTGGCGGCCGGAGCGAAGCTCGTGGTCGAGGTCGATCCGCAGAACGGCGCCCCCGACGGCCTCGCCCTCGTCGACACGAGCCAGGGCACGCTCCTCGATGCGCTCAGCTACGAAGGCGGGATCCGGGCGGCGACCATCGGCACCAGCGTGTTCGATCTGGTCGAAGGAACCCTGCTCCCGGTCGACGTTGCGGACTCGAGCTCCGTCGACGGGACGCTGGCTCGCATCCCGGACGGGTCGGATTCGGGCAGCGCCGCCACCGACTGGTCGTTCACGACGACACCGACGCCCGGTGCGGCGAACGTCAAGACGCCATGACGACAGAGTGGGGTGGGGTCATTGCCGGGAGCCTCACCCCATCCGCCCGCACCGGCTCGCCTACCTGTTTCCCTTCAACCGGGTGTTCGCGCGCGCCTCCTGGCTCAACGCCTTCCACCGTTTGCGCGCCGCGGCTGCGGCGCGTTTGTCGAGCTTGCGGTCGAGGTGCGCGAGCTCCGCCTGGAGCTTGAGATAGCTGTCCCATCGCTCGGCGGGGAGCGACCCGTCCGCGAGCGCGGCTTGCACCGCGCAACCGGGCTCGGTGTCGTGGGCACAGTCGGAGAACCGGCAGTGGCCGAACAGTTCCGTCACGTCCTCGAACGCCTCGTCGATGCCTTCGTCGGCGACCCAGAGCTGGAGCTCGCGGATGCCCGGCGTGTCGATCACAAGCGCACCTGTCGGAAGTTGCACGAGCTCGCGGTGGGTCGTCGTATGGCGGCCCTTGCCGTCGTCGCGGATCTCCTGTGTCGCGAGCAGCTCTTGCCCTGCGAGCGTATTGACGAGCGTCGACTTGCCGACTCCCGACGAACCGAGCAGCACTGCCGTCAGCCCGGTCCCGAGCAGGACCTGCAACTCGTCGAGACCCTGCCCGGTGAGGCTCGAGATCGCGTGCACGGAGACGCCCCCCGCGATCGACTCGACCTGTGCCACCGCCGCTTCGGGAGCCGGATGGAGGTCTGCCTTGGTCAGCACGATCACCGGTCGGGCCCCGCTCTCCCAGGCGAGAATCAGGTAACGCTCCAACCGTCGTAGGTTGAGGTCGTCGTTCATCGACGCGAGCAGGAGCGCGACGTCGATGTTCGCCGCGAGCACCTGCTCCTCGGCCGCCTGCCAGGCGGTCTTGCGGGAGAACTTCGTGAAGCGGGGGAGGACGGCCGTGATGGTGCCCGAGCTGTCGGCGGGCCGGGGGACGACCACGACCCAGTCGCCGACGACCGGTAGATCCGCCGTTGTCGTTGCCTCGTGGACGAGGCGTCGTGGCACCTCACAGCGAAGCTCACCGAGTTCGGTGAGCACGTCGTAGGCCCCGCGGTGTTGAATCGAGACCCGGCCGGCAACGACATCGTCGCCGGCGAAGGGCTCGTACAGGCTGCTCAGTCGTTCGTTCCAACCGAGCGATTCGAGTTCGATCAAAGCGAAGCTCCCTTTCGTCCTCTGTACATGAAAGCGGGCGCGTGCGACAACGCGCCGGTGGGCGAGGTCCAGTCGGGAGGTCGAAGAGAGATCCGGTTAGCCGACGGACCGCACGACGCGCGGAGTGAAGGAAGCAGCGACGGTCATCGAAACACCCTCCTTCGTCGGAGACAGACTTGGAGTATGCCCCAAGATCACGGAAGAGGAGATGCCAGCCTCGCCGGTGCGGCGACGTCTCAGGCGCCGTCGCCGAGCACGGCCTCCGCTGCCTTGCGTCCGGACGCGAGAGCGCCGTTGAGCGACGGGTGCTCGCGATGGTCCCCGCAGGCATAGAGGCCCGCCGCGAGACGCGACGGCTGCTCCATCGAGCCGCCGACCGGATAGGCGGGCAACGCCCGAGGAATGCGATATGTCCGCAGGTGACGCCAGTCAGCCACGACTGATCCGAACCAGCCGCGAAGCTGGTTCCGGACGGCGTCGAGGTCGGGCTCGCCCGCACCGAGAACCGTCAGCGAAACGAGCGCGCGCCCCGCGGGCGCGTAGCCGGGGGCGACCTCGCTCGGGACACACAGGTTGTTGATCGGGCCTCCCTCGCCGTTCAGTGTGAGCCAGGCCCCCGGAATCGGCGCCGCCGGGGCGTCGTAGTACACACAGGTGACACCGTTCCAGCCGTGTCCCGGCTCGTCGACGATTCCGGCTGTCGCCACGACGACGGCCGCAGCGCGGAGCAGTTCTCCGGACTCGAGCGAGACGGCCTCAGGCCCGACGGTGGCGACGGCTACACCTCGCCGCACATCGAGCCCCTCCGCCAGTTGTGCCGCGATCGCGCCCATTCCGAGTTTCGGCAACGCGGCCGGCCCGTCGGAGAACGACCGCAGGACGAAGTCGAGGAACCGGCTCGACGTCGCGAGCCGTTCTTCGAGAAAGACGCCGCGCAGGAATGGGGCGAAGAAGCGCTCGACCGTTGTGCGCGAGACACCGGCGCCACGGAGGGCCTCGGCGGACGTCGTCTCGGCGCCCGACCCGCGGAGGAGGCGCACGACGGCGGTCCCGTCGCGCACGCCGACGACCCCGCCGGCGAGAGCCCGCAGGCTGCGCACGGGAGAGTGGCGCGGGTCGGCGACGCGTCGGAAGCGCCCGCCCGAGCGAATGATCGCTCCCCGCTCGAACATCCCGAGGGCGAGCCGATCGTAGTCGAGTGCGAGCCTGGCCTCGGGGTATGCGACGGGTAGAACCTGGAAACCGTGGTCGAGCAAGAACCCGTCGACGACATCGGTCTTGATCCGTCCTCCGATTGCGTCTGAGCGCTCGAGCACGAGGGGGGCCCGTCCACCCGCGACGAGCGCGCGGGCGCATGCGAGGCCGGCCGCTCCCGCGCCGACGACGAGAACGTCGTGTTCTTCGCTCACGCTGCGAGCGTACCGCCATGGAAGCACCGCCGATGCCGTCATTGGTCCCCGGCGCCGGCGGTCGGCGCACGATGTGTCGCCTCGGAACGTGAGAGGATCGGAGGATGGACATCGACGCGATCGTTGCCCGCATCTGGCCCGGCGAGCAGGCTCGCGTCGAAGTGCTCGGCGGCGGCATCACCAACCACAACTTCAAGGTTGAAGTTGCCCAAGGGTCGTACGTCCTTCGGATCGCCGGTCGTGACACGGCGCTGCTGGGGATCGACCGTGCCGTCGAGCGCGAAGCCTCTCTCGCCGCCGCCGCGGTCGGCGTGGGCCCCGAGGTCTTCACGTTCGTCGAGCCCGAGGGGTACCTGGTGACAACCTTCATCGAAGGATCGATCATCCCGGTCGAGCGCATGCGCCAGCCCGAGTCGATCAGGCGCGTCGCCCAGGCGATCCGGGCCATCCACCGAGGGCCGTCACTGCCCGCGCGCTTCATCTCGTTCCGGGTCGTCGAGGACTACCGGACAACAGCGTTCACACGCGGAGCCGAAGTGCCGCCCGGCTTCGCCTGGGCGCGGCAGGTCGCGCGGCGGATCGAGCGGGCACGGGGAGCGTTTCCCGAGCGGCCCTGCCACAACGATCTCCTCAACGCGAACTTCATCGACGACGGAGCGAGAATCCGCATCGTCGACTGGGAGTACGCCGGCATGGGCGACGTCTTCTTCGACCTGGCGAACTTCTCCATCAATCACGGGCTCGGCCGTGAGGAGCGCGAGGTACTCCTCGCCGCGTATTTCGGCGATGTCCGGGCCGACCATGAGCGCGCCCTCGAGCTGATGATCTTCATGTCGGACTTCCGCGAGGCGATGTGGGGCGTCGTCCAGGGGGCGGTCTCGGAGCTCGACTTCGACTTCGCGGCCTATACCGCCGAGCACTTCGCACGCATGGAGGCAACGGCGGCCTCGCCGCTCTTCGTCAACGCGCTCGACCGAGCCTAGGCGAGACGGCATCGAAGCGCCCGGCCCTCGGCCGCGCGCTCATCCGATCCAGCTCTGGCCGTTCCAGAACGCGCGCAGTTTCCCACGTTTTCCGAGTTCGAGGTGGATCGCTTCCGGTGCGACGAGCTCGGGCGTCGCCCAGACCGATATTCCGCGCTCCTCGTGGACGCGGCAAAACGCCCTGGCCGGTTGTTGCGTGGATGCTTCGAGCACATATGTCCGTCCAGCGCAGCAACGGTACCCACGAGGCCAGAGGTAAACAGCGCCGCCGTGCTCGGTGACGTACCGAAGCGTTCGCTGCTCTGCGACGAGCCTCACCCGGCGAACGCTAGCAACCGTGGTGCGAAAGCGCCGGTAACGGTCTAGACAATAGGGGGCGGGGGGCGTACGCTGGCGCGATGGATCCCGCCTTCGACATGGTGCTCGAGCGCGGCCCGAAGCCGCTGCACGTGGCGATCGCCGAGCAGGTGGCGACGGCGATCAGCACGGGCCGGTTGACGCCGGGCGAGCGGCTTCCTCCCGAGCGGCACCTCGCCCGGTCTCTCGGCGTCAGCAGGATGACCGTCCGGCAGGCCCTCGGGGAACTCGAGCGCGACGGGCTCCTCCGCCGGGTCGTCGGTCGGGCGGGAGGGACGTTCGTCCGTGAGCCGACGGTCGAGCGCGATCCCGCTGCCTCGACCGGGCTCTCCGCGGAGCTGCGCCGGCAAGGGCTCGCCGCTGGGGCCGAGCTGATCTCCGTCGAAATCGGGGCTGCGGGCCGGAGGGCGGCGGCGGCGCTAGGCCTCGGACGAGGCGGGCCCGTCGTCGTCATCGTGCGGCTGCGTCTCGCGGGCGGCAGGCCCCTTGCGGTCGAGCGGTCGTCGCTGCCCGCCCGCCTCTTCCCCGACATCGAGGACATGGATCTCGCCGGCTCGCTCTACGACCTGATGGGAGAGGGGTTCGGCCTTCGCCCGGTCAAGGCCGTCGAGCGGCTGGAAACGACCGAGGCGCGACCGTCCGATGCGCGGTCTCTCGGCGTCAAGCGGGGTGCGCCGGTACTGCTGGTCGAGCGCGTCGCCTATGCCGCCGACGGTACCCCGGTGGAGTTCGCGCGCGATCGGTTCCGCGGCGATCGAACCCGGATCGTCGTCGAATCCCCGCAGGTACGAGAGTGAGATCCAGCGCTCGTGCGGTTGTGGTGGGCGGCGGGGTGGGTGGTTGCTCGATCCTGTATTGGCTGGCACGGCTTGGTTGGAACGATGTCGTTCTGGTCGAGCGGGCAGATCTGACGAGTGGTTCGACGTTCCATTCCGCGGGTCTCGTGGGCCAGTTGCGTAGCTCGCTCGCGCTGACGCGGATGATGATGAACTCGGTCGAGCTGTATCGCTCGCTCGAGGCGGAGGTCGGCCTCGAGACGGGTTGGCGCGAGGTGGGTTCGTTGCGTCTTGCCTCGTCGCCGGAGCGGCTCGAGGAGATCACCCGGCAGGCGGGGTGGGCGAAGACGTTCGGGCTTCCGCTCGAGCTCGTCTCGGCGGCCGAGGCCCAGGCGCTCTTCCCGCCGATGTCGACCGACGGCGTTCTCGGTGCGGCCTATCTCCCGAGTGACGGGTACATCGATCCAAGCCAGTTGACGTTTGCTCTCGCCGAGGGCGCTCGCCGTCGCGGCGCCGAGGTGAATACCAATACCCGTGTCACGGGGATCAGGGCCGAGCGGGGTGAGGTGACGGGGGTCGAGACCGACGAGGGCACGATCGAGACCAGTGTCGTGATCAATGCGGGCGGCATGTTCGCGCGGGAGATCGGCGCCCTCGCAGGCGTCAACGTTCCCGTCATCCCGATGGCTCACGAGTACCTCGTCCTGCAGCCGTCCGGGCTGCCGACCGAGATGCCGACGATGCGCGACCCATCGCTGCTCGTCTACTTCCGGCCCGAGTCGGGCGGCCTGATCATGGGAGGGTACGAGCGGAATTGCGCTCCGTGGTCGCTCGACGGCATCCCGCCGGACTTCAACGGCAAGCTGCTCGAGGAGGACTGGCCGCGCTTCGAGGAGCTGATGGGGAACGCGATAGTCCGCGTCCCGACGCTCGAGGAGATGGGCGTCGTGAAGCTGATCAACGGGCCCGAGGCCTTCACGCCCGACGGAGAGTTCATCCTCGGCCCTTCGGAGGTGCGGGGCTTCTGGGTCGCAGCCGGTTTCTGCGCGCACGGTCTTGCGGGCGCGGGCGGGATGGGGCGGCTCGTCGCGGAATGGATTGTCGAGGGCACGCCCTCGCTCGACGTGTGGCACATGGATTCGCGTCGTTTCGGCGCGGCATATCGCTCGCGTGAGTACACGCTCACCCGTACGACGGAGATCTACGAGACCTACTACGACGTCAAGTACCCGGGCCACGAGCGCTCGGCCGGCAGGCCGCTGCGCGTCTCACCGGCCTACGAGCGGCTCGTCGCGCTCGGTGCCGCCTTCGGTGAGAAGTCGGGGTGGGAGCGCGCGAATTGGTTCGAGCCGAATGCCGTTCACGGAGACGAGTCGCGGCGGCCGCGCGGTTGGGCGGGCAAGCACTGGTCGGCGGCGGTCGGCGTCGAACATCGTGCCTGCCGCGAGGCGGTGGCCGTGTTCGACGAGTCGTCCTTCGCGAAGATCGACGTCTCGGGCTCGGGCGCCGCGACGTTCCTCGAATCGATGTGCGCCAACCGGGTCGCGCGTGAGACCGGGACGGTCACATACACGCAGATGCTCAACCGGCGCGGCGGGATCGAGTGCGACTTCACGGTGACGAGGCTCGCCGAAGAGCGGTTCAGAATCGTCACCGGAACCGCCTTCGGCCAGCACGATCTCTCCTGGATCCGTGAGCATGCACCCCGTGACGGCTCGGTTCACGTCGCCGACGTGACCTCCGCTTTCGCCTGTTTCGGCGTCTTCGGGCCGAACGCTCGGGCGCTGCTGCAGCCGCTCACCACCACCGACCTGTCACGCGGAGCGTTCGGCTACATGCGGGCGCAGGAGATCTCAATCGGCCCTGTCCCCTGTCTCGCGGTCAGGGTCACCTATGTCGGCGAGCTCGGCTGGGAGCTCTACTGCCCGGCCGAGTTCGGAGGTCGCCTCTGGGACACGATCTGGGCCGGCGGTGTCCGGCACGGGCTCGTCGCCGCCGGCTACAGGGCGATCGACTCGCTGCGGCTCGAGAAGGGATACCGGGTCTGGGGCGCAGACATCACGCCAGACGACTCGCCGCTCGCGGCCGGGCTCGGCTTTGCGGTCAAGCTCGAGAAGGGCGCGTTCCTCGGGCGCGACGCCCTCCTCGCCCGCTCCGAGCCCGAACGAGTCCTTCGCTGCCTCGTGCTCGACGACCCGCAGGCGGTCGCACTCGGCTCCGAGCCGGTCACCGTCGGCGGTCGGACGGTCGGCCGGGTCACGAGCGGCGGTTACGGCTACACCGTCGACCGCTCGATCGCATACGCCTATCTACCGGCCGCCGATGCCCACATCGGCACGCGGGTCACCGTCGAGATCTTCGGTGACCGAGTCGGCGGCGAGGTCACAGCCGAGCCCCTGTACGATCCCGCCGCAGAGCGCGTGCGGGTGTAGGGACGACGCGCCGCCCACCCTACGAGACGGTGCGCAGATCGGGCGGCCGCAGAGCAGCGAACGGATCGGTGATCTCGAGAGCCTGCTCCGAGAACGCGAACTCCTCCGCAGGTCGCCCGCCGGTGCGGCCGGGATCTCGGCGTGCCCCGGTCGGTACGAGGGCGCCACGACGGAGAAGTACTCGCTTCAGGTTGGTGGCCGAGACGTCGTAGCCGAGCGCCGCCGCGTACACGTCGCGGAGCTCGTTCAGCGTGAATGTCGAAGGCGCGAGAGCGAAGCCGATGTTGGAATACGACAGCTTGCCACGGAGGCGGTCACGCGCCGAGTGGACGATTGCACCGTGGTCGAACGCCGTGCTGGGGAGGTCGTCGACGGGGTGCCAGCTCGTGTCCGCCGGGACCGAGGGGTCGACGCCGAGTGGCACAAGTCCGAGGTATGCAGTTGCGATCTCCCATTCGACCGGGTTTCGTCCGGGGTCGCCGTAGGTCGAGACCTGCTCCAGGTGCGCGACCTCGCCCAGGTCGACCTTCGCGGCGAGGTGTCGACGGATCGACGCCTCGAGCGTCTCGGCGGGAGCGAGCACGCCTCCCGGCAATGCCCACGAACCGGCGAACGGCTCGAGCGCCCGTCGCCAGAGCAGCGCCTGCAGCACGCCGCTGCGAACCTGGAGCACGGCCGCCAGAGTGATTTGTGACGGTCTGGTAGACTCGTCCCGAGGTTTATGACTCATAGTCAAAAACTAGCGAAAGGCTCGGGACGATGACGGAGCGAACGACCCGGTCGGCCGTCGTCGCAGGGATCGCAGCGGTTGCCGTGCTTCTCGCTGCGGGGTGCGGCGGCGGAGGCGGCGCGTCCGGGACGACGGACACGACGGCTGCAGGGGGCATCAAGGTCGGCCTGATCACCGATCTGGGGCAGCTGAACGACAACGGCTTCAACGAGCTCGCCTACAACGGCCTCAAGCGGGCAGAGCGCGAGCTCGGCGTCCAGGGGCGGGTCGTCGAGTCCAAGTCGGCAGCCGACTACGTCCCGAACATGACGTCGCTCGCGCGTCAGGGCTACGACCTGATCATCGGCGTCGGGTTTGCGCAGGGGGCCGCGATCGCGACCGCGGCCAAGGCGTACCCTGCCACGAAGTTCGCAATCGTCGACGTCGACCAGGCATCGCTGAAGGGAAAGCCCGCGAACGTCCGGGGACTGCTGTTCCGCGAACAGCAGGTCGGCTATCTCGCCGGCTACCTCGCCGCTCTCGAGGCGAAGCGTGCGGGCGCCCACCGGATCAGTGCCGTCGGTGGCTTCAAGGAGCCGCCGGTCGACCGCTACATCGCGGGGTACCGGGCAGGCGCGACGGCGGCAGTGCCGGGGATCACCGTCAAATGGGGGTATTCCCAGGACTGGGAAGACCAGGCGAAGTGCAAGGAGCTGGCGCTGAGCCAGATCGATGCCGGCTCGAACGTGGTCTTCCAGGTGGCCGGCGGCTGTGGCCTCGGTGCGCTGCTCGCCGCCAAGCAGCGGCACGTCTGGGGTATCGGCGTCGACGGCGATCAGTCGTTCCTTGGGCCGCACGTGCTGACGAGTGCGCTCAAGGGCGTCGACAGTGCCGTGTTTCTGACGGCCAAGGCGGTTCAGGACGGAACCTTCAGCGGAGGCGGCAACGCGATCTTCGGCCTCGATCAGAACGGCGTCGGCCTCGGAACCTTCAGCGCGAAGGCCGACAAGGCGGCCATCGCGGCGACGCAGAAGATCGAGCAGAAGATCGCCGACGGAGCGATCACGAACATCCCGACCACGGTGGGATAGGCGCCCACGGGCCGGGGTGGGCGTTCGGCCCACCCCGGCCCGTGCGGTTCGCTCAGGCGGTGCGGACAGAATGCACGGGTGGGAGATGCGCGGCGACCGGCACCCAGTTCGCGCCGGCGTCGGCGGAGCCGAACACGTCGCCCGACGTCGCCCCGAAGTAGAGCTCGAGCGTCGCGCCGCCACCCGCCGAGTCGAACGCCTCGCGGAGAACGGTCAGGTACGCGTCGCGACCCGGAAGCCCATCGCTGCGCGCCGTCCAGGTGGCGCCTGCGTCGCGCGTCTCCCAGACGCGGACTGACCCGCCCGGTGTCGTCCTGTCCTCGGCACCGATCAGCGGGATCACGTAGGCGCTGTCGGGGTCGGCCGGATCGACGACGATCGGAAAGCCGAAATCGGATGGAAGCTCGGTCTGGTCGCCGACGTCGATCCAGCTGGCGCCTGCGTCGTCGGACCGGTACACGCCCCCATGGAACTGCATGAACAGACGCTCCGGCCGCGAGGTCGACCGCCGGACGTTGTGCACGCAATGCTGGATCGGGTTGTCGAGCGCCTCCTCGGGCAAGTACTCGGGGACGATGCCGCTGTTCGAGTGGCGCCATGTCGTCCCTCGGTCGTCCGTGAGCCAGACGCCGACCGCGGAGATCGCGACCATGAGCCGGTCGGGGTCGCCCGGCCAGGGGACGATCGTGTGCAGGCAGAGCCCGCCACCTCCCGGGCTCCAGTCCTGGCGCGTCGGATGATCCCAGAGTCCGCGGTTGAGCGTCCACGTGAGGCCCCCGTCGTGGCTCTCGAACAGGCACCCAGGATCGCCACCGGCGTAGAGCAGCCCATTCTCCTCTCCGGCGGCGATCACCCAGATCCGTGCAAGAGAGGCGTCGCCGTCCGCGGGCAGGACCGTTCCTTCGGCCTCCTGCCATTCTCCCGCGGGGTCGTCGGTCGTCCAGATCCGCCCGCCGTAGAACCAGGAAGTGACCGAGGCCAGATAGCGACCCGAGCGAGGATCGCGCATCGCGTATTCGACCGACTGACCGGGGAACGCGCGCGCCGTCACGTCGAAGCCGGTGCCGGCGTCGCCGTCGAGCACGAACAGCCCTTTCTTCGTCCCGACCAAGAGCTCCGTCATCTCACCCTCCCGTGATCGCCGGAAGGACGTGCACCCGGTCGGTGCCACCGACCGCCGTGTCCTCCCGCGCGAGCTGACCGTTGACATAGACGTTCACGTGGGGCCGGATCGCGCGCCGTTCGTCCAACACCCACCCAGAGATGGCGGGGCGCCGCTCTTCCAGCGCTACGAGCGCCGCCAGAACGGTCTCGCCCTCGACAGCGTGCTCACGACCGTCGGCAAGCTCCGACAGCGGTGCACGCAAGAGGACGAGCGCCATGCAGCCATCCTAGGTCGTTACGCACGCGGACGATGCGTCATCGCGATGAGGGCCTACGCGTCGAGTTCGAGCACTCCGTGCGGCGAGCCGAACTCGCCCAGCTTGTCGAGGAACGGCTGCGGTGGGAACGACTCGGGGCCGTGTACACCGGTGCCCGACCAGGCCCCCTCGGCGATCAACTCCAGCGCAACGACGGGATTGAGCGCCGTCTGCCAGACCACGGCCTGTGAGCCGTACTCTCGCATCGACCATTCGTTGTCGACGACGTGGTAGAGGTACGTCGTACGCGGGCGGCCGTCCTTGCCGAGCCCGGTTACGAGCGTGCCGGCGCATGTCTTGCCGATCATCCGGTCACCGAGCGTCATTGGGTCGGGCAGCGTCGCCGCGACGACGTCTCGCGGCGCCACGTCGACGCCCCTTACGTGCACCTTCTCCGTCGAGTCGAGCCCCAGCTTCCGGAGCATCTTGAGCACACCGATGAACTCGTCCCCGAGCCCGTATTTGAACGTGACGCGGCGGCAGTCGATGACGCGCGGGACGAGCAGCACTTCCTCGTGCTCCACGTTGACGCATTCAACCGAGCCGATCCCCTCCGGGAAGTCGAATACCTCGGGCTCGGAGAACGGTTCCGTCGTGTACCACCCCCGTCCCTTCTCCCAGATCACGGGCGGGTTCAGGCACTCCTCGATCGTTGTCCAGATCGAGAACGTCGGCGCGAACTCGTACCCCTCGACGACGAGGTTCGCGCCGTCGCGGATCCCGATTTCGTCGATCTCCGAGAAGAGCGCGTCCGCAGCGTGCCGGGCGAACACGTCCGCCGCACCGGGTTCGATACCGATCCCGATCAAGGCGAGCAGACCCTCCTGCCGCCAGTTCTCGTCCTGGGCGAACTGGTAGTCGCCGAGCTTGATGTGCGTCTCGGAGTACGGGTGCTCGGGATGGGGCTGCGAGAGCGTCGCCGCCATGTCGAGGTAGGTGACCCGAGCCTGCAGGCACGCATCGAAGATCTGAGGGTTGAACCGCGGATCGGTGGCGTTGAGGACTGCGTCCGCCTTGACGTCCCGAATCAGGGCGACGATCGAGTCTTCGCTCGATGCGTCGATCTGGGCCGCGTTGAAGCGGTCGTGTTCGCCGAGCCTGTCGACGACCGACTGCGGCCGGGAAGGGTCGAGGTCGGCGAGCGTGATGCGGTCGAAGAACGAGCGACGCTGTGCGATCGCCGCGAAGGCCGAACCCACTCCGCCGGTACCGATGACGAGGATTCTCATGTCACGGGGTTCTACCTGATCGCGTCAGGATCGATCGGAGACGCTCCTCGGCACAGTGGTACGCTCGGCCCGACGTCGATCTTCGTTCCGAGGGAGGAGCACCAACATGACCGTTGCCGTGACCCAACACAAGATGTTCATCGGCGGCGAGTTCGTCGACTCGTCTTCCGCCGAGACGATGGAGGTGCTCAACCCGGCCACCGGCGAGGTTATCGCCGAGGTGCCGCGCGGCACGGCGGACGACGTCGAGCGTGCGATCGATGCGGCGAAGCGTGCCTGGGACGAGTGGCGGTTCAAGACACCGAAGGACAGGATGGAGCTGCTCCTCAAGCTCGCCGATGTGATCGACGAGAACGCGGAGGAGCTCGCCCGACTCGAGTCGCGCAACGTCGGCAAGCCGTGGTGGGTCGCGGTCGACGAACCGGGGATCATGTCCGACAACCTCCGCTTCTTCGCCGGCGCAGCGCGCAATCTCGAGGGGAAGGCCGCCGCCGAGTACGTCGAGGGCTACACGTCCATGACACGGCGCGAGCCGCTCGGGATCGTCGCAGGCATCTGCCCGTGGAACTACCCGCTCTTCATGGCGGTCTGGAAGATGGGGCCTGCGCTCGCCGCCGGAAACGTCCAGATCATCAAGCCGGCCGAGCAGACGCCCTTGACGATGCTGCGCTTCATCGAGCTGGCGCAGGAGGTGCTGCCGCCGGGCGTGCTTCAGGTCGTGACGGGTGACGGTGTCCCGGTCGGCGACGCGCTCGTGCGCCATCCGGCCATCTCTCTCGTCTCGCTCACCGGCGATACGGCAACGGGCAAGCTGATCGCGAAGAACGCGGCCGACACCGTCAAGCACGTCCACCTGGAGCTCGGTGGCAAGGCGCCGATGATCGTGCTCGACGACGCCGATCCTGCCACGGTCGCCGAGGCGGTCAAGATCGGCGGCTACTTCAACTCGGGGCAGGACTGCACCGCGTCTTCGCGCATCCTCGTCTCGAGCCGGATCTACGACGACGTCCTCGCCGAGACGGTGAAGACCGTCGAGTCGTTGACCGTCGGCGACCCGTCCGTGGATGACGAGATCGGGATGGGACCCGTCATCTCGGCAGAGCAACAGGAGCGCATCATCGGTTTCGTCGACCGCGCCGTCGCGGCCAAGGCGACGCTCGTGACCGGCGGCGGCACCGTCGGCGACCGGGGCTACTTCGTGAAGCCGTCGATCGTCGCCGATGTGGCCCAGGACTCGGAGATCGTTCAGAACGAGGTGTTCGGGCCGGTCGTCACGGTGCAGTCCTTCTCGTCGGACGAGGAGGCGGTGCGGATGGCGAACGATTCGCGCTACGGCCTCGCTTCGTCGGTGTTCTCGGAGAATGTCGGGAGGGCGCTCAAGGTCGCCGCACATCTCGACTTCGGCTGTGTCTGGATCAACGAGCACCTGTTCCCGTTGACCCCGGAGATGCCGCACGGCGGCTTCAAGGAATCGGGTTACGGCAAGGACATGTCTGCGTACTCGATGGAGGAGTACACGCGGGTCAAGCACGTCTGCGTGAAGCTGGCATAGAAGGGCGCGCCGCCGTCCGGGGCACGCTTACTCAGACCTGCCGTTTTCAGGCCTCAAGCCGGCGCAGCCTGCTGAGGCGACGTTCTCGAGGAGGTGTATCCGCCGGGACGAAACGGCCGGGAGCGCCGGCACCTGGCTCGCGGACGATGTTCGCGGACGGCTGCACTTGCCGATGCGGAGTCTCCGATTTGACCGCAGCGGAGATGTTCGTAAGGTGAGAGAGATGATCAGCCGGCTGAGACGGAGTGCGTCGAAGAGCGGGCCTATGCGACAAGGCGACGCCGTCGAGATCCGCTCGCCGGCCGAGATTCTCGCCACGCTCGACGACGAAGGGCGCCTCGGTGGGGTTCCGTTCATGCCCGAGATGCTTCGGTACCTCGGCCGGCAGTTCACCGTCGAGGCCCGGCTGGAGCGGGCCTGCGACACGATCACCCAGTCCGGCGCGCGCAGGATGCCCGACACCGTGCTGCTCGACGACCTTCGCTGCGACGGCGGCGGTCACGGCGGCTGCCAGGCCGGCTGCCGGATCTACTGGAAGGAGGCGTGGCTTCGTCCGGCGACGACCGGGTCCGCGCCGGGGCCTGTCGAGCGCGACGACGCGTACGACCGACTCGAGCAGGTCGCAGTCGCGAATGCGAGAGGCAAGGCACGCGAAGGAGCCGCGACGGCCGAGGTGTTCCGGTGCCAGGCCACGGAGTTTCTCCAGGCGACGGAGCGGCTCGGGTGGTGGAACGTCCGCTCGATGGCACACCAGGTGACGTGCGGGAACGTCAGCCTCTGGCGGTTCATTCGCGTGATGACGCGTCTGGCCTTCACCGAGTCGGGACGACGGCTCGGACTCACCTCGAGCATGCCGTTCAAGCGCCCGGGAGACGGGGCTCCGCACCTGCCACGATCCGAGTTGAGGCCGGGCGACCTCGTCCAGATCCGGCCGAAGCAGGAGATCGCCGAAACGCTCGACGCAAAGGGCAAGTGCCGGGGACTGTGGTTCGACCGAGAGATGCTGCCGTACTGCGGCGAGACCCGCACCGTGAAGCGCAAGGTCGAGCGGTTCGTCAACGAGCGCACCGGCGCGATGGTCGAGCTCGAGAGCGACTGCTACATCCTCGACGGCGTCGTCTGCAAGAGCGATGTCAGCGAAGGCCGTTGGCTCTGCCCGAGGGCCATCTATCCGTGGTGGCGGGAAGCGTGGCTCGACGGCGTGCCCGGGGGGACTGCCGCGGGCGAGCAGCCGGGACCGTAGCCCGGCCGACCACGAGCTGTCGACCGGCTCGACCGGAGCCATCCATCTCGAGACGGTCGGGCGAGGAGCAGCCGGGACCGATGATTCGCGTGCCCCACGGCTGACTACGTTGACGCAATGCGTCGAGAGTGGTAAGTAACACCTCGCATTGCGCATCGACCGCGCCATCGCAGGAACCGTGCCCGGCCCCGCTCCGCGCGGGCCCGTTCAGCGGGCGCGCCGCGTCGATGCGATCGACAAGGGAATCATCGAGGCGCTCCAGCGAAACGGCCGGGAGCCGTTCCGGCGCATCGCGGCCGGTCTCGGCGTCTCCGAGGCGACGATCCGGGCCCGCTACGCACGTCTGCGCGACGACAACATCCTCCAGGTGACCGGCGTCACGAACCCCCTCGGACTCGGGTTCGAGGCGCAGGCAATGGTCGGGATCCGGACTGCAGGCCCACCCGAGCGCGTCGCCGACGAGGTCGCCCACTGGGAAGAGGCCGACTACGTCGTCGTCACCGCCGGACGGTTCGACGTGCTCGTCGAGCTCGTGTGCGCCGACCGGCGGGCGCTGCTCGACGTCACGAACCGGATCCGCGCTCTCCCGCAGGTGATCACGACCGAGAGTTTTCTGTACCTCGAGCTGTGGAAGCAGCTCTACGACTGGGGAGCTCGTGTGCACGAGCCGACCGCGAAGGAGGCGTCATGATCGAATCGTCGAGGGAAGCCGCCTGATGGCCACCATCGAGCCCACCCTGTCGGCGGACACCGGGATCGCCGACAAGGGACTGAAGACCGGCGCCCTCGGCCTCCTCTCGAGCATCGTCATCGGCGTCGCGTCGACCGCGCCCGGCTACAGCCTGGCCGCCTCGCTCGGCCTCGTCGTCGCCGCCGTCGGCCTGTACGCGCCGGCGGCGCTCTGGGTGACGTTCATCCCGATGCTCTTCATCGCGGCGGGGTTCTACTACATGAACAAGGCCGACCCGGACTGCGGCACGACCTTCTCCTGGACGACCAAGGCGTTCGGCCCGTGGGTGGGTTGGCTCGGAGGCTGGGCGGCGCTGATCGCCCAGATCATCGTGATCGCCAGCCTCTCGCTAATCGCAGGCGAGTACAGCTTCCTGCTCGTCGGGGCGGACAGCCTCGCTGCCAGCACGTTCTGGGTCACCGTGGTCGGCGTGATCTGGATCGTCGTGATGAGCTGGATCTGCTACGTCGGCATCGAGGCGTCGGCCAAGACCCAGTACTTCCTGCTCGCCGCGGAGATCGTCACCCTGTTCCTGTTCGCGGTCGTGGCGTTGTGGAAGGTGTACACCTCCGACCCCGTGAACTCGGTCCATCCGTCCCTGAGCTGGCTCAACCCGCTCAACATCTCGTCGAGTAGCGCTCTCGTCGCGAGTGTGCTCGCCGCGATCTTCATCTACTGGGGCTGGGACTCCACGGTGAGCGTCAACGAGGAGACGGAGGACTCGACCCGCACGCCGGGCGTTGCGGCGATCCTGAGCACGATCATCCTCGTCGGGATCTACGTCGTGGTCGCGATTGCCGCGATCGCCTTCCACGGGCCGAAGTTCCTGGTGGACAACCAGCTCGACGTGCTGGCGGCGCTCGGGGGTGATGTGTTCGGCTCGCCGCTCGACAAGCTCTTGATCATCGCGGTGCTGACGTCGGCATCGGCGTCGACGCAGACGACGATCTTGCCCTCGACGCGAACGGCGTTGTCGATGGCTGTCCAGGGTGCGTTCCCCAAGCGATTTGCGAGCGTCCATCCGAAGCACATGACTCCGGGCGTCGCGACGATCTGGATGGCCGTCCTCTCGATCATCTGGTACGTGGGGCTGACGATCCTGAGCCAGAACGCGATCTACGACGCGGTCCTCGCGATCGGGATCTTCATCCTGCTGTACTACGGCATGACGGGCTTCGCCTGTGTCGTCTACTTCCGGCACGAGCTGACGAAGAGCGTGAGGCATTTCGTGCTCGTCGGTGTCGTGCCGCTGATCGGCGCGGTCGCGATGACGTACATCCTCGTCAAGTCGATCATCGACCTCTCGAAGCCCGAGAACTCGGAGTCGGGCGCCTCGTGGTTCGGTCTCGGCCCGCCGCTCGTCATCGCAATCGGATTCATGATCCTGGGGGTGATCTTGATGATCTGGCGTTGGTTCAACCATCGGGAGTTCTTCCAGCGGAAGCTCGAGGTCGCAGACCCGGCGGTGCTCGATGCTTAAGACCATGGTGCTCGGCTACGACGACTCACGCTCGGCGAACGCCGCGCTCGCGGAGACGATCCGCCGCGCGCCGCTGCTCGGGGCCGACGTGTGTGTCGTGTTCGGCTACTACATGAGTGTCTTCGGTGGGCCTGCGGTCGAGGGTGAGTCAGCGGACTTCAGGAGCCAGCTCGAAAAGATGGGCGCGCGGGCGGTCGCCCGGGCGGTCAGCGACCTCGAGGCCGCCGGCATCCAGACGACCTCTCGCATCGAGGAGGGCAGACCGGCCGACGTGCTGATGGCGGTTGCGAAGGAGCTCGGTGCCAGCACCATCGTGGTCGGCACGGTCGGCGAAAACCCGATCAGCGGCGCGTTGCTCGGTTCGGTCGTTCTCAAGCTCGTGCAGAAGTCGTCGACACCGTTGCTCATCGTCCCGAGCGAGGAAAGCTGAGCCATGCCCGCGGTCGATCTCCAGCAACTCGCCCGGGACCACCTCTGGATGCACTTCACCCGGATGGGCGGCTACGGCGACGGTCAGGACGTCCCGATCATCGTCCGCGGAGACGGCTGCTATCTCGAGGACTCGAACGGCAAGCGCTACCTCGACGCGCTCGCCGGGCTGTTCTCGGTCAACATCGGCTACGGCTACGGGGAAGAGATCGGGCAGGCGGCCCTCGAGCAAATGCGTGAGCTGCCCTTCTATACGAACTGGTCGTATGCGCATCCGAAGGCGATCGAGCTCGCGGCCGAGATCGCGGCGCTTGCGCCGGGCGACCTCAATCGCGTGTTCTTCGTCTCCGGCGGCTCGGAGGCGGTCGAGTCGGCGTGGAAGCTCGCCCGGCAGTACTACGTCGCCCGAGGCGACAAGCGGGTCGATCACACGCTTCGCGAGCCGGAGACGATGCACGACGCGATCGTCGCGGGACGCCGCGGGCCGCACCGCTACAAGGCGATCGCCCGGCATATCGCCTATCACGGCACGACCATGGGCGCGCTCTCGATCAACGGTATCCCGGCGCTTCGGACGGCGTTCGAACCGCTCGTGCCCGAGGTGCGCCACGTCCACAACACGAACCGCTATCACCGCCCCGAGGCCGAGTCCGAGCCGGAGTTCACGAAGTTCCTCCTCGACGACCTCGAACAGGCGATTCTCGCGATGGGCCCCGAGACCGTGTGTCTCGTGCACATGGAGCCCGTCCAGAACGCCGGCGGCTGTTTCACACCGCCCGAGGGCTACTGGCGGGGTGTGCGGGCGATCTGCGACGCCTACGACATCCTGCTCTCGGCCGACGAGGTGATCACCGGCTTCGGCCGGCTCGGTCACTGGTTCGGCTCGGCGCGCTACGACATCCGCCCCGACATCGTCACGTGCGCGAAGGGGTTGTCGTCGTCCTACGGCCCGATCGGCGCCGTGATCGCCCGAGACGAGGTGATGGAGCCGTTCCTCGGCGCCACGTCGATGTACTCGCACGGCGTCACGTTCGGCGGGCACCCGGTCATGTGCGCGATCGCGCTCAAGAACATCGAGATCATCAAGCGGGAGGGCATCATCGAGCACGTCCGGGACACCCAGGACGTGTTCCGCGCCAAGCTCGAGACGCTGCTCGACCTGCCGATCGTCGGTGACGTGCGTGGAACCGGATTCTTCTACGGGATCGAGCTCGTCAAGGATCGCGAGACCAAGGCGACCTTCGACGACGACGAGTGCGAGGCGTTGCTCCGAGGCTACCTCTCTCCGGCACTGTTCGACGCCGGCCTCATCTGCCGGCAGGACGACCGTGGGGATCCGGTCGTTCAGATCTCGCCGCCGCTCGTCGCAGGTGAGGCCGAGATGGACGAGATCGTCGGGATTCTGGGCGACGTGCTCACCGAGGCGTCGAAGCGCGTACTCGCAACTGCCTAGCGCCGGCTCGCGTCGGAACCTAAAGTCTTCTATCTCGAAGTCCGCCTGGTGGCGGAGGGTACGGTTACCCGTATGGCGATCCGGGCCGCGATCCGGGATGCTTGCCACATGACACCGACGAGGAGGCAGATGACGTGACAGAGACGGAGTCCCTCGCCAGACCGGCACGGGAGAATGGCGCCGTCGTTGTTGCGGCGGATGTGACACGGCGTTACGGCGCCGGGGACACGGCCGTCGACGCGCTCCGCGGCGTGTCGGTCAGCGTCCACGACGGCGAGCTGCTCGCCGTGATGGGTCCCTCCGGGTCGGGCAAGTCGACCCTCATGCACATCCTCGCGGGCCTCGACATGCCGACTGCCGGGAGCGTCGGGATCGCCGGCACCGAGATCACGGATCTAGGGGACACCGACCTCACGCTGCTTCGCCGCGAGCACATTGGGTTCGTCTTCCAATTCTTCAATCTCCTGCCGATGCTGACGGCCGAGGAGAACATCCTGCTGCCGCTCTCGATCGCCGGCGAGAAGGTCGACCCGGCCTGGTTCGACGACCTCATCGCCTCCGTTGGCCTCAAGGACAGGTTGAGCCACCGCCCTGCCGAGCTCTCCGGTGGCCAGCAGCAGCGTGTGGCGATCGCACGCGCTCTTGTCTCTCGTCCGTCCGTGATCTTTGCGGACGAGCCGACCGGCAACCTCGACTCGAAGACCAGCGGCGAGATCCTCGAGCTCCTGCGCCACTCCGTGCAGGACCTCGGGCAGACCATCGTCATGGTCACCCACGACGCCCGCGCCGCGGCGATCGCCGACCGCATCCTCTTCCTGGCCGACGGGTTGATCGTCAAGGAGGTCAGCGGAGCATCGGCGCACGACGTTGTTGCCGAGATGGAGCAGATCGGGGCCGAGTGACCCGGTTCGCGCTCAAAGGCATGCTGGGCCGCAAGCTGCGCACGGTCCTCACAGCCCTCGCCATCGTCCTCGGGGTCGCCATGGTCAGCGGCACGTTCGTGCTCACCGATTCGATCAACGATGCGTTCAATACGATCTTCACGGAGGTTTATCGGGGCACGGATGCCACGATCACCGGGAAGACCGCCTTCGACCTGGGCGACAACGGTAGTGTCGCCCCGCCGTTCCCCGAGTCGGTCCTCGCAGAGGTGAAGGCGTTGCCCGACGTCTCTCAGGCTGTCGGCGGCGTCGGCGGCGATGCCCAGCTGATCGGCTCCGACGGCAAGGCGATCACGTTCGGCGGCGCGCCTAATCTCGGCTTCAGCGTTGATCCGTCTCAACCCTCCTTCAACAGCCTCACTCTGGTGGAGGGTGTCTGGCCGAAGGACGGGGAGGTCGTGATCGACAAGGCGACGGCGGGCAAGAAAGACCTCGCGATCGGTGAGGAGATCGGCGTCCAGGCGCAGGGCCCGATCGAGAAGCTGCGCATCTCGGGCCTCGTCAAGTTCGGGTCGGTCTCATCGATCGGAGGCGCCACCCTCGCCGGGTTCACGCTGCCGACGGCGCAGCACCTCTTCACCAAGGTCGGGAAGCTCGACCAGATCCGTGTCTCGGCCAAGAACGGCGTCTCACAGCAGAAGCTCGTCGCTCAGATCCGGGCCATGCTGCCGCCCGGAACCCAGGTGCGCACGGGCACCGCCCAGGCGGCAGAGGATGCCTCGAGCACCAACTCCTTCATCTCCTTCCTGCAGAAGTTCCTGCTCGCGTTCGGCGGCATCGCGCTCTTCGTCGGTGCGTTCGTGATCGCCAACTCACTCTCGATCACGATCGCCCAGCGCACGCGTGAGTTCGCGACCCTGCGGACGCTTGGAGCCTCGAGGCGGCAGGTGCTGACGTCGATCGTGATCGAGGCGCTCGTGATCGGGCTGTTGGCGTCGATCACCGGGCTCCTGCTCGGACTCGGACTCGCGAAGGGGCTCTTCAGGCTGTTCGACGCCGTCGGCTTCACGTTGCCGAACAGCGGACTGCTGTTCCAGACCCGCACGATCGTCGTGTCGTTGCTCGTCGGCGTGATAGTGACGTTGCTCGCGAGCCTGCGGCCCGCGATCCGCGCCACCCGGGTTCCGCCGATCGCGGCCGTGCGCGAGGGCGCCACCCTGCCGGAGGGGCGCTTCGCACGGTTCCGCACGCTCGGCTCGGCGCTCCTCACGGCGGCCGGCTTCGCGGCTCTGCTGTACGGCATCTTCGGCAACGGCCTCGGCACGACCCAGGTGCTGCTGTGGATGGGTCTTGGCACGCTGTTCATCTTCCTTGGCGTCGCGCTGCTTTCGGCGCGTTTCGTTAAGCCGCTCGTCGTCGTCCTGAGCCCCGTGGCGCGTTGGGCCGTCTTCGCCTTCACCGTTCTTGTCTGGCCCTTCTTCTTGCTCCCGTACTGGCTGCTCCGGTACGGCGCCTGGGGTCCCGGGCCCGGTAGGAAGCGCATTCTGGCATTCGTCGGCGGTTCGATCCTGAACCCGCTCGTGCTCCTGATCGTGATCCTGATGATCGTTCGGCGCGCGGTCTCGAGTTGGCGTCCGGAGTGGCCTGCGGAGTTCCCCGGAGTCGTGCCCGACCGCGTCACGGCTCGCACGGGTGCCGACAACGCGAAGCGCAACCCGCAGCGGACGGCGTCGACCGCCGCGGCGCTGATGATCGGCCTTGCTCTCGTGACGCTCGTCGCGACCCTCGCGGCAGGAATCGTCCACTCGTTCACGAGCTCCGTCAACGACATCTTCACCGGTGACTACTCGATCACCGCCCAGAACAACTTCAACCCCATCCCGATTTCCGCTGCCGAGGCCGCCGCGAAGGCGCCCGGCGTGATCGCCGTCGGCAGCGTCCGCACCGGCGATGCGCAGGTGTACCGCAAGACGATCTTCGCCACCGCCGTGGACCCGGGAGCCAAGGACGTGATCGCGCTGAAGTGGATCAAGGGCTCCCAGCAGACGTTCGCGGATCTGGGGGCCGACGGTGCGTTCGTCGACGACGGCTATGCGAAGAAGCACGCACTCACTGTCGGGTCGCCGGTGGAGATGACGTTCCTCAACGGCACCCAGAAGCGGTTCACGATCAGGGGAATCTTCAACCCGCCTCCGGGCGGCACCCCGTTCGGACCGGTGACGATCTCGGCCGCGACCTGGGATGCCAACAACTCCGACCCGAAGAACATCTACTCCTTCGTGAAGATGAACGGCGGCGAGACCGACGCGAACCTGGCGGCCCTGAAGGCCTCGCTGGCGAAGTTCCCGAACGCCAAGGCCCAGTCGCGCCAGGATTTCATCGACAGTCAGATCTCCGGGCTCAGCTCCATTCTCAACATCCTCTACGTCCTCCTCGCCCTTTCCGTCCTCGTCAGCCTCTTCGGGATCGTCAACACGCTCGTGTTGACGGTGTTCGAGCGGACGCGCGAGATCGGGATGTTGCGCGCGATCGGAATGACACAGCGCCAGGTCAAGCGGATGATCCGGCACGAGAGCGTGATCACGGCGCTGATCGGCGCCGCCATCGGCATTGCGCTCGGGCTCGTCCTCGCCTCGCTCTTGATCTCCCGCGTGGACTTCATCGTGTTCGCCTTCCCGACGACGCAAGTGATCGTGTTCGCCATCGCTGCAATCGTCGTCGGCATCGTCGCTGCGATCTTTCCTGCGCGAAGGGCGGCCAAGCTCGACCCCCTCGAGGCGCTGCACTACGAATAGGCCCGTCGTGGCGGGCGGCCGACGCCGCCCGCCTCCCGCTCAGCCGCGGGAGCGCCGGGCGACGCCGTCACGCTCGGCCGCCTCCGCCACGGCGGCGGCGACCGTGAGGGCTACCTCGCGATTGAAGACGCTCGGGATCACGTACTCCGGGCCCAACTCATCGGGTGTGATCACAGATGCGATCGCGTGGCCGGCGGCGACTTTCATGCCCTCGGTAATGGTGCTCGCGCGGACGTCCAGCGCGCCCCGGAAGACGCCCGGGAACGCCAGCACGTTGTTGATCTGATTCGGGTAGTCGGAGCGGCCTGTGGCGACGACTGTGACCTTCCCCGGCGGCAGATCCTCCGGTGCGATCTCGGGTGTCGGGTTGGCCATCGCGAACACGATTGCGTCATCCGCCATCCGCTCGATCCCCGTTCGTGACACCGCTCCCGGCATCGAGACGCCGAGGTACACGTCGGCGTCCGCGAGGACTTCGTCGGCCTGGCCCTCGAGCCTGTCCGGGTTCGTGCGCTTCGCGTACGCCTGCTTGACGGCGTTCAGGCCCGCCCGCCCTTCGTAGATGGCGCCGCTGTGGTCGCACCCGATCACCGTGCGGACGCCGGCGTTGAGGAGAATGTCCGTGACTGCGACTCCCGCCGCACCGACCCCGGTCGTCACGACCTTGACGTCCTCGATCTGCTTGTCGACCACCCTGAGCGCGTTCAGCAGCGCCGCGAGCACGACGATCGCGGTGCCGTGCTGGTCGTCGTGGAAGACCGGGATGTCGAGATCGGCGCGCAGGCGCTTCTCGATCTCGAAGCAGCGCGGCGCCGAGATGTCCTCGAGGTTGATGCCCCCGAAGCCGGGGGCGATCCCCTTGACGATCGAGACGATCTCGTCGGGGTCCTTCGTGTCCAGGCAGAGCGGCCAGGCATCCACGCCGCCGAACTCCTTGAACAGGAGCGCCTTGCCCTCCATGACGGGCATCGCTGCCTCGGGGCCGATGTCGCCGAGCCCGAGTACCGCAGTCCCGTCGGAGACGACCGCGACGGTGTTCTGCTTGATCGTGAGGTTCCAGGCCAGTCCGCGATCCTCGGCAATCGCCTGGCAGATCCGCGCCACACCCGGCGTGTAGGCCATCGAGAGGTCGTCGCGTGTCTTGACGGGGACCTTCGAGCGCATCTCGATCTTGCCGCCGAGGTGCATGAGGAACGTCCGGTCGGAGACATGTTCGACCGCGACGCCTTCGGTCTCACGGACGCTCTCGACGATGCGCGCGAGGTGGTCGGCGTCGGATGCGTCCACGGTCACGTCGCGCACCTTGGTGCCCTTCTCGACGCGAACGAGGTCGATGGCGCCGAACGACCCGCCGGCGTCGCCGATCGCCTTCGCGAGGCGCGCGAACGACCCCGGCGCGTCGGAAAGTCGTACGCGAATCGTGGCGCTGAACGAAGCGGATACATGGCTCATTCCCGAATCACTCCTTCCGCGGCAAGCGCCGCGATTTCGTCGGTCGCGTAACCGGCCTCGAGGAGCACCTCCGTCGTGTGCTCGCCCACGGCCGGCGGGGCCGACCTGTGCAGCGCCCGTTCGCCGTCGAACGACAGGGGAAGAGCGGTGAGCGTGAGGTCGGGGATGGTTGGATGATCGAGCGGTTGCAGGATTCCGAGCGCCTCGGTCTGCGGCGCCTGCGCGACGTCGGCGACGTCCGCGACGGGGGCCGCCGGCACCCCCGCCTTCGTGAGCTCGGCATGCCAGTGCGCAGCGTCCTGCTCCCGCAGCGCCTCCTGAAGGATCCCACAGAGCTCATCGCGGTGCCGCACCCGGTCGGGATTGGTGCGAAATCGAGGATCCTCGGCGAGCTCTGAGAGCCCGACGACGGCGCAGATCGCGTTGAACAGCCGATCATTGCCGCCGGCGATCATCAGCTCGCCGTCGCGCGTCGAGAACACCTGGTACGGCGCCACCATCGGGAACCGCGTGCCCTGGCCGCGTGGCACCGTGCCGTCGGCGAGATAGCCGGCGAGGTGGTAGCCGATGTACCCGAGGGCGGTCTCATACAGCGACACGTCGACAACGGAGCCCTCGCCCGTCCGGTCGCGCTCGAGGAGCGCAGCGAGGACGCCGAGCGCGGCCCACGTGCCCGTTCCCTGGTCGATCAGCGACGAGCCCACGCGGACGCCGGGCCGTCCGGGCTCACCGGTCATCGAGATCAGCCCTCCGGCCGCCTGCATCAGCGCGTCGTAGCCTGGCTCACGGCTGAGCGGCCCGAGGTGCCCGTACGCTCCGACCGAGCAGTAGACCAGTTGCGGGTTGCGCTCCTGGAGGGCTTCGGGCCCCAGGCCGAGCTCGCCGGCCAGCCCCGGGCGGAGGCTTTGCAGGAACACGTCGGCATCATCGACGAGCCGGAGCAACGCCTCGAGCCCGCGTGGGTCGCGGAGCGAGATCGCCAGCGAGCGCTTGCCAGCGTTGGCCGAGAGGAACATGGTTCCCTCGCCGTTCCAGAACGGCGGTCCCCAGGCCCGGCCGTCGTCTCCGGTGTCGGGGCGCTCCACCTTGACGACGTCGGCTCCGAGGGCAGCCAGAATCTGAGCGCAGTGCGGGCCGGCGATCGACGTGGTGACGTCGAGGACCCGCATGCCTGTGAGCGGCGTGTGTCCCACCGGGCCATCATCGCGGTTCTCGTCTCTGCGAGGATGCAGTCGTGTTCGCGCAGATGGTCGACTGGGTCTCCGGCTCCAACTGGAGCTACGCGGCGATCTTCGCGGTCGCCGTGCTCGACGCGTTCTTCCCGGTCGTCCCGAGCGAGTCGATGGTCATCATCGCGGGCACGCTCGCCGGTGCCGGAGATCTCAGCCTCGTCCTCGTGATCCTCGCTGCGTGGGGCGGTGCCGTTGCCGGCGACAACATCTCGTACGGGATCGGCAAGTGGGCCGGGGAGCGCACCGTCAGGCGGCTCTTCAAGCACGAGAAGGCCCATCGCGGTTTCGACTGGGCCGAGCAGCAGCTCGAAGAACGCGGCAGCTACATCATCGTGGTCGCGCGCTTCATCCCCTTCGGGCGTACCGCGGTGACGTTCACGGCCGGCTATACGCGGGGTCTGCCCTGGCATCGATTCTTCCGCTACGACGTCGTCGCCGGTGGGCTCTGGGCGGTCTACGCGACGATGCTCGGGTACATCGGCGGCAAGCAGTTCGAGGAGCAGCCTTGGAAGGGCGTGCTACTGGGCCTCGCGATCGCCTTCGCAGTCGCGTTCACCGTCGAGTGGGTTCGGCATCGTCGCGCCAAGAAGCCGGCGACGGCACCCTGAGTGCGCAGTCACCCGGCCCGGGTTGCCGACCGCCCGGCGGGGGAGTGGTGACGGTACGTTCCTCCGATGCGAATCCACGTCACCGGAGCGACAGGGTTCCTCGGCTCGGAATTGCTGCGGCGCGCCCCCGGAGCGACCGGCGATCGGGTAGAGGTGCTCGACGCTGCCGCCGTGCGTGAGCTGCTCACCGACGTCCGGCCCGACGTCGTGATCCACACCGCATACCGGCAGGACGGCGAGCTGGCACGGCAGATCGTGGTCGACGGGTCCGAGAACGTCGCACGCGCCTCTGTCGGGGTCGGAGCACGGCTCATCCACCTCTCGACCGACGTCATCTTTGACGGCCTCAAGGGCAGCGCGTACGTCGAGGATGACCCACCCTCGCCGTGCACGGCGTACGGTCGCGCGAAAGCGGAGGCGGAAGTCCGCGTCGCCGCGGTTTCGGTCGACGCGCTCATCGTCCGGACATCCTTGATCGTGGGCGGGCCGGGACACGATCCATCCAAGCACGAGCTCGCCGCGCTCGATCCCGACGCGTCGTTCTACGACGACGAGATTCGGTCGCCGGTCCAGGTGGGCGATCTCGCCGCGGCACTGCTCGAGCTGGCGTCGCTCGACGTTTCCGGGCCGCTCAACGTCGCGGGAGGAGACGACGTCTCACGTGCCGAGCTCGCCGAGCTCGCGGCCGCGAGGCCGGTTCGCCGGCTGAGCGCGCCTCCCGGCCGACCGCTCGACTGTGCGCTCGACTCGTCTCGCGCGCGGAACCTGCTGCGCACGGAGTTGCGCGGCGTCCGTACGGTCTTCGCATGAACCGCCTCGGCTCCGAGACGAGCCCCTACCTGCTGCAGCACGCCGACAACCCGGTCGACTGGTACCCGTGGGGTGCCGAGGCACTCGAGCGGGCGAGGGAGGAAGACAGGCCGATCCTGCTGTCCGTGGGCTACAGCGCCTGTCACTGGTGCCATGTGATGGCGCACGAGTCGTTCGAGAGCCCGGCGACGGCGGACCTGATGAACGAGTATTTCGTCAACGTAAAGGTCGACCGCGAGGAGCGTCCCGACGTCGATGCGCTCTACATGGACGCGACCGTGTCGATGACCGGGCAGGGTGGCTGGCCGATGACGGTCTTCCTCACGCCGGCGGGCGAGCCGTTCTACGCAGGCACGTACTTCCCGCCCGAGCCGCGCCACGGGCTGCCGTCGTTCGCCGAGCTCCTCCGCGCGGTGGCAGAGGCCTGGCGGACGCAGCGGCCCGATATCGCCGCGCAGGCACACAGGCTGGCGAAAGCCGTCGGCAGCTCGGCTCGGATCGAACCATCGGCCGAGCCGCTCACGGCCGGCCTCCTGGCCGAGGCGGAGCTGGGCATTGCGCGCACCTTCGAGCGGACGTACGGCGGGTTCGGCCGGGCGCCGAAGTTCCCACCCGCTTCGACTCTCGAGCTCCTCCTGCGGCGCGGCTCGCCGACGGCGATGGAGATGGTCACGAAAACGCTCGACGGCATGGCGGCGGGCGGCATGTACGACCTCGTCGGCGGAGGCTTTCACCGTTACTCGGTCGACGACCGCTGGGTCGTACCCCATTTCGAGAAGATGCTCTACGACAACGCACTGCTGGCCTCGGTGTACCTGCACGCGTGGGCCGTGACAGGTGAGCCGAGATACCGCGCGGTCGCGGAGGAGACCCTGGACTACATGGTGCGCGACCTGCGTTTGCCGGACGGTGGGCTCGCCTCGGCGCAGGACGCCGACACGAACGGCGTCGAGGGGCTGACGTTCACCTGGACGGAGGCGGAGGGAGTCCCGGCAGAGCTGCTGCTGCCGTTCGAGCACGGTCGCTCGATCATCAGAGGCGACCTACCGGCCGATCTTCGCACGCGACTGCTCGAGCAGAGGGCGCTACGACCCCAGCCCGGCCTGGACGACAAGGTGCTCGCCTCCTGGAACGGACTGGCCCTGGCGGCACTCGCCGAAGGCGCACGTCGGCTCGACCGAGCCGACTGGCTGGACGCCGCGTGCGGGCTGGGCGAGTTCCTGCTGGGGCCGCTCTCGCGTGAGGACGGTCGGCTCTCGCGCTCGTGGCGCGAGGGAAAGGTGAGCGGCGAGGGCTTCCTGGACGACTACGCGAACGCGGCCCACGGGATGATCGAGCTCCACATCGCGACCGGCGCCATCCGCTGGCTCGAGGAGGCGCGACGGATCGCCCGGCTCGCGATCGAGCTCTTTCACGATCCCCGGCACGGTGGGTTCTTTCTCGCGCCTGCGGGCGGCGAAGAGCTCGTGGCGCGCACGAAAGGGCTCGACGACACTCCTATCCCCTCCGGCAACTCGATGCTTGCCCACGTCCTGTTGCGCCTCGGCCGGATCTGGGGCGACGACGAGCTCGGACACCTCGGGGTTTCCGTCTTACGTCTCGTGGAGCCAACGCTGCGTCGTGCGCCCGGTGCCTTCGGATGGGCCTTGTGCACGCTCGATCTCTGGCTCGCGCCGCCGCGCGAGATCGCAGTCGCCGGTCCGGTCGACAGTCCGGTTGCTCGCGCGGCCCTTGCTCCGTTCGCGCCCAACACGGTCGTGTCGGTCGGTCCGGCGACCGGTGTTCCGCTGCTCGAAGGAAAGGGACTCGTCGACGGGAAGCCGGCGGTGTACCTCTGCGAGCGATTCGTCTGTCGGGCGCCGGTGACCGATCCTGCGGATCTCTGAGCCGAGGTTCGGATCGTCTAGTGTCCAGCCCATGACAACCATCGAGCAAACCGGCGCTGAAGAGGTTGCTTGGGACCTCTCCGACCTCTACGCGTCAGGCGCCGACCCGCGCATCGAAAGTGACATCGTGGAGGCCGAGGAAGCCGCAATCGCCTTTCGCGACCGTTATTACGGCAAGGTCGCGACCCTGACCGCGGCCGAGCTCGCGGACTCGATCGACGAACGCGAACGGATCGAGTCGATCGCGACGCGGGCCCTGTACTACGCGCATCTGCAGTTTTCCACGAACATGGCCGACCCTGCGCGTGGGGCGCTCGTCGCCAAGCTGGGCGAGAAGGCCGCCGGCCTGGAGACACGGCTCCTCTTCTTCGGGCTCGAATGGGCCGCGATCGAGGACGAGCCGGCCGAGCTGCTCCTCTCGGATCCGGCGCTCGACCACTGGCGCCACTGGCTCTCCGCCCAGCGCGTATTCCGCCCGTACCTGCTCACGGAACCGGAGGAGAAGATCATCACGGAAAAGGCCGTCTCCGGTGTCTCCGCCTGGTCGCGCCTGTACGAAGAGGTGCTCGGGGCCATGCGCGTCGACCTCGACGGCGAGGCCGAGCCGGTCTCGCTCGAAACGGCGATGGCGAAGCTCTACTCTTCCGACCGCGACGAGCGCCGTGGGGCCGCCGAGGCCGTTACGGTCGCCCTCGAGCCGGGTTTGCGCACGCGCACGTCGGTCTTCAACACGATCCTGGTCGACAAGTGGATCGATGACCGGCTCCGGGGCTACCCGACCTGGATTTCCTCGCGAAACCTCGCGAACGAGACGACCGACGACGCCGTTCAGGCGCTGGTCGACGCAGCTACCTCCCGGTACGACGTTCCTCAGAGGTACTACCGACTCAAGGCGAAGTTGCTCGGACTCGACAAGCTCGAGTTCTACGACCGCTTCGCGCCCGTGGCCGAGGACTCGTCGAAGACGTCCTGGGACGACGCGCGCCGCATCGTCGTCGCTGCGTACGGTGACTTCTCGCAGGAGGCGGGAGCGGCCGTCGAGCGGTTCTTCGACGACGCGTGGATCGACGCCCCGGTCCGACCCGACAAGCGCCACGGCGCGTATTGCGCCACGAACGTCCCCGGCGTCCATCCGTACGTGTTCATGAACTACACCGGAGACCGCCGCTCGATCCTCACACTCGCCCACGAGCTCGGGCACGCCCTGCACGGCTCGATGGCCCAGCCACTCGGGCTGTTCAATGCGTCGACGCCGCTGACGACGGCGGAGACCGCTTCCGTGTTCGGGGAAGCGCTCACCTTCAAGCGTTTGCTCGCGGGCGAGGCCGATCCACGCAGGCGGCTCGATCTGCTCACGGGCCAGCTCGAGGACGCGATCGCTACGACGTTCCGGCAGATCGCGATGAACAGGTTCGAGAACCTCGTCCACACCGAACGCCGGGAAAAGGGCGAGCTGTCGACCGATCGGCTCAACGAGCTCTGGCTCGAGTGCCAGTCGGCGCTGTTCGGCGACTCGGTCGGGATCGGCGGTTACGAGACCTGGTGGAGCTACATCCCTCATTTCACGAACGTGCCCGGATATGTGTACGCCTACGCCTACGGATACCTGTTCGCGCTCGCCATCTTTCGCTCGTATCAGCGCGAGGGAGACGCGATCGTCGCCCCGTACCTCGGCCTGTTGCGGGCGGGCGGCTCCAAGGCGCCCGAGGAGCTCGCGCGCGTGGTCGGCCTCGACCTCACCGACCCCGCGATCTGGGCCGACGGAATCGAGGCGCTTTCGGACGACCTCGACGAGGCAGAAGCCCTGGCGACCGAGATCGGCCTCGGCTGATCCAACAAAAGCGCGGCTCTGGCGTCTTGGTGATGGGGCGGTTAGGGTCGTCCCGTCAGCTCTCACCTCAAGAAGGAGTGGTCAATGCGCAGAGTCATGCTCATCGCGCTCGCGCTCGTCGCGGCGCTCGGGCTCACGGCCTCCACCGCGACGGCCGAGACGGGTATCACCGCGAAGAACGTCACGATTGGCGGCACCTTCCCGTTGACCGGTCCAGCCTCTGCCTACGCCCCGATCCCGGTCGCCATGAAGGCGTACTTCTCCTACATCAACGCCCGCAAGGGAGCTGACGGCAAGCGCGGCGTCTTCGGCCGCCAGATCGTCTTCAACTACCTCGACGACGGATACAACCCGGCAAACAGCGTGCAGCTGACGCGGCAGCTGGTCGAGCAGGACAAGGTGTTCGCGGTCGTCGGGTCGCTGGGTACCGAGGTGAACCTCGCGATCAGGCCGTACCTCAACGCGAAGAAGGTGCCGCAGCTCCTGAACGCCACCGGCGCATCGACATGGGGGCGCGACTGGAAGAAATATCCGTGGACGACCGGCTGGCAGCCCGACTACGTGCTCGAGGGCACGATCTACGGACAGGCGATCGCCCGCAACAGCCCGAGTGCCAAGATCGCGGTCCTCTACCAGAACGACGACTACGGCAAGGACTATCTCCAAGGTCTGGAGACCGGCCTCGGCGGCAAGACGTCGAACATCGTCGGCAAGGAATCCTACGAGGTGTCGGCGCCCGACGTGAAGTCGCAGATCGCGAAGCTGCGTGCCACCGGCGCGACCGTGTTCGTCATCTTCGCAACGCCGAAGTTCACGGTCCAGTCGTACGTGATCGCCAAGGCACTCGGCTGGACCCCACCGGTGATCTACACGAACTCGGTGTCGGCCACCGACACGATCCTCACGCTCGCCCAGAAGTCCGGCGCCGGAACGCTCGTCAACAACACGTTCACGACCCAGTACACAAAAGATCCTGCGAATGCGAAGTGGGACGGCGACGCGGCCATGAAGCTGTACCGCGACGTGATGACCAAGTACTACCCGAACGGGTCGAGCGCGGCGGTGCAGGGCAACAGCCTCAACCTCTACGGCGTGGCGGTCGCCCACGCGTTCGTGCAGCTCTTGCAGCAGGCAGGGCCGAACCCGACCCGTGCCGGGATCATGAAGGCCGTGAGGACCTGGGCGCAGGCCAACCCGTTCCTGCTTCCGGGCAACCTCCAGAAGACCGGGCCGGCAACCCAGTTCCCGATCCACTGCGAGCAGATCATGAAGTTCACGAACGGCACGTTCCAGTCCGTGTCGGCGCTCAAGTGCAGCAAGTCGGACGTCTGAGACCGAACCCACCGGAAGCCTGAGCGGGTGAGAGGGTCGGCCTTCGGGCCGGCCCTCAGGCGTCCTCGTTCATCTCGCTGGCGCGATACTGCTCCCAGTAGCCCTCCATCGTCGTCCCGCGTGTGGTGCGGTGCGCAGGGTCGGTGGCGGCAAGGTTGACCGCACGAACGACCCACTCGTCGTCCACGTCGAGCACGTTGACGCAGCCGGGCGCCTGCTCGAAGCGGCCGAGGAACAGCCGCTCCCCGGTAAGGGCGTACGAGAGCACCGCCCGGTTGACCGCGCCGTGGAGGACGAGCAGCGACGTATCCCAACGGTCGTCGGCGAGCAAACGGTCGAGGGCGGGCAGCACCCGGTCGAACAGCTCGCCGATCGTCTCGCCGCCCAGGAACCGCTTCTCGTTCGGAACTACTCCACGGAAGGCGTGAACGAACGCTTCCTCCAGCTCTTCGGCGGGGATGGAGGAGAGCCGATCGCTCCGGATCTCTTGCAGCTCCGGCCACGCCTCGGCCTCGCGATCGGGAGCGACGATTGCCGCCGTCTCCATCGTGCGCTGTAGGCCGCTCGCGATCACGCGGTCGAGCGCAATGCCCGCGAGCAGGTCGCGGGCGGCTTCCGCCTGGCGTCGGCCTTCCTCGGTCAGCGGTACCGTGTCGGGCCGCACGGGACGACCCGAGTCGTCGAAGTACGCAACGGCGCCGTGGCGCATCAGGTAGATCCGGCGGCGCACGAAGCGGCTCATCCGTAGCGCTCGAGGTACTTCGGACTTGCGATCGCAAGCTTCCCGGCTACCTCCGCCTTCAGCCTGGTCAGGTCGTCTTCACGGATGTCGCCGGTCCGAATCCGGCGGGCAGTCTCCCAGTCCGCCTCCACCGGCAAAGGCCCCTCCCGTTCGACGATCGACAGAGCGTTCATTGCCACGAGGGTCCGAAAGCGGAGCCGATGATCGTCGAGAGTCGGCAGGATCTCGACCTCGAGGAACTCCCGTACCGCGGTCGCGAGCTCAACGGCCGTGGGCCGGTCCGACGCCCTTCTCACGCTCACGCAGCACTCTCGATCAAATCCAGTAGCTCGTACTCCATCTCGGCCGCGAGTCGACCGAGGATGGCGAGCTCGACGCTGCGCTCGTCGCCCCGCAGGTGCCGGCGAGCCTGGGTGAGGGCGCCGATCGCCCACTTGCAGTTGCCCAGGACCTCCCAGGCCAGCAGCTCGCTCGGAGGGATCTCGACGCCCGTCAGCTCGGCGTAGCGGACGAGGTAGGGCTCGACCTCGCCGACGCCTCCGAGATGGCGGGCGTCGTTCCCGAAGCGCCAGGCGCGGACGAGGGGCCAGGCGAGATCTTCAGCCGGGTCGCCCACGTGCGCGAACTCCCAGTCGAGTACAGCGGCGATCCCGTCCTGGTCCACCATCAGGTTGCCGATCCGGAAATCGCCGTGCGTGACCACTCGAGGGCGCTCGAGCGGAAGTCGCCCTCGGCACCAGGCGATTCCGAGCTCGATCGCGGGGTGCGGCTCATCGACGGCGTCGAGCTCGGCGTAGAGCCGTTGCCAGAGATCGTGGTTCGGGAGAAAGGCGAGTGTCGCCGGTGTGATCGAATGGATCTTCGCAAGCTCCTCGGCCATCTGGAGCTCGAGGCCTCGAGGAGCGGCCTTGACGATTCGGCGCCCGATCGCCTCGCCGTGCACGAGTTCCATCACGAACCCCTCACGACCGTCGACATCGCCGAGGTAGGCGATGGGCTCGGGCACGCGCACCCCGGCGCTCCACGCGGCGGCGAGCACGTCGAACTCCTGTCGGAGCGACAAGGTGTCGAGGTGAATCACCCCGCCTCCGGCACGGCGGAGGATCAGCTCCCGCCCGTCGGCGGTGTGCACCGCCCACGCCTCCTTCGACGCGCCACCCGCGAGCCGGGTCATTCGTGTAACCGCTGTGCCGAGCTCCCGTGCGAGCGACTCTTCCACGGACTCCTTCACCGCCTCGTTCAACCCGTGAGCTCTGCCAGCGCCTGCAGCGCCGCCGGCTGTCGCGCCTGGAGCACGAGCGTCGTCGCGCCGCTCTCTCGCCAGGCGGCGAGCCGGTCGGCGATCCGCGCGCGGTCGCCGACGAGCGCGATCTCGTCGACGAGAGCGTCCGGCACGGCTGCCGCCGCCTCTCCCTTGCGGCCCGCGAGGTAATGATCCTGGATCGTCTCGGCTTCCGCCTCGAAGCCGTAGCGTTGGGCGAGTCGGTTGTAGAAGTTCTGACCTCGTGCTCCCATGCCGCCCACGTAGAGCGCGAGCATCGGCCTGAGGAAGTCGCGGCAGGCCTGAACGTCGTCGTCCATCAGCACCGGTACGAGCGGCGCGAGGTCCCAGTCGTCCGGCCGCCCACCGCGGAGCGCGAACCCCTTGGCGAGCGCAGGCCCGTGCACGCCGCGCGCCCGCTCGGGCGAGAAGAGGATCGGCAGCCAACCGTCGGCGATCTCGGCCGCGAGCTCGACGTTCTTCGGTCCGATCGCAGCCAGGTAGATCGGCACCTCGTGCCGGGTCGGATGCACGATGATCTTCAAGGGCTTGCCGAGACCCGTCGCTCCCGGTCCGCTGTAGGGAATGTCGTAGTGCTCACCGTGGTGCTCGAGCGGCACCTCGCGTCGGAGCACGGTGCGCACGATCTCGACGTACTCGCGCGTACGCATGAGCGGCTTCCCCCAGGGCTGGCCGTGCCAGCCCTCGGCGACCTGCGGGCCGGACGTGCCGAGACCGAGCAGAACCCGGCCACCCGAGAGGATGTCGAGTGTTGCCACTGTCGTCGCCGTCGCGGCCGGCGTCCGGGCGGGCATTTGCATGATCGCGCTGCCAACGGCGATCCGCTCGGTGGTCGCAGCGATCCATGCCATCGGCGTGACCGCGTCCGTGCCGTAGGCTTCGGACGTCCAGACGGAGTGGAACCCGAGTCGATCAGCTTCCTGCGCCAGCGCGACGCCGTGGAGCGGGTCGTCGTACCCGAGTTGCAGTGCGAGGCGCATGTGAACGATCCTACTGCCGTGAGCACGTCACTCTTCCCGCCGGCATTCCTCGAGCGCCGGTCGCACTATCGGGCGTTCATGGACGAGCACGTGTTCCCGAACGAGGGACTGCTCGACCGGGAGGACGACGCGGCCCAGGAGCTCCTTGCGACGTTGCAGGCAAAGGCGCGCACGACGGGGCTCTGGGCGCCGCACATGCCGCCGAGCGCCGGCGGGACCGGCGACGGGTTCCTCTACTACGCCTGTGTGAACGAAGAGATCGGTCGCTCGCACTGGGCGCAGCTCGTCTTCGGCTGTCAGGCCCCCGATGCCGGCAATGCCGAGATCCTCCATCACTTCGGCACGCCCGAGCAGAGAGACGGCTTTCTCGAGCCGCTCGTCTCGGGGCGGGCACGGTCGTTCTTCTCGATGACCGAGCCGGATGTTGCGGGCTCGGACCCGACCTTGCTTCGCACCCGGGCTGTGCTCGACGGTGACGAGTGGGTGATCGACGGGCGAAAGTGGTTCTCGAGCGGTGCAGACGGCTCGACCTTCGGGATCGTGTTCGCCATCACCGATCCGGACGCCGAGACGTACAAGCGAGGGTCGATGATCCTGGTGCCCACCGACACGCCAGGACTCGTGATCGAGCGACCCACGTCGGTGATGGGCCATGTCGGGCGCGCCTGGAACACCCACTGCGAAGTCCGGTACGCGGGCGTCCGGGTCCCGATTGCGAACACGCTCGGCGAGCGTGGCGATGCGTTCCGGATCGCCCAGAAGCGCCTCGGCCCGGGACGCATCCACCACGTGATGCGATGGCTCGGCCAGATGCAGCGCGCGTTCGATCTGATGTGCTCCCACGCACTCGGGCGCGAGGCGTTCGGAGGGCCTCTCGCCGACAAGCAGACGGTGCAGAACTGGATCGCCGACTCCGCGGCCGGCATCCAGGCCTGCAGGCTCCTGACGATGGATACCGCGCGTAAGATCGACGAGGGCTCGGAGGCGCGAGTCGAGGTGTCGCTGCTCAAGTTCTACGCCGCCGGAGTGCTGAACGACGTGATCGACAGGGCGATCCAGGTGCACGGTGCCCGTGGGCTCACCGACGCCACGCCGCTCGCCCAGATGGCGATGCACGCGCGGGGCGGGCGGATCTACGACGGGCCCGACGAGGTGCACCGCATGGTCGTGGCCCGCCGCATACTGAAGAGCTACGCCGCCGGAGATCCCTGGCTGTTCAGCTAGGTGGATGGTCTCGCGAATGGGTCCTGTCCATGGCAGCTCGTGCCATGCTCGATCAATCCAAGGCCCCGGCCCCAAAGCCGGGTGGGCCGAAGGTCATCCCCGCGACGGCCTTCCACGATCCGTGCTCCTACCTCGCCTCGATCTTCTCGCCTCGCCTCGCAACGAGTTCGATCTCGATTCGTGCCCCGAGGGGCAGCGCGGAGACGGCAACCGTCGTTCGAGCCGGGAACGGCTCCGTGAACCGGTCGGCGTAGACGAGGTTCATCTCCGCGAAGTCGTCCATCGAGGTCAGATACACGTTGACCTTGACGACGTCGTCGAAGGTGAGCCCGGCTGCCGCGAGCACGGCGTCCAGATTGTCGAAGCAGCGCTCCGCCTGCCCGGAGACATCGGCGTCGATGAGCCCTCCCGACGCCGGGTCGATGGGCGTCTGTCCGGAGAGGAAGACGTGGTCGCCCGATGCGACCGCCTGCGAGTAGGGGCCGACGGCGCGGGGCGCAGCAGGGCTCGAGAAGGCGTTACGGCTCACGCCCGACATTCTCGCATTGGTCGCCCGGGTTGACGCAATCGCGTCGAAACGGCACGAACTTTCGTCTGGGGCGCCCCCGTGGATCTTTCATCACCCGGAGAGCGGGGGCGCGCCGGGTCTACCGGCCGGTGTCCGGGCGCCGGGAACACTGGGGAAGCGAAAGTCGAGGGGCGGCCTGCCGGGCTGAACGACCCACGCGTGTCCGGTCGCGTCGGAGCCCAGGGCGAGCCATGCCGCTTCGGCCACCTCGGCGGCCGAGAGCAGCGGGAAGTCGGCCGCTATGAGTCGTTCCCGGGCGTCGCCCCCGACCATCGGGGTGTCGGCGATGCCCGGACAGACCGCGTTGATCGAGATCCCGCGCGCCTCGAGAGGAACGGCGATCGAGCGGACGAACCCGATCACCGCATGCTTCGACGCCGCATAGACGGGGTCGGACGGCATCGGCGTCAGCCCGGCGAGCGACGCGGTCACCACGATGCGCCCTCCCGAGGGCATCACGCGCGCGAGTCGTCGCACCCCGAGCACGACACCGTCGACGTTGACCTGCATCGTTCGGCGGTAGCGCTCGAGGGAGATCTCGGCGGGGTCTGCTGCGCCACCGAGCACACCGGCATTCAGGCTGGCGATCTCGACCGGGCCCACTTCGTCCCAGTGCTCGGGCTCGGTGACGTCGAAGCCGTGCGTGAGGTCGAGAACCTCCACGTCGACGTTCTCGGCGCGCAGGCGGGCCACGATCGCTGCCCCGATCCCCGAGGCGCCGCCGGTGACGATCGCTCTCACGTGACGAGCACGACATTCGCAGACGCCCTGACCTCGACGACGAACTGACCCTCCGCGGCAACCGGCGCTGGGAGGCCGCGAGGCGCCGGCTCCTCGGGGCCGCCGACCGAGTCGAGGCGGATCGCTTTCATCGGCCGGTGAACTTCGGCTCGCGCTTCTCGACGAACGCGGCGACCCCCTCCTGGCCGTCTTCGCTCAGGAGACAGCGGCGGAAGGCGTCTGCCTCGCGCCGCAACCCCTCCTCGAGCGAGAGGTCGCGAGTCGTTCGCGCCAGCTCCCGGATCACCGCTACGGCGTGCGGCGAATGAGCAGCGAACCGGGCGGCCACCGTCATCGCAGCGGGCAACAGCTCATCGCGCGGGATCACCTGCTCGACGAGCCCCCATGAGTAGGCCGTCGCGGCGTCGACGAACTCGCCTCCGAGGTTGAGGAGGTTCGCGCGGCCGAGGCCCACGAGCCGCGGGAGCCGCTGCGTTCCGCCGCCGCCGGGGATCAGGCCGAGCTTGACCTCCGGCTGGCCGAGCTTCGCGTCGTCGGCGCAGACACGGACGTCACAGCACAGTGCGAGCTCGAGGCCGCCGCCGAGACAGTAGCCCTTGATCGCCGCCACGAACGGTGTCCGCGCCGCATCCATGCGGTGCCCGAGGGCGTGCAACCCGCGCGCCGCGCCGCCCTCGCCGCCGCCGGCCTCGCGTAACGCCGGGAACTCCTTGATGTCCGCCCCCGCGACGAATGCGCGCTCACCGCCGCCCTGGAGGACGATCGCACGCGTGGCGTCGTCGCCGTCGAGCCGGTCGACCTCCGCCTCGAGCTCTTCCAGCAGGGCCGCGGAGAGCGCGTTCAGCGGCGGGTTGTCGATCGTGACGAGTGCGACGACGCCCTCGTGCTCGGTGGTGACGAACGTGGCCAACGATCCTCCTCGGTGGACGGGGCAGGACGGCTCCCGCTGTTAGGTGAAGCGTTCTCTGAGAGCCGTCTTGCGGAATTTGCCAACGGCCGTTTTCGGGATCTCGTCGACTGCCTCGAACCGTTCCGGTAGCCACCATTTTGCGAAATGCGGCTCGAGGAAGGCACGGAGCTCCTCGGCGTCGGCGGTCTGGCCTTCCCGGTACACGATGACGGCGAGCGGGCGCTCCGACCACTTGTCGTCGGGCACGGCGATCACGGCGGCCTCGAGCACGGCGGGGTGGCCCATGAGGGCGTTCTCGAGTGCGACCGTCGAGATCCACTCGCCGCCCGACTTGACGAGGTCCTTCGAGCGGTCCTTGATCTCGACGAAGCCGTTCTCCTCGATCGTGACGATGTCGCCGGTCCTGAACCAGCCGTCGTCGGTCCAGCGATCGGCGGCCTCCGGAGCCTCGTAGTACGACGAAGCGATCCAGGGGCCGCGCACTTCGAGCTCGCCCATCGTGGCCCCGTCCCAGGGAACGAGTCCCTCACCGCCGCGTGCGCGGATCTCGACGAACGGGGCGGGAATTCCTTGCTTGGCCCGGTAGGCGAACTGCTCGTCCTCGGAGAGGGCGAGCTCGCGGCTCGAGAGCGACGAGATCGTGCCCATCGGCGCCATCTCGGTCATCCCCCAGGCGTGCGTGATGTGGAGGCCGTGGCGGCGTTCGAAGCCCTCGATCATGGCCTGCGGCGCAGCCGAGCCGCCGACGATCATCGTCCGCAGACCTGACAGGTCCCACGTCTCTGGTCGGGAGTCGAGCGTCTGGAGCATGCCCGTCCAGATCGTCGGTACACCCGCCGTGAGCGTGACCTCCTGCTCGACGAACGCATCGAGCAGCGAGACCGGGTCGAGGTGCGGGCCTGGGAAGACCTGCGTTGCACCGACGAGCGTGCAGGTGAACGGGAAGCCCCACGCGTTTGCGTGGAACATCGGCACGACGGGCAGAACGGTGTCGGACTCGCAGATTCCGAGCGAGCTCGACTGGGTCGACGCGAGCGAGTGGAGGACGATCGCGCGATGCGAATAGACGACGCCCTTCGGCTGACCTGTCGTGCCGCTCGTGTAACACATCGCCGCAGCCGACCGCTCGTCGAGCTCGCGGTAGGCGAAGGCATCGGCGTCCGCGCTCGCCAGCAGCTCCTCGAAGTCGATTGCTCCGGGAGGGGTCTCGCCCTCCCCGATCGCGATCACGTGCTCGAAACCGACCCGGTCCCGGAACGGCTCCACGAGCGGCCAGAGCACCTTGTCGGCGATCAGCACCCGGTCGCCGGCGTGGGTCGCGATGTAGGTGAGGTCGTCGGGATGGAGCCGCAGGTTCAGCGTGTGGGTGACGAAACCGCCGACGGGAGCCCCGATGTACGTCTCGAGATGCTCGTGGTGGTTCCAGGCGAACGTGGCGACACGGTCTCCATCGGTGAGACCGAGCTCGTTGCGCAACGCCAAGGCGAGCTGCTTGGCACGTCGGGCGAAGTCGGTATACGTATAGGAATGCCAGCTCTTGTCGGGTAGCCGGCTCACGATCTTCTTGTGCCCGAAGAGTTCCTCGCCCCGCCGCAGGATCGCCGGCACGTTGAGTTCGTAGTCCATCGTCAGTCCCTGCATCTCACCTCCCGTCGCCGTCCAGCAGATGTGCGGCTACTTCTGAGCGAAGCTGTGCCGTGGATGCCTCCCAGGCCTGAATCCAGAGCGCCCGCTTGTACAGCCTGTGTGCGACGTGCTCCCAGGTGAACCCGATCCCGCCGTGGGCCTGGATCGACCGCTCGCACGCGGCGACGGCTGCATCAGCGCAGTGAGCCTTCGCCGCTGCCGCCGCGATCGGCGCACGAGGGTCGTCCTCGGCAATGCACCAGGCGGCAAAGAGCGCGAGCGATCGTCCGAGCTCGAGCTCCATCAGGGTCGTCGCCAGAGGATGCGAGACCGCCTGGTACGTGCCGATCGGCTTTCCGAACTGGCGGCGCTCCTTCGCGTATTCGACCGTGAGCTCGAGCGCCCGAGAGCCAACCCCGCACGCTTCGAGTGACAACGCCGTCAACGAGCGCGTCCGAAGCTGGGGCAACAGCTCGGAGCTCGCAAGCCGGCGTCCGGCCGCCCCGCCCGAAACGACACCGAGCGGCCGGGTCTCGTCGTTCGTCAGCAGTACTTCCCGGTCGGCGCCTTCGAGCTCCCAGATCGAGTCACCGCCGACGTACGCGATCCGCGTTGCGGTGTCGAGGTCGGCGACGAGGGGGCCGCCGGCAAGCGTCCAGCTCGCCTCGCCTCGAGCAACTTCGCCTTGAAGGTCTGCGGGGAGCGCCGGCAGCGTCACGGCCACCGTCGACCAGTACGGCGCGTGTGTGAGCGCGCGGCCCAGCTCCTCGAACAAGACCGCCTCGTCGAGGAAACCGAGCCCAGCGCCACCGTCTGCCTCGGGTACGGAAACCCCGGTCCAGCCGAGCCCGGCCAGCTCCGCCCATGACGGTTCCGGCGTCTCCGCGAGGAAGGATCGCGCCTGGTCGCGTAATTCCTGCTGCTCGGGAGTGAATGCGAAGTCCATCAGCGCGATCTCGGCAGGCCGAGTACGCGCTCGGCGATGATGTTGCGCAGGATCTCCGAGGTCCCGGCCTCGATCGTGTTCCCCCGGCTGCGAAGCTGTGAGTGCTGCCAATAGCCGCCGTATGGTGCGTTTTCGGCCAGGAGCTGGGCGTCGGGGCCGAGCAGCTCGAGCGCGATCTTGGTCACTCGCTGCGCCGCCTCCGACCATTGCAGCTTCAGGATCGTCCCTTCGGGACCGGGGATGCCGGTCCTCATCAACGCCGACAGCGATCGGTAGGCGGTGTACCGCAGCGCCTGCAGCTCGATCCACTCTCGTGCGATCGCATCGCGCTGCAACGGCGTCGCCCCGCGGTCGCGGGCGAGTTCGATCAGCTTCCCAACGGCGACCTCGAGCGCCGCCGTGAGCGCAAAGCCGAGTGTCCCGCGCTCGTGGAGCAACGTCGTCATTGCCACCTGCCAACCGCCGCCGACGTCGCCGAGGACGTTCTCGAGCGGCACCTCGACACCGGAGAGGAAGATCTCGTTGAACTCCGCCTCTCCCGTGATCTGGCGCAGCGGCCGCACCTCGACGCCAGGCGCCTTCATGTCGACGATCAGGTACGTGAGCCCGGCGTGGCCCTCGGAGGATGGGTCGCTGCGGGTGAGGAGAATGCACCAGTCGGCGATGTGCGCGTAGGACGACCACACTTTCTGGCCGTCGATCACGAACCGCGAGCCTTCGAGCCGCGCCGCCGTTCTCACCGCCGAGAGGTCAGACCCCGCTTCCGGCTCCGAGAAGCCCTGGCACCAGATCTCGTCGGCCGAGAGGATGCGCTGCAGGTAGCGGGCTTTCTGAGCCTCCGTGCCGCACGCAATGATCGTCGGCCCGGCCATGCCGAGCCCGATCACACCGAGGTGCTGCGGTGCCTCGGCGCGAGCGAGCTCTTCGAGGAAGATCGCCTGGTAGCTGTGCGGTTTGCCTCCGCCGCCGTAATCCTTCGGCCAGGTGAGCCCGACGTAGCCCGCCTCGTAGAGGGTACGGCTCCAGTCTCGAACAGCTCCGTCGGCGTATCGCGCAGCGCCCCCGCGATGCCCGAGCAACGCCGCAGGCAGGTTCTCCCGGAGCCACACGTTGAGCTCGTCGCGGAACTTCGCCTCATCGGGTGTGTCGCGGAGGTCCACCCGGTGATCTTATGGGGCCTGGAGCGATGGCGTGGAGTCCGACCCGACGCCGTCCTTAACCGTGGATTCACGCGCCCCGGCGACCGCCTGTCTACGCTGCCACGAACGTCGAAGCCACTGCAAAGGAGGAGCTGATGTCAACCCCCGAGACCCCGCCGGTACCCGAACCGGTCGATCATCGCGAGCGCCTCGAGGAGGCACTGGTGGAGGTCAAGAGGGTGATCGCCGGCCAGGACGAGATGCTCGAGCGCGTGCTCGTCTGCCTCGTCGCGGGAGGCCACCTCCTGATCGAGGGCGTGCCCGGGCTCGCGAAGACCTTGACGATCAAGACGACGGCCGCCGTGCTCGGCGGGACGTTCCGGCGGGTGCAGTTCACGCCCGACCTCGTGCCGAGCGATCTTGTCGGCACGAGGATCTACCGGCCGGATACGGGTGGCTTCGACACCGAAGAGGGCCCGGTCTTCTGCAATTTCCTGCTCGCGGACGAGATCAACCGCGCGCCGGCGAAGGTGCAGTCGGCGCTTCTCGAGGTGATGCAGGAGCGGCAGGTGACGATCGGCCACGACACGCATCTCGTCCCCGACCCGTTCCTCGTCATGGCGACCCAGAACCCGATCGAATCGGAAGGCACATACCCACTACCGGAGGCCCAGGTCGACCGCTTCATGCTCAAGGTCGTGGTCGGGTATCCGAGTCGCGACGAGGAGCTCACGGTCGTCCAGCGGTCACTGGCAGCTCCGCCCGTCGTCCGGCAGGTGCTCGAGTTGGAGGCGCTGAGAGCGCTTCAGCAGGCCGCGCTGAGCGTCTACGTCGATCCCTCGCTCGTGGCCTATGCGGTGTCTCTCGCCGAGGCGACGCGCAATCCGGCCGCCGTCGGGCTGGGTGAGATCGTGGGTCTGATCGAGTACGGCGCCAGCCCGCGTGGTCCGATCGCGCTCGTCCAGAGTGCGCGGGCGCTGGCTCTCATCCACGGCCGTGACTACGTGCTCGGCACCGACGTCCGGTCGCTCGCGAAGGATGCGCTGCGACACCGTCTCGTGCTCACCTATCGAGCGCTCGCCGAGCAGCGGACGGCCGACGACGTGCTCGACGCGGTGCTCGGGACTGTTACTGCGCCGCCTCTCGAGCTCGGGAGACCGGTCGCCGCGTGAGTCGACTGCGGGCATTCGGTGTCGTCGAGACTCCCGAGCGCCCCGGCCCCGGGCCGATGCCGGAGCCGTTGCTCCGCGCCCTCGAGCTCTCGATCGGCCGCCGTGTCGACGGCCTCCTTGCCGGCGACCATCGCTCGAACCTGCTCGGCCGGGGGAGTGAGCTCGCCCAGATCCGCCCCTACGTCCCGGGCGACGACGTTCGCCTGATCGACTGGAACGTGACGGCGCGCACGAGCGAGGCGCACGTGCGTGTGCAACTCGCCGAGCGTATCCTCGTCACCTGGATCGTGCTCGACCGCACGCTCTCGATGGGCTTCGGCACGGCCGATCGACGCAAGGCAGATGTCGCCCTCGGCGTCGCACTTGCGCTTGGGCACGCGGCGAGCGTGCGCGGCAACCGGGTCGGGCTCGTCTCGTTCGGAAGTGGCTCGCCGGCGCCGTTGCCGCCACGCCAGGGACGCACCGGACTCGTCGGGCTCCTGCTCGCGCTCGGCGACGACGAAACGCCGGGAGGCGCTGCGTCAGGCCTCACACCCGCCCTCGAGCTGCTGGGAGCGGTAGCCCGGCAGCGTTCTCTCGTCGCAGTCGTGTCCGACTTCCGTGGTGCTCGCGACTGGCGGCCGCAGCTCGTCGACCTCGCCGCGCGCCACGATGTGCTCGCGGTCGAGGTGCGGGACCCGCGGGAAGAGCAGCTCGTCGACGTGGGAGAGGTGTGGTTCGCCGATCCGGAGACCGGGGCGCGGCTCCGTGTCGACACGAGCGATACAGGTCTTCGGGCACGGTTCGCCGAAGCCGCCGCTCGCGAGCGGCGGGCTGTCGCCGACGAGCTCGCCGCAGCGCAGGCGTCTCACGTCGTCCTCTCGACTGGTGGAGATTGGCTTCGCCACCTCGCCGCGCACCTGGGGACACGCCGGTGAGCTTCGACGCTCCTCTCGCACTGCTCGGCTTGCTTGCGATCCCCATCGTCGTAGCGCTGCTCGTGGTCGGTGAGCGCCGACGCAAGGAGCAGGCTGCGCGCTTCGGGACGCCTGCCCTCGTAGCCTCGTTCGCCCCACCACCGCGTCGGATCAGAAGGCTCCTACCGTTCGTTCTTGCGATTGCCGCTCTCACCACGCTGATCGTCGGAGTGGCCCGGCCCCGGGCAACGCTCTCCGTTCCGCGCCGTGAAGCGACGGTCATCCTCGCGATCGATACGTCTCGCTCCATGTCTGCAACCGACGTGCGACCCTCGAGGCTTGCGGCCGCGCTGTCGGCCGCACGGGCATTCTTTGCCACTGCCCCGTCCGGCTATGCCGTCGGCATCGTGACGTTCTCGACGCGGGCATCTCTCATCCTCCGGCCGACGACCGACCGCGACGCGGCTCGGAGCGCGCTCGACCAGATCCGGCTGAGCTCCGGAACGGCTCTCGGCGATGCCATCGATCGCTCCGTCGCCGCTGCGCGGCCCGGTGGGGTCGCGCAGCAACCGTCACCGAAGGCAGCTGCTCCGGCAACGGTGCTGTTGCTGTCCGACGGTGCACAGACGTCGGGAGGCCGGGCTCCGCTCGCCGCGGCGGCGCAGGCGAAGAAGATCGGTGTTCCGGTCAACACCGTGGCACTCGGGACGCGCGATGCCGTCGTCGCGGTGCCTCTCCCGAACGGGCTCAAGGAGCGGGTCACCGTCTCTCCCGATACGCGGACGCTACGGGAGGTCGCCCGGATCAGCGGTGGCCGGTATTCGGCCGCGCCGACAGCCGCACGGCTCGAGCAGGTCTACCGCGATCTCGGCAGCAGGATGGGCAAGAAGCGCGAAGAGCGCGAGGTGACGGCCGCGTTCGCCGGCGTCGGCGCCGTGCTGCTTCTCGTCGCGTCGGGATTGTCCCTCGCGTGGACTCGGAGACCGCTGTGAAGATGCGTCTTGCTCTTGCTCTCGTCGTCACGGGGCTGTCCCTCGGCGCGACGTCGGCCGGGGCCGCGCTCGCAGCCGATGAATGCAGGGGCCTCCAGGTCTGCCTACCCGTCGCCGGGCCGTGGGTCGTCGTGCCTCCCGGAGGGACGGACTACGAGCTCGCATGCCCGATCGCGGGGTATGTCGTTGCCGGGATCGATGCCCGCGTGGCAGCCAGGGACGTCGAGGTCTCGTTTCGAGGTGAGACGGGCAGCCCGGTCGGCCCGGGAGTCACAACTCGTCACAGTGTCGTCTTCCACGCCGAGCGCACGCGTGCCGGAGCGGGCTCTACGACCTTCCAGCCGCTGATCGGCTGCATTCCGACACGTGGCGGTGGTGGCCGGGCATTGACTGGGATCGCTGCCCGCGCGGCCGGCTTCAAGCCGGTTCAGTCCTTGCGGAGCGTCGTCGTCAACAACCCCGTGCGGAACGGCTCCCGCACAGTGAGGGTCGGCTGCCCTACCGGATCACGGCTCGTCGGCTCGACGCACGCAGTTGCCTTCCGGCAGCCCATGCCGCCTTCTTCCCTGCTCCTCGGCGTAGTGCGGGTGCGGCGCACCATCGTCGAGGGCGTCGTCGTCGCGCGCGTCACGACTATGCGGTCGATCGGCGCCCAGGCCGAGGTGCAAGTTCGCGCGCTCTGCGTGGGGGTGCGATGACCTTCGGTGCGCCGGTCTTGCTCGTCTCGCTCGTCGTACCTCTCGTGGCGCTCGCCTGCTACCTATGGATCGAGGGGAGACCGTCACCGGCGGCCGTCTCGTACCCGAACCTGGCGGTGCTCGCGGCGGTCGCCTCGCGTACGAGCTGGCGGCGCCACCTCGTCGCCGGCTTGCTGCTCCTCGCCGTCGCTCTGCTCTGCGTCGCCGTCGCCCGGCCGCGACTGACTCTCGCCGCGATCTCCGATCGCGCCACCGTCGTACTCGTGGTCGACGTGTCCACGTCGATGAACGCGAAGGACGTCGCTCCAACTCGGCTCGAAGCCGCGCGCAGTGCGATTTCGTCGTTCGTCGAGCGGGTCCCGAAACGCATCAGGATCGGGCTCGTGGCGTTCTCCGACGACCCCGTCGTCCTTGCCGCACCGACGACTGATCGGCGGGCGCTCCGGGACGGGATCGCCGCCCTGGCTCCCGGTTTCGGCACGGCGATCGGCGATGCGGTCGCGCGGGCTGTCGAACTCGTCCGCTCGTCGACGGGTGAGGTTCCACCTGCGGCGCGCAACACTGCGGCGTCTGGCGTCGTCGTGCTGCTCTCCGACGGTGCTCAGACGCGAGGCCTGCTGCAACCGGACGACGGCGCGCGACTCGCCCGTCAGGCCGGTGTTCCCGTCTACACGATCGCGCTCGGAACTCTCGGGGGCACGGTGACGGTACCCCGGGGAGGCGTCAAGATCGTCGTACCGGTGCCTCCCGACCGGCCGACTCTCGCCCGGATCGCGGAATCGACAGGAGGCTCGACGTTCGAGGCAACGGATGCCGGGCGACTGAGCGCCGTCTACGACAGACTGGGTCGTGTCGTAGCACGCACGTCGAAACCGCGAGAGGTGACCGCGGCGTTCGTCGCCGTCGCAGCGGCTTTGCTCGCAGGTGGGATCGGCCTCGCCGCTCTCTGGGCACCACGGCTTCCCTGAGCGGGGCGAAGGGAGCTGCGCGAAGCAGTAGGCTCCTCGATTCAGTGGCGACCTTGCTGTCGGTTCGGGAGATCACCTTGCGCTTCGGGGGCATCGTCGCCCTCGACGGCGTCTCGTTCGACGTCGAGCCGGGACAGATCTCGGGCCTGATCGGGCCGAACGGCGCCGGCAAGACGACGGCGTTCAACGTCATCACCCGCCTGTACACGCCGGACGACGGTGAGCTCGCCTTCGACGGCGAGTCCCTGCTGCAGACACCGTCGTATCGCGTCGTCGAACGTGGGATCGCCCGCACGTTCCAGAACATCAACCTGTTTACGTCGATGTCGGTGCTCGAGAACGTCCTCGTCGGCGCGCACGCGCGCGGCCGGGAGTTCGGGGAGAAAGATGCGCGCGCCACGCTCGACTACGTCGGCCTTGGCCCTCGCGCCCACGAACGCGCCGCCGCCCTCCCGTACGGGATCCAGAAGCGGGTGGAGATCGCCCGGGCGCTGGCCGCCAAACCGCGTCTTCTCCTGCTCGACGAGCCGGCCGGCGGCCTCAACCACGAGGAAGTGGAGGAGCTCGGCGACTTCATCCTGCGGGTTCGCGACGACCACGAGCTGACGGTGCTGCTCGTCGAGCATCACATGAGCCTCGTGATGCGGATCTCCGACCACGTGAACGTGCTGAGCTTCGGCCGCAAGATCGCCGGCGGCACGCCGGCGGAGGTGCGGACGAACCCCGACGTGATCGAGGCGTACCTTGGAAGCGACGAGGCAACGTGAGCTCCCTCCTCGAACTACGCGGCGTGGAGGCCCGCTACGGTCCGGTTCAGGCGCTCCGTGGTGTCTCGCTCGAGGTCCCCGAGGGCTCGGTTGTCGCCGTGCTCGGCGCGAACGGCGCCGGTAAGACGACGACGCTACGGGCCGTCTCCGGGACCGTCCGGCGCAGCGGCGAGATCCTGTTGGGTGGGAAGCCGTTGCGTGGAGGTCCCGAGGCGGCCGCCAAGGCAGGCATCGCTCACGTACCCGAAGGTCGGGGGACGTTCACCGAGCTTTCGGTCGTCGAGAACCTGCGGCTCGGTGCCTACACGCGCCGCGATCGCTCGGTCAAGGCAGACATCGGAAGGATGGCGGACTACTTCCCCTGGATCAGAGACCGGGGCGAGCAGCGTGCCGGCACGCTCTCGGGCGGCGAGCAGCAGATGCTCGCGCTCGCCCGGGCCCTGATGGGCAGGCCGCGGCTGCTCATGCTCGACGAGCCGTCGCTCGGCCTCGCTCCGCTCATCGTCCGGGAGATCTTCCGCATCGTGCGCGACCTGAACGAGAAGGAAGGCCTTGCCGTGCTCGTCGTCGAGCAGGATGCCCGCATAGCGCTCAACGCGGCGGCGACGGCGTACGTCCTCGAGGTGGGGAAGGTGGCGGTATCCGGAACGAGCGCCGAGCTGCGGGACGACGAGGCTGTGCGACGGAGCTACCTCGGATACTGATGGCCGACTTCTTCCAGCAGGTCGTTTCGGGTCTCGCCTCCGGCGGCGTCTACGGCGCGCTCGCGCTCGCGATCGTGCTGATCCACCGCGCCACCGGGGTGATCAACTTCGCCCAGGGTGAGATGGCGACGTTTTCGACGTACATCGCGTGGACGCTGACGACGAACCACGGCTTCTCGTACTGGCCGGCGTTCGGCGTGACCTTGCTCGTGTCCTTCGGCGGAGGCATCGGGATCCATCGAGTCGTGATCCGGCCGGTCGAGCGAGGATCGCAGATCCGCGTCGTGATCATCACGATCGGCTTGCTGCTGCTCCTCAACGGACTGATGACGTTGATCTGGTCCGGTGAGGTTCGCGCGGTTCCGAGCCCGTTTCCGACCCGCACGATCGACATCGCCGGGGTCGCGATCTCGGTGCAGGACATCGGTACGATCGCGGTCTGCCTGGGCACGGTGGTCGTCCTCTGGGCGTTCTTCCAGTTCACGAAGATCGGCCTCGCTCTTCGAGCGGCCGCTGTCAACCCGGACGAGGCCCGCCTCGTCGGCGTCAGAGTGTCCTGGATGCTCGGTTTCGGCTGGGGCCTTGCAGCCGTGCTCGGAGCGATCGCCGGAATGCTGACGGCGCCGAGCGTCTTTCTCGATCCCAGCATGATGCAGGCGGTGCTGATCTACGCCTTCGCAGCTGCGGTGCTCGGCGGGATCGACTCACCGGTCGGTGCGGTCGCCGGAGGGCTCCTGCTCGGTGTCGGTCTCAACCTGCTCGGCAGCTACATCGACTTCATCGGCGCCGATCTCAGGCTGCCGGCGGCACTTCTCGTCATCCTCGTCGTTCTGCTCGTTCGCCCGGCCGGGCTCTTCGGGAAGCCGGAGGTGAAGAAGGTCTGATGCGCCGCGCCACGTTCCGTACCCTCCTTCTCTTCGCGGCGCTCGCCGTGACGGTGTTCTCCTTGCCGATGTTCCTGAGCGACTTCCGCGCCCAGCAGATCTCGTACGTGGGCGTCTACCTGATCGCTCTCGTCGGACTCGACATCCTGACCGGTTACACCGGGCAGATCTCGCTCGGGCACGGGGCGTTCATGGCGATCGGCGGCTATACGACTGCGATCCTGATGGTCGATCACGGCCTCAAGGACGTCGTCACGATCCCCCTCGCGATCGTCGTTGCAGGTGTCGCGGGCGTGCTCTTCGGGCTCCCGGCCGCCCGCCTCTCGGGCCTCTACCTCGCGCTCGCGACGTTCGCGATCGCCGTAGCCACGCCCGCCGTGATCAAGAAGTTCGAGGGATTCACCGGCGGCGGGTCGGGTATCAACCTCTTCGGCACGCCGCAGCTGACCGCCTCTCTGACTCCCGTGCGCGTTGCCGGGGTCGAGCTCAACTTCAACAACTGGCTCTACTACCTCTCGTGGACGATAGCGTTGGTCGGTTACGTGATCGGGTGGCTGATCTTGCGGGGACGGACAGGCCGCGCCTTCCGTGCCGTCCGTGACAGCGAGACCGCCGCCGTCTCGTCGGGCGTCAGCCTGACGCGGACGAAAGTGCTCGCCTTCGGGATCAGCGCCGCCTATGCCGGTGCCGCCGGCGCGCTCTTCGCAATCACGACGACGTTCGTCAACCCCGACACGTTCCCGGTGGCCCTCTCGATCTTCCTCCTCGTCGGAGTCGTCGTCTCGGGGCTCGGCTCGCTGACGGGGCTGATCGTGGGTGCGGTCTTCATTCAGTTCATGCCCATCTGGGCGCAGAGTGTCTCGAAGTCGCCGGGCGCCCCGGCGGTCGTCTACGGGGTGATCCTGATCCTCGTCGTCCTCGCCCTGCCGGGTGGTGCGTCAGGCCTCGTCTCACGGGCGTTGCAGGCCAAACGACGCGAACGAGACTTTCCGAAGCCCTAACACTCCGGGGCTACCATCGGGCGACGACCTCGACCCGTTCGAATCACCCAATCCTCGAAGGAGTACCTCGCCGATGGACCGGAAGCTGACGTTCGCGTGCTTCGCGCTCGTAGCGTCACTCACGCTCGGAGTGACCGCGGCGATCGCCGGTACGGCGCGCGGCGGAGCCGACCCCGGTGTGACTCCGAGCTCGATTCTCCTCGGTGGGACGGCGCCGCTCACGGGGCCTGCCGCGCAGTACGCCGCGATCGCGCGGGGTGCTGACTCCTACTTCAAGTACCTGAATGCGAGAGGCGGGATCAACGGCCGCAAGATCACCTACAGGTATCTCGACGACGGGTCCAACCCAGCGCAGAGCTTGCCGCTGACACGTGAATTGGTCGAGCAGGACAAGGTCTTCGCAGTCTTCAACTCCCTCGGCACGGCCCAGAACCTCGCCGTGCGACCGTACCTGAACGGCATGAAGGTGCCTCAGCTGTTCGTCGCCTCCGGGGCCACGACGTGGGGCCGAGACTACGCGCAGTATCCCTACACGATCGGCCTGCAGCCGAGCTACCAGGCCGAGGGGTGGGTGTACGGGAAATATCTGGCGCGAACCGCGCCCGGTGCGACGATCGCGGTCCTGTTTCAGAACGACGACTTCGGCAAGGACTTGCTCGCCGGGCTCAGGAGTGGTCTCGTGCGATCGACGGCGAGGGTGATCGCAGCCCAGCCGTATGAGGCCAATTCCCTCGACGTCTCAACGCAGGTCGCGAAACTGAAGTCGTCCGAAGCCGACACCTTGGCGATCTTCGCCGCCCCGCCGAACGCGATCCAGGCGTTTCAGTACGCCGCCAAGCTCGGTTGGAAGCCGAAGCGCGTGATCACGAACGCGGACGCATCTGCCCCGTCGACGATGGAAACCGCCTCTGCGGACGGTCAGAACAAGCTGGTCAACGGCGCGGTCTCGATCGTGTTCCTGAAGGACCCGACCGACCCGCAGTGGCGGAACGACGCGGGGATGAGGCTGTACCGCAAGATCCTGTCGCAGTACGCCCCGGGAGCCGATGTCAACGATCCTCTGTACGTCTACGGCATGGCGGCCGCGTGGACCGCAGCGGCCGCGCTCAAGAAGGCCGGGAAGAACCTGACGCGGGCATCGCTCCTCGAAGTGCTCGACACGTTCACCGTGACCGGCAATCCATTCATGCTTCCGGGGATCACGGTCAGGACTGCGGGGAAGGATCACTACCCGGTCGATCAGATGCTGCTGCAGCGATGGCAGAAGGGCACCTGGAACTCGTTCGGCGGGCTGTGGGGGTACCGGGCGACCTAGCGGCGTGCCCGCCGGCGCGCCGTCGCCGATCACTCGTCTATGCTGTCGGCTTCACCGGTGCGAGGAGACCGCCCGGCCGCTAACAGCTACGCGCCGATGACACACCTCGTCTCCGAGATCCTCACGACGTCCCCGACCGACCTCATGGCCGAGGCGCGGTCGCTGCGACGCGGGCGACTCGTCACCTACTCCCCCAAGGTCTTCATCCCGTTGACGACGCTGTGCCGCGACGTCTGCGGTTATTGCACCTTCGCGCGGCCACCCCGGCGTGGGGAGCGCGCGTATCTACCGGTCGACGAGGTGCTCGAGATCGCCGCGGCGGGAGCCGCGGCGGGCTGTACGGAGGCGCTGTTCACTCTCGGCGACAAGCCCGAACGTCGGTATCGGGCGGCGCGTGACGAGCTCCGCGAGCTCGGTTTCACCACCACGATCGAGTACTTGGCGCACTGCGCGGGTCTGGTGCTCGACCAGACGGGGCTCCTGCCGCACCTGAATCCCGGGGTGATGGGCCGGCAAGAGCTCGAGCTGCTCCGCCCGGTCTCGGCTTCGATGGGAATCATGCTGGAGACGGTCTCCGACCGGCTTGGGCAGAAGGGCGGACCGCACTGGGCGTCGCCCGACAAGGTTCCGGCTGCTCGACTCGAGACGATCCGGCTCGCCGGCGAGCTCGCGGTCCCGTTCACGAGTGGGATCCTGATCGGGATCGGCGAGACCCGTCGGGAGCGCATCGAAGCGCTGTTCGCCCTCAAGGATCTCGGTGAGGAGTACGGCCACCTCGGTGAGGTGATCGTGCAGAACTTCCGCGCGAAGCCCGGCACGAGGATGGCGTCCCACCCCGACGCGACGCTCGACGACCAGTTGTGGACGGTCGCCGCGGCCCGCATCGTGCTCGGACCCGACTGGCATGTGCAGGCGCCGCCGAACCTCGCGTACGACGACTTTCCACTTCTCCTCGATGCCGGGATCGACGATTGGGGCGGCGTCTCGCCGGTCACCGTCGATCACGTGAACCCCGAAGCACCCTGGCCGGCAATCGACCGCTTGCGTGGGGCAACGGCGTCACGTGGGCTCGCGCTGGCGCCCAGGCTCCCGCTCTACCCCGAGCACGTCGCAGACCTGGATCGGTGGGTCGATCCGGCGGTCCGGCCCGTCGTTCGGCGGTCGGCGGATGCCCTCGGTCTCGCCCGCGAGGATCGTTGGGCTCCGGGCGAGCCGGTCGACGTCCCGTTCATCGTCCGGCGCGACGCGATTCCACTGGAGGTGGAGGGCGGGGAGCTCGGTCGGGACGAGATCGTGCGGCTGTTGTCGGCCCGCGGCGGTGAGCGCGAGCGTGTCATCGCGGCCGCCGATCGGCTGCGGCTCACAGTGTGCGGAGACGAAGTCACGTACGTCGTCACCCGCAACATCCAGTACACGAACGTCTGTTACTTCAGGTGTGGCTTCTGTGCGTTCTCGAAGGGGAAGCTCGCCGAGAACCTTCGTGGACCTGCGTTCCTCGTGCCGATGGACGAGATCGTGCGCCGTTCGCTAGAGGCGTGGGTGCGGGGCGCGACCGAGGTGTGCCTCCAGGGGGGAATCCACCCGTCCTTCACGGGGGACTATTACGCGGAGGTCGTCTCCACGATTCGCGCAGCGGTGCCGGAGTTGCACGTCCACGCCTTCTCCGCTCTCGAGGTGTGGCAGGGCGCGGCGACATTGGGCCTCTCCCTCGACGTGTACCTTGCCCGGCTGCGCGATCTCGGGCTCGGCTCGCTGCCGGGTACGGCGGCCGAGATCCTCGACGACGAGGTGCGCGCGATCATCTGCCCCGACAAGGTTTCGACCGATCAGTGGCTCGAAGTGCATGACGCTGCGCATCGTGTCGGTCTGCGCTCGAACGTGACGATGATGATGGGGCACGTCGACCGGCCGGTTCACTGGGCGAACCATCTCCTGCGGGCGCGTGAGCAGCAGGTGCGGAGCGGAGGCTTCACCGAGTTCGTGCCGCTCCCGTTCGTCCCCATGGAGGCGCCGATGTACCTCAAGGGTCTCACCCGGCGGGGGCCGACGTTCGGCGAGGTGATCCTCGCCCATGCCGTGGCTCGGATTGCGCTGCATCCGCTGATCACGAACATCCAGGTATCGTGGGTCAAGCTCGGCCCCGACGGCGTTCGTCAGGCGCTCGCCGCCGGCGTCAACGACCTCGGCGGCACGCTGATGAACGAGTCGATCTCGCGTGCGGCCGGCTCGGAGTGGGGGCAGGAGCTGTCGCCGGAGCACATGGAGTCGTTGATCCGCTCGGCCGGCAGGGTCCCGCGTCAGCGGACGACGACCTACGGGACTCCACCCGAAGAGCAGGTACGTCGCTCGTTCGGCGCCGTACCGCTTGCCGAGCCGTTGAACCCACCGGTGCGCGAGGCCGGGCTGAAGCGCCCGGTTGGTCTGGTGCGCCCGGGGCTCGCCGGTGCGCGGGCGTAGAGCGGGAACCGGCGGCCTCGATCTAGCGCTGTCGCAGACGGAGCGGAAGTGCCAGCCCCCACGTGAAGAATGACGACCTCGAGCGGGACAGCGCCCTCCGGAGCGCCGTTGACGCCTCCGGGCCGTGGAGTCCTTCACCGTGCCCGACGAGCAGGTGCTCGGGCTCGTAGTCGTGCAGCAATCGGGGCGGGGTCAGCTTCAGGAGCCCGTGGACACCCAGGCTGTCGGCCCCGACCCGAAAGAACCGATTGGTGCCGAGCGCTTCTGCGACCACGAGTGTTCGCCGCTCCGGCCACCAGAGCGCGACCTCGTTCCAGCTGCTCCAACCCTTGACCTCGATCACCATGAACGGCGTGTCGGGCAGCGTCCGAGGAACCACGAGGTGAGGTACCCCGAGCCGCTCCGAGACCGTTGCAGAGTCGCGGTTGTGGCGGTCGAGAAGCTGGAGGACGGCGGTCGGACGGCCTAGCTGCTCCGCCCGGTCGATTGCCGCGGGCCAGTCGACCGGGTCGACGAACCAGACTCGCCCCGCGGCGGCGAGCGCGTGGGACGTCCGCGTCATGGGCTCCTCGACGATCCACGAGAACCCGTCGCTGCCACGGTCGTCACAGAAGCGAGCGTCCATGCCGCGAGCGTATCCGCGTCGCCAGATCATCGACGCGAACGGGCCTGCGATGTCGACGACTTCACACCACGCTGCGCCCTTCCGAGCGGTCGCGGCCGGCTCTGCGGCGCCTCAGAACGGTCAGATCGTCGAACGTCTCCCGATCACGGTCGTGGAACCGCTCACATCAAACCTCAAGCCGGGCGAGGGCTTCCGCCAGCGTGAAGCGGCCCGCGAGCAGCGCACTGCCGCTGACGGCTGCCTCACAGCCGAGATTGCGCACCGTGAGGAGATCAGCGATAGACGAGATGCCCCCGGCAGCGATCACCGGCAGGCCGGTAGGGATCACCTCGGCGAGGATATCCAGATCCGGGCCTGCGAGGGAGCCGTCGCGGACCGTGCTCGTGACGAGGAGCCGCGCGACGCCGACGGCCGCGCAGTCGTCCGCCAAAGTTGCCGCCGAGGTGCCCGAAGAACGTGTCCAGCCGTCGACGGCGACCTTCCCGTCGCGCACATCGATCGCGACGACGAGCCTCTCGGTGAACCGGGCCGCCGCTTCCGCCAGGAACGACGGCGAGAGTGCAGCTGTGCCCACCATGACTCGGTCGGCGCCGGCATCGATTGCCGACGCAATTGCTTCCGTCGTCCGGTATCCGCCGCCCACCTGCAGGGGAAGCCCGCCGGCGGCGGCCACTCGTTCGACGAGGCCGAGCGTCGGCACGCCTGTGAATGCACCGTCGAGATCGACGAGGTGGAGCCGCTGCGCCCCCTCATCGCTGAACCTCCGTGCGAGCTCGACGGGATCACCGCCCTCGATCGTCACGGCCTCCCGTCGTCCCTGCGAGAGCCGTACGACACGCCCCTCGAGCACATCGATGGCAGGAATAAGATCGAAGTCTTGTGCTAACACGTTATCATGCTATCATGTGAGAGTGACCCGTGTAACTGCCTCCCCTTCTGGCTCTGGCACGTCCACGCTCCGGCGGGAGGAAGAAGTCGCGGGCATCGACGAGCTCGTGGCGGCGATCCGGACGCTGCGAACCGCCGACGAGGTGACGCGCTTTCTCCGTGACCTCTGCACCCGAGCCGAGCTCGAGGCGCTCGTGCACCGCTGGCGGACGGCGCGTCTGCTCGATGAGGGCGTGTCATACCTCGAAATCGCCGAGCGTGTGCCCACCTCGACGGCAACCGTGACGAGGGTGGCGCAGTGGGTGCGTCACGGGACGGGTGGTTATCGGATTGCGCTCGGACGGACGAGACGGCCGTGAACGCCTTCACACGTGCGGGAGAGAACGGCCGCCTCACCTTGGCGGTGCCCGCCAAGGGTCGCATGGCCGAACCGACGCTTCGGCTCTGCGCGGATGCGGGGCTCTCATTCGAGATCACGGAGCGCTCGCTCGTCGTTCCCTGCGCCAATGCCCCTGTCGACCTCCTCCTCGTCCGGCCGAGCGACATCCCCGAGTACGTGCAAGACGGTGTCGTCCACCTCGGGGTCACCGGCGCGAACCTCGTCGTCGAAGCGCAGGCGGACGTCGTCACCCTGGCCGAGCTCGGGTTCGCACGGTGCACCCTCCAGGCGGCGGTGCCGAACGATGCACCGCAGAACGCGATCGGCGATCTCGGCGGCCTTCGAATCGCTACCGCGTACCCGGTCTCGACGGGGATGTTGCTCGACGAGCGTGGTATCGACGTCGAGCTCGTGCCGGTTTCCGGCTCGGTCGAGGCGACGCCACGACTCGGGCTCGCCGATGCAATCGTCGATCTCGTCTCGACCGGCTCGACCGCGAGTGCGAACGGTCTCCGCCTGATCGGAACGCTTCTGTCGTCGCAGGCCGTTCTGATCGGTGGACGCGCGGCCGTCGAGGAGCAGCACGATCTCGTCGAGCGGCTGGAGCTCATGCTCTCCGGGGTGGTCGCTGCGCGTCTCCGGCGGTACGTGATGATGAACGCCACGACCGACACGCTGCCCGCGATTCGGGCTGTCCTGCCGAGCATGGGGGCCCCGACCGTACTCGCGCTCGCCGACGAGGGGGACATCGCCGTGCACGCCGCCGTCGCCGCGGACGACGTCTGGTCGCTGCTCCCGGCGCTGCGCGACGCCGGAGCGACGTCGATTCTCGTCCTCCCGATCGAACGGCTCGTTCCGTGAGGGGTGCCGGGCTCGACGACGCGATCGCCGTGGTGGCTCCGATCGTCGCCGACGTGCGCGATCGCGGCGACACTGCGTTGCTCGAATGGACGGAGCACTTCGACGGGCCTCGGCCCGATGGTCTCCGCGTCTCCGCAGCGAGCATCGCAGCGGCTACCGTCCCGGGCGACGTTCTCGAGGCGTTGCGATCGATGATCCGGGCGGTCAGGATCTTCAACGAAGCCCAGCGGCCCGTCGATACGGCGGTGGAGGCGGCCCCCGGCATCGTTTCGGAGCGGCGGTGGCTCCCTCTCGACTCGATCGGGGTCTGCGTTCCGAGTGGGCGCTTTCCCCTGCCGTCATCGCTCGTGATGGCCGCCGTGCCCGCTCTCGTTGCGGGCGTGAGGAGGGTCGCGGTCGTGACGCCCCGCCCGGTCGACGTCACGCTCGTCGTCGCCCGCGAACTCGGCCTCGACGAGGTGTACGCGGTCGGCGGGGCCCAGGCGGTGGCTGCTCTCGCCTTCGGGACGGCGTCGATCGAGTCCGTCGACCGCATCGTCGGACCGGGCAACTCCTATGTCACCGCCGCGAAGCTCCTCGTCTCGAGTCGCGTTGGAATCGATCTGCCGGCTGGCCCGAGCGAGGTCGTCGTAATCGCGGACGAGACCGCCGACGCCCACACGTGTGCGGCCGACCTGATGGCCCAGGCCGAGCATGGCCCCGACAGCCAGGCTCTCCTTCTCAGCACCGATCCCGCGTTGTCCGACCGCGTCGCCACCCTTGTCGCTCAATATGACAACATCAGTGTTGCAACGATGGCGTCGCCGGCCGAAGCCCTGGCGCGCTCCGAGGCCTTTGCTCCCGAGCATCTCGAGCTGTACGTCCGAGACCCTGAGGCGCTGCTCGAGGGCGTGCGCAATGCGGGCTCGGTGTTCGTCGGCGGCTCGGCAGTCGTCGGCGACTACGCCGCCGGTGCGACGCACGTCTTGCCGACGGGCGGACTTGCGCGCTCCTCCGGCGGCCTCGGACTCGAGGCTTTCATGAAGCCCTTGCAGGTCGTGCGCGCAACCGCAGCTGGAGCCGCAGCCGCTGCGCGTGTGATCGGTCCCATCGCGCGCGCAGAGGGGTTGCCGTTCCACGCAGCCGCCGGCGAGCGTGTCCTGGGGCGAGCGTGAGCGTAACGGGCGCCGATGAGAGCCTGGGCGGAGGACCGAGCGCGGTCGCGCTTCCCGACGCTTTCGTCCCGTACTCCTGGGCGGCGACGGCGACCGAGGTCGCCGCACGGCACGGTCTCGAGCCTACCCAGGTGCTGAAGTTCGACCAGAACACGCCTCCGCTGCCCGGGGTTCCCCAGGTACCTCTGGCGGAGAGCTTCGCGACGCTGAACAGCTATCCCGACGCCGTCTACCGTGACCTGCGAGAGGCAGCAGCCGGCTATGTGGCGAGCGCGTCGGGCGCGCGCGTCGGCTGGGAGCAAGTCATCGTCGGCGCCGGCGCCGACGACCTCATCCTGCTCTGCGCGCGGACGTATCTCGCACCCGGCCGGACAGCGTCGATCATCCCCCCGACCTACTCGCTGTACCGGATCGCGACGCTTCTCAACGGGGCGGAGCCGGTTGTCGACCCGGAGGCGGCAAGCCTGCTCTGGCGGTGCAACCCGGAGAACCCGACGGGGGCGGTCACTCCGACTGCCGAGATCGTCGAGCTCGCTCGCCGTTACCCGGCTGCCGCCGTCGTCGTCGACGAGGCGTACGTCGAGTACGGCGGCGAGTCGGTCGTTCCCTGGCTCGACGAGTGCCCGAACCTGATCGTCCTCCGCACGATGTCGAAGGCGTTCGGGTACGCCGCCCTCCGCGTCGGCTATGCAGTTGCCGCTCCGGCGACCGCCGCCGTGCTCGAGGCCCGCAGGGCCCCGGCGCCTGTCGCGGCTCCCGCCGCCCGGATCGCCGCGGCGGCGCTCCGCGATCCCCGCTACGACGTCGCGGCGGAGATCGGAGAGCGAGAGCGGGTGCGTGCGGCTCTCGCGGCCGCCGGCTTCGATGTCCCGCCCGCGAGCGGGAACTTCGTCTGGCTGCGGACCGAGGACGATCTGGGCGAACGCCTCGAGGCGCAGGGCATCGTCGTTCGGCGCTTTCCACAGGGGATCAGGATGACGCTGCGCCGACCGACGGAGAACGACATCCTTCTCCGAGCGCTCGGGGCCGAGCCGGGCCCGGCGCCGGGACGGGAGTCAACTCTCTTCCGGACGAGCACCGAAACCGCGTTGCGCATCACCCTCGCACTCGACGGGAGCGGCAGATCGCACGTGGCGACGGGAGTCGGCTTCCTCGATCATCTCCTGACGCTCCTCGCGTTTCATGCGGGCTTCGACCTCGATTGCGCGGCGGGCGGCGACCTCGATGTCGATGAGCACCACACGGTCGAAGACGTTCTCGCTGCGTTTGGAACCGCTCTCCAGCAGGCGCTCGGCACGCGAGAGGGGATCGCCCGCTACGGCTCGGCCGTCGTCCCCATGGACGAGGCGCGGGCCACGGCGGCGGTCGATCTGGTTCGCCGGGCACACGCCGAGATCTCCCTCACCTTTACCGGCGATCGTGTCGGCGGGCTCCCCCTCTCGCTCCTACCGCATGCGCTCGAACGGTTCACCATGGAAGCGGGTTGCACGGTCCACGTCGAGTCGGCCGGCACCGATGACCATCACGTTGCCGAGGCGGCGTTCAAGGCTCTCGGCCAGGCGCTTCGGCAGTCGGTCGCTGCGGGCGGCGGCGGTATCCGGTCGACGAAAGGCATTGCATGAACGGCGCCCATCGTCCGCAGGTGGTGCTCGCCGATTACGGAGCCGGCAACCTCCGCTCCGTCACTTCGGCTTTCACCCGTGCCGGGGCCACGCCGACGATCGCGCTCAATGCCGGCATCGTTCGGGAAGCCTCGCTCGCCGTGATTGCCGGTGTCGGCCACGTGCAGAGCGCGGCGCGGGGACTCGCCGAGAACGGCCTCGACGAGGCGATTTGCGACCGCGTCGCCGCCGGGCGCCCCGTCCTCGGCATCTGCGTGGGTATGCAGCTCCTGTTCGGTGCGAGCGAGGAAGGAGGGAGGGGCCTGGGGCTCCTCGCCGGACGAGTGTGCCGCGTCCGCGCCAGGAGGGTGCCGCACATGGGCTGGAACGACCTCTCGGTAACGCGGGCCTCCGTCCTCGTCGAGGGGCTCGAGGGAGAGAACGTGTATTTCGCTCACAGCTTCGGCGTCGAGCCCACGGACGACGACGTCACGATCGCCGTCGCCGACCACGACGGCCGCGTCGTCGCCGCAGTCGAGCGGGGTGCTTTGGCAGGCGTCCAGTTCCACCCCGAGCGCAGCGCCCGTGCCGGGGCCCGGCTCCTGGAGAACGCGCTGGCATGGTCAAGAAGCGTGTGATCCCATGTCTCGATGTTGCCGCCGGGAGGGTGGTCAAGGGCGTCAACTTCGTCGATCTGCGTGAGATGGGAGAGCCGATCGAGCTCGCCACCCGCTACTCGGAGCTCGGCGCCGACGAACTCGTGTTCCTCGACATCACGGCCACCCTCGAGGGCCGCGGTCCCATTCTCGAGCTGATCGAGCATGCCGCTGCGTCGCTGACGATCCCGTTCACCGTCGGCGGCGGCGTCACCGGTCTCGACGATGCGCGGTCGCTGCTTCGTGCCGGGGCAGACAAGGTCGCCGTGAACCGCGCTGCGTTCGACGATCCCACCATCCTCACGCGACTCGCGGAGGAATTCGGCTCACAGGCCGTCGTGTGCGCGATCGATGCCCGGGCCGGGGAAGTGGTCACACACGCAGGCCGGCTCCCGCGGGGGATGGATGCCGTCGACTGGGCAACGGAAGCGGTCGCCCGTGGGGCCGGGGAATTGCTCGTCACGTCGATCGACGCGGACGGGACGCGGCAGGGTTACGACCTCCCGCTCACCGGCGCGGTAGCGGCTGCGGTCGAGGTGCCGGTGATCGCCTCGGGTGGAGCGGGAGTGGCAGCCCACCTGGCTGCAGCGTTCGAGGCGGGCGCCGAGGCCGCGATCGTGGCCTCGATCGTGCACGAACGGCCCGAGCGGTTGCCAGAGTTGAAGGCCGAGTTGAGGGAGGCAGGATGGAACGTCCGGATGTGACCGATTTGGTTCCGGCGATCGTGCAGGATGCCGCGACCGGCCGGGTGCTGATGCTCGCCTGGATGGATCAGGAGGCACTCCGTCGCACGCGTGAGACAGGCGAGGCGTGGTTCTGGAGCCGGTCTCGGCAGGAGTACTGGCACAAGGGCGCGACCTCCGGGAACACCATGGCCGTGGTCGAGCTGCGCGAGGATTGCGACGGCGACGCGATCCTGCTTCGCGTCGATCCCTCCGGCCCTGCGTGCCACACAGGGGCGGAATCGTGCTTCGCACCGTGGCTGTGGCGGGTCGTGGCCGACCGCGCCAAGGCGAAGCCTGCCGGCTCGTATATCGCCGGGCTCCTCGACCGCGGAATCCCCGCCGTCGCACAGAAAGTAGGCGAGGAAGGTGTCGAGGCAGCACTGGCGGCCGTGTCGGACTCCGACGAGCGACTCATCGAGGAGCTCGCCGACCTTTGGTTTCACAGCTACATCCTCCTCGCCGCAAGAGGTCTCGATCCCGTACGGGTCGAGGAGGAGCTCCGGCGCCGGCACCGTGGCTGACTACACGTCCCACTCGCCGGCGAGCAGGCGCGGGGCGAGGGCATCGAGTAGACGGAGCGTCAAGCCCCAGAGCACGTGGCCTTCGACGTCGACTCCCTCGACCTCGATCGGATCGCTGAAGTAGCTGGACGTGAAGGGGAGGCGCCGTCGCCCCGCCGGATCGCAGAGCGGCCCGACGGCGGGTGTGAGCAGCTGCGCCACCTCGTCCGGTTGTGGACGCCACGCGAGATCCGCGGGCACGCGACCCAGGAACGGATGGACGCGGAATCCCGTTGCCCTCGTCTCGACCGGCTCGAGCGTGGCAAGTACCTCGACGTCCTCAGGTGACAGGCCGACCTCCTCTTCGGCCTCGCGGAGCGCCGTCGCGAGGAGGTCGCGGTCGCCGGGCTCCGGTCGGCCGCCGGGCAAGCCCAGCTGGCGTCCATGGATACCTCGATCGGTTCGGAGGAGGAGCAGAATCCGCAGAACGCCGTGTGCGTCGCGGAAGACCGGCGCGAGAACGGCCGCGTCTTTCAGGTCGGCAACCGTCGTCAGACCTCCGTTCGCAGGAGGTCTGCGAGCGTCTCCCGGCGACGGACGAGTCGAGCCTCGCCGCCGTCGCCGACGAGCACCGCCGCAGGGCGCGTCACGCCGTTGTAGTTCGACGCCATCGAAAGCGTGTACGCGCCGGTGGCGGGTACGGCGAGAAGGTCGCCGCGGCGGGGCGCAGGGAGGGTGACGTCGTCGATCAGCACGTCGCCCGACTCGCAATGCATCCCGGCGATGCTGACGCGCTCGTGCGCGGGTTCGGAGGCGCGGGCGGCGGACAGAGCCGTGTAAACGGCGTCGTAGAGCTGGGGGCGTGGGTTGTCCGACATCCCTCCGTCGACGGCGACCCAGGTTCGCTCGGGCAGCCTCTTGACCGCACCGACTCGATACAGAGTGACACCCGCCGTGCCGACCAGTGAGCGGCCCGGCTCCAGCCACACCTCGGGTGCCGGCAGCCCGGCTTCGGCGAAGGCCGTCCGCGCCGTCTCGACGGCGCTCGACGCCAGCTCCGCTGCATCGGGCGCGCGGTCCGCCGTGTTGTGACGGATCCCGAAGCCGCCGCCGAGGTCAGCGACTTTCACCGTCCAGCCGACACTGTCGCGGCACGACGCTGCGAACGACGCGAGCCGGACGATCGTCTCGGCCTGGGCGTCGAAATCCGCCAGCTGCGATCCGACGTGGACATGAAGCCCGAGCACGTCGAGCTCCCGCGCGAGTGAGTCCTCGATCAGTGCTCGCGCCTGCACGGGAGGAAGGCCGAACTTCGAGCCGTGGTGGCCTGTGCGGATCGCCTCGTGCGTGTCGGCATCGACGCCGAGCGTCACGCGTACGAGCACGCGGCTCACACCGGCGGCGGCGGCGAGAACGGCTTCGTCAGGCGAATCGAGAACGACCGTCGCGCCCTCCGCCGCCGCGTCGCGGAGGAACGCGTCTCCCTTGTTGTTCCCGTGGACGACGATCTCGTCGCCCCGGAAGCCGGCCGCTCGGGCGAACGCCAGCTCTCCCGCCGAGGCGACGTCGGCTCCAATCCCCTCCTCGCGCAGCAGGCGCATCACCGCCACGTTGGCGAACGCTTTCGTCCCGAACGCGACGTGCCCGCCGGCAGCCGCAGTCCGCAGCGATCTAGCCCGAGCCCGGAGCGTACGCTCGCAATAGACGACGAGCGGAGTGCCGAACTCCTCCGCGAGCGCGGCCGCCGGCACATCGCCGAGCGTGAGATCCGCTCCCTCGATGGCGGCCGAGTCGGGGAACAGCTCGAGCAGCTCCTCCTGTCTGGCGTCCTCTCTCATCTACACCGCCGCGGCGGCCGCGCCGTAGGTCTCGCGCATCTCCTCGAGTGAGAGCGGCTGGTAGTCGCCCGCGTGGCCGGCCTGGCCGAAGTCCCGCATGCGGTCGGCGATCAGCTCTTGCATGGCGGCGCGGGCAGGCTTGAGGTAGTCACGCGGATCGAACTTCTCGGGCGATTCCGAGAACACCTTCCGAATCGCTCCGGTCACTGCAAGTCGCGAATCGGTGTCGACGTTGATCTTGCGGACGCCGTGGCGGATCCCGAGCTGAATCTCCTGCACAGGCACGCCCCAGGCGGGCTTCAGGGTGCCGCCGTAGCGGTTGATCTGCTCCACGAGCTCGGGCGGGACGCTCGACGATCCGTGCATCACGAGATGCGTGTCGGGTAGGCGGCGATGGATCTCCTCGATCAGGTCCATCTTGAGAACTTCGCCGTCGGGTGCCTGCGCGAACTTGTAGGCGCCGTGGGACGTGCCGATCGCCACGGCGAGCGCGTCGATGCCGGTCGTAGCGACGAACTCCACCGCCTCGTCCGGATCGGTCAGGTGCACTTCGCCCGAGCCGTGACCGTCTTCGATTCCGCCGAGCGTGCCAAGCTCTCCTTCGACCGTGACCCCCCGGGCATGGGCGTACGCGACGACCTCTTTCGTCACCGCGACGTTGTAGTCGAACGTGGCCGGCGTCTTGCCGTCTGCCTCGAGCGAGCCGTCCATCATCACGCTCGTGAAGCCGAGATCGATCGCCGAGACGCACGTCTCGGGCTCGTTGCCATGATCGAGATGGAGGGCGACGGGAATCTCCGGGTACAGCTCGACCGCGGCCTGCATCAGATGCCAGAGGAAGAGGTCGTTGGTATAGGAGCGGGCGCCACGTGAGGCCTGGATGATCACCGGCGAGGAGGTCTCGCGGGCAGCCTCCATGATTGCCTGGATCTGCTCCATGTTGTTGACGTTGAATGCTCCGACGCCGTAGCCGCCGTTAGCGGCCTCGTCGAGGAGCTGGCGCATCGAGACGAGCGGCATCTTTCGGTCTCCTGTTCGTGGCTTGAGGTGACGTCAGCGTACTCACGGCCCCCGCCACAGGTCTGGGCAACGGTGGTCGCGAGACAGCGGCGATGGTACGATCAGAGCGGTGGTTCTGCTTCTCACGTGACGAAGGGAGAGTGCGGTGGCAGCCGCGGCGATCTCCCCTGAGCCTCTCTCGTGAGAGGCTTTTTTGTATCTCGGGACGAATAGAGACGGAGACGATGGATCGCTACGACCCGCAATCGATCGAGGCGAAATGGCAGAAGGTCTGGGCCGACGAGCGATCGTTCCACGTCCCGAACCCCGACCGCTCGGAACTGTCCGGCGATCGCAGCAAGTCGTATGTGGTCGAGATGCTGCCCTACCCGTCCGGCGATCTTCATATGGGGCACACGTTGAACTACACGATCGGCGACGTGATCACGCATCTTCGCCGCCGCAAGGGCATGCAGGTGCTGCGGCCGATGGGGTACGACGCCTTCGGCTTGCCGGCCGAGAACGCTGCGATCAGGGAGGGCGGGCATCCGCGAACCGTCACCGAGCGCAACATCGTCTCGATCCGCGAGCAGATGCACCGGATGGGGTGGGCGATCGACTGGGGCCGGGAGATCTCGACACACGACCCCGACTACTACCGGTGGACGCAGTGGCTCTTTCTCCGGTTCTACGAGCGTGATCTCGCCTATCGCAAGGAAGCGCCCGTCAAATGGTGCCCGAACGACCAGACCGTCCTTGCGAACGAGCAGGTCGTCGACGGCCGCTGCGAGCGCTGTGGGGCCGAGGTCGAGGCCAAGAGCCTGACACAGTGGTTCTTCCGGATCACGGAGTACGCGGACGAGCTGCTCGACGAGATGGACCTGCTCGAGGACTGGCCGGAGCGTGTCCTGACGATGCAGCGCAACTGGATCGGGCGGTCACACGGGGCGCGGGTCGTCTTCACCGTGGAGGGGAGCGGGGAGGAGCTTCCCGTCTTCACCACCCGGCCAGATACGTTGTTCGGGGCGACGTTCTTCGTCCTGGCGCCCGAGAACCAGCTGGTGGCGCAGCTCGTCGCGGGCTCGGAGCACGAGCACGAGGTGAACGACTACGTTCGCCGGACGGCCGCGCGGTCGGAAGTCGAGCGCGAGGAGAAGGAGAAGGACGGGGTCTTCACGGGACGGTTCGCCGTCAACCCCGTCAACGGTGAGTCGATCCCGATCTGGGTGGCCGACTACGTCCTGATGGGATACGGGACGGGCGCGATCATGGCCGTGCCGGCGCACGACGAGCGCGACTACGCATTCGCGGAACGGTACGGGATCGAGATCCGGCCGGTGGTCGTTCCGGAGGGTGAGGAGCTCGCCGAAGGTGGAGCCTTCTCCTCACACACCGCGAACGAGGTACTGGTCAACTCCGGCGAGTTCGACGGCCTGTCGAGCCCCGAGGCGAAGGAGAAGATCGTCACGTGGCTCGCCGGCCGCGGTCTTGGCGAGGCGACGATCGGCTACCGGCTTCGCGACTGGCTCTTCTCCCGGCAGCGGTATTGGGGTTGCCCGATTCCGATCGTCCATTGCTCTGCCTGCGGCGACGTTGGCGTGCCCGACGATCAGCTACCCGTCGTCCTTCCCGACATCACGGAGGTCGCCCCCAGAGGCCGTTCGCCGCTTGCGGCCGCCGAGGATTGGGTCGCGACGTCGTGCCCTTCCTGCGGCGGGCCTGCCAGGCGTGAGACCGACACCATGGATACGTTCGTCGACTCGTCGTGGTACTTCATCCGCTATACGGACCCGGCGAACACGGAGCTCCCCTTCGACCGCGAGATCGCCGACTACTGGCTGCCGGTCAACCAGTACATCGGTGGTATCGAGCACGCGGTACTCCACCTCCTCTACGCCCGGTTCTTCACGAAGGTGATGAACGAGCTCGGCCTCTGCTCGTTCCGCGAACCCTTCGCCCGGCTCTTCAACCAGGGAATGATCGGGGCGCAGGGCGCCAAGATGTCGAAGTCGAAGGGCAACGTCGTCAATCCGCTCGAGTACGCCGACCGCTACGGCGCCGACACGGTGCGGATGTACACGCTGTTCATGGGCCCGGCCGACGAGGACATGGATTGGCAGGACAACGGATTGGAGGGAATCTGGCGCTTCCTCAACCGGATCTGGCGCATCGCGCACGAGCAGTCAGGTGTGGCCCAGGGCGACCCGGGCGACGGCCCGCTGGCGCGTAAGGCGCATCACACGATCGCGAAGGTGACGGACGACATCGATCGGAGGTTCTCGTTCCACACGGCGATCGCGGCAGTGATGGAGCTCGTCAACGACATCCAGCGGCATCCTGATGACCCTGCAGCCCGGTTCGCGACACAGATCGCGGTTTCGCTGATCCAGCCGTACGTTCCACACGTGGCCGAGGAACTCTGGGGCATCCTCGGCGAGGGCCGGTTGTGGGAGCAGGCCTGGCCGGAGGCCGATCCCGCGCTTCTCGTCGATGACGAGGTCGAGATCGTGGTGCAGGTGAACGGCAAGGTGCGCGACAGGCTCCGCGTCGCGGCGACCATCGAGGATGACGAGCTACTCGCATTGGCGCTCGCCTCCGAGCGCGTGCAGGCGCACGTCGACGGCCAGGACCTGCGGAAGACGGTTGTCGTCCCGGGCAAGCTCGTTTCGCTGGTCGTCTGAGCCGACGTCCCGGCGCTCTCGATAAGCCGCTCAAGGGCTCGGACCTCGCCAGGCGACCGAACGCTTGCGCTCGAGCTGCAGCACGCTCGAGGCCGAGCTGGGGAGTATCGGGCCCGAACGTGGCACAGAGACGGCACCATGTCGTCACCTCTTCGTTGTCAATATGGACGACATGATCTTCGAGAAGCTGCCTCGGCGACAGACGGCGGCCCTACTCGTTGTCTGCATTGCCGTTCTCGCGCTCGTGGGAAAGCGGCTTGCGGTCGCGGGTACGGCGAGGTCTCCCGCGACGCAGGCGGTGTCCCTCACCGAGGAGCGCGTGGCGGGAAGACCCGCGACCGCGCCGCGCCTCGTCGTGTACGTCGTCGGAGCGGTCCGGCACGCGGGTCTCGTCAAGTTGCCCGAAGGGGCGCGGGTCGCTGACGCTCTCGAGCGAGCCGGTGGACCGAGCCGACGAGCCGATCTCACCCTCGTGAACCTCGCAGCACCCGTCGCCGACGGACAGCAGGTCGTCGTTCCGGCCCGAGCAACGGCCGGCGGCGGGGGAGTCGCCGGCTCGATTCCCGCGAAGGTGAGCCTGGCCAGCGCAACCCTCGATCAGCTCGATGAGCTGCCGGGAATCGGACCTGTCACGGCCCAGAAGATTCTCGACTGGCGGCAGGCACACGGTCCAGTGCGGTCGGTCGACGACCTCGACGCGATCCCGGGCATCGGCCCGGCGCGGGTCGAACAGCTCCGCGACCTGGTGACGCCGTGAGCGCCCTTCGCCGGGAACTGGAGAAGAGGTGGCCGGCGATGGCGCTCGGTGCGCTCGGGTTGGGGCTGTCGACAGCGAACTGGCTCTCGGTTCCGCGGTGGGCCGGCGTTTTCGCCGTCGTCGCAGGAGCAGCCGCAACTCTCCGTTTGCCGTCGACTGCCCGCCTCGGCCTTGCGGCGGTTGCGCTTGGCGGTGCCGGGCTCTGGTGGGGCGGTCTTCGGGTTCACGAGCTCGACCGGAGCGTTCTCGCAGCCCGGATCGGGCAGCCGGCGGGTGTCCAGGCGGTTGTGACGGGAGCGGCCAGCCGATCGACCTACGCAGTGCGCGTCGCCGCCGAGGTCAGGCGTTTCGACGGCTCCGGATTGAGAGAGCGGGTCCTGCTGGAGCTTCCCGTCGGGCGCGCGCCTCCTCAGGGCGCCGTGCTCGAGCTCCGGGCGCGCCCGGTCGCCCCGCGAGGGCCCGAGACCGGTTTCGACGAACGAGGCTGGCTCGCCCGCCGGGGGGTTCACGTCGTGCTCCGTGCGAGCGGCCCCTGGCAGATCGTCGGCCGGCGGGGCGGGATCGGAGGCGTGGGCGACCGGCTGCGCACGGCGATCGGGAACGCGCTCGCCCTCGGGACAACGGGCGAGCGACGGTCGCTCCTTCTCGGTGTCGTGCTCGGCGCCGACGAAGGAATCGACCCCGAGCTGCGCGACGCCTTCAAGGCGTCAGGTCTCTATCACCTACTGGCCGTCTCCGGTCAGAACATCGCCTTCATCGGCTTCGGTGTCCTCGGCCTCGCCTACGTGGCGGGGCTCGGAAGACCGACCGGGCACACACTTGCGATCGTCGCGATCATCGCGTACGCGCTCGCGGTCGGCTGGCAGCCCTCCGTCGTGAGGGCGGCAGTCGTCGGCTGCCTCGCGTCGTTGGCGTGGCTCCTGTCGCGTCCGAGCGACCGCTGGCACGCGATGGCTGTGGGTGCCGTCGTGCTCCTGGCCTGGACACCGCGTTCGCTGCTCGAGCCCGGATTCCAACTCTCGTTCGCCGCCGTCGCGGCCATCTTCGTCGCGCTGCCGCCACTGCGTCGCTGGCAGGAGGGCTATCCGGTACCTCGGGGCATCGTCGAGGTGCTCGGCATCTCGGCGGTCTGTGGCCTGGTCACGGCCCCGATCCTCTGGCTGCAGTTCGGCACGATCCCACTCTGGACTGTGCCGGCAAACGCCCTCGCTGAGCCTGCCATGCCGGTGTTGCTGGGCTGCGGGCTCGGAGCGGCTCTTGTGGCACCGGTGTTTCCGACTGCCGCTGTCTCACTCTCGTGGCTCGCAGGGGCCGCCGCCGCCTGGATCGCGTTCGCTGCCCGCCTGGTTGCGTCGCTTCCGTATGCCCAGACGTCGTCGCGCCCGCTCGTCCTTGCGCTTGCGGCAGCGTTCGGCACCGGCGTCGCTTTTCGGGCGGTGCCGCAATATCGACGACGTCGAGCTGTGACCACCGCTGTTGCCCTGGTACCGCTCGCGGCACTCGGCTGGTGGGCTCTGCATCCACCTCCATCCTGGTCTCCACCGGCCGCCTTGAGGGTTTCGTTCCTCGACGTGGGGCAAGGCGACGGCATCTTGCTCGAGACCCCGCAGGGAGCCGTTCTCGTCGATGCGGGACCGCCGGAGGCCCGGGTCGACCGGCAACTTCGGCGGATGGGATTGCGCAGCCTCGCCGCAGTCGTCATCACCCATGCGCACCGCGATCACGTCGGCGGAGCCTCGCGTGTGTTGCGTAGGCTGGCCGTGGGAAGCGTGATCGACCCGCTGCAACCGGGAGCCGGCCCTGACGAGCAGTCGATGCGTCGAACCGCCGGTCAGATCGGTGTTCCGGTCGTGCCGGCGCGCGCCGGGCGAACCTACGAGCTCGGGAGACTTCGATTGCGTGTGCTCTGGCCCGACCATGCCGGTTCAAGGGATGAGGATCCACATCTGCACGGCGTCGTCCTGCTTGCGAGCTATGGCTCGATCGACGTGCTGCTGACCGGGGATTCCGAGTCGGTGGTTACTCGCTCATTGCCACTGCGCGGGGTCGAGGTGCTGAAGGTCGCCCACCATGGTTCCTCCGATGAGGGTCTCGCGGACGAACTTCGCGTGCTGCGACCTCGCATCGCAGTGATCTCGGTCGGAGCCCTCAACGACTATGGTCACCCTCGGAGCGACACCCTGGCCGCGCTACACGCCAGGCGTGGTCTCGCGGTGTATCGCACGGATGAGAACGGAAGGATCGTGCTCGAATCCGACGGTCGCTCACTGACGATCCGGGCCGAGCGTCGAGTACGGTAGGCGTGTGAACGAACGGCCGTCGCTGAAGCCTGCGTACCTGATCTCGGGCAGCGACCGGCCCAAGGTCGAAACCGCCGTGCAGCGGCTGCGGGCTCGGTTCGTGCCCGAAGCTGTGGAGGTCGTCTCCGCACTCGAAGCGACCGGGGCCGATGCGGTCGCGCTCTGCAACTCGGGCAGCCTCTTCGGCGATGCACGGCTCGTCGTCGTCACCGAGGTGGACGGGCGGAAGAGGGAAGAAAATCGCGCGCCGTCGGGAGGATGGAAAGCAGCCGACGTGGAGGCGGTCGTTGCCTACCTCAATGCGCCCGCCCCGGGCAGCGTGCTCGCCGTCGTGGCTCTCGGGCTGAAGAAGGACTCCGCCCTCGCCAAGGCGTGCGCGAAGGCGGGCGACGTGCTGATGTACGACGTCGCGAAGCGAGGGCGCGTGGCCTGGGTTGCGGAGCGCTTTCGGCAGGCGGGCGTGAAAGCCGAGACCGACGCCTGCGCTCTTCTCATCGAGTACGTCGGCGAAGAAGACCTGCACGGCCTCGCCAACGAAATCGACAAGATCGCGACCTGGGCCCAAGGTGAGCCGGTCGGCGTTGCCGAGATCGAGCAGCTCGTCTCGCCGATTGCGGACGTCCCCCCGTTCGCGCTCACGGACGCCTGGGCAGAGCGTCATCCTGGGCGGCTCCTGGACCTTTCCGAGAAGATCTTCGACAGGTCCGACAAGTCCCGTCGCGACACCGCACCGAGACTCGCCGCGACGCTCGGCGGACACTTGATTCGGATGCGCCAGCTAAAACGCCTCGCGACCGACGGCGTGCAGGCCCGGGAGGCGGCAACGGCCCTCAAGATGCACCCGTTCTACGGCGAGAAGGTTTACCGGCAGGCAGAGGGGTTCTCGGACGAGGAGCTCGCGCACGCGACGGTGAGGTTCGCCGAGCTCGATCTCGCGCTGAAGGGCGGCAGCAGACTCGCTCCCGATGTCGAGCTCCTGCGCGCGCTCATCGACGTGAGCAGCGAGCCGGGACGACCGTAGTCCGTTTGTGCGTGCGCGTCCCGCCCCGGAGGCCCGTCCGGCGCGAGCTGCCGCCCGATTGCCTGACGAGCTACGCGACCGGGGCTGCGACGAGGCGCGCGGCCTGGGCCTTCTTGCGTCCGGCGGTGTTCTTGTGGATGGCGCCGTTCGACGCTGCTTTGTCGATCAGGCGCACGAGCGCGAGATGTTCGGCCGCGACCGCATCGGCGTCGCCCTCGGCAACCGCCGTTTCGAGCCGCTTCGTCAGAGTCTTGATCGTCGAGCGGTAGTGGAGATTCTCGTTCCGCTGGCGTGAGGCGATCAGGACGCGCTTTTTCTGTTGCTGGATGTTCGGCATCGGCCCTCGAGCGTAGGAATGCCCGCATGCAGCGGGCGGAGTCGATCGTAGCAGAGCACGGAAGCGTCTCGAATCGCGACGCGAGAGCGCATGGTTCGTGCGAAGGTGCGAGGCGTGTCCACGCCGAACTCGACCGGCATGAGTGACGCTGCCGATTCCGACGGAACGCCTGCTCCAGGAGCCGGGCATCGCCGAAGGCTCGCCCGGTCGACACTGATCTTCTCGGTTGCAACGGGTCTCTCCCGTGTGCTCGGTCTCGTGCGCGAGATGGTTGCTGCTTACTACTTCGGCATCAACGGCAAGATCAACGCGTTCACCGTTGCGTTCCAGATTCCGAACCTGATGCGTGCGTTGCTCGCCGACGCCGCCCTCTCGGGTGCATTCGTCCCGGTCTTCAGCGACCTGCTCGAGAAGGGTGACCGCAAGCGCGCCTGGCGCGTTGCTTCGACGATCTTCTGGCTCGTTCTGCTCGTGCTCGGCGGCCTCACCGCTCTCTTCATCCTCATCGCGCCGCTCCTGATCCGGCCCTTCGGTGATCCGGGCGGCGACTTCGACCTCGCCGTCGGACTGTCGCGCGTGCTCTTCCCGATCGTGGTGCTGCTCGGGCTGAGCGGTGTCATCGTCGGAATCCTCAACACCTACGACCACTTCACGGTGCCGGCGCTGACCCCCGTGTTCTGGAATCTGGCGATCATCGCCGGGCTCGTCCTGGGCGTACCTCGCGTCAGGAGCGAGAACGCCCAGCTGTACGTCTATGCCGGCGCGATCCTGGTCGGCACCCTGATCCAGCTGCTGCTCCCCGTCCCGTGGCTGCGAGGGCTAGACGGTCGCCTCCAGTTGGTGCTCGACTGGCGCGATCCGGCGGTACGCCGGTTCTTCACGTTGATGCTTCCGGTCACCCTGACGCTCGGGCTCATCAACGTGAGTGCGGTGATCGACACGCTGTTCGCTTCGCGGCTGATCGACCCCGATCTCGCGCCGGCGGCGATCAACGCAGCCTTCAGGTTGTACATGCTGCCGCAGGGGATGTTCTCCGTCGCGGTCGCGACCGTGCTGTTCCCTGCTCTCGCCCGTCTCGCCGCTCGCGATGACCTGGACGGGTTTCGCGCCACGATCAGCACCGGTCTGCGCCAGATCGCTTTTCTCCTCATCCCGGCCTCGGTCGTCTCTGCCGTGCTGTCGGAACCGATCGTCCGGCTCGTCTACGAGCGTGGCGCGTTTACCGAAACGGACGTCACGGTCGTCGCCGGCTGCCTCGCGGCGTTCTCGCTCGGCCTCGTCTTCAACGGCTGGATGTTGATGCTGACCCGAGGCTTCTACGGACTGCAGTCGAACTGGCTGCCGACGATGATCGCGATCGGCACGCTCGGCCTCAACGCGGCTCTCGACCTCGTCCTGTATCGGGTTGGCATCTGGGGCATCCCCCTGGCGACGTCGTTCGTGAACGTCGTCGGCGCCGGCTTGCTCGTCTTCTTCCTGCGGCGTCGGGTGGGTGGCGTCGATCTGGCCCGGGTCGGTGACGCCATCGTGCGCATCACGACAGCTTCCGCGGCGCTCGGCGCAGCGGCGTTCGGCCTCTGGTCTGCGCTCGACAACGTGCTCGGTCGTTCCCTGAGCGCTCAGATCGTATCGCTGGGTCTGGCGCTCGCCGGCGGAGGCGCTGTCTACCTCGGCACCTGTCGTCTACTCCGAGTACGCGAACTCGACGTCCTGCGCGAGACGGTCTCGCGTCGTGCGCCCTGAGGAGCGGTCCGGCAGCCCAGTTCGGGCGGCGCTCGGCGTCGGCGCTCGGCGGCGATTGCTGCCTGTCACGCGGGGCGAGGTTCCGCGGGACGCGCTGATGGTTTTCGCAAGGACACGAGTGCCCCGAGCGAGAAGCTGACGCACCTGGGCTAGAACGGGCCGAGCGTCCACGGGACAACGCTACTCCCCCGGCTCGCGCCCTGCCGGGGGACATTCTTCCCCTGGGGATGTTCTCGAGCGCTTGCTGTCGCCGCCGGCGGGTCGAGAACCGGTCGCGCAGAGTGTCATGCGTGGGCTCCCCGGCAGCCGCTCGAGCCGGCTGACCTCTCGTTGCGGCGTTGAGACGCCCCGGCGGAAGTGGATGTCGTGTCAACCCGCCCGAACGACCCGGCCGGTCATCGGAAAGCGTCCGCACATGGGCTTGCGGCAAAACCTCACCGAGACCTCACGAGGACACGAAACGCAGCTCGAGTAGCGTCCGCAGCAGAATCGGCAGCTCGCCAGAATCGCTGGAATCCAGGCAAAACCGCATGACAGCTAGCATCGGGGCCTGATCGCCATGGACCAGAGCAGGATCCGCAACTTCTCCATCATCGCGCACATCGACCACGGGAAATCGACCCTGGCCGATCGCATTCTCCAGCTCACCGACACCGTCGCCGACCGTGACATGCGTGAGCAGTTGCTCGACTCGATGGATCTCGAGCGGGAGCGCGGGATCACGATCAAGGCCCAGGCGGTACGTGTCGCCTGGAAGGGACATCAGCTGAACCTGATCGATACGCCCGGGCATGTCGACTTCACCTACGAGGTCTCGCGTTCGCTCCAGGCCTGCGAGGGAGCCGTCCTGGTCGTCGATGCGGCGCAGGGGATCGAGGCGCAAACGCTCGCGAACGCATATCTCGCGATCGAGAACGAGCTCGAGATCGTCCCGGTCGTCAACAAGATCGATCTGCCGTCGGCCGACCCCGACGGAGCTGCGCTCGAGGTCACCCAGCTGCTCGGCGGTGATCCGGCCGCAGTCGTTCGCATCTCCGCCAAGACCGGCATCAACGTCGATCAGGTGCTCGACGCGATCGTTGCGCGGATCCAGCCTCCTGAGGGCGACCCCACGGCCCCCGCCAGGGCGCTCATCTTCGACTCGTCCTACGACCAGTACCGCGGTGTGATTGCGTTCATCCGGGTCGTCGACGGGCGCTTCGTGACGGGCTCGGCGCTTCGCGCAATGGCGCTCGGAACGCAGTTCGACGCCGAGGAGCTCGGGTTCATGTCGCCCTCGCGTGTTCCGGTGACGACGCTCGAGGCCGGCGAGGTGGGTTATGTGATCACGGGGCTCAAGGACGTGTCGGCGCTCCGCGTCGGCGACACGTTGACGACCCGCAAGGGCGCCGCCCCCGGGGAGCCGTTGCCCGGTTACAAGGACGTCAAGCCCATGGTGTTTGCGGGCCTCTTTCCGAGTGACTCCGACGAGTATCCCGAGTTGCGCGACGCGTTGGAGCGGTTGAAGTTGAACGACGCAGCGCTGTTCTACGAGCCGGAGACATCGCGCGCGCTCGGCTTCGGATTCCGCTGCGGCTTCCTCGGACTCCTCCACATGGAGATCGTGCGCGAGCGGCTCGAGCGCGAGTTCGACCTCGACCTGATCGTGACTGCTCCGAACGTTGCCTACCGGGTGCTCGAGCGCAACGGCGATTGGCGAGAGGTTCACAATCCGTCGGAGATGCCTGCCGAGCTCGAGGAGGTCGAGGAGCCGTACATCCGAGCCTCGATCATCGTCCCGAAGGAGTACGTCGGCACCGTCATGGAGCTGAACAACGAGCGCCGGGGCAGCTTCGACCAGCTCGAGTACCTGTCCCCCGAGCGTGTCCATCTCACGTACGACCTGCCGCTCGCCGAAATCGTGCTCGACTACTATGACCAGCTCAAGTCGCGCACGCGAGGGTACGCCAGCTTCGACTACGACCTTTCGGGTTTCAAGAGCGGCAAGCTGGTGCGCGTCGACGTGCTCGTCGGCGGGGAGCCCGTGGACGCCCTCTCGCTCATCATCCACCGTGAATTCGCCTACAACCGTGGCCGGCTGCTCGTGGAGAAACTGCGTGAGGAGATCCCGCGGCAGATGTTCGACGTGCCGATTCAGGCGGCGATCGGATCGCGCGTGATCGCCCGCGAAACCGTCAAGGCGCGCCGCAAGGACGTGCTCGCAAAGTGCTACGGCGGCGACATCTCCCGCAAGCGCAAGCTGCTCGAGAAGCAGAAGAAGGGCAAGAAGAGGATGAAGCAGGTCGGAGGGGTGGAGGTGCCCCAGGAGGCGTTTCTCGCTGTGCTCAACCTCGACGGGGACAAGAAGAAGTAGCGGGGTGACGGCCGGCACGGAGCCGCGGGGGAGGAGCAACGGCGGGACTGGCGTGCGCCACCTCTACGTCCACCTGCCGTTCTGCGTGCACCGGTGCGGCTACTGCGATTTCGTCACGGTCGTCGGACGCAGCGATCAGCACGACGCCTACGTGGCTGCGTTGCTTCTCGAGCTGGAGGGTGAGCTGGGTGTGCTCGCCGACCCCGTCGCCACCGTCTTCGTCGGTGGTGGGACGCCGACCTTCACCGAGCCCCGAGCGCTCCGTCGTGTGCTCGCTGCTCTGCCGAATGCGGCGGAGGTGACCGTGGAGGCAAATCCCGAGACCGTCACGCCGGACCTCGCCGCGCTTCTGCGTGACGGCGGAGTGACTCGCGTCTCGCTCGGTGCCCAGACGTTCTCCCCCCGGCTGCTCGACGTGCTCGAGCGCGTTGCCGGAGCAGACGACATCCGGCGCGCGGTCCATACTCTTCGTGATGCCTCGTTCGACAACATCTCGCTGGACCTCATCTACGGGATTCCCGGCCAGGAGCCCGCCGATCTCGACCATGATCTCGCGGAGGCTCTGGCGCTTGCTCCCGAGCATCTCTCCTTGTACGAGCTCGAGGCGAAGCCGGGCACGCGGTTCACGCACGCCTGGGGCGACGAGCTCGCCCTCCAGACGGAGGCGATGGAGGGGTACTTCGAACGTGTCGTCGAGACGCTGACGGCGGCCGGCTACCGCTGGTACGAGACTGCGAACTTCTGCCTCGACGACGGGCGGGCGGACGGTCGCGACCTCCGCGCACATCACAACCTGGGCTACTGGCGCGCCCACGACTATCTCGGTGTCGGGATCGGGGCGGTGTCGACGCTCGGTGGGCGTCGCCGCCGGAACAGCGCCTCGATCGGCGGGTACATCGCCGCCCTGGCGGCGGGTGACGTGCCACCGCGCGAGCTGGAGGAGCTCGACGCGAAGACAAAAGCGCAGGAACGGGTAATGCTCGGCCTCCGTCTCGATGAGCCGCTGCCGCTCGCCGGACTGGAATCTGCCCTTGACCCCTCGGCGCTCGAACGGTTGGTGCGGGGTGGGCTGGTGGTCACCGAATCGCGCCCCGGTGGCGAGGAGACCCTCACGCTCACCCCTCGCGGCCGATTCCTCGGCGGAGGGGTAACGGCCGAGCTGCTCGTCTGAACGCGCGACTCCCGGCGGGCCTCCGGTCAGGTGCGGCGTCCGTGGGACGCGAGGCGGGTCCTCAGCATGACGGTCGTCCGCTCGTCGCGCCTGAGTCGACCGCGGCCGGGGCCGGAACGCGCCTGCAGCGTACCGGAGCGGGCGGGGGGTGCCGTTGCCGGCGGGTGATGAGCCACATCTTGCACGTCGCCCCGCCCGAACGCTTCCCGCCCGACGGCAGAATGCCCAAGTACGATCCGTCGATGGAACAACTCTCCTCCCGCAGGCGCGAGATCCTGCGACGGGTGGTCGAGGAGCACGTCGCCACCGGCCAGCCCGTCGGCTCGAAGTCCCTCGTCTCCCGACCGGGAATGGACGTGTCGTCGTCCACGGTGCGAAGCGAGCTCGCCGAGCTCGAGGCGCTCGGCCTGCTCACGCATCCGCACACGTCCGCGGGGCGGGTCCCGACGGAGAACGGCTACCGCGTCTACGCGGAACAGCTCGTCGACGCGATCGACGGACGGCCGGAGCCGGTAGCGCTCGACGTCGCTACCGTCAGACGCGAGCTCGAGGCCGCGTTGAGGTCGACGACCGAGACGCTCTCGCAGGCCACGCGGCTCCTCGCGCTCGTCTCGGCGCCTGCCCTCGGAGCAGCCTCCGTGCGGCACGTCGACGTCCTCCAGCTGCAGCCGCGTGCCGTCATCGTCGTCGTGATCACGTCGACAGGGGGCGTTACGAAGCGGGTGCTCGAACTCGAGCAGCCGGTCGACCCGGGACTCGTCGACTGGGCCCGGACGTATCTCGAGGAGCAGGTCATCGGCTTGCGCCTCGGCTCGGCGACTTTGCGCCGCCGGCTCGAGGATCCGGCGATGCCGCTGCGGGAGCGCACCTTCCTCAGCCGCCTGCGGACGGCGTTCGTCGACGCTGTCGCGGACGACGGCCCCGAGCTCTACGTCGGCGGCGCCGCGGGACTGCTCGGTGACGCAAGGGGCGCCGAGCTCGAAGCGTGTCAACACCTACTCGACGTGCTCGAGCGGCGGGCGGCGGTGCTCGAGCTCCTCTCCGACGCTCTCGACCCTCGCCGTACCGTCGTCCGCGTCGGGCCCGAGGTCGACGGAGGGCAGCTGCACGACGTCTCGTACGTCGGCGCGACGTACGGGATCGCGAGCCGCTCCCTCGGTTCCGTTGCGCTCCTCGGCCCGCTCAGGATGGACTACGACAAGGCGATTCGCGCGGTTCGCGCCGCTGCGTTCGAGCTCTCCCGGCTGGTCGAGGACGTCTACGAGGACGAATAGGTCACCCGCGCCGGCTGTGTGGGTACCCTCGAATATCTGATGGCGACGGCAGAGCGCGACTACTACGAGATTCTCGGCGTGGCCAGAGGCGCCCCGGATGCCGACATCAAGCGCGCCTTCCGGAAGCTGGCGCGTGAGCTTCACCCCGATGTCTCCGAGGCACCCGACGCGGAGGAGCGGTTCCGCGAGGCTGCGGAGGCCTACGAAGTGCTTTCCGACCCGGAGCGGCGCGCGACCTATGACCGCTACGGGCGGGAAGGGCTCCGCGGCGGCGGTTTCACGCCGGCCGACTTCGACCTCGGGAACCTCTCCGACATCTTTGGGGCGTTCTTCGGCGAATCTCTCTTCGGTCGAGCTGCCCGCCCCGGAGGCCCGAGCCGCGGTGGTGACGTGGCGGCGAGCGTCGAAATCCCGCTGGCAGATGCGTTCACCGGAGTCTCTGTCAACGTGCCGACGCGCGTCGCCAGAACGTGCGATACGTGCGGCGGCAACGGCGCTGCGCCTGGAACGGCTCCCGTCACTTGCGAGTTGTGCGGGGGGGCCGGCCGCGTACAGCGGGTGTCCCAGAGCGTGTTCGGTCAGTTCGTGCGGACCGGCGCCTGCCCGAGCTGCGAGGGCCTGGGCTCCACCGTCGATACGCCGTGTGTCACCTGCGAGGGCCTTGGTCGCACCTTGCACGGGCGCGCTCTCGACGTCGACATCCCCGCCGGCATCGCCGACGGGCAGCGCATACGGGTTCGTGGCCAGGGCCATGCAGGCGAGCTCGGAGGTCCCGCCGGCGACGTCTTCGTCGAGGTCCGCGTCCGGTCTCAGGAAGGAATCGAGCGCGACGGCGACGATTTGCACACAGTGGTCGAACTGACGATGACACAGGCGGCACTCGGCTCCTCGCTGTCCGTCCCCGGCCCGGCGGGTGAGATCGAGGTCGAGATCCCGGCCGGTACTCAGCCGGGAGACGTGCGGATCCTGCGGGGCCAGGGCATGCCTTCGCTCGAGGGGCGACGGCGAGGACACTTTCACGTGCACGCCCGCGTCCACGTTCCGCGCCACCTCGGCGAGGAACAGCGCGCGCTCGTCGAGCAGCTCGGCGAGGCGCTCGGCGAGGAGCCGTACCGGGACGACGGGGGCGACGACGGGCTCTTTGGGCGGATCAAGAACGCGTTTCGCTGAGGATGCCCTTGATTCTCGACGCGCGGTCACCTGACGCACGGGCACGCCCCGGAGGTGGCGCGAGCACTCGCCGGCGGCCTTGTCCGTCCTTTGGTGGCTGTCGTCTCCCTCTTCGAGGGGGCTGTGGACGGGGCGCAGGAGTCGGCCGATCCGGGCTCGGATGACGGGCAACGTCGTCCGTGTCTCGGCGCGGGTCCCGCTCGCGCAGGCCGAGGAGGCCCGCGCGACCGCACTCGGCCTCGTTCCCGGCGGTTTCGAGGAGTCCGAGGACGGCGACAGCTTTGCCCTGGCGCTGTACGTCGACGAGAGCGTCGTCGCGTCGATTCAGTCGGTGTTCGCCGACACCGACGTGGCCTCGGTCGAGCCCGGCTGGGAGGACGCCTGGCGTGCGTTCCACCGGCCGGCGCGGGCGGGCGGCCTCTGGATCGGGCCGCCCTGGGAGCGACCGAACGATGGGGAGCCGGCTGTCGTGATCGACCCAGGTCGTGCCTTCGGGACTGGCTCGCACCCGACGACTCGCCTGTGCATCGAGCTGCTGGCAAGCTCGGAACGGGGTTCGCTACTCGACGTGGGCTGCGGCTCGGGGGTGCTCTCGATCGCGGCTTCGCGCCTCGGCTTCGACCCCGTGCGGGCGGTCGACAACGACCCGGTAGCCGTCGAGACGACAATCGCGAACTCCGTCGTCAACGGAGTCGAGATCGCCGCGAGTGTGCTCGACGGTGAATCGGACGAGCTTCCAACCGCGGACATCGCGGTCGCGAACGTCTTGCTCGCGCCTGTCGAAAGGATCCTCGCCCGTCTCGACGCGCGTATCGCGATCACCTCGGGGTACCTGACGACCGAGCTCCCCCGGGCGCCGGGGTGGAGGGCCGTTGATCGACTCGAGCTCGACGACTGGGCCGCCGACCGCTTCGAGCGCGAGCGGTAGCGACGCACAGCCGCCGCCGCTCGACGCCGTAAGCGTCTACGCTCCCAGACCGATGGCCACCTTCACCACCCGGTTCCTCGGTTGCAAGGTGTCGTTTGCCGACGAGCAGGCGATCCGAGAGCGGTTGCTCGCCGACGGTCATACCGAGGCGAGCGGAGCGGCCGACGTCGCCGTGATCAACACCTGCTGTGTCACGAACGAAGCCGTCTCCAAGTCGCGACAGGCGGCTGCTCGGGCAGCCCGGACGCACGAGCGCGTCTACGTGACGGGCTGCGCCGCCAACCTTTCGGCCCGAGGCTTCGTCGGAATGCCGGAGAACGTCCGTGTCGTCGCCCGGCCGAGCGAGGAGGTCGCCGAAGCTGTCGCAGGCGATGTCGGCGCCATTTCCTGCGTCCAGGCAGAGAACCGCCTCGACCGGGTCCGCGCCTTCGTGAAGATCCAGGACGGCTGCTCTTTCTCGTGCGCGTTCTGTGTGATCCCCCTCGTCCGCGGCGCGACCCGCAGCCGCTCGGCGGATGCAGTGCTGGAAGAGATCCGGCGACGGGCCGCGCAGGGTCACCGGGAGGTCGTCCTCACGGGGGTCAACCTCGGATGCTTTCGTGACCGCGTTGCCGGGCTCTCGCTCGCAGGTCTGATCCGGGCGGCGGGCGAGGTCGCCGGTCTCGAGCGCCTTCGACTCTCGTCGATCGAGGTCAACCACGTCACAACCGACCTGATCGAGGCCATGCGCGAGACACCGATCGTCTCCTCTCATCTCCACGTCCCCCTGCAGTCGGGCGATGACGACGTTCTGCGGGCGATGGGCCGCCGCTACACGATCAGGGAGTTCCGGTCACGGATCGAGCCGCTCGAGGACTTCAACCTCACGACCGACGTGATCGTCGGCTTTCCGACCGAGCACGACCGGGCGTTCACGAACACACTGTCGGCGGTCGCAGCGATCGGGATCACGAAGGTACACGTGTTCCCGTACTCGCCGCGACCTGGCACGCGGACAGCCGGCGACGACCCCGTGCCGCAGGAGGTCAAGAAGGAGCGGAGCGGGCGCCTGCGGGCCGCGTCCGACGCGGCGTGCAGCGCGCGGTGGGCGAGCCGGATCGGCAGCCACGACGTCGTCCTCGTCGACCGGCCGGGCGTCGGCTACGCCGACGACTACACGCCATGGCTCATCGACGCTCAGGTCGGTTCGATGGTGCCTGCGCGCGCCGTCGGCGTGGCAGATGGAGGGGTGCTCGCCGTTGTCGCGAGGTGACTGTCTCTTCTGCGCGCTTGCGGCGGGCGGCGATCACGTGCACGCAGCCGAGGGCTTCGTCGCGATCCGGGATATCGCTCCGGCCGCCGAGACGCATCTTCTCGTGCTACCCGAGCGCCACGTCGACACGTTCCGCGAGGTCGGCGCGTTCACCGACGAGGAGGCCGGCCGGATGCTCCGTTTCGTTGCCGAGGTAGCCGCCGCCGAGGGCCTACAGGACTACCGCGTGATCGTCAACGTCGGGCCCGGGGGAGGTCAGACCGTGTTCCACCTTCACTGGCACGTGCTCGGGGGAAAAGCACTCCCAGGGTTCCACTGAGGAAGAATTGCGGCAGACTGTGGCCGTGTACTTGATCTCCACCATCGAGAACGAGCTCAAGGAGGCGCGTCTCGCCCGCGACGACGACCGCCGCGACGCGCTCATCCTCATCCTCGCGAGCCTTCGCTCGGCCGAGAAGGAGTTGCAGCGGGCGCTCTCGGAGGACGAGGAGTTACAGGTGCTGCAACGGGAGCGGAAGAAGCGGGTCGAGGCGTTCGAGGCATTCGAGTCGGCCGGCCGCGAGGAACAGGCGGACAAGGAGGACTTCGAGCTCGAAGTCCTGGAGGAGTTCATGCCCGAGCCGCTCTCCGAGGACGAGCTCGACGAGATCGTCGACGACGTGATCGCCGAGGTCGGCGCGACGTCGCTTCGTGACATCGGACGGGTGATGGCCGACGTGATGCCACGCGTCTCCGGCAAGGCCGACGGCTCCGCCGTGAGTCAGATCGTCCGCGAGAAGCTCGCGTAGACCACCCGGCCGCGATGCATGGGTGGACCGATCCGAGCCGGCGAGCAGAGGTGGACGCCTGGATCCACGAGCAGCTCGCGCGCTAGGGCCTGCCCGCGGTCGGAGACCTCGAGACCTCGCGCGCGACGCCGACGATCTGGTCGCCCTCGGGTACCCGATCTCGGGCTCGCCGCTCGGCCGGCGATATGCGAGGCGATGCTCGAACGTCCGCTGATCGACAAGCCGGAAGGGGACATCGGGCTGCCCGTGTCGGTTCCCGCTATGCCCCCTGCACCAATCTGACCTGGTTGCCCGAGGGGTCGCGGAAACCGGCGTCGACGCCGTACGGCCGATCCATCGGCCCCTGCGTGAACTCGACGCCTCTGCAGGTGCCGTGCCGGTGGGTGGTAGACCATCGCTCTCGCGTATCGCGACGGCGCCTCTGTCGCGCTGCCTTGGGCTGGGGACGTCGGGCGATGTGCCGCACGTGTCGTTTGCCACCCGCGAGCCGACCGTGGCTATACCGGCCGTCGCTCGTCCGAACGGGTTCGTCGGCAGCGATCGCTGCCGACGGGCCGCGAGACGGCCGGCCGTCGACGGCCAGGCGCCGATTCGCAGCTGTCGTCGCCGCGACCGCGCCGCCTCGCCCGGGCGGTCGTCGTAATACCCGACCCCTACACTGGACGGCATGCAAGACGTGGTCATCGTTCCCAACGAGGTTGCGGCCGAGCTCGCCGGTGTGACCGACGGCGTGCTCGACTCGCTGCGTGACCGGCTCGGCTGCTCGATCTCACTTCGCGGAAACAAGCTGACTCTGGACGGTGACGGCGAGCGGGTGGCCGAGGCCCGTGCGGTCGTCGACGAGCTCGTGGAGCTCGTCGAAGGCGGCCACGTGATCGGGCCCGACACGGTGGGCGCGGTTGCAGCGGCGCTCGATCAGGCAGAGGACATCCGCGATATCTTCGAGGACGTCGTCTGGCGCCACCGTGGGAAGAAGATCGCGCCGAAGACCGTCACCCAGAAGCGTTATGTCGACGCGATCCGGTCGAGCACGGTCACCTTCGGTGTCGGCCCGGCCGGAACCGGCAAGACCTACCTCGCGATCGCCTTGGCCGTCGCCGCGCTGAGCGAGAAGCAGGTCGGCCGTCTCATCCTCACCCGCCCAGCCGTCGAGGCAGGAGAGCGGCTCGGCTTCCTGCCGGGGGACATACTCGCGAAGGTCGACCCGTACATGCGACCGCTCTTCGACGCCCTCTACGACACGATGGATCCCGACCGGTTGACCGCATACATGGAACGCGGCACGATCGAGGTGGCGCCGCTCGCGTTCATGCGGGGTCGCACGCTCAACGACTCGTTCATCATCCTCGACGAGGCGCAGAACACGACGCCCGAGCAGATGCAGATGTTTCTGACGCGACTCGGTTTCGGGTCGAAGATGGTGGTTACGGGCGACATCACCCAGATCGACCTGCCGCGGGAGCAGGCATCCGGCCTGATCCAGGTGCGCGATATCCTGCGCGAGGTCGACGGCATCGGAGTCGTCGAGTTCGGTCACGAGGACGTCGTCCGGCACAAGCTCGTACAGCGGATCGTCGAGGCCTACAAGCGGCACGCCGAAGAGACCGGTACCGCCCGCAAGAAGTGATCGAGGTCGAGATCGAGAACCGGAGCGGCTTGGCGGTCGACACTGCGGGCGCTGTCGCCCTCGCACGCCACGTGCTCGCGGAGCAAGGAGTCGAGAAGGCCGAGCTCGGGATCGCGTTTGTCGGGACCCGCGAGATCCGGGCCTTGAAGGCGGAGCACCTCGGCGTCGACGAGGCCACGGACGTCCTGTCATTCCCGATCGACGGCCTCGACGAGCTACCCAGCGGCGTGCCACGGGCGCTGGGCGACGTCGTGATCTGCCCTGAGGTCGTCGGCGACGAGTGGCGCTGGCCTCTCGTGCACGGCGTCCTTCACCTGCTCGGCTTCGACCACGGCGACGCGATGGAACGGCGTGAACGGGAGATCCTCGAGGCGGCAGGATGAGCCCGATTCCCGGCCGACGTCCGCCCTCGATCCTCGAGAGCTTCAACGTCGCCTTCGAGGGAATCATCCACGTGCTCCGCACGCAGCGGAACATGAGGATCCACTTCATGATCGCGGTCGCCGTGCTCGTGGCGGCGCTCGTGGTCGACGTTTCCAAGATCGAGTTGATCGTCTTGCTCCTGTCGATCGCGTTCGTGCTGATAGCGGAGATGATCAACACGGCGGTCGAGGCGGCCGTCGACATCGCCTCCACCTCTTTCGATCCGATGGCGAAGCTCGCAAAGGACATCGCCGCGGGGGCGGTGCTGATCGCCGCGGTGAACGCGCTCGCCGTGGGCTACCTCGTCTTCTCGGGGCAGGTGGCGGATCGCTCCAACCACTTCCTCGACCGTCTCTCGAACACGCCCGCCGAGTTGACGCTCGTTGCGCTCGTCATCGTTGTCGTGCTCGTGATCTCGATGAAAGCGATGTCGGGCCGAGGCACCCCGCTGCGAGGTGGCTGGCCCTCGGGTCACGCAGCGGTTGCGTTCGCGGGCTGGATGGCGATCACGCTCACGCTCGACGGATCTGTCCACCGCTTTCTCGTCTCATCGCTTGCGTTCATCATGGCACTGCTCGTCGCCCAGACCCGGGTCGAGGCCGGCGTCCATTCCACCCTCGAGGTGATCACCGGCGGTACCCTCGGCGCCATCTTGGTGCTCGTTCTCTTCCAGATGTTCTCGACATGACCGATGAGCAGCTTCTCTCGCGGGCCGACGCAATCGCGTCCCGGGCATACGCGCCGTACTCGGGCTTCAATGTCGGCTGTGCCGTCCTCACACACGACGGCACGGTGGTCGAGGGCGTCAACGTCGAGAACGCAGCCTACCCCCTCGGCGTCTGTGCGGAGCGGACGACATTCGCGCGTGCGATCGTGGAGGGCTACCTTCCCGGCGATTTCGCAGTTGCGGCGATCACGGCCTCGCCCTGCGGCGGCTGCCGCCAATGGCTCGCCGAGATGCAGGTCGAGCGTGTGATCTTCCGCAACGGCGGTCGGCTCGTCCGGATGACCGTCGACGAGCTGCTCCCAGAGCAGTTCGACGCAGGCGATCTCGGATGATCCTTTCCGAGGCCGGTGTGCCCGCCCGGGTGGCGGACGCCGTCGGGAGGACCGGCGACCCCGTATGAGATCAGGCTTCGTCGCCGTCGCGGGGCGTCCAAATGTGGGGAAGTCGACGCTCGTCAATGCGCTTTGCGGAGACAAGGTCGCGATCACATCGAAAGTCCCGAACACGACCCGTCGCCGGATCTTCGGCGTTGCGAACGGGCCGGGCTGGCAGCTCGTGCTCGCCGACCTACCCGGTTTCCAACGTCCCATGGACGCGTTGACCGAACGGATGCAGCACACCGTTGACTCGTCGTTCGAAGAGATCGACCTCGTCCTCCTCGTCGTCTCGGCACGTGACCGGATCGGTGCCGGTGACCGCTACGTGGCCCGTCGTGTGTTCTCGCTCGGGATCCCGGTGATCATCGCGGTCAACAAGATCGACCGCCTCAAGCACGGTCACGTCGCAACGCAGATGAAGACGGCGGCAACGCTCGGCGACTTCCATGCATTGCACCCCGTCAGCGCCGTGACGAAGGACGGCGTCGGAGAGTTGCGCGAGGACCTCGTCCAGCTCCTCCCGGATGGGCCGCTCTACTTCCCTCTCGACCAGTCGACCGACCTGACGACCGAGAACCGCGTCGCGGAGGTCATCCGTGAGAAAGCGCTCCATCTCACACGTGACGAGGTGCCCCACGCGATCACGGTCGTCGTCGAGGAGACCGGCGACAAGATCGTCCGCGCAGTTCTGCTCGTCGAGACGGAGTCGCAGAAGGGGATCCTGGTCGGCAAGAAGGGCGCCATGGTGCGTGAGATCGGCTCCCGTGCACGACCGGAGGTCGAGCGCCTCGTCGGGCATCCCGTCTTCCTCGAGCTCGTCGTCAAGGTGCGCTCGAAGTGGCGGCGCGACCCGAAGATGATCGAGCGCCTCGGGATGTAGCTCTTCGCCAGCGACATCACACGTCAGAGGCTGCTGCCGAGAACGGTCGTGGCGGGGGCACTCGCCCTCGGCCTGGTCGGTGGCGGCTACGGCATTGCCAGCGCCGCGAGCGGAACCGGTGCGGCTGCGGGATCCACCGCTGCCACACCCGCGACGACGAGCACCGCGTTACCGGCGCTCTCACCCTCTGCCTCGACGCCACCGCAAGGGTCGAATCCGCCGCAGGGATGGGGCGGCCAGCGAAGTGACGAGACTGTCCTCACCGGCGACACTCTCAGCGGCGTGACCAAGGCCGCACAGGCCAAGGTACCCGGGGGCACGATCGTCCGTGTCGAGACCGACGGCGACGGCAACGCGGCCTACGAGGCCCACATGACCACCGCCGACGGGTCCCTCACGACCGTCTACGTCGACAAGTCGTTCGACGTCGTCAGCGTCGAGAACCGCTGACGTTCGAGACCAGCGGGCCCACCACCTGGCAGGTCATCCCCGAATCGACGTGCTCGACCGGTCCGTCGGTCGTACCCCCGAGCCGGGGCGGCGCGCTCCCACGCCGCTCCGGCCGGGCGCTAACTGCAGTGCTGGACGTCCGGCGCGATCTTGAGGATCACGCGTTCCGACTGGATCCTGTCGGGGTCGTAGTCCCGTCCGCGATACTTCCGGGACAACGAGTCGATGTGGGCGCGTGCCTCCGGGCCGCGCACCGACTCGACGACGCGACCACGCACTTCGGCGTAGGTGTACGGATTCTGCTTCTCCCAGATCGTCACCGTCACCCGGGGATCGTGCTCGATCGCCTTGAACTTCGCGCGGTGCACCTCGGTGTTGACCAGGACGTGGTCGTCGTCGGCATCGACCCACATGACGTGAGTCATCGCAGCGCCCGATCGCAGATTCACCGTGAACGCGGCGAAGTTAGCCGCGCGTGCGAGCTCCCGCACCTTCGAGTCGACCGCTCCCATCGCCTAGCTCATGTCGTTCAGCTCGTTGGCCCCGACGCGCTCGGCAAGAGCCCTCGCAACCTTGAGCCACAGATCCGGCATGCGATCGAGCAGATCGAGGAAAGCGCGATCCGTGATCACGAGCACGTCGAGCGGCGTCACGGCGGTCACCGTCGCGTTGCGAGGCGCCTTCGAGAGCAGCGCCATCTCGCCGACGAAGCTGCCGGGCCCGAGGGTCGCGATCTTCCGTCCCTTGCGCCACACCTCGACCTCGCCACTCACGATGACGAAGAACTCCCGGCCGCGCTCACCCTCACGGATCAGCACTTTGCCGGTACGAAGGTCGAGCTGGTCTGCGATCTGCGCGATGCGCTGCAGATCCTGCCTCGAGCAGTTCTCGAACAGGGGGGCGCCCTTGATCAGATCGAGCTTGGCATTCGTCCCGAGTGCCATCGTCCTGACTGTACAGCGCCCACCCAGGTGCGCGCGGCGGCCGGAAAACCCCGGGACTAGACTTGCTTCCGATGGCGCAGGCCCAACTTCTTCCTCGTGACCTCGACCTGCCTCTCGATCTGCGGTTGCCGCGGGTCGGAGCGGTCGACGCCGTCGCGCTCGAAGCCCGCGCCGGCGAGCTCGCGAAACGATCGATCAAGAGGGGGTCGAAGCTCGCTGCACTCGATCTCGCGATCCGGATGATGGACCTGACCACGCTCGAGGGCGCCGACACGCCCGGCAAGGTGGCGGCGCTCTGTGCGAAGGCGATCCGGCCGGACCCCGCCGACCTTTCGATCCCGTCGGTTGCAGCGGTGTGCGTGTACCCGAACCTGGTTGCCGTTGCGAAGCGGCGCCTCGCCGGCTCAGGTGTGAAGGTCGCGTCCGTCGCCACCGCTTTTCCGTCGGGTCAGTCGCCGTTGACGGTCAAGCTCGTCGACGTGCGCGAAGCGGTCGACCTGGGGGCCGACGAGATCGACATGGTGATCGATCGCGGCGCCTTCCTCGCGGGCCGCTACGCGAAGGTCGTCGACGAGATCGCACGCGTCAAGGAAGCGTGCGGCGCCGCACATCTGAAAGTCATTCTCGAGACGGGCGAGCTCGGGACGTACGACAACGTGCGCCGCGCATCCCTGCTCGCGATCGCCGCCGGCGCCGACTTCATCAAGACCTCGACGGGGAAGGTGAGCCCTGCCGCAACGCTTCCGGTGACGCTTTGCATGCTCGAGGTGATTCGCGACGTGCACGACGAGACGGGGCGCGTCGTCGGGATGAAGCCCGCCGGCGGAATCCGAACCGCGAAGCACGCGATCCAGTACCTCTGTGTTCTCAACGAGACGCTGGGCTCCGCCTGGATGACACCGGAGCTCTTCCGCTTCGGCGCTTCGTCGCTCCTCAACGATGTGCTGATGCAGATTCGCAAACAGCGGACAGGTGCCTATCAATCCGGCGACTACTTCACGATCGACTGATGTCCCTCGCCGGCCTCGACGAACCGATCACACATGCGCGAGCGACCACGAGCGGCTCGGGGCGACAGGCGTTGTCTCTGGGCGGCGATCGAGGCTCGGGGGCGCAAGGGTCGGAACGCGCTCTCGGGCGGGTCGGAACGAACGAAGCCGTGGCTGGACCTGGCGAGATCGGCTTCGGCCTGTCCCGGGGGTCGAGCGGAATCGTCGGCCCGGGCTCCGCCGCGCGGTCAGGTTTCACCGCGTGAAGGCGCCCGCGACCCGCTCCGTGCCGTCTCCGTTCGAGTGGGAATACGCTCCCGCCCCCGAGGCGCGCGACATCGTCTCGTTCGAGGAGCGCTACGGTCTCTTCATCGGGGGCAAGCAGGTCGCACCTCGCTCGCGCAAGTATTTCGCCACGATCTCGCCGGCGACAGAGGAACATCTCGCCGAGGTCGCCCTTGCCGGGCCCCGTGACGTCGACCTCGCCGTCCGGGCTGCTCGTGGCGCGTTCGAGGGCGCCTGGTCGTCATTGCGACCCGCCGAGCGGGCGAAGTACCTCTTTCGTATCGCCCGCCTGATCCAGGAGCGCTCGCGCGAGCTCGCGGTTGCCGAGTCGCTCGACGGCGGCAAGCCGATCAAGGAGTCGCGCGATGTCGACATCCCGCTCGCGGCGGCGCACTTCTTCTACTACGCCGGCTGGGCCGACAAGCTCGAGTATGCATTCCCGAACCGCAAGCCCCGTCCGCTCGGGGTCGCCGGCCAGATCGTCCCGTGGAACTTCCCGTTGCTGATGCTCGCCTGGAAGATCGCCCCGGCGCTCGCGTGCGGGAACACGGTGGTGCTCAAGCCCGCCGAGACGACACCGCTGACGGCGCTGATCTTTACCGACATCTGTCGCCAGGCGGAGCTGCCGGCGGGGGTCGTCAACATCATCACCGGCGACGGTTCGACCGGAGCACATCTCGTCAAGCACCGCGGCCTCGACAAGGTCGCCTTCACGGGCTCGACCGAGGTCGGCAAAGCGATTCGCCGTGAGCTCGCAGGCACCGGTGTCAAGCTGACACTCGAGCTCGGGGGCAAAGCTGCCAACATCGTCTTCGACGACTGCGCACTCGACCAGGCTGTCGAGGGCATCGTCAACGGCATCTACTTCAATCAGGGCCATGTCTGCTGCGCAGGCTCGCGCCTGCTGGTGCAGGAGTCGATCTACGAGCCGCTCGTCGCCAAGTTGAAGCGGCGGCTCCGCACGATCCGGGTCGGCGACCCACTCGACAAGAACACCGATCTCGGCGCGATCAACTCGCGCCTGCAGCTCGATCGCATCCGGGAGCTCGTCGCGAGTGGTACGGCAGACGGCGCGGACATGTACCAGCCGCCGTGCCGCCTGCCCGAGAAGGGGTACTGGTTCGCGCCGACGGTGTTCACCAACGTCGCGCAGAGCTCCCGCATCGCCCAGGAGGAGATCTTCGGCCCTGTTCTCTCGGTGCTCACCTTCCGCACTCCCGACGAAGCCGTCGAGAAGGCGAACAACACCCCGTACGGCCTCTCGGCGGGAGTCTGGACGGAGAAAGGGTCGCGCATCCTCTGGATGGCGGAACGCCTTCGCGCCGGCGTCGTCTGGGCGAACACCTTCAACCGTTTCGACCCGACCTCGCCCTTCGGCGGGTACAAGGAGTCGGGCTTCGGCCGCGAAGGCGGGCTACACGGGCTCGAGCCCTACCTGAGGTTCGACGGGTGAGCAGGATCGCCGTCCGCAAGACGTACAAGCTCTTCATCGGGGGCACGTTCCCGCGCTCGGAGTCGGGACGCACCTACGAGGCGGAGGGACAGAACGTCGCCCGCGCCTCGCGGAAGGACGCACGCGACGCGGTCAAGGCTGCCCGCGGCGTCTTCTCGAAATGGGCCGGTGCGACGCCGTATAACCGGGGACAGGTGCTGTATCGGCTCGCGGAGATGATGGAGACGCGTGCTGCCGACCTCGCCCACGCGTGCTCCGGCCGCCGCGAGGTGGAGCGGGCGATCGACCGCGTCGTCTGGTACGCCGGGTGGGCCGACAAGCTTTCACAGGTGCTCGGCGGCTCGAACCCCGTAGCCGGTCCGTACTTCAACTTCACGGTACCCGAGCCGACCGGGGTCGTCGCGATCCTCGCTCCCGACGCGCCGGCGCTCGAGGGGCTCGTCTCCCGCGTCGCGCCGGTGATCGTGAGCGGGAACGCCGCCGTCGTGGTCGCATCGGAAACGGCGCCCCTTGCGGCGATGGAGCTCGCCGAGGCCATCGCGACCTCCGACCTGCCCGGTGGCGTCGTCAACCTGCTGACCGGGTTCCGCTCGGAGCTCGCCCCGATCCTCGCCTCGCACATGGATGTGAACGCGATCGACGTCACCGGCGCCGGAGAAGAGGCCGCCGAGCTCGAGGTACTCGCCGCCGACAACGTCAAGCGGGTCGTGCGGTCCGGCAGCGAGCAGAGCCCGTGGGAGATCTCCGCCTTCCTCGAGCTCAAGACCGTCTGGCATCCGGTCGGGCAATAGATGGGTGACCGGCTGCAGCCGGTCACCGTTGTTCCTCACGCCGTCAGAGACGCCTCGTTCCGGCCCCTGCGCCTCGTCAGGGCGACGACCCCGACCCCACCGACGAGGGCGATGATCGACGCGATCGCGAACGAGCCCTGCGCGAGCCAGTCCCGGGCGCTCGACCACGTGTACATCGGCATGAACGCGAGCTCGACCGCGGCCAGCACCGCGATCAGCCCGGCTCCGCCGGTGCGTCCACGTCGTACCAGCGTGGCACCGGCAAGGAACGCGACGCCGAACGCGATCGCCAGGATCGTCCCCGACGGAAAGTCCATGGTCGGAGAGAGCGCCAGCTCTCCGATCCCGCACAGCAGGCCTCCGGCGACGGCGATCCGCGTCCACGTTCGCTTCTCGGGTGTCATCTTGCGATCTCCTTCGGTCGTTTTCCCGGCGTGAGCGACGGTACGGTGTGACCGGGGACGAGGCATCGTGCAGACGTCCGAATCGTGTCTCAGACCGTGGTCTGAGGGGGCTCGGCAGGCGACCCGACCGCGGGATGATGCGCCGGAGCCGGCTCAGGAGTACCGTGGCGACGATGAGGGTGTCGCTCCCGAAGCTCGAGCCCGTGCGCATTGACCGGGCACTCGCGCTCGGGCTCTTCGTCCTGGCGCAGATCGAGCTCTGGGGGCCCGATTCGATCCCGGGGCCGCTCTGGCTCGGATTCATCGCCACGCTCACGGGGACGGTCCCGGTCGCAGTGCGACGCGCGCGCCCCTTGCTGGCGCTGACGCTCGTCACCGGAACACACGTGACGATCGACCTGGCCGCCGGGCCGGCGAGCTCGTTTGCGCTGATGGCGGCCTGGATCCTCACCCTGTACGGGCTTGCCGTCTGGGCCGGCCGGCGCGACTTCGTCATCGGTTGCTGTCTCGTGCTCGCCGGAATCTCGGTCGCCAGCGCCAGAGTCGGCGCCGGCGTGAACGGCGTGGCGTGGTTCGCGGGCATTCCACTCCTCGCGATGGTGGTCGCCCGCCGGGTCGTTCGAGAGCGCGAGGCACGCGTCGAGGCGCTCACCGCTCGCGCCGAGGCGCTCGAGCGAGAGCAGGAACTGCGCATCCGCGAGGCGGCAGAGCTCGAGCGGACGACGATCGCCCGCGAGCTTCACGACGTCGTGGCGCACAAGGTCAGCGTGATGGTGGTCCAGGCGGGCGCCGAGCGGAGCATCCTCGACCCTGCCGCGACATCCACCGAGGAGACGTTGCGCACGATCGAGGCGACGGGGCGGGAGGCGCTCGTCGAGCTGCGTCGGTTGCTCGGGGTCCTGCGCAGCGGCGAGGAGCGCTCGCTCGCGCCGCAGCCGACCCTCTCGGACGTCGACGCCCTCGTCGCCCAGGTGCGCGACGCCGGGATGGACGTCGAGCTGAGGATCGAGGGAGAGCGGCGGCCGCTCGCTCCGGGGGTGGAGCTCTCCGCGTTCAGGATCGTCCAAGAGGCACTGACGAACGTCCTCAAGCATGCGGGTGGTGCGCGCGCCGTCGTCGCACTGCGCTTCGAGCCGGCGGAGCTCGAGATCGAAGTGCGAGACGCAGGCGGCGTTCCCCGGGCACCCGGCCCGGGGACGGGGCACGGGCTGCTCGGCATCCGCGAGCGCGTCGCGCTTCACGGCGGCCGCGTCGATGCAGGGCCGGCCGGAGACGGCTACGCGGTCAGGGCGTGGTTGCCCGCGGGGGCATGACGCTGCGGCTGCTCGTCGTCGACGACCAGGCGCTGGTCCGAGCCGGCTTTCGCAAGCTGCTGGAGGGCGTCGACGATTTCGAAGTCGTCGCCGAAGCCGCAGACGGGGTGGAAGCGGTCGAGCAGGCGCGGCTCTGGCATCCAGACGTAATCCTGATGGACGTCCGCATGCCCGTTCTCGACGGGATCGAGGCGACCCGGCGGATCCTCGCCGAGCCCGGTGCGGCGACGCGCGTCGTGGTGCTGACGACGTTCGGGCTGGACGAGGTCGTCTTCGAGGCGCTCCGGGCGGGTGCCAGCGGCTTCATGCTCAAGGACGCCCCGCCGGAGGACCTCGTGGCCGCGGTCAGGGTCGTGGCTGCTGGAGACGCGCTGCTCGTCCCGGCCGTGACGCGGTCCGTCGTCGAGGAGTTCGCACGCCTCTCGCCCCGTCCCGTTGCACCACCCGAGGGCCTCGACCGGCTGACCCCCCGTGAGCGGGAGGTGCTCGAGCTGATCGCGCGAGGACGGTCGAACGGCGAGATCCGCTCGGAGCTCGTGCTGAGCGACGCCACCGTGAAGACGCACGTGACCCACATCCTCGCCAAGCTCGGGCTTCGCGACCGGGTGCAGGTCGTGATCTACGCGTACGAGGCCGGGCTCGTCACTCCGTCTGCGCGGCGCTGAGAAGGCGGTCGACGGCGAGCCTGCTCTCCCGTAGGCGCACCTCGTGTGGCCCCTCGAGGAGCAGCCACGGCGAACCGCTGGCGCGCGCCCGCTCGACGTAGCGCTCGTTCATCCATGTTCGCTGCTTCTCGAACTCCCGGATTCCGTCATGTCGCCACGGGACGTCGAGGCCGCAGACGAGGAAGAGGTCGTAGCGCCGCTCGACCAAATCGTCGAACGTGTGCGTCGGCTCTCGGAGGTAGACCTCGTGGAACAGTGCCGTCGTGAAGGCGTCCGTGTCGCAGAAGAGGAGTTCACGTGCCGAAAGGGCAAGGCAGTCCTCGTACCAGCACTGGATTCTGGCTATGTGCGTGAATTCGTTACTCGTCCAGGGTGCCTCGGGATCGCGACCGAGCTCGGTGTACGGGCGCCCGTATTCGGGGTTCCACACCGTCCCGTAGGCCTCGGCGAGGGTGCGAGCGAGGGTGGTCTTTCCGGTCGACTCGGCGCCGAGGAGACAGATGCGGCGGACGCACTCGGCCATAGCCGCAGCCTACGGAACCTCGACTGTCCACCGCGGCGGCGGATCCGAGTAGCATCACCCCCAGTGACGGGTGCACGGCGGCTGAGCCAGGCGATCGCAGAAGGCGACGGCATCTCCGTGCTCGTCGACGTTGCCGACGGCGGCGGCGCAAGGAGGGCACAGGACCAGGGCGCCGAGGGCCTCGTCATCCGCAGCCAAACCGACGGCGTGAGAGACAGCAGTGACCTGCCGTTGCTCGCCTTCGGCCGTCTCGACCAGTTCAGCGACATCGACGCCTTCGTGATCGACGCCGCCGACTACGGGGACAGCCTCGGCGAAGTCGTCGACGCGGCGCACGCACGTGGTCTCGAGTGCGTCCTCCGGGTACGGGACGAGGACGAGCTCGAAGAGGTGCTGGAGCTCGTCGACCCCGAGATCCTGCTGCTCTCCGCCGAGGAGGCCGACGACGGCCAGGATCACCTGGAGCGGCTCCTCGAGCTGCTTCCCGACATCCCGGCGGGTAAGCTCGCGATCGCCGAGCTCGCAGGGGCGAGCCGCTACGAGGTGCTCGAGCTCGAGCGGGCCGGCATCGACGCGGTGATCGTCTCCGGCAGCGACGTTGGATCGCTCGTCGGTGACACGCTTCCGGACGTCTAGTGGGGCTTGCTGCAACGTTCGACCCGAAATGATCGTTGCAGCAAGCCCCACTCGATGCTTGCTGCACGCCCTCACGGGCGTGATCCTGAAGGGGCGCGCTTCGCGCGCCCGGGTTTCGGGCGCAACGTTGTTCGGCCTCCCTTAGGTCCTGGGATCGCCCTGGCGGCGATCCTCGTGCTCGCGGCCCTCCTCCGCCTCGTCGGGATCCGCTACGGGCTGCCGCTCTATGTCCTCAACCCGGACGAGTCGAGCATCGTCCCGCGCGCCTGGCGGATGGGGCACGGCCATCTCGACCCCGGCTGGTACGACTACCCGTCGCTGCTGATGGGCGTGCTCGCTCCGGTGCAGGCGTTCTTCGGAGCTCCTGCTCTCGCCGCCGCCCGGCTCGTTGCCGTGGCTCTCGGGATCGGCGGCGTCGGTGCGACGTGGTGGCTCGGCCGGCGCGCGTACGGCACGGGCGCGGCGATCGTCGGAGCCGCGGGCGTGGCGGTCGCGACGACGCACGTGGCCTACTCGCGGATGGCGGTCACCGACGTGCTCCTGACGCTCGCGATCACATGCGTGCTCGCGCTTGCAGTCGAGGGACGGATCGAATGGGCCGGGTTGGCGGTCGGCCTTGCCGCGTCGGCGAAGTACCCCGGGGCGATCGCCCTCGTCCCCGTAGCGGTCGCCGGCTGGGGACGGTGGCGCGCCCTCGGGCGGGGCGCGGCACTGGCGGTCGTCGGCTTCGCACTGACCAGCCCGTTCGTGCTCATCCACGCCGGCGTCGCCTGGGACGACATCTCGCGGGTGCAACGCCTCGCTCGCGCGGGCTGGCTGGGGTTCGAGAACGATCAGGCCACCCCGCTCGCGTACCTGGATCGGCTCTGGGAAGCAATCGGGCCTCTCCTGCTCGTCTCCGTCGCCGGTGTCGTCGCGGCGCTCCTGCGGCGGACCCGGACTGATCTCGTGCTTCTCTCGTTCGTGGGCTTCTACTGGCTGTCGCTGATGCCGCAGCAAGCCCATTTCGATCGCTACGTCCTCCCGCTCGTCCCGGTACTCGCCGTCCTCGCAGGGAGGGTGCGGGCCGCAGTTCCCGTTGCTCTCGTCGCCCTTGTCGTACCGCTCGCGTGGACAGTCTCCGACGCACGCGAGCTGAACCGCACCGATACCCGACTCCGGGCCGATGCCTGGGTCGCCGCCAACGTGCCCCGAGGCGATCCGATCGCGGCCGACCCGTCGACGTTGCCGCTGACCGGAAGGCGGGTGGTCCGGTTCGAGCTCCCCGGCCCGGGACGCCCTGCCGATCCCGCGCGGGACATCGCAACGCTTCGTCGAGACGGCGTCCGCTGGGTGGTGATCTCCGGTGCCGTTACCGACAGGGTGCGGGCGGCGGCGGGACGCTACCCACGCGAGGCGGCATTCTATGACGCACTCGACCGCCGGGCCAGGCGTGCCTACGAGGTCTCGCCGAGCACGCCGGGCCTCGCAGGCCCGTGGGTGCGCGTCTTTCGACTACCCGATTAGCCGCTCGAGCACGATCGCGACGCCGTCCTCGTCGTTCGATGCCGCGACCTCGTCGGCGACGGCCAGAACTGCCGGATGGGCATTCGCGACTGCGACGCCGTGACCGGCCCAGGCGACCATCGCCACGTCCGTGAGGTGATCGCCGAAGGCGACTACCTGGTCGGCCGGGATCCCGTGGTCGGCGGCGTGCTGCGCCAGCGCTACCTCTTTCGCGACTCCGGGCGCCGCCACCTCGACGAACGAGTCGCCGGCGAGGGTCGTGGTCGCGTCCGGTCCGGCGAGCTCGGTCGTCGCGTTCAGGAGATGTTCGAGGTCTGCTGACGGCAACCGCGCCAGGAGTTTCGTCATCGGCAACGTCCACTCGAGAGGATCGCAAGGTGGGTATGACCCCTCGGGTCGCGGCCACCAGTCCGGGTTCCGGTACGCCTCGTACGCCGGCTCGCTGCCGAACCGGAGCTCGTGCTCCCATCCGAAGACGATCCCCGGGAATCGCTCCCGCAGTCCGAGCACGAGTCGATGGGCGGTCTCCGCCGGCAGCGGCGCGTGCGCCACGACACGCTCGGTGTCGAGGTCGTACGTGATGGCCCCGTTGGCGCAGATCGCGAGGCCGCCGATTCCGGCGTCCGCAGCGAGCCCCCGCACGCTGCGTGGGGAGCGGGCGGTCGCAATCACGACCTCGACTCCCGCGGAGCGAACGGCGGCGATCGCCGCTCGCGAACGGCCGGACACGGTCTGGTCTGAGCGCAGCAATGTCCCGTCGAGGTCGATTGCGACGAGCTTCGGAGAGAGCACGGGGAGCTCTACCCGAAGAACGTCCGGGCCACGTCGAGCAACTCGGGGTCGACGGCACGGACGTCCGCACACGCCTCGGCAAGGGGGACACCGACGACGTCCTTCCCCCGTAACGCCGCCATCTCGCCGAACCGTCCGGCGGCGGCGAGATCGACGGCGGCGACGCCGAAGCGGGTTGCGAGCACCCGGTCGAACGCCGTCGGGGTGCCGCCGCGCTGCAGGTGCCCGAGCACCGTCACCCGAGTCTCGAACCCGGTCAGGCGCTCGAGCTCGGCGCCGAAGCGGTAGCCCACGCCTCCGAGCCTCTCGAACCCGAAGGCATCGATCCCGACGCTGACCGACTGCCCTCCCGGCGCCTCGCAGCCTTCAGCGACGACGACGATCGAGTAGGTGCGGCCGCGCCGGTGGCGAGCACGGATCGTCTCGGCGACGGATTCGAGATCGGTGTCGAGCTCGGGGACCAGGATCGCATCGGCCCCGGCCGCGATACCGGCATAGGTGGCAATCCAGCCCTTCGTGCGGCCCATCACCTCGACGACCATGATCCTGTTGTGCGACTCGGCCGTCGTGGAGATGCGGTCGAGAGCCTCGGTCGCGATCGAGACGGCCGTGTCGAACCCGAATGTCATGTCGGTACCCGCGATGTCGTTGTCGATCGTCTTCGGGACGCCGACCACCGAGAGGCCTTCCTCCTGGAGGGCGTGTGCGGTGCGCAACGTCCCGTCGCCGCCGATCACGATCACGGCATCGATGCCGTTCGCCTCGACGGTGCGACGGACGCTCGCATAGCCGTCGCCGTGGACGTACGGGTCGCGGCGCGAGGTACCGAGGATCGTGCCGCCACGCTGCAGGATGCCGCGGACGTCGTCGCGCCCGAGAGGGCGTACGTGGCCGTCCATGAGCCCGTCCCAGCCGTTGAGGACGCCGACGACCTCCATGCGGTGGGTGACGACCGCGCGGCTCACGACCGCGCGAATGACGGCGTTGAGCCCGGGGCAGTCACCGCCGGCGGTGAGGACGCCTATGACCATCGAGGACACCTCAATACAGGAACATCGGCTTCCCGGCCACATGTCGCACCTTCGGCCGGTACTGCTCCTCGTCGTAGAGCTCGTCGGTGTCGACGCGGCGCACTCCTTCGCGGGTGGCGCTGATCGGCACGGACGTATAGGTGCCGCTCCGGAGTGCGACCATGCGCCCGGTTGCCCCCTCGAGTGCCAGGTCGGCCGCCATCACCGCGTAGTTCGTCGCGACCATCAGATCGAGGGAGTCGGGGCTGCCCGAGCGCATCAGGTAGCCGAGCTGCTGGTAGATGATGTCCTCGCCGGTTCGCTCCTTGATCAGAGCGCTCGTGAGCTCGCCGATGCCCCCGAGCTTTCGGTGCCCGTAGGCGTCCGCTTCGCCGGACAGCACCATCTCGCCGCCGGCGAGCGTGGCGCCCTCCGAGACGGTGACCATCGCATAGTTCGACGGGTTCGCGTGCTTGTCGGCGACCAGCAGCTTTCCGAGCTTGTCGATGTCGAACGGGATCTCGGAGATGACGGCGCGGTCGACGCCCGCCAGATAGGCGGTGATCAGCGATGTCTCGCCGCTGTAGCGGCCGAACAGCTCGATCACTGCGATCCGTTCGTGCGAGCCGGTGCTCGTGCGGAGGTTGTGGATGAACTGGACGCCGCGCGTGATGGCGGTCGAGAACCCGATGCAGTAGTCGGTGCCGTGGACATCGTTGTCCATGGTCTTCGGGATCGCGATCACCGGGACGCCCTCGTCGTGCATCCGGAGCGCGTACGACAGTGTGTCGTCACCGCCGATCGGGATCAACACGTCGATGCCGATGGACTCGATCACCCGTAACGCGTGGTCGGTGAAGTCGAACGGGCCGTCGCCCTCGACGCGGTGGGCGAGGTGAGGCGGGACGTCCTTCGCGCGCACGCGGCTCGGGTTGGTGCGCGACGTGTGCAGGAAGGTGCCCCCGGTGCGGTCGATCGTGCGGACGACGTTCGCGTCGAGCGGCATGAACCATCGCTCACGCGACTCGGGGCCGTCGGGATCGTACTCGAGCAGCGCCGCCCAGCCGCGCCGGAACCCGATCACCTCGTGACCCTCGTGCACGACACGGTTGACGACGGCCTTGATGCACGGGTTGAGCCCCGGCACATCGCCGCCACCCGTCAGGATCCCGATCCGCATCGCTCTCTCTCCCTCCTCCTCGTCCGCTCGGCGCCTCGATGCTAGTCGACGCGGTGTCGGGGCCGGGCCGGGACCCAACCCGACGCAGATCTCCGTGCGGTTCGGGCGCCTGGGCGCCCGAACCTCGCCCAGACGTCGCCGGTGGAGCCGTCAGAGGATCTTGGAGAGGAACTGCTTGGTGCGGTCGTGCACCGGGGCGTCGAAGAGCTGCTCCGGCGTGCCCTCCTCGATGATCTGGCCGTCGTCCATCATCACGACCCGATCGGCCGCGACGCGGGCGAACCCCATCTCGTGAGTGACGACGATCATCGTCATCCCCTCGTGGGCGAGCTCCTCCATCACCTCGAGCACCTCGCCGATCACCTCGGGGTCGAGCGCGCTCGTCGGCTCGTCGAACAGCATCAGCGCCGGCTTCATCGCCAGCGCCCGCGCGATCGCGACACGCTGCTGCTGGCCACCTGACAGCTTCCCCGGATACGTGTCGCGCTTTCCCAGCAGCCCGACACGCCGCAGCAGCTCGTGGGCATCATCGACCGCCTGGGACTTCCGCACGCCGAGGACGTGCACCGGTGCCTCGATGACGTTCTCGAGTGCGGTCTTGTGCGGGAACAGGTTGAAGCGCTGAAAGACCATGCCGACCTGCGTGCGCTGCTTCGCGATCGACCGTTCGCTGTCCTCGACGAGCTTTCCGTTGCTTTCCCGGTAGCCGATCAGGCGGCCGTTGACCTCGATTCGGCCGCCGTCGATCTTTTCGAGATGGTTGACGCAACGGATATACGTGGTCTTGCCCGAGCCCGACGGGCCGATGATGCAGACGGTTTCGCCTTTGGCGACGTCGAGGGAGACGCCCTTCAGCACCTCGAGGCTGCCGAATCGCTTGTGGACGTCCACGGAGTGGACGATGAGCTCGGTCACGCCCTGCCCCGGTAGCTCAGCGAGAATGCGTCGCGCACCCGCCCACTGAACGTCAAGTCCAGCTCGTCCCGTTCGCTGACCGACAGCCGGCGTTCGATCCGGGACTGGACGAGCGACCAGATCGTCGTCAGGAGCAAGTACCACACGGCGACGGCGGCGAAGTACTCCACCGGCTTGAAGGTCTGCGAGTATCCGATCTCCGCGTTTCCCCACAGCTCGACGACGCCGATGAAGAACAGCAGCGACGTCGTCTTCAGCATGTTGTTGAACTCGTTCCCGAGCGGCGGCACGATCACGCGTGCCGCCTGCGGCAGGACGATCCGCCGCATCGCGAGCCCGTGCGTCATCCCGAGCGACCTCGCTGCCTCGAGCTGGCCCTTGTCGACCGAGTCGATGCCCGCGCGGATGATCTCCCGCATGTAGGCCCCCTCGTTGAACCCGAGCGCCAGGATGCCGGCGAACGCCGCGCCCCCGAGCGTAAAGGCGCCCAGGTTGAGCGAGTTCGGGATCAACGTCACCCCGAAGAGGATGTTGACGCCGAAGTAGACGAAGAAGATCTGCACGATCACCGGGGTGCCGCGGAAGATCCACACGTAGAACCCCGAGAAGACCTGCGCCGCGCGCAGGCGCGACGTGCGCATGAGCGCGAGGACGAGCCCGAGGATCACCCCGAGGATCTGAGCGATGACCGCGATGTAGACCGTCGCGAAGAGCGCCCGAAAGAAGGCACCGTCGACACCGAAGATGCGATCCCAGAACGTGGTCCAGTTGAATGCCGAGAGCATCTCGGGCGCTCCTCGCACGGTCAGGCGATTACTTCTTGTACGCGAAGGCCCCCATCTGCCACTTGGCGAGGATCTTCTTCATCGTCCCGTCGGCGTACATCGCAGTGACCGCCTTCTTGGTTTTCAGAACGAGCACGTCACCCTTCCGGATCGCGATCCCGACCGGTATCGGGTTGACCGGTGCCCCCGCGTACCCGAACGTCGGGTCACGCTTGATGTAGTACGCGACGACCGGCGAGTCGCCGAAGTAGCTGTCGACGCGTCCTGTCTTGAGCGCGCTCGCCGCATCCGTATCCTTCGGGAAGGTGACGACCTTGATCGCAGGCTTGCCCTTCTTCGTGAGCGACTTGCTCTCGGCGTCGAGGAACTGCTTGTTCGTCGTGCCGACCTCGACCGAAACGCTCTTCCCGGACAGGCTCGTCAGCGATGTGATCTTCTTGGGGTTGCCCTTCTTCACCATCAGCGACTGGCCCACTGAGAGGTAGTCCACGAAAGCGACCTGCTTGCGGCGTTCGGCCGTGTCGTTCATGCCGCTGATGATCGCGTCGCACTTCTTCGCGAGCAGGGCGGCGATGATGCCGTCGAAGCCGGTGTTCTGGAACTTCGCCTTCAGCCCGATGCGCTTCGCGACTTCGGTGCCGATGTCGATGTCGGAGCCGACCAGTTTCGTGCCCTGGTAGAACTCTTCCGGCGGGTAGGTCGCATCGGTGCAGAAGGTGAGAGTGTCAGCCGCCTGGCGTGCAGGAGCGGCGACTGCGGAGGCGGCGAGACCGAGGGCGACAAGTGCTGCAACGGCCACGGGTATCAGATGTCGTCGACTGATGGTTCGCATTGGTACTTCCTCGCTTTTCGGGAGTCCGGGTCGTGACTCAGAGCATTCATGATACGGCCCGTGTAAAGACGGCTACCGGGCTCGGAAGTTGCCCGGTGTCGGTCACGGGGCGAGCCGAAGCCGCGCCCGCGATCGAGGGGGGCTCTCGGCGGCGTTCGATTACGATGCTGTTCGGTCAGATACGAGATGGGGTTCGCCCCGGAGGTCGCGGCAACGGATGAAGATCGTCCACCACGAGGGGTTTGTCATCCAACAGGGCTCGGCCGTCCGGGGTCCGAGCGCCCCTGAATCTCTCGTCTGGCGATGCGACACAGGCCGAAGTGGCGGAACTGGTAGACGCACCGGACTCAAAATCCGGCGCCCGCGAGGGCGTGGGGGTTCGATTCCCCCCTTCGGCATCGCAGTTTCATGCGGTTTCCCGGCCGTTCGGGAGCGTTAACCGTGCCGATACTCGGTGAGCGTCGGCCGACTCTGCTGTCGCACCGCAGCCTTGTCTGTATGGGCCGGGGTGCTCTCGACGCACCATCTCCTCCGTAAAGAGCGGAGCGCTCTACCACTTGAGCTACCGGCCCGTTCGAACATCCTTCCAGCCGCTTTCTGACCCACGCCTGAATGCCGACTGACGTTCCGGCTTCGGGTGACGTTCGACATTCCCGAACCGGCGCAGGCCGGAGTCCTCTAGCCGCGAGTCAACTGGACTGCGTTGCCCGCAATTGCGTGACCTCCTCCGCCGGGCTTTCCTACTGCGGCATCCTCAAAGGCCGCCCTTCTCGCAGCCTTCGCGATCCCGGTACGCTCCACACTCATAGATGCGATTTGGCCGGGCTACTTGCGGCATGGATAGAGGGCAACGCGCAAGGCAACCAGCCGTACCGAGATCGGCTGAGCCTGATTGTCAGGCAGGCGCCAGGACTCGGTGTTGGATGCCCGCATCTCCATACCGACCGAGATCGACCGAGATCGCAAGGCACAACTCAAAATCCGGCGTCCGCAAGGACATGGGGGTTCGATTCCCCCCTTCGGCATTCGGTTCGTGCCGTCCGACCGTCCCCTCGAGGTCGGGCGCGCGACATGCCGCCCGCGCGTTCCTCGCCGTCGTCGTCGGTGGTCTTGCGATTGCAGCCCTTGGCTGCGGCGAGACCGAGTCGAAGGCGTGCGCGCAGACCGAGTACGGCGGGCCGGGGAACCCCGACCACGTCCTGGTCTCGGACCTCCCTCTGCACGGCAGCTTCCGAATGCAGGCGCTCCAGATCAATGACGCCGTCCGAGCGGAGCTGAAGCGGCGCGCATACGAGGCGGGCGGCCACACGATCGGGTTCAGGGCCTGCGACGACTCGACGGCCCGGGCCGCGAGATCCGATCCCGGTACATGCAGGTCCAACGCAGATGCCTATGCCGCCGACGATCAGGTGATCGGTGTCATCGGGCCGCTCGATTCGAACTGTGCGGCAATCCTCATTCCTGCGTTGAACCTGGCTTCGGGCGGTGGAATCCCGCTGGTCTCGCCGTCGAATACCTATCCCTGCCTGACGCGGGGAGGGGCGGGCTGTGATCTCTCGGAGCCCGGTAAGTACTACCCGTCCGGCAGGCGCAACTATCTCCGCGTCAGAGGGAACGATCTGTTCCAGGGAGCTGCCGACGCCCAATTCGCGCGTGACCACGGAGTCCGGAAGGTCTATGTCCTCCACGACAACGAGGCCTACGGCGTCGGCCTGGCGACGGACTTTCGGAGAGCAGCCGAGTCGCTCGGCCTCGAGGTGGTTGGTTTCGATGGGTGGAACCCGGCTGCGTCGACGTATTCGTCGCTCTTTCGGGAAGTCAGGTCGAGCCGCGCCGACGCGATCTTTCTCGGGGGGCTGATCGATCAGAACGGTGGCCGGGTGATCGAAGACAAGGTGGCCGTGCTCGGGCCGAACGACGGCGACGTGCGGCTGATCGCTTCGGACGGCTTCGCGACGCGGCGGACGATCCACGATGCGGGTGCGGCCGCGGAGGGGATGTACGTGTCGGCCGCCGGAGTTCCGTATCGCCGGCTGCCCGCCGCGGCGAAGGCATATGCGGACGAGTTCGTCGCCGACTACCTCGACGGCAAGCCCCTCCGCCCGGACACGATCTACGGTGCCCAGGCCGCGCGGGTGATGCTCGACGCGATCGCGAAGTCGGACGGAACCCGTCGCAGCGTCACGGCCAGGCTCTTCGAGACCAAGGTGACCGACGGACTGCTGGGAACGTTCGGGTTCGACGAGAACGGAGACCCGGCGAGGGCAACGGGCCCGGTCGTCGGGTTCACGATCTTCAAGGTGGATCGGCAACTGCGGGTCGAGACGACGATCGATCCCGAGGCCTCCACGGTCGAGGCCGCAGCGGGCAGCTAGCCTCCAGCGCCAAGCCCGCTCTCGGCATGATCAGATTGCGGCGTCACCGACGATGAGCGGGGCATAGGGCGGTGCGAGCAGCACCCCGAGACGGTGGCTGCCGCCTGCGACACCGCGGGCCATCTCGAGCGCCGCGGCGATGTTGTGCGTCGGGACGAGCCCGAGCGCCCTGGCTGCACCGGCGTCACGGCAGCCGGCGACGAGCACGCGGCCGGCGCGGTGGAGAGCCGGCGCGCAGGAAGCCCAGTCGACGTACGGGAGCAGCGGATGAGGGGCGTGCCCCTGGCGGTAGGCGGTGAGGGCGCGAGTTTCGACGGCCGCCGATACTCGCGCGGCAGCGATGTGCTCCGAAGCGGCCCCGTCGCGCAACACCTCGAACAGGCTCCGATACGGGGCCTGGGGCCCGTGGCCGACACCTCGTCGGAGATCGTGGAGGAGGACGATCGTTCCTCCCTCTCGGAGCGGCGAGGCATCGCGCCAGAGGCGAGCGGCGTGACCGAGACCGGTCGCCGCCGCGGTGATCGGGTTCAGCTGCTCGAGGGGCTCGTGAGGTGATTTCCACGGCAGCGGCACGACGATCGTGTCGAGAGCCTCGACGAGTGGTGTACCGCGGAGCGAGATGCCGCGAAGGAGTGCTTCCGAGTGCGAGACCGCAGGCGGCCCCGCGAGGACGGCGACGGCGGTGAGCTCGCGGGTGAGGTGCTCGAGGATCAGGGAGCGCACCGATCCGGGCAGGCTGTTTGCGAGCCGACGCAGTGGCGAGCGAGCCAGTGCCGCGACGGCGTCGGGCGAGGCCGGGTACCCGTGATAGCGGCCGATCAGCCGAGGATGGTCGAGCACGATCGACACACCCGCGACGGCGGTGCGGCGAGCGAGCGCGGCCGCGACCTTTCCGGCAAGAGCCCCGGTTGGGGAGAGCGACGGTGCGAGCAACGACGGGGCCGGTGCCACGGAGGAGATGGCGTCGGCGGCGCATGCACCCAGCAGTGAGCAGGCACCCCCGCGTTCCGAGGTCTCCGCGGCGGTGACGCACACGATCAAGTCGGCGTCTAGGAGTGAGCCGTTGACGTGCACGGGTACCGAGCCCGGGATTTCCAGCGGTCGCAAGTCGGGGCTCTCGGCGTCGTGGACGACGACAGTTCCTCGGAAATCGTGCGCCCGCATGCGGCTGAGAACGCGTTCCAGCTCGCGGCGCCCTGCTCTGCGCTCGAGCCCCCCGGCAATTACGATCGTGTGCTTCTCTGCCTTCATGCCCAGTCGCTCGAGCTCGTCGATGACAGCAGCAACCGCCTCTTGGCGGGGATCGCTGGCAGCACCCGGTAGAGGCAGTGACCGGGGTTCGACAACGATGGCCACGCGGCCTCCGCGGGTGACGAGATCGGCGAGGCGCGATCCCGACAGCGGGTAGCGAAGCGCTTCGCCCACCGCTGCGGCGATGTCCCGCAACGGATCGAGAGGCGGAGGTGGCGCGAGCAGGACGGCATCGTCCTCGGCGGTGAAGAGTGACACGCGTGAGCCCGAGAGGACGGGGATGCGGGCCATGCCACCCATCCAAGCACGTTGCGTCCTGCGGCCCTGCCGTCTCCCGGCTGCAGGACGGCGCTCCGAACGTGCTCACCGCCAGATTCGGCCTGAATGCGCGCGGACGATCCTGCATAGACTCGACCCGTGGCCCCCAAGACGATTACGGGCGCAGAGCTCGAGCTCGACGATACGCCGGCGCGAGGCGCCGAGCTGTTCCTCGTCGACGGCAACAACCTCGCCTATCGCGCATTCTTTGCACTACCGGAGGAGCTCGCGACGAGCGACGGCATGCCCACGAACGCGCTGCTCGGGTTCGGGAACATGCTCTTCAAGCTGCTCGCCGACTACCAGCCGCGTGGCGTCGCCGTCGCCTGGGACACCCGGCCGGTTCATCGCGCCGCCGTGGCCGAGTCGGTCGACGTCGTGTACAAGGAGGGCCGCAAGCCGATGCCCGAGCTGCTGCGCGAGCAGTTCCCGTATTTTCGCCCGATCGTCGAGGCCTTCGGGTACCGCAACCTCGAGTTCGAGGGCTGGGAGGCCGACGACGTGATCGCCACGATCGCGACCCTTGCCGACCAGGCAGGGCTAAAGACGTGCGTCGTCTCGACCGACCGCGACGCATTTCAACTGTGCTCGGAGAACGTCACCCTGATGATGACGCCGCGGGGGGTCTCAGACGTGAACGTCTACACGCCGGAGCGGGTCGAACTCCGCTACGGCGTGCGTCCGGACCAGGTGCCCGATTTCATCGGGCTCAAGGGCGATGCGTCCGACAACATCCCGGGGATTCCCGGAATCGGTGACAAGACCGCCGGTCAGCTCGTTGCCCAGTACGGCTCGCTGGACGAGGTGATCGCCCACGCGGACGAGCTTTCTCCGGCGCGGGGAAAGGCGGTCCGGGAACATGCGGACCAGGCGCGCGCGTCGAAGGAGCTCGCGACGATGCGCCGGGATCTCCCGCTCGACGTCGACCCGGCCGCGCTCGTCTCCGCCGCACCCGACCGCTCGCAGCTGAAGGAGATGTTCCGGCGCTTCGAGTTCCGGGGGCTCCTCAATCGCGTCGACGAGCTCGACGCCGCAGTGCCCGCGCAGGAGCGGCCAAAGCTCGAGGGCCAGGGCGTTGGGTGGAGTGAGGGGAATCTTCGCCCGACGCGCGGACGGGTGGGGCTTGCGATCGAGGATGGCCGGATCGCCGTCGCCTCCGAAGAAGGAGTCGTCGTCGCCGAGTGGGATTCCGCGCAGGCGCCGCTGCTCCGCGACGCCGCGCTCGTCGCTCACGACGCGAAGGCGCTGCACTTGCCGTTCGCGCCTGTCGACGACACGATGATCGCGGCGTATCTGATCGAGCCGGGTCGTTCGGCGTACCTGATCGACGACCTCGCAGCCGAGTACGGCGTCGAGCTCCATCCCGACCCGCCTGCCGAGGAGACGACCGCGACCCTCGTCCGACACGCCGAGGCGACCCGGCTTCTCGCCGCCCCGATGCGCGAGCGCCTCGTCGAGCGTGGCTCACTCGACCTGTACGAGCGCATCGAGCTTCCGCTCACGGCTGTTCTCGCAGCGATGGAAGACGCAGGCGTGAAAGTCGACACGTATCGCATGGGCGAGATCACGGCGCGGCTGCGTGACCGTGTGGAAGAGCTCGAGGCCCGCGCAAGCGACCTCGCGGGCGAGGAATTCGTGCTCGGCTCGACTCAGCAGGTCGCGCGGGTCCTGTTCGAGCAGCTCGGGTTGGCACCGGGAAGAAAGGGGAAGACCGGCTACTCGACCGACAGCCGGGTTCTCCGCGGTCTTCGCGATGCCCACGAGATCGTCCCGGTGATCGAGGAGTGGCGCGAATACTCGAAGCTGCTGAACACTTACCTTCTCCCGTTGCCGTCACTGATCTCGGAGCGCGACGGACGCCTGCATACGACCTTCAACCAGGCGGTCGCGGCTACAGGGCGCCTCTCGACCTCCAATCCGAACCTGCAGTCGATCCCTGTCCGAACCGACCTCGGCCGCCAGATCCGATCTGCCTTCGTCGCCGAGGACGGCTACCGGCTGGTCTCGGCCGACTACAGCCAGGTCGAGCTACGGATCCTCGCGCACGTGTCCGGCGAGCCGGTGCTGCGCGATGCCTTCGAGAGGGGGGAGGACATCCACGCGCGTACTGCGGCCGAGGTGCTCGGCAAGGACCCCGCGACGCTCACGCGCTCGGAGCGCAACGTCGCGAAGATGGTCAACTTCGGGATCATCTACGGAATCTCGTCGTTCGGCCTCGCGGAGAACCTCGAGATTCCTCGCGACGAAGCCCAGGCCTACATCGACACGTACCTCGCCCGGTTCCCGCGTGTGCAGGAGTTCATCGCGCGCACGATCGCGCAGGCAGCGGCCGACGGGTACGTGACGACGCTGCTCGGCCGGCGCCGCCCGATCCCCGAGCTTCGCGCATCCAATCGCCAGACCCGGTCGCTTGGCGAACGACTCGCCGTGAACACGGTGATGCAGGGCACCGCGGCGGACGTGATCAAGGTTGCGATGATCCGCACCCACGACCGGCTGCGGGCCGAGGGGCGTGGGGCGCGCCTCGTGCTCCAGGTGCACGACGAGCTGCTGCTCGAGGTTCCCGACACCGAGGTTTCGGGCGTCAAGGAGCTCGTGCGCGCCGAGATGGTAGGCGCCTACCCGCTCGACCCGCCGCTGGCAGCGGACGTGGGCGTCGGCGACAACTGGGCGGACGCCAAGTAACGCGACGCGCGGGGCGCCAGGGTCGGAAAATCGGCCGTTGGTCGCTATACTCCCCGCTCGCCCATGGCCAACCCAACGACCGAGAGCACCCCAATGTCCACTATGGAGGTTCCCGTCCTCGAGGACGGCGTCTGGATCACCGGCCCCGACGGAGAGCTGGTACCGGACTACGACGCGACGTTCCCGACGATCAACGAAGGGGAGGTCGTGCACGGCACCGTCGTGCGAGTCGACAAGGACGAGGTGCTCGTCGACATCGGCTACAAGTCCGAGGGTGTGATCCCGGTCTCGGAGCTCTCGATCAGGCGCTCGGTCAACCCGGCCGACGAGGTCTCCCTGGGCGAGGAGATCGACGCGCTCGTGATGCAGAAGGAGGACGCCGAGGGGCGTCTGATCCTGTCGAAGAAGCGCGCCCGCTTCGAGCTCGCCTGGAAGGCGATCGAAGCGGCGGCCGAGAGCGGCGAGGCGGTCAACGGTCGCGTGATCGAGGTCGTCAAGGGCGGTCTCATCCTCGATCTCGGTGTCCGCGGGTTCCTGCCCGCATCGCTCGTCGACATTCGCCGCGTTCAGGACCTCGAAGAGTTCACGGGCAAGGAGCTCCGCTGCAAGGTGATAGAGCTCAACCGCTCGCGCAACAACGTCGTCCTCTCGCGCCGCGCCGTCCTCGAGGACGAGCGCAAGGAGATGCGTCAGGCGATCCTCGATCGCCTCAATCCAGGAGACGTGGTCGACGGTCAGATCTCCAACATCGTCGACTTCGGCGCGTTCGTCGACCTCGACGGCATGGACGGCCTGATCCATATCTCCGAGCTCTCCTGGAGTCACGTCAACCATCCTTCAGAGGTGCTCGAGATCGGCCAGACCGTCAAGGTCAAGGTGCTCGACATCGACCGCGAGCGCCAGCGGATCTCCCTCGGTCTCAAGCAGACGCAGTCGGATCCGTGGCAGCAGGTACTCGAGCACTACCACGAGGAAGACGTTGTCGAGGGCCGTGTCACGAAGGTCGTCACGTTCGGCGCCTTCGTCGAGATCCTGCCGGGCGTCGAGGGTCTCGTCCACATCTCCGAGCTCGCGCAGCATCACGTCGAGAACCCCCGTGAGGTCGTCTCCCAGGGCGACCCGGTCAACGTCCTGATCCTCGAGATCGACGGCGACCGCCGCCGGCTGTCGCTGTCGTTGAAGCGGGTCGAGGAGGGTGCGGAGCCGCTCCCGCGCGCCGACGGCGGCGAGTCCGTCCACCTGACGCCCAATCTTCGACTGTCGGAGGAGGCATTCCCTGCGGGCGAGCTCGCCGACGCAGCACTCACCCTGGACGACGACGCAGTCGAGTCGGCGGAGGAGGCCCTCGCGCTCGACGACGACGCGGTCGAGCTGGCGACCGCGGCTGTCGCAGCGGAAGAGCTGGCGGTCGAGTTGGCCGAAGAAGCAGTGATTGCCGACGAGGTCGCAGTCGAGCTCGCCGGGGAAGCCGTCGTCGGAGAGATCCTTGCGGAAGAGCTCGCCGCAGAGGCTCTCGAGGCCGACGCGGCAGGTGACGGCGAAGCGGCCGTCGAGCTCGCCGAGTCGGCTCTCGCTGCCGAAGAGCTGGCCGTCGAGTTGTCGGAGGAAGCGGTCGTGGCTGAGGCTGTGGCCGTCGAGTTGGCCGAAGAGGCTGTCGCTGCCGACGGCGTCGCGGGCGAGCTACTCGAGGAAGCCGCCGTCGAGGACGCGGTCGCCGAAGAGCTCGCCGAGAAGGCCGTCGTCGAAGAGGCCGTCGCGAAAGAGCTCGCCGAAGAGGCCGTTTCCGCCTCCGACGACGCCCCGACCGCCTAGGACATTGTCGCACCCGGTCGCTGTCGCGATCACGGGTGGGATCGGCGCGGGGAAGAGCACCGCTCTCGGAGCGTTCCGCGCGCACGGTGCCGCCACGGTTTCGAGTGACGAGATCGTCCACCATCTCCTCCAACACGATCTCGACGTGCGCGCGGCACTCGTCGGACGTTTCGGCGAGGGGATCCTCGGCGCCGACGGCGCGCCCGACAGGGCCCGCATCGCAGCCATCGTGTTCGATGACCCGGATGCGCTTGCCTTCCTCGAGGCACTCCTGCACCCGCTCGTCTCTCGCGAGTACCTCACCTGGCGTGATCAGCTCGGGGCCCTGGACGACCCGCCGGCCGTCTGTGTCACCGAGGTGCCTTTGCTCTACGAATCCGGGGGTGAGACCCGCTTCGACCGCGTGGTCGTGATAACGGCCCCGCGGTCGCTCCGCGAGCAGCGACGGCACGTTCCTCTGGACAACCGCGACTCGCGGCTGCTAGACGACCGGGAGAAGGTTGCGAGGGCCGACTTCCACTATCTCAACACCGGCACGTTCGAGGATCTCGATTCGTGGGTCGCGGGCGTCATGGCGGAGCTGAAGAACGACAGGTCGTGAGGCGACTCGTCATCGTCGTTGTCGGGATCGCAGTGCTCGGTGCTGCGGTCCTCGTGATCGTCCGCCACCAGCCTGACTTCGTCCAGCGCCTCCGGTACCCGCTGCGTTACGAGGCGATCGTGCGTGGTCATGCGGAGAACTACGACCTCGACCCTTCGCTTCTTGCCGCCGTGATCTACACGGAGAGCCGCTTCAACGCGAGGGCCCGGTCCAGCGCCGGCGCCATCGGCCTGATGCAGCTGCTGCCGGAGACAGCGCGGGGCATCGCCGAGCGTACGGGCGGCAACGCATTCGTCGTCGACGACCTCTACGTCCCCGAGTTGAACGTCCGTTACGGCGCCTGGTATCTCCGCAACCTCCTCGATCGTTACGGCGACGAGCGCACTGCTCTTGCGGCATATCACGCCGGTCAAGGCAACGTCGACCGCTGGCGGGAGCAGGGGGTGGGGATCCAGTTCCCCGAAACACGGAGCTACGTCGCCAAGGTGGAGCGGGTCAAGGAGATCTACGCGGACGCGTATCCGGACGAGCTCGGCCCCAGCGGCTAGCCAGGGACGCTGGGTGTCAACCCGGCGCCGGGCGAAGTCCCGAAGGGCGTTGCTCCCCGAGGTCTGCGTCGCGCTGAAGTCCTCCGGTGGGGGAGGGAATGCCATCCAGCATGTGGTGCCATAGGTTGTCCACCATCCGGCGGATCGGCCAGAAGGTGACCGAGCCGCCGAAATCGAGGGCGCCGGCAGCGAAGACACGGGCGCCGGTACCGGTCTCGTAGTAGGACATCTCGGCGCTCAGTCCGGGACCGAAGAGGTCGGGGATTCTGGCTATCACCGTCGTTCCCGGTGGCGAATCGGGAGTCATTGCATCGATCTCGATCCCGTAGCCACCCACCATGTCCCCGATCGTCGAGCCGTTTTCGAGGCCGGTACCGTCGAACAGCCATGGAGCCGTCTCCGTCGCCACGACCTCGAAGGTGCCTTGTCGGGTGCCGTCGTCGTTGGCGCGGTACTGCACGCCGCACAGCCGAGCCTCGGGTCTGCCGTCGTTGCGCCAGAGCTTGATCCGCCGCATCGTCGATCCCTGCTTCTCGACTTTCCAGAAGAAGTTGTTCGCCGAAAGGAAGACGAGCCGGCCTCCCAGGTCGCGATACCGCTCGACGACGTCGTACGCGTGCGCGGTCATGTACTCGCTGTGACCCGGGAAGACGACGAGGTCGTACAGCGTACGGAGCTCGTCGCCGGACGCGAATGCCTCGAGATCGTCGTCGGCGACGACGTCGGGAGTCTTCCCGGTCCACTGCAGCCATTTCAGGAAGCCGAGGTCGTACCGCTTGAAGCGGGGCGGCACGCCCCGGTCGCGGTACGGGCGATCGAGCTCGACGGGAGGGCTTCCCCCTGCATACCACGTGTCGCCCCAGCCGTCGCCGTCGCGGTCGTAGAAGTTGTAGGCCTGCCAGGTATTGGTCGGTAGAACGACGAGCTGCCGCTCCTTGCCGAGCACATTCGGCCGGAGCACGAGGGGCGCGAAACCGACCCGCCCGTCGTCGGTCGTCAGGCGTACGGCGTAGAGACCGCTCGGCCAGTCACCCGACTGGATCGCGATTGTGACAGGCCCAGAACGCTTACCGCTCCAGTCGAGGGCCACGGGCTCGCCCATCGGTGATCCCTTCAGCTCGTCGCTCCGGTCGGTGCCATCCGCCTCGGCCCCGCAGTGCAGGAACTGCAGCGTCAAAGCCGGAGCGTCGGCCAGGATGCTCAGCTCCATGAGCTCTCCCGGGAAATACGAGCGGCGAAGGAATGCCGCCTCGACCCCGAGGACGCGAACTACTGCGGCCTGCTGCCGGGCGACCGATGCAGGGCGTCTGCCGCCGAGGACAGTCTGTCGGTTGCCCGGGCCGTCGATCGTGAGCCGCATGACGTAGGAGCCGACAGGGGTGTCGACCGACGGCGTCCAGGTCAGCTCGTGCTGGCCCGGACGGAGGGTCGAGGTCGTCTCCCAGGTGACCGTGTTCTTGTGCAAAGCGGTGCGGATCGCCTGGAGCGTGACCGTGGCAGGGCGGTTGAGGCCGAAACTGATGGCAGCCGTCTCGCGTCCCGGCACACCGGGTGCGACAGTCGCAAACAGGCCGCGGTCGCCGGCGTAGCGACGGCCGACGTTGCGGGCGGATAGCGCGAACGCCGACGGAGCACGCCGGCCGGCCGCGAGGGCTGCGCCCGGGGCGAGCACGAACGCGAGCACGAAACCTCCTGCCGAACGCAGGAAACGGGAGCGTCTGACGCGGCGGGACACGGCTCATACGGTAGACGAGTCGTGTGACCGAACTGTTGTGCGGACGGCGAGGCCTACCCGGGGCTCAGCTCATCGCGATCACCACGGAGTCTCGCTGTCCGTCATCGCCGAAAGAGGCGGCTGCGTCGTCTGGCAGCCGGCCGTTCCGGCAAGTCGACTCCGGCCAGGAGAGCCGCCGGCACCTCGTTCATCAGCCACCGGGCGAGCGCTTCGTCGTCGAGAGCATCGAACGCCGCACTCAGGCCGGCCTCCCGAACCCCGGGCGAATGGGCGTCGGAGGCGACCAGATGGGCGAGCCCGAGCTCGAGCAGTTGGCTCGAGCAGCGGGCGGGGCGCTTTCCCAGTCTGCCGTCGACGGAAGCGGCGGTCAGCTGCACGATACCGCCGGCGCGGACGACGTCCTCGAGCAGGCCTGGTCGCTCTTGCACCTCGCCGTTGCGTTCCGGGTGAGCGATCACGGCTACGACCCCCGCCGCCGTCAGCCTCCAGACAGCCTGCGCGAGTCCGAGCGGAAAGCCGTTGTAGGGGAACTCGAGGAGCAGGAGGCCGGGGTTGCCGCCAAGGCCGAAGCGACGTCGGGCGTCGTCGTCGAGATCCGGGAGCGCGTCGAGGGCGATCTCGGCGCCGGGCAGCACGTCGAGGGGGATGCCGGCGTCGCGGACTGAGGCCTGCACCTCGGCGAGCCGCTGCTCCATCTGTTCAGGGGTGGTCGGATAATCGTCACGAACGTGGGGTGTCGCTGCTACCGATTCGACGCCGTCCACCGCCATCGAACGGGCGATTGCCAGCGTGTCGGCAAGGTCGCGCGCTCCGTCGTCGAGACCGAACAGCAGGTGGGAGTGGAGGTCGATCATGGCGTGCGGTAACGGCCATGGTAGGGATCCGGCCGCCGTCACGTTCGACTCGCAAGTGGCGCGACACGTCCTTGGATGGTGCGCTGGAAACGCGTTGCGCCCGGCTGCAGCCGGGCGCAACATCGTCGTGCCGTCGATTTCGCCGCCACGATCTCCGTGCGGCGGGGTTAGCGACGTCGATCAGGCCATCAGTTTCTCGGCCATTCCAGGATGGGCTTTCTGCCACCGGGCGAGGGTGCCGTCGTGCCCGGTGAGCCACCGTGAGAGAGCCGTCCGGGTGTAGAACCGCTTGCCCTCCCACGTTATCGACGCGAGTGCGAGCCGCTGCGCCGCGGCAGGATGCTTGGCGAGGAAGCCGTTCCAATCCTCACCTTCACGTTCGACGTACGAGCGTAGGCCGTTGGCCGTGGTGAAGCCGACGCCCGCCCAGGTGATCGCAACCGGCTTCTGCAGCACCTGCGCCGCCGTCCGCTGCACCCCCTCGACGGGCCTGCCGGCGAGGGTCGCTCCTGCGATCGGATGGTTGCTCGCCCACTTGGCGAAGCTGATCTTCCGTGTCGCCAGCTGTCGCGTGAGTGACGCCTGGTCATAGAACGTCATGCCGTCCCACTGCACGGATGGGAGCCCAGCGCGGTCGACGACACCCGGATGCCGGGCGAGGAAACCGGACCAGTCCGTGCCGAGGCCGATCAGGTAGGACCGGAAGGCCCCCATCGTCTGGAACAGCCGGCCGTCCCACTCGATCACGTACGGTTTCACCTCGAGGGTCGTCGGAGCAGGCGGCGTCTTCAGTGCTGCCCCGGCGGCCACCCCAGGGGCTGCTGCCCCGGTCGGCGAGCCGGTGCCGGTGGCTACCGGGGACAGTGCCGGTCCGGCACCCGCCGCGGGTGCGGCGTTCGACACGGTGACCGTCGCGCTCGTCGCGGCGGACGTACCGTCGGTCGCGTACGCCGTCACGGCCAGCACGTGCGAACCGTTCGCGAGCGTCGCCGTGTTGAGTGTACGGCCGTCGCCGTTGAACACCCAAGGTGCACCGGTCTCCGTCCACTTGGCAGAGCCGTCGACCTTGAAGTCGATCCTCGAGACGGCCTTACCCGAGGGCGTTGCCGTCCACGCTACCGCGCCGCTCAGCTTCTGGCCGTTGGCAATGCTCTGTGTGACGGTGAGCTGTGCCGCAGGTGCCGGCGTGGGTGCCGGGGTCGGCGCCGGCTTGGGTGCCGGTGCCGGTGTGGGTGCGGGTGCCGGTGTGGGTGCGGGTGCCGGTGTGGGTGCGGGTGCCGGTGTGGGTGTCGGTGCCGGTGTGGGTGCCGGGGTCGGTGCCGGCGTGGACGAGCCGCCGAACTCGGCTGCGACATCGGCGTAGCTCGTGCCCTGCCGCATCCCGTCGTCGTAGATCACTCCCACGTTCGGCTGGCCCGAACGGTAGTAGCCCTGCTTCAGGTACACGTCCTGGTCCACGTAGAGGGTCGGGGTATTCGTGAACGGCACCACCTTGTTGCCGTTGACCCAGACCTCGACGAAGCCCGCGTTCGAGGTCGACCACTTGACGTGGAAGACGAAGTCGTACCAGACACCGTTCGTCTTGTTGCCGATGTTCCAGGCGAGGGCGGTCGGGTTGGCGGGGTCGCCGCCGTGGCTGGTGAAGCCGAGAGTGTTGCCGTTCACGTAGAACTCGACCCTGCCGCCGGTCGTGCCCGAGTTGTGGAACTGGGTGAAGATGTTCCAGTCGGAGTTGCTGGCCGAGAAGTCGGGTGCGAACATCGTCGACCAGGCCCACCACTGCTCGTCGCCCTCTCGGCCCCGCGTTCCGCGGAGAACGAGCGCCTCGGTCCGCTCGCCGTTGCCCGACCCCGCCACGTTGTTGTCGCCGGGCTGCACCTCGTAGCGGGCCGCGTACTTGCCCTGCCGCACCGGGCTCGTGACGATCGTCGCCCTCCCGTCGACCTTCTCCTGCACGCCGCCGTCCCACTGGCTGAAGTCTCCTGTTTCGTAGTCTCCGCGCCAGCTCACGCCGGCCGATCCGGACGTTGACAGGGCCGAGATAACGAGGACGATTACGATGACCGCGATGCCGATCCCACGGTTGACCGTGAGCAGGCGCAGGCCGCTGGAAACCGGTTTCTTCAACATGTAAGGACTCACCTTCCTGAGGAGGGAACCCTTTTCGGATCGGCCAGCCCTATGTCCGTCCCATCCCCCGGAAGCGGTAACGAGGACGGGTCGGCAGGAACCCTGGGAAGCCGGCCGGACAAAGGCCCTCGCTGATCCCTAGAACGAGGGATTCCGGGCCCCTTCGCCCTACCCTCGGCGCTGTGCAGGTCGGGTGCGGCAGACGTCCAGTCGGCACCTCACGTGTCGGCGCGGGTCGTGCAGCGTGCGGCCCGGACACGATCTCCGGACGGCAACCGGGCGGTTACGGCACCGAGAGCCGGCCCCAGAGGTTCTCGAGCATCCGGGACACGGCAGGCAGCAGCGCGGTGCCACCGAAGTCCATCGCACCGGCGGCGAACACCTTTGCGCCCTCCGGCGTCTCGTAGTAGGTCATCTGGGCGGTGAAGCCCGGCCCGTAGAGGTCGGGGATCTCCGCCAGGACCGTCGTTCCCGGCGGGCTCGTGGGTGCGGTCGCATCGATCTCGATTCCATAGCCACCGAGCTCCTGGCCGAACTCCGCACCGTTCGAGAGATCGGTGCCGGCGAAGAGCCACGGCACCGTGTCGGCGGCCCGAACGATGAATGGCCGCTGGCGGCGCCCATCGTCGTTGGCGCGGTACTGCACACCGATCAGCGCGGACTCCGGACGACCGAGGTCACGCCACTTGCTCGTCCGGGTGAGAGTTTCGCCTCGGCGCTGAACCTGCCAGAAGAAGTTGTTCGCCGAAAGGAACATCAGATTGCCGCCGAGGTCGCGATAGCGCGCGATCGCGTCGACCTCTCGCGGCGTTGTGTATTCGGTGTGACCGCCGAAGACGACGAGATCGTAGAGGTGGGCCAGCGTGTCCCCGTTGAGAACCTCGAGATCGGTCTCGGTGAGGTAGTCCGGCTGCTTGCCGCGTTGGGCGAGCCAGCGGAGGAAACCGAGGTCGTACTTGCGGTACTGCGGCGGCACGCCGCGGCGGAGGAACGCCCGGCCGAGCCGCACCGTGCTCTGTGCGCCCTTTGCGTACCACGTGTCACCCCAGCCGTTGCCGTTCTCGTCGCGGAAGTTGTACGCCTGCCACGTGTTCGTGGGGATGATCACGGCGACACGTGTCAGGCCGAGTTGGGCAGGGCGGAGGACGAATGGCGCGAAACCGATGCGTCCGTCGTCCGCCGTGAGCTTCGCGAAGTAGACACCCGACGGCCAGGCGCCGATCGGGACAGAGATCGTTCCCGGACGATCGAGATTCGACCAGCCGACGTTCACCGGTTCTGTCACTGGTACGCCGTTCATGAGCGTGTCGTTGTACGTGGGAACGTCCTCGGGGCCTGCGCGAAACATCTGCAGCGACAGCGCGTAGGCGTCGGTCTCGACCCTGAGCGTGGCGTTCTCGCCGGGAACGTAGCTCTCGCGAGTGAATCCTGCGTCCACGCCTAGTACCCGAATCACCGGTGTCGTCGGTCTTCTTCCGCTCTCGGCGTTGCTCGCGCCGTACGTCCGACGGTTGCCGGCGGCGTCGGTGACGTCGAGCAGGGTCAAGTAGGTGCGCGGTGCGATCGTCGGCGCCGGGTACCAGTTGAAGACGTGCCGGCCCGCACCGAACGCCCGCGTCACCTCGTACACCACCTGCGGGCTGCTGAGAGTGCGCGCGATGCGGAGGTGAACGGTGGCGCGCTCGGTGAGTGTGAACGCGATCTTCGCCATGTCGCGTACGTGATCGCCGTTCGGCGAAATGGTGACGAAGAGCCGCCGGTCGCCTGCGTACTTCTCTGGCGAGAGCGTGTAGGCGCGCAGGCCGACGAGCTGGGGAGCCGTCCGATCGACGTGGAGCGGCCTTGCGGACGAATCTGCCCCGGCCGGAACCGCAACGAGCAGCGAGAGAGATACGAGAAGCGCCCCCGAGAGCGTCGCTATCCGCGGGCGCATGCAGGTGCCATGGTAGCTGCGCGACGATGTGTCTTCTGAGCAACGCGGCTGGGCCGGTGGAGGCCCCAAATGATCAGCGTCCGCACGCCGACTCGGGCGAGATCGCTCCCGTCGGGGGAAAGGAGAAGCGTCGCCCGGTCGGCGTCCCGTCGGCCGTGGAGGCGCCACGGCGCCAGAACGTGACGCCATGGCGGTGGCCCGTCACGAACCCGTGCGTGGGGCGGGCCAGAAGGCGTGCGATCGCTGCGAGCGGGCCGGCGCTCGCGCGGCGATCGCAGGTCGCGCCGTCGCATCCGGAGTGCCCGAGAGCGTCCCCGGGCCCGGAGGCCGGCGGGCAACGATCGAGGGGTGTATCGTCACGATCATCCGTGCCGACGGCACGACCGCGAGGCTCACCGGTCATCGCGACAGGCTCACGTCGGCGGTTCCAAGGAGGTCGTCGCCCTGGCGGACGCCCTTCTCGCGCGAACAGGGCGAGTCCTGACCGACGAGGAGCGGCGGCGGCACGGTTCCTGAGGCGAACAGGTGTTCCCTGCCCTTCGCTAGTCTGTGTCGGTGCCCGATCTGCGCGTCACCGCCGCCTACACCCCTACCGGCGACCAGCCGAAGGCGATCGCAGAGCTCACCGCGTCGCTCGAGGCGGGCAACCGGTTCCAGACGCTGCTCGGCGCCACGGGCACCGGCAAGACCGCAACGATGGCCTGGCTGATCGAGAAGCTGCAACGACCGGCGCTCGTGATCGCGCACAACAAGACACTCGCGGCTCAGCTCTGCAACGAGTTCCGCGAGTTCTTCCCGGCAAACGCCGTCGAGTATTTCGTCTCGTATTACGATTACTACCAGCCCGAGGCCTACGTTCCGCAGGCCGACCTCTACATCGAGAAGGACTCGTCCCGCAACGACGACATCGACCGTTTGCGGCATGCCGCCACGGCGTCGCTCCTATCGCGGCGCGACACGGTGATCGTCGCGTCCGTCTCGTGTATCTACGGCCTCGGTTCGCCGGAGGAGTACGAGAAACGCCTGGTGACCGTGAACGTGGGGGAGGACCACGATCGCGACGAGCTGCTGCGGAAGCTGATCGACACGCAGTACGTGAGGAACGACACCCTGCTCGGCCGTGGCCGCTTTCGCGTCAAGGGCGATGTCGTCGAGGTGCAGCCGGCCTCCGCCGAGACGGCGTACCGGATCTCGCTGTTCGGCGACGAGGTCGAGCAGATCACGCACTTCGACCCTCTCACCGGGGAGGTGTACGCCAAGCTCGACACCTTGACGATCTTTCCGGCGACGCAGTACGTGACCTCGAAGCCGACGATCGAGGCCGCGATGGGCGGGCTCCGCGGCGAGCTCGAGGCGCAGGTCCAGGAGTTCGAAGCCGACGGGAAGCTGCTGGAAGCGCACCGGATCCGGCAGCGGACCGAGTACGACATCGAGATGATGAAGGAGCTCGGGTTCTGCAACGGGATCGAGAACTACTCACGCGTGCTCGAGGGGCGACCGCCGGGGTCGCCACCGCACACGCTGCTCGACTACTTCCCGTCGGACTTCCTCTGTTTCATCGACGAATCGCACCAGACCGTGCCGCAGATCGGAGGCATGTACGAGGGTGATCGCTCCCGGAAGCAGACGCTCGTCGACTTCGGCTTCCGGCTCCCGTCGGCGCTCGACAACCGGCCGTTGCGCTTCGACGAGTTTCTGCAACGGATCGGGCAGGCGGTATTCGTCTCCGCGACTCCCGGCTCGTACGAGCTGCGCAACTCGGCCGTCGTCAGCGAGCAGCTGATCCGGCCCACCGGGATCGTCGATCCCGAGGTCGAGTTGCGCGCGACGAAGAACCAGATCGACGACCTTCTGGGCGAGATTCGCCGCCGCTCGGACGTAGGCGAGCGGGTGCTCGTGACGACGCTGACGAAGAAGATGTCCGAGGATCTCACGGACTACCTGCTCGAGGCAGGCGTGAAGGCCCGATATCTCCACTCGGAGATCGACACGCTGGAGCGAATCCAGATCATTCGCGAGCTTCGCCTGGGAGAGTACGACGTCCTCGTTGGCGTCAACCTCCTGCGCGAGGGTCTCGACCTGCCCGAGGTCTCGCTCGTTGCCGTGCTCGACGCCGACAAGGAGGGGTTCCTGCGAGGTAAGACGGCGCTCGTCCAGACGATCGGCCGGGCGGCGCGGAACGTCAACGGCCGGGTGTTGCTCTACGGCGACAAGGTGACCGAGGCGATTCAGTTCGCGGTCGACGAGACCGACCGCCGTCGAACGACGCAGCTCGCCTACAACGAGGCGCACGGGATCACGCCGGAGAACATCACGAAGGGGGTCTCCGACATCGCGGAGTTCCTCTCGCTCGAGTCGCCGACGGTGCCGGGCCGCCGGCGCCGCGGGAAAGCGACGGTCGAGGGCCTGGACCGCGCCGAGATGGAGAAGCTCGCGATCACGCTCGAGGAGGAGATGTTCGCGGCGGCGGAGGAGCTCCGCTTCGAGTACGCGGCCAAGCTGCGGGACGAGATCAAGGAGCTCCGGCGGGAGCTCCGGGCGCTGGCCGAGTCCCCCTCCTAGCGGCCTCGGGCCCGGAGCGGTGCGTGTCCTCCGCCCCAACGTGGTCGAATGCACCCATGGCGATCCTCGGCATCGACGTAGGAGGCACGTTCACCGACGCCGTCCTGCTTCATCGCGGAACGCTCTGCTCCGCGAAGGTGCCGACCCGACGGGCGCAGGAGGAGTCGGTGGTGGAGGCGGCTCGACTGGTTCTCGAGCGCGCCGGCATCCCGCAAGTCGAGCGCTTCACCCACGGGACGACCGTGGCAACAAATGCGCTGCTCGAGCGAACCGGCGCCCGCACGACTTTTGTCTGCACGGAGGGATTCGAGCATATCCTGCATCTCCGCCGTCAGAATCGCGCCCATCTCTACCGCCTCGACGTCGACCACCCGGACCCGCTCGTCCCACTCGAGCGCTGCTTCGGCGTCAAGGAGCGGATTGGCCCGGACGGAGTCTTAGCGCCACTCGAGCTCGACTCGCTGGCGGAAGTCGAGGGCGAGGCCGTCGCCGTCTGTCTTCTCTTCTCCTTCCGAGATCCGTCCCACGAAGCCGCGGTCGCGGCAGAGCTCCGCAGGCGCCACCCGTCCGTGCACGTCGTCGCCTCCCACGAGGTCGCGCCGGAGTTCCGCGAGTACGAGCGCGCCTCGACGACGGTGGCCGATGCGTACCTCGGGCCGGTCGCAGCGCGGTACCTCCGCTCACTCGGCGGCGCGGCTGCTGCCGCCGGGCTGCCGGAGCCGCTCGTGATGCGGTCTTCCGGGGGCGTCGCCACGATCGACGAAGCGGCCGCGCACCCGGCGGTGATTCTCGTCTCCGGCCCGGCCGGGGGCGTTGTGGGAGCGGAGAAGATCGCCGCGCTTGCCGGCTGCGAGAACGCGATCGCGTTCGACATGGGCGGCACCTCGACGGACGTTTGCCTCATCGCCGGTGGAAGGGCAGAGCGCAGCAAGGGGAGGGAGGTGGGAGGCATCCCGGTTCGTCTTCCGATGGTAGACATCCACACCGTGGGTGCCGGCGGCGGCTCGATCGTCTGGCGCGATGCCGGCGGCGCGCTTCGCGTCGGGCCGGGGAGCGCCGGCGCCGACCCGGGCCCGGCCTGCTACGGCCGCGGAGGCACGGCGCCGACGGTGACGGACGCCAACCTCCTCCTCGGCCGGCTGCCCACGTCACTGCCGGGAGGCCTCGAGCTCGACGCCGCGGCTGCCGACCGGGCGTTCGGCGACATCGATCCGGCGGCCGTCGTCGAGGTCGTCAATGCCGAGATGTTGCGGGCGCTGCGCGTGGTCTCGGTCGAGCGAGGTCATGACCCGAAGGAGTTCGCCGTCGTCGCCTTCGGCGGCGCCGGGCCGTTGCACGCGTGCGCTCTCGCGGAGGAGCTCGGCGCCTCCATCGTGCTCGTGCCCGAAGCGGCCGGGGTGCTCTCGGCGCTCGGTCTCGTCGCGAGCGACGAAAGGCGGGATCATGTCGTGTCGGTCGTCCGACCGCTCGCCGAGGCGGGCGAACTGCCGCTCGTCGGGGAGGCGAGCCTGCGCTATCGTGGCCAATCCTTCGAGCTCGAGGTCCCGCTCGGCGACGGGCTTGCAGAGCGCTTCCACCGCGCCCACGAGGAGCAATACGGGTACGCAGATACCGGGCGTGAGATCGAGCTCGTGGCGCTGCGGACGTCGGAGGTCGTGCACGGGGCCGTCGTTCGAGCTGACCGCATCTCGCCCGGTTGCGAGCAGCGTCGGTGTCACCGGTCCGTACCTGCTCGAGCTCCCCGGGGCGACCTGCTGGGTGCCCGGCGGCTGGGCCGGCGGCACGGACGCACACGGCACCCTGCGGCTGGAGCGCCCGGGATGAGCGAAACCACGATCCCCGTCGAGCTGCAGGTGCTCGGCAGCGCCCTGCGTGCCGTCGCCGAGGAGATGGGCGCCGTCCTGATCCGTGCCGCGTTCTCGTCGAACATCAAGGAGCGGCGCGACTGCTCGACGGCGCTGTTCGACCGGGCCGGCCGCATGGTGGTGCAGGCGGAGCACATCCCCGTGCATCTCGGCGCGATGCCGGAGGCGGTCGCGGCCGTGATGGCGCGTAGCCCTGCACCGGGCGAGATCTGGGCGCTGAACGACCCGTATGCCGGCGGCACGCATCTCCCGGATATCACCCTCGTGTCGCGGACACAGCTCGGCTTCGCCGTCAGCCGCGCCCACCACGCGGACGTCGGCGGCATGGAGCCCGCGAGCCTCCCGGCCGGATCGCGCGAGCTCCATCAGGAGGGGCTGATCATCCCGCCGACGCGGCTCGACGACGGTCTCGTCGGCCTGATCGCAGCAAACTCGCGCTCGCCCGACGAGCGGCGCGGCGACCTGAGAGCCCAGCTCGCGGCGCATAGGCTCGCCGAGGAGCGGATCGCCGAACTCGTCGCGCGGCGCGGGGCGGAGCGCGTCGAGGCGGCGATGGAGGAGCTGCTCGCCTACTCGGAGCGCCGTGTGCGTGCCGGTCTCGCCCGCCTGCCCGACGGGCGCTACGAGGCGACAGACGTGGTCGAGGCGGTAGAGGGCGACCTCGAGATCCGGGTCGCGGTGACCGTCGGGGGGGACGAGGTCGACATCGACTTCGACGGCACGGCGGCCCAGTACGACGGCAACCTGAACTGCCCGCTCGCGGTCACAAGGGCTGCCTGCCTGTTCGTCGTGCGCCTCGTCACCGATCCGGACATTCCCGCCTGCGGCGGCGCGTTCGTCCCCGTCAGCGTACGGGCACCCGAGGGCTCGCTCGTCAATGCCCGATCGCCGGCTGCGGTCGTGGCCGGGAACACCGAGACGTCGAGTCGCATCACCGACGTCGTCATGGCCGCGTTCCGTGGCGCTGCCGAGCTGCCGGCGGCCGGCGAGGGGACGATGAACAACACGACGTTCGGGACGAGCTCGTGGACGTACTACGAGACGATCGGCGGCGGTCAGGGTGCCGGCCCGCATGCCGACGGGCCGTCGGCCGTCCACGTCGCGATGTCGAACGCGCTCAACACGCCCGTCGAAGCGCTCGAGCTCGCGTACCCGCTACGGGTCGAGCGGTACGCGCTGCGACTCGGATCCGGCGGAGACGGCCGCCACAGGGGCGGCGACGGCGTCGTTCGCGAGATCCGCACGCTCGAGGAGTGCCGCCTGTCGGTGCTCGGCGACCGGCGTCGGCACGCGCCCCCCGGCGCCGGTGGCGGAGAGCCCGGCGCTCGCGGGCGAACTCTCGTGAACGGCGTCGAGATCCCCGGGAAGGACACCCGACGGCTCGCTGCCGGCGACGTCGTCCGCACCGAAACGCCGGGAGGCGGCGGCTTCGGACGGGTGGTTGACAGGTAGCTCCTCAGCCGGATGTCGCGACTCGTAGAATCCACTCCATGTGCAGAAACATCCGTACCCTCCACAACTTCGAGCCGCCCGCGACCGACGACGAGGTGCAGGCGGCCGCGCTCCAGTACGTGCGCAAGATCAGCGGCACGACGAAGCCGTCGAAGGCGAACGAGGACGCGTTCGCCCGCGCCGTCGCTGCGGTCGCCCATATCTCGCGCCATCTGCTCGACGAGCTCGTCACGACGTCCCCGCCGCGCGACCGCGAGACCCAGGCGGCCCGGGCGAGGGCACGAGCCGCGAAGCGTTTCGGTAACGCTCCCGCCTGATCGGCCCGTTCGACGGCCGACGTGGCTGGTGACCCGCCGACGGCGCCGGCCCTTACCCGCGTGGAGCGCGGTATGCCCCGGTGGGCACGAACGCGCCGTCCCGCCAGATCCGAGTCTCGATCTCGATCTCGTCCGTCGTCCAGCGGACGATGTGAAGGCCGTTCGCCTCACCGAGCCGGTGAGGGCGCGGCCGGCCAAAGCCCGGAGCGGTGGCGAGAACGAGCGAGCCACCGAAGTCGTCTCCGAGAGACTCGAACGCATGTCGCTCGACGGCACTGCTCTGGTGGATGTGCCCGCCGAGGACGAGCTCCGCGCCGGCGGCCGCCAGAGCCCGTAGCGTCGCGTCGCGGTGCTTGAGTGGGAACTTCCGCGAGGCGCGCCAGGGGGCGCCGGCGAGGTGGTGGTGGCAGACGACGACGCGAAGCGCGCCTGCGGGCGCGTCACGCAGCGCCGCGGCGGCTGCGGCGAGACGGGTGGAGTCGAGGCGACCACCCTGGTGTCGCCAGGGACGCGCCGAGTTGAGCCCGCAGACGACGGCGCTCGGAGTGTGCAAGACGGGATCCGTCGAACCGAACACCGATGCGAAGCGGTCCCACGGGCGCGTGACCCGGGCCGGCAGCGTGTAGGGAAGGTCGTGGTTGCCGGGAACGGCGAGCGTCGGAGCCGGCAACCGGTCGAGGAGCGCCTTCGCCTGCTCGAGCTCGACCAGCCGGCCGCGGTTCGACAGGTCACCGCTCGCGACGACCAGCTCCGGAGAGAGTTCGCGGCAAAGTGTCACAAGCGCATCGTCGAGCGCGGGCGCTTCGCGGGTGCCGCGGTGGACGTCGGAGATGTGGATGGCGCACGCGGTCACGGCCGAACGAGGCTATACACTCGGCGCATGTCGGAACAGTCTCCCGAGATCTTCGACGACCTCTACCTCGGGCTCCAGGCCGGCGGAGCGCTACGCAAACAGCGGCGTGGCGAGGAGTTGACCGAGCAGGAGGCGGCGGCGCTCAGTCACTGGCAGCGGCTCTCCGTCTGGCGCAAGGCGATCGCGATCGGCGCCTTTGCGTTCGGCACGTTCGGGCTCGGCTTCACCCTCGGCGGCCTGATCTTCGGCCGCCGCCGCGCGACGCGGTGACGGGGCGAGGGAAACCGCGATCAAACAGCGTATCGCCGTTTCCCTCGCCCCAGTGATCTCTGCACGCTTCGCGTGATCCTGAAGCCGGGAACCTTCGGTTCCCCGTGACCCCTCCCTCGTCGGGCGGCGGATCCGCTCCCGCTGACGGAAGCCGCGATGGAAAATCGTATCGCGGCTTCCGTCACGCCTCTGCTGTCTGCAGGCTCCGCCTGATCCTGAAGCCGGGAACCTTCGGTTCCCGTGACCCCTCCCTGTGGGTGGTTAGGTGCTGGCCCGATGACCCGTCCTGCCCGCCCAGGATTGCGGGCTCGGCTCGCAGTCCCGTGGAGAGATCCGCCGGTAGGACAGGCCCGCGGGCGGGCCTCTTCAGGATCCACGCGAAGCGTGGCAGCGGGCAGATAGAGGGGAGGCGGCGCGACACGCTTCTTGATCGCGCCACCTCCCCTCGACGAACACTTGTTCGATCAAGACAGCCGCGGTAAGCTAGGCCCCATGCCCGTCGAAGAGCTCGTCGTCCACGGCGCCCGCGAGCACAACCTGAAGGACGTCACCGTGCGCCTCCCGCGGAACGCTCTCATCTGCATTACCGGCCTCTCGGGCTCGGGCAAGTCGTCGCTTGCCTTCGACACGATCTACGCCGAGGGGCAGCGTCGGTACGTCGAGTCGCTGTCGGCCTACGCGCGGCAATTCCTGCAGATGATGGAGAAGCCCGACGTCGACTCGATCGACGGGCTTTCGCCGGCGATCTCGATCGACCAGAAGACGACCTCGCGCAACCCCCGGTCGACGGTCGGCACCGTGACCGAGATCTACGACTATCTCCGCCTCCTCTACGCCCGCGTCGGGCGACCTCACTGCCCGGTCTGCGGGCGGCCGATCGCGGGGCAGAGCCTCGACCAGATCGTCGAGCAGATCCTCGCTCTCCCGGAGGGCACGCGTTTCACGGTGAACGCGCCGATCGTGCGCGACCGTAAGGGCGAGTTCCGTGATGTGCTGGAGGAGCTTCGGCGCGACGGATTCACCCGCGTCAAGGTCGACGGCGAGCAGCGACTGCTGGAGGAGGAGATCGTCCTCGACAAGAAGTTCAAGCATACGATCGAAGTCGTCGTCGACAGGCTCGTGCTCAAGCCCGACCTGCGGCAACGCCTGACCCAGTCGGTAGAGACCGCCACCTCCCTCGCCGAGGGCCTCGTCGGCATCGACGTCGTCGACGGCGAGAGCCACCTCTTCTCCGAGAACTTCGCCTGTCCCGAGCACGGTGTTTCCTTGCCCGAGCTCGAGCCTCGCATCTTCTCGTTCAACGCACCCCACGGCGCCTGCCCGCGCTGCACAGGCCTCGGCGCCCAGCTAGAGATCGACCCCGACATGCTCGTACCCGACACGTCCGTCTCGGTTGCCGACGGCGCGCTCGTCCCGTGGTCGGTCGGCAGCTCGAGCTTCTACGAAGGGGTGATCCAGGCGATCGCCGACCGCTATGAGATCGATACCGACCTGCCGTGGCGTGAGCTCACCGACGAGCAGCAGAACTGGTTTCTCTACGGCACCAACGGCGACCGCATCCTCGTCCAGTACAAGAACCGGATGGGCCGGAAGCGCCAGTACGCGATGGCATTCGAGGGCATCCTGCGCAACCTCGAGCGCCGGTACCGCGAGACCGAGTCCGGCCAACAGCGCGAGCGGATCGAGGAGTACATGAGCTTCCGGCCGTGCCCGGAGTGTCACGGCGCCCGCCTCAAGCCTGCCGTCCTGGCGGTCACGGTCGGTGGTCGCTCGATCCATTCGTTCACGGGCCTGTCGGTCGCCGGCGCACTCCGCTTTCTCGACGAGCTCGGGCTCACCCCCACCGAGGAGCTGATCGGCCACCGGATCGTGAAGGAGATTCGCGAGCGTCTCACCTTCCTCTCGGACGTCGGCGTCGGGTACCTCCAGCTCGACCGCGCCGCGAAGACGCTGTCAGGCGGTGAAGCCCAGAGGCTGCGGCTCGCGACGCAAATCGGCTCCCAGCTCGTCGGTGTCCTCTACATCCTCGACGAGCCGTCGATCGGGCTTCACCAACGCGACAACGACCGACTGATCACGACCCTGCAGCGGCTGAAGGCACTCGGCAACACGGTGCTCGTCGTCGAGCACGACGAGCAGATGATGCGAGTCGCCGACTGGGTCGTCGACATGGGCCCCGGGGCCGGTGAGCACGGCGGTGAGGTGGTCGCCGAGGGCACCGCAAAGCAGGTGATGCGAACCAAGGGCTCGATCACGGGCGACTTCCTCTCCGGTCGGCGTACGATCGCGATCCCGCCGCGGCGGGAGGACGACCGCGGCGTCTTCACCGTCCGCGGCGCCGCACAGCACAACCTGAAGGGAATCGACGTCGAGTTCCCGGTGGCGAAGTTCGTCTGCGTCACCGGCGTCTCGGGCTCCGGCAAGTCGACGCTCGTGAACGAGATCGTCTACAAGGCGCTCGCGAACCGTCTCAACAAGATACGCGTGAAACCGGGCGAGCACATGGATGTCGAGGGCATTGACGTGTTCGACAAGGTAATCGAGATCGACCAAACGCCCATCGGGCGAACGCCGCGGTCGAACCCGGCTACCTACACCGACCTCTTCACCCACGTCCGTGAGCTCTACTCGCTGACCCCGGAGGCCAAGGTGCGCGGTTACAAGCCGGGGCGTTTCTCGTTCAACGTCCGCGGCGGCCGCTGCGAGACGTGCAAGGGCGACGGCCAGATCAAGATCGAGATGCACTTCCTACCGGACGTCTACGTGCCGTGCGAGACATGCCACGGCAAGCGGTACAACAAGGAAACGCTGGAGGTCAGGTTCAAGGGGAAGTCGATCTCGGACGTGCTCGAGATGTCGGTCGAAGAGGCGCTCGCGTTCTTCGCCAAGATCCCGAAGATCCGCCGCCGGCTACAGACGCTGCACGATGTGGGGCTCGACTACATCCGCCTCGGCCAACCCGCGACCACGTTGTCGGGTGGCGAGGCGCAGCGCGTGAAGCTCGCCTCCGAGCTCTCGAAGGTCGCCACCGGACGGACGCTCTATATCCTCGACGAGCCCACTACCGGCCTCCATTTCGCAGACATCGAGAAGCTCCTCGAGGTGCTGCAGCGGCTGGTCGACACCGGCAACACCGTGCTCGTGATCGAGCACAACCTCGACGTGATCAAGCAGGCCGACTGGGTCGTCGACCTCGGCCCCGAGGGCGGGGAAGAGGGCGGCGAGCTGATTGCCGCCGGCACGCCCGAGGAGATCGCGGCGGCGGACGGCTCGTACACGGGGCAGTTCCTCCGTGGGGTGCTCGCCGGCCGAGAGGCAGCGGTCGTCGCAGCATAGACACGGGCTTTGAGAGCCGCTTCTGCGAGCGCCAGCCGGTCGAGCCGCGGCGGCGTCTCGAGCCGCTCGAAGTTCTCCCGGGCCTCGGGAAGCAAGATGACGACCCCGATCTTGCGGAAGCCGGCCTCACCGGACTGGAAGCTGTTCGCAGCCACCTCGTCCGCCCGCGACGATCGGTCTGGGCCGTCAGGCCACCCTTGCGATGGCCGAACCGCCCTCGCCGCAGAACGTGCGGCCCATCTCGTTCTGCGCCTTGCAGGCGGCACGGAGGACGCTCGTCACCGGGGCAGTCTCGCACGTTGCCGGAGCTGGGCGAAACCCGCGGGCGCTACGCTCGCCCGGTGAACGAGAAGCCTCCGAAGCCGGGCACGATCGCCGACGCCGAGGCGCTCACCGGCTCGGAAGCCGCCCAGGCGCGGGTTCGGCGGTGGTGGGGCCTCGTGCCGCGTGTCGTGACGCGGCCTGCGGAAGTCTTCGTCGCTCTCCGCGACGACGACGAGATCGACGTGGACGCTCGATCCGAGCCGATCCTCGCGATCGTCATCCTCGCCGGGATGGCGGGCATTCTCTTGACCCCGGCGTGGGGCACACTCCTCGACGAGGAGTCTCTCGACTGGCTCGTGCTCGCGGTGATCACGTTCATCGGAGGGCTCTTCTACGGGACGGTGGGGTACTTCCTGCTCGGCTTCGTCGTCTGGCTGGGTGCCCGCGCCGTCGGGGTCGACACCCGCGGCAGGGCGGCGCGTCAGCTGGTCGGGTTCGCCGCTCTTCCGTTCGCCCTCTCGATCGTGGTCACGTTGCCCGCGATCGTGCTCGCGTTCGGCAGCGACTGGTTCCGGACCGGTGGCTCGGACGACGGCACCGGGCGTGCCGTCGTGGTCTCGCTGGGGTTGACGTTCGCGTTGTGGTCGCTCGCGCTGCTGGCGGTCGGCCTGCGGACGACGTTCGAGCTGCCCTGGCGCGGTGTGATCGGAGCGCTCGGACTCGCAGCCGTGATCGTGGCTGCGTTCGCCGTCGTGCCGTCCGCGCTCTGACCGGCTTACCGAACGGGTGCGCTTCCCAGTTCGACCTCGAAGGCGGCAAGCTCCTCCGCCGGCATCCCGTACGTGTGAACCTCCTCGGGGAAGCGGCGCTCTCGGACGTCGCCGACGTACGCCTCGACCGCCCGCTGGATCTCGGTCGCGAGCTGCGCATACTGCTTCACAAAGCGTGGTGCGCGCCCGTCGTACAGGCCGAGCAGGTCGTGCCACACGAGCACCTGGCCGTCGACACCGGCACCGGCGCCGATCCCGATCGTCGGGATCGCGACCAGTTCGGTGATCCTCGCCGCGACGGGGGAGGGGACGGCCTCGAGCACGAGCGCGAAGCAGCCGGCCGCCTCGAGCGAGAGCGCGTCGCGCACGAGCTGCGCCGCCTTCGCAGCGGTCCGTCCCTGCGCCTTGAAGCCGCCGAGCGCGGTCGCCGATTGCGGGGTCAGGCCGATGTGCCCCATCACGGGCACTCCGGCACCGACGATCGCGTGCACCCGCGAGAGCATCGTGCCGGCCCCTTCGAGCTTGACGGCATCGGCGCCCGCGTCCTTGACGAAGCGAATTGCGTTCGTGACGGCAAGCTCGTCCGACACCTGAAAGGAACCGAACGGCATGTCGGCGACGATGAGCGGCCGGCTGGCGCCTCGTGTCACCGCGCGCGACAACACGAGCATCTCCTCCATCGTCGCCGGGACCGTCGAGTCGTGTCCCAGCACCGTCATCGCGGCGGAGTCGCCCACGAGGATCACGTCTGCGCCCGCCGCGTCGGCGAGTCGGCCGGAAGGGGCGTCGTACGCGGTGATCATCGCGATCGGCGAGCGGCTCTCCTTCATCGCGAGGAGATCGGTGATCGGCAGTTTGCCGGGCGCGGGGGCGCCGTGGCCGGGCGTGCGCGGACGGGTGCTCATGAGGCCTCCTCGAGGGGGACGTTGTCGATCAGGCGGACTGAGCCGACGCGGACGGCGGCGGCGAGAACGGGCGGGTCGAACGGCGCGACCTCGAGGTAGTCGACCTCGAGCCCCTCGAGCAGCGCCCGCGCGCGGTCCGGGTCGCGCGTCGCGAGCGCCCGCGGCAGCGCCAGGGCGCGCCGACGCTCAAGGGCGGAAAGGAGCCTGTTGCGGGACGAATGTGCGAGTCCGTCCTCGTCCCGGACGGTCGGGAGGGCGCGCAGATCGAGCTCCAGCGCGAGATCGGTGATCAGCCGCCGGAGAACAGCGACCTGCTGGGCGTCCTTCTGGCCGAAGTAGGCGATGTCCGGACGGACGATCGTGAAGAGCTTGAGGCACACGGTCGCCACCCCGCGAAAGTGCCCAGGTCGGTACTCGCCCTCGAGAACGGCGCCGAGCTCTGTCACCTCGACCCAGGTCTGGAACCCGGGTGGGTACATTTCGTCGACGGGAGGAGCGAAGACGAGGTCGACACCGGCCTCCGCCGCCACGGCCAGATCGCGCTCCTCGTCACGCGGGTAGCCGTTCAGGTCGGACGTCTCCGCGAACTGGGCGGGGTTCACGAACAGGCTCATCACCACGGTCGAGCACTCGTTCCGGGCCGCAGCGAGGAGTGCGAGGTGCCCCGCGTGCAGCGCTCCCATCGTCGGGACGAGGCCGATCGCGCCGGTACGGCACGGCTCGAGCGCCGTGCGGAGGTCGGAGATCGTTCGGCAGACCCTCATGCGACGGCCACCGTCGCATCCGCGAGCGCGCGGTACATGGCCTCCAACTCGGGGCACTCCGCCCGGATCGCGTCCAGGTGGCGTTCGACCGTCTCCCAGTCCCCGCGCTGGATGGGGCCGGTGAGCTCGAAGCCGTTCTCGATCGTCCTGCGCATCAGCGGATCGAGCGCCTCGGGGGGCGCACCTGCGGCCTCGAGGAGCGATCCCGCAGAACGGCGGAGCGTGACGAGGTAGTTGGAGGCGATCGACGCGCCTGCGTGGTACGCCGCCCGATTGTCGTCGAGCAGTGGGAACGGACGGAGCCCGAGCGCCTCGGCGAGCCAGGTCGCGAGGGTGCGCGCCTCGTCGCTCTCGCCCGTCACCGCCGCCCAGGCGCCGTCGAGTTGCTCCGGCCCGCGCTGCAACGTGAACGTCTGCAGCGGATGGAGACTGAATCGCCTCGCGTGAGGAGCGAGCGCCGTGAGCGGCGTCGCGCCGCTGACGTGGGCGACCCATGGCCCCGGGGCGATGTAGGCCGCCACCTCGGCGATCACCCGGTCGGGCACGCAGAGAAGCACGAGGTCGGGGTCGGGGGCGTCGAGCCGGAGCCCGCGCTCCACGATTCGCGCGGACACCGCCGAGCCGACCCGGCCGGTACCGATCACATTGATGTTGTCGACCATGTCAGCGTGCTCCAGTTCCTTGCGGGATACCGGGCGTGGCGAGAGTGTATCGGTCGGACGAGGCGAATCCGTACATCACCCGGCGGGCGGTGAACTCTCAGACCCGGGTAATCGTGACGGGAATGCCGTTGAGAACGGCGTTGCCCGAAAGCGGATCGATCAGAGAGGCATCCGTGAGGATGTTCGCGGTCACGCCGCGTTGGCCGGCGGCGACGGCCTGACGGGTTCCGGGAAGCCCGTGACCTCACCCGTACGGGATGCAGACGACGCCCGGCATGACGGCGTCGGTCAGCTCGGCGGGGACGTCGATCGAGCCGACCGGATCGTCTCGCCGGGAACACCGGCGAACGACGATACGAGGCTCGGTGCTTCGATGTCAGCTGACGCGGCGACGCAACCCCTCGCGGACGACCGGCCACTCGTCGTCCACGATGCTGTACCAGGCGGAATCGCGGTTCTCGCCGGCCCGCACCAACATGTGCTTGCGATGGACTCCTTCGAAACGGGCCGGCAGCCCCGCAAGCGCCGCGCGGGCACGTTCGTTGAGGGCATCCGTCTTGAACTCCACCCGCCGGCAGCCGAAGACGTCGAATGCGTGTTCCAGCTGCAGCACCTTGGCCTCTGCGTTCGCTCCGGTGCCCCAGACCGACGGCGCCAGCCAGGTCCACCCGATTTCGAGGCTCCGGTGCTCCGGCCGCAATGCCAGCAGGCGGGTCGAGCCGACGGCCGTGCCCGTGGATGCGAGCACGGTGGCGAACGCGAGGTCGAGGCCCGCCTGGACGCGCGTCAGGGCCTCGTCCATCCAGTCGCTCCACTCGTCGCGCGTCCGCGGCTGGACGATCGGCAGCCACCGCCAGACCCGAGGGTCGCGCGAGGCGGTCCAGAGGCCCTCGGCATGTCGCTGCGAGAGTGGTTCGAGCCGCACGATGCGGCCCGCGAGCGTCGGTGTCGTCCATCGCTCCACGCTTGCGGACAGTACACTCGGCTCATGCCGATCTACGAGTACGCATGCATGGAATGCGAGGATCATTTCGACGAGCTCGTCCGCAGCGCCGACCAGGTGGTCACCTGCCCGTCGTGCGAAGCGACGGACGTGTTGAAGCAGATCTCTGCGTTTGCCGTTCACGGTGCCTCCACGAAGCCGTCGTTCGGTGGCGGAGTCGGCGGTGGCGGCTGTTGCGGCGGATCCTGCGGCTGCGGCTGAACTCGCGGCCGAGCGGAAGCCCGGCCCGGCCCATCCGGGGATCCGCCTAGACTGGCTGTCCGATGGATGCCTTTGCCCGTGCCGAGGCGCTCACGGCGTATGCGGCCGACACCGCCGGCTGCGTGCGCTGCCCCCTCGCCGAGACGCGAACGCAGGTCGTGTTCGGCTCCGGCGATCCGGGTGCCGAGTTGATGGTCGTCGGCGAGGCTCCCGGCTTTCACGAGGATCAAGGAGGACTACCGTTTGCCGGTCAGGCGGGAGAATTGCTCGCGCGGCTGCTCGCGGGGATCGGTTTCGACCGTGGGGATGTGTACCTCGCAAACGTGCTCAAATGCAGGCCGCCCCAGAATCGCGACCCACTCGACGGTGAGATCGCGGCGTGCGAGCCACATCTCTTCCGCCAGGTCGAGCTCGTTCGCCCTCGGGTCGTCGCGACTCTTGGGAACTTCGCGACCAAGCTCCTCTCCGGTCGGTCGTTCGGAATCACCCGTGTCCACGGTCAGGAGCACGAGGTGACACTTGGCGGCACGATGGTGATTCTCTACCCGCTCTACCATCCCGCGGCGGCCCTCTACACGCCGTCGATGCTAAAGGCTCTGGAGAACGACTTCGCGCGGCTCCCGAGCCTGCTGGGCCGGGCCACGACGACGCCGGAGCCGCCTTGTCCGCCGGAAGGGCGGCCCGACGAGCAGGTCGAGAACGATCCCGTGGAAGCCGTGACGATGCAGCTCGGCCTCTTCTGAGCCTGTGATCGAGCGGATTGCACTGTCGGCGCCCGAGACCGAGGCGTTCGGCGGCTTGCTCGCCGGGCTGCTCCGGCCCGGCGACACGGTCTTCGTCCGCGGCGAGCTCGGCGCCGGCAAGACGACCCTGGTTCGGGGAGCCTGCCGGTCTCTCGGGATCGAGGGGCCGGTGACGAGCCCCACGTTCACGATCGGCCATCTCTATCGAGGCACGACCACCGTCGCCCACCTCGATCTCTACCGCTTCGTCGGGCTCGGCGCCGCGGAGTGGGGTGATCTCGAGCCGTATTTCGACGGTACGATCTCGTTCGTGGAGTGGCCGGACGCCGGCCTGGCCGTCTTGCCGCAGCCGCGGATCTCCGTCGCGCTCGAGCACATTGCCCCCGACAAGCGTCGAATCACGGCCGACGGCGCCGACGGAACGCTGCTAGAAGATCTCGCGCGTGCTGATCCTGGCGTTCGACACAGCAACTGACCTCGCTACGAGCGCGCTCGTGGCCGACGGCGAGATTCTCGGCGAGCGTACGACGCGGCCGCAAGCACTCCTCGCCGACATCGACGCTCTCCTCGTGGCCGCCCGGCTCGGCCCTGCCGATCTCTCCGCGATCGTCGTCGGGACCGGACCCGGCAGCTTCACCGGTACGCGGATCGGGCTCTCCGTCGCGCGAGGTCTCGCCCTGTCGCTCGACCTCCCTGTCGCAGGCGTCTCGACCGTCGCAGCCCTGGCTGCAGCCGGTGAGCGCGCCTTCCCGGTCGTCGACGCCCGCAGGGGCGAGGTCTTCGTTCTCGGGCCGCTCGCAGTGCGACCCGAAGACGTCGTGGCATCGCCGGGGAGCATCTGCGTCGGCAACGGCGCCCGCCTCTACCGGGATCTTCTCACGGCTCGTGGCTTCGATGTTCCTCCGGACGACTCGCATCTCCATGTGCCGCGCGCCTCGCTGCACGCTTCGATTGCGAGTACGTTCGGTCCAGGCGACGCCGTGGCTCCGGTGTACGTGCGCGATCCCGATGCGAAGCGGTGGCCTGGGTGAGCTTCTTGCTGCGGCGGCTCGAGCTCGCCGACCTGGACGCGATCGAGAGGATCGAGCTGGCGTCGTACCCGACACCGTGGTCACGCTCGATGTTCGCGAGCGAGCTGGCGAAGCAGAGCTCGCTCTCGATTGCAGCGGTCGCACCCGACGAGCGACTCGTCGGCTATCTGGTGCTGTCACGCTACGTCGATGCCTGGCACGTCATGAATGTCGCGGTCGAGCCGGAGCACCGGCGCCTCGGGATCGCCTCCGCGATGTTGCGGCGCCTGTTCGAGGTCACCCGTAACGATGCGGAGCGTGGGTACACGCTGGAGGTGCGGGTCTCGAATGTCGCTGCGATCAGCCTCTACGAGAGCTTCGGCTTCGTGTCCCGCGGCGTCCGACGCGGTTACTATACTGACAACAGAGAAGATGCATTGATCATGTGGAGGGATCCCGAGCAGCGGGGACAGACGAACATGGGAGAGCCGGCGGGAAAGTGATCCTGGGAATCGAGACATCATGTGACGAGACGGCCGCGGCGATCGTCACCTCCGACGGGTGTGTGCTGTCGTCGATCGTGGCGTCGCAGGCAGCCCTCCATGCGCGTTACGGAGGAGTTGTCCCGGAGATCGCCTCGCGCCGACACCTCGAGCTCATCGGTCCGGTCATTCGCGAGGCCCTCACCGAGGGAGGCACGCACATGGCAGGCATCACGCGCATCGGCGTCACCCGCGGGCCCGGTCTCATCGGCGCCCTCCTCGTCGGCCTATCGGCAGCCAAGGCGATCGCGTGGTCGCGAAACATTCCGCTCGTGCCCGTGGACCATCTGCAGGGGCACGTCGCGTCGCTCTACCTCGGCCCGAACCCCGTCGAGCCGCCCTTCGTATGCCTGCTCGCGAGCGGTGGTCATACGCTCCTGCTGGCCGTGCGGCGGCGTGGCTCGTTCGAGCTGCTCGGTACGACGCTCGACGATGCCGCCGGTGAGGCATTCGACAAGGGTGCCCGACTCCTCGGGCTTCCGTATCCCGGCGGCGCCGAGATCGACGCCCTGGCCCGCCAGGGCGATCCCGAGGCGTTTCGCTTTCCGGTGGCGCGCGTTCCAGGTCTCGATCTCTCGTTCTCGGGCGTCAAGACGGCACTCCTCTACACGGTCCGCGATCTCGGCGACACGGGCCTCATCGAGCGTCGCACCGATCTGGCTGCGTCGTACCAGCGGGCGATCGTTCGTGCCCTCACCCAGCGCCTCCGCCAGGCTGCGGAGACCACGGGCTTCGACCGGATCGCCGTCGTCGGCGGGGTGGCCGCGAACAGCGAGCTCCGCGCGGCTCTGCCAGACGCGGCCCTCGCACCACTCTCGCTCTGCACCGACAATGCCGCCATGATCGCCTCCGCCGCCCGGTTCACCGATCCCGTTCCCTCGCCCGAAGCTCTTACCCTGGATGCGTATGCGTCGGCCGCCTGAAACCCGTGGTGTCCGAACAGGCGGCGTGGTGGCTCTCCTCGCGGCTGTGCTCCTCGGCGTCGGAGGAACGAGCGGCGCCGCCGAGCAGCCTGCTTCAGGCGCCGCCGGCTGGGAGAGCCTGCTCGGCGATCGACCGTCCGCCCAGCTCGGTGGCCGCTGGGTCGTCGTCCTTGCCAAGCCCTCTCTCGCCACGCGAGTTCGCGCGGCGGGCGGTGTCGCGACCGAGGAGCAGGAGCGTGCGTGGACGACAGCCGCGCGTAGCGCTCAGCGCACCGTCATTGCGCGACTCGCCTTCCACGGAGCCCCGATCGAGCCGGAGCATGCGTACTACCGGGTGTTCAACGGGTTCGCCACTCCGCTCGACGCGCGCAGTCTTGCGATCGTCGTTCGCGATCCCGATGTGCGGGGTGTCTTTCCGGTGAGAGCCGCGATTCCCGCTGCGATCGACCCGAGCCGCGTGGAAGACATCTTCGACGTCGCCGGTGGGCGTCGCCCTGACCTCGCAATTCCCGGATTTTCGGGTGCCGGTGTCACCGTTGCGCTGCTCGACACGGGTGTCGACGTCGTCCATCCGTACATTCGCGATGCGCTTCTGCGAGGGCTCGACGTCCTCGATCCCGGTGGGGACGCAAGCGCCCGTCAGAATCCGACGACGCCCGGCAGGCCGGAACGCCACGGCACGGAGATGGCGGGCCTCGTCGTCGGATCGGGCGGCCCCGCAGGCCTCGAGGGCGTCGCCCCGGGCGCTTCGCTGTTGCCGATCCGAGTCGCCGGCTGGCAGCCGGACACCAGTGGTGGGGTCTCCGTCTACGGCAGGACGGATCAGCTTCTTGCCGGAATCGAGCTCGCGGTGGATCCGAACGAGGACGGCGATGCGCACGATGCAGCCCGTGTCGCTCTCGTCGGTGTGGTGGAACCATTCGCAGCCTTCACGGACGGCCCGCTCGCGGCCGCGGCCGCGGGAGCCTCGACGTTGGACACGCTCGTCGTCGCCGCGGCCGGCAACGATGGACCCGCGGGCCCATCGTACGGCAGTGTCGGCGGGCCGGGTGGAGCGCCCGCCGCCCTCACGGCCGGCGCGATCGACACCAGGCGCCGGAGCCCTACCGGCCACGTGCTTCTGCTCGCCGGGCTCCGCGTGCTTCTTTCCGGCGATCAGCCGCTCGGCGGCGTTGTCGCTCCAGCACTATCCGTCTCGGCTCCGATCGTGGCGCTCACCCGGGCTGCCCCGGCCGTCGTCGGCGCTGCGAGCGGCCTCAGCCGGCTCTTCGACGCCTCCGGCTATAGTCGGGTCGGAGGCGCGGCCGTACTCCTCCCCCGTGGTACCTCGTCGCCGGAAGCCGTCCGTGAGGTAGTCACGGCCGGTGCGCGCGCGGTGCTCGTCGACGGCCCGTTGCCGGCCGGGTCGCTGGGGACGGACGGCCCTGTCGAGGTGCCGATCCTGGGCCTGTCCGCGAACGATGCCGACGCTGTCCGGGCGGCGCTCCGGCGTGCGATCCCCGTCACCCTTGCCGTCGGCGCAGCGGCGTTCGATGCGAACGCCGGTCGCGGCGAGGTGGCACCGTTCTCGTCGGAGGGGCTTGCTTTCGACGGTGGCCCGAAACCCGATCTCAATGCCGCCGGGATCGGTCTTGCGACGTCCGATCCGGGGCGCAACGAGGACGGAGCCGCCCGGTACGGCACGCTCAGCGGCTCGAGCGCGGCGGCTGCTCTCACTGCCGGGGCGGCAGCCCTGCTCGCTCAGACGCGACCCGATCTCGACGCCGCAGGCCTGAAACAGGCACTCGTGGCGTCATCCCGACGCGGGAGTGGAACGGCAGGTACCGTCGACCCGTCGGGCGCCGCGGCGATCGAGCTCGTCGCGGAGCCGCCCGCAGTCGGACTTGGCGTTGCGCTCGCGGAGAACTCCACCGTCAGCCGACCCGTGACGTTGCGGAACGTCAGCCGTCGTCCACTCGTCGTCAGCATCGAGCCGGGGGCCGCGGATGCGGCCGACATCGTCGTCGACGTCCGTCCGCGGGCCGCGAGGTTGAGGCCGGGGGCGTCGCTTCAGATCGTCGTCTCGGCGACCGTCCCACTCCTGCCACGAGCGCCGGCTGCGCTCGGCGGAGCACTGCGGGTAAGAGTCAAGAACGGCGCCACGCTCCGGGTGCCGTGGACGATTGCGGTGCCTCTCGCCAAGCGCGATCTGATTCTGAGTGCACGCCTGTCGAGCCGGAGCTTCGAGCCCTCGGACGTCGATCCCGCAGTGCTGACCGTCGTTGCGGGGCGCGTCGACGGAAGCGCCGAACGCCCGCAACTCTTGCCCCTCGAGGAGTTGACCATCGACCTCTACCGGGGCGAACGGCGTCTCGGCCGTCTCGCGGTCGTGCGCGACCTGCTGCCGGGGCGGTACTCGTTCGGGATCACCGGACGGGGGGTGGGGGGTGCCCACCTGCCGCCGGGTGAGTACGCGCTGCATCTCGTTGCCGTCCCCGTCGGCGGGGGCGAGGCGGACGAAGAGACGGTTCCGTTCGCGATCTCGTAAGCCAGAGGGCTGGTGCCCGACCTCGAAGCGCGCCGGGGCCCGGGCGAGACGACTTCGGCGTCGAAGCTCCCTCGGTATAGTCGTGGCGTCGTGAGCGAAGGTGTCCACGCATGAGCGCCGCCGCCCCTCTGGCGACGCACCTTCGCGAGAACCCGTTCGAGCTTGCGCAGGCGCAGCTGCGCCGCGTCGGCGAGACGTTCGCCGTCGATCCGAACCTGATTCAGATCCTGTCCTACTGCAAGAAGGGTGTCGAGGTCTCCGTGCCCGTGCAGATGGACGACGGTGCGGTGCAGGCGTTCCAGGGCTACCGCGTCATCCACAACATGACCCGGGGCCCCGCCAAAGGCGGGATCCGCTACCACCCGGCCGTCACGCAGGACGAGGTGAAGGCTCTCGCGATGTGGATGACGTGGAAATGCGCCCTCATGGGCCTCCCGTTCGGCGGTGCCAAGGGCGGTGTCATCTGCGACCCGAAGCTGCTCTCCCTCGGCGAGAAGGAGCGGCTCACGCGCCGCTACACCAGCGAGATCATCAACGAGATCGGTCCGGAGAAGGACATCCCCGCGCCCGACGTCGGTACCGACGCCCAGGTGATGGCGTGGATCTTCGACACGTATTCGATGAACGTGGGTCACTCGGTACTCGGCGTGGTCACGGGGAAGCCGCTCGCGGTCGGCGGCTCGGTCGGCCGAGACGGTGCGACTGCCCGCGGCTCGCTCTACTGCATCAGGACTGCCCTCCAGAAGCAGGGCTCACGGTTGCATGACACACGGGTTGCGATCCAGGGCTTCGGCAACGTCGGCTCGAACCTCGCCCGTCTCCTCTCCGAGGAGGGCGTCCGGGTGATTGCCGTCTCCGACTCCCGGGGCGGGATCCACAGCCCCTACGGCCTCGACGTGCCGGCCGCGATTGCCTACAAGGCGGAGCACGGCGTTCTCGAGGGCTTTCCCGGCGCGGACTCGATCACAAACGAGGAACTGATCGAGATCGACTGCGACGTCCTCACACCGTGCGCCCTGGAACAGGTGATCACAGCCGACAACGCAACCCGGGTGCGGGCCCGGATGGTCTGCGAGGGTGCCAACGGGCCGACGACCCCGGCCGCAGACGAGATTCTCGAGGACCGCGGCATCCTCGTCCTCCCGGACGTGCTCGCCAACGCCGGTGGCGTCGTCGTCTCGTACTTCGAGTGGGTACAGGGACTTCAGGAGTACTTCTGGAAGGAGTACGAGGTCAACGCCAAGCTGAACGACATCGTCGTTCGTGCCTTCGAGGAGACCTGGTCGACCCGCGAGCGGTTCGCCACGAGCATGCGGATGGCCGCGTACGGGATTGCGGTTCAGAGAGTCGCCGAGGCGACCACTATCCGCGGTCTGTACCCGTAGAGGCGATCTTCCTGTCGCCCTTGCACCAGGTCACGCTCTATCACGCTGAGGGTTGTCACCTCTGCGAGCGCGCGATCGAGGTCGTCCGGGAGGCGTACGACAGGACGCCGTTCATCCTCGAGCTCGTCGACATCGGAGGGGTCGAGGCGCTCGAGGTCGAATACCGCGAGTTCCTCCCCGTGATCGAGATCGACGACGTCCGCGCGTTCAGCTACTTCGTCACCGTCGCCGGGCTCCTCGACCGGCTCCGGCGCGACGGTTCCCCGGAGCGACGAGAGACCGGGGCAGGCAATATGTGACAAGTTGTCACAAGGAAGCCTGAACGTCGGCAGAGACGGAGACACGGTGGCGGAGAGATTGACAGTGGGCGTGGCGGCGCGGCTCAGCCGGTACCTGCAGGTGCTCACCCAGGCGAAGAAGATGGGGAAGGACAGGATCTCTTCGCAGGAGATCTCGGAGTACACGAACATCAACGCCACTCAGATCCGTCGGGACCTCTCCGGTTTCGGGCGCTTCGGCAAACGTGGGGTCGGCTACAACATCGACTCGTTGCTCGGCGAGATCCGCAAAATCCTGCGGACGCAGGGGCAGCACAACATCGCTCTCGTCGGGGCGGGGCGCTTGGGTGGCGCGATCGCGAGCTCCCCGATCTTCGCGGAGCACGGCATCACCGTCGCCGCCGTGTTCGACGCTGATCCCGCCAAGGTGGGACGCCTTCTGGGAGGCGTCTCGGTGACCCCGCTCGACACGCTCGACGAGCTGGTTCGTGAGCGCAACATCATCGTCGGGGTCCTCGCCGTGCCGGCAGATGCCGCCCAGAGTGCGGCCGACGCCCTCGTCACCGCGGGCGTCAAGATCATCTTCAACTACTCGCAGGCGCTCCTCACGACACCGGCGGACGTTCAAGTGCACGCCTCGAACCCGGCCGTCGAGCTGCTCTACGCCTTGTACTTCCACCTGACCTGAACCGAGCGCAGGCGAGGTCGACGCCAGGCATCAGCCTGGCGTCTCCCGCCTACGGCTTCGGTAAACATGCACCCATGCGGATCCTGCTCTGGCACGGCTACCTCCTGGGGGGCACCGGCTCGAACGTGTACACCCGGATGCTCGCTCGCGAGTGGAGCAGAGCCGGGCACGAGGTCACCGTCCTCTCGCAGGAGCCTCACCCCGAGCACTACGACCTCGGCGGCGCCGAGGTCGTGCGCCCCGACGTCGGCGGCCTGCTGCCGGTCTTCGTCCTCGATCGCTACGACGGGTACGACGTGAGGCGTCTCCAAGATTGCGCCCGGGGGGAACTCGACTGTTGGGTCGAGGCGAACGCCTCCGCGATCCGGTCTCTCCTGCCGGCCGACGTCGTGTTCACGAACCATGTGCTCCTCGGTGGACCGGTCGGTGCCGCTGTCGGCATACCGTTCGCGGTCAAGGCGCACGGGTCAGAGCTCGAGTACTCGATGCGCGGCAACGCCGAGCTCTCGGCCTGGGGAGCCGAGGTGCTGTCGACCGCTCGGGCGACGTTCGTCGGTTCGGAGCACATCCGGGGAGTGCTCGCCGACGTGTGTGGGCACACCGAAGACGTCATCGAAGTACCGCCCGGCGTCGACATCGACGAGTGGGTGCCCGAGTCCCGCGTCGCGGCGCTCGCCGGTCTCGTCGAGGAAGCCCGATGCGATCGATCGAACGAGGGCAACGGCGAGGAGCGTCTCCCCGACGACGGCAATGCCGCGCGTTTCGAGAGCTTCCTGGCGACCCGCCGGCCGGTCGTCGTGTACTTCGGCAAGCTCATCGAGCAGAAAGGAGTTCACGTCCTCATCGACGCGCTTGCCGGCATCGAGGCGTGTCTCGTGGTCGTCGGCTTCGGCCCGGAGCGGGCGGCGCTCGAGGAGCGCGCCGACGACCATGGGGTCGAGGCGCTGTTCACCGGGCCGCTCGAGCACCGGCATCTCCGGCACCTCCTCGCCCTTGCGGACGCATGCGTCGTCCCGTCGATCTTCCCCGAGGCGTTCGGGATGGTCGCAGCCGAGGCCGCATCTGCCGGCTGCCCACCACTCGTCGCCCGCCACTCGGGGCTTGCCGAAGTAGCCTCGGGCCTGGAGGACGCATACCCGCCGGCGCTACGCCACCTGGCGGCCTTCGATCCCGGCAACGCCGACGACCTTGCACGGCGGCTCCGGGAGCTCCTGATGCTGTCGCCGTCGGATCGCGCCTCGCTTCGTTCGGCCGCCCGGGCAGCCGTCGTCGAGCGTTGGAGCTGGGCGGGCGTTTCGCGCCGGCTGCTCGAGCCGTTCGCCTGAACCCGTTCAGAGGAGTGCACGCAGCGGCGCGGGCGTCCCACTGGTCGCGTCCGTTGCAGAACCGGACAGGGCGAAAGCGGGTGTTCGCTGCCGAATGTGCTGGATCAACTACCCTTTTCCGCTCCATGGGCGACGAACAGCGCGTTCCGACCGATCAGCTGCTACGAGAAGCGCGTGAGCGCTTGGACGCCGGCACCGACTTCACCATCGCGGTGGAAGAGGAATTCGCATTGCTCGACCCTGCTTCGCTCGACCTCGTCAATCGATTCGAGGACGTCCAGGCGGCTGCGGCGGGGACGCCGCTGGAGCGCTTTCTCGCCGGCGAGCTGATCGCGTCCGAGGTCGAGATCAAGACCGGTCGCGTGGAGAGCTTCGGCGATGTCCCTGCCACGATCGCAGACCGGCGCGTCCAACTGGCCCGCCTCGTCGAGCCCCTCGGCCTCGCTCTCGGCGCCACGGGATCGCATCCGTGGGCGAACTGGAAGGACCAGAGGATCATCGACACGCCGCACTACCGTCGCAACGACCAGCTCCTCCGCTACGTCGTCTGGAAGAACAACACCTTCGGCTTGCACGTCCACATCGGCATCCAGGGGGCGGATCGCGCGATCCGGGTCACCACAGCCTTGCGCAACTGGCTCCCGGAGCTCCTGGCTCTCTCGGCGAGCTCCCCCTTCGCGGAGGGTGTCGACACCGGTCTCCACTCGGCCCGAACGCAGATCTTCACACGGTTCTTCCCTCGCTGTGGCGTCCCCGACGCGTTCGATTCGTGGGCGGACTACGAGCGCTACGTCCGGTTTCTGTACGACACGGGCTCCATCACGGAGCACACCCAGCTGTGGTGGAGTGTCCGGCCGCATCTCGCGTTCCCCACGGTCGAGATCCGGATTTGCGACGGACAGCCTGGACTTGCAGAATCGCAGTCCCTAGCGGCGCTCGGTGCCGCGTTGACGGCGCGGATCGCACGCGCTCTCGACGAGGGTGAGCCGATCGCGCAGCAGCCGCACCGCCTGATCGAGGAAAACATGTGGCGGGCGATCCGCTACGGGCTCTCGGGTGAGCTCATCGACCTCGAACGGGGTGACGTGCTGCCCGCGCGCGCCCGCCTCGAACGGCTGATCGAGTGGGTGATGCCGGTCGCGGCCGAGATCGGCGCCGCCGACTGGTTGCGCCTTCCCGAGCAGAACGCCGCCGAGGAGCAGATCGCGCGCTATGCCGAGAGCGGCGACCTGGCCGGGATCTACGGCGACCTCGTCGTGCGCCCTTCGCGGGTGAGTTGAGGGGCGCGCGAACCATCGGGATTGCAGCATGTTCGGCGAGCAGCGTTGGAGCTTGTGCTACATAATCGGGCGCGCCGATCCCGTTTCGGCGCTTTCTTTGTGACGTGCCTCCGGAGGGTTGATGGACTTTTTCAATGACCATGCTGTGGCGTTTGCACTCGTCTGTGCGGCTGCCGCAGTGCTGTACGGGCTCTACCTGACCTACTGGCTCCTCAGCCAGCCGGCGGGCAACGAGCGGATGCGGGAGATCTCCGGCGCCGTGCAGGAGGGCGCCGCTGCGTACCTGCGCAAGCAGTACACGACCATCGCGGTTGTCGCGATCGCCCCGATCCTGCTGATCGGGTTCTACAACGAGCTCGGGTGGGGAACCGCCTTCGGCTTCGTGATCGGCGCCGTGCTCTCGGCCGCGGCCGGCTTCATCGGCATGAACGTCGCCGTCCGCTCGAATGCTCGGACCGCCGAGGCAGCTCGGGAGGGCGTCGCCCCGGCATTCAAGGTCGCATTCCGGGCCGGCTCCGTGACAGGTCTCCTCGTCGTCGGCCTCGGCCTGTTCGGGGTCGCCGGTTATTACTGGTTCCTCACCGGCGCGCTCGGCAACAGCCCCGAATCCGCGGTCGACGATCTTCTCGGCCTCGCTTTCGGCGGCTCGCTCATCTCGGTCTTTGCGCGACTCGGCGGCGGCATCTTCACGAAGGCCGCCGATGTCGGTGCCGACCTCGTGGGCAAGATCGAGGCCGGGATCCCCGAGGACGATCCCCGCAACCCGGCCGTGATCGCCGACAACGTCGGCGACAATGTCGGCGACTGCGCAGGCATGGCGGCCGACCTGTTCGAGACGTACGCGGTCACGGCCGTCGCCGTGATGCTTCTCGGCACCGCGTATCCGACGGGTGACCTTTGGCTCTACCCGCTGGCACTCGGTGGCATCTCGATCATCGCCTCCATCATCGGCACGTTCTTCGCCCGGGTCGGCAAGGGCCCCAACGCGATCATCAACGCGCTCTACCTGAGCGTCATCGTCGCGACGGTGCTCTCGGCGATCGGGTTCATCCCGGTCACGAAGGCATTCGACGGCGGCCGGTTCTCGTTCTGGCAGCTGTACGGCTCGGCACTCGTCGGGCTCGCGATCACGTTCCTGCTCGTCGCGATCACCGAGTACTACACCGGCAGCCGCTGGAGCCCGGTGAAGAAGATCGCCGAGGCGTCCACCACCGGCCATGCGACGAACATCATCGCGGGACTCGCGACAGGTATGGAGGCGACGGCCCTCCCTGTGATCGTGATTGCCGGGGGCGTCATCGCCGCGTACGAAATCGCCGGCGGCAACATCTATGGAATCGGCGTCGCCGTGATGGCCCAGCTCTCGATGTGCGGCCTGATCGTCGCGCTGGACGCGTACGGGCCCGTCACCGACAACGCGGGCGGCATCGCCGAGATGGCGGACATGCCGGAGTCGGTGCGTGGCGTGACGGATCCGCTCGACGCGGTCGGCAACACCACGAAGGCCGTAACGAAGGGTTACGCGATCGGCTCGGCAGGTCTCGCGGCGCTGATCCTCTTCGACGAGTACACACGCGGTCTCGTCAACGCGGGCATCGATACGGTGTTCTCGCTCGACAACCCGTACGTGGTCGCCGGTCTCTTCATCGGCGGCATGATGCCGTTCCTGTTCGCGGCGTTCGCGATGACGGCCGTCGGCCGGGTCGGCGGTGAGGTCGTCGAGGAGGTGCGCCGTCAGTTCCGGGAGGATCCGGGCATCATGGAGGGCACCTCCCGGCCGGATTACTCACAGGCTGTCGGTATCGTCACGACGTCCGCGATCAAGGGAATGATGCTCCCGGCGGCAATCCCGATCGTCTTCCCGATCGTCGTCGGCATCATCAGCCCGAAGATGCTCGGCGGCCTCCTGATCGGCACGATCGTCACGGGGCTCTTCCTCGCGATCTCGATGACGTCCGGTGGCGGTGCCTGGGACAACGCGAAGAAGCTGATCGAAGACGGCGCCTACGGGGGCAAGGGCTCCGAGGCGCACGCGGCAGGGATCACCGGCGACACCGTCGGCGACCCGTACAAGGATACTGCCGGTCCGGCGATCAACCCGATGATCAAGATCACCAACATCGTCGCGATCCTGATCATTCCTCTGCTCGCCTCGATTCACGGATGATCCCGCCGGGAAGGGCTGGAGCCCACGGCTCCAGCCCTTCCCGCGCGGACATCGCTAGCGTGCGCACGGTGAGGGAGCGCATGCACCGGGTGCTCGACTCGCCGGCGATGACGGCGCCTGCAACCGGGGCAGCCGCGAGCGTCCTCGCGGTTGCGGCGGTTACTGGTGCCATCTTCCTGTTCAAGGGCTTCGTCCCGGTCCTCAGCCTGGGTGTGCTGTACATCTTCGCCGTCCTGCCCGTGGCCGTCGAATGGGGACTTGCGTTCTCGTTGCCGGTGGCCGTCGGCAGCATGCTGGCGTTCAACTTCTTCTTCCTGCCTCCGCTCCACACGCTCACGCTGACCGAGAGCGAGAACTGGTTCTCGCTCGCCGTCTACTCGGGCACCGCGATCGTCGTGAGCGAACTCGCAGCAAGCTCCCGGCGTCGAACAGTCGAGGCGGAGCAGAGGCGGCGTGAGGCGGCGCTCCTCGCGGACATCTCGACCGACCTTCTCCAGGGGCGAGCCGTTCGGGACGAGCTCGAGCAGATCGAACAACGCTCCGCCGAGGTGCTCGGCATCTCCGGCATGCGGATCGATCTCGAGCGGCCCTGGCCGCCGGAGCCGGGCGCGATCTCATTCTCGCTCGAGACCGCGGGGCGCACCGTCGGGAGAATCTCGGCGCCGCCCGGCGAGGAGCCTTCACCCGGGATGCGACAGCGGTTTCTGCCCGCTCTGGCCTCGCTTCTCGCCGTGGCCGTCGATCGCGAGCGTCTTGCCCGCCAGGCCCTCGAGTCCGAGGCGCTGCGGCGCAGCGACGCGCTCAAGACTGCGCTCCTGCGGGCCGTTTCGCATGACCTGCGCTCGCCGCTCACCGCGATCTCGACGGCGGTCGGGGGCCTCCGGAACGAGAGCCTCGATCTCGACCGCGCCGACCGCGACGCAGCTGCTCGAGACCATCGCGGTCGAGTCGCGGCGCCTGGAGCGCCTCGTCGCCAACTTGCTCGACCTCTCTCGCCTCCAGGCAGGGGCCGCGGAACCGGTTCTGGAGCTCTGGACGGTCGACCAGTTGATCGCCCAGGCGCTCGACCAGGTGCCGGAGGTCGACCGCATCGAGACCTCGGTCCCGGACGACGTCCCGGTCGTTCTCGTCGACGCGATCCAGGTCGAGCGGGCGCTCGTGAACCTCCTCGAAAACGCGATCAAGTTCTCTCCACCCGAATCGCTGATCTCGTTGCGGGTGACCTCGACGCGGAGCGATGTCGTGATCAGGGTGGTCGATCTTGGGCCCGGCGTGCCGGAGGAGGAGTTCGAGCGGGTCTTCGAGCCGTTTCATCGCGTCGGCGGCTCGGCGGCTCGCGGTGCCGGTCTCGGCCTTGCGATCGCGCGCGGCTTCGTCGAGGCGAACGCAGGCCGCGTCTGGGTCGAGTCGGTGTCCGGTCAAGGCACGTCGTTCGCGATCGCGCTGCCCGTGGCGTCTGCAGCGACGGAGCCTGCGGCGTGAGCGCTCCCCGTCCCCGGGTGCTCGTGGTCGACGACGAGCCGCAGATCCTGCGCGCGCTTCAGACGACCCTGCGGGGAGCCGGCTACGATGTCGTCACCGCCGCGACCGCAGAGGAAGCACTGACCGTCGCGGCCGTGCAGCCGCCGGAGGCGGTGATCCTCGATCTCGTCCTGCCGGACGGAAGCGGCGTCGAGGTCTGCCGAGAGCTCCGAACCTGGACGTCCGTCCCGATCCTGATCCTCTCGGCCGTCGGCGAGGAGCGCGAGAAGGTCGCGGCTCTCGACGCGGGCGCCGACGACTACGTGACGAAGCCGTTCGGCGTCGACGAGCTCCTCGCTCGCCTGCGTGCGGCGATGCGGCGCGCGGGGCCTCCCGGGGAGCCCGGTCGATCCGGATCGGCGAGCTCGTCGTCGATCTCGAGAAGCGTCGGTCACGATGGCCGGCAACCCGGTGCAGCTGACACCGCACGAGTTCTCCATGTTGCGACTGTTGGCTCAGAACGAGGGCAAGCTCCTGACCCATCAAGCGATACTCCGCGAGGTGTGGGGCCCGGCGTATCAGGTCGAGTCGCACTACCTGCACGTCTACGTCTCCCAGCTGCGCCGCAAGATCGAGCCCAACCCCACCCGGCCGAGGTACCTGCTAACCGAGCCCGGAGCCGGCTACCGCCTCGTGGCCCCCTCCGGCTGAGCTGACCGACGACGTCTTGAGACGTTCTTGAGGCCTGAAGGCCCAGATCTGAGGCTTCCTTGACGGCCGCCGCCCTACCCTCGAGGCATGAGATTCCGACTTGCTGCCAACATCCCCGCTGCCGCGAGCGGGACACGCTCGACCCGAGCCTCGCACTCGCCGAGCACGCGGAACCCTTTCACGAGGCGCGCGCTCCGGCGCAACGCAGACGCGATCCTGCGGGGCGGTGCGCGGGTTCATCCCGACTCGGCCCTCCTCGTCTGGCGTGCCTCTGAGCTGACTTCAGCGCGGAGGCGCCGGATCTCCGCCCGCTCGCTTCGGGGTGTCGTGAAAGGGCTCGACGGCAACGCTCTGCCCGGCGCCGTCCCTCTGAATCGCAGAGGCGTGCGTCCGTACACAGCCGCGCTCGCTGCGCTCGCGGAGTTGGTCGGCGATCTGTCGCATCCGGTCGCACCGCGTGGGATGCTTCTCCTGGACGACCTCCTCACGAGTGGGGACAGCCCGCTCTACGCGCGGGAGAACCTGGATCGGCTGCCCGGCGCCCTCCGGGAGATCGTGCGCGCTCTCGGAGAGGGCGTCTGATGTTCGACCTCGCGGCGATCGGTATTGCAGTCGCATGCTTCGTCTTCCTCTTCGCCCTGCTCTGGGCGCTGGAGCGCGTCTGATGTCCGCCGGCGACGTCTTCGGCCTGGTCGTCTCGATCGCTGTGTCCTCGTGTATCTCGTGTACGCGCTCTTTCGCGGCGAAAACCTCTAGATGACCGGTCAGGGAATTCTGCAGATCGTCGTCTACGCGGTCGTCCTCCTCGCGCTCGCGTACCCGCTCGGGCTCTACATGGCCCGTGTCTACACCGATGAGCATTTCGCAGCCCGCGGTCGGCTCCGCTTCCTCAGCGCTCCCGAGCGCGGTTTCTACCGCCTGCTCGGCGTCGACCCCGAGCGCGATCAGGACTGGAAGGGCTACGCGAAGGCCGTCCTCATCTTCAGCGCGGTCTTCTCCATCGTCCTCTACGCGCTGCTCCGGCTCCAGGGTCACCTCTTTCTCAACCCGGATCATCTCAAGGGTGTTCCGTCGCACATCTCGCTGAACACGGCGGCGAGCTTCGTCACCAACACGAACTGGCAGTACTACGGCGGCGAGTACACGATGTCGTATCTGTCGCAGATGGCCGGCCTTGCCGTGCAGAACTTCGTCTCGGCCGCGGTCGGGATGGCGGTGCTGGTGGCCGTGATCCGCGGCTTCTCGCGCCGGTCGACGGCGGGGCTCGGGAACTTCTGGCAGGACCTGTACCGCTCGCTGGTCTACATCCTGCTGCCGCTCTCGATCGTGCTGGCTGTGGTTCTCATCTCGCAGGGCGTCGTCCAGACATTCGACGGACATGCGAGTGCGACGACGCTCGAAGGCGCGCAGCAGACGATCGCACGCGGGCCGGCGGCGTCGCAGGTCGCGATCAAGCAGCTCGGGACGAACGGCGGCGGCTTCTACAACTCGAACTCGGCCGTCCCGTTCGAGAATCCGAACGGCATCACCAACTTCCTCTCGGTGCTCGCGATCCTTCTCATCCCCGCAGCGCAGGTCTTCATGTTCGGGAAGATGGTCGGCGCGATCCGGCAGGGCATCTCGATCCTCGCCGCAATGCTCGTCATGTTCGTCGTCGGTGTGGCGATCCTGCTGCCGCTCGAGCAGCACGGCTCGCAGGTGCTCCGGAGCTCCGGCGTCGACATCACCGCGACGAGCAGCCAGAGCGGCGGGAACATGTCGGACAAGGAGGTCCGCTTCGGGATCGCCAACACCGCCCTCTGGGCGACGGCCACGACGAACGCCTCGAACGGCTCCGTCAACGGGGGCCACGACGCCCTCACCGCAGGCGGCGGTGCGGTCCCGATCGTGAACATGTTCAGCGGCGAGGTCATCTTCGGCGGCGTCGGCTCCGGCCTCTACGGGATGATCTTCTACGTCTTCATCACCGTCTTCGTGGCGGGCCTCATGGTCGGCCGCACGCCGGAGTACCTCGGGAAGAAGATCGAGGCGCGCGAGATCAAGCTCGCTGCGCTCGGGGCCTTGTTCGTCCCCACGATGGCGCTCGTCCTGACGGCGATCTCGATCGTCACCGACTCGGGCCTCGCGTCCGTGTTCAATCCGGGGGCGCACGGCTTCAGCGAGGCCCTCTACGCGTACACGTCGCAGTCCAACAACAACGGCAGCGCGTTCGCGGGCTACGGGGCGACGAACTTCTCGGCCGACCTCGGCACGATCGCCCTCTATCTGGGGCGGTTCGTGCCGCTGATCGCGGCGCTCGCGATCGGCGGGTCGCTGGCGAGGAAGAAGTCGGTTCCGGCCTCGGCGGGCACGTTCCGCACCGACGGCGCGACCTTCACGTTCCTGCTCGTCGCCGTGATCGTCCTCACGGCCGGCCTGATGATCTTCCCGGCCCTGACCCTCGGCCCGATCGTGGAGGCGCTCTCGTGATCGTCCGCACCGTCATCCGCTCCGTCGTCGCCGTCGTCGTTCTCACCGTGGTCTTCGGGTTCGTCTATCCGGCCGTGATGACGGGCTTCGCCCAGCTCGCCTTCGAGAACAAGGCGAACGGCAGCCTGATCACGAAGGACGGCACCGTGGTCGGTTCGCGGCTCGCCGCCCAGGCCTTCACGAAGGCCTCCTACTTCCATCCGCGCCCCTCGGCCACGGCACCCGCGTACAACGCCGGCGCCACGACCTTCGCCAACCTCGGGCCGACCAATCCCGACCTCGCCAAGGCGGTGAAGGAGCGGGTGACGGCGATCCTGAAGCTCGAGCAGCCGTACGACAAGGGGCTGACCGTCGGCCGTATCCCGGTCGACGCGGTAACGACGTCCGGATCGGGCATCGACCCGCAGATCTCGCCCGCCAACGCGGCCATGCAGGCGCCTCGGGTAGCGGCCGTGCGCAACCTTCGGCTCTCGACCGTTCAGCGGCTCATCGGCCAGTCGACCGACGAGCGATCGCTCGGATTCTTCGGCGAGACCGGCGTCAACGTACTCGAACTCAACCTCGCACTCGACAAGGAGACAGGACGGTAATGGCACGTCAGGCGTCGAGCATCTTCACGCGCGACCTCACTTTCGCGGCCGTCAAGGACGCCTTCCCCAAGCTCGACCCGCGCCTCCAGGTCAGGAACCCGGTGATGTTCATCGTCGAGCTCGGCAGTGTGATCACGACGGGGATCTTCCTGCTCAACCTCGCTCGCGGTGACTACCGTGATCTCTGGTTCGTCGGCGTGATCACGGTCTGGCTCTGGCTGACGGTGCTGTTCGCAAACTTCGCCGAGGCGATCGCCGAGGGCCGGGGCAAAGCCCAAGCCGAAGCTCTTCGGGCCACGCGCACGATGACATCGGCATTTCGCCGCACTGCGAGCGGCGGGTTCGAGGAGGTGCCTGCCGCGGAGCTCCAGCGCGGCGACGTGGTCGCGGTCGAGGCCGGTCAGGTGATCCCGGCGGACGGAGAGATCGTCGAGGGTGTCGGGTCGGTCGACGAGTCGGCGATAACCGGCGAGTCCGCTCCCGTGATCCGGGAATCCGGCGGCGACCGCTCGGCGGTCACGGGCGGCACACGGCTCCTTTCGGACCGGCTGGTGATCGAAGTCACGCAGGAGCCGGGTCAATCGTTTCTCGACCGCATGATCGCCCTCGTGGAGGGCGCCGAACGCCGCAAGACCCCCAACGAGATCGCGCTCAACATCCTGCTCGCCGGGCTCACGATCACCTTTCTGGCAGCCGTTGTCACGCTCAGCCCGTTCGCGATCTATGCGGGCACCGCGATCTCGCAGACCGTGCTCATCGCGCTGCTCGTATCGCTCATCCCGACCACGATCGGCGCCCTGTTGTCGGCGATCGGTATCGCCGGCATGGACCGGCTCGTGCAGCGGAACGTGCTCGCCATGTCGGGGCGTGCGGTCGAGGCTTCGGGCGACGTTGACGTGCTCCTTCTGGACAAGACCGGCACGATCACGCTCGGAAACCGGCAGGCGGCCGAGTTCCTGCCGGTGCGCGGCGTCGAAGAGCGCGAGCTCGCCGAGGTGGCGCAGCTCGCGTCCCTCGCCGACGAGACCCCGGAGGGTCGCTCGATCGTCGTCCTCGCGAAAGAACGATTCAATCTCCGTGAGCGCGAGCTCGGCGAGCACGAGTTCGTGCCTTTCACCGCGCAGACGCGGATGAGCGGCGTCAACATGAACGGAACGGTCATCCGAAAGGGAGCGGCGGACGCCGTAAAGGCCTTCATCGCCGAGCAGGGTGGAAGCCCGCCGGCCGAACTCGATCAGCTCGTGCAGGGCGTCGCCGAGCAAGGTGGTACGCCGCTCGTCGTCGCCCGCGACAACTGGGCCCTTGGGGTCGTGCACCTGAAGGACATCGTCAAGGGCGGCATGACCGAGCGCTTCGCCGAGCTACGCAAGATGGGCATCCGTACGGTGATGATCACCGGTGACAATCCGGTCACGGCCGCCGTGATCGCACAGGAGGCCGGTGTCGACGACTTTCTGGCCGAGGCGACTCCTGAAGCGAAGATGGCGCTCATCAAGGAGGAACAGGCGAAGGGCCGCTTGGTGGCGATGACGGGCGACGGCACGAACGACGCTCCCGCGCTCGCACAGGCCGACGTGGGCGTTGCGATGAACACGGGCACGACCGCCGCGAAAGAGGCCGGCAACATGGTCGACCTCGATTCGAATCCCACGAAGCTGATCGAGATCGTCGAGGTCGGGAAGCAGCTCCTGATCACGCGTGGCTCGCTCACCACGTTTTCGATCGCGAACGACGTCGCGAAGTACTTCGCGATCCTGCCGGCAATCTTCGCGTTCACGTATGCGACAGCACCGGGTGAGCGGGGCCCGCTCGAGAGCCTCAACGTGATGCACCTCGGCACGCCGCAGAGCGCGATCATCTCGGCGATCATCTTCAATGCACTGATCATCCCGGCGCTCGTGCCGCTTGCACTCCGCGGCGTGCGCTACCGGGCAATCGGCGCGACGGCGCTATTGCGCCGGAACCTGTTGATCTACGGCCTCGGCGGCATGATCCTCCCGTTCGTCGGGATCAAGCTGATCGACCTGGTCGTGCACAACCTCTTCGGGGCGTAGCCGTGGGCCGGGCGCGGGGAGCGGCGGTCGCCGTCCAGTCGTCCTCGCCTGCCGGTTGACGTCGTGCGCGGCCGTTACCGCATCCTGCTCGGCATGGCCGCCGGTGTGGGCAAGACATACCGGATGCTGCAGGAGGGGCAGCATGCGGACACGGAGGGTCGCGACGTCGTGATCGGCTACCTCGAGCCCCATGATCGGCCCGAGACCGCCGCGCTCGCCGAAGGTCTCGAGCTCGTGCCGAGGGTCGCGGTGCCGCATGGCGGCCTGGTGTTAGGGGAGATGGACGTCGACGCCGTGCTCCGCCGCGCGCCCGAACTCGCCCTCGTCGACGAGCTCGCGCACACGAACGCGCCCGGCTCGCGCAACGAGAAGCGCTACGAGGACATCGACGAGATCCTCGAAGCGGGGATCGACGTCATCTCCACGGTCAACGTGCAGCATCTCGAGAGCCTCAACGACACGATCTTCGAGATCACCGACGTCCGCGTCCGCGAGACCTTCCCCGACCGTGTTCTCGACGAGGCCGACGAGGTCGTGCTCGTCGACCTCGCTCCCGAGGCGCTTCAGCAGCGCCTCGAAGCGGGCAAGGTGTACCCGACGGCCCGTGCGGAGGTGGCCCTGATCAACTTCTTCCGCCTCGACAACCTCAGCTCGCTCCGCGAGCTCGCCCTGCGCGAAGTCGCGGAAGACGTCGAAGCCCGCAGACGACCCAACGTGCTGGAGCCGCTCAGCCAGCTGGCGGTGGCGGAGCGCGTTCTGGCCTTGATCGAGCCCCAGCCCAAGTCTCAGCGCATCCTTCGCCGTGCCTGGCGCTCGGCGCAACGGCTCGGCGCCGACATCGACGCCCTCTGGGTGCGGCCGGCCGGACGGCAGCCGTCCGCCGAGGAAGCGATCCAGCTGGCCGCCCTGCGAAGGCTCGCAGGCGTGCTCGGCGTCCACTTTCTCGAAGAGGAAGACGACGATCTCGTAGGAACGGTTCGACGCGTCGCCCACGAGCGCGGCTCCACCTACATCTTCGTCGGCACCCCCGACGAACGGCGGCGAGTGGAGATCCTCCGCGGCTCGCTGCTCTCACGCATGGTCCGCGAGCTCCCCGGGATCGACATCCGCGTCGTCGCCAACCGCGCCGACCGTGGAGCGCTCGCGCCATGACGACGGCGGGCCTCCTTCTCGCCGTCGTCGTTGTCTTTCTGCTTGCCGTGATGGCGATCCAGCTGGGCTCGAGGCGTCAGCCCCGGGAGCGCTCGGAACGGCGTCTGCTCGTGGCGTTCACCGGAGGAGTACTCGACCCGACCGTGCTCTCCGCGGCGATCCGCATCGCCCGTGCCGAGAACGCGACGCTCGTGCCGGCGTACCTTCTCGTCGTTCCTCGTAGCCTCGCCGAAGACGCCCCGGCAACCGAGGAGGTCGCGGGTGCGATGCCTTGGCTGGAGGCCGTCGAGCTCGAGGCCCTGAAGGCGGGGGTGCCTGTCGACGCACGCATCGAGAAGGGGCGGACGCCAACCCACGCCCTCTGCCGCTTGTGGGACGTCGAGTCGTTCGACCGCGTCATCGCCCCGGCTCCGAACGAGAACGCCACGGGGTTCACGCCGAAGGACATCACCTGGATCTTGACGCATGCCCCGATCGAAGCCCTCGTGCTGAGGCCCAGCCCTCCAGCCGGGGTCGGCACCGATTCGGCCCGTCAGCGTACGACACGTCCCGTGTCTGCCTGACGCGGAGCAGCCCTCCGGCTGTTCCGTCACGCTGTCTCGGTGAAGTCCGGCACCTTCCGCATCTACCTCGGCGCCGCGCCCGGGGTCGGCAAGACCTTCGCGATGCTCAACGAGGGCAGGCGACGGAGCGGCCGGGGCACCGACGTCGTCGTCGGCTTCGTCGAGACGCATGGCCGTCCGAGTACCGCCGAGCAGATCGGCGACCTCGAGATCGTCCCGCGGAAGGTGATCCAGTACAAGGGGACGACCTTCGAGGAGATGGATGTCGACGCGATCCTCGAGCGCTCGCCTGCAGGTGGTTCTCGTCGACGAGCTCGCGCACACGAACGTCCCGGGCTCGCGGAACACCAAGCGGTGCCGAGGACGTCGAGGAGCTATTGGCGGCGGGCATCACGGTGATCTCGACGCTTGAACATCCAGCACCTCGAGTCGGTCAACGACGTGGTCGAGCAGATCACGGGCGTGAAGCAGCGCGAGACGATTCCCGACGCGATCGTTCGGAAGGCCGACCAGGTCGAGATCGTCGACATGGCACCCGAGGCGATCCGGCGGCGGATGGCGCACGGCAACATCTACCCGCCGGAACGAGTCGACGCGGCGCTCGGCAACTACTTCCGCCAGGGCAATCTCGCAGCGCTGCGAGAGCTTGCCCTCCTGTGGGTTGCCGACCGGGTCGAGGAGGGCCTTGCCGACTACCGCGACCGGCACGGAATCGACCGGCCGTGGGAGACGCGCGAGCGGATCCTCGTCGCGATCACTGGATCGGGGGACGGCGAACGTCTGATCCGGCGGGCGGCCCGCATTGCCGCGCGGGCGCACGGTGACCTCGTAGCGGTGCACGTTGCGTCGTTCGAGGGCGCCGAACAGGGAACGAGCGGAGCGCTCGAGCATCAGAAGGAGCTCGTCGAGGAGCTCGGCGGAACCTTCAAGGAGGTCGTCGGCGACGATGCGGGCGATGCGCTCGTCGCGGCCGCAGGATCCCTCAACGCCACGCAGATCGTTCTCGGCGCGACGCGCCGCTCGCGTTATGCGGAACTCACGCGCGGCTCGGTGATCAACCGCGTCATCCGTGCTTCCGGGGTCGGCATCGACGTCCACGTGATCAGCCGCGAGGAGTCGGACACTCCGACGGAGCCGCCCCGTCGTCGACGACCCGCCGCGTTGCCGGCCAGGCGACTCGCGCTCGCCTTTGGTCTTGCCGCGGTCGGCCTTCCGCTCCTGACGATCCTCCTCGCCCAGCTTCGCGTTCACGTCGGGCTCCCGAGCATCCTGCTTCTCTACCTGCTCGCCGTCGTGCTGGTCTCGGCCGTCGGCGGGCTCTGGCCGGCGCTCGTGACGGCGGTCGCAGGCTTCCTTCTGGCGAACTACTACTTCACCCCTCCGATGCATACGTTCACCATCGCCGAGGGGGACAATCTCGTCGCACTCGTCGTGTTCCTGGTCGTAGCGACGGTGGTAAGCGGCTTCGTCGCGCTTGCGTCTCGCCGAGCGGCAGAAGGGGTGCGGGCACGAGCCGAGAGCGAGGCGCTCGTCCGTCTCGGCGGCTCGTCGAGCGTGCCGACCCTGCTCGAGACGCTTCGGCGCGTGCTCTCACTCCGCGGCGTCTCACTCCTTCATCGAGCGGCGTCCGGTTGGACGGTCGAAGCGCTCGCGGGAGATCCTGTCCCTGACGGCAGCGAGCCAACGCACCGAATCACCCTCGACGACGTGCACGAGCTCGTTCTTCACGGCGGCGACGTCGAGCGGCAACGATCAGCGGATTCTCGATGCGTTCGTCGCCGAGATCGCCACTGCCATCGACATCGAGGAGCTTTCGGCGGAGGTTCGCACGGTCAGCTCGCTCGTCGCAGCTCGAGACGCGCGCGCGGCCCTTCTCGCGTCGACCGGACGAGGGCTTCAGGAGACCTCGGACAGGCTTCGGCGGGCCGTCACCGAGGCGGAGGCGTTTGCGGGCGCTGCGGTCGTTAGCCGTAGCAGCGATTACCTCGCGTTGCTCGGTGCGGACATTCTCGATCTCGGACGGATCGAGAACGGGGAGCTATCGGTAGGGTCGGAAGACGTCTCGGTCGCCGCCGTACTCGCCGTCGCGATCGCGGATACATGTGTCGAGCCCAACCGGGTCGAGATCGACGTAGCCTCCACCTTGCCTCCGGTCAACGCGGACGCGACTCTCCTGCGGCGGGCGCTCGTGGAGGCGATGGTCGAGGCGATCGACGCGTCCCCTCAGGATGTGCCGGTGAGGGTTGTCGCCGGAGCGGTGTGGCCTGGCGTCGACGTCCGCATCATCGATCGGCGAAGGCGGAGTGCCGCGGCTGAGGCAGCATCAGCACGCGGGGCGGGTGCGTTTGTCGCGCAGGCATTCGTGTTGGCGATGCGTGGGCAGGTCGAGATCGACGAGACACCCGGTGGCGGAACCACGCTGGTGATCAGGCTCCCGGCAGCCGATCCAGGTGCGAGCGCCTAGCGCGGACGATCCGCGGCATCCTCTACAGTCGGGAGTGGCCGGAGCGCCTTAGACTGCGCCGGTGCCCAGTCGCCGCAGACGCGAGGTCGAGCTCGAGCGAGTCCTTGGAACGCCGGCGCTCTTCGCCACTGCTTACGGCAACGTCGGCTCGTCGATCTACTACGCCCTCGGACTCACGGCGGTCTACGCCCTCGGATTGACGCCGCTGGTCTTCCTCGTCGCGGGGTTGGTGTTCGCGATGACGGCGGCCACCTACGCGGAGGGCACGGTTCTCTACCCGGAGGCGGGTGGGTCGTCGAGCTTTGCTCGGCATGCGTTCAACGAGATCGTCAGCTTCGGGGCTGCGTGGGCCCAGATGCTCGTGTACGTCGTTACGGTCGCCACGTCGGCGTTCTTCGTGCCGCATTACCTCTCGGTCTTCTGGGAGCCCCTGAAGACGAATCCGTGGGACATCATCGGCGGCGCGGTCGTGATCGCGATTCTCGTGAGTCTCAACATCATCGGTGTCCAGGAGGCCGCGAAGCTCTCGATCGTCCTCGCGGTGATCGATTTCGCGACGCAGGTGCTCCTCGTGCTCCTCGGGTTCTTCCTCGTGTTCAGTCCGACGATCCTCGTCGACAACATCCACTGGGGCGTCGCGCCGACCTGGGCGAACCTCGCGATCGCCGTGCCGATCGCAATGCTCGCCTATACGGGGGTGGAGACCGTCTCCAACCTTGCGGAGGAGGCACGTGAGCCGGCTCGCAGCGTGCCGAATGCCTACAAGCTCGTCGCGGGGGCCGTCTTTGCGATCTACCTGACCTTGCCGCTCATCGCGCTGTCGGCACTGCCGGTGAAGGAGATCAACGGGCAGCTGACGACGCTGCTCGCACTGCCCCCCGAGGAGGGCGGGTTCGCCAACGATCCGATTCTCGGCGTGGTCGAAAACCTGGGCGTCTCGGGCTCGCTCCTGCGCGTGCTCGAGGTCTACGTGGGCGTGCTCGCCGCCACGATCCTGTTCATCGCCACGAACGCCGGTGTGATCGGCGCCTCCCGTGTGACCTACTCGATGGCGAGCCACCGGCAGATTCCCGAGGTCTTCCGCCGCCTCCACCCGACGTTCAAGACACCCGTGCTCTCGCTCGTCATCTTCGCCGGGATCGCCCCCATTCTGATCATCCTTCCCGGCGACGTGAACTTCGTCGGCACGCTCTACTCGTTCGGAGCCACCCTGTCCTTCACCGTCGCTCACGTCTCGCTCGTGCGGCTGCGCGTGAAGCAGAAGGACCTCGACCGAGACGTTCTATCGGGCGGCGCCCAATCTCATGATTCGCGGGATCGAGTGGCCCCTGTTCGCGATCGTCGGCGGGCTTGCGACCGGCGCCTCGTTCCTCGTCATCATCGCCGAGAACCCGACCACGAGGTGGGTCGGTCTCGGCTGGATCGTGTCCGGGATGGCGTTCTACATCGTCTATCGCAGGTACTTCGTGAAGGCGTCTCTCGTCGACACGGTGAAGGCGCCTCCCGCCTACGGCCCGGCGCTCGCGCTCGAGTACCGGCGACTCCTCGTCCCGGTCGTGTCGGGGCAGCCGTCCGACGACGCGCTCGACGTGGCGTGCAGCCTCGCGGCCGAGCGTGGCGCCCGGATCGTGGCGCTCAACGTGCTCGAGGTGCCGCTCGGCAGGCCGCTCGACGACGACCTCGACGAGCTCGAGGATGCGGCCAACGACGAGCTCGACGAGGCGATCGCGATCGGCGACTCATACGGCGTACGGGTGCTCGACCGCCTCGTACGCGCGCGCAGCGCCGGCCCCGCGATCGTCGACGAAGCAGAGCGGCGCGGCACCGAGATCATCGTCATCGGATCACCGAGGAAGTCGCTGACCGCAACGCAACGGGCGGTCTTCGGTCGCACCGTCGACTACGTGCTCCGCCATGCCACGTGCCGGGTCATGGTCAGCGCAGCGCGCGACCAGGTGCCCGCGTGATCTGGTACCGGCGCGCGATCCTCGTGTTCTCCGGATGTTTCGTCGTGATCGGCGTGGCACTGCTCGTCGTCACGGCGGTCAACGGCGGGGGACTCGTCGGGTTCGTCCTGGGCGGGCTGTTCGTCGCGCTCGGCGTCGGACGCATTCAATTGGAGCGCAAGCGTGGCGCGTAAGGTCCGCGGTTTCGAGCGCGTGCTCGACGCTCCCGCGCTGTTCGCGGTCGCGTACGACGAGATCGGCTCGTCGATCTATTTCGCTCTCGGGATCGTGGCGGCGCAGGCGCTCGGTCTGACTCCGGTCGTCCTCCTGGCTACCGGTCTGCTGTTCCTCGTTGTCTCGCTGTCCTACGCCGAAGGCACGGCAGCGATCCCGGAGACCGGAGGAGCCGCGACCTTCACGCGCCGGGCGTTCAACGATCTCGCCGGGTTCGCTACGGGCTGGGTGCTCTTCCTCGACTTCCTCATCGTGATCGCGTTGTCGAGTCTTTTCCTGCCGCACTATCTCGCGGCGTCGCTGTCGGCGCCGTCGCTGACGGAGAGCCCATGGGACGTGTTGATCGCCGTCGCCGTCATCACCGCAATCGTCGGAGCCCGGCTCGTGCGACATAGCCGGATTCATGTCGCTGCGCTTGCGCTCGCTGCGCTCGACATCTCCGTTCAGCTGCTCGTCGTCATCCTCGGTTTCGCGACCGTCTTTTCACCGGGGGTTGTGACGAGTGGATTCGACTTTGCGGTGGGGCAGGGCTGGCACGATCTCTTCTTCGCCCTGCCGCTCGCGATGCTCGCGTACACGGGGCTCGAGACGGTGGCCAATCTCGCCGAGGAGACGCGGGAGCCGGGCAAGGTGCTGCCGCGCTCGCTGTTCTCGTCGATCGGGCTGGTCGTGATCGTGACGGTTCTGATCGCCGTTGTGGGGGTGTCGGCGTTTCCGGCCGAAGACGGCTCGACCGATCTCGCCGACAAGTGGCTTCAGGCGCCGATCGTCGGGATCGTGACGGCGTTCGACGGGCACCTGCCTTCCGCTCTCGTCGACGTCTTGCGCGTCGTCGTCGGTCTCTCGGGGGCGTTGATCCTGTTCGCGGCGGCGACCACTGCCATCACCGGTTGCACCCGGCTCGGGCGATCGATGGCGGAGCACGGGATGCTGCCACGCGAGTTCGGACGGCTCGAGCGGCGCTCGCTCGTCTCCCACGAGGCGCTCGTCGCCACCGGGCTGACCGCGATCGTGATCGTCGTCGGGACGGGGATCTTCGCGGGGGACGACCCGGCGTTCCTTGCCAGCGCCTACTCGTTCGGGGTGCTGTTCGCTTTTACGGCTGCTCAACTCGCCGTGATCCGGCTCCGCCGCAAGGAGCCCGATCTCGAGCGCCCCTTCAGGGCCAAGCCGGAGGTGCGGGTTCGAGGTGTCCTCCTACCCCTGCCGGCGCTGATCGGCGCTCCGATCACGTTCTGCGTGTGGGTGCTCGCTCTGATCACGCACCCCGGCGCCAGGTACGCGGGCCCGGCCTGGCTACTCATCGGACTGGTCGTCTTCGTTCTCGTGCGCCGCCGCCGCGAGGCCGGTGTCCTCGACGACATCGACCCCGTTTCGACCCTCCCGCCCGGCGCTTCGTATCGCAAAGTGCTCGTGCCCATGAAGCTCGGCGACATCGGCGAGGAGATGGTTGCAACGGCCATTGCCCTGGCGAAGGAACGGGGAGCGACCGTCGAAGCGGTGTTCGTCGTGCGCGTTCCCCGCGCGTTTCCCCTCGAGGGCGCACTCCCCGAGGATGTGCGCCGGCGAGCCGAGGAGTCGCTGGCAGAGGCCAGGGTGCTCGGCGAGGAGAACGGGGTGGAGGTCGTCGGGCACACCATCGTGGCTCGCTCGATCGGCCATGCGATCGTCGAGGCGGCGAGCGGACATGGTGCTGACCTGATCGTGCTCGGATCGTCGCCGCGGTGGAGGCGCCAATCGCGGTTCTTCTCGCCGACCGTCGACCATGTGCTTCGCAACGCACCCTGCGAGGTGCTCGTCGTCGCCTTCCCCGACGGAACGTTCGAGTAGCGGTACCCTTCTCGTCGTGAAGGCCGTGATCATCGGTTGTGGGCGCGTGGGCTCGGCAGTCGCGAAGGAGCTCGCTCGAGAAGGGTGGGACGTCACCTGTGTCGATGAGAACGAGGACGCGCTCTCGCGACTCGGCGCCTGGAAGGGCGGTTTCGTCGTCGGGCACGGCATGGACAGGGACATCCTCGAGCAGGCGGGCGCCGCCGAAGCGCAGGCGGCCGTCGTTGCGACCGACGGCGACAACTCGAACCTTGTGATCGGCCAGATTCTCCAGCGGCGCTACGGCATCGGGTGCGTCGTCGTCCGGGTCCTCGACCCGGCACGCGCGGAGTTCTACGCGAAGCTCGGGCTCCGAACGGTCTGCCCGACCCAGACAGCGATCTCGTTCCTGACCGAGGCGGTTCGCGCCTGCGAACCCGGCGTCGTCCAACAGGTGACGATCTGATGTACGTCGTCATTGCAGGCGGCGGCAAGGTCGGCTCGAACGTTGCTCGAACACTTGTTGGGATGGACCACGAAGTGACGCTCGTCGAGCAGCGCCGCGACCGCTTCGTGCAGCTCGAAGTCGAGTTCGGCCATGTCGTGATGCTCGGCGATGCAACCGAGATCGCCGTCCTCGAGCGGGCGGGAATCGCCCGACCTCCCGATCTCGTCCTTGCCGTCACCGGGGACGACGAGGACAACCTCATCATCTCCCAGATCGCTCGCGAGGGCTACGGCATCGAGAAGGTGATTGCACGGGTCAACGACCCTCGCAATCAGGAGACGTTCGACCTTCTCGGGATCACGCGCACCGTGTGCGCGACATCGGGCCTGCTCGGGCTCGTGGAACACGAGGTTCCGGAGCACGGTCTCGTGCGATTGCTCGAGCTGCGCCGGGAAGGGTTGGAGGTGGTGGAGGTTCAAGTGGTTGCCGACTCACCTGCCGCCGGCAAGCGCGTTGCAGGCCTCTCTCTGCCCGAGGGGGCACGTCTCGTCTCGGTCATGCGTAACGGCATCGCCGAGATAGCGGTCGGAGAGACGGTGATTCGCCCCGGTGACCAGGTGGTGGCGATTCTGAAGCCGGGCGCGGAGGACAAGCTCCGGCGGGCACTCGTCGGCTGACCGGCGTTCAGCGCACCCGCCAGTAGTGGCGGGTCATCAGCACCACGACGGGAATCACCTCGAGCCGCCCGAGCCACATCAAGGCGGCCATCGTCACCTTGGAGATGTCCGGGTAGCGTGCGAACGAGCCGAGCGGGCCTGCGGCACCCATGCCCGGCCCCACGTTGCCGAGCGTCGTGGCAGCGGCGGCGATCGCATCGAAGGGTGAGAGCGACGGGCCCTGGATTGCCGTGTCGAGCGCGATCACGCCCGCGCCGAGCACGAACAGGCCCACGTACAGGAGGATGAACGACGTGACCGCACGCAGCGTCTTCTCCTGCACCACGAGACCGTTGAATCGCACCGGCATCACCTCTTCCGGATGCAGCGTCTGCCGGAGCTCGCGGCGGAGCGATCGGCCGAGGAGGAGATGGCGGACGACCTTCACCGAGCTGCCCGTCGAACCGGCGGAGCCGCCCACGAACATCAGTCCGACGAGCAGCATCAGGGCGAACGTCGTCCAGGACGTGAAGTCGGCACTCGCGAATCCGGTTGTCGTCGTGATCGAGACGACCTGGAACACGCCGTGGCGGATCGCCGCTTCCCCGGCAGCGAGCCCCTCTCCCCAGATCTCCGCTACCAGCGCCACGGAAGCGACCGCGAGGATGCCGAGATAGAGCCGGAGTTCCTGATCCATGCTCACGGTGCGCCAGCGGCGGCGAACAAGGGCGCGATAGACGAGCGCGAAGTTGATGCCGGCGACCAGCATGAACAGCACGACGACCCACTGGGAGGCGGCCGCGTAGTCGATCAGCGAGCCCGAGTTGGGCATGAATCCTCCGGTGGGAAGCGTGGCGAGAGCGACCGAAACGGCCTCGAACAGGCCCATCCGATGGTCGACTCCGACGACTCCGAAGAGTGTGAGTACAGCGGCGAGGACGGCTGTCAGGGCGATGTAGAGGAGCCACAGCCGGCGCGCCGTCGTGCGAATTCGTTCGGCCAGCGGATCGGTCTCCGGGCCCGGCATCTCCGAATCCAGGAGCTGCCGACCTCCGACGCGAAGTCGTGGCAGGACGGCGAGCGCGAGCACGATGATCCCCATGCCTCCGACCCACTGCGTGAACTGTCGCCACAGGAGCAGCGAATGATCGACCGCGTCCACATTGGTCAGGATCGATGCTCCGGTCGTGGAGAAACCCGACATGGACTCGAAGAAGGCGTCGACCGGCCGATCCAGTTGCGGCTCACCGGCGAGCAGATACGGGATCGCACCGAACACGGCGGCGAGCAGCCACGTGAGGGCCACGACGAGATATGCCTCCCGGAATCCGACGGTGGCCGTGTGCTCGCCGACGCGGGCGAGTCCGAGTCCGGCGGCGAACGCGATCACAGCGGCCGCGAGGAACGGCCAGGGCGGCTCGCGATAGATGATTGCGACGGCTGCCGGCACGAGGGCGGAGATGCTGAGGTACTCGAGGAGCGTGCCTGTGAGGCCGAGAGCGGCCCTGAGGTCGACCGCGAGGCGTGGACTGCGTGCTGCAGGAGGCCGTCGCTGGTGGCTCAATCGGGACTCCACGGCGTCATAGGACGCGCTCGATGTCCGGTACACGCTCCGATTCGGTGAACACGATCACGCGGTCGCCGGCCTTCAGAACATCATCGCTCCGCGGGAAGACCGCCTCACCGTCCCGCACGATTGCTCCGATCAACGCCCCCCGGATCGGCATCTCCCGGAACCGGAGCCCGACGTACTCGCTCGTCGGCTTGGTCGTGATGTCGAGCACTTCGAAGCGATCTCCCTCGAGCATCGCAACCTGCTGCGTACGCGGGTCGTGGGCGAACCGGACGATCTCCTCGGCGGTCACCTGGCGCGGGTCGACCTGCACGTCGACTCCCGCGTGCTCGTAGACCTGCCGTGAGACCGCCTCGTGCACGATCGCGATCGTGAACTTCACGCCGTGGATGCGCGCCAGCGTGGCCGCGTAATGGTTCTTCGCGTCCTCGCGCATCGCAAAAACCGCCGCCTGGGCGTGCCCGATTCTCTCGCGGGCGAGGAAATCGGGGTCGAGACCCGAGACGTTGTAGACGCGCGCTTTCGGAAATGCCTCGGCCACCGCAAGCGCGCGATCACGATTCTCTTCGATCATCCGGACACCGATTCCCTGCTCCAGCAACTGGCGGGCTATTGCAGTGCCGACCTTGCCGGCACCGAAGATGACGACGTCCGTGACCTCCGCCTCCCACGGCGCGAGGAGCTCACCCCAGGAGGTAGCGGCCTGTGGCGAACCGATGACGACGATTCGGTCGCCCGGCAAGATGATGTCGTCGCCGCGGGGCAGCATCATCGACGATCCCCGGATGATGGCTGCGACCCGCGAGTCGGTGGGCACCGCTGCATCGCGGAGTGATCGTCCGACGACCTGGGAGCTCGAACCCTCGGTGACGTCGAACTCGACGATCTGAACCTGCCCGTCCGCAAACACGTCCGTCTGTACGGCTGCGCTCACGCCGATCACTCGGGCAATGGCATGCGCGGTCTCGATCTCCGACGAGACGACGAAATCGACGTCGAGCTGCCCCTGGCGCCAGAGCTCGATGTATTCGACGTTCGAGGTTCGGATCACTGTTGTCGCCCGCGGTGCCTCGAGGCGTGCGAACGTCCCGGCAACGAGGTTCGCCTCGTCCCGCGACGTGCAGGCGAGCACGAGATCGGCATCGCGCACGCCTGCGTCGGCCAGGGCGCGCCGACTGGCTCCGTTCGCCTCGAGGGTGGCGACGTCGAATCGCCGGCTGATCGCAGCGAGTCGGGCCGGATCGAGGTCGAGAACCACCACGTCGTGCTCACCGTGGAGGGCTTCCACGATTGTCGTTCCAACTTGTCCGGCACCGATGACGAAGATCTTCACGGCGCGCGCAGGGTACACCTCCGGGGGGATGCGGCGACGACCCTCTCGGGTACCGTCAGTCTGCATGCGCCGTCTCACCGTCGTTGCCGCCGCTTGCGCGGCCGTGCTCGTCCTCGGGTCGAGCGCGTCTGCCACGGGTGGGCGGGCAGGAGCTCTCCGGCTCGTTCGCGTGGTCAACGGCCTCCATGCGCCGGTTCGCGTCACGTTTGCTCCCGGAGCTCCGGGCCTGCTGTACGTGGTGGAGCAGGGTGGGCTCATACGCGTGGTGAAGGCGGGCAAGATCCAGTCGCGGCCGTTCCTCGACGTCCGCGTGCTTACTCGGGCAGGCGGTGAGCAGGGCCTCCTCGGGCTCGCCTTCGCCCCCGACTACGCGACCAGCCGGCAGTTCGTCGTCGACTACACGGACCGGAACGGCGACACCCGCGTCGTCCGCTATCGCTCCAACGGGTCGACGGCGCTACCGGCGAGCGCGACGCAACTGCTCTTCGTCAAGCAGCCGTACTCCAACCACAACGGCGGCATGGTGGAGTACGGAAAGGACGGGCTCGTGTATGTCGGCATGGGGGACGGCGGCTCGGGTGGCGACCCGGAGAACCGCGCCCAGAACCCGGCGTCGCTCCTCGGCAAGATTCTTCGGCTCGACCCTGCCCGACCGACCGCCGAGCCCGTCATGGTCGCCCTCGGTGTCCGCAACCCGTGGCGGTTTTCGTTCGACCGGGCAAACGGTGATCTCTGGATCGGTGACGTCGGCCAGGATTCGATCGAGGAGGTCGATCACGTAGCCTGGCCGTGGCAAGGACTGCTGAACTTCGGGTGGAACGTCTACGAGGGCAACGCCCCGTTCGAGAGCAATGCGCTCGGGCCGGGCCTCCTCGTCGCGCCGGTCGCCCAGTACAGCCATCAGCGCGGCTGCTCGATCACCGGCGGGTACGTCTACCGCGGGTCAGCCGTTCCGGCTGCCAGGGGTAGGTACTTCTACGGCGACTACTGCAGTGGAACCGTCTGGTCGCTGAAACTCGTCGAGGGTGTCGCGCGCCAGATCCGGCCGGAGCAGTTCAGGGTGCCGAGCCTGACGTCGTTCGGCGAGGACGCCGCCGGCGAGCTCTATGCCGTTTCGGGCAACGGCGGGCTCTTTCGTCTCAGCTCGTGATCCCCGTCTGCGCCACCTACGGCGCGTGGTTCCCTTGACCGCTCGGCGCCGGAGTGGGCCCGATTTCCGAGGACGTGACTCAGTGGGTACCCGAGGACCGGCAGCGTTGGCCTCACACTGTCGTCAGCTCGGACCGCGTTGTCACGACAACGGAATCCGGCCCGAACTGCGCCAGCAGCGCCTCGAGAGCCCCGGTTCCCGCCGCTGTTGCCGTAATGCGGCGCGCGGCCCCGAGTTGGGCGAGAGCAACTCCCGCCAGCTCGGTAGGCGCGTCGGTGTAGACCCCGATGGGTCGCCCCGTTGCAGCGATCATCCGTAGAGTTGAGCTCACCTGGGCGTTCGGCCGAAGGTAGACGGGCGCCCGTTCGGCGGCGAAGCGCTCGAGCAGGGCGCGCCAGTTGCCGGCCCCTGCCGCATCCAGCGCTGCCGCGGCCGCTCCGCGATCGGCGGGCAACGATGCAGGGTCGACTCCGAGCAGCCTCGACGCACCGGCCAGCCAGTCGTCCCAGATCGGGCGTGTGTCACCCAGCGCTCCGTCGAGGTCGATCAGAATGGCACTCACCTGCCCCACCGCGACCGCCGCCATGCGACGACACCGATCGTCACCCCGACCGTATCGATGACGACGTCGTACCAGGCGGCGTGGCGCCCGCGGACGAAGTGCTGGTGGATCTCGTCCGTCGCCGCATAGAGGGCTCCGGCGAAGATCGCGAGCTCGGGTCGGGCGAGCGCCCGGGCCAGTAGGGCGCCGAGGACGGCGTACTCGGTCAGGTGCGCGAGCTTACGCAGGACGAGATCCCAGGTGCCGAGACCCGTCCCGAGGCTCGGGATCGACGAAAACGCGAAGATCATCGCCGCCCAGAGAACGATCGGAGCCCACGCTCGGAATGCTGCCGCCGACACCATCCGATGATAGGCTGCGCCGTCACAAGGGAGCGCGGTGAGGGAACCCGGTGCGAATCCGGGACGGTCCCGCCGCTGTGAGGGGAGTTGCTCACCCGCCGAAACGCCACTGGCGCGCCGGGAGACCGGTAGCCGGGAAGGCGGTGGGGGAGGGAGCCCCGAGTCAGAAGACCTGCCGCCTCCTCCATACCGGACCCCTCGTGGATAGGAGGATTCGTGGCACGACGTTCGATCGTTTCCTTGACCGTCATCGGTCTTGCTCTGACGCTTGCGGCTACGGCTCTCGGCGCCACCGTAACGGTGCGCGTCGAAGGCAAGACCCAGGCGATTTTCGGATCGGTGCCCGTCAAAGTGGACGCTCCGAACCCCCTCGCGGCACTCGATGTCGCGAGCGCACTCGGCGAGTTCTACGTCCAGGTGACCCAGGCGTCATTCGGCCAGTACGTGAGCCAGATCGGTCGCTACCCGGGCACCGGTTCCTCGGGCTGGGTGTTCAAGGTCAACGGGGCATCACCCCCGGTCGGAGCCGACCAGGTAACCCTCGTGGACGGCGACGAGGTGCTCTGGTACTACGCCACGTTCTCCGACACGGGCGGGCCACCGACGTTGTCACTCAAGGCGACGACCACCAACTGCTACGCCGTGTCTTCGTTCGACGACGCGGGCAAGGCATCTGCCGCCGGCGGCACTCAGCTCCGTGTCGACGGCCGGCGCTTCAAGGCCGGGGCCAACGGCCGGGTGTGTGTCGGGAGGCATCTCGGGGTGGTCCGCGCGTACGCCGTCGGCGCAGTGCGGTCGAACGCCGTGAAGTGATCCTCCGGCGTTGCACTTTGCTCCTCCTCGCCGTGCTCGCGCTTGCGGGCTGCGGCGGGCAGGAGCCGACGGCCGCAGACGGCACAGCCCGCCTCTGGGTGACACGCGACCGCGGCAAGGAGCTGCTCATCGACACCAGCGTGCCTGCCGGGCAGACACTGCTGCGCGCGCTCAGGTCCAAGACGGAGGTGAAGACCCGCTACGGCGGGGGATTCGTCCAGTCGATCGACGGCGTCGAGGGCAGCGCCCGCCGTCACGAAGACTGGTTCTGGTTTGTCAACGGCCTCGCCGGAGACCGGTCCGCAGCCTCGTACCGCCTGCGCGACGGCGACGTGGCCTGGTGGGACTTCCGCGACTGGTCGGGCGACGCCGAGACGCTCGAGGTAGTCGCGGGCGCCTTTCCGGAGCCGTTCTTGCACGGATATGACGGGAAGTCCAGGCCCGTCGCGGTCAGGTACGAGCCAGGCCTGCGATCCGGTGCAAACCGTGTAGCCCGCGTCCTCCGAACAGAAGACGTCGCTCCGGCGGGTACTGCGACCGGCGCGAACGTCAACCTCTTCGAGCTCGGAGCGGGAGGGCCGCGCCTGACCGCCGCCCTGCGCTCGCCCGGGACGGGGCCCTCGGCTGCGGTCAGATTCTCGTTCGCCGGCTCGGTCGATGCATTGCTCGCGGGTGACTTCGCGCGGAGGTTCTCGACCCCATGAGCCCGGCCCCGGCAACAGCTCTTCTCGCCGCCGTGGCGACGACGGCCTTCCTGGTCGACCGGATCTGGGCCCTTGCGGCGATGACCATCGTGTTGCTCGTGATCTGCCTGCGCGCACCCGTCGAGCGCCGCTGGCTCTATATCGGCGGCGTTCTCTTCAGCGCCCTCGGTGTGATCGTGATCTCGCCGCTCACATGGTCGTCGGGCGGTGGGACACTCCTGTGGGAAGGTCCAACCCTGCCCGTTCTCGGCCCGCTGGACATCTCGACGGACGAGATCCGGATCGCGGTCGTCAACGGTCTTCGCCTGGCGGTCGTCGGCCTGGCGTTCAGCGTCTACACGCTCCTCATCGATCACGACCGTCTGGTCTCCGCGGCAGGGTTCGCCCGGCGCTCGGCACTCGCGGTCGCCCTCGCCACCCGCCTCATCCCGAGCCTCGAACGCGACGCGGCCGGGCTCGCCGATTCGGTACGCGGCCGTGGCGTCGAGCTGCACGGGGCCCGGGGCTACGCGACGCTGCTCTCACCACTCGTCGCCGGGTCGCTCGAACGGGCGACCGGCCTGGCGGAGGCGATGGAGGCGCGTGGGTTCGGGCGCAGCGGAGCGACAAGGGCGCCGCGCCCCGCCTGGACGTGGATCGACCACGCCGCGCTTGTCGGCGCCGTCGCTCTCGTGGGGGTCGCAGCCCTGTGGCTCTAGCGACCGTCGACGGTCTTTCGTATGCGTACCCCGGCGGCCTTCCGGCCGTACGGGACATCTCGTTCGAGCTCGAGGCCGGTGAGGTCGTCGCCTTGCTCGGCCCGTCAGGGAGTGGCAAGTCGACGCTGCTACGGGCACTCGCCGGCCTGGTCCCGCATTTTCACGGTGGACGATACTCCGGCCGCGTCGACGTGGCGGGGCTCGACACTCGTTCGCACGGCCCGGCCGAGCTCGCGGGCAGCGTCGCGTCGGTCTTTCAGGATCCCGAGGATCAGGTCGTCATGACGCGCGTCGAGAACGAGGTCGCCTTCGGTCTCGAGAACCTCGGTGTGGCGCCGGAGCTGATCTGGCCACGGGTCGCGGTTGCGCTCGCCGACGTCGGGGCATCTCACCTCTCGGGGCGGCGTACGGTCGAGCTCTCGGGCGGCGAGCTGCAGCGTGTGTGCCTTGCCTCCGCGCTCGCGCTCGCTCCCCAGCTGCTCTTGCTCGACGAGCCGACGTCTCAGCTCGACGTCGCCGGGGCGGAGGCGTTCCTCGCCGCGGTCGACGCGGCGCGCTGTGCCGTCGTGCTTTCCGAGCAGCGCGTCGACCGTGCGCTCGCAATCGCGGATCGCGTGATCATGATGGAGGAGGGCCGCGTCGTCCTCGATGCACCGGTCGCGGAAGCGCGCATCTGGCTGTCGGCTCACAGGCCGCGGTACGCGGGAGGGCTTACGCAGCACGACCCGGCTCCGGGTGCGGCACCGGTCGGTCCAGCTCTCGTCCGCCTCGACGCGGTTCACTTCTCGTACGGGAACGGCCCGGATGTTCTCGGCGGGCAGTCCCTTGTCGTCCATCGCGGGGAGATCGTCGCGCTCGAAGGGCGCAACGGATGTGGCAAGACGACTCTTGCCAAGATCGCTGCCGGCCTGGTCGAGCCGACGGGGGGACGGCCACCCGGAACGGGCGAGCGACCTATCTCTCTCAGGATCCCGGGCGGTATCTCGTCTGCGAGACAGCGATCGAGGAGGTCGCGCTCGGCGTCTCGGGTGACGCGGTCCGTGCCGCCGCGGCCCTCGAGAGCTTCGGGCTGTCGTTTGCGACGTCCCGGCACCCCCGTGACCTCTCGAGCGGCGAGCGAGAGCGGCTCGGCATCGCCGCCGTCTCTGTACCGGAGCCGGATCTGCTCGTCCTGGACGAGCCGACGCGGGGTATCGACCCGGACCGGAAAGCTGCACTCGCCGCATGGCTCGTGGAGCAGGCGGAGGCCGGTCGGGGCGTACTGGTAGCCACGCACGATCCGCTCTTGCCGGCGCATCGCCGGGTGCGGCTCGACGCGTCGGTGGAGGTGCCCGTTGCGGTCTAGGCTCGCCTTGGTCTCGTTCGTCGCCCTCGGGATCGCAGGGGCGCTATGGGCCGTCCTCGACCCGGCAAACGGAGGGCTCGCAACGCTGCTCGCGGCGTTCGCCCTCGTGGCGGGGGGGTTCGCCTGGCTGGAACAGGGAGGTGGTACTGCGCGCGATCTCACTCTTGTCGCCACACTGGGTGGGATCGCCGCCGCCGGGCGCGTCCTGTTCGCGCCGATCCCGAACGTGCAGCCCGTGACGGTGATCGTGGCGGCGGCGGGGGTAGCACTCGGCCCCCGGCGGGGGTTCGCCGTCGGGGCGCTGGCGGCGATTGCCTCCAACATGTTCCTCGGCCAGGGAGCACACACGCCGTGGCAGATGCTCGCTTGGGGAGGGTGTGGTGTTCTGGCGGGCGTCTTTCGGCTGGGCTTGCGGCGGCGATGGCCGTTCGCCGTCTTCTGCGCCCTGCTCGGGATGGCATTCGGGACGGTGATGGACTTGTGGCTCTGGTTCGCCTTCTATCCACACACGTGGCCTGCGCTCGTAACCGTGCTCGGCACCGGGGTCGCCTTCAATGTCGCTCACGCGCTCGGGAACTTCGTCCTGGCGCTCGTCGCAGGCCCGGAGTTGCGTCGTGTGCTCGACCGGCACGGACGCAGCGTGCAGACCCAGGTCGTGTGGACGTGAGGTCGTGCAAGTTTCGGATGCCAGGCTTCAGCCGGGCGTCCAGCGAAGCGCGGAGGACACTCTTCCCGAACGTGCGACGCACAGCTGAAATCTGGTATCCGGCCGTAGCCCTGGCCCTCGTGGTCGCCGCCGCTGCTGTGCTCGCCGGCGCGGCGGCCGGCGCAGCCGGGCCTGTCGCGGGGCCGACGGCGTTTCTCGAGAGCCGTCAAGGCGCCGGCGGGGGGTTCGCCGAGCAGGGGCGGGCAGCGGATGGGCCTTTGACTGCGTGGGCTGCTCTCGGCCTGGTTGCCGGCGATGGGTCCCAGGTGGCACGGGCGCGGGCGCTCGACTTCCTCCGCTCGGGTGGGTTCGACACCTCGACCGACGCCGATCTTGCCCTCCGCGTGGTCGCGGTCGCGGCGCTGGGAGACACGGTGACCGAGAGCGTGGTGGCGCGGCTACGTCGACACCGGCCCGATGTCCTCGTCAACGCCACGATCTGGGCCGTCCTCGCGCTACGCGCCGTCGGGGAGCAGCCACCCCGGACGCTCGTCCAGGCGATCCTCTCCGCGCAGGCGAAAGGTGGAGGGTTCCCGTGGTCGCTCGGGGGCAGTCCCGACTCGAACGATACTGCGGCGGCGATCCAGGCGCTTCGGGCGGCCGGGGTCGGCGGCGCTGCTGTCGGTCGTGCCGTGACCGCTCTGAGGGCATTTCAGAACCGCGACGGTGGCTTTTCCTTGTCGAAGGGCCGCGAATCGGACGCGCAGTCGACCGCCTGGGCGATCCAGGCGCTTCTCAGCGCCGGCGAACGACCGGGCAAGGCCCCGTTCCGGTTCCTCGCGCGCCTCCGGCGTACCGATGGCAGCTACCGCTACTCGGTCAGGTACGGGACGACGCCCGTCTGGGTGACGGCGCAGGTACTGCCGGCGCTCGCCGGCCGCCCCTACCCGCTGCGCTGAGGCTTTGATCCGGCTCGGCTCGAGTGGGCTGCGCGGCCAACTCGACGCCCGGGCGGGCCGTCCCGAGTCGCGCCGACGAGGCATACGGGGTTCCCTGACCTAGTCCGTACCTCTTGATACATAGCATTACAGGGTATACAGTCATAGGTATGCAAGCCGAGGTCTTGAAGGGCCATGTGGACCTCCTGCTGCTCGCGACGCTCGAGCGGGGTCCGGCACATGGCTATCGCGTGGTCGAGTTGTTGCGGGAGCGCAGCGACGGAACGTTCGATCTCGCCGAGGGTACGGTCTACCCCGCGCTCTACCGCCTCGAGCGGGGTGGGCTCGTCTCGAGTCGTTGGCACGTCGTCGAGGGCCGACGCCGGCGCGTGTACCGGCTCACGAGCGCAGGCGAGACCGCTCTCGGGCAACGGAGGCGCCGATGGCACGAATTCGCGGACGCGATGAGGGTGGCGCTCGCGTGATCGATTGGGTGCTCGAAGAGCTTCGACTCGAGCTCGGGAGGGCCGGGGTTTCCGGACGCTCCGCCGGACGACCTCTGGCGGAGGCGCGCGATCATCTCCTCGAAGCTGTCCAGGCCGACGGGGAAGAGGCGGCTGCAGGGGCATTTGGCCCACCGACGTTGGTGGCGCGACGGATCGCGGCCGAGATCGCATCGCGCCGTACCTGCGGGGCGGCATTCTCGTCTTTCGCAGCGCTCGCTGCCGCCGCGGTCGTGTATCTCCTGGTCACGGGACTCGCAGGACTCGCGGGTAGCACGCCTGACGTGGCGTCGGGCCGTACCGCTGTGCTCGGTATCGCCGCTACGGTGGGGTGCGCTTTGCTGCCGCAGATCGCCTTCGTCGCCGGTTGCCTGGCGGTCGGGCAGGCCTGGCGCCTTCGCCGCCGGACGGCGGTCGCCGCAGAGTTGGAGCTCCTGCGAAGGCGAAGCGCTGTTGCTCTGTGCGCAGGAGCTGTCTCGATGCTCGCATTGGTGCTCTACGCGATCGAGTTCGGGCGCGAGCTCGCGGGCTGGTGGATGCCTGCGGCTGTTGCTCTTTGCGCTGCCTCCGCCGTGCCTCTGGCCTTGGCCGCAGTACGGCTGCGAGGATCGGCGAAGGTCGCCGGGCTGGCGGGCGGTCCAGCCGGTGATGTGTTCGATGACCTGTGCACATTGCTCGACCGGGTTCCCGCTCTGCAGGCCGAGAGACTTCGCGCTCACCCGGCCTTGTTCGTGACGGGAATGACAGCGCTGATCTGCGCCTCGGCCGTGGCAGTCCGCTGGCAGGCCGAAGGAGATCCCGGCAGCGGTCTCGTTGCGGGCGCGTTCGAAACAGTGGCCTTCCTCGCGTGCTACTTCGCGCTGCGACGTCCTCTCGGGCTCGGCGGGCTGCGCGCGAAGGCCGGGTCGCCCGCCTGAGTCCCGGTTCGCCGCCGTAGCGCCCGGGCCTTCGCCGTCGGGATCACTCGTCTAGCATCGAGGGAGTGGCTGTCGCTCCCCACGACGATCTCCTTGCCGACCTGAATCCGGCCCAGCGAGAGGCCGTTCTGCATGTCGACGGTCCGTTGCTCGTTGTCGCCGGGGCGGGCTCGGGGAAGACCAGGGTGCTCACCCACCGGGTCGCCCACCTGATCCGGGCGCACGGGGTGAAGCCGAACGAGATCCTCGCGATCACGTTCACGAACAAGGCGGCCGGTGAGATGCGCGACCGGCTCGAGCGGATGCTCGGTCGCCAGGCGCGGGCGGCGTGGATTCTCACGTTCCACGCCGCGTGCGGGCGCATGTTGCGCCGCGAGGCGGAGAGGCTCGGTTATCGCTCCAGCTTCACGATCTACGACCAGGCCGATCAAATCCGGGTCGTCAAGGCGTGCCTCGACGATCTGGGCGTCGACCCCAAGCGATTCACGCCACGCGGCATCCACAGCCAGATCTCGAACGCGAAGAATCAGCTGATCGGGCCCGATGCCTACATGAGCCGCGTCGCGTCGTTCTACGACAAGACGGTCGCGGAGGTGTACGAGCGCTACCAGCAGCGGTTGCTCGGATCGAACGCCGTCGACTTCGACGACATGCTGATGCTTACGGTCGAGGCCTTCGAGCGGTTCCCCGATGCGCTCGCCCACTGGCAGCACACCTTCCGTTACATCCTCGTAGACGAGTACCAGGACACGAACCACGCGCAGTATCGCTTGTTACAGCTGCTCGCAGGCGAGCACGGGAACGTGTTCGCCGTCGGCGATCCGGACCAGTCGGTCTACGGCTTCCGCGGCGCCGACATTCGCAACATCCTCGATTTCGAGCGCGACTTTCCGGGGGCCCACTCGATCGCCCTCGAGCAGAACTACCGCTCGACGAACGCTATCCTCGGCGCGGCCAATGCCGTGATCGAGAACAACCGGGACCGGAAACCGAAGAGGCTCTTTTCGGAGCTCGGAGAAGGTGATCCAGTCCAGGCCGTCGAGGTCGAGGACGAGCACACCGAAGCGCGCTTCGTCGCCGCGGAGATCGCGCGCCTCGTCGACGACGGCTGGTCGGCCGCCGAGATCGGCGTCTTTTACCGAACGAACGCGCAGAGCCGTGTGCTCGAGGACGTCCTCGTCCGACAGCAGATTCCGTATCAGGTGATCGGCGGCCCGCGCTTCTACGAGCGCGCGGAGATCAAGGATGCGATCGCTTACCTATCGGTGCTCGACAACCCGGCCGATGCCGTCTCGCTGCTGCGTATCGCGAACCGCCCCCGTCGTGGCATCGGCGATACGTCGCTCCAGCGGCTCGTCACGCATGCAGAGGTGCTCGGTGTCACGTTGTTCGAGGCGATGGCCGATCCGGAGGCGGCAGGTCTTGGCACGGCCGCGATCAAGGCCGTTCGAGGTTTCCACATCCTTCTGCAGTCGCTGCAGTCGTCGGCACAGGAGCTCGAGCTCGACGAGCTCGTCGAGGCGGTGCTCGCACGGAGTGGCACGATCGAGGCGCTCGAGGCGGAGCGAACGATCGAGGCACGGGGCCGGATCGAGAACCTGGAGGAGCTCGTCGGCGTCGCTCGCGAGTTCAGGTCCGAGCGCGAGGAGCCCACGCTGTCGGCGTTTCTGCAGGAGATCTCGCTCGTCTCTGATCAGGATGGGCTCGCGGCCGAGGAGTCGCTCGTGACGCTGATGACGATCCACAACGCGAAGGGGCTCGAGTTCCGCGCCGTGTTCCTGATCGGTATGGAAGAAGGCATCTTCCCCCACTCACGGTCGATCGAGGACAACGAGATCGAGGAGGAGCGGAGACTCGCCTACGTCGGGATGACGCGGGCGATGGACAAGTTGACGCTGACCCATGCGATGGCCCGCTCGCTCTACGGCCGCCGGGACTACAACCTGCCGTCACGTTTTCTCGACGAGCTCCCGCCCGGGGTGGAGCGGGAACGGCTGCGTCCGTCCTCGTGGTCGAGCTATGGCTCCGAGCGGCAGTCGTCGTCCACGTCGGCGCGTGGCGCAATTGAGATCCCCTCCCTGCAGACGGGTGACTCCGTCCGGCACTCTTCACTGGGTGAAGGCGTGGTGACGCGAATCGAGCCGGGCGGGCTCGTCACTGTCAGGTTCGCGAACGATGCGAGCGAGAGAAAGCTGCTGCTCGAGTACGCGCCCCTCGAGAAGGTCGACTGATGGCGCTCCGTGTCCGGCCGACTCGCAGCCCGGAGGAGTTCGAAGCCGCGATCGGCGTCATCGACCACTATTTCGGCGGTGGGTTCACGAGTGAGGACGCCGAGCGGTTCCGTCGATTGCTTCCCGTGCGCCGGCTCCATGCCGCCCTCGACGGGGATGCGATCGTAGGCGGTGCGGGCGCCGTCCCTTTCGAGCTCAGCATTCCCGGCGGGCAGTTGCCCTGTGCCGGTGTGACGGTCGTCGGCGTCCTGCCGACACATCGCCGTCGCGGGATCCTCGACCGGATGATGCGCGCGCAACTTGCAGACGTTCGCGAGCGTGGGGAGCCGGTCGCCGCGCTCTGGGCCTCGGAAGAGACGATCTACGGGCGTTTCGGCTACGGGCTCGCCGCCCAGGACGTGATGATCCGGGCATCTCGTGCGCACGTTGCGCTGCGTTCCGAGTTGCCGGGGCGCACGGGGACGACGCGCCTTGTCGGCCATGACGAGGCGGCGCGGATCTTCCCACGCATCTACGACCGCGTCCGGCGACGGTCGCCGGGCTTCGTCTCCCGAACGACGAGCTGGTGGGAGCTTCGCCAGTTCGACGACCGGCCCGAGCGCCGGCGCGGGGCCGGCGAGCTGAACCGGGTCCTCCTCGAGATCGACGGGCGGCCCGTTGGGTACGCGCTCTATCGAATCAAGCTCGAGTTCGAGGAGGCGACGAACAAGAGCCGTGTGCAGGTGCTCGAGGCGATCGGTGATTCTCCGGTCGCAACGCGGGAGCTCTGGCGCTATCTCCTTGCGATCGACTGGGTGGACGAGATCCACTGCGATCTCCTGTCGCCCGACCACCCGCTGTTTCTGCTCGTGCAACGTCCGAACCGTCTCAACTGGAAGGTCTTCGACGGGCTCTGGCTGCGCCTCGTCGACGTGGGTTCCGCTCTGTCGGCCCGCAGCAGTGCAGCCGACGGTCGCGTCACCTTCGACGTTGGCGCCGATCCGCTCCTGCCGGACAACGCGGGCATCTGGACGATGGAGGACGGCCTGACGCGTCGGACGCGCCGCCGACCAGACGTGCGGCTCGACGTTCAGGCTCTCGCCTCCGCCTACCTCGGCGGCTTCACGTTCGCGGAGCTCGCCCGAGCCGGGCGCGTCGAGGAGGCCGCTCGCGGTGGTGTCGCCAGGGCCGACGCGCTCTTCCGGGTCGACCCGAAGCCCTGGTGTCCGGAGATCTTCTAGCTCGCCTGGGGCCGGGTCGTACGTCGGCTCCGTGGTAAGCCGCCGGGCTCGAGCTTGACGGTACGGTGGCGGGGATCGCGATCGACTTGGATGGGATGCCCGTTGGTGCTGGTGGGCCGTGGCGGGCGGGCCGTGGCGCCCGAGCAAGCCGACGGCGCTCACGGCTGCGATCCTTCGAGCAGCAGGCGAATGTCCTTCCGGTAGGCCACGGGAGGCGTGCCGAATGGCCACTGCATACGCAGGCGACCGGTGTCGTCGACGGCGTAGACAAATGGCGTGTGCAACACGTCGACGGTGCCGTCCTTCTCGGTCGTGACGCGGTAGGCGGCGCCGAAGGTCTTTGCGACCTGGGCGAGGAGCTTCGGCTCCGCTGTCCGTAGTGCGAGCCCGCGCGGGAAGAACGAGTGGACGTAGTGCGTGAGGACGGAGGGCGTGTCTCGCCGAGGGTCGACGGTGATCATCGCGAGTTGTACGTCCCGTCGCTGTGCCGCCGGGAGTCCGCCGAGCGCGAGCCGCAGGTCGGCCATCGTCGTTGGGCAGACGTCCGGGCAGAGCGTGTAGCCGAAGTAGACGAGAAGGAGCCGACGCGAGCCGGCGCGGATTCGAAAGGGCGTACCGCCGTGGGACACGTCCGGGAGTGTGGCATCGTCGACGACTGGCGCTGGGTCTCGCACGATTCCCGAGAGGGGCGGCGGCGGCGCCGGTCGGGGGGACGGGTGCGAGAAGAGCAGGTGGGCGGCGACACCCGCTATGACGCCGACGGCGGCCGCGGTTGCGATGACGATCGCTGCCCGGCGAATCTAGCCGTCTCCCTGCCGGGCCTGGAAGGCCCGGATCGTCAGTACGGCGCCCCACCAAGCAAGCACCACGAGCACGAGCGCGATCGGGATCGCCCAGGAGAGAACCCCTCCGGTCGTGAAGTTCGTCGTCGCGGCAAGCGTCGTCATCGTGGCTCCACCTCCCTCGTCGTCGAAATCGTATGCTTCCCGGCGTGGCGGCGCAGCCAGCCGTGCCGCCGCGCTCCGGGGTCGAGCCAGCCGTACGCGCAGACGAGCGCGATCAGTGTCCACGGGACCGAGCCCGGCACCCACATGATCCCAGCGGCCAGCTGCTGGTCGGCGAGCGGCGAAAGGCCCCAGGGCCTGTCCGCGAGCTCGGCGTAGTGCGCATAGAGCGGTGATGGCGCCGCCGCGATCACGACCGCGAGCCCCCAGCCGACGACCATCGCGCCGACCGCGTAGGCCGCGCGCCACGGCAGCGTCAGGCGCGCCCGGAACGGCCCATCGCCGAGCAGCTGCGCCCAGAATAGGAGCGCAGTGAGGAAGAACGTGAGGTGCTCGAGATCGTGAAGAGCCGGTTGCGCGAGCGCGGCGTTGTAGAGCGCCGGCACGTGCCAGAGCACGAAGATGCCGTTCATCAGCACGAACGCGACGGCCGGCACCACGAGCCAACCTGCCCCCCACCGCAGCGGAGCACCCCACCCGCTGTGGGCGACGCCGCCCGCCACGGCCCTGCGGGTCTCGAGCGGGAACGACCGCCACATCCTGCTCCACGGCTTGCCGAGCACGATCAGCGGCGCCGCGACCTCGAGCAGCAGCATGTGCTGCACCATGTGCATTGAGAAGAGCGAGTCCGAGAGGCGGTCGATCGGCGGCGAGAGGGCGACGACGACGGTCAGGAGCCCGGCCGCGAAGAGTGGCGTCCGCCAGCGCCGCTCGGCACGCTCCCGCCGGCCGACGGGGCCGCCGCGGCCGCCGAGCCAGTAGAGGATGGCGGCGGCCGCCACCATCATGACGGGCGGGTTCAGGAGCACCGCTGCCCGTCCTCAGACCAGGTAGAGGAAGGCGAACGTCACCGCACCGAGCCCGGCGAGGAACGTGAGGTAGAAGCCGAGCGCGTCGAGGTCGGCCCGCCCCGAGCCGGGGGCGCCGCTCCCGTTGCGAAAACCCGACGCGACGATGATCTCGAGCCACACCATCGCGCCGAGGACGACGACCGCGAAGAGCCCCGTCCAGCCGACGAACACGCTCGCGTACCCGCCGTCGCTTGGCCCGAAGCTGAGCTGCGAGTACTCGACCGCCTGAAGCACAACGGCCGCGATCCCGACGAGGAGCGCCGCGAGCGAGAGCCACCGCGACGAGGCATCCTTGCCGTGCGCCAGGTCGGAGCGTGCCCACGCCACGAGTCCGGCGCTGACAACGACCGCCAGCATGACCGCGATCCCCCAGCCCAGCGGCCCGGTCAGGTGGCCCGGCCGCCACAGGTTGGCCGTGTTCAGCGAGGCGAGGTAGAGGTAACCGAACACGAACGGCAGGAAGAGGAATACCGTCGAGGACACGAGCAGGCGTGCGCCCGCCCACAGGTTCCGCTCCTGCACCTCGACGGGCTCGGGTTCGATCACGACGGGCGCGTTGGTCATCATCGTCTAGCTCCCTGCCGGAGCGACTGCCGGGGCCGGCGCACGCGGCGCCTCGGTGCCGTAGGGGTAGGGGTCGGAGTCGATCACCGGGATGCGCTCGAAGTCGTAGACCGGCACGGGCGTCGGCACCTGCCACTCGAGCGACTTCGAGTGCCAGGGGTTCTGCTCGGCCGGGTGGCGTGCGATTGCGAGCGACCAGACAAAGTTCGCGAGGAAGATCAGCATTGAGAAGCCGAGCACGAAGGCCGAGACCGAGGCCCAGTCGTTGAGGAACTGGAGGTCGCTGGGATAGGTGACGACCCTCCGCGGCTGGCCCCTGAGCCCGATCGCAAAGAGCGGCGCGAAGGTCGAGTTGAAGGCGATGAACATGATCCAGAAATGGATCTTCCCGAGCTTCTGGTTGAGCTGGATGCCCGTCATCTTCGGCAGCCAGTAGTAGATGGCCGCGAAGAACGTGAAGATCAGCCCGCCCATGATCGTGTAGTGGAAGTGGGCCATGGAGAAGAAGCTGCCGTGGGTCGTGACGTCGCTCGGCACGTCGGAGAGGAAGACGCCGGAGAGCCCGCCGATGAAGAAGTTGAACACCCAGGCGAGGCAGAACAACATCGGCACGTCATAGCGGATCTTGCCTCGCCAGACCGTTCCCATCGCGCAGAGGAAGATGAAGCCGGTCGGCAGTGAAATCAGCTCGGTTGACAGCATGTAGAACGGGCGCAGGTCGGCGTTGAGGCCGCTCATGAACAGGTGGTGCTGCCAAACGAAAAAGCTGAGCAGCGTCACGCCCAGCATCCCCGCGACAGCCAGTCGGTAGCCCCAAAGGGGTTTGCGCGAGAACACCGGCAAGAGCTCGAGCACGATCCCCATCCCCGGGATCGCAAGGATGTAGACCTCGGGGTGCCCGAAAACCCAGAACAGGTTCTCGTACAGGTACGGGCTGCCGCCCACGCTCGAGAGGAAGAACCCGGTCTGCGCCGTCCGGTCGAGCGCGACCATCGTCAGCGTCACGATCAGAACCGGAGCGGCGAGAACATTCAGCGCCGAGGTCGCAACGATACTCCAGACGAAGATCGGCAGGCGGCCCCAGGTTAGCCCGGGCGCCCGCATGCTGAGCACGGTCGCGAGCATGTTGAAGCCCAGGAGGGTCATCGAGATTCCGACGAGCGCGAAGAAGACGATGTAGGAGTCCATCCCCATGTTCGCCTGGTCGTTGAGCGGCGCGTAGCCTGTCCAGCCGGTCGGGAAGCCGCCGTAGAAGACCGTCGAGGTGAGGATCGCGCCGCCCGCCATCAGGAGCCAGAATGTGAGCGCCTCGAGGCGCGGGAACGCGAGGCGCCGGGCGCCGATCATCAGCGGCATGAAGTAGCTGGCGAACGGGCCGAGGATCCCGCTCGTCATCATCCCCATCATCATCGTGCCGTGCAAGCCGACGAGGGTCAGGTACTGGCCCGCCGGGAAGACGTTCGGCTGCGGCCGCAAGAGCTCGAAGCGGATCAGCATCGCGTTGACACCGCCGAAAAAGATGAAGAAGCCGATTCCGATCAGGTACTGCAGCCCGACGACCTTGTGGTCGGTGCAGAAGCCGATGTACCGCGTCCAACCGCGCTTGTCCTCGCCCTTGTCGCCGAGTGTGGCCGGTCGTCCGGTCATCCGCGCGAGCGGGTAGTTGAGGAAGCCGAGACCGCCGAGAAAGCCGATCACGCCGAGGAGGTAGGCCAAGAACAGGGCCACGTCGTTCTGGCCCGTATCCTCGAAGTAGCTGAGGCTCTTGGGGTCGATCTGGTGGCCGAGCCACCAGCCCAGGTAGTAGCCGACCGCTCCGAGCACGATGGCGAAGAGGAGGTTGAAGCCGAATAGGCGCCGCAGGCTCATCCGGCCCTCCGTGTCGGTTTCGGGTTGTAGGTCGTGCTGTAGGGGGGCATGTAGCGGGCGATCGCCTTGAAGATCTGCTGCTGCTGCGAGATCCAGGTCGTGAACTCAGCGCCGGTGACGACCCTGCCCCTGTCGAACATGTAGCCGTGCCAGAGCCCGCACAGCTCCGCGCACTGGATGGTGAAGGTCCGGGGGCTGCGCGTGTTCACGTAGACGACGTTGTCGACGTTCGGGTTCGCGTCGGCCTTGATCCCGAGGTCGTGAGCCCAGAACGAGTGCACGGCGTCGAGCGAGGTGACGTGGAGTTCGATCAGCTTGTCGGCCGGGAGCACGAGCTGCGAGGTCTCGATCCCGCCGAAGGACGGGTAGCGGTAGGTGAACTGCCACTGCTGGCCGATCACCTGTACCGCCAGCTTCGGCCCCTTCGGCACGGCGATCGGCGACGGCCCCTGGCCGCCGCCCGAGCCGCTCTGGAGCAGCGCCCAGGTGCCATAGCCGGCCAGGAAAAGCACGATCGCAGACGTGGCGACGATCCAGAGCGTCTGTGCCCGCGCGTTGCCGCGGATCGCCGCGCCCTCCTCGATCGCGCTGCCGCGCCGGCGGAAGACGATCAGCGCGTAGGCAAAGTAGACGAGGATCAGGCAGATCAGCGGCGTCATCACTGCAGTCAGCACGGTGTTGTCGGTGACCTGGCCGGCAGCCTGCTTGCTCGCGTTGCCCGGCGGCAGGTGCGGCCCGAGCACCCAGATCACGAGCGGGGTGGCGATCAGGCTCGCGACGATCGTGAGGACGGCGACCCGGCGGATGTGATTCGGCTCTCTCATAGTCAGCTCAGACGACGTTGAGGAAGCCGTCCATGTAGCCGATCGTCTGCATCGGCCCCCCGAACCCATAGATGAAACCGGCCGCGCACGGGACGAAGCACTGCCAGCGGAAGCGGCCTGGCGCACCCGTGCGGAACGAGAACGTGATCGTCCGGTGCGCCTTGTCGAGCCCGCACGGCGCCTGCTCGCACTGGTTCTTCGCGTCGTCGGCGACGCCCTCGAGCGGCACGACGAGGTGGTAGGCGGCGATCGCGAAGGTGTGCGAGGCGAGGCTCGGATCGATAGTGGCCACGGTCTTCCCGTCGACCTGCATCACGTTGCCCTCGACGCCCTGCGCCCGCGCGAGGAACTCGTTGCGCAGGCCGCTCGCGCCGTCGTACTGGTACACGGTCACGTGGACGAGCGTGTGCGCGGGCACGGTGTACACGGTGCTGTGCTGCCATTCCCCGTTCTTGTCCTTGACGAGGTACGAGACCCAGGTCGGTTCCGTGTAGCCGTTTCCGAGACCGGCGACCGTCTGCAGCGTCAGGTTCGCATTCGGAACAGAGACCGCTGCCGGCGAGACCATCAGGTACCCGGTCACATACCACGCGATCAGCGCAACGATGGCTCCGGTAGCGACCCCGATGACGGTCAGTCGACGCAGCATTGAGCGCCCGATCCTCCTCCCGGACAGTCCTTGTGTCAAGAGGCGCCAAGTAGGCGGGGCGCTTCTCGGCGACCTCGTGCTGCTCCAGGACGAGACTGCAGTCAGCGCTCGATCCGCCTCTGGGAGCGAAGTGCCCGCATATCGGCTACCGGGCGTACGTTGAGCGTACGGGCCGCACCACTCGTCCACCACGAGGCAATTCCACGACTTCTCGATCTGTGCTGTCCTCCCTGCTTGTGCGTGGCCTGGTGGGGGAGTAGGTTCGTCCGTGTCCTGTGGTCTGTCGACGGAGGGGGCACGTTGAAGCGGATTCTGTTGGCTTTGTTGGCGTTGGGTGTGGTGGCTGCGTTCGGAGCGCCGGCTGCATTTGCGGGCGGTTCGGGGCAGACGTTGGAGGTGTCTGCGGGGCCGCTTTTGAAGGCGCCGCCGCCGGGGATCAGTCCGCATTCGGATGTGTTGGCGTTCTTCCCGGCCAGGTTGACGGTGCACGTTGGCGACACCGTGAAGTGGAACTTCGCTGGCTTCCACACGGTCACGTTCCCCGGTCGCAAGGTGCCGTTCCCGTTCGTGCGTCCGAAGTTCGGCTTAGACCTGCGCGCCCGCGGCCGAGAGCTGATCCGGCGACTCCTAGCGGATGCGCAGGAACTTGCGCTTGCCGACCTGTAGTACGGCCCCGCTCAACGAAGCGGGCTCGAACTCAGCAGCGACGTCGCTAATCACGTTGTCGTTCAGTCGCACCCCGCCCTGTTCTATGAGACGGCGCGCCTCGCCGTTGGACGATGCAAGGCCGGTCTCGGTGAGCAACCGCGGAAGCCACACCTTCCCGTCCCGAATGGAGCCGGGGGGAAGGTCGGCCTCGGGTATGACCTCGGGCCGGTCCCTCTCTTTGAACACGCGGTCGAATCCGGCCCTAGCGCCGGAAGCAGCGTCGGCGCCGTGGTAGAGGGCGACCACCCGCTCAGCGAGATCCCGTTTGGCCTGGGCTGGATGATAGCTACCGTCGGCCAGCCCGCCCTCGAAGGCCTCGACCTCCCGGACCGTGGCCCCCGTGACGAGGCTCAGGTAGACGACCATCAACTCGTCGGGGATAGACATCAACTTGCCGAACATGTCCTCGGGCGGGTCGCTGACGCCTACGTAGTTGCCGTACGATTTCGACATCTTCTGCTCGCCGTCGGTACCGACCAGCAGCGGGACGGTGAGGATGCTCTGAGCAGGTAGCCCGTAGGCCTCCATGATCGTCCGGCCCATGAGCAGGTTGAACTTCTGATCGGTCCCCCCCAACTCCACGTCGGCCCGCACGGCCACACTGTCGTAACCCTGCAGGAGCGGATACATGAATTCGAGCATCGAGATGGGCTCGTTGGCCGTGTACCTATTGGAGAAATCGTCGCGCTCCAACATCCGGGCGACGGTGACGGTGGCGGTCAGCCGCAGTACCTCGTCCATGCGGAGAGGTCCCAGCCAGTCGCTGTTGCGCGTCAACTCCACCTTGTCCATGTCGAGGACCTTGGCGGCCTGGTCGACGTAGGTGCGGGCGTTCGCGTCGAGCTCTTCGTCGCTCACGCGGGGGCGCGACTTCGACCGTCCCGAAGGATCGCCCACCTTGCCCGTATAGTCGCCGATGATGAGCACGGCCTGATGGCCGAAGTCCTGGAACTGCCGCAGCTTGCGGAGCACGACCGTATGCCCGAGGTGAATGTCCGGCGCCGTCGGGTCGACCCCAAGTTTTGCCCGGAGCGGCCTTCCCTCGGCCCGAGCCTGGATCAGCTGACGCAGGAGCATCTCCGCCGGGAGCACTTCGACGCTGCCAAAAAGCAGCTGTCGGTATTCCGCCTCTATGTCCGCAGGGATCCCCGACACGTCCGCGGGCTCCGAACCCGACGCTTTCACGCTGTCCATCAAGCACCTCCCGGCCGGGAGCATACCATGGTGATGACGCCTCTGGTGCAATCTCCCCGGGGGACGCAGGCCGGCGATCGGGGAGTTTCGACGACCCCTCTAGGCGCGGCCCACGCGCGTGAAGCCTGAGCAGGCTATCACCTGCACACCCTGGCTCACGAACTCGTCGATGACGAGGTTCATCCCCAGCGAGTCGGACGACACGTGACCGGCGATGACCACCGAGATCTTCTCCTCCTTGGCCCGCTTGCGGTGGTCCTCCCCCATATGCATGCCGACTATGGTCCCGACGCCGGCCGCGGCCAGCCTGCCCAAAGAATCCACGGGACCGGAGGTGCCGCCGGTCATGTCTACCATGATCTTGCCCGTGCGCCGCCGACCGCTGCCCTCGAAGATGGTCGGCCCGGTCCCCTCCAGCACCGCCTGACGGTATTCGGGGATGGACTTGAGCATGTCGAGCAGTTCGTCGACCGTCCCGTCGGTACCCAGATCGTCGCAGCGCCGCTGCAGGAAGGCGTTGACGCTGTTGTCGGCAGGGGTGTGACAGCACATGTACGGGATGCCAAGGAGTCGGGCAGCTTCCACCGTCCGCTCGTTATTGCGCGGATGAAGAGAACGCATGATCTCGGCCATGCGGTCCGTCATGACCGCGTCGCCGTAGGCGAGCGACACGCCGAACCTGCCCCACACGTCCGCCTGCACGCCCATGACCTCTTCCAGACGGGCGAGCGCCCGGCCTTCGGGGTGGTGGGCGAACATGAGGTCCACGGTCCGGCCCTTCTCGCGCAAACGGTCGGCGAGCAGGACCTCGCCCACCTCCAAGTCGATACCGACCAGGATGGTCGACACCTCGGTGTCCGGATCTCCGTAGAGTATCCGGGTGTCGGCGTACGGGTTCACGAGGCACTCCTGATCGAACTCCCACCGCCTGCGCTCAGGCAGGTCGTCGAAGTCCTTGCGCGCCCGCGCCAGTACTCGGTTGACCCCCTCTTCGCCCCGGGGGTCCGCTGCCATGCCGGCACGGAACGCCGCCTCGTACATGTCCTTGAGTCTCATGTGCACGTGCCTCCCCTGCTCGCCGGCCCTCTGGTAGCACACCTGCTGCCCTGCAGATAGTAGCGCAGTGGCAGCGTCTCGCCCCGCGAGATGCCGATCCTTGTCGCGATACCCACGTCAGGTCTCATGCCATCGTCGATCACGAACAGACCGGACGCCTCGCCGAGAGGAAGCCCGTTCAAGCCCAAATGGATCCCGAGCGCTTTTCCCACCCGGCCCGGGCCGCAGAGAGATCGGCTCTTCGTGTGCTCTCCCCCACCGAGTGGTCCCACCTCGGGCGCCGGCGGCTCCAGAGCCCGGATTAGCACCGCGGACCCGATCTCGTGCCGGTCGCAGACCAGGTTGAGCAGATAATGCACGCCATAACTGCGGAACACATAGATGCTGCCCGGGGAACCGAACATCGCGGCATTGCGGCTCGTCGGCCCGCACGCTGCATGAGACGCGGGGTCATCGATGGGAAGGTAGGCCTCGACCTCGGTGAGCCGTCCCCCTCCCCGCTGCGCTGACCAAAGGACCTTGCCTATGAGATCGGGCGCCACTTCATTCGAAGGGCGGGCGAAGAAGTCAGCCCCGATAACGGTACCCTGCGGAAACACCGGGTCTGAGACTGCGTTACCCTGCTTAGAGATCATGCGCCATCTTATCAGCCGCCGTTGGGCGGCCTCTGGGCCGTGCCGCCCGCCCGTAGGCGCCCGTCACGCGACTAGCGCGAGAGCCGATCCACCACCGTCCGCGCGAGCGCCAATTGCTCGGCAACCCGCGCCGGCGCCGTTCCTCCGGGCGAGACCTTTGCTCCGACGACCCGCTCCAGGTCCACCACCAGGTAAAAATCCTCGTCGAACAGAGGACTCAACCTGCGCAGTTCGTCCAGGCCGGCGCTCGCCAACGGTCTGCCTTCGGAGGCGACCAGAGCGACGAGTCGACCGGCGATCCGGTGGGCATCTCGGAACGGGAGCCCCTTAGCCCCTAGGTAATCGGCAACATCGGTGGCTGCCGCGTAACCACCTTCAGCCACTTCGCGGGCCCGGGTGGCATCGATGGTCAGCCCGTCTACCATGGCCGTCATAGCCTCCAGGCAAAGGTCCAGCTCTTCCTTCGTCCCGAAGAACGTAGAGCTTGTCCTCCTGCAGGTCCTTGTTGTACGCCAGAGGAAGCCCTTTCAGCAGCGCGCCGAGGCCCTGCAACCGGGCCAGAAAGCCGGCAGCCTTGGCTCGGACGAGCTCGGCGGCGTCGGGGTTGCGCTTCTGGGGCATGATGCTCGAGCCCGATGTCCACGACTCCGACAGAGACGCCAGGCCGAACTCCTCGGTGCTCCACAGCACCAAGTCCTCCGCCAGCCGGGAGAGCGTCAAGCCGCAGTTCGCGGCGATCGCCAGATAGGCGAAGGCCGTGTCGCGAGCAGCCACAGCGTCCATGGCGTTGGGGGAGATCTTCGCGAAGCCCAACTCGGCTGCGACCATCTCCCGGTCCAGGGGATAGTTGACCCCCGCCAGCGCCCCTGCGCCGAGCGGCATCCACGACGTGTCTTTCCATCCATCCAGGCGCTCCCAGTCCCTCTGGAAAGCGAAGAAGTACGCCAGGAAGTGATGGGCCAGGACCACCGGCTGGGCCCTTTGCAGGTGGCGTATATCCCGGGAAGATGACATCGGCGTGCTTCTGCGCCCGCGCCAGGAGCGCGGACATAAGCCTGAGAATGTGGGCCTGGTGTCCGGCCACGGCGCTCCGCAGATAGAGCTGGAGGTCGAGCGCCACCTGGTCGTTCCTGCTGCGCCCGGTATGGACCTTCCCGCCCGCCGGTCCGACCAGCTCGATGAGCCGCCGCTCGATGGCCATGTGGATGTCCTCGTCCTGCAGAGACCAGGTGAACGTACCCCGCTGCACCTCACTCGCGATCGCCGCCAACCCGTCGAGGATCGCATCGTGCTCCTCGACGGTCAGCACGCCAATGGCGCCCAACATGCGGACGTGCGCCCGCGACCCCTCGATATCGAAGGGGGCCAGCACGTGGTCGAACGGGATGGACGCGTTCAGACGCTCGAACAGCGGGTCTTGGCCGGCCTCGAACCGGCCGCCCCACGGCTTGTCGGTGCCGCCGCCCTGCGGCGGCACCGACGTCCCTCCGCCTGTCGACGCCTCGCTCAAATGAGACCCTCGCGCTTGCGGGCCCAGACTTCCACCGGGAGTCCCCACAGCTTGATGAAGCCCTTGGCCGATTCGTGGCTGAAGGTGTCGCCGGCGCCGTACGTAGCCAGGCCGCTGATGTACAGCGAATTGGGGGAACGCCGTCCGACCGGCAGGCACGCACCTTTGAAATACCGGAGCCGCACGTCTCCGCTCACGTACTGCTGAGTCTCGTCGATGAAGGCCCGCAATGCGTTGGCCAGAGGGCTGAACCACAGGCCCTCGTAGATCAACTCAGTGAGGCGCTGGTCGATGCCCGTCTTGAAGTGCTGCAGCTCCCGGGTGAGGGTGAGGTCCTCCAGTTCCCCGTGGGCCATGATGAGCGAGAGCGAGCCAGCCACCTCGTAGGTCTCCCGGCTCTTGATGCCCACCAAACGGTTCTCGACCATGTCCGACGCGGCCGAAGCCATGCGACCCACCGATCTTGTCGAGCGTCTCCACCAGCTCCACCGGCCCCATTGCCGTGCCGTCGAGGGCCACCGGGATGCCCGCCTCGAAGCTTACGACGACCTCCTGGGGCTGGTCCGGAGCGTTCCAGGGATGGACCGTGAACTGGTAGGCATCGTCGGGAGCCGCGGCCCACGGGTCCTCGAGCTCACCGCATTCGATGGCCCGGCCCCACAGGTTCTCGTCTATGGAGTAGGGGTTCTTCTTGGTCAGCGGCAGCTCGATGCCCCGCTCGGATAGGTAGTCCATGAGTTCCGGCCGGGTCATGCCCCACTCGCGAGCAGGACCCAGCACCGTGATGGTAGGGTCCAGGCAGCGGATCGACACGTCTATCCGCACCTGGTCGTTGCCCTTCGCGGTGCAGCCGTGAGCTATGAACTTCGCGCCGTACTGATGAGCGACTTCGACCATCTTCTTCGCTATCAGCGGCCGGGACAGAGCCGAATGGAGCGGGTACTTGCCTTCGTAGAGAGCGTTGGCCTTGAGGCGGGGAAAGCGAAGTCGGTGAGGAACTCCTCCTGCGCGTCGACGATCACCGAGTCGGCCGCGCCCGCGGTCAGCGCTCGAACCCGTAGGCTCTCGAGATCCTTCATGCGTCCGACGTCCACCAGGGCGCAGATGATCTCGTAGCCGAACTTCTCCTTCATGTAGGGGATGAGCGCCGAGGTGTCCAGCCCACCCGAATAGGCGAGTACGCACCGTTCCTTTTCCATCAGTTTCAGCCTCCCAGTTCTGTTAGATACGCGCAGACGGCTTCTGCCGACCTTGCATCTTTGCTTACGAGGATCACCGTGTCGTCCCCGGCCACGCAGCCGAGGATCGATTCGTGCTCCAATTCGTCGAGCACTCGCCCGATACCCGGAGCCGCTCCCGGGTCGCAGCGAAGGACGAGCAGGTTCTGGGCTACCTCGATGCCCCGCCCGAACTCCTTGAGCATGCGCGCGCAGGCCGTCGGGGGATCGGGGCGTTCCTCTGAGGCGGGGACGAACACGTAGCGGATGCGTCCCACAGCGTCCCTGCCTTTCTGCAGA
>CAWATJ010000005.1:0-435978 GCA_963784965.1 uncultured Thermoleophilia bacterium
ACCGTGGAGGAAGAGCCTGATCCCACCCGAGGCAGGTCGGTGGCGGCATCGACGATGAGCAACGTGCCACCGTGGAGCACCATCTGCCGGATCAGCGAGACGTCGACGACCGCGGGCAGCGTCAGCCGGGTTCGCATCTCGTCGTCGACGAGCTTCACGACGAGCGCCACATCCGCCTCGCGAGCGTGACGTAGCACGAAGTCCCCGCCGTCGAGCGAGCCCGGGAGCACCGCCGCGAAGACCTCGCGGCCGTCGTCGTCCGGGGTGTGGCCCACCCGGCGATCCTAGAGACCGGAAACGGAAACGAGAAGGGCGGCGAATCGCTCGCCGCCCCTTCTCTCACTCCTCGAGCCAAGAGATGATTGCCGTCAGTCCCCGACCCGGAGTTGCTTCGGGTATCGGCACGACGGTCGGAAGCTTGAGCGTTGGACTCTCGAAGTCACGACTCCAACGTGGAGAGGGGCCGCCGCCAGACGCCCCTCTCCTTGCAGGTTCCCAAGGAGAGGAACCGTATCGCTCATCGGCGCGTCCGCCGTACCGTCGCGCTCGATGAGATGTCCTCAGTATCACGAGCAACGGCCACTTGACCAATCACTCGGGCTGCGTTGACCGCTCTGGTTGATTCCGAGCAAGCCTCAAGAGGCTTCTAATCCGTATCAAGCCTCTAGACTCGGCAGCGTGGCTGATTTCCTGGAACGGCTGCGGATTGGCCCGCCGATCGTGGCCGACGGGGGCATGGGCGCGTTACTCCTCGGGGCTGCCCCCTGGACTGCGATGTCCCGAGGAAGCGAACCTCCGGGCCTCCCGAGAGCGTCGTCGCCGTGCATGCCAGCTATATCCGGCGCGGGCGCAGAGCTGATCGAGACGAATACGTTCGGCGCCAACCGGCGCAAGCTGGCGACGAAGCTCCTCGATCACGAGTTCGAGGCGATCAACTCGGCCGCGGTGCGTCTGGCGCGCGAGGCACGGGAGGTCTCGGGGCAGGACGTGCTCATCGCGGGCGCGATCGGGCCACTGGGTTGGGCTTCGAGGTCTTCGGACACCGATGCTGGCACGGGCCGCTCTCGACGCGGAGCAGCGGCCCGGATCCTCGAGGGACGCGGCGTCGACCTCTTCATGCTGGAGACGTTCTTCGATCTCGCGGAGGCTCGTCTTCTGGCCGTGGAAGCGGTCCGCGATGCTGTCATCCCTGCCGATCGTGGCGCTCCTCACGTTCGACGACGACGCCGAAGCGGCCGGTGGAATCGAGGCGGCGACGGCGGCCGAGCGACTCGCCCGGCTCGACGTTGCAGCAATCGGAACGAATCACGGCGCCGGTCCACATGCTGCGTTGACTGCGCTCGCTGCGATGGGCGACGCCAGACGTGCCTCTCGCGGCATTGCCGAACATCGGCCTCGCGAGCATCGTCGGCGGACGCGTCGTGGTATCCCCATTCGACGCCCGAGTACTTCAGGTGAGTTCGCGGCGCAGGCCGCGGCGCTCGGCGCCCGTACTCGTCGGCGGTTGCTGCGGTACGACGCCCGCTCAGATCGAGGCGATCCGCGCCGCGTTCGATGAGCAGCGGGCACCGCAGACAGCCTTTTCGACGTGCGCGAGCGCGACCGAGCCGCCCGACATCGATGTGCGACGGAGGAGGAGACAGGGCTCGCACGGCGGCGCTTCGCCAGGGAGGACTGGGTCGTCAGCGTCGAGCTCGATCCAGGCCGAAGGGCGGGTACGAACGACGCCATGATCGCAGTGGCGCGGAACCCTGCACGATTCGGGTGTCGTCGGCTTCGTCGACGTCAACGACAACCCGATGGCACGGGCTCGGATGAATGCGCTTTGATGGCATCGATTGCGATCCAACGAGCAGGTCGGAATCGAAGCCATCCCCCACGTCACGCCGCGCGACACGACCGTCATGGGTCTCGAAGGCGTGCTTCTCGGGGCACACGCCGAGGGGGTTCGGAACGTGCTGGCGGTGACCGCGGCGATCCCCCCCACGTCGGCGACTACCCGGGGGTTCGCGCGGGGTGTACGAGATCGACTCGATCGGCCTCGTCCAGCTTCTCGCGCGATTGAACGACGGCGTCGACTACGTCGGCAAGGCGATCGACCGGCCGACGTCGTTCTTCATCGGGGTCGCGGTCAACCCGTCCGCTGACGACCCCGGACTCGAGCTCGAGCGGTTCGAGCGCAAGGTCGCGACGGGCGCGGGGTTCGCGATGACCCAGGCGTTCTTCGATCTCGACGGGTTGGAGCATCTCCTCGGTCCTCTCGGCGGCACTTCACCGATCCCGCTCCTCGCCGGCGTGGCCGTTGCGGTCGCACGCGATGGCGTTGCGTCTCCACAACGAAGTGCCGGGGATCTCGGATGCCTCGAGACGGTGCTCGACGCGTTACGTGACGCCGGCCCCGCGGCGCCTGCCGTCGGGCTCGCGTTGGCCCGCGACCTGCTCGCCTCACTGCGAGGGCACGTCGCGGGGGTCTACGTGATCCCGCCGTTCAAGCAGCCCGAGGCTGCACTCGACCTGTTGCTCGAACCCGAAGTAGGCCGGTCAGCGGTCGACACAGGGTGTCTCGATCGGCTCGGTGCCGGCCCCGGGCTATGGCCGCTCGCACGACATCGGTGGGAACACCGTAACCCCCGTCTGTACGCGCTCGCTGGGCGAAGACGGTCGTGATCACGCGTCCATACGCGTCGACGACCGGTCCGCCCGAGTTGCCGCTGCGGATGGTGCCGCGGATCGTCGTCACACGCCGGATCGTCGGGAAGTTCCCGTACGCATCACGGCCGACGAGCTGCACTACCCGGCCGACACGGACGGGTGTCTCGGCATACGGGCCGTTGCCCGGGTAGCCGAGTAGCCCGGAGGGCGTCCCCTCGACGGCGTCTGCGAGTCGGAGCGGAGCGGCCGTCAGCCCGGAGACGCGTAGGACGGCGATGTCGTTGGTCTTGTCGAACGAAACGACACGGGCGTCGAGCAGGACCCCGTCGTTGCGATCGACATGAGGAGCCTTGATCCCCGCCACGACGTGTGCGTTCGTGACAACGAGACCGGGAGCAGCGACCCAGCCTGAACCCTCGATGCCTAGGCCACACGCATGCCCGATCACGCGGACGACGCTGAGGGCGGCGCCGTTGACGCCGGTGGAACCGAGCACGGCCGGATCCGGCGCGCCGACGCCTGCGGCCGGGCCGGCGAGGGTCGCGAAAGGATCGATCCGCGCGAGCGTGTCGATCAACCGGTTGGGCGGAAACTCCTGGTTGAGCGTCGACAGGATTCTCGAGTCCTGGGCGTAGCGGCGGAACTCGGTTTGCCCGGGGACGTAGAGGAAGACGGCTCCGACGGCCCAGCACAGAACGAGCCCCGTAAGGGCGCCGAGCATTCCCCCACCGACGTTGTCGAAGGCCCGGAGCGGGCCGAGCACGAGCATCCCGCGCCGGAGGTTGCGCCCGATCATCACGCCAATCGCCTGGCCGACGGCCGCGCAGAGCAATGCTCCGCCGAGCGCGACGAGCGGAAGCCACCGGGCCAGGCCGCCGCCGACAAACGAAGGGCCGACGCGGGCGCCCAGATAGGCGCCGACGACGAGCCCCGCAAGGGAGAAGACGCCCACGACGAGCCCGCGCCGAAACCCTGAGAGCGCAGTAAGGGCGATGACCCCGAGAGCGATCAGATCGACCATCGACACTCCTCTAGGTTCGCAGGCGACCGAAACACCCCTGCGCGATCCTCGATCCGCCGGAGGGAGTCGCGACAGCGGCCGGCAGGTGTGTCGGGGAGCACAGCAAGCCTCTAGGTCGACTCGCCGATCTCGAATCGCTGCAGGCGTCGAATGGCGAACCACACCGACGCGCTGCCGACGGCGATCATCATGACGATCGCGGCCACCGGCCCCAGCTTCGCCTCGAACACGCTGCCCGGCAGGTCGACGAAGATGCCGGCGATCGAGAGCGTGTAATGGCGGACGGAGAGCAGCCGCGTTCCGGCGAAGAGCCCGTTGACGAGCCCCTCCCAGATGAACACGTACACGAGGCCAGCGATCAGCGCCCGGCTCGTGACGACGCTCAGCATCACGAACAACGCCGAGTAGACGAGGCTGCCGGCCACGAGGCCGACGCCGAAGCCGAGTAGCAACCCGTGGCCCGGGGCGCCGGCGAGGCCGATCGCACCGGCGACGAGGCCCGAGACGAGAACGGTGACCGTCGTCAGCCCCCATGCCGCGAGCAGCTTCCCGAGGATGATTTCCGTGCGTGACACGGGCTTCGCCAGGAGGTACACCGCCGTGCCGTCTTCGATCTCGGCCCCGATTGCCGCCGTGCCGTAAACGAGCGCAGCAAGTGGCAGAAGCGTGGTGACGACGAGCCCTTCCAGTAGCACCCGGGCAACCCACCGCGGCTGATCGACGTCCTCGCTGCCAAGCCGGTAGACGACCGCGAGCAGGATCGGCAGGAGCGCGAGGATCCCCATCAGCACGGTCCGCCCACGCCCGACGAGCTGTCGGAGTGTCACCGCCGCGATGATCCCGATCATCGGCTCACCAGGTACGAGAAGACGTCCTCGAGCGACTCGTCGGTCGGCCTCAGCTCGCGCAGAGTGACCCCGGAGGATCGCGCAATCGCCGGTACCGCAAGCGCGAAGGCCCCGAGCTGGGACGTTCGCACGGTGAGCCGGCTCTCGCCCAACTCGACCCCGACAACGCTCCCGTGGCCGACGAGCGCCGATGCGAGTTTCCGGTCGTCCGAGGTCCGCAGCGTGAACGTATGCGGCCGGTCGGTCATCAGCCGGCGGATCTCGCGAAAGTCGCCCGAGGCGGCGAGCCGGCCGCCGACGACCACGAGCACGCGCTCTGCCAGCCGCTCGACCTCCTCGAGGATGTGCGAGGAGAAGATGATCGTCCTCCCCTCGGCGGCAAGCACGTGGAGCAGCTCGGTCAGCTGGAGACGCTGCCGCGGGTCGGCACCGTTGAACGGCTCGTCGAGCAGCAGCACCGACGGGTCGTGCACCAGGGCAGCCGCGACCTTGATGCGCTGCTTCATCCCCTTCGAGTAGCCGCCGGTGGGTCGCCCCGCGGCGTCCTCGAGGTCGACCTGGCGGATGGCCGACCGCACCGCCTCGTCCGGGGCGGCGAGGCCCTGCAGCCGCGCGTTCAGCCGGACGAATTCGTAGCCGGTGAGCGAGCCGTACACCGATTCCCGCTCGGGAACGAGGCCGAGATGACGGTAGAGCGCCGGATGGCGCCACGCCGGCTCGCCGAGGACGATCACCTCTCCCGCTGAGGGCTTGAGAAAACCGGCGAGCATGTGCAGCACGGTGCTCTTGCCGGCACCGTTCGGCCCCAGCAGGCCCGTGATTCCGGGCGAGACCGAGAACGACATCCCGTTGACTGCGACCACGTTGCCGTACCACCGCGACACATCTCTGAGGACGATCGTCGCACCGGTCTCTGCAGGCCCCTGCTCCTCGACGGCACTCTCGTGCGCGACGGTCATGTCGCCACCTTTGCGAAGCGCCGCAAGGTCAGCGCGAGCGTCGCTGCAATCGTCGCCAGGACAGCGAGAAAGTAGACCCAGCCGCCGAAGTGCGCGTCGGAGAGGACGTTCGCCGAATCCGGCTCGACCCCGAAGAACCAGAGGATCGTCCCTTCCCAGGCAACGGGGCTCACGAGAAGCACGAAGCGGGCGTACGTCGCGTCGACCGTCTGCATGAGTATGTGAGATGCAGACAGCGTGAGGACGAAGACTCCGACGATCGCCGCGGTCGAGTAAGCCCGGCGCGGCAGGTATGCGGCAATACAGAGCCCGACCGCAGCGATCACCGATGAGATCAGCAGTGACCCCGCGACGATCGGCGCGACGAGATCCCACGAATCGGAGATGTAGCCCGAGAGGTTGTCGTTGGCCATGCCGTTGCCGATGAAGAGCAAGAGCTGCGGACCGAGAGTGAGCACGAGCATCGCGCTCGTCAGCGCGGCGAACTTCGCGATCGTGTAGTCGAAGCGGGATACCGCGCGGGAGAAGTAGAGGGAGAGCGTCTTGTTGCGCTGGTCGCGGCCGACCAATTCGGGCGCGACTGTCGCACAGAAGAGCACGAGGATGATCCGAACGTACGTGAAGTAGTCCTCGTGCTTGAAGAGGTCTACATGTTGGTTCACCCCGCTGACGATCGCTCCGACCCCGAGCTGGATGATCGCCGGCACGAATGCGAAGACGGCAAGGGTAAAGGGGAAGATCTTGCTGGTCGCGCGCCGCCCGAGCCCGAAGGCGCTGCGCAGGCCGTGGACGTAGAGCGTGAGCAGCGTCCCGCGGCGACCGATGCGGCTCCCGTCGTAGTGGCGGTAGCCGAGGTCGTAGATGTTGCTGGACCCGGTTTGTTCAGACACGTGTTGCCCTGACCTCGTCGTCGGCCTCATCGCGGAACAGGTCCTCGAGGTGCTCGCGACGCTGCTCGATCCGGATCAGGCCGACCCGGAGGGTCGCCGCGCCGTCGCGGATCGCGTCGTATGCCCCGTCGTCCTTGAGGTCGAGCTCGAGCATGTGATTGCCCTCGTGCGCGTCGTATCCGTGCTCCCGCAGGTAACTCGCCAGGCCTGCGACGGGACCGTCCACCTCCACCGTGAGCAGCTCGGTTCGGCCCGTGAAGGTCGCGACGCTGTCCGAGCGCACGAGCTGTCCACTTTCGATGACGACGAGATAGGTGCAGACCCGCTCGATCTCGGTGAGCAGGTGGGACGACATCAATATCGAGATGCCGAACTCGCTGCCGATGCGCAGGATGAGATCGAGCATCTCGTCGCGGCCGGCAGGGTCGAGCCCGTTCGTCGGCTCGTCTAGGAGCATCAGCTTGGGGTCGTGGACGAGAGCCTGCGCGAGCTTCACGCGCTGCCGCATGCCGGTCGAGTAGCCGCGCATCTCGCGGTAGCGCTCCTCGAACAGGCCGACGTGGCGAAGGGTCTCGGCCGTGCGCTCGCGGGCGGCGGCGCGCGGCAGGCCGTTGACCTGCGCCATGTGCGCGACGAACTCGGTGGCGCTGATCTCGAGCGGGAGGCAGTCGTGCTCCGGCATGTAGCCGATCAGCTGCCGGACGGACAGCCCGTGCGTGGCAACGTCGAGCCCGAACATCTCTGCCGACCCGGATGTGGGCTCGATCAGGCCGAGGAGGATCTTGATCAGCGTGCTCTTGCCGGCACCGTTCGCGCCGACGAGACCGATCACGCCCGGCTCGATGTCGAGGTTCAGGTCGTTGAGGGCGAGGACGGAGCCAAATCGCTTCGTCAGTCCTCTCGTCGCGATCAGAGACACGCATCGAGCCTAGATGATCGAAGCCGAACGGCCGGGCTGCGGCTCCCCCGAGGAGTGGGCCGAAGCGCCGCTATGATTCCCCGGCCCACGGGGGCGTAGTTCAGTTGGTTAGAACGCCGGCCTGTCACGCCGGAGGTCGCGGGTTCGAGTCCCGTCGCTCCCGCTCCATTTCAAGCCGTTCTATGTCGATCTCGGGCATCTCTCAAGATACGACTCATATGAAGGTCAGAGTTGGGTCAGACTTGACCACCGCTATGAGATTCGGAACCCGTCGGATCTGAGCTCCGATCGTCTCCATCGCACCCAGGAGGTCGGCGGTTCGAGCCCGCCTAGCTCCACCTTAGGTTTCAGGTACGAACCCCCTCGTGCCGACGACCTCGCCGGCCCTAACGAGCCCTGATTCGTAGGCGGCGACGACCGCCTGTGTGCGGTCGCGCAGGTCGAGCTTGCGGAGGAGATGCGCGACGTGAGTCTTCACAGTGTGCTCGCTGACGACGAGCGTCGCCGCGATCTCGCCGTTCGTGAGGCCGCGCGCGACGAGCCGCAGCACCTCGAGCTCGCGGGCGGTCAGCTCGTCGAGCTGCGGCGGTGGTGTGGGCGTGGCGTGCGGCGTGAGAACTCCTCGATCAGCCGTCGTGTCACGGACGGCGCGAACAGCGAGCCACCCGTCGCGATGACCCGGATCGCCGACGACGAGTTGCTCCTCCGGGCGCGTCTTTGAGCAGGAAGCCGCTCGCGCCCGCCCGCAGCGCCCCGTACACGTACTCGTCGAGGTCGAACGTCGTCAGCACGAGGACGCGCGGGCTCGTCTGCGTCGCGCACGACCTGGCGCGTCGCCTCGATCCCGTCGAGCACGGGCATGCGGATGTCCATCAGGACGACGTCCGGCGCGAGCTCGCGGGCACGAGCGCGACCGCTTCGACGCCGTCGCCCGCCTCGCCGACCACCTCGATGTCCGGCTCGGCCTCGAGGATCATGCGGAAGCCGGCGCGCACGAGCGCCTGGTCGTCTGCGAGCAGGACGCGGATCATCGTTCGCTCGCGTACGGCAGCCGCGCGCGCACCGCGTAGCCGCCGTCGGCGCGCGGGCCGGCGTCGAGCTCGCCACCGTAGACCGACACCCGCTCGCGGATCCCGACCAGCCCGTGGCCACTGCCATCGCCGTTCGCCGTCCCGGCGCCGTCGTCGGCGACCTCGACGTCGAGGCCATCCGGGCGGTAGCGGAGGCTCACCCGGGCCTGCGCGGGGCCGGCGTGCTTGAGCGCGTTCGTCAGCGCCTCCTGCACGATCCGGTAGGCGGAGAGGTCGATCCCGGGCGGCAGCTCGACGGGGTCGCCCTCGATGGTGAGCTCGACGGGCAGCCCGGCAGCCCGTACCTGGTCGACGAGGTCGTCGAGCCGCGCGAGGCTCGGCTGCGGGGCGAGCGCCAGCGCCTCGTCGCTCTCCCGCAGGAGCCCGACGAGACGCCGCATCTCGACGAGCGCCTGTTGGCCGGTGCGCTCGATCGTGTCGAGCGCGCTGCGGGTCTCGTCCGGCTCCGTGTCGAGCAGGCGGCGACCGCCGCGGGCCTGCAGGACGATGACGCTGATCGCGTGTGCGACGACGTCGTGCAGCTCGCGCGCGATCCGCGCCCGCTCTTCGACGATCGCCGCCTCGGCGGCGTCTCGCTCGCGGCGCATGCGCGCCTCGCCGAGCCGCCGTCGCTGAACGACGTAGCCGGCGAGCCACGGCGCGCCGAACAGCAGCGTGAAGAAGATCACCCCGCTGAGGTAGACGCCGTCAGGGTCGGTTAGCAGCACTGTCACTCCCAACGCAGCCGTCAGGGCGCCAGCCATCCGGGCACGGCGGCCGGAGGTGTGCGCCGCCGCGTTGTAGATGACGAGCAGCACGATCAGCCCGAACGCCTCGATGTCAGTCACGCGCTTCGGCAGCCACTGGCCGAGGAGGCCGGCCGCTGCGAGAACCGTCATCAGGGTGAGCGGCAGGCGAACGCGACGAGCGAGCGGCACGAGCAGTGCCAATGCCGCGATGGTCGTGGCGAGCTTGTCGACCCGCGAGACGTCGAGCAACCAGACCTGGACGATCATCAGCGTCACGAGCCCGACCGCTAGGAGCGGGTCGCCGAAGCGGTGGATCAGATCTGAGACCTTCCGTGGCACAGGGAGACCGTACGCCGTCGGTGGCTTCGGCGCTATCGGCTGCCGGAGCGATTCCGTTTCGAGAGATCGCCCTGCAGAGTGATGCAAGATCGTTGCGTGTGGCGACGACCCGCGCTGCGACTCGACCTAGCTTCGGATGGTCACCGAAAAGGAGGTCGTTTCCATGCGTATCCGGATCCTGCTACCAGCCCTCGCACTTGTCGCGCTCGTCGCGGCCGGTTTCGGCGCTGCGTCATCGAGCGCCGTTCCGACGCCAGTCCAGGTCGACGTCGACGAACACGGCTACGTGATGCCGCGCGTGATCAAGGGTGGCGTCGTGGCAATGCGGTTCCGCAACCTCGGCAAGGAGCTACACGAGTTCGGGCTGGCGCGCGTCGACAAGGGCCACACGTACGCGCAGGCGCTGCGTTCGTTCGAGCAGCACAAAGAGGTTTCTTGGCTCCACGATGTCGCCGGGCCCGGGGTCATGACGCCCGGTGCAAAGATCACGATCACGCGGCAGTTGCCGAGCGGGACGTACTTCTTCGTCGACGGCGTGCCGAACACGAACGGTGTCCCGTTCGAGAGGCTCGGCGGCCGGCGGGCGTTCACGGTCACGGGTGACTCCGGCGCTCAGCTACCGAAGGTCGATGCTGTGATCACGGCCGAGAAGAAGCGTTTCGTCATCCCGCTGCTTCACGCCGGTGTGCAGACGATCGAGCTGCGCAACCGGGCCGGAGCGGGCCGCGGGTTCATCCTCTCGACTCTCAACCCCGGCAAGACCAAGGCTGACGTCGACCGCTGGGTCAAGTCGATCGACACCACGGGCAAGCAGCCCCGGACGCCGGCGCCAATGACGCTTCTCGGCGCGATGCAGACGATCCCGAGCGGCACGTCGGTCTACCTCACCGTGACCCTCGAGGCGGGCAGGCCGTACCGGCTCGAGGACGACGAGTCGGGCGTCCAGGCTCAGTTCACGCCGCGGTGATGAGAGCGTCCGGCCGGACGGGCTCAGTGCCCGCCCGGCCGGAGCAGGCCGGACTCGAAGGCGAACCGAAGAAACACGCCGGATCAGTGCTTCGGCTGCTGGCCGGCGCCAGCCGTTAGTTCGTGAGGGGCCTACCCCGGGGTGAGCATGCCGAGTCGCCGGCGAATCGGCAGTCATAGAAGAAGCCCCTTTTCCAGGGCTTTTTCCGTAGCAGGCCTGTAAGCCGCGTTCTCTTCGGCCTCGCGATCACGCCAACGATCAGATACGCCTCGCCACTGTCGGGCCACGGGCAGGACAATGGGTTTTGTAGTACGATTCGCAAGTGGAGGTCCACTCTTCGGCGCGCAAGCACGGCATCGCCGACGAGGACATCGAGCACGCAACAACGCACGCGATGGCAATCGAAGACCACGACGGCGACACCCGGCTGTACCTCGGCCCCTCCAGGAGCGCCGAGCTGCTCGAGGTCGTCACGATCGTGCGCGACGACGGCTCAGAACTGGCGATCCATGCAATGAAGATGCGAGCGAAGTACCAGCGACTGCTGCCGGGAGGATGAAGATGCCGAAGAAGACGCACGGCACGACGGCGAGCGGCGCGTCGATCACGGACGAGCTGGTCGCCGAGCTGGCCGAGAAGGCCGAGGCCGGCTACGACGTCGACAAGATGCTGCGCCGCCGAGGCGGGCGCCCACCGATCGGCTCGGCCGCGGCGACCGTCGAGTCCGTCCGGCTCGATCCCGACCTGCGCGAGGCACTCGCCCAGCGCGCCGAACGCGATCACGAGACTACCTCCTCCGTGATCCGCAAGGCGCTGCGGCGGTACCTCGACGTCGCCTGACTGCCTGGGGAGTAACCCCCGGAAGCGTCCGCTCCTGCGCAGACAACTCGGCGCCAGCGCCGCGTTGCCCGCCGGGGCTACGGCGCGATGGGGTCTGGATGGGGTGGGAACCTCGGGGAGAAGCATGCCAACGCCGAGAAGCAGAGCTTCCCGCTTCGCTGAATCACCTGCTAAACGGGCACTTCAGGGACATCCCAGGGAGGATCGTGGAGGCCCCGGCGAGGCCTGTCACGCCGGAGGTCGCGGGTTCGAGTCCCGTCGCTCCCGCCTCGGAAAACGCCTGGTTACAGGCGTTTTCAAGTTTATGGAGGCGCTACGCATTTGCGTCCATACCCTATTATCATCGGCGATTCAGCGCGACCCCCCGACTCTGCGAGTCGGATGTCGGGGCTGCCCGAACATGTCAGGCGACGCGGCCACCCCCACCCCTCTGTTTGGTGTTAGGCCCAACCGTCGTGAGACTCCGGTTGTCCTGATCTGGGGACGGGAAAAGGGCGCAGTCCTCTACTGGAGTCCGCCGCGCACCGAGGTGATGCGCTGTGTGTTGAAGCCGAGCCAGTGCATACGGCCGACGTAGCGCGCGTGCTCGACCTTGGCGCAGCGATCCATCACCACCGTCAGGCCGCCTGACTCTGCGATGCGTCCGCCGTCCTCGTTGATCACGCCGAACTGACACCAGAGGGTGCCGGCGCCGATCTTGACGGCTTCAGCCGCGATCGTGGGCAGTGCATCGGGCGCACGGAAGACGATGACGATATCGATCGGCTCCGGCAGATCGACGAGGCTCTCGAAGCTCTTCTCCCCGAGAGTCTCCGACTCGCGCGGATTCACGGGAATCACACGGTAGCCGTGTCGCTTCATGTAGTAACCGACGAAATAGCTCGGGCGCAGCTCGTTCGAAGACAGCCCAACGATGGCCACGGTTTTCGCATTGTGGAGCACTCGTTGGATCGTCAGCGGATCCTGGTAGCGCGTCAGATCGAACGGGATTGAATCGACCGAAGGGCTCATGTCGACGCCGCCACGCGCGCGAAGCCCTGCTCGAGATCCCAGATCAGATCGTCGATCGATTCGGTTCCGACCGAGAGCCGGATCGTCCCCGGGCCGACCCCCGCCGCCCGCAGCTCGTCGTCATTGAGCTGGCGGTGCGTCGTGCTCGCGGGATGAATGATCAGGCTCTTCGAGTCGCCGACGTTCGCCAGGTGCGACCAGAGCGTGACGCCGCGGATGAAGTCCTGCCCCGCCGTTCGTCCGCCGTGGCAGTCGAACGAGAAGACGGCACCGGCACCGCCCGGCAGATATCTGTCGACGAGCGGGCGACAGTGGCTCTTCTGCAGGCCCGGGTACGTGACGTTCGACGCCAGCGCATGCGACTCGAGGTACTTCGCGATCGCCACCGCGTTCTCGACGTGACGCGCCATCCGCAGCGACAACGTTTCCAGCCCCTGCAGGAAGAGGAAAGCGTTGAACGGGCTCATCGCCGCGCCGAGATCCCGCAGCGTTTCCGCGCGCAGCTTCATGCAATAGCCGTATGTGCCGAACGTTTCGTGGAATTGCAGTCCGTGATACGCGGGCGACGGCTCCGCCATGACCGGGAAGCGGCCGTTCGACCAGTTGAATTGTCCCGAATCGACGACGACGCCGCCGATGCTCGTGCCGTGGCCGCCGATGAACTTCGTCGCCGAGTGGACAACGATGTCGGCGCCCCATTCGATCGGTCGACAAAGATACGGCGTCGCGAACGTGTTGTCGACGATCAGCGGCGCTTCGTGCTCGTGCGCGATGGAGGCGATCGCCTCGATGTCGAGCACGTTGCCGCCAGGGTTGCCGATCGTCTCGCCATACAAGAGCTTGGTGTTCTCGCAAAGCGCTGCCCGCCACGCGCCGGGATCGTCGGGGTCGACCCATGTCAGGCCGACGTTCATCTTGCGCAGCAGGTGCTTGAACTGATTGACCGTGCCGCCGTAGAGCGCCGACGAGGAGACGACGTGGTCGCCCGGCTGGAGCAGCGTGAAAAGCGCCGCGGCCTGTGCCGCGATGCCGCTCGCGAAAGCGACCGCGCCGCAGCCGCCTTCGAGGTTGGCCATGCGCTCCTCGAACACGGCCACCGTCGGGTTCATGATGCGCGAGTAGGTGTTCCCGTACTCCTGCAGGTTGAAGTACGCGGCGGCCGACTCCGGGTCCTCGAACACGTAGCTCGTGGTCTGGTAAATCGGGACGGCGCGCGCGCCAGTGTTCGGGTCGGGGCGCTGCCCGGCGTGCACCTGACGCGTTTCGAATCCAAAATCGCGGGCTTCCTCTATGCGCTGCGGCTCGTCCAGCATTCCGTCCTCTTAGGTCTCCTGACGCGCGAGAAAGTCCTGAATCATCGGCGTGATCTTTGGCGCCGACGTTGCCACGCGCGCGATGATATCGCTGCGGTACACCTGGCCGGTGGCCCACCGTTGTATGATTTCGGTTCCCGCAGAGCAACTACCCGTGATACCGGCGAAAGGGGATTTCACCATGGCAATGGCGACTGTGGACAATGGAGTCAACGTGCAGGCGCTCCTCGATGCGCGCGATGCGCTCCAGGGATCGCCCGAGGCAACAAAGTTTACGTGGCGGGCGTCCTGCAAGTGGGTGAACGGCACACACAGCCAGGCGAAGGTCAAAGGCTTCTTCGGCCTCGGTGAGGAGCAGTCGCACAAGACCGAGACGACCTTCGAGGCTGACCATCCGGAGATCTTCGCGTCGGAAGACAACGGCATCACGCCGATCGAGTACGTTCTCGTCGGGCTGGCGAGCTGCCTCACAGCAGGCATCGCTTCAGTTGCGCAGAACCGCGGTATCCAGCTGCGCTCGGTCGAGTCGAAGCTCGAAGGCAAGATGGACATCCGCGGCATTCTCGGCATGGACAGCGACGTGCGCAACGGCTACGACGACATCAAGGTGATCTTCGAGATTGACGCGGACGCGTCGAAGAAGGACATCGAGGCGATCGTCGCGCAGTCGCAGAAGCGCTCGGCGGTGTATGACGCCATCACGAACCCCGTGAACGTCACTGTCGAAGTGGTCTAGAACCATCGAGCAGCTCACGACGGTCGTTGTCGGGGCCGGTCACGCTGGACTCGCGGCCAGCCGGTTTCTCACCGAGCGCTCGATCGATCACGTCCTGCTCGAGCGCGGGGAGGTGGCGAACTCCTGGCGGCGCGAGCGCTGGGACTCTCTGCGGCTACTCACGCCCAACTGGCAGAGTCGTCTGCCCGGCCATCGCTACGACGGCCCGGATCCGGACGGCTATATGTCGATGGGCGAGGTAATCGAGTTCATCTCGCGCTTCGCCACTGTTTCGAGCGCGCCGGTTCGCACCAATACGAACGTCACGTCGGTGACACGAACCGACGACGGATACCACGTCGCGACAACCGACGGTGATATCCGCTGCAGGTGCGTCGTGCTCGCGAGTGGCGCGTGCAATCTGCCGAGCGTTCCGGCGGTTCGCGCGTCGGTGCCAGCATCTATTGAACAGATCACCCCGTTCGACTATCACGATTCGTCCCAGCTGCCCGACGGGGGTGTGCTCATCGTTGGCGCATCGGCCACAGGCGTGCAGCTCGCCAGTGAAATTCGCCGCTCAGGGCGACCGGTGACGCTCGCAGTCGGCGAGCACGTCCGCCTGCCGCGCAGGTACCGCGGACGCGACGTGCTGTGGTGGATGGATCGGTCTGGGGTGTGGAATCAGCGTCACGACGACATCCAAGATCTAACCCGTGCGCGGCGTCTGCCTTCGCCGCAGCTCGTCGGCACGCCGGACTGGACCACGCTCGATCTGAATGCCCTGAGTGCGATGGGGGTCGAGCTGGTGGGCCGATTTTCTGCGTCACGCGACGGCAGGGCGCTCTTCTCCGGCGGGCTTCGGAATATGTTCGCGCTCGCGGATCTGAAGATGGACCGCCTGTTGGACACCTTCGACGAGTGGGCGCACCATAGAGGCGACGACTCCGCGGACAACGTCGGCGCTCCCGGCGACGAGAGCGACTTCGGCGAGCCGGAACGCTTCGAACCGACTCGTGCGCCTGAATCGTCGCAGCTGCAGATCGATCTGCGCAGCGGCGAGATCCGAACGATTGTGTGGGCGACCGGCTTTCGCCCGGACTACAGCTGGCTGCACGTACCCGTCCTGGACGAGAAAGGACACGTGTGCCACGACGGGGGCGTCACGGACAGCCCGGGGATGTACGTGCTCGGGCTTCCGGTCTTGCGCCGCCGCAAGTCGAGCTTCATCCACGGTGCCGAAGACGATGCGCGAGAGCTGGTGGATCACCTCGCGGGATATCTTGGACGCAGGGAAGATCATGCAGCGGGGGTTGCGTTTAGCCACATCCGCGACTGCGATCGGTCCGGGCGTCGTCGGTCCCCATCCGCGGTCGCTCCACGACCAGCAGAAGGTCCACCAGTTCTGGGAGGCGAGTAGGCCGCTGCAAACGGCGACGGGCCCGCCCCCTGAAGGCCGGCCCCCACCCCGTAGCCCAACACGATGGCGCGGGACTCCTCATTCCTACAGACCTCGACAACCCGGTGATCAACGGCTTGTCGCGGTGCACAACGGCCTACCGAAGACGACTTGCTACGGCTAGAACAGGTCGTATCGGCTCGGTCCGGTCAGCTTCGGTGAGCCCCGGTCATCGCATCGTTTCGCCCTGTCACGGTCGCGGGTTCGAGTCCCGTCGCTCCCGCCTCGCAAGCCCCCGGAGAAGAGCAAGGTGCGGCGGTGACGACGACACGCCCGTTCGTCGCCGGCCGCATCGTCATCCCGCGCTACCCTCGCCGCACGTTTCGGGCCGCCCTGTCGTGTCGCCCACCGTGCCTTTCTCGATCAGGCAGTTGCTCGTCGCTCCGTTGCCCACGTTGCTGTGGACCCTGGAGTGGCGGATGTTCGACCCTCGCGGAGTCGGGGCCGGTCCCCTCCTGCGACACGCTGTTGTCGATCGTGACGATCCCGAGTTGGTACGGTCGCCAGACGACCGTGCCGTCCAGCAACGTCACGGTCAGACCGACCGTGTGAGCGCCGTTCGCAAACCGCGTCGTGTCGAGCGAGAGCGAATACGGAGGTGACCCATCGGCGTTAGTGGCCTTGTTGTCGTCCATCGCGAATACGACCTGCTTCACGCGCGACGACGGCACGGCCGTCCACGTCACGGTACCCCTCAGAGTCTGGCCGCCCTGGATGCTCTGTGCGATCGTCGGCGGCGACGCCGTGAGCGGGGAGGAAGCCGGCGCAGCGACGACGCCGACTCGACCGCCGATCGGGGCGCTCGGGACGGCGACAGCCGGTGAGGCGGTCGGCGTCGGAGCGCCGTTCGGGAACTCGGCCAGAACTGCGGCACGTGACGTCCCCCGCCGGTACCCGTCGAGATAGACGGTGTCGGAACCGCTGTAGTCCGTTCGACCTGTGTAGAGACCCATCTCCGTATAGAGAGACACGCCGTGGACGTTGGCGGTGTTCGAATAGGGCAGGGTCGGGATCCCGTGGCGAGCCAGCTGCGGAGTCGCCGGGAACGTGCCCGAGCCGGTGCGATGCCAGACCTCCACGATGCCGTCGCTCTCCGAGAAGGAAACGTGGACGACGAAGTCGATCCAGGTGGAGCGCGGAACGGTCGCGAGGCCCGGGATCGGGATGTCCGGGTTCCAGTAGGAATAGCCGGCGCCGACGGTGCAGTTGCCCGTGGCAATTCGGAATCGGAGACCGCCACTCCTCGCACTGAGCGCGAGCGGAGCGACACCGCAGCCGGGCAGACGGTAGAGAGAGCTGGGATGGTGCAGCTCCCAGAGGAGATTGTCGTTCAGCCCGGAGGCGGGGACGGAGAGTGAAAAGGCGTAGTAGTACTCGTCGCCGGCCGACTCATCCGTGTCGTAACGGGCGGCCAGGCACCGAACCATGCCGTTTCCCGCCCAGATGTCGCGTGCCGTTTCCGAGAAGCGGGCGGCATACCTGCCCTGCCGTGGGGAGGGGTAGGCGGCACCCGCTCCGTATACCTCGACCTGCGTCTCCGGATCGGGGCACTCGAGCCCGGAGAATTGGGACGTGTCGCCGGTCTCGAAGTCGAGGCGGAGGTCGATACCGGAGGTCGGGGCGACTACGGTTGCCGCACCACCCACCGCAGCGATGCAGCCGAGCGCCACCACCACCGCAAAGGCGACTGATGCGAGCACGGGCGCGGGTCGGGATCGTGGACGACGTTCGACGGGTCGCATCTCTGCGGCCTCCTCTCAATGTCCTGCTGCTCTGAGCTCTCGACGTGTTCTCGATGCTTCCGGCGGCATTCCGCCGGACGCATCAATAGAGTGTTGCCATTTTAGAGAACGGGATCAGCTTGGCGCAAGAGGTCAGATGCCGGCACGGCCGATAAGGACGGAGGCCGTGCCGAGCTTCCCCCTTCCAGCAGGGCGGGCGGCGAGACCGGGACCTCAGGCGGAGAGCTCGATCTCTGCCGGCAGCTCGGCGGGCTGATCGGCGGGCTCGAGCTCACCGCGCGCCCGGACGTCGAAATACACATATGCCGTGACGAGCGCCACGAACGGCAGGGAGAGCGCGTACACGACCCCGGCCACCAGGTTGAGAAGCGCGAGGGGCATGTTCGTGGCGAAGATGAGGAGAGCCCCGAGCAGCGGCCCCGTAACGAGCGCGATCGCAGCGCTGAGGCCGACGAGCGAGCCGACCTTGATCCAGCGCCCCCGCGCCAAGCGTGCGCTCCGACGGAGGGCTCCAAACGACGACGGAGCCTCCAGCTCGACGACCGGCGCGAGAAGGCACCAGCGGACGGCGAGCCACAGGGCGACGGGTATCAGGATCGCCGTAGCGGTGAGAGCGACCCAGGCGATGACGAAGATCGCGATCGCCCCGAGCAGTGGGCGGATTCGCCGCACGGCGATTCGATAGGCCTGCACCGGGCCGATCGGGCGTCCCGCATCGATCTCGACCAGTGCGCAGGCAGTCGCCGCCTGCACGAGCCCGAGCCCGAGGAGCGCCAGCGTCGTCCCGATGACGACCGCGGAAAGCGCGAACGCACCGGCCCCCACGCCGGTCACCGCACCGAGCAGATCGATCCCCCTGAACACGAGCCACTGGAGCACCGTGATCGCAACGGCGATCGGGATCAGGACGAGCCCGATGCCGAGGAAGAGCCGTGCGCGCTCGAGGTACATGCGCGCGGAGGCCGAGAGGACCTGACCCCACGTTCGCCGGCGCGCAACGCGGAACGGCGCCACCGGCAGCCAGGTCGCGCGGATGACGGCGAAGGCGAGGAGAGCGAGAATCGCGCCAAGGGTGAGGAGCATGAGCGCCGGATTGCGGAGCAGGAGGACGAGCCCCTTGGACCCGGTGGCGACGCCGGTGCAGAACAGGTCGGTGGCTCCGGTACCGAAGAGGCCGGCACTGGGCACCGCATAACCCCGGTCACGCCAGGTCTTGGACCACACGATCGGGTGTGTCCACTGGTCCTTGAGATTCGGGCCGGTGGGACCGTTGAAGAACGCCTTCTCGAGCTCGCCCCATCGACCTTCGAAGGCGATCCACGGGAAGGCGGCCTTCGCCTCGACCGGGTCGCCTGGGATCGTCTTCACAACGGGCCTGAGCTCGCGGTGAGGGCCAAGCGTGTCGTCGCAGCCGACGCCCGCCTCTGCCGAGCTCCCGAGATGGAGCGCCGCGGTGTACTTGTTGGCATGCGACCCTGCCGCGGGGTACACGACCGGGTGCGTTCCGTCGACGATCTCCAGCTTGTCGTCGTTCCAGGCAGCACGCTCGGCACCCTCGTGCGAGCTGTAGCCGACCTCGACCGGATCCTCCGCAACCGCCTCTCCGGCAGAGGAGGCGTCGAAGACGAGCTGGATCATCTCCCAGTCGCCTTCGTGGGTGTTGTTGAAGTCGTTGAACGGGTAGAAGAACCAGTACTGGAGCGCGAGCTTGCCGGGATACCGCGAATCGCTCGCGACATGGGCGTAGACGGTGGGTGACGTCCCTTTCGTGACACGGCGCGCCCAGCGCTCGTAGTCGCAGCCGGCGTCGAGCGGGTCTCCGGGGAAATCGAGGTGGTACTCGTACCGGTTGACGAGGTCGGTCGCAGCCGGGGCGATCTTCACGAGATCCGTCCGGTTCCACGGCCCGCGCAACGCGACGGTGGGCTCGTTGAAGAGCACATCCACGTCGGTCGGAATGTACGGCTCCCCGGGACCGCATTCTTCCGGCTGAGCGACGAGGCGGACGACGGGCGCGTAACGCTCCGCGAGCGCGGTTTCGGCGGCCCTGGCCGCGACCGCGGCCGGAGCCAGGCAGAGAGCGGCACCCGCGATCCCGGCCAGAAGGGCGTAACGAGCGGACGCGGTCATCGACCCGATTCTTTCACTGCGCAGCCGTAGCCTGCTCGCCCATCATTTCACGGGCTACCGTGACCGCATGCCGCTTCGCAACCGGATGACGCCCCTCGGCGAGCTCGTCGCTGACCCCGCCCGCGGGCTCGTCTACGGCAACCGCGGGTGCTTGCACGACGAGCGCGGCACGATCAGGCGCCGCTATGCCGGCCGACGCTGGATCGCCTGCCGGCTCGAGTTCCGTGGCTGGAAGCGGAAGCCGCTGCTGCAACCCGGCCGATTCACGGAGCTGTTCTTCCTCGACGACGCGACAGCTTTCGCGGCGGGTCATCGACCCTGCGCGCTCTGCCGTCACGAGGACTACCAGAAGTTTGTGACAATTTGGCACAACCTCCACCCCGGGGACGACCCCGGGGCCGACGCAATCGACACGCGGCTCCACGCGGAGCGGGTCGAGTCGGGCTCACGCGGACAGCGGCGACACGAGGGCCGGTTCGAAGCGTTGCCGGAGGGGTCGTTCGTCCTCTGCGATCACGCACCCTTCCTCGTCACGGGGGACGAGCTGCTCCGCTGGACCCCCGCCGGCTACGAGGCGCCCGCACCTCGACCTCGCGGCCGGGCAACGGTGCTCACGCCACCCTCGCTTACGGCGGTGCTTCAGGCAGGCTGGCTCCCACTCGTGCCCTTTCTGCATCCATCGGCGCGACCTGCCGAGACCGGCTGAAACTCTTGACCGGCGACGCCGCCGCCGACCTCTACCTCTGAAGACGATGTACTGTCGACCCAACGTGACCGGATCGGACCAGCGCGGGTCGAGGGGACGGTTGCACACCCGCGTCGTCGCGTCGCTACGCAACGTTGTCGTCGTGCTTGCGTCGTTCTTCCTGCTCGCCGTCGGCTGAACGGTTGCCCGCGCCCCCGGGAGGGGCGCCCATGACGCGGTGGTAGCCGGCGTCGCCTCCCGCCGCAGGCTCCCGGGCTCGCCGCTCTCCGGCTCGTCTGCCGGCTGAGGTCCGAGCACGACACGACGGAGGCCGGTCAGCCGAAGGTGATGATGCTGCGGATCCCGTCCTGGGCATGCATCAGGTCGAAGCCGTGGTTGACCTCGTCCAGGCTGATCCGGTGGGACAACAGCGACTCCACGTCGATCTCGCCTCCGAGCCAGCGATCGACGAGCAGCGGCACCTGGGTGCGCCCCTTGACGCCGCCGAACGACGATCCCGCGACCCGGCGGCCGGTGATCAGGAACCGAGGCACGACCTCGAGCACCTCGCCCTTGCCGGCGACGCCGCACATCGTCGCGAGCCCCCACCCCTCGCGCGCCGCCTCGACCGCCTGCCCCATCACCGAGACGAGACCGGTCGCCTCGAACGTGTAATCGGCGCCGAACCCGCCGGTCTCGGAACGGATCCACTCCACCGTGTCGTCGCCCGCCACCCGCAGGTCGGTCGCACCATGGTGGCGAGCCTGCGCCAGCCTACCTTCCGAGAGGTCGACCGCGATGATCCGCTCCGCCCCCGCAAGACGACAGCCGATCACGGCACCGAGACCGACAAGCCCGCAACCAAAGACGACGCACGTCGAACCCGGCTCGACCCGAGCCGTGTAGAGCGCGGCGCCGATACCCGTCGAGAGACCGCACGCGAAGGGCGCGCACCCCTCCAGCGGCGCCTCGGGGCTCACCTTCGCAAGAGCGATCTCCGGCATCACCGTGTACTCCGCGAACGTCGATGTACCCATGAAATGACGCAGCGGCTCACCGGCCCGCGACAGGCGCGCAGTCCCGTCCGGCAAGAAACCAAGACCCTGCTGGTCGCGGATCGCGACGCAACGGTTCGTGCGCCCGCTCAGGCAATGCACACACTTCCCGCACTCCGGCGCGAACAACGTGATCACATGATCACCCGGGACGACAAGCGTCACGCCCTCCCCCACACCCTCGACGACACCAGCCCCCTCATGGCCGAGGACACAGGGCACATACCCCGTCGGATCAGCACCCGAAGCGGTGTAAAGATCCGTATGGCAAACACCACAGGCAACGAGCCGCACCAACACCTCACCCGCCCTCGGCCCCCCGAGATCGACCTCCTCGATGACGAGCGGCCGCCCGAACTCCTCCAACACAGCAGCACGAATACGCATCACGCGAGCGTACCGTGCCGAGGACGACGCGAATCGTCTCAGGAGACCGGCACGGTCGTGAGCGCGAACGCTGCCTGCGGCGGTACCGTGAACCGCGCAACGCCGGCTGCGCTCGACGTCACGCCGCCGGCGATCGTGTTCGTCCCGTCTCCTGCCGCGTTCCAGACGACCAGCGTGAATGCGGTCGTCGGCGGCAGGCCGCCGATGCTGAACGCTCCGGGTGGGTCGGTCGACACCGTGTTGAGATCGCGGGCATGCGAGTCGAGACCGATCACCGTCAACTCGCCGGCCGGTCCCGCATACGCCGTGAGCTCCTGCTCGGGTTGGTCGAACGGTTGACCTGAATCGTTCAGCTTCCAGTCGTCGTCGGCCCACGGCGCGACGCCGAGCACCTGCCAGCCACGCTCGGTGGTCTGCAGCAGCAGCTGCATAGCGTGGTAGGCCGGGAAGAGCGGCCACCCCTCCTCGGGCGGGCCGATCATCCAGTAGGCCTGCGTGCCGGAGTCGTACTTGCCCCAGTACGCGTCCCATTTGGCGGTGCCGGCGAAGCCGAGCTGGGCGGACTCGAGGTTGAACCAGAACTGCTGGAACGCGGCGATGTTCGTCCGTGCCATCGGTGTCCCATCCGCCCAGTACCAGGGCGCGACGCTCGGCTTGTCGGGCAGGTTCTGGAGGCCTCGGACGCCGAACTCCGTTATGAACGTCGGCTTGCGAGCCTCGGCGGGGAGCTCCTCGGTGACGATCTTGCGAACGTCCCGCAGCCGAAACTCCATCCGTGGGATGTCCCAGTAGTTCCAGTAGATGTGGACCGAGTAGGCGTCGAGCACGTCGTTCATGTGCGTCGCCATGTAGTCGAACCACACCCGATCGCTCCCGCCCGCACCGCTTTCGACGAGATCACCGCCCATCAGGCCGATCCGATCCCGGATCCCGAGCGCGGCGAGTCGGTCGTCCAGTGCTCGGTAGAGCGCCTCGTACTGCACGAGTGTGACGGCGGTGGTGTTCGGCTCGTTCTGGATCGTGACCCAGCGGACGTTCGTAAGCCCTCGAACACGAACGAGCTCGTCGAGCACGGTCGCGAACTGATCCATGTAGACGACAGGGTCGAGCTTCGCCCGTGCCGCCGTCTGATAGGTGATGTTGATCGCCGCTCCGGACTGCTGCGCGAGCTCGACCGTCTCGATGAAGGAGGTCATCTTGTCGGGGGCAGCCTCCTGCTGCTCGTTGAAGAAGATGCGCACGAGCTGTGGCTCGAGTGCCTTCACCTTGTCTTCGAGGCTCGGCAGGCTGCCCGGGGGCGCCGGGGTGATCGCCGCGTACACGTGCTGGTTGAGTTGCGCGCCATAGCCGCCGAGGCTCGGAACGGCGATCAACGACGGAATCAGCTCGTGCCCCGAGACGTCGACCGACGTCGTGCGCGAATCATTCGTCGCGTCGAACTCGGTCGGCGTGATCTCGTCGACCCCCACCGTCAGCTCGACCAGGACGGCGTCGGGAAGGGCTACGCCTGGGAACGTCACGCTCACACGTGCCCGCGCGTCAACCGAAACGCGTTGGGTGGCAAGGAGAGAAGGGCCCCACCGAAGGGATACCGTCGCCTCGGCTCCCAGATCGCCGTTGAGCTCCTCGATCTCCGTCACGACGTCGACCGGCCGGCTCGTCAACGTCTGCGAGGGGGCGGAGACCGCGGCCACGACGAGATCGGGGAGGAGCCGAACGGAGGTGCTCGCGTCCAGAGAGAACGACCGCCTGGGCGTTCCGGCCGAAACGCGGGCCTCGACGACGATACTCGTTCCGCTCGGCATCGGCCGGAGCTCGACGTCGGCGGCTCCGTCCGAGACGGGGACATCGCGAAGCGTCCTCACACCGGATCTCGCCTTGCCGGGTGCGCGCGTCCGGATCACCACCACGTCGAGCCGTCTTGGATCGGGCCTGCCTGCTCCGCGGATCTCGATCCGAAGATCGGTCGCGGTGCTGCTGCCGAGAGCGGTGAGCTCCATGGCGTACCCGGAGCTCCCGCGAGCCGGTGTCTCCCCCGGCGCGCCGTAACGGCTCCCCGATGCAGGGCCGGTCGCGACGAGCGCGATCACCACACACGTCGTCAGATACCCGGCACGTCGCGCACGTGCACCGGACACTACGAGGAACCCTGTCTTCGTGACCCTCGCCCTCCTCCGGAATGAAGGGACACTCGATCCGAGCCGGTGCCGTCGTCGCACATCGACCTCCGCAACGGTCGCATCACGGTCGGCTCCTGCACATCGGTGGACTCACTGATTCGGATCCGGCAAATCCCTTCTCCGAGCGGACGCGTCTCTCATGTCGACAGCAAGCACTCGTACAGGCGCACCGTCGCAGCGGCGGCGATGTCCCACCCGAAGTGCTCGATCGCCCGCGCACGGCCGGCCCTGGCCATCGTGGCTGCCCGGACCGGGTCGGCGAGAAGCTCGTTGACACGGGCGGCGAGGTCGGTCGCCAGGCGGGACGGGTCGACCGGCTCGCCGGTTCCGTCGGGTCGCGCCTCGTAGGGCACGAGCAAGCCGGTGATCCCGTCCTCGACGACCTCGGGGATGCCTCCGACGGCGGACGCGACGACCGCCGCCTCGCAGGCCATCGCCTCGAGATTGACAATCCCCATGGGCTCGTAGACCGAAGGGCAGACGAACACCGTCGCGTGGCTGAGGATCTGGATCACCTGCGCCTTCGGCAGCATCTCCTCGATCCACACGACGTTCCCCCGGGCGCCGCGCACGGCCTCCAGCTTGGCCGCCGTCTCGGCTGCGATTTCCGGTGTGTCCGGCGCGCCGGCGCAGAGGACGAGCTGCGCGGCCGGATCGATCGCGCCCGCCGCATCGAGCAGGTGGGTCAGCCCCTTCTGCCGCGTGATCCGGCCGACGAAGACGACGGAAGGCCGGGCCGGATCGATCCCGTGGCGGTCGAGCACGTCGGTACCCCGATCGGGCTTGTACTCGCCGGCGTCGATGCCGTTGTAGATCACGCTCGCCCGGGCCGGGTCGATAGCCGGGTAGCAGTCGAGGATCTCGCGGAGATGCGCCACCGAGACCGCCACGATCGCGTCTGCGGACTCGAGCGCAGTCCGCTCGGCAAAGCTCGAGACGGCGTAGCCGCCACCGAGCTGCTCGCGCTTCCACGGGCGCATGGGCTCCAGGCTGTGCACCGTCGCGACGTGCGGAACACCGTGAACCAGCCTCGCGAGATGACCGCCGAGGTTCGCGTACCAGGTGTGGCTGTGGACGAGGTCGGCGCCTGCAACGCCGGCCGCCATAGCCAGGTCGATCGAGAGCGCCTGGAGCGCTGCAGCGTACGGCTCGGGCCCGGAAAGCTCCTCCCACGGCCGGTATGCCACGACCTTGGGGCCGCCGGAGGCCGGCCGCCGCTCGTCGCCCCAGCAATGCACGGTCACGTCGGCCACGCGGGCGAGCTCTCGGGCCAGGTACTCGACGTGAACTCCGGCCCCGCCGTACACCTCCGGCGGGTACTCGCGCGTGAGAAGCGCGACCTTCCTCATGCCTCGACGGTGACGCCCTTCTTGATCACCGCGATGCCGCTCGCCGACATCGCGAACCGCGCCCGGTCGGCCTCCGGATCGACGCCGACCCGTGCTCCCGGCGCAATGCGAACGTTCTTGTCGACGATCGCATTGCGCACGGTCGCGCCCCGGCCGACGTCGACATCGTGCATCAGCACCGAGCCCTCGACCAGCGCATGCGAGTGCACGTGGACGCCGGGGGAGAGGATCGACCGGCGCACGGTCCCGCCCGAGACGACGACGCCGGCGCAGACCATCGAGTTCATCGCCACACCGACGCGGCCGTCCTCTTCAAAGACGAACTTCGCGGGCGGTAGCTGCTCGGGCCAGGTGAGGATGGGCCAGTCCTCGTTGTAGAGGTTGAACATCGGGTCGACCGAGATCAGGTCCATGTGCGCGTCGTAATAGGCATCGAGCGTCCCGACGTCTCGCCAGTAGGCAAGGTCGCGGTCGCTCGCGCCGGCAATCCTGCTGTTCGCGAAATCCCAGACGCACGCCTGACCACGCTCGACGAGCTCCGGGATGATGTTGCCGCCGAGGTCATGAGCGGAGGTCTCGTCTGCGGCGTCGCGCGTGACGGCGTCGATCAGCACGTCCGCCGAGAACACGTAGTTGCCCATCGAGGCGAGCACCTCGCCGGGTGACTCCGCCATCCCTATGGGGTCCTTCGGCTTCTCGCGGAACGCGCCGATCGTCCGCGCGTCGGCGTCTGCCTCGATCACTCCGAACTCGCCGGCGCTTGCGATCGGCACCCTGATCCCGGCGACCGTGAGCCCGGCACCAAGGGCGATGTGCTGCTCGATCATCTGGCGCGGATCCATGCGGTAGACGTGATCGGCACCGAAGACGCAGATGTACTTCGGCCGCTCGTCATAGATCAGGTTCAGATTCTGGTAGATCGCGTCGGCCGAGCCCGCGAACCAGCGCGGCCCCCGCCGCATCTGCGCCGGCACGGGCGTCACGTAGTTGCCGAGGAGCGGAGACAGGCGCCACGTCGTCGTGATGTGCCGGCCGAGGCTCTGGCTCTTGTACTGCGTCAGCACGGCGATCTTGAGCTGGCCCGCGTTGACGAGGTTCGAGAGGGCGAAGTCGACCAGCCGGTAGTTGCCGCCGAACGGGACGGCGGGCTTCGCCCGGTCGGCCGTCAGCGGCGCGAGGCGCTTGCCCTCGCCGCCGGCGAGAACGATCGCGAAGACCCTCGAGTTGCGCATACGCCGCAGCGTATTGGTTCCTGGTCAGGAGCAGAAATCCGGCGCGCCCACCGGACGTCGGCACGAGCGCTCAGGCGATCGCGTCGTGCAAACGGCGCTGGAAGTCGGCGATCAGCTGCTCGCTCTCCCGCATCAGCCGTCCCTGCGGGACGGTGCCCGAGTTGAGTCCCGCCTGCACGGTCAGGACGAGATCGGTGTCTTCCTGGCTGACCTGGTCGTCGAATGCCAGCACCTCCTGCACGATCTCGGCCGGCACGTCTGCACCGAACCAGTAGTCCGTGACCTCGATCGTGCGACCGGTGCCGTCCGGCACCCAGCGCTCGAACGAGATGTTCTGCGGGCCCGGCGAGATGTTGATGGTCGTGTTGGGCCACAGGAAGTGGTACTGCGACTGGGTCACATCGCCCACCGGCACGTACGGGGCGTTGCCGTTGCCGCTGAGCGCCGAGGCGCGAATGGGCCCGATCTGGCTGGAGAAGGCGGGTGCGATCGACAGCGCGTACGAGTCGGGGTCGACGTCGATCACCTTGCTGAACCCGGGGTGGGCGACCGGGCAGTGATAGCACTCGAGGTAGTTCTCGAGCGCGACCTTCCAGTTCGCCTCGATCGGCCACACGTGGTGCGAGTGCAGTCGCAGGGTGGAGAAGTCGACGCCGCAACGCGCCACGATCTCGGGAAGCCCGTCGAGCGCCTCGGCGAGCGGGGCCGCGTCGACGTCCGGGTTGACGAAGAGAAACGGGCCCCAGGTGTCGACGGCAACGGGCAACAGTGAGAAATCGGCGCGATCGAACCCCGCCTCACGCTCTGACCGGGGCGCACGCCGAAGTGATCCGTCGAGCTCGTAGGTCCACGCGTGGTACGGGCACTGCAACGTCTCACGGCAGCCGTTGTCCCGCGCGATCACGTAGGCGCGATGGCGGCAGACGTTCACGAACGCGCGCAGCACACCTTGTTGGTCGCGCGTCACGACCACCGGAACGTGGCCTGCCTCCGTGGTCATGAAGGACCCGGGCTCGGCGACGTGCTCGGCCGGGCCTCCGTATTGCCACGACCGCGCGAAGATCCGCTCGCGCTCGCGGGCGGCAACGGTGGGGTCGGAGTACCACGATGCAGGCAGCGTCCACCCGTCCTCGAGCGGGTGGTCGAGAGGCGGAAGCTGTGTGGTGAGGGAGCCGGCCGTCGTCCGCATACTTGACTGTCCAGTCAGTCAGGATACTCTATCTCCGCAATCAGGTGCTCCAGCATACGCCGACATGAGCGTCGAAACGACCCATCCGCCCACGAACGACCGCACGGTCCACATTCTCGAGGCCGCCTGCCGCGTGATCGTCAGGGAGGGCGCGCACGGACTCCGGATGGTGAGCGTGGCCGAGGAAGCCGGGGTGTCGAAGGCCCTCGTCCACTACTACTTCGCAACCCGGCAGGAGCTCCTGCGAAACGCCTTTGCGTTCTCCGAGGAGCGCTGGCACACGGCGGTCGACGCCGCGCTCGCCCGCATGCCGACCGGCGCCGCCAGGGTCGAATGCATGTTGCTCGTGAGTGTCGAGCCCGACCTCGCCTTCAGCGAGCAGAGGGCACTCTGGAACGAGGTGTGGAGCAGCCTCCGCTCCGACGATGACCTGCGCCCACTCGTCGAGCGCTCGTATCGCGCCTGGCTGGCTCGGGTCGTCGACCTGATCGAGGAGGGGCGAGCGGACGGATCCGTCACCGCCGGAGTCGACGCCGTTCCGGCCGGATGGCGCCTCGCTGCCACGGCGGACGGCCTCGACTCGCTGCTGTACCTCGGGCTCGTCGATCGCGAGGAGGCGCGGGAGTTGATGCGGAGCGCCGTCCTCCGGGAGCTCGGAACCGGGCGCCGAGCCCGGGGCGCCAGGCTCTTGCCCGGCGTCTAGCCCGGCGACCCGAGCACTCGCACAGCATCCGGCGGCAGGTACAAGGTCACGGGCGTGCCCTCACCGTAGGTGAAGGCCGACCCGTCGTTTCGGATCGTCGCCCTGAGGAGGCCGCCGCCGACGAGGCGGACGTGCAGCTCGTGGGCGGAGCCGACGTACACGGCCCGCTCGACCATGCCGGGGAGGCGATTGTCCCCTGGTGCTCCCTGGGCCTCGACGACGATCCGCTCCGGACGGATCATTGCCTTCACCTCCCCGCGCATGCCCGTTGCTCCCGCCGCGGCCCGAAGGGTGCGCTCGCCCACACGCAGCGCACAGGCCTCCCCGTCCGCCGAGGCCTCGGCGCTGAGGAGGTTCGAGACACCGAGGAAATCGGCCACGAACAGGGTGGCGGGCTCTTCGTAGATCTCGCGCGGAGTGCCGGCCTGCTCGACGCGGCCGCCGCTCATCACGGCCACGCGGTCACTCATCGTCAACGCTTCCTCCTGGTCGTGCGTGACGAAGACGAAGGTGATCCCGAGCTCGGCCTGCAAGGCCTTCAACTCGACCTGCAGGTCCTTGCGGAGCCGCGCGTCGAGGGCACCGAGCGGCTCGTCGAGCAGCAACACCCGCGGCGTGAGGACGAGAGCGCGAGCCAGGGCGACGCGCTGCTGCTGACCGCCCGAGAGCTGACCGGGCCTGCGCTTCGCGTAGTCGCCGAGTTGCACGAGAGAGAGAGCCTCGGCCACCCTCCGCCGCTGCTCCTCCTTCGTCAGCCGCTTGTACTTGAGGCCGAAGCCGACGTTGCCGGCGACGTCGAGATGCGGGAAGAGGGCGTAGCTCTGGAACACCGTGTTGACGTTGCGCCGGTGCGGCGGCACGTGTGCCACGTCGACGTCGTCGAGCACGATCCGCCCGCTCGTCGGCCGCTCGAACCCGGCGATCATTCGCAGGGTCGTCGTCTTGCCGCACCCCGACGGCCCGACCATCGTGAAGAACTCGCCGCCCGGCATCCGCAGGTCGATGCCGTCGACTGCTACGACATCGGCGAACTGCTTCGTCAGCTCCTCGAGGTGGATTTCTCCGTGCATCAGACCTCCAGGCCGGCCATGGCGGCGGCGTCGCTGCCGCTCGCGAACCGCCGGTAGACGAGGTAGGCGAGCGCGAGGGTCGCGAGGGTGATGAGCAGCGCAATCGTGGCGAGCGCATTGAGCGCAGGCGTCGGCGCAGCGCGTGCCGAAGCGTAGAGCAGCATCGACACCGTCGTCGTGCTCGCGTCGCCCGAGAGGTACTGGGTGACGACGAAGTCGTCGAGCGAGATCGCGAACACGACGGCCCCGCTGGCGATGATCGCCGGCGCAAGGAGCGGCAGCAGCACTCGGAGCAGCTGATCGTGCGGCGGGGCACCGAGGTCGGCCGCCGCCTCCTCGTAGTCCTTGCCGATCGAGACGAGGCGACCGCGCACGATGACGACGACGTAGGAGATGGTGAACGTGACCTGCCCTATCGCCTGCGCCGTCGAGCCGAGCCCGAGGCCAGGGAGCACCTGGAGGAAGAGCAGCAGGAGCGCCACGCCCATCACGATCTCGGGGGTGACGAGCGGCAGCAGCATCACCGTGTTGATGGTCCCGCCTCCCGGCCCTCGCCAGCGTTGCAAGCCAAGGGCGAGCGCAACCCCGAGAGGCGTCGCGACGAGCACGCAGACGATGCCGAGGAACAACGTGTGGCGCAGCGCTCCCTGCAGGGCAGGATCGTGGAGGACGCTGCCGCTCTCGCCCGTGAACCAGCGGGTCGAGAAGCCCTGCCAGGTCGTGCGAGAGCGGCCGGCGTTGAAGGCGAAGAGCACAGCCAGGGCTACCGGGATCAGCGACCACAGGATGTAGACGACGGTCACGAGCACGAGGAACCGGGGCCGTCCCCAGGGATTGCGCAGCCGGCTCATGCCTCAGCTCGATCGTCGGCGCTTCGCGTCGCGCGCAGGTAGTAGAACATCAGCCCGAGCAGCGCGACAGCGAGCAGGAGCGTCAACGACGCCCCCTCGACCTTCGACGAGCCCTGTCGGGTGAGCTGGTCGATCTGATTCCCGATCATGTTGGTCTTCGTCGACGACGACACGAGATCGGGCGTGTAGTAGTCGCCGAACATCGGCAGGGCGATGAGGACCATGCCCGCCAGGATGCCCGGTCTCGAGAGCGGCAGAGTCACGCGTCGGAACGCACTCGCAGGGCTCGCGCCGAGGTCGCGCGCCGCCTCGATCTGACGCTGGTCGATTCGGTCGAGCGAGGCATAGAGCGGCAGGATCAGGTACGGCAGATAGCCGTAGGTGAGCGCCATGATCACCGTGAACGGCTGCCCCTCGAGCCATCCACCTTTGGCCGCGAGCAGGTTGGCGGAGATGAAGAGACGCTCGATCCCGATCGAGCTCAGGAACCTGGTCCCCAGCCCGTCGGGTGAGAGGAGGTTGATCCAGGCAAGCATCCGCATCAGGTAGTTGATCCAGAACGGCAGGATCAGGAGCACGAGCACGAGCCCTCTGTGCCGGCCCGCATGGCGTGCCGCGAAATACGCGACCGGGTAGCCGATCAGGAGCGAGAGCGAGAGCGCAAGCGCCACGAAGGCGAACGTGCGCACGAAGACGGTCAGGAACGGCCCTCCCTGCCAGATGTTCTCCAGGGTGCCGAGCATGTAGCCGACGTTCCAGTCGAGCGGGTTCCAGAACGGCACCGGCTCGGAGAGCGTGTTCTGGTTGCCGAAAGCGACGGCTACAACGGCGTAGAACGCGAGCAGGAAGAAGACGGTCAGCCACACGACGCCGGGGAGCGAGAGCAGCCGCCAGGTCCAACGTGACCCCATCCGTCAGCCGGCCTTGAACTTCGACCAGGCCTCGTCCCAGTACCGCTCACCGGGAACGGTGAGCTGGAGCAGGCCCTGACTGAGCGGGAACTGCACGGGACGGACGACGGCGGAGGTGAGGCTCTTCGGAATCAGGCCCGCTTTGATCAGCGCATCGGCGTCGATGTTGTTCTGGGGCGGCGTGTACCCGACGTAGTTCAGCATGTTCTGGTACGCGTTCTTCTCGTCGAGCATGAAGTTGATGAACCTGTGGGCGAGAGCGGGGTTCTTGCTCGTGCGCCCGATGCAGAAGTAGTCGTTCTGGACGACGCCGTCCGTCTCGGGGCCCCAGTACGAGAGCACGCTCGGGGGAACACCCTTCGGCATGTAGTAGAAGGCCGCGCTGAGGAGGTCGCCCGACCAGGCCTGGTTGAGCCACGACTTTCCCTCGGGCAGCGTCTGGTAGTCGGTGATCGTGACCTTGATGTTGGCGATGTCGGTGAGCTGGCCGAGATCCTTGCCGGCCTGCTTGACGACCTGCTCGTCTTCGGTGTTGACATCGGGGCGCCTCCCGGCGTGCATCGCATCGCGTTGGATGGGCATCGCGAGAGCGTCGCGCTTGTCGTCCAGGACCGCGACCTTGCCCTTGTAGGGCCCCGACTGCCAGAAGATGTCCCAGGGAACGTCGAGGGCGGCGATGTCGACGTCGATCTTGTCGTTGCGCCACCCGATCCCGTCCGACCAGACGACGTACGGCACCGTGTATCGGCTCCCCCGGTCGTAGAACGGGTCCTGCAGCTGCGGCCACACGTTCTTCTCCAGGTTGCCCAGGTACGAGTGGTTGAGGGGCAGCAGGAGTTGCTGGGCGATGAGGTTGACGATGTTCGAGGCGGAGAGGCCGATGATCACGTCGAAGCCGACCGCTCCCGATGCGAGCTTGGCGATCGCTTCGTCGGACGAGTTGTAGGTCGCGAGTTGCACCTTGCGGCCCGTCAGCTTCTCGAACTTCTTGATCAGGCCGGGATCGAGGTAGTCCGCATAGTTGTAGAGCCCGAGCGGCCCGTTCTCGTCGGCGACGCCGTCAGGGATCGGCTCGTTGTCGGACGTGATCGACCACGTGACGGCGTTGTCGGGACGCGGCAGAGGCAGGCCGCCGGGACCGACCGGCTTCGGTACGACGAGGTTGGACGAACCGGCACCTCCCTCGCAGACGCCGATCGGAGTGGTCGTGTTCTCGCACCCGGCGAGCAACCCGAGCGCGCCGACGCCCAGCGCGCCGCCCGCCGCCCCCTGCAGCAGCCGGCGACGGCTCACGCCCGATCGGTCCTGTGGATGCGCCATCGACTCGTTCGATTCAACCGGGGTCCTGACCGTCAAGTCAAGCGCGATAGGATCGTGGCCATGCACCACAAGCGGATCGAGATCCGGTGGCGCGACCTCGACGCCTACCGCCACGTCAACAACGCCGTTTACGCCACGTACCTCGAGGAGTGCCGCGACGAGCTCGCCGACGGGGTGCTCTCGGGGATCGGCGATGTCTGGGACTACGTCCTCGCGCGCGTCGCGATCGACTACCGACGTGAGCTGACCCAGGGGGACGACGCCGTCATCGTGGGCTGTGGCGTAGAGCGCGTCGGCAACTCGAGCATCACCTTGCGGGAGGAGATCAGGACGCTGACCGGCGAGCTGGCTGCCGAGGCGGAGGCGGTGCTGGTCGCCCGCGACCCCGCCACGGGGCGCTCACGTCCGCTCACGGAGGCAGAGCGGACAGCCTTCGAGCGCGCCTCGAGCGAGACGTAGCCGGCCGTGCGGGTCGCGGTCGTCGGAGCCGGGCTCGCGGGGCTCGCCGCCGCCGACGCACTCGCACGAGAGAAGGTCGACGTCATCGTGCTCGAGGCCCGCGACCGCGTCGGCGGCAGGGTCTGGTCGCGGGAGCTCGGAAACGGCGCGATCGTCGAGATGGGTGCCGAGTTCATCCTCCCCGGCAACGACACGATCAGCCGCTACGTCGAGCGCTTCGGGCTCGGGCTGTGGGCGAAGGGCATGCTCTACGGCGATCGGGAGCCACGCGGCGGGATCGGCGTTTCCCCGAGCGCCCTCCGCGACGCGATCACGACGATCGCCGAGGCTCTGCCGGCGGTCGAGAAAGGGGTCTCCGCCGCCACCTTGCTCGACCGCCTGCCGCTCGACCCGGGCGCGCGCGAGGCCATCCGCGCGCGATTCGAGGTCTCGGCCGCGGCGACCGCCGAGCGAGTCGAGGCGGCGGCACTCGCCGGGCTGGCATCGCATTCGGCCGACATCTGTCCGAGCGTCGCAGGGGGCAACCAGCGCATCGCCCTGGCGCTCGCCGCCGAGCTCGGGGATGCCGTGCACCTCTCGAGGCCGGTCGACAGCGTGGCATGGGGAGAAGGCCCGGCCCTCGTTCGGGCAGGAGGGTCGGAGGTCATAGCCGACCGCGTCGTGCTCGCCTTGCCCGCGAGCGTCGTCGACCGAGTCGGCTTCGATCCACCCCTCCCCGAGCTCCTCCGCTCCGCCTACGCCGGAGTCGAGTACGGGAACGCGGCGAAGCTCTTCGTGCCGCTCACGCGGGCGGCCATGCCGAGCGCCGTGCTCTCGGTGCCGGAGCGCTACTGGTGCTGGACGGCAACGGGGGCCGCCGGCGTCCAGCCCGTCGTCAACGCGTTCGCCGGCTCGGCTCCGGCTCTCGCTCGGCTTCGAGTCGCCGAAGGACCGGCGACCTGGCTCGACTCGGTCGGGCGACTTCGCCCCGACCTGGCTCTCTCACCTGACGGCGCCGTCCTCTCGACCTGGGACGACGACCCGTGGGTCGGCGCCGCGTACTCCTGCTCGGCTCCGCCGCCTCCTGCGTGGGGTTCGGCGGGGCCGTTCCACGTGTGTGGCGAGCACACCCACGAATCGGGCCGGGCCCTGATGGACGGGGCCCTCGCGAGCGGCCTCCGTGTGGCGCAGGAGGTACTCGTGACGCGGTAGGCTCCCGGCCACAATTCCTGACCGTACGGTCAAACATCTGGAGGTCGTCCGTGATCGTGCCCGAGCTTCCCGCCGAGATCGCCGAACTGAAACGGCAGGTCGGCCGCTTCATCGAGGAGGAGGTCTACCCCGTCGAGCTCCGGATCGTGGAACGGAACGGCATCGATGTGGCCGAGGTCGATGCAATCCGCGCGAAGGCCCGTGCCGCCGGGTTCGCGATGCTGAACATGCCGGAGTCGCTCGGCGGCCGTGATCTCGCGATGCTCGGCCAGGTCGCGCTCGAAGAGGAATCCGGTAAGGCCACGAACGGCCTCGGGTTCGCCGTCGTCGATCGCGGCCCGCGCGAGCTCCTCGATCTGCTTACGCCGGCGCAGGTGGAGAAGTACGTCATGCCCATCGTGCGCGGGGAGTACCGGGAGGCATGGGCGCTGACCGAGCCGGGAGCAGGCTCGGACCTCGCAGCGTTGGCCGCCACGGCCGTCCGGGAGGGCGACGACTGGGTGCTGAACGGCGAGAAATGGTTCGTGACGAGCGAAGGCGAGGCAGGCTTCTACATCGTGGCCGCCGTCCACGAAGGCGAGCAGCTGCTATTCCTCGTCGAGCCGGGGACCCCGGGTCTCGAGATCGCTCGAACACCCCGCTTCCTGCACGACCCGTATCTCGATCATCACCCCGAGATCGTCTTGCGCGACTGCCGCGTGCCGGAGGCGAACCGGGTGCCCGAGGGTGGCGACGCAGGCGCCCGGGAGTGGATCCTCGTCGAGCGCCTGTTCATCGCTGCCCGCTGCTGCGGGGCGGCCGAGCGTCTCCTCGGCGGAGCCACGGCCTGGGCGCAGGAGCGGCAGGCGTTCGGCGGTCCGATCATCGAGAACCAGGGCGTTTCCTTTCCCCTCGCCGACTCGCTGACGGAGCTCCTCGCGGCCCGGCTGTTGACCTACCACGCAGCGCACGCATTCGACAGCCTCGCGGACCGCAAGGTCGTCCACGGCAAGGTCGCAATGGCGAAGCTCTACGCCTCGGAGATGGCAGGTCGCGTGGCCGACCGCGCGGTGCAGCTCTTCGGCGGGCGCGGCTACATGCACGAGAACGCCGCCGCCCGCTTCTATCGCGAGCTGCGTGTCGACCGGATCTGGGAGGGGACGAGCGAGATCCAGCGGTTGATCATCGCGAGAGGCCTCGAAAAGCGCGGTGCCGCGCCCTATCTCGGCTGGGAGTAGCGGAACGGGTTCGTCAGCCGAGGACGGCGTGCCACGGCGCTGCATCCCGATGAACCATGCGCCGACGGCAGCGTCCCGCTCGGCCGCCCTCCTAACGCGCGGCAGCCGCGTTTTCGGCGAGCCGCGGGGCAGGGCGTCGGACGTGAGCTCTCGGATCTGCGGCAGCAGGTTGCTCGTCCGGTCAGCAGCGAGAAGCCCTCGACTTCATCGACGTCGTCTGCGACTCAAACGAGGACGATGCGGGCGTCGAGGCCGACCGCGCCGGTCTGCGTGACGAGCAACGGGTTGATCTCGATCTCTGCGATCTCCGCGTGGGCGGCCGCGACCCGTGAGAGCGCCGCGGCCGCCTCTGCGGCGGCGCGCACGTCGAGCGCGCCGCGTCCCCGCGCACCGGTGAGCAAGCCGGCACCGCGAAGGGAGAGAAGGAGCGCTTCGAGCTCGTCGGCCCCGGCGGGCGCCAGCGCGAGCCGGACATCGTGGAGCAGCTCCGTGTAGACGCCGCCGAGGCCGACGAGGACGACCGGGCCGAAACGCGGCTCACGTCGGCAGCCGACGATGAGCTCGAGACCACCCGCCGTGTCGACGAGCGGTTCGACCGAGTACCCGTCAGGCGCGAGCCGCTTCTCCATCTCCGTCGCCGCTGCGGCAACCGCAGCGTCGTCGGCAAGACCCAGTGCGACACCGCCTGCATCCGACTTGTGCAGCAGCCCCAAGGCCTTCAACGCCACCGGATAGCCGAGGTCGGCGGCAGCGGCGCGGGCCGCCGTGACGGAGGCTGCGGGGCGGGCAATCGCGAACCTCACACCGGCCGCCGCCAGCAGGTCGCGCGACTCGAAGTAGCCGTCGCCCGCGACGGACGACGCCGGCGCTCCCAGATCGGGCACACCCGCGGAAAGGGTCTCGTGCTGCTCGACGAGGTGCCTCAGGGTGTCGACGACCGCTTCGATGTCGCGGTACACCGGCACACCTCCCGATTGCAGCGCCCGGGCGGGCGGTGAGTCCCAGAACATCGCCTGGGCCAGCAAGGGGCGTCCGCTCGCGGTCGCCGCCCGGGCAATGGCGTGGCCAACCTCCGTCTCGAGGGGGCTGAAGCGGTCGTTCATCTGGCTGTAACCGCCGAAGTAGCCGGTGAAAATGACAGCGTCCACCTCGCCCGACTCGAGAACGGCCTTCGTGACGCGCTCGAAGTTCCAGAAGTCCTGCTCGCCGGCGCCGGCAAGGTCGACCGGGTTGGCAGTGACGACGCTCGGCGCGATCTCGGTCAGCCGCGCAGCGAGCTCATCCGAGAGAGAGGGCAGCTCCAGGCCGGCTTCGGTAACGAGGTCGGCCGTGACGACGCCGGTTCCACCGCCGTCTCCAACGATCGCGACCCTTCTGCCTTGCGGCCGGTGCGGTGCCAGGCTTGCCAGCGCCCTGTCGACGAGCTCTTTCGGCGTCGCCACCCGCAGGATCTGCGCGGCGCGGCAAACCGCGTCGACCACGGCCGCGTCGCTCGCCAACGCGCCAGTGTGGGAGGCTGCCGCCCGCGCTCCCGCCTCGCTGCTCCCGGCCGCGAGCAGCAGTACCTGCTTGCCGGCGTCGACAGCCGCGGCACCGGCGCGGGCGAAGGCACGGCCGTCCCGGAAGTCCTCGCAGTAGACGCCGATGATGCGGGTGTGCTCATCCGCCGCGAAGGCCTCCACCAGCTCGGCAGCCTCGATGTCGGCCTGGTTGCCGAGTGACGCGAAGCGCGAGATCCCGACGCCGTACTGGGCTGCGAGAAGACTCAGCTCGAGCGCGAGATTGCCGCTCTGGGAGATGATCCCGAGCTGCCCCGGGATGAAGTGGTTGGAGCCGACGTCGAGCGAGGCTGCCGCGTCGAAGACGCCCAGGCAGTTGGGCCCGAGCATGACGGCTCCCGCGCGGCGCACTTTCTCCACGACCGCGCGCTCGAGTTCCTGGCCGTCGGCGCCGACCTCACCGAGGCCGGCGGTGATAGCGACGATCGCACGCGCTCCGGCTGCCAGCGAGGCGTCGATGGCAGCCTCGAACGCGGCAGCCGGAAGCGAGACGACGACGAGCTCGGGCGCACCCGGCAGCTCCTCGAGTGACCGGTACGCCTGGTGGCCGAGGATCTCGCCTCCGTTCCGGTTGACGAGCCAGACGTCACGCCGGTCGGCGCCGCGGAGCGCACCCGCGGCGATCCACTGACCCCATTTGGCCGGGTCGTTGGACGCGCCGAGAACGGCGACCGAGCGTGGGTCGAACAGCGGCCGGAGGTCGCGCACCGCGGAAGAGTACGCGACTCACGTCGCGCCACGGTGGGTCAACCGATGAGCGCGCGATCCCGTTTCGAGCGAAGCCTGCGCATGGATTGTCACACCCCGGTCACAAAAGGTGTCACCCTCCGGGAGACCCCCGCCCCACGCCACCGTCCGGTCGGGGCACGCCCGCGGCCCTCTTGTCCGAGAATGCCGAGGAAGGTCAGGCGAGGCCTCGCGCCTTTCTGCTCGCCGACTGTTGCCGCTTGCCGGCTGCGAGCTCGACCTTGCGCAGCCGGATCGAGGCCGGTGTCACCTCGACGCACTCGTCCTCGCGAATGAACTCGAGCGCCTGCTCGAGCGAGAGCGGTCGCGGCGGGATCAGCCGCACCAGCTCGTCCGAGCTCGAGGCGCGCATGTTCGTGAGCTTCTTCTCCTTCGTCGCGTTGACGTCCATGTCCTCGGCACGTGCGTTCTCGCCGACGATCATTCCCTCGTAGACGCCGACCCCCGGAGCCACGAAGAGCGTTCCCCGCTCCTGCAGGTTCGAGATCGCGAACCCGGTCGTCGGGCCCTGGCGGTCGGCGACGAGCGAACCGCTCGGGCGCGTTCGCAGATCGCCGTACCAGGGCTCGTATCGGTCGAAGACGTGGTGGAGAATCCCGGTGCCGCGCGTCTCGGTGAGAAACTCGGTGCGGAATCCGATCAGCGCCCGCGCCGGAACCAGATACTCGAGGCGCACCCAACCGGTGCCGTGATTGACCATCTGCTCCATCCGGCCCTTGCGCAGGGCGAGCAGCTGCGTCAGCACGCCGATGTACTCCTCGGGCGCGTCGATCGCAAGCCTTTCGACCGGCTCGTGCACCTTGCCGTCGAGGACCCTCGTCACGACCTGCGGCTTGCCGACCGTGAGCTCGAAGCCCTCACGTCGCATCAGCTCGACGAGCACCGCCAGCTGAAGTTCGCCCCGACCCTGTACCTCCCAGGTGTCGGGCCGCTCCGTCGGAAGCACGCGCAGCGAGACGTTCCCGACGAGCTCCGCATCGAGCCTGCTCTTCACCTGACTCGCCGTCAGCCTCGTTCCCTCCAGTCCCGCGAGTGGCGATGTGTTGATGCCGACCGTCATCGAAAGCGACGGCTCGTCGACCTGCTCCACCGGAAGTGGACGCGGATCGTCCAGGTCGGCGAGCGTCTCGCCGATCGTCACCTCCGGAATGCCGGCGACCGCAACGATGTCACCGGGGCCGGCCTCGGACGCCTCGACCCGGTCGAGCGCCTCGGCCACGTACAGCTCCGTGACCTTGGCGCGCTCGACGGTGCCGTCGGCTCGGCACCAGGCGATCTGTTGTCCTCTGCTGATCGTGCCGTTGCGCACCCTGCAGATCGCGAGCCGGCCGACATACGGCGAGGCGTCGAGATTCGTGACGAGGGCCTGGAGCGGGTGGCCTTCCTCGTAGACCGGCGCCGGGATCGTCTCGAGCAGCAGCTCGAACAACGGCCGCAGGTCGTCTGCGAGCCCGTCTACCGCAAGACCCGCCTGGCCGGCCTTCGCGTTGCAATAGACGATCGGGAACTCGATCTGGCTCTCGTCGGCGTCGAGGTCGAGGAACAGCTCGTAGACCTCGTTGACGACCTCTTCGACCCGAGCGTCGGGCCGGTCGACCTTGTTGACGACGAGGATCACCCGCAGTCGCGCCTCTAGTGCCTTGCGCAGCACGAAACGCGTCTGGGGGAGCGGTCCTTCGCTCGCATCGACCAGCAACAGCACCCCGTCGACCATTCGGAGGCCGCGCTCCACCTCGCCCCCGAAATCGGCGTGCCCAGGCGTGTCGACGATGTTGATCTTCGTCTCGCCGTAGCGGACGGCGGTGTTCTTCGCGAGGATCGTGATGCCCTTTTCCCGCTCCAGGTCCATCGAGTCCATCACCCGCTCGGCGATGTCCTGATTCGCTCGAAACGAGCCGGACTGCCACAACATGGCGTCGACGAGCGTGGTCTTCCCGTGGTCGACGTGCGCCACGATGGCGACGTTACGGATGTCGTCGCGTCCGGGCACCGAAGCAGGGTAGCCGCGGGAGGTCGCGAATCTGCCGCCGGACGGTTTTACATCCCGCTTACCCACGCACCACGACCGGCTTACCATGAGGCACGACGATGCTCTCGTGAAGATCCGACTCCTACGTCTCCTGACGGTCGCGGCCACGGTGCTTGCGGTCGCCGTGCCCGCTGCCGGCACGGCCGCAACCACCGGGCTCACGACGGATCGAGGTGTCGTCCAGTCGGTCGGCTCCGGACAGATCGTCTTGCGCTCTCTCGACGGGAGCGTCGTGTCGTTTGCCGTCTCACCCCGTACGCGCGTGAAGGTGAACGGGGTGCGTGCGTCTCTCCGCGACATCGGGCCCGGGTTCGTGGCCAGGGTCGTCCACGACGGTGGTGCACCGGCGGTGCTCGTCCAGGCGTTCGCGGCCGTCACGGCCGCCACCGACCGCGGGGTCGTGACGACGCTCACGAAGTCCGCGGTAACCCTGCGCACCGCCGGAGGCGCCACGGTGACGGTCCAGCTCGACGGGAGCACGCGCTTCCGGTTCCTCGGGCTTCCCGGCAGGCGCTTTCTCGCCCGGCCGGGAGCGGTCGTCTCCGTCACGCACGCAGTCGATGGGCCGGCGACGGTCGTCAACGTGCTGAAGCGCGCGGGGGCGTGAGCTCCGGAGCAGCGCGCGGCGGCACCATCCTGCTCGTCGAGGACGAGGAGGACATTGCGACGCTCGTTCGTACCTATCTCGAAAAGGACGGGTACCGCGTGATCTGGGCTGCGCGTGGCATCGAAGGGCTACTCGCTCTCGAGCAGAACGACATCCGGCTCGTCATCCTCGACCTGCAGCTCCCTGACGCCGACGGCCTCGACCTGTGTCGGACCATCCGCGACAGCTCACGGCTCCCGGTGGTGATCGTGACTGCACGCGACGAGGAGATCGACCGCATCACCGGGCTGGAGCTCGGAGCGGACGACTACGTGACCAAGCCGTTCTCGCCGCGCGAACTCGTCGCGCGGGTGCATGCCGTCCTGCGGCGCGCCGAGCCCGATGCCGGAGACGACCTCGTCACCGCGGGAGACATCGTGCTCGATCACAGCGGCCGTACCGTGTCGGTCTCCGGCACCGAGGTCGAGCTCACCGGGATGGAGTTCGACCTGCTCGCCTTCCTGCTCGCGCATCCCGGCATCGTGATGTCTCGTGAGCGGCTGCTCGAGCGGGTGTGGGGGCTGTCCTTCCCCGGTGGGACGCGAACGGTCGACGTGCACGTCGCGCAATTGCGGAAGAAGCTCGACCGGCCCGACCTGATCCGTACCGTCCGCGGCTCCGGCTACAAGGCCGCTGTATGAGACGGCCGCACGGGCCTCGCTCGCTCCGCGCACGTCTGTTCGTCGGCATTGCCGCGACCCTCGCCGCGTCCACGATCGTGATGCTCGCCGTCGGGGCGGTTCTCACCCGGCGCTCGCTCGACGACGATGCTCGACGCTCGCTCGTCCGACAGGTCGACCTGATCGCCGCCCAGCACGCCGCGTCCCCGCTGCCGACCGGTGATACGTCGATCGGCCGCTTTCTGGCGACCGAGCAGGAGCGGCTCGCCGTCCTGACCCCCCAGCAGGCGGAGCTCCTGCTTCCGGACTCGGCCGCCGCCACCCTCCGCTCGAAGGGACGCGCAGACGGTACCGTGAACGTTCGCGGCGAGTCCTTCCTGTATGCGGCACGACTCGGCGGCGGAGAAGCAATCGTGCTTCTCCGCTCGGCGCGCAACCAGTCCGCCGACTGGAAGCCGTTTCTCGTCGGCCTGGCGATCGCTGCGTTTCTCGGGGCTGTCCTGGCGGCAGTCGTCGCCTTGCTGCTTGCTCGCGCCGTCGCCCGCCCGGTGACCCGGGTTGCCGACGCAAGCCGACGCCTGGCGGAAGGCGAAGACCCCAACCCGCTACCGATCGAGGGTTCGACCGAGGTCCGCCAGCTCTCCACAGCGTTCAACGAGCTGTCGGAGGAGCTCCACCGAGCGCAGGACGCCGAACGAGCCTTCCTGCTCTCCGTCAGCCACGAGCTGAAGACGCCGCTGACCGCGATCCGCGGCCATGCCGAGGGGCTCGCGGACGGCGTGGTCTCGCGGGAACGGGCGGGCGAGGTGATCGAGCGAGAAGCACACCGGCTCGAGCGGCTGATTCGTGACCTCCTCGATCTCGCACGCCTGCGCCGCCGCTCGTTCGACGTCACGCTCGTTCCGGTCGACCTCGGTGAGGTCGCGAGCGAAGCCGTGGCTCGTCACAGCTTTCAAGCCGAAGCCTACGGCGTCGACCTCGAGCTCCGCGCAGAGCACCCCGCCGGCGCGATCGCCGACGCCGGACGCACGTTGCAGGCCCTCTCGAATCTTGTCGAGAACGCGATCCGCTGCACCCCGAGGGGCGGCTCTGTCGAGATCGTGGCCGCCCCCGGCAAGCTGTCGGTGCTCGACGACGGCCCCGGTCTCGCGAAGGACGACCTCGAGCATGCGTTCGAGCGCTTCTACCTCTGGGATCGCTACGGCGCCGACCGCCCCGTCGGGACAGGCCTCGGGCTTGCGATCGTGGCCGAGCTCGCCGCGGCGATGGGCGGTCGGGTGACGGTCGAGAGCACGGCCGGCGCCGGCTCCGCGTTCACGCTCGAGCTCGCGTCTGCGCCACTTCCGGACCGCACGGCTTACGTGCGGCTTACGCCACGCTGAAAGACGGCGAACACGAGCCTCCTACCGTCCAGGGTGCAATCACAGTCAACTGGGAGGAACGTGACATGAAGCGCTCATCCATTGTCGTCGCCCTTGCTGCAGTACTGGCGACGCTCGTAGCAACAACCGCCGCGTTCGCCGGCGGGTCGAACGGCAAGGCACTCTTCCGCTATACGGGTCAGCTCGAGGCCACCAACGGCTCGTCCCTGACGGTAACCGTCCAGAACGGCAATCGCGCGGCGCTGCGCTCGTTGCTGGGTCAGAGCCAGGAGCAGACCTTCGCAACCGACGAGAAGACCGTCTTCCTGAAGTGGACGAACGGAATTCCGGCGCAGGTCGGCATCGGTGACCTCGCCGTCAACGACTACGTGACGGTCAACGTCCGCACCGAGCGCGGTTCCTCGTTGGATGCGATCAAGGGAACCCCCGCCGGCATCGTCGGTGACCGCGGGCAGACCCTGAACACGCCTGACAAGCCGCTGTATCTCTTCCGCGGCACCTTCGTCTCGACGGACGGCGGCAAGGTGACGATCGACGTGAAGGGCGGCAACCGCCACGCGCTGCGGCTCATGATCGGTCATGACGCACGGCAGTCGTTCTCGACCGGAGACGAAACGGTGTTCCTCCACTGGGCACACCGCATCCCGACGCTGATCGACGCCTCCAAGCTGAAAGAGGGCGACCGGATCGTGATCCGCGTTCGGGCAGACCGCGGCGCCACGCTCGAGACGGTCGAAGCGACCGCTGCCAGGCGGGTCGCCGATCGAGAGCCGAAGGCGCAGGAAGAGAACCAGAGCGCGCAGTCGTAGGTTGTCGGGCACACCGGGACGCCTGGCTGAGACCAGGCGTCCCGGGGCCCCTCTAGAGTGGCGCGAACGTGAACGTTCTCGTCCTCCAGCACATCGCCTGTGAGCCGCCTGGCGTCTTCGAGGACGTGCTCCTCGAACGGAGCGCTACCTTGCATCGGGTCGAGCTGGACGAGGGCGAGCCGCTGCCGGCGAGCCTCGAGAGGATCGACGCGATCGTCGCGATGGGCGGCCCGATGAGCGTCAACGACGAGGCGGAGCATCCCTGGCTCGTGGCCGAGAAGGCCCTGATCGGGAGGGCGGTGCGGGACGGTGTCCCGTTCTGGGGCTCGTGCCTCGGAGTCCAGCTCTTCGCCTCGTCGCTCGGCGGCCGAGTGCACCAGGGCGCGGCCCCGGAGGTCGGCGTGCTGCCGGTCTACCCGGCGCCGGAGGCAGCCGACGATCCCGTGTTCTCGGGCCTGGCCTGGCCGCGGCCCACACTGCAATGGCACCAGGACACGTTCGACCTACCCGAGGGTGCCACACTCCTCGCGAGCTCGCCGGAGTACCCCCACCAGGCGTTCAAGGTGGGTCGCGTGGCCTACGGCGTTCAATTTCACGTCGAGGTCGACGAGGCAATGGCGGACTCGTGGGCGAGGGTGCCCGCATACGTCGCCTCGGCCGAAAGGGTGCTCGGGCCCGGCGGGCTCGACCGGCTGCTCGCCGACTTCCGTGCCTCGATGAGCGAGATGCAGGCGGATGGGCGCGTCCTGTTCACCCGCTGGGTCGACCTCTGGGCATAGGGCAGCGCCGACAGGCTTCGGCCCGGCTCCCGCACCGAACTACGAAACGTCCCAGAGGGTGGCGCGCGCCGCGTCCCCCTGCTGCGGCCGGACGTCCGCGAGCCGCTTGTACTCCGGCACCTCGTCGCGAGGGATCGTGGAGGCATCGGGATGGTCGAGCTCGACGAGGTTGCCGGCAGGGTCTCGCACGTACATCTGGATGCCGCCGTCGGGTAGCTCGTACATCGCGTTTCCGAACGTCACGTGATCGAGCGCACCGAGCTCTTTCATGCGCCGATAGACAGGCAGGAACTCGGCGATCTCCAGACCGAAATGGGCGTGGGACGGCGGCGCACCAGGGCGCTCGAACAGGTGCACCTGACACTCGCCCGCGCGCAGCCAGACGACCGGGAAGCCGAAGTCCGGGGTCGGCAAAGGCTCCAGTCCGAGCTCGTCGACATAGAAGCGCATCGAGACCGCGAGCTCGGCGGCGACGATGCTGACGTGGTTGAGCGTCGGTGCCACCCGTTGATCATCCCCCGCCGCTGCTTCGCGCGCAAACAGAGAGGGCCGTCGACGAGAAGTTCTGGCCCGGCACGAAGGGCGTCTCCCGGCGGGAGACACCCCGACAGGTTCAGGCTGCTGCGATGTCGCGCCCGAAATGCGAGGCGGTCAGTGCCTCGCCGGTCGCCTGCTCGATCAGGTGGTCCCAGCGCACGGACAATCCGGGACCGAACACCCGCTCGGTGAGGAACCTCCCCGCAGCAGGGCGATCGACCAGTCCTCCGCATTCGCGCTCCAGGGTCGCGGCGAGCTGCGAGGCGACGAGGTGCCCGTACAGGTAGTTGTGGTAGTAGACGGGCGCGCACGCGACGTGGACTTTCGCAGCCCAATCCGGGTTTCTTCGGCCGATCGGAGGCGCGACGAGCTGGTAGCGCTCGACGAGCTCCCACCAGAGGGTGTCGAGATCCGACTCGGGGTCGGCGTAGAGCGCGCGCTCGAAGTTCGTCACCACGAGCACCCAGCGTGTGAACACCAGCATCTCGGCAGCTCGGGCGGCGCGGAGGGCAGCTGCGATGGCGGCAACCGAGTCCGATCCGACCCCGAGGACCTGTTCGAGCCAGTCTGCGTCGCTTGCGAGCCTCCCCATCAGAATCGCGATGCCTTCGGTGACGACGAGATGACAGTCACGCAGCAGCCAGGGGAGGGCCGCATCGAGGCCCGTGTCGAACGTCGCGTGACCGAGCTCGTGAAGCATCGTGTCCATCCACTGCTGGCCGGGAACCACGTTCGCAAGCACGCGGACATCGCCTTTGCGATCGATGTCGATGCAGAACGCATGCTGGCACTTCCCTTCACGCGGAAACAGGTCGCTGCGATCGAGAACGCTCTGCGTCTCGAGCCCCATCCCGTCGAACGTGCGCCGCGACAGCCCCACGAGATCGGCACCGACGAGGAACGGATCAAGGTCGACGCCACCCTCGGCCGGCACCTCCTGGAAGAACGCGTCCGCGTAGTGCCACGGCGCGAGGGAGGCGATCGGGGTGCCGAACCGGGCCGCAAGACGCTCGTCGAGATCGGACTTCCAGCGCGCGAACGGCACGGCGGTGGCACGGTCGGCGTCGGCGAGCGTGGCGAGAAGCTTCTCCTCGTTCAGCTCGGACGTCGCCAGGGACAGAGCGAACCAGTCCCGGAAGCCCACCGCGGAGGCGGCCTCGTTACGAAGGCGGGCGAGCTCGCGGACGTCGCCGGCCACAACGGCCCCGACGGTCTTCGACGCTTCCCAGGCTGCGCGGCGCTCAGCCGGATCGTTGCTCTCACGCAGAATTCGCCTGATCTCGTTGTCGTCGATGCGGCGACCTGCAATGTCGCCGCGATGCTGTGAGAAGCGCAGGTCGACGGAGGCTTCGAGTCCGATGATGCGCGAACGGAGGTCGGCGGGTATCTGCTTGGGGAGAAAGGCGCTATGCAAGAGGTCGAGCCTCCTCCGCACGGACCCGTCGGCGGCAGCACGGGCGGACTCGATCGCTGCATATCTCTCGGCGTCCGCGAGGAAGTCCGAGAGCGCGGTCTCGAGCTGGACACGCCGGCGCTCGTTCTCGTCACTCGCGACGACGTTGAGATCCCACCACGCACGAGAAACGTCGGTGTAGAGCGGCGCGAGCTCGTCTTCGATCCGATCGGCGACCGCGGCGGCGTCCGTCATCAGGCAGCAGTCTACGGAACGGCCGCGAGGCCGCCGGCAACAACGCAGGCCCCGACGGGGTGAAAGAATCGCCACAATGGACTCCCACGATCAAGGAGCACGACCGTCATGGCCTCAGGCATCCACGTCGAGATCGACCGCGCGCGCCTCAAGGAGCTGACCGAACGCGAAGCTGCCAAGCTCGATCAGCGTACGGACGGCTCGCGGGCGTTCTACGCCCGGGCGCAGAAGAGCCTCGTCGGGGGCGTTGCCTCCTCGTACCAGTCGCGCGATCCGTGGCCGATCTACCTCTCACACGGGAAGGGCGCGAAGGTGTGGGACGTCGACGGAAACGAGTTCCTCGACTTCCACAACGGCTTCGGCTCGATGGTGCAGGGGCATGCGCACGACGTGATCTCGAAGGCCGTGACGGAGCGGATCGGGCTAGGGACGCATTTTGCAGCCCCGACGGAGGACGCCATCATCGTCGGCGAGGAGCTCTCGCGCCGCTGGGGGCTGCCGAAGTGGCGCTACGTCAACTCCGGCTCCGAAGCGACGATGGACGCGATCCGGATCGCCCGGGCGGCGACCGGGCGCGAGACGATCGTGAAGATCTTCGGCTCCTACCACGGCCATCACGACTACGTGATGGTTTCGATCGGCGTCGAATACGACCAGATCGGGGACCGCTTCGACCTCCAGTCACTCCCCTATGGGCTCGGAATCCCACAGGCGGTCGCGGATATGACGATCGCGGTGCCCTTCAACGACGCCGAGGCGATGGAACGCCGGATCGAGCGGCTCGTCGAGGAGGGTCGCGCGCCGGCATGCGTGATCATGGAGCCGGCGATGATGAACCTCGGGGTGGTGCTGCCCGAGCCCGGCTACCTCGAGGCGGTGCGCGAGATCACGCGCAAGCACGGGATCCTGCTCATCTTCGACGAGGTCAAGACAGGCCTCTGCATCGCAGCCGGGGGGGCGGTCGAGCGATTCGGCGTCACGCCCGACCTCGTGACGCTGGCGAAGGCTCTCGGCGGCGGGCTGCCCTCCGGCGCGATCGGTGGCACCTCCGAGGCGTTCGAGCTCGTCGAGGCGGGGAAGGTCGTCCAGGTGGGCACCTACAACGGCAACCCGCTCTCGATGGCCGCGGCACGGGCGAACCTGCTCGAGGTCTTGACACCGGATGCGTATGCCCATCTCGATGCGCTCAACGAGCATCTGCTCGTCGGCTGCCAGATGGTGATCGAGAAATATTCGTTCCCGGGGTACTCGGTCGGAATCGGCTCGAAGGGTTGCGTCACTTTCTCACCGGAGAGGATCACCGACTACACGTCGTTCAAGGCAAACCAGGATGTCGAGCTCTGCGAGCTCGCATGGCTCTACAACATGAACCGCGGCATCTTCATGACGCCGGGTCGCGAGGAGGAGTGGACGCTGTCGATCACACACTCTTTCGAGGATTGCGACCGGTTTGTGGCGGCGTTCGAGGAGCTGGCGGACGACCTGACCGCCTGAACGGGAGCGTGCCGGGTGGGGTCTTCAGGCCTCACCCGCCGACGCAACCCGGAGACGGCCTCGATCTCGTCGAGTGCTACGCGGCCGAGCTTCTGGTCAGCTCCACCACGCGAACGCCCTCGGTGAATGCACCGAACCGTTGCTCCCAGCGGCCTTCCGGCCAGCGGAACTCCGCCAGAGCCTCGCCCACGTGGTAGGCGACGGTGTACAGAGTGCCCATTCGCCGGTCTCCATCGACGGCGAACAGTGGCGGCTGGAGGAACCCGTCGACGAAGCGCTCCGGTGTCATGCTCTGGTCGACGAGGTGTTCGAGCACGCGCTCACGTTCGACGCTCTTCGTCGCGTGGGCGTGTTCGTGCCATTCGACACGTCCCTGATGGTTCGTCGCGACGGCGGCGGGCGTGAGCACGACCTCGCGATCGGGCGAAAGGTATGCGGTGCACACGTCCCCGCCACGGTCGACGATCGTCAGCGTGTGCGCGAGGTGGTACGGCAACCGCATCAGAGTCGTTCGGGACTGCTCTGTCGTCTCGCACGTCTCGAGCAGGTAACGCACGACGAGCGGGACTCCGAAGCCGCTGCCGACGACCTTGCGCCCGCCGAAGGCGAGAGACACGGCGAGGCCCGCATCGTTGATCCCGTCGAGCAGGCCCCAGGTGCAATCGCCCGAGCCGATCACGGGGCGGACCCAGTCGGTGTGAAGGATCGTCCCCTCGAGGCGCTCGGGTGCGTAGTCGTAGTTCCGCGCGAGGATCGGGTCCCCCGCCCGCCAAACCGCCTGCGAGCAACCGGAGAGGTAGGACGGGGGCGCCCACATCCCGAGGAACCGCGCCTCGAGATCGCCGCCGCCTGCGAGTTCACAGACGCGCTCGTAGGTCGGGACGAGCTCGGGCATGTGCTCTTGCAACGCACGCAGGGAGCCCTCGTACGAGGTGCGGGCCGCTTCGCCCTCCTGGAGGAACCAGTCCCGGTAGCGGGGCCAGTGGCGCTCGAACAGGGCGGCCCAGCGGGGCCCCGGCTCGAATTCCTCGATCGCTTCGAAGGTCAGCATCAGTCACGCCTCTCTACAGCATCTTGAACGAGAAAGGCTCCGGCGCCCGCACGGGGGGAGCCGAGGCGTCGGCGAGCGGCGCGGTCAGGAACTGGCGCTTGATCCCGTTGATCCAGGTGCGAGCGCGTTCCGTGAGCTCGTGGTCGTCCGTCTGCAGGCGGCCACGGGTCACGAGGATGCCGATGTCGGCGCCCGGATAGCGGTAGCCGCCCGACTGCGCGATCCGGAGGTAGAAGGCTTCGGCCTCGGCTCCGACCGTATGCCAGTCGGTCTCGCTGCGCAGGAAGGAAATACCGCCGTGCGCCTCCGGGTCGAGCCTCCAAATGCCCGAGCGGGGCGCCTCCGTGATCAGCTCCACCACGTGGGCCGTGTCCTTGAGAATGAACTGGCTCCACTCGTCGATCGCCGTCGGCTGAGCCCAGCCGGCATTCAGCTCGTCTACGTCGATCTCGTAGTCGACGTCGAGGAACTCGAGAAGGTGGAAGAGGAAGAGCGGCATGTCGCCGTACGCCACGGCGGTCACGTTCGTCATCGAGCTCGCCCCGGTGACGCGCGGGTTCAGCTCACCGAGCCACATGTCGCCGGTATCCATGTCGGCGAGGAAGTCGAGCTCGAAGTAGCCGCGGTAGCCCTCGCTGCGGAGCCGCTCGCCCATCTGCTGCGTAAACGCCCGTGCTTGCCGCCTGTGCTCCTCCGACAGCGCCGCGGCGAAGACATCGTTGCCGCACCACCCACCGCCGTACGGGGTCAGTTCCGGGTACCCCGTCAACTCGGTCATCAAGGGTCCGACGAGCGTACCGTGCCGGGTGATCACGCCCTCGATCGCCGCCTCACGGCAGTTGATGCGCTTCATGACCTTCAAGTCCTCGCCGACGATCTTCTGCTCGTGCTCGGCCCAGTCGTCGGCCGAGGCGATGAAGAAGGTGGTCTGGCCGGAGTCGCCGTAGGGAGTCTGGACGACCAGGTCGGAGCCGATGCCGCGAGAGGCGGCGACTGCGAGCAGCTCGTCGTAGGTCGCGGCGCGGCCGAGGATGTTCGGGACGCTCGGCACGCCGGCCTCGTTTCCGAGCTGTGTCGTCACGATCTTCGAGTCGAGCCGGTTGCGGAGCGCCGCGGACGGAAATGCCACCTCGAGACCGGCCGCGGCGGCAAGGCGCTCGGTCTCCTCGTCGAACATCAGGAACACGGCCTTACCGGGACCGTGCGCCGCGACGTGATCGATGACTTCCTTGTGCGCGAGGAGGTAGTTGCAGATCTCCTCGATCGAGTCGAATGTCGGCGGCGCCACCTGCTTCGGCACGAAAACGTGCGGATGCAGGCCGTCGAACGAGTCGTAGTAGTTGAGGTATGCGAAGTTCCTCACCCAGCGGTCGATCCCGAGCAGGTTGAACGGCGTCGCCGAGACAAACCAGATGGGTGTCTCGTTCGTGCGGAAGAAGCGGCGGATCTCGCTGATCCCACGCAGCTGCGCTCGCGACTCTCCTCCCGCGAGCGCGCGGACGGGTGGGCTGTAGACCGGTCGCTCGGGGTGTGCCTCGGCGACCTGCCGCGGCTCGGAGGGTGCAGTTGCGTCGGCGGCGACGTGCGCGATGGTGGTGGGCGCAGCCGGAGCAGGCGGCGGTCGACGACGAAGTCGCGCGCGGGCAACGCCGACGAGCGCAACCGCGCCGCCGAGCAGAGCCACGGTGCGCGCCCTCATACGGCCGACACGCCACACCAGTCGCGAATGAACACGGCGAGAGTCTGTGCGGCAGAGATCATCGAGGGGATGTTGACGCGTTCGTCGACGCTGTGCACGTTCTCGGCCCAGGGGCCGAAGCACACCGTCGGAATGCCCTCGTGCAGGAAGAGCCGCGCGTCGGTCGTCGCAGTCGTCGGCACGAGCTCGGGCGGCGTTCCCTCGAGCAACGCATAGCTCTCCGACAAGGTCTTGACGAGGACGTGGTCGGCCGCGATCTCGGCGCCCGCACAAGCGAACCCGTCGTACCGAACCCGAGGAGGATGTGCGGCGAGGAACGGATGCGCTCCTGTCGCGCTCGCAACCGCCTCCTCGACCCTCGCCTTCAGCCAGTCGACCTCGCGGCCGGGATAGAGCGCCAGCCGGCACGAGAGCGTGCACTCGGCGGCTACCGTCGACGGCCAGTCGCCGCCGCGGAGAACGCCGACGTTGAGGTTGATCGGATGGTCGAAGATGTCGTAAGGGGGCGGCGGGCTCTCGTTCAACTCCTCCTCGAGCCGCCGCAAAGCGGCTACCACCGGGAACGACGCCTCGATCGCATTCGCCCCGTCCTGGGCGTCGCCCGCATGCGCGGGCAGCCCCGCGATGTCGATGTGGAACCACAGCACGCCGACCTGTGAGATCGACATCGAGCCGGGGAACGGCTCTGTCACGACGCAGGCGTCCGCGTGGAGGCCGCTGACAGCGCACTGGAGCGCCCCGTTTCCCGTGCATTCCTCCTCGACGACCGACTGCAGCTGCACGGGCGCCCGCGGACCAAGGCCGAGGGCGCGGAGCGCCTTGACGGCGCCGAGAATGACCGCCAACCCGCCCTTCATGTCACCGCCGCCGCGCCCGTAGAGCCAGTCGCCGTCCCGTACGGGCTCGAACGGCGCCGTGCGCCAGAAGTGCTCTGCCGCCGCCGACACGACGTCGATGTGGCCGTTCAGCACGAGCGACCGGCCACCCTCGCCGGTCGTCGGCCAGTCGGCGACGACGTTCCGCTTCGCGGATACGTCCCACGAAAACGGCGAGGCCGCCGGGTGAGCGCGAAGCATCTCCTCGTCGAGCGGCATGTCAACGGGATCAAGGCCGATCTCCCGAAACGCCGTGCGCATCACCTCCTGGCCGGCCTCCTCGTTGCCGAGGACGGTCGGCGCCTCGATGAGACGGCAGAGCAGGTCCTCCATGTAGGCGGACTCGGCCACGACGGCGGCAGCTATCTCGCCGGTGCCGACATCCGCCCTGAGTTCCGAGCCTCGCATGCGGGCGAGGGTACCAGCGGTCGCCCGCAATCATGCAAGGCGGAGTTGGTCTCCCGTTTTTCCCTGCTCGCAAGCTCTTTCCCCGGGAATGGAGCCGGCAAGACCTGGTCGTCCTTCCCGGCCGGGTGGCGCGGGAAGGCGCTGTTGCCGTGCGCCAAGGATCCGGACATCGTCGACGCCTCCTTCACTCGCCGCGTCCCGACGCTCTCACGCGAACGGGGTCGGGCGCCATGCGTCATCGCCACCTACCGGCCCTGCCTCATTGCGCCAAGGGGGCACCGAACGAACCGGCTAGCATCTCGCCGATGGCAACCATCCCCGGCAGCCGCACGATCCCCTGGGACTGGTACGTCGACCCCACTGTTGCCCGGATCGAGCAGGAGAGGATATTCCGGCGGACGTGGCAATACGCCGGGCACACTGGGCTCCTGACCGAGCCTGGTTCCTTCGTAGCGACCCGCGCGGGCGACGTACCGATCGTCCTCGTACGCGGCCGCGACGACACGCTCCGGGCGTTCGTCAACGTGTGCCGTCATCGCGGCTACCTCCTTTGCGACGGGACCGGGAAGCGCGAGACGCTCCAGTGCCCGTACCACGCGTGGACGTACAACCTCGACGGATCGCTGCTGACCGCACCGCGCGCCGAAACCGAGCCGGGCTTCGAGCCCGGTGGGCTCGGGCTCGTACCCGTCGCCGTCGACACCTGGGGGCCGTTCGTCTTTGTCAATCCCGACCCGGCGGGTGGGGCGCTCTCTGACCACCTGGGAGACCTGCCGCGGCTCGTCGCCGAGGGTGGGGTCGACGTCGACGCGCTCGTCTTCAACCGGCGGGCCGAGGGAGAGTACGACGCGAACTGGAAGGTCTGCGTCGAGAACTACCTCGAGTGCTATCACTGCGCCGTTGCTCACCCGAGTTTTTCGAAGGCGATCGACATTGCGCCAGGCGTGTACACCCTCCAGGAGCATCCGACGTTCTCGAGCCAATACGGACCCGCGAAGAACGGTGGCGGCGGGGTCTACGACGCCACGGGAGAGGTCGACCGGGGCCAGTTTCACCTCCTCTTCCCCGGAACCACGATCAACGTGATGCCGGGCCGCGGCAACTTCTCGATCGGCCCGATCGTGCCGCTCGGAGCAGAGCGCACGTATCGCTATCTCGACTACTTCTTCCTGCCCGACACGGACGAGCAGTGGATTGCCGACTACCTCGAGCTCGACAACCAGGTCGGCGCCGAAGATCGCGTACTCGTCGAACGCGTCCAGGTCGGAATGCGCTCAGGCATGATCACGGAAGGCGCCCTGATGCCGGAGTCGGAGCAATTGATAGCTCATTTCGAACGTCTCCTCGTGGACGCACTGGGCGGCGAAGTGTCGTAGATCGCGCACGCGAGGGGGAGCCCGATCGCCCTGCGATCCTTCCGTCTCGACTCTACGAACGCACGCGCCGACGCACGGCGGCGCGGCGCAACTCGTCCGAGCCCCAGACGATCACCGGCATCGGCGCGAGCAGCGCCAACTCGGCCGGCCCGAGCGCCGCGGTGCCGAAAACGTGCTGCATGGGGGGAGCGTAGACGAGCAATCCTGTGAAGGCGATCTCCGAGGCGATCCCCCAGAGCAGCAGCCGGTTGGAGAAGACACCGATCGACCTCAGCGACACCCGCTCGGTGCGGGCGGCGACCGCTGTCCCGATCTGGCAGGCGACGATGCCCGCGAATGTCACGGTCGTCGCCGTGAGGTACGTCGTATGGAGCGCAGAGCCGACGCCGACCGGATCGCCGGGGCTCCAGCCACCTTCCCGCAGGACGACGAAGAATGCGGCGAGCACGAGCGCCGCCTCGACGAGACCGAGCCACACCCAGGCTCGCACGAGCATGGCGCGCCTGATCACACCTTCCGAGGCCGGCCGCGGCGGCCGGGCCATGAGGCCGGGCTCGGCGGCCTCGCGACCAAGAGCGAGCGCGGGCAGAATCTCTGTACCGAGATCGATCGCAAGAATCTGCATCACCGTGAGCGGCAACGGCACCGCGCCGCCCGAGAGTGCGAAGACGAGGAACGGGATCACCTCGGGCGTAGCGTGCGCGAAGATGTAGACGATGAACTTGCGGACGTTCTCGAACACCTGACGTCCGGCCTCGACCGCGACCACGATCGTGGCGAAGTTGTCGTCGGTCAAGACCATCGTCGACGCCTCACGTGCGACATCCGTCCCGGCAAGCCCCATCGCAACGCCAATGTCGGCGCGGCGCAGCGCAGGCGCGTCGTTGACCCCGTCACCCGTCATAGCGACGACCTGCCCTTCGGCCCGCAGCGCATCGGCAATACGCAGTTTTGCCTCGGGGGAGCTGCGCGCGAACACGAGCTCATCCCCTCGGCGCAGGAGCCGGTCAAGGTCGCGCTCGGTCATCAGCTCGAGGTCGGCACCTGTCACGACCTTTGCTCCCCCGGGTGCGATGCCGACACGCCGGGCGATCTCCGCCGCCGTGGGGCCGTAGTCGCCGGTCATGACGATAATGCGAATACCTGCCTCATGGCACCGCGCAACGGCCTCCGCGACCTCCGGCCGTGGAGGATCGAAGAGCGCGACGAGCCCGAGAAGGACGAGCTCGCGCTCGACCACCTCGCGCGTATTCAGCACGTCGTCGCCCCGCGGGAGCACGCGACGGGCGATGGCAAGCACCCGCAGGCCGGTCTCGGCGTAGTGCTCGACCCGTTCCAGCACCTTCGCGCGCACCTGGTCGTCGAGCGGCTGGTCGACGCCCGTCGCGCGAAGGAGCGAAACGGCACGGCCGAGCACGGCCTCCGGGGCGCCTTTGGCGTTGACGACCAGGCTTCCCGCCTCGTCGTCGACGGTCGACATCAGTCTCAGGGACGGATCGAAGCGAAAGATCAGCCGGCGATGTCTCTCGCGGCGGGCGACGGTCACGTTGGCCCCGAGTAGCTCCGACGCCTGGAGGAGCCCGACTTCCGTCGCCTCTCCGCGGGACTTGCCCGACCGATGCCGATCGATGTCGGCGGTCGTGCAGGCAGCAAGCGTGTACGACAGCTCCGCGAGAACGGGGTCGGCCGCGACGGAGTCGGCCAGGTCGCCGTTGGCCTCCAGGTCGACCTCGAGGTCGGCCGTCCAGACGCGAACCGGCCGCATTCGATTCTCGGTCAGCGTGCCCGTCTTGTCCGTGCAGATCACGGCCGTCGAGCCCAGGGTCTCCACTGCGCTGAGGCGCTTCACGAGCGCTCCACGGCGCGCGAGACTGGCGACGCCGACGGCAAGGGCGAGGGTGATGGTCGGCAGGAGCCCTTCGGGCACGTTCGCCACGATCAGCCCCACTGCGAACGTTGCTGCGTCGCCGAGCGGAAGACCGGCGACGAGCCATCCGATGGGCAGGAATGCCGCGCCGACCACGACCGCCACCCCCGAGATCAGCCACGCCACCCGCCGCACCTGGCGCTCGATCGGGCTCGCTTCCGGGCGCACGCCCTCCGACAAGGCGGCGATGCGCCCGAGCTCGGTGTGCATGCCGGTCGCGTAGACCAGCGCTCGGGCCTCGCCTCCGACACAGGTCGTGCCGCTGAAGACGAGCCGGCGTGAGTCGACCACCGGGCCCTCGCGCTCGTCCTCGGCATCGGCCGCCCGGTAGACGGGCTGCGACTCGCCCGTCAGGGTCGAGAGATCGATCTCGACGCCACCGGAGAGAAGGTGAGCGTCGGCGGAGACCCGATCGCCCTCGCTGAGGATCACGACATCGCCGGGCACAAGCGTCGCCGCGTCGACGACGCCGACATGACCGTCGCGCACGACCGTCGCCTGCTGAGGGAGGTAGCGCTGCAATGCCTCGACCGCGCGGCCTGCTTGCCGTTCCTGCGCGAAGGCGAACGCTGCGTTGAGCACGATCACCGCGACGATCGCGGCGCTCAGCACGGGCGTGCTCGCGACGAGCGCAAGCCCGGCGGCAACCCAGAGGAGCAGCGCGAGCGGGTGGATCAGCTGGCTGACGATCTGGCGCGGCCATTCGCGGCCTCGGCCGCGTCGCAGCTCATTCGGCCCGTAGGCGAGGAGCCGCCGCGCCGCCTCACGCTCGGAGAGGCCTTCCGATCGAACGCCGAGGTCGCGCAGGAGCCTGTCGATGGGGCCGCGCGGGTCGCGCGGCACCCCGAACTGTGTGTCTGCGTGCATCGCTCTACCACTATGGTGCGGTCATGAGCGCACGAGCACATCGGCGGCGCCCCTCCTGCTGGGCGCGGAGTTCTACGGACGGCCCGGTGGGGGAATCGGCCGCGCAGGCCACCTTCACCGCTCCGAGACGTGGGTCGGCGACGGCTCTGGCACGATCCACCTGATGCCCACCCGCACGCTCACCGGCGAGTCGCGCCTCCTCAATCGCGAGCTGTCGTGGGTCGAGTTCAATGCGCGAGTCCTCGAGCTCGCCTGCGACGAGGGGCAGCCGCTGCTCGAGCGTGTCAAGTTCTGCTCGATCTTCTCCTCGAACCTCGATGAGTTCTTCATGGTCCGCGTCGCGGGCCTGATGGGCCAGGAAGCGGCAGGGTTCGCGGTGCGCTCGGCGGACGGCATGACGCCGGCGCAGGCACTCGCCGACATCAAGGCACGCGTGACGGAGCTGACCGGACGACAGGCACGGCTCTGGAAGCGGGAGCTCCGGCCCGCGCTCGCCGCAGAGGACATCGAGATCGCAGCGATCGAGGAGTGCACGCCGAAAGAGCTCCAGCGTCTCGAGGCGGTCTTCGCGCGGGACATCTACCCGGTTCTGACGCCGCTCGCGGTCGGCACCGGGCAGCAGTTCCCCTACATCTCCGGGCTGTCCCTCTCCCTCGGCGTGCTCGCGACGGACCCGGACACGGCCGAAGAGAGGTTCGCCCGCGTGAAGGTACCGGAAGGGCTCGACCGGTTCGTCGACGCCGGCAAGCGGCTCGTACCGCTCGAGTCGGTGATCGCCCATTACCTCCCTTCACTCTTCCCCGGGATGGAGATCGCCGAGCGCGTGTTGTTCCGGGTCACGCGCGACGCCGACTTCGACGTGTCCGATGACGCCGACGATCTTCTCGAAGCGGTCGAATCGGAGCTCAGACGCCGTCGCTTCGGCGACGTGATCCGCGTCGAGGTGTCGGCATCGGCCTCGGCGGGGATGCTGGATCGCCTCCGGGAGGGCCTTGGAGTACGCGAGGACCAGATCTACGAGATCGAGGGCCTGCTCGACCTCGCCGACCTGATGCAGCTCCTGCGCCTCGACCGACCCGACCTGCAGGCCGAGCCGTGGGTGCCCATCACCCAGCCGCGCCTCACGCGCGCTAAGGACGCCGTCCGGTTCTTCGATGAGGTCCGCCGGGGAGATCTGCTCGTCCATCAGCCCTACGAGTCCTTCAGAACGAGCTTCGAGGCCTTCGCCGCTGCAGCGGCAGCCGATCCGGACGTGATCGCGATGAAGACGGCTGTCTATCGCACCTCGGACGACAGCGCCCTGGTGTCGGCACTGATCGACTGCGCCGAGGAGGGAAAGCAGGCAGTCTGTCTCGTCGAGCTGAAGGCTCGCTTCGACGAGCGCCGGAACATCGAGTGGTCACGCGAGCTGGAACAGGCGGGCGTGCACGTCGTCCACGGCTTTCCCGATATGAAGATCCACGCGAAGATGACCCTTGTGGTTCGTCGCGAGGCGGGTGGCCTGCGACGCTACGTCCACATCGGAACGGGCAACTACCACGCCTCGACGGCGCGCCTGTACGAGGACGTCGGGCTCTTCACGGCCGACGAAGAGATCGCTGCCGACGTGGCCGACGTGTTCAACTACGTCACGGGCTTCGGTCGCCCCCAGAAGTTCCGCAAGCTGCTCGTCGCCCCGTTCGAGATGAGGACACGGCTCGTGGAGGAGATCCGCACCGTGACCGCCGCAGCCACGGCGGGCGGGCCCGCCCGGATCATGCTCAAGCTCAACAACCTCGTCGACCCGACCCTGATCGACGAGCTCTACGCAGCCTCCGCCGCCGGTGCCACCGTCGACATCTGCGCACGGTCCGTGTGCATGCTCCGTCCGGGAGTCGAAGGACTCTCGGAAAACATCCGCGTGCGCTCGATCCTGGGACGGTTCCTCGAGCACAGCCGTATCTACTCGTTCGAGGCGGGGACGAACGTCTCGATGTTCATCGGAAGCGCAGACCTGATGCCGCGCAATCTCGATCGCCGCGTCGAGGTTCTCGTCCCGGTGGAGAACGCGCGTGCGCGACAGGAGCTGCAGGCGGTTCTCGGGAGCGCCTTCGCCGCCGACGTGCACGCCTGGGCGCTCGCGGGCGACGGCTCCTGGTCGCCGATCGAGCCGGTCAAGGCGGGAAAGCCCGTCGACCACCAGGCGGCGATGATGCGGCGAGCACAGCAGCGTTCGCGACGACAGACCGACGGCCGAGCACGCAAGAGCCTCTAGCGGGCACGTCCGGGGCCACCGGCACAATCACGCCAGATGCGCGTCGCGGTTATCGATGTCGGCTCCAACACGGCGCGCCTCCTCGTCGCAACCGTGAATGTCGACGGCTCGGTCGTGCCGGTGGCGGAGGAGCGAAGCTACCTCCGGCTCGGCGCCGAAATCGAACGTACGGGGACCCTAGGCGAGGAGAAGATCGCGGCAGCAGCAGATACGTGCTGTTCATACGCCCGTCAGGCAGCGGAGCTCGGCGCCGCCCGCTCGACGGTAATCGTCACCGCGCCGGGTCGCCAAGGCTCCTCGGCCGCTGTGCTGACGGCAGCGCTCCGTGAGGCAACCGGCCTGCCGGTACGTGTTCTGACAGCCGAAGGCGAGGGCCGCCTCGCGTACGACGGCGCGGTGGCCCGGGCCCCCGGCGAGCTGCCCGAGGTCGTCGCCGTCGTCGACGTCGGTGGCGGGTCGACCGAGATCGCCGTCGGCACGCCGTTGCTCGGCGCCGCGTGGATCCGGTCGGCCGATCTCGGATCCCTCCGGCTGACCCGCGCCCGCCTGCACGACGATCCACCGACGACAGCACAGGTGACCGCCGCGGCCGACGCCGTGGCGGACGCGGTAGCCGGCATGCTTCCCCCAACTCCCGACGTGGCGTTCGCCGTCGGAGGGAGTGCCCGGGCGCTCGCGAAAATCGTCGGTCACCGCTTCGACGCGGACGACCTCGGCAAAGCGGTGAAGATCCTCTCGCAGCGGCCGGCAGCCAGGGCGGCACGCTCGTTCGGCGTCACCGCCGAGCGCGCCGAGACGCTGCTCGCCGGCGCCCTACTCTTCGCCGGCGCCGCCCAGGTGCTCGGAACACCTCTCGAGCTGGGACGCGGCGGCCTGCGAGAAGGCGCGGCACTCGAGCTCGCGAGCGTGCCGGCGGTCGCCGCCGCGTGAACCCGGGGTGCAAGCCCGAGGCGCCGGGCTTCAGCCTGGCGTCGGAGCTGAAGCCTCGCGTCGGGCGCTAGACACCCGGCCGGACGAGCGGCTTGTACGCGATCCGGTGCGGCTCGAGCGCTTCTGGCCCCCGGGTCTCGGTAACCCAGGCGGCGTACTCCCCCCAGGAGCCCTCGAACCACGTCACCTGCGAGTCGCCCTCGAACGCGAGGATGTGCGTCGCGACCCGGTCGAGGAACCATCGGTCGTGGGTGATCACGACGGCGCAGCCGGCGAAATCGAGGAGAGCATCCTCGAGCGCGCGCAACGTATCGACGTCGAGGTCGTTGGTGGGCTCGTCGAGCAGGAGGACGTTTCCGCCCGATTTGAGGAGCTTGGCGAGATGCACGCGGTTCCGCTCTCCGCCTGACAGGTCCTTGACCAGCTTCTGCTGGTCGCCGCCGCGGAAGTTGAACCACGATGTGTACTGGCGGGAGTTCACCTCGCGCGTGCCGAGCAGGACGATGTCCTGGTTCTCGGAGATCTCCTTCCACACCGTGTTTTGCGGGTCGAGCCCACCGCGAGACTGGTCGACGTAGGCGAGCTGCACCGTGTCGCCCACGCGAAGCTCACCGTCGTCCGGATGCTCCTCGCCCGCGATCATGCGAAAGAGCGTCGTCTTGCCGGCGCCGTTCGGCCCGATCACGCCGACGATGCCGCCCGGAGGCAGCGAGAAGCTCATGTCCTCGACGAGCAGCCTGTCGCCGAACCCCTTTGCGACGTGCTCCGCCTCGACGACGAGGTCGCCGAGGCGCGGTCCCGCCGGGATATGGATCTCGACGCCCTCGAGCTTGAAGTTCGCGTCGTCGGCAAGCAGCTTCTCGTAGGCGCCGATTCTCGCCTTCGACTTGGCGTGCCGTGCTCTCGGGCTCATGCGCACCCATTCGAGCTCTCGCGCGAGCGTGCGGCGGCGCGCCGACTCGGTCTTCTCCTCGACAGCGAGGCGGGCCTGTTTCTGCTCCAGCCACGAGGAGTAGTTCCCTTCGAACGGCAGTCCCTTGCCGCGGTCGAGCTCGAGGATCCAGCCGGCAACGTTGTCGAGGAAGTAGCGGTCGTGGGTCACGGCCATCACCGTGCCCTTGTAGTCCTCGAGGAACCGCTCGAGCCAGGCGACCGACTCCGCGTCGAGGTGGTTCGTCGGCTCGTCGAGCAGGAGGAGATCCGGTGAGGAGAGGAGCAGCCGGCAGAGCGCAACCCGGCGGCGCTCCCCGCCCGACAGGGTGGTGACGTCGCGGTCACCCTCGGGCAGACGCAGCGCGTCCATGGCGCGGTCGAGCGCAGCCTCGAGGCCCCACGCGTCGTGGCGATCGATCTGCTCTTGCACCGTCGCCTGCTCGGCGAGGAGCGCATCGAAGTCGGCGTCGGGCTCGGCGAAGGCAGCCGAGACGACGTTGAACCGGTCGAGTAGGTCACGGAGCGCACGGACACCGTCCTCGACATTGCCGCGCACGTCCTTCGCCGGATCGAGTTCGGGCTCTTGCTGGAGGAAGCCGACCGTCGCGCCGGGATGGAGCTCGGCAACCCCGGACGACGGCTCCTCGAGCCCCGCCATGATCCGCAACAGCGTCGACTTGCCGGCGCCGTTCGGCCCGAGCACGCCGATCTTGGCGCCGGGCAGGAACGACAGCGAGATGTTCGCGAGCACCTGCCTGTCGGAGCCGTAGAACTTGTCGACGCGGTACATCGTGTAGACGTAGTCGCTGCTCATCGACCGGGCAGGCTACCCACGAGCGGCGTCAGCCGCCACGACGACGGGGCAGCCGGGTTCGCTTCTCTAACTGAAGTGGAGTAACGTCGCAGCAGTTTGAGATCGAAACTGCTGCTGGGGGGACGCAGTTCTATGGCCATGGCCGCCGCCGTGGCAATTGTCGTGGCCTCGACAGTTGTTCGCGCATACGCGGCCACGACAGTTCCTCCCAGTTTCGTGCAGGAGATCGTCGCATCCGGGTTCGACGCACCGACCGACATGGCCTTCCTACCAGATGGACGCATGCTCGTCGCCGAGCATGCCGGTCTCATCAAGCTGACGGGGCCGGGAGGGACGACGACGACGTTCCTCGACCTCCGGTCAAAGGTCAACAACTACGGCGAGAGAGGCCTGATCGGGATCGCGGTGGATCCGCAGTTTCAGCAAAACGGGTTCGTCTACGCGTACTACGTGTACGAGCACGATGCGTCCAATCCCACGGGGCCGAAGACTGCGCGACTGTCGCGTTTCCTGACCGTCGGCGACACTGCGAACCCGGCGAGCGAGACAGTCCTTCTCGGAACGGTTCCCGGGGACTCCTGCGCAAGTGTTACCGCCGACTGCATTCCGAGCGACTTCCGGGACCACCACGGAGGCACGATCCGGTTCGCTGCCGATGACACTATCTTCCTCAGCACCGGAGACGGAGCAACCGTTCACGGTGTCACTCCGAACGCTCTCCGGTCGCAGAACCTCGACTCACTGGCAGGGAAGATCCTCCACGTCGACCGAGCCGGGCAAGGACTCCCGGGCAACCCCTTCTGGACGGGGAGCACGGCCGACAACCGCTCGAAGGTGTGGGCATACGGCTTCCGAAATCCGTTCCGGTTTGCACTGAGGCCGTCGAGCGGCATCCCCTATGTGGGCGACGTGGGCTGGGACACGACGGAGGAGATCGACGTCGCACGAGCGGGCGCAAACTTCGGCTGGCCCTGCTTCGAAGGCACTCCACGGCAACCCGGATACGAACCTCAGAGTATCTGCCAGGCGCTCTACGCACAGGGCCCATCGGCCGTCACCGCGCCACTCGTCGAGTGGCCACACACTGCTGGAGGTGGGTGCGCTGTTGGCGGAACCTTCTATACGGGGACACAGTTCCCGACCGAGTACCAGGGTGCGTTCTTTTATGCCGACTACGCCCAGCACTGGATCCGGTATCTCCGGACAGGACCGGCCGAGAGCCTGATCTCGGGACCAACGGACTTCGCAACAGGAGCCGGCTCGCCCGTCGATCTGGAGATCGGCCCGGATGGGAGCCTCTACTACGTCTCTATCAATATCGATGTTTCCGGCAATGTCGTCGGTACTGGTGAAATCGGGCGCATTCGCTACAGCGCCGGCAACCGACCACCCGCCGTGGTGGCTGCCGGCACGCCCGGCAACGGGCTCGCTCCGCTCGATGTCGCGTTCTCGAGCATAGGAACGTCTGACCCCGACGGCGACCCACTCTCGCTGGATTGGGACTTCGGGGACGGCTCGCCTCATTCAACCGCCTCGGCTCCGACACACCGCTACAGCACCAACGGGACGTATACCGCCCGTCTTACAGCGACTGACGGCCGGGGTGGCCAGGCATCGGCACAGGTCATCGTCACGGTTGGAAACCGAGCGCCCACCCCAGCCATCACCGCTCCTACTTCTGCGTTTCGCTACGCGGTGGGAGACGTTGTCGACCTCACCGGGACTGCGACCGACCCCGATGAAGGGGACACCGTGACGTTGAGCTGGGTGGTGACGCTCCAGCACTGTCCTCTCGGTGCCTGTCACTCGCACCCCTTTCTCAACGGCACCGGATCGACACTGTCGTTCGTCGCGCCGGATCACGGCGATGACTCGTACTTCTCCGTTCGACTCACCGCAACCGATTCGGGTGGTCTCTCCACGACGGTGACCCAACAGGTTCAGCCACAAACGGCCGTGTTGACCCTGGCGACTCAGCCGAGTGGCCTGCAACTCGTATACGACGGCGTCACGGTCACAACACCGGCGACGAAGACCGTCATCGTAGGGTCGACGCACCAGGTTCGGGCGCCGAGCCCCCAGGCCGGTCAGTTGTTCTCCTCCTGGGAGGACGCGAGCCCCAACGACCGGCAACTCGTCGTCACAGCCGACCGTACCGTGACGGCGACGTTTGTACCGAGCCCGGTGGTGGTGTCGGATTCGTTCACGCGGGCGGACGCGTTGACGTTGGGGGCGGGCTGGTCGGCCACGACCAAGGTCGGGGGCTCGAGTTGTTTGCTCGCGATCAGCGCCAACCAGGCCGCCTACCCGGCCGGCAAGAGTGGAACCTGCGAGCAGTACTGGACCGCGGATCCGACCCAGACAGACGGGGTCGGCTCGTTCACCGTCACCGCGCTCCCGCCCGAGGGCGGCGAGATCGACGTCGAGGGACGGATGCAGGCGCTCGGCACAAGCCAGGCAGTCCTCTACGAAGGCGCCTGGCTCAGACACACAGCCGGCCCCGACACCTACTACATCGTGCGCCGCAACAGCAACGGCAGCTGGACCACCCTGGCCACGATCAACGGCCCCGACACCGCCGTCGGCGACCAACTCGCGTTCAAACTGGCCGGCTCCAGCCTCAGCATCCACCGCAAACCCGCCGGCGCCAGCACCTGGACGCAGATCATCGCCACCAGCGACACCACCATCCCCGGCCCCGGACGCCTCGGACTCGAGTTCTACAACGCCAGCGGCGCCAAAGCCGACGACTGGACGATCAGCCCCGACCTCCCCGGCAGCAGCCCCGGCGCGGTACCGGTCAACAGCGGCCTGCCGACGATCACCGGCACCGCCCAGGTCGGACAGACGCTGACCGGCACCACCGGCTCCTGGACCGGCACCGCCCCGATCAGCTACAGCCAGCAATGGCAGCGCTGCACGGGCGCGACCTGTAACCCGATCTCGGGCGCCACCAGCCTCACCTACGTGCCGGTCGCGGCCGACGTCGGCCAAACGCTGCGGCTCCAGGTCACCGCCAGCAACGCGAGCGGCCCCAGCCTCCCCGCCAACTCCGCCGCCACCGCCACCGTCACCGCCGCCGCGGGCGCGGTACCGGTCAACAGCGGCCTGCCGACGATCACCGGCACCGCCCAGGTCGGACAGACGCTGACCGGCACCACCGGCTCCTGGACCGGCACCGCCCCGATCAGCTACAGCCAGCAATGGCAGCGCTGCACGGGCGCGACCTGTAACCCGATCTCGGGCGCCACCAGCCTCACCTACGTGCCGGTCGCGGCCGACGTCGGCCAAACGCTGCGGCTCCAGGTCACCGCCAGCAACGCGAGCGGCCCCAGCCTCCCCGCCAACTCCGCCGCCACCGCCACCGTCACCGCCGCCGCGGGCGCGGTACCGGTCAACAGCGGCCTGCCGACGATCACCGGCACCGCCCAGGTCGGACAGACGCTGACCGGCACCACCGGCTCCTGGACCGGCACCGCCCCGATCAGCTACAGCCAGCAATGGCAGCGCTGCACGGGCGCGACCTGTAACCCGATCTCGGGCGCCACCAGCCTCACCTACGTGCCGGTCGCGGCCGACGTCGGCCAAACGCTGCGGCTCCAGGTCACCGCCAGCAACGCGAGCGGCCCCAGCCTCCCCGCCAACTCCGCCGCCACCGCCACCGTCACCGCCGCCGGCGGCACCGCGGTGTCGGATTCGTTCACGCGGGCGGACGCGTTGACGTTGGGGGCGGGCTGGTCGGCCACGACCAAGGTCGGGGGCTCGAGTTGTTTGCTCGCGATCAGCGCCAACCAGGCCGCCTACCCGGCCGGCAAGAGTGGAACCTGCGAGCAGTACTGGACCGCGGATCCGACCCAGACAGACGGGGTCGGCTCGTTCACCGTCACCGCGCTCCCGCCCGAGGGCGGCGAGATCGACGTCGAGGGACGGATGCAGGCGCTCGGCACAAGCCAGGCAGTCCTCTACGAAGGCGCCTGGCTCAGACACACAGCCGGCCCCGACACCTACTACATCGTGCGCCGCAACAGCAACGGCAGCTGGACCACCCTGGCCACGATCAACGGCCCCGACACCGCCGTCGGCGACCAACTCGCGTTCAAACTGGCCGGCTCCAGCCTCAGCATCCACCGCAAACCCGCCGGCGCCAGCACCTGGACGCAGATCATCGCCACCAGCGACACCACCATCCCCGGCCCCGGACGCCTCGGACTCGAGTTCTACAACGCCAGCGGCGCCAAAGCCGACGACTGGACGATCAGCCCCGACCTCCCCGGCAGCAGCCCCGGCGCGGTACCGGTCAACAGCGGCCTGCCGACGATCACCGGCACCGCCCAGGTCGGACAGACGCTGACCGGCACCACCGGCTCCTGGACCGGCACCGCCCCGATCAGCTACAGCCAGCAATGGCAGCGCTGCACGGGCGCGACCTGTAACCCGATCTCGGGCGCCACCAGCCTCACCTACGTGCCGGTCGCGGCCGACGTCGGCCAAACGCTGCGGCTCCAGGTCACCGCCAGCAACGCGAGCGGCCCCAGCCTCCCCGCCAACTCCGCCGCCACCGCCACCGTCACCGCCGCCGCGGGCGCGGTACCGGTCAACAGCGGCCTGCCGACGATCACCGGCACCGCCCAGGTCGGACAGACGCTGACCGGCACCACCGGCTCCTGGACCGGCACCGCCCCGATCAGCTACAGCCAGCAATGGCAGCGCTGCACGGGCGCGACCTGTAACCCGATCTCGGGCGCCACCAGCCTCACCTACGTGCCGGTCGCGGCCGACGTCGGCCAAACGCTGCGGCTCCAGGTCACCGCCAGCAACGCGAGCGGCCCCAGCCTCCCCGCCAACTCCGCCGCCACCGCCACCGTCACCGCCGCCGGCGGCACCGCGGTGTCGGATTCGTTCACGCGGGCGGACGCGTTGACGTTGGGGGCGGGCTGGTCGGCCACGACCAAGGTCGGGGGCTCGAGTTGTTTGCTCGCGATCAGCGCCAACCAGGCCGCCTACCCGGCCGGCAAGAGTGGAACCTGCGAGCAGTACTGGACCGCGGATCCGACCCAGACAGACGGGGTCGGCTCGTTCACCGTCACCGCGCTCCCGCCCGAGGGCGGCGAGATCGACGTCGAGGGACGGATGCAGGCGCTCGGCACAAGCCAGGCAGTCCTCTACGAAGGCGCCTGGCTCAGACACACAGCCGGCCCCGACACCTACTACATCGTGCGCCGCAACAGCAACGGCAGCTGGACCACCCTGGCCACGATCAACGGCCCCGACACCGCCGTCGGCGACCAACTCGCGTTCAAACTGGCCGGCTCCAGCCTCAGCATCCACCGCAAACCCGCCGGCGCCAGCACCTGGACGCAGATCATCGCCACCAGCGACACCACCATCCCCGGCCCCGGACGCCTCGGACTCGAGTTCTACAACGCCAGCGGCGCCAAAGCCGACGACTGGACGATCAGCCCCGACCTCCCCTGAACAACTCCTCCGCGTACCGAAGTGCGGGCACGCACCCACCCGTCTCTTGCGGATCGCGTCGACCACCGCGTCGGCAGCGCCCACCCCGCTGAGCGACATCCGGAACGATCAGCTATGCGTGCACTGCTACGCGGGAGAGTAATTCGAGGAACGCCCGCGACCACTCGGCGAGATCGCCCCACCCGCGACACGAGACCATGTTCCCGTCGATCACGGCAGCGCCGTCGACGTACTCGCCGCCGGACATTTCGATGTCCGGCGCGAGGGGGCCGAAGCCGGAGCTCCTGCGGCCGCGCAAGAGGCCGAGCGCGGCGGGAACCTGCGGGCCGTGGCAGAGCGTTCCCACGGGCTTCTCTTCGACGAAGAAGTGCTCGACGATGCGCGAGACGTGCGGGTCGACCCTGATGAACTCGGGAGCGCGGCCACCGGGGATCACGAGCGCCGCATACAGGGACGGATCGACGTCGGCGAATGCAACGTCGACCGGGCATGCTCGCCCCGGACGCTCGACGTACGTGTCCCAGCCCGGCTCGAAGTCGTGGACGACGAGCTTGATCGGGCGCATCGTCGGCGCCGCCACATGGGGCTCGTAGTCGGCCTCGGCAAGGCGGTACTTGATGAACATCGTTTCGAGGTCCTCGGCGGCGTCGCCGGCCAGGATCAGCACTTTGGACATGGCTCCTCCAGCGCTCGGTTGTGTCCGCGAATCGTAAGCGCGGCAGGTCGGCCGTGCTCCCTGGTCGCTCGAAGCGGTGAATGCCGTAGACGCGATCTCATCGCATCAAGCCGCTAGATCCCGTGCAGCAGCTGGCGATCGCGGTCGTAGGTGAGCTGCGCCGCTGCCTCTGCGGTCGTGAGCCAGCGAGCCGTGTCGACCTCGTGCTCGAAGCGAAGCTCCCCGCCCGCGACCTCCATGCGCCAATAGCGCACACGCTTCGGGCGGCCTCGGGCATCGACATAGTCCGTGAATGCGAGTTCCTCGCCAAGCGTGCAGCGCAACCCCGTCTCCTCCTCGACCTCGCGCAACGCGCACTCCTCGTCGGTCTCCCCCGCCTCGGCTTTCCCCTTCGGGAAGGTCCAGTCGTCGTAGGCCGGTCGGTGGACGAGCAACACCGAAGCCGAGGTGCCTTTGCCTCGGACGACGACCCCACCGGCGGCGCGAACGACCTCGGTCAGCGGACAGCCCGCCGCGCCGCGCGGTCGAGCCGCTGCCAGGTGTCGGGCCAGGCGGCACGGGCGGCAGCCATCCGGTCGCGCTCGAGTTGGACGAGCCGGCCCGCGGCAAAGCCGCTCGCCGGGGTGGACGAGGACGCAGCCCAGTCCCGGATGCGCGCCTGGGCGACGACCGCGTCCTGGTGGTCGCCGAGGATGTCCTGCAGTTGCTTCGCGACGGCGACGAAGCGCTCGCCGGGGCGGCCGAGCTCGTGGGCTCCGAGATCGGCCGCGTAACGGGCGCGCTTGACCGCGATGCGGGACGCGTGCAGCTCACTGTCCTCCGGATCTCCCGAGAACGCCGCAAACGTCCGGCGCATCCGCTTCGCCTCCCGGTGGAAGATCGAGACCAGCGGCGTCTCGTCGCCGGTCAGCGGTGGCCTTGCCGAGGCTTCGAGCCGGTCGAGAAGCGCGAAGTACTGATCGCTGCCGAGCGTGTCACCGACATCACGGTACGCGGCGGCGCGTTCCTCCTCGAGCGTTTGGAGCAGGCCCGTCGCAGCGTCGGCGTCGTCACCGAGAGCACCGACCTCCGCCCGAAGGCGGGCAAGCATGACGTCGAGGTCGCGGGCCGGGCCGAGATGCCCGCCCAGCCATCCGAGCTCCGCTCTGAGCGAGGCGGCCCAGTCGTCGTCGACGAGCGGGCGCGCTGCGCGGAGGAATGCCCGCATCCGACGTGTGGCCACCCGAAGTTGGTGCAGGTCCTCCGGATCATCGCCCCGGCGCGTCCCGGGATCGTGAACGAGGAGGCTCCGGTACTCGGCCTCGAGCGCGATGCCGAGAGCCTCGCCCGGCGGAGCGCCCTTGACGCTCGCCCGGACGTCAAGGGCGCCCGCCAGGTCGAGAGCCCGATAGAGCTTTGGCTGCAGCTCTCCCGTCGCTCGAGCGCCGGCTCTGCGGAGCTCCTTCTCGAGCCGCCGGAGCGTTCGCTCGTCACCGTCGAGCAACTCGACCTCGACCTCCCTGAAGCGGCGGGCGACGCGCTGGCCCTCGAGGACGGCGACGCTATCGTCCACGATCTCCGCCCCCTGGGCGCGGATCCCCTCCCTGCGCGTCCGGAGTCGGGCGACGGGAACGAGGTCGCTGCCACGGAGATACGCCGGCAGCAGCCCGACGAGCTCGACCGGAGGTCTGGCAGGCGGTCCAGCCACCTCGAGCTCCAGCCTCCCCGCACCGCGCGGAAGCTTCAGTTGCCATAGGCCGGCTCCGTCCTCGACACGATGCCGGAACGTGACGCCGTGGCGCGCCAGACGCAGGTCCTGCGTGTCGTGGTAGGTGGAGATGAAGACCCGCGTCGGCAGCCGCTCACCGCCGAGCTCGGGGAGGACGAATCCCTCGCCCGGGGCCAGCTTGATCTCGCGCTCGAGAGTCTCCCGCATCGTAGACAAGCGTAGTCGCGTCCCCGGTCCACGCATGTCTCCAATTGGTTAACGTGCGCTCGCGTTGAAGATCTCACTGACACCGCGGACGACCGAGTTCTTCGTGCTGTTCGGACGCGCAGGAGAGAACGCCCTCGAGGTGGCGCGCCTCGTCGAGAGGCGATTCCGCGAGCATCCGAATTCCGGGGTCACCCAGGAGGAAGTCAAGACCGCCGAGACAGCGGGGGACGTCATCACCCGGGACATCATTGTCCTGCTCAACACCCAGTACCTGACACCGTTCGATCGCGAGGACATCTACCAGCTCGCGACGGAGATCGACGACGTGGTCGACTACCTCGAGGAAGCATCCGACTTGCTCGGTCTCTACGGCGTCGAGATGCCGACCCGTCACGCCGTCGAGCAATGCAGCATCCTCGTCAAGGCGGTAGAGCAGCTCGCTCTTGCGTGCGACAACCTCAAGGGAATGCGCGGGGTCCAGCAGGCGCTCGTCGAGTTGAAAGCACTCGAGGACCAGGGTGACGGGGTCCTGCGAGACGCTCTCGCCTCTCTATTCCGCGACGAGCGGATCGACCCCTTGATCGTGATCCGCTGGAAAGACATCTACGAGGCGCTCGAGCGGGCACTCGACGCATGCGAAACGGCGGCGAACGTGATCGCGAACATCCTGGTCAAGAACGCGTAGCCGCCCGTGGCAGACTTCACGCTCGTCGCCGTCGTCGTGGTGGCACTGTTCTTCGACTTCACGAACGGTTTCCACGACACCGCGAACTCGATCGCGACGAGCGTGTCGACACGGGCGATGTCACCCCGGGCCGCGGTCGCAATGGCGGCCGTCCTCAACTTCATCGGTGCGTTCATCTCGTTCAAAGTGGCCGCAACCGTCGCCAAGGGAATCGTCGATCCGGACGCGATCACCCTGAACATTCTCCTTGCGGGCCTGGTCGGGGCCATCACGTGGAACCTGATCACGTGGTACCTCGGGTTGCCGTCCAGTTCGAGCCATGCACTGATCGGCGGGATCATGGGCTCGGCGATCATGGCTCAGGGCTGGAGCGTGGTGGAGTGGGCGGGTCTCTGGCAAAAGGTGTTGAAGCCATCGCTGATCGCTCCCTTCGCCGGAATCGCGATCGCGTTCGCCCTGATGACGGCGATCGTCTGGGCGATCAAGCGCCGGTCGCCGGCAAAAGTCAACCGGGTCTTCCGCCGAGGGCAACTCGTCTCCGGCGGCTTCGTCGCCCTCACCCACGGCACGAATGACGCGCAGAAGACGATGGGGATCATTGCGCTCGCTCTCGTCGCGTCGGGGAACCTGAGCGCCGACTTCACGAGGCCTCCGACCTGGGTGATCGTCTCCGCGGCGCTGGCGATGTCCGCAGGCACGTACGCCGGCGGCTGGCGCATCATCCGGACTCTCGGAACGCGCATCGCGAAGATCGACCCGCCACAGGGGTTCGCAGCCCAGACGGCGTGTGCCTCGATCCTCTGGACGACCGCTCACCTCGGCTATCCCGTTTCCACGACACACGTGATTTCCGGCTCGGTCATGGGTGCGGGGGCAACGCGCGGTCTGCACGCAGTGCGCTGGGGTGTGGCAGGCAACATCCTGCTCGCCTGGATCTTCACGATCCCGATGGCAGGCCTCGTGGGCGCAGGCATGGAGCTCATCACGCGCTTGCCGGCAGGAGACCTGATCGTGTTCGCCCTCGCCGCGGTGATCGCGGTGGGTGCGTTCGGAGCTCGGCGCTGGGAGACCCGGCGGTTGTTGCCGCCCGAGGCGCTCGACAGCGCCCCTATCTAGGCGTCCGGCTCCCTGATCGGGCCTCCGCAGAGGGAATCGAGGTCAACCGTGCGCCGACAACCGCGGCACGACGTCAGTTCACGACCGCGCTGCGTCGCTCCAGCAGGAGCACGTCGCGCCATTCCCCGTTCAGTTTCCCGAGCCGCCTACGGCGTCCGACGATCTCGAATCCGACGCGCTCGTGAAGCTTGATGCTGGCGACGTTCTCCGGGAACATCCCCGCCTGAATCGTCCACACACCCGCCGTCTCGGTCGATCCGATGAGCTGCTCGAGCAGCAGTTTTCCGATGCCCCGGCCGTGTTCGCCGGTGGCGACGTAGACACTGTTTTCGACAACACCCCCGTAGACGCATCGGTCGGAAACCGGGGAGACCGCGGCCCAACCGACTACCCGGTCAACGGAGAGCGCAACGAACCGATGCTCGGGGAGATGGGCCGAGTCCCACCTCTCCCAGGTTGGCACGTCCGTCTCGAAAGTGGCGTTGCCGGTCGCGATCCCCTCCGCATAGACCCGTGCGACCCCGGGCCAGTGTTCGGTTCGGAGATCAGCGATCGCAACCTGAAGGGCGGCATTCGCCATCAGCAACACCCGGCAGAGGCGTTCGCGTGGATCACGGGCAGGCTGCGCATCTCCGGCGCCGTCTTTTTCACCGCCTTGACAATCGCGCCGTGCATGCCGTCCGCGACCTCGTGAGTGAAGGTCACGGAGACGTCGTCGAATCCGGCGGCCTCCAGACCTGCCTGGTACTCCTCCTGGGAGAGGGCACCGGCGATGCAGCCGACAAAGGAGCCGCGCTGCGCCCGTTGCTCGGGGGTAAGGCGGTTCTCGGCGACGATGTCGGAGACTCCGACCCGTCCGCCCGGCTTGAGGACGCGAGCGATCTCTGTCAGGACGGCCGCCTTGTCGGTTGAGAGGTTGATCACGCAGTTCGAGATCACGACGTCGACCGAGTCCGCGGGCAGGGGGATCTGCTCGATGATGCCCTTCAGGAAGATAGCGTTGCGAATGCCGGCGTCCTGGGCGTTCTGTCGGGCGAGTGCGAGCATCTCGTCGGTCATGTCGAGCCCGAAGGCGAGGCCGGTCGGCCCGACACGCTTCGCTGACAGGATCACGTCGATGCCGCCGCCGGAGCCGAGGTCGAGCACCGTTTCGCCCTCGTTGATCTCCGCGACCGCGGTTGGGTTGCCGCACCCGAGCGATGCGAGCGCAGCGACTTCGGGCAGCTCGCCGCGCTGCTCGGCGTCGTAGAGCGCCTCGCCGAACTTCGCACCGTCACTCTCACCGTCGGCGCAGCAGCTGCCGCTGCCACAACTACCCCTCCCGCTCTCGGTCACGGCGCGGGCTGATTCCGCGTACCGGACTCGGACTTGCTCGCGCAATTCGTCTGCCGCGGTGGGCATCAGCAACACGCTCCATTCAGGTCGGCGACGGCCGCGAGCTTGCCGACGGCGTCGGGGTCGATCGAGAAGTAGGCCCACTTCCCTCGTTGCTCGCGGTGGAGCAGACCGGCGTCGGTCAGCTTCCTCAGGTGATGGCTGACCGTCGGCTGTGAGAGCTGCAGAGCGGCCTCGAAGTCACAGGCACAGACCGGATCGCCGGCAACGGCCAGCAGGTTGACGATCTTCACTCGCGCGGGATCCGCAAGAGCCTTGAACAGCATCGCAGTCGATACCGCTTCGCCGTCTGTGAGCGAGGGGGCCGCGAGCGGCCGGCAACACGCGATCGGTAGTGAACTCACCCTCGTCATATCGTCAATCGTCAATATATTGACTGATATCGATTCGTGTCAAGTCTCCGCTTCGCCTGCTGCTTGATGGTCGACGTCCAACACCTGACCGCCCTGCCTTCCCGCCGTCGAGGAACAAGGGGTGCGTGACCACTCATCCATATTTCTCGATGAGTCGCTAGGCTCTTTCCATGCCACCCGTTTCGTTGATCGATTGCTGCAGCCCGCTGGTCCGGCCGACATTGACGCCTGCACAGGCGGCCGAGCTCGAGCAGGTGTTCAAGGCGCTCGCCGACCGTCACCGCGTACGGATCCTGAACCTGCTCGCTGCCGCCGACGACGCCGTTTGCTTGTGCAAGCTGATGCCGGCACTCGGGCTTGCCCAGCCGACGGTCAGCTACCACGTGAAGCTACTGGTGGACGCGGGACTGTTGGAGTGCGAGCGCCGCGGGCGCTTCTCGTACTACCGGCTGGCCGCCGGGTCACTCGATCGTCTGGGTGAGCTCGTGCGCGGCCCGGCGGCGCCCGAGGAGCGAGCGGCATGAACGTCCTCTTCGTCTGCGTGCAAAACGCCGGGCGCTCCCAGATGGCCGAGGCGCTTCTCCGACTGGCTGCGGCCGGCGCTCATGAGGGGCGCTCGGCCGGTTCGGCGCCGGCGGAGCACGTCCATCCGGAGGTGATCGACGCGATGCGCGAGCTCGACGTCGACCTCGCCGACCGCATTCCGCACGGGCTCGAGCGCGCGGACGCCGAGTGGGCGAACGTCGTTGTCACGATGGGTTGTGGTGATGCCTGCCCATACATCCCGGGCAAGCGCTACATCGACTGGGAGCTCGACGACCCTGCAGGCAAAGGTCTTGCCGAGACGCGCGCGATCCGCGATGAGATAGCCGGGCGCATCGACACGCTCCTCGCCGACCTCGACAGAAACACATCGACATGAGCGCTCACGAGCTCGCCCGTCCCTCGGCCGCCGCCGACGAGGAGGCGGTGCTCGCCCGGCTGTCGCGGCTCGACCGTTTCCTGCCGCTCTGGATTGCCCTGGCGATGGTCGGCGGGCTCGTGCTCGGCACCATCGTGCCCGGCCTGAACGACCAGCTCGACCGGCTCCAGGTCGGGACCGTGTCGCTGCCGATCGCCGCGGGGCTGCTGCTGATGATGTACCCGGTGCTCGCAAAGGTGCGCTACGAGGACATCGGCCGGATGAAGGATGACGGAATCGGGAACGGGCGCTTCTTCGGCACCTCGCTCTTGCTGTCGTGGGTCGTGGGGCCGCTGCTCATGTTCGCGCTCGCCTGGATCTTCCTCGCCGACCAGCCCGCCTACCGCACAGGAGTGATAATCGTCGGGCTGGCGCGCTGCATCGCAATGGTGCTCGTCTGGAACGACATCGCCCTAGGCGACCGCGAACGGGCAGCGGTCCTGGTCGTCTTCAACGCGCTCTTCCAGGTGATCGCCTACTCGCTGCTCGGTTACTTCTACCTGACCGTGTTGCCGGGCTGGCTCGGGTTCGATACGCAGGGGTTCGAGGTCGGGATCTGGGAGGTTAGCCGCACCGTGTTGATCTTCCTCGGCATCCCGCTCGCGGCCGGCTACCTGACGCGACGGATTGGCGTTCGACGCCGCGGCCGCGACTGGTACGAGGAGCAGTTCATTCCCCGCATCGCGCCGATCACCCTCTACGGACTGCTTTACACGATCGTGCTGCTTTTCGCGATCCAGGGCGACCAGATCACCTCCGCACCACTCGACGTCGTGCTGATCGCCGTGCCGCTGCTCGTCTACTTCGCCGTCATGTGGGTGATTGGCTTCGCCGCCGGGCGCCTGATGCACTTCCCGTACCCGCAGACCGCGGCCCTCTCTTTCACCGTCGCCTCCAACGACTTCGAGCTCGCGATCGCCGTCGCCGTCGGCGTCTTCGGCGCCGCATCTGGCCAGGCGCTCGCAGGCGTCGTGGGCCCGCTGATCGAGGTGCCGGTGCTCGTCGGGCTCGTCTACGTCGCTCTCTGGTTACGGCGGCGCCTCACCTGGTCCACCGTCGGAGATCCACGAGCGGAAGCCGGTGGACCAGGCCCCGTTACGGGATGACGGAAGCACTCGCTTGGTCGAGCTCCTACCCGGCCGCGTACGGCGACCCAGACGCGGGTGCGAAGCGCCTGGCGGCCGGGGCGGACGGCTCCGTCGACGCCCGGGCCTGCTAGCTGCCCCCGGTTCGTCGACGGTGCCGTCCTGCGATCAGCTTCGCGGTGATGTTCAGGACCAGCACGAAGAGAATCAGCACCAATGCCGCAGCCCAACCCGCTGCCTGGTCGTGCGGATCGGGTGACTCGGAGAGAGCAAAGATGGTGACCGGCAGCGTCGGGAGAGCGTGCGAGACGTCGGTCGAGATCTGGTTTGCCGCGATGGAACTCGTGAACAACAGCGGTGCCGTCTCGCCGGCGACCCGGGCGACTGCGATCACGACGCCGGTGAGAATGCCGCCGACCGCCGACGGCAGGATGATGTGCCATGTCGTACGCCACTTCGTCACGCCGAGTGCGAGGCTGGCTTCACGAAGACTGCGCGGTATCACCTGCAGGACCTCCTGAGTCGCTCTGGCGACCATCGGGAGCATCAGGATCGCGAGGGCGAAGGCGCCGAAGACGGCACTCTGGCCGTGTCCGACGACGAGCAGGCCGAAGACGAAGATACCCACGACGACCGCCGGGATCCCGTTCAGCACATCGAGGACGATCCGCAGGAAAGCCGAAACGCTCGGACGGGCATATTCGGACATGTAGATCGCGATCAGGATCGCGACCGGGACCGCCATCAGCATGCAGAGGCCGACGATGATGATGCTGCCGACGAGCGCATCTGCGATACCGCCCTTCTCGCCGAAGAGCGGCCTCGGCAAGGTCAGGAAGTCGAGATTGATTTCGCTGATCCCTTTGACGACGAGCGTGCCGAGAACGAGCCCGAGGATCCCGACGGCGACCAGAGCCGCGAGAACTGCAAGCAGGCTGAACGCCTTTTCGGTCAGGCGGCGGCGACGGAGACCGCTGGACGGCTTGGTGATGTCGTAGCTGTCGTAGCCGTCCGACGAGGGAGTGGCGAGCGTGCTCATGCCATGCGCCTCGCCTTCTCGAACCGTCTCACGATCAGCTGAGCCGCGATGTTGGTGGCGAGCGCGATCACCATCAGGATGGCTGCGAGATACAGGATCGACCCGGCCTGCAGCTGCGATGTCGCTCCCTGGTACTGGGAAGCGATGCGACTCGCCAACGTGTCACCCGGCTCGAACCACGACGTCGGAATCCTGTCGGAGTTGCCGACGGTCTGGGTGACGGCGATCGCCTCGCCGAAGGCGCGACCGAGCCCGAGCAAGACGGCGGCGGAGATGCCGGGGGCAGCGTACGGCAGAAGGACTCCCCGGATTGCCTCCCAGCGCGTGGAGCCGAGCGCGAGCGAGCCGTTGGTGAGTTCCGTCGGCACCCTCGTGAAGAGCTCGCGACAGATTGCGGAGGTGACGGGAATGATCATGATCGTGAGCACGAGCGCCGCGGGGAGGATTCCCACCTGGCTCGGGTCGCCGCTGAAGATCGGAAGGAAGCCGGCGACGCTCTGCAGCCAGGGCTCGAGGTGATCTCGAACCCAGGGGCCGAAGACGAGAATGCCCCAGAGACCGAGAACGACGCTGGGGATGGCGGCGAGGAGCTCGACCATGGTTGCGATGGGCGCAGCAACTCGGCGAGGCGCGATCTCCGTGAGGAAGAGCGCGATAGCGATCGACAGCGGCGTGGCGAGCACCAGTGCGATCAAGGACGTCACGACGGTGCCGTAGATGAACGTCAGCGCGCCGTAGTTGTTCGTTACCGGGTTCCAAGCCTCCGTCCAGATGAACGAGAGGCCGAAGTGCTCGATCGACGGCCATGCGAGCACGATCACCTTGTAGGCGATCAGAAACAGGAGCACGACCGCCGAGAGGGCGGCGGCGAGCGCAAGTCCCCGGAAGAGGAGGTCGCCCAGCCTGATCCCGCGGCGCTCGAGGGCAACCTCTGGCGCCGCGGGATCGTGGGACAGGCTCGTCATCGGGTCGGCGGCGACTCGAACCTACGTCGCCTGGATCTTCTTGATCTCGCGGAAGGCGTATGCCTGGACCGGCTTCGGAAGCGGCGAGAAGAGCAACGGCACTCCCAGCTTCTGGCCGGAGGTCACTGCCCAGTAGATCATCTTCCGCAGGTCGGCTGCCTTCGACGTGTTCGTCGGCACGATCACATAGGTGAACGTCACGATGGGGTAGGCCAGCTTGCCCGCGCTCTTGGGAGGATCGACGAGCTGGAGCGAGTCCAGAGACGTGATCTTCTTCGGAAGCTGCGAAACCGCCGCGCTGATCCCGCGGAGGCCCGGAGTCGCATAGGCGCCGGCGCGGTTCTTCATCAGAGCGAACTGGAACTTGTTCTTGATGGAGTACGCCGCGTCGATGTAGGTCAGCGCACCCTCGGTATTCGATACGACGCCCGCAACGCCCGAGCTGCCGCGTGCACCGAGGCCCGCAGGCCAGCTCACGGTCGTGTTGCGCCCGACCTTCGACTTCCACTCAGACGAAACAGCCGACAGGTAGTCGGTGAAGTTGTACGTCGTGCCCGAGCCGTCGGAGCGATACACCGGAGTGATCTTCGTGTCCGGCAGACTCAGCTTCGGGTTGAGCTTCTTGATCGCGGCATCGTTCCACCTCGAGATCTTGCCGAGATAGATGTTCGCGAGCGTCGTCCCGTCGAGCTTGAGCCGGCCGTTGAGGCCCGGCAGGTTGTAGGGCACGGACGTCGCGGCGAGCGCCCATGGGATCACGACGCATCCTTTACAGGCCGTCAACTGATCCGGCGACAACGGTGCGTCCGACGCTCCGAAGTCGACCGCTCGAGCGGTGACCTGCGCGATTCCGGCGCCCGATCCCGTCGGCGAGTACGTCACGTTGGTGCCGTATGCCTTCCCGAGCTCCGGGATCCACTTCGAGATCAGCGGAAAGACGAATGTCGACCCGGTCCCCGTGATCGACACGTCCTGTCTCGTCGTCGGCGCGCCCTGGGCGCTACCCGCGACGAGTGCGGTCGCGACGACAGCCGACGCGACGAGTGATAGCGCAAGCACTCTCTTCATGATGTGACCCTCCCTTGATCGACGTTTGCTGGAGTCGGAGGCTCCCCGTAGGCCCAGTTCGGCTGAGCCGCAAGCGTTGCGGCCGAGCCGCGTCGGATGGGCACTCGAGAGGTGACGATCCGGTTGCAAGGTGGTGATCGGCATCGGCTAGTGCGACGCGTCGGTGAACTCGTGGAACTCGCCGGTGACAAGGAACGCGGTCTGCTCGCCGATGTCGACGGCGTTGTCTCCGATCCGCTCGATGCACCGCGAGACGACGATCATCCGCATCCCCCACTCCTGGGTCCCCGGGGTGCTCGCCATCGTGAGCACCTGGTCCGAGACGCGCCGGTTCGTCCGGTCGATCAGCTCGTCGAGCTCGACGAGCCCGCGGGCGCGCTCGACGTCGCGAGCCGAGAACGAGTCGAGGGCGACCCTCACCATCTCCTCGGCACGCTCCCCCATCTCGGTTAGCCCCTCGACGAGGTCATGGCGCGGCTCGAGCTCGCTCGCGAGCTTCGTCAGCTTCGCGATCGTCACGCACTGGTCGCCGATCCGCTCGAGGTGGATGGAGTCGTGCAGGATCGCGAGCACGAGCCGGAGGTCGGTGGCGACCGGCGACTGCTGCGCGAGCAGCTCGCCGACCGACTTCTCGATCCCGTGATAGCGGGAGTCGACCTCGTCGTCGAACGCGACGACCTCGTCGCAGAGCTCGGCGTCCTGCGAACGGAGGACGTCGACGGCACCCCGGAGCGCGCGCAGGACGAGCGCACCCTGCTCCTGGAGGGTCGCCTCGAGCCCGTCGAGGCTGGCCTGGAACTCGACGCGGGCCATCGTCAGCCGAACCGTCCCGTGACGTAGTCCTCGGTGCGCTCGTCGGCCGGGTTCGTGAAGACCTTGGTCGTCTGGTCGTACTCGACCAGGATGCCGTGACGGCCACTGCCGTCCTCGCGCAACTCGACGCTGAAGAATGCCGTCATGTCTGCCACGCGCGCCGCCTGCTGCATGTTGTGCGTGACGATGACGATCGTGTACTCCGACTTCAGTTCGTGAATCAGGTCCTCGATCCGAGAGGTCGAGATCGGGTCGAGCGCCGAGGCGGGTTCGTCCATCAGGATCACGTCGGGCTCGACGGCAAGGGCACGCGCGATGCACAGGCGCTGCTGCTGGCCGCCCGAGAGCCCAAGCGCATTCTCCTTGAGGCGATCCTTGACCTCGTCCCACAGGGCCGCATGGCGGAGTGTCTGCTCGACGCGCTCGTCGAGCTCCTTCTTCATCCCGAGGATGCGGGGGCCGAACGCGACGTTGTCGTAGATCGACTTGGGAAACGGGTTCGGCTTCTGGAACACCATCCCGATGCGGCGGCGAACCTCGACGGGGTCGACGTCGGCACCGTAGAGATCACGGTCGTGGTAGAGCACCGTGCCCTCCACACGCGCGCCCGGCACGAGATCGTTCATGCGGTTGAAGCAGCGGATGAACGTGCTCTTGCCACAACCCGACGGCCCGATGAAAGCTGTCACGAAGTTCTTGCGCACGTCGAGATCGACGCCCTTGAGCGCGACATTGCCGGAATAGCTCACCGTCAGGTCGTTCACCGCGAATACCGTCTCGGCGCCGCGGCCGTCCGGCATGGCGGCGAGCTCACCGAGCTTGCCAGAATCGATGCGCGGTGTCGTCACTGTCATGAACCCGCGAAGAGTGTCACCTCGGCCCGATCTTGCGTGGGGTTCGGGGTGGTGAACGAGTGGTGAGGAACCGGTGAACGGCCGGGACGGCTTGGTCTAGCCGGCAGCCGGGAAAATGCAGCGGATCTCGAGCCCAACTCCCTTGCCGCCCCGTGCCTCGACGGTGCCACCCGCCTGGCCGACGATGTGCTTGACGATCGCGAGCCCGAGCCCCGTTCCGCGCGAGGCGCGGGCGTGATCGGCCCGATAGAAGCGCTCGAAGAGGCGCGAGAGCTCGTCCTCGTTCACGCCAACGCCGTCATCACCGCCCCACAGCACGATGCCGTCTCCCTCGCGTTCGACCGCAAGCGTGAAGGTGGTACCGGGGCCTGCATAGCGAATAGCGTTCTCGGCCAGGTTCTGGGCAACGACGCGCAGCATCCGCGGTCGCATCTCGATCTCGATCTCCTCGTCACCGACGACGACGAGCGCCACGCCCGCCCGGGACGCACGCTCATCCAACTCGGCCACTGTGATGTCGAGCTCGGGACGCACGGGTACGGGCCCCGAGCGAGACGACCCGGCCGCCCGACTCGAGTTCCGACAAGAAGAGCACCTCGTCGATCAGCTCGCGCACCGACTCGACCTCGCCGCGTGCACTCGCGACGAGGGCGTGAACGTCCTCGCCCGGCAATGTCGCCGTCTCGAGCAGCGCCAGCAGCCGCGCGAGCGGCGTCCGCAGCTCGTGCGACACGGCGGCCGTGAATCCGGTACGCAATTCCTCGTAGGCAGTCATGTCACCGACCTGGCTGAGGTAGACGATCCGCTCTCGTCGGCCGCCGGGTCGTACGGGACGATCAGCGGCACCATCCCCCGACCACCCGAGAGAAGGCTCTCGGGAACCCGCTCACCCTCGTTGATCCCGTCAATCGACTGCCGGGCCCGTCTGCTCGCGAGCAATACCGTGTCGGCATCGTCGATGACGATCACGGCCTCGCGGCTCTCCTCGATCAACATCCGGGCGCGGTGTGTGTCCGAATCCATTCTCGCACCGTTCTAACAGAAGCCGCCGGCGGCCCGGCCTGGTGCCGCGATGGTGCGACAGGGCACGCGATTGCCACTTCGTTACCATCCGGTCACAAGTTGACGGCCCCCTTGTGACCGCCCGACGGCCATCATCCAACACCATGTCACCGAAAGTCCTGATCATCGAGGACGACGACGTCATCGCCCACGGGATGGCGCGCCACCTCCAGAGCCGCAGGGTTCGACGCGGTCGGTGTCGCCAACGGGGAGACGGGCCTCGCCCGGCTGCGCTTCGAGCGCCCGGACGTCTGCGTGCTCGATCTCATGCTTGCCCGGCCTCGACGGCTGGAAGGTGATCGAGGAGGCCCGCGGTGAGGGTATCGGAACCCCAATCGTCGTCGTCTCCGCCCGCGGTACCGAGCACGACCGGGTGCATGCGCTCGAGATCGGGGCGGACGACTACCTCGTGAAGCCGTTCTCGATGAAGGAGCTGACGGCGCGAGTCGGCGCGGCCGCACGCCGGGGCACGCGTGTCCAGGACCCACGTCGGGGCGACGAGATCGTGATCGACGAGCTTCGCCTCGACCCGAGGAACGTGCAGGCGTACGTCGATGACAAGAGCGCCGAGCTGACGCCGACCGAGTTCCGCCTCCTCTACGCGCTCGCGCTCGACATGGGACGGGTCCTGACGCGCGACGAGTTGCTCCAGCGAGTCTGGGGCCGGCGGGCCTCGCACCGTGACCGCACCGTCGACGTCTTCGTCCGCAAGTTGCGCGAGAAGATCGATCACCGGTCGTCTGCACACACCTTTCTGCAGACCCGCTACGGCGTCGGCTACAAGCTCGAGCCCGAGCTCAAGGCGTAGCTCCCGGAAACCGCGGAACGGCATCGACGTCGCGTACGTCGATTCGGTCCGTCCTTGCGTGGCTGTCGGCTCGTAGGCGCTGCCCTCGGGAGGAACTCCTCGGCTGTCTCCCGGAAAGAGACACCCTTCGCGCCGGAATTCGAACGATGTGTCCATCCCACACGGATGCGGAGCGCTGAGCTGATATAGTTAGTTACGCTAATGATTAGTGCGACTACGGATCTAGCCTTGGCTCTCGCCAACGACCTGCGGCCTATCGTGCTGCGGGTGGCACGCGAGCTGCGCAAGGAGACCGAGCAGTTCGGCGTCACCTCGCGCCAGGTGACACTGCTCTGGCTCGTCAAACGGAGCCCCGGCCTGACTTTGCGGGCACTGGCCGACGCAGAGGCGATCTCCGCCCCGGCGCTCTCCGGGCATATCGATCGGCTCGAACGCGCCGGGCTGCTCGTGCGCGTACGGTCTGCCGTCGACCGGCGGCGCGTCGGACTCGAGCTGACACCCGAGGGCGAGCGGCTCCTCCGCTCGGTGCGCGAGCGGCGCACCGCGTGGCTCGCAGAGCGCCTCAACGACCTCGATCCCGAAGGCCAGCGGGCCATCGAGGAGGCCATCGAACCGTTACGTGAGCTTCTGGGGCAAGCCCGGTGAGCAGTGTCGCAGTCGCCCTGCAGGCGCGAACGTTCCGCAGTCTCCGTCGTCATCACAACTACCGGCTCTTCTTCGCCGGGCAGATCGTCTCGCTCGCAGGCTCGTGGATGCAGAACGTCGCGCTGGCGTGGCTCGTGCTCTCCCTCTCTCGCTCACCGCTCGCCGTGGCGACGCTGCTCTTCTGCCGCTTCGCGCCGTACACCGTGTTCGGGCTGTTCGCCGGCTCGATCGTCGATCGACTGAACACGCGACGCCTTGTCGTGTGGACACAGGTCGCAGCAATGACGATCTCCGCTGCGCTCGCCGCCGTGACACTGACAGGCACCGCGACGCTCCCGATCGTGTTCGCCCTCGCGACGCTCGGCGGAGTCGCTCTCGTGCTCGATGCACCGGGGCGGCAATCACTCACATTCGAGATGGTCGGCCCGCGCGAGCTCCCGAACGCGGTTGCGCTCAACTCGGGGCTTCTCAACGCTTCTCGGGTGATCGGCCCCGCGATCGCCGGGGTTCTGATTGCCACCGCCGGCGTCGGCGTCTGTTTCCTCGTCAACACCCTCAGCTTCGTCGCCGTCCTCGCAGCGTTGCTGGCAATGCGCGAGGACGAGCTGTATCCGGTCGCGCGCGATCGCACCGTCACCCTCCTCGCGGGCACGCGCGAGGGACTGGCGTTCGCGTGGCGCGACCGTCAGGTACGCGCTGTACTCGTCGTGGTGACGTGCGTCGGGCTCGTCGGCTTCAACTTCAACACGCTGGTGCCGCTCCTCGCGTCCGACACGTTGCACGTCGACGCTCGTGCGTTCGGGCTCCTTTCGGCCGCGTTCGGCTTAGGAGCATTCGCCGGTGCGATCGCCACGGCGTCGTTCAAGCAGGCGACGTTCCGCGCGTTCACGGCCGGATCGCTCGGATTCAGCATCCTGTTGCTCGCCCTCGCCCCCGTCCACGAGGCACGCCTGGCGGGCATCATTCTCGTCGGCGTCGGCGCCTTCTTCACCCTCTTCGCCGCCAATGCCAACGCGCTCGTCCAGCTCGCAGCCCCCGATCAGCTCCGGGGGCGGCTCGTGGCGCTTTACCTGTTCGCGTTCGTCGGCCTCGCGCCAGTCGGCTCCCTCCTGTCTGGCACGCTCGTCGAGCTCGGGGGTACCGGGCTCGCGTTCGTCGTCGCCGGCTCAGTCGGCCTGACCGCGACCGCGTTCGCGGCGGTCGGGGCCCGGAAGGAGTCCCGACCCCCCTCGAACGAGGGAGCGCCGGCCGGCGGGAACGCGCCGATATCGACGGTACCCGCATGCCACTAGGAGGAACTGGATGACGATCTTCGGGAACCGTGACTCCGGCTACGGCAGTAGCCCGATGACCGGCGCCGTCCCATCGCTCGAAGACTTCGCTTCGCCAGCCGCTCCGGCCCGGAGCTTCGGCGCACCGGACATCCGCCGCGTGATCCTGCGGGTGCACGGCGACGACGACATCCTCGTCGGCAGCGCCGAGGGGCGCGAGAACGCGGTTCAGATCGCGCGCGACATGGTGCGACACATCGAGCAGGCCTCGGCCAAAGGGGAGTGGCCCCAGATCGACGAGCGGTTCATTCGTCCGGGCGCGATCGTCTCGATCGACGTGCAACGCCCCGAATAGGGCTTGGCGCAGAGCCGCCGTTTCCGGCTCGAAGAGATTGAACGCAGCCGGTCTGGATACCGAGCGAGTGTCGCGAAGCCGGCTCACCTTCGGCGTTCACGGTCGGTCAATGCAGTGAGTGAGCCAGTCGTGCGTCGCGCGCGACGCGGGTGGGAGCGTTGCTCCGCCTGGATGCGACTTGTGTCGGGGTGTCGTAGATGTTGGGGCACTCTGTCGTTCTGGCGTGACGTCTGCGATTCGATGTGCGACTGTGGATGAAGCAGGGAAGGGGAACGAAGACTCGTGTCTTCCGGAAACGCACTCCGGATCTGCCCTCCTCCATCCGACGGTTTCCGATTCCCGCTGGGTGGCACAGAGAGCGTCCGTTCCGCCGAGCTCCCAGGAGTATGGGCCTCGACGGAACGGCGTTCTTTGCTGTTCCATGAGGAATGGCCGACAAACTGCCCTATCCATTTCTTCCCTGCTCGGAGGCTACTTTTTTGCCCATGCCCGAGTCGGGCGAGTGCATGCTCCAGGGCGAGATGAGAGTTCGTACAGGTCCTTTGCTCGCCGAGCTGCACGCCCACACGACGTGGAGTGACGGCGCCTTCTCGGTTTCTGCGGTCGTCGACATCTACGGAGCGCGGGGTTTCGACGTCCTCTGCGTCACCGACCACGTCGTCCGCATCGAAGATCCGTGGCGGGACCTCGGTTCGTGGACAAACGTGGGTGTGCGGCCGGAGCATTTTGCCGCCTATCTCGCGGAGATCGACCGTGAGGCGGCGAGGGCGCGGAGCCAGTACGACTTGCTCGTCCTGCCCGGACTCGAGCTGACGTACAACGACCTCGACCCTGACCGTGCGGCGCACGCGGTCGCCGTGGGGCTCGAGCGCCATGTCTCGGTTGACCAGGGGATCGGAGAAGCGATCGTGACGGCCCGCGAAGCCGGCGCCGCGATCATCGCTGCGCACCCCTTCGACGACGAGGCCTCGGACAACCCTCGCAGGCTCACGCGCGGGTTCGCCGCCGATCCCGCCCTGCATGAGCTCGTCGACCGCTTCGAGCTCTTCAACCGCACCACGCTGTTCGGCTGGGTCGCGCGAGAAGGACTCTCAGCTGTCGCGTGCGGTGACTTCCACGGGCTCGAGCATCTGGCGGGTTGGAAGACGCTACTGCCATGCGAGAAGGACGCGGCCGAAGTCGTCGCCTACCTGCGCTCGCCGCGACCCGCGTATCTCACCCGCGTCGGCGCCCTGCAGCCCCTGCTCACCGCATAGAGAACGAGACCGCGCCGGTCAGAGAGCATGTGCCCCGACCACTGCGAGGCGACCTTGCCCTCCTCCTCGTCCTCGACGACTTCGAGCTTGAGGAAGCCGGTATCGCATCGTTTGCGGCGATCGTCGAGACCAGGGATGCGGCACGCGCCTCGTGTCCAGATTGACACCTTCCGGTGACGACCCCTTCACCACTTGCGCTCATATGCTGCAGGTGTGGCAATTCCAGTTGACCAGCTCGCCGCAGTGCCGTTCTTCACGAATCTGTCAAGCGCGGAGCTCGCTTCACTGGCCGCGGCTACGGAACGGATCGAGGTCGCGGCGGGAGCGGAGCTCGCTCGGGAGGGCGATTTCGGCCACTCGGTGTTCGTCGTGCTCCAGGGGACGGCGCAGGTCAGCGTGGGCGGAGCGCACATCCGTGAGTTGACAGCGGGCGACGTTTTCGGTGAGGTCGCAGTCCTCGCGTCCGGGCGTCGAACCGCTTCGATCACGGCCCTGACAGCGATGACGTTGCTCTCGTTGTTCAAGCGCGACGTCTGGGAGCTCGAGAAGCGGAACCCCGCCTTCGGCGAACAGCTAAGAGCCCTCACCGCACCCTAGCGGAGCGCCCCGAATAGCCCGTTCGAGGGACGAGGACCCGGCCTCGGAGAGGCGATAACGGTCGTACCTGGAGTCGTGCGGCGCTCCGACCTTTGGATACTGGAGGACGCCGTGGCTCTGCTCGAACAAACCACCAGCACCCCCCTCGACCGCGCCGGCGAGTGGACGCCCTCGGAGCTTCGCCGGGTCGTCATCCGGATGAGCGACGGGGAAGTCGTGCAACTCGGGACGGCGCCGAACCGCGATAGCGCGCTCGTGCTCGCACGCACCGTGATCGCCGAGATCGAGGAGCCCAAGGGCGAATGGCCGCTCGTCGGCGGTCGGATGCTGAGGCCCGAATCGATCGTCTCGGTCGACGTGCTGACGACCACGTAGCACCGACGCCCGGCGAGGTGCGGCGCGCGTTGTCTCGCAGTGTGCAACTCCAGGCTGAAGCCTGGAGTCGTCTCACCCGATCTGCCAGGTGTCCCCTGCGTGGAGCAGCGTCTCGAGGTCGCCGTCGCCGTGCTGCTCCTTCGCGACCCGGATCTGCTCGGCGACCTCACCGTCGTAGACAGGACGCTCGACCGAGCGGAAAACGCCCAACGGCGTTGCACCGACGGTGTCGAACGTCAGCCGCGAGAGCGCAAACGCGACACTCGGCTCGACGTGCGACGGGTCGTGCACGAGCAACCTGTCCGCCGACGCGTCGACCACCTCTGCCGAGCCGTCGTCCGCGAGCCGCACACCCCGGTCACCGAACACGATCGGTTCGCCGGTCTTGAGGTAGATGCGGTTCTCCTTCTGCTCGCGGACGAAGTCGAACGCGCCGTCGTTGTAGATGTTGCAGTTCTGGAACACCTCGACGAAGGACGCGCCCCGGTGGGCCGCCGCAGCTCGCAGCACCTCGGAGAGCTCCTTCCGATCGGTGTCGATGGCCCGCGCCACGAAGGTCGCCTCGGCGCCGATCGCAACGCTCAGCGGGTTGAACGGCTGGTCGACCGAGCCCATCGGCGTCGACTTCGTCACCTTGCCACGCTCGGACGTCGGCGAATACTGCCCCTTCGTGAGCCCGTAGATCTGGTTGTTCAGCATCAGAATCGTCAGGTTGACGTTGCGGCGCAACGCATGGATCAGATGGTTGCCGCCGATCGAGAGCATGTCGCCGTCGCCGCCGATCACCCACACGGAGAGATCTGTCCGGGCAGTCGCGAGGCCGGTGGCGATCGCCGGTGCGCGCCCGTGGATCGAGTGCATCCCGTAGGCCTCCATGTAGTACGGAAACCGCGCCGCGCATCCGATCCCCGAGACGAAGACGATCTGCTCTCTCGGGATTCCGAGCTCCGGCATGAACCCCTGGACGGCATTCAGGATCGCGTAGTCGCCGCAACCGGGGCACCAGCGCACCTCCTGGTCGGACTTGAAGTCCTTCGCCGTGAGCTGCACGAGTTCTCCGTTGCCTCCGCTCATCGGTCCGCCCCCCGCGCCGAAGCGCTCACCAGGGCCGTGATCGCCTCGGCCAACTCGCTCGAGCGAAACGGAAGTCCACGGACACGGTTGTAGCCGACGGCATCGACCAGAAACTCTGCGCGGATCAGCTGCAGCAACTGGCCCGTGTTCATCTCCGGCACGAGCACCTTCTCGTAGCGGCGAAGGACATCGCCCGTATTCCGGGGAAACGGGTTCAGGTAGTGGAGATGGGCGCTCGCGACCTTGTGACCGGCACGCCGCACCCGCCGCACTGCCGCACCGATAGGACCGTACGTCGATCCCCAGCCGAGCACGAGGGTTCGCGCATCGCCGTCGACGTCGTCGACCTCGAGCTCCGGAATGTCGGCGGCAATGTTCGCCACCTTCTGCGCGCGCAGACGAACCATCCGGTCGTGGTTGTCGGGGTCGTAGGAGATCGTGCCGGTCGTCTCCGCCTTTTCGAGCCCGCCGATGCGGTGCGCGAGACCCGGAGTTCCCGGCACGGCCCACGGGCGCGCGAGCGTCTCCGGATCGCGCAGGTACGGATGGAAGGCGTCGCCCGCGTTCGGCGCGGTGGCGAACGGGGTCGCGATCGTCGGCAACCCGGCGACGTCCGGGATCAGCCAGGGCTCGGAGCCGTTCGCGAGGGCGGCATCCGAAAGAAGATAGACAGGCGTCCGGTACTTGAGGGCAATCCGCGCCGCTTCGATCGCCGCGTGGAAGCACTGAGAAGGGCTCGACGCCGCGATGACCGGTACGGGGCTCTCGCCGTTGCGGCCGAAGAGCGCGAGCAACAGGTCGGCCTGCTCGGGCTTCGTCGGCATACCGGTCGACGGGCCGGCACGCTGGATGTCGAGCACGAGCAACGGCAACTCGAGCATCACACCGAGACCCACCATCTCCGCTTTGAGCACGATTCCCGGGCCGGCGGAGGTCGTGACGCCGAGAGCGCCCCCGAAGGATGCGCCGAGCGCCGCGCCGCAGGCGGCGATCTCGTCCTCTGCCTGGAACGTCGTCACCCCGAAGCTCTTGTGACGGGCCAGTTCCTCGAGAATCGACGATGCAGGCGTGATCGGATACGCGCCGAGGAAGAGCGGCAGCCCGGAGAGCTTCGACGCGGCGATCAGCCCGTAGCTGATAGCGACGTTGCCGGTGATCTGCCGGTAACGGCCGGGCGCGAGGTGCGCCGGCGCGATCTCGTACGAGACCGCGAAGTCCTCGGAGGTCTCGCCGTAGTTGTAACCGGCCTTGAACGCACGGGTGTTCGCCTCGGCGATCGCCGGTCGCTTGCCGAACTTCTCCTCGATGAAGGCAAGCGTGCCCTCTGTCGGACGGTGGTAGAGCCAGAGCATCAGGCCGAGAGCGAAGAAGTTCTTGGAGCGCTCGGCCTCGCGCGACGTGATCCCCTCGACCGATTTCAGCGCCTCGACCGTCATCGAGGTAAGCGCTACCTCGTGCACGTGGAAGCCTCCGAGCGAGCCGTCGCCAAGTGGGCTCTCCTCGTAGCCCGCCTTCTGGAGATTGCGCTCGCTGAAGGCGTCGGTATTGACGATCAACGTCCCGCCCTTCGGGATGTCGGCGACGTTCGCCTTCAGGGCGGCGGGGTTCATGGCCACGAGGACGTTCGGCTGGTCGCCCGGGGTGAAGATGTCGTGGTCGGCGAAATGCACCTGGAACCCGGAGACGCCCGGCAGGGAGCCGGCGGGCGCACGGATCTCCGCTGGGAAGTCCGGGAGCGTGGCGAGGTCGTTGCCCATCACCGCGGTCTCGCTCGTGAATCGGTCGCCCGTCAGCTGCATCCCGTCGCCGGAGTCACCGGCGAAGCGGATGATCACGCGATCGAGCTGCTCGACCGGCTTGGAGCTCACTGGTCTCGGCTACGCATTGGTCATAGCAACGGTACCGCTTGCAGGTCGGGCACCGTCGCATCGAACACGTTACACCGGACGGACAGTCCAGTTCGTTGCCAGCTTCTCGAATCCACCGGCACGGACACTCGACCGCACGCAAGATCCCTGACGGGCCGGCTTCGCCGGCCGGATTCCCGGCGGCGCGCGGAGAGCCTCGAGGGCGGGCCTTCGTTCCGATTCCAGCGTCACCCCGTCGCGCGACGGACGACCTTGATCCCGTAGGCGGCACCCGAGGCGAACAGCTCGTCCGGATCGACGTCGTCGCGCCATCCGAGGAAATGCCGCTCCGGCTCGTCCACGGTCGAGCCGTACACCGCGGCCCGCTCTGCCGGGGCGACCTCCGCCGGCCCGGTGGCGAGCTCTTCGAGCCGCCGCTCGGCCTCCTCGGCTGCCGGTCCCTCCGCGTATCCCTTTCCCATCGACTCATTCTCTCTCTTCGACGCTCCTGCGTTCTGCAGGTCGTCCGGCACCGACCGCGTCGTCGTCCTGCAGGCCGCCACCGATGGCGGCGCCGGCGAGAGCGAACAGGACGTACGCGATCCAGTGCACACCGATGACGTCGGTCTGGAGACCGATCGCGAGCATGGCGACCCACGCGGCGCTGAGCCATGCCGAGCGCCGCCACAGCGCCACGAGCGCGGCGATCATCCACGCACCGAAGGCGACGAGCCCGAGGAGCCCGGTGTCGACGCCGAGCTCCGTATAGGTCGACTCGCCGGCCTTGATCTCGACGTGGGTCCGCGACGCGTTGACCCCGGCGTTCCCGAGGCCGAAGCCCTGGGGGTGGCGCACGACGACACGGATCCCGTTACGCAGGTTGCGCAGATGGCTCGACGTCGAGGCGTCGCCCGCGCTCAAGGGGTCGTCGCTCACGCCGGGATTGTGCTGTCCTTGCTCGCGCAGGATCTCGAGCTCCGCTCGCGTGTAGCTCGTCGACGGCCCGACGTGCGGGAACGCCTTGACGAATCCGACGCCGACGACGAGCGACGCCGCCGCGAGCGCGACGGGCAACACCCTCCGCTGCGCCACGGCGAGCACGACGAGCCCGAGCGCGAGCGCGAGGTACGCGGCCCGAGTGTGAGTCCAGAGGAGGCCGGCGTATGCGATTCCCCCGACCACGATGGTCCACCACGTAGTGCGGCGGGCGACGAGATAGAGAAGGACGATCACGAGCACGTAGGCGGTGGCGAGAGGACTGAGGAACGTCGAGACGAGTCGACGGATCGGATTCTCCTCGTCGCCCGTGTTCAGCACCCAGTTCTCCGGCAGGCCCGAAAGGCCGCGATACACGAGCCCGAGTTGCTCTTCGAACCAGCCGGGCACGCCCGATTCACGCCACCACTGGAGGGGCACGAGGTACACGTCGACGAGCCCCCAGGCGGCCAGGGCCACCGCGACGCCGCCGAGAGCGATCGAGACGCGACGCCAGGCGACGGGGGTGAGGACGAGTAGCCGTCCGAGAAAATACGCGGCGACCGGGATCAGGTCGTGGCGGGCGGCGAAGAGCTGACCGCGCTGCGTCGCGGCCCCGTCCAGCCAGCTCTGCGGTGCGAGCCAGTACACGACGACCAGCGCCGCATAGCCGAGGGCGAGCCGGTCGGCCCAGAACTGCACCGGAAGAGACCGTGCGCCGAGAATCGCCACGGCGAGAGCGGCCGCGAGAAGCACGTCCTTCCACGCCGCCACCACGTCGAGCGAAGCGCCGCGAAGGCCGGCATCCCACAGTTCCGCCATGACGAGGTTGTGGACCGCGAGCCCGACGATGAACACGACGAGCGCGACGCGGGGGAGGCGGGCGCTCATGTGATCGCCACGAGTGTCAGACCGAGGTTGACGATCCGGACCGGGCCTGGGAAGAGGCGCCGCAGATCGCGACTACCGAGCGGGTAGTTCTCCTTCGCCCATCCCATGCCGGACAGGTCGTACGCGCGGTCGGCGACGCCCCGCGGCAGCCAGTGGACGACGGGCAGCCGCGTGTGCACCTCGATCGGGAACCAACGGTTGGGTGTCGTCAGGAATACACGACGGCCGACGCGAAGGGCCTCGGCCACGAAGAGCCGCTGCCGGTCGACATCTCCCACGTGCTCGATAACGGCGTTCGAGAAGACGACGTCGAATGCCTGGTCCGGAAACGGCAACGCACAGGCGTCACCCTGGACATAGGCGATCTCGGGATACCTCCGCCGGAGGCCGGTGCCGTCGTGCAACCCGAGTGCGGTGATGCGCTCGCGCCAGGGGTAGAGCTCCTCGAAGAAGTTATGTGTCCCGCACCCCGAATGGCCCCCGGCGGAGCCGAATCCGGTCTCGTCCGCGCCGACGTCGAGGATCGCCGAAGCCGGCGTCGGCCGCATCTCCTCCAGAAAGAGGCGGAGCTTCCTCCTGCGAGAGCGGAGCGAGACAGCGTCGACGAGCTTCATCCGGGCGAAGGTACCGGGCAGAGCGGCGCTCCGCCCGACCTCTAGGTAGCGTCGCTGGACATGGTCGAGGACGTCGTCGCTCCGAGCGGCCCGTACCGGCTCCGCCTGATGAGCCGTGGCGGTACCTGGCGCGGGGACCTCAGCGACGGCTCGACCGCGACAGCGTGGCAGCGATCCGATGGCAGCGTCGTCGTTCGCGCCGAGAGCAGCGAAGGCCTGGAGCGCGCCCGGTTCATGCTCGCCGTTCACGACGACACGGCGGAGTTCCACCTCCGCTTCGAGAGGGATCCGCTGCTCGGTGCGGCGGCTCGTGCGCTCGTCGGCTATCGACCGCTACGGCTCGCCACCGTCGCCCACGCGACGCTCAGGGCAATGTGCGGGCAGCTGATCGAGTCAGGGCGAGCGGCGGCCATCGAGCGCTCGATTCTGCGACAACTCGGCGGCGCAGTAGCGACGCGTGACGGCCTCTCCCGACTCTCGTCCGCCGACCTCCGCCGCCACGGCCTCGCGACGTCACGGGCGTCGACGCTCCTCCGGCTCTGCCGTTCGTTCGATCTCGAACGCCTCCGCGAGCGCGACACCCGGGTCGTCCTTCAGCGAGTCGGCCGCGAGCGGGGTATCGGCCCGTGGTCCGTGGGCGTGATCGCCCTCGAAGGGCTCGGGCGCTACGACCACGGCCTCATCGGCGACCTCGGTCTGGTGAAGCTCATGTCTTCCCTGCGGGGGCGGTGGGTGGAGCCGGGCGAGACGGCGGAGCTCCTCGCCCCTTACGCCGAGTGGCAAGGGCTCGCCGGGCAGATTCTCATGCTCGGCTGGTCGCGCGGCCTCATCGCGGGCGCCGATCCGGCTGCCGGGCGCCGGGCGCGTCTGCGCACCAAGCGCGGCGCCTGAGAGTCACGGGAAGCTCGATCGGATCGAGCCTCTACACTTGCGCCATGGCGGTGAACGAGCGACGGATCGCAGTTCTCGGGGCCGGGAAGATCGGCGAGGCGCTCATCTCGGGGCTGCTCTCGTCCGGCTGGCGCCAACCTGCAGAAATCGTCGGCTCGAGCCGGCGGCGCGAGCGCGTCGACGAGCTCGCCGAACGGCACGGCATAGTCGCGACTCTCTCGAACGAAGAGGCGGTTGCCGGAGCGGCGCTCGTCGTGATCTCGGTGAAGCCGCAGGACATCGAAGCTCTGCTCGGCGAGATCGGACACCTGATCACCGTCGACCAGACCATCCTCTCGATCGCGGCCGCGATCCCGACGGCCGCGATCGAACGTCACCTCGCTCCCGGGGTACCCGTTGTCAGGGCTATGCCGAACACCCCGTCGGTCGTCCACGAGGGCGTCGCCGGTCTTTGCGCCGGCGCCCACGCCGACGACGCCAACGTCACGCTCGCCGAAGAGGCGCTCGCGCATCTCGGCGCGGTCGTCCGCGTGCCCGAGAAACTGATGGACGCAGTCACGGCAGTCTCGGGATCGGGTCCTGCCTACTTCGCGCTCCTGGCCGAGGCGATGATCGAGGCGGGTCTCCTGCTCGGCCTCTCACGGGAGATCTCGACGCAGCTGGTCGTCCAGACGATGCTCGGGACCGCGAAGCAGATGCGCGACCTGCGGATGCATCCGGTCGAGTTGCGCGAGATGGTCACCTCACCCGGCGGGACGACGATCGCCGCAATTCGCGAGCTCGAGATTGCGGGCGTGCGCGCCGCCTTCCTGAACGCGATCCAGGCCGCGATGGTGCGCTCGCGCGAGCTCGCCGAGGGCTAGCCGGCCGACGCAGGCAGCGGGCGCCAAGCCCGCGACGCGAGGCAGCGGGCCTCGAGCAGGGGCTTCCTCTCCAGACGTTCGACGCCAGGCTGAAGCCTGGCGTCAGGAAGAGAGCACAGGAGGCCGGCGCCGCCCGCCGGCCTCCGGCCCTTATCGTCACATACCGGCCGCCGGCTGTCAGGCAGCTAGGAGCTCGGTAGGGGCACACCTCGTCTCCGGGTTTCCCCGGGTGATCGAACGTTCGGTCAATGGATATCCTCACGGCCATGGGCCGCGAGTTGCGCGAGGTGGTGTTCGTCGACGGCGTCCGGACCGCGTTCGGCAAGGCGGGGCCCGGCGGCGTCTTCTGGAAGACTCGGGCCGACGACATGGCAGTCAAGGTCGTTCGCGAGCTGCTGCGTCGCAATCCGAACGCCCCCGCCGACCGGATCGGCGATGTGATCCTGGCCGCGACAGCACAGGTCGGCGACCAGGGCCTGACGCTCGGCCGTGATGTTGCGCTGCTCGCCGGACTGCCACACACCGTGCCGGGCTTCGCCGTCGACCGGATGTGCGCAGGTGCACTGACGGCGACGACGGCCGGCGCCGGCGAGATCGCGATGGGGGCGGCGGATCTCGTGATCGTCGGGGGCGTCGAGCATATGGGGCACCACGCGATGGGCGCCGAGGTCGACTTCAACCCGCGGTTCGTCAGCGAACGTCTGATCGACGAAAGCGCCGCGGTAATGGGACAGACGGCCGAGAACCTCCACGACGCCTTTCCGCAGCTGACGAGGGAGGCCGCCGATCGGTACGCCCTCGAGAGCCAGGTGAGAGCCACGCGGGCGTGGGACGAAACCGGCGGAGTGATGGCCCGCACGGTCGTCCCGATGAGCGTTTTCGGCGACGAAGGCTGGAAGGTCGCACGGCGCGACGAGTTCCTCCGGCCCGAGACGACGTTCGCAGGGCTCGCGGAGCTACGCACGCCGTTCCGCGCGGGCGGCCGCGTCACAGCAGGAAACTCGGCCGGGCTCACCGACGGTGCAACCGCCGGCCTCATCGCCGCCGAGTCGGTCGCGGCCGAACTGGGACTCGAGCCGACGATGCGCCTCGTCGGGTTCGCCTACACCGGAGTCGAGCCGCACCTGATGGGCATCGGACCCGTTCCCGCGACGGAGCGCGTGCTCGCCCAGGCGGGGCTGACGATCGACGACGTCGGCCTCTTCGAGCTGAACGAGCCGTTTGCAGTGCAGGTGCTGACCTGGTGTGAAGCTGTCGGCGTCGCACCCGACGACCCCCGGTTGAACCCCTCCGGCGGGGCAATCGCCTGCGGCCACCCGCTCGCCGCCACAGGCGTCCGGCTGATGGCCCAGCTCGCCCATGAGCTCGACCGGCGACCAGAGGTTCGCTACGGGCTCACCGCGCTCTGCGTCGGCCTCGGGATGGGCGCCGCCCTGTTGTGGGAGAACACCCGCTATGGCTGAGCGGCCGACACTGTTCTTTCTGCAGGAGACAACCACCCGGGTCGGCCCTATTGCTCTTGTCACGATGGACAACGGTGAGGACTGGCAGAGGCCGAACGTCTTCGGCCGGGTGGCGCTCGCGTCGCTCGACGACCTCGTGCCTCGGCTTCAGGAGCGAAGTTGGCGCGGGCTCGTCCTCACCGGCAAGCCCTTCGTCTTCGCAGCAGGCGCCGATCTGACCGAGTTCCCCCAGATGACGACTCCGGAGCTCGCGCGTGCCGCAGCTCGGGCGGGACACCGCGGGTTCGCGGCGATCCGCGACCTTCCCTTCCCGACCCTCGCCGCGGTCAACGGCGCCGCTGTCGGCGGCGGCCTCGAGATCGCACTCCACTGCGACTTTCGAACTCTTGCGCGCTCGGTGCGCCATATCGGCTTTCCCGAGGTCTTCCTCGGGATCATCCCGGCCTGGGGCGGCACCCAGCTCGCACCTCGGCTCGTCGGGGCGGCCAACGCAGTCGAGCTGATCGTGACCAACCCACTGAAGCAGAACAGGCTGATGCAGGCCGCCAGGGCGGCCGAGATCGGCCTGGTCGACGCGCTGCTCGACGACGTCGAGTTCCTCGACGACTCGATCGAATGGCTGGTGCGGGCAGTCGAAGATGACCGGGCGCCAGGCGGCGGCGCCGACCTCTCCGACGCAGCCGAGATCTGTGCCAAGGCCCGGCACGCAGTCGACGATGCCGTCCACGGCGTTGCCCTCGCACCGTACCGCGCGCTCGAGCTGATCGCGGGCGCCGCCGACTGGACGACCGACGACGGCTATGCCGCCGAGGAAGATGCGCTCGCCGACCTCCTCCCCGGCGCTCAGGCCCAGGCCGGGGTCTACGCGTTCGACCTGATCGAACGTCGGATCAAGAAGGGCGTCGGGATCCCCGAAACCCCGCCGCGCCGAATCCAGAAGGTCGGCGTCGTCGGCGCAGGTCTGATGGCGACGCAGCTCGCGACCCTGTTCCTCCGCCGCCTCGAGGTGCCTGTCGTAGTCACGGACGTCGACGCGGCAAAGGTGGACGAAGCCCTGGCTGCGATCGGCGCAGACCTCGAGAAGCAGGTGACGCGTGGGCGGCTAGGCGAGGCGAAGGCCCGGTTCCTCGGCTCGATCGTCACCGCCGTCACCGGCACCGCCGCGTTCGCCGGCTGTGATCTCGTGATCGAGGCCGTGTTCGAGGAGATCGGCGTCAAGCAGGGCGTCTTCGCCGCGCTCGAGGACGTCGTCTCGGAGGACTGCCTGCTCGTGACGAACACGTCCTCCCTCTCCGTCGCCGAGATGGCCGACTGCCTACGTCATCCGGAACGCGTCGTCGGCATGCACTTCTTCAACCCTGTTGCCATCCTCCCCCTCGTCGAGCTCGTGAGGGCTCCGGCCACCGACGACACGACGCTCGCGACCGCTTGGGACGTGACGAAGAAACTCGGCAAGCGCGGCGTCCTCGTGAAGGACGCTCCGGCGTTCGTCGTCAATCGGCTGCTGACCCGCCAGTCTTGTGTCCTGATGCATGCGCTCGAGAACGGAAGCACCCTCGAGGAGACGGACGAAGCTGCACTGAAGCTGGGCCTTCCGATGCCGCCGTCCGCGCTCCTGGCGATGGTCGGCCCACGGGTCGCAAACCAGGTCCTGCATACCCTGCACCACGCGTATCCCGACCGGTTCCCGCTCTCGCCGACGCTCGAGAACTTCGCGAACGGCGAGATGGACATCGTGCACACCGGCGACGAGAAACCGACGGTCGACGAGATCTACGAGGCGATCCTCGAGGCGCTCTCGGACGAGGCCCGGCACCTGCTCGACGAAGGGGTCGTAGCTTCCGCGGACGAGATCGACGCGTGCCTGATCCTCGGCGCCGGCTTTCCATTCTTCCGCGGCGGTCTGACGAAGTATCTCGACCAGGAAGGGGTCTCGCTGCGCGTCTCCGGTCGGCCGTTGGGTCGGGTAGAGGACACGCTTCCATCGTCCGACGGCTTCGGCTACAGTGCAACACGCAGCACCGCTCGACGCGCCGGAAACGCGTAAGTGTGCTGCTCCTCAAGGAATGCAGCACTCCAGTCGTGTGCTGCGCATATGCACGAGACCGACCTCAACCCGACACATCCGTCGTCGGAGCCGGCGGACGGCTTGGAAGCCGCCGCGCTCCGCGCTCAGGCCTGGTACGGCGAGCCGTTCCTGCACCCCGGTGAGGATTCCGCCGCCGCACTGGCGCCTCGCACCGCGCGACGCGGTGCGCTCGACGACGCGGTCGCGGAGATGGACGCCGGGCGCCGCACCCCGTCCACGAGGTGGCGCGTACGGTACGGTCTCATGCTGGGCCTCGAGCGTGTGCTCGCTGCTCCGACTCCCGCTACGGCCTCGGGTACCGAGCTCAGGCGCCACCAGGTCGACGCGCTCGCGGGCATGTTGACCGAGTTGATCGCGTCGAATCAACGCGACACGGAGGAGAACGGAAACGGCAACGGCAACGGCGCCGAACCGATCGAGGGCGACACCCCCGAGCTCGACGACGAGGACGACGACATCGATGCGGGGGTCGTCGACGACGAGGTCGACGAGCCGATGTTCAGCGGCGACGACCCGGGCGCCTCGAGGCGCTACCGCTTCCGTCACCCGACTGCTTCCGGGAAGACGATCGCCGCTGCCGGTTTCGTCGAATCCGCACGGCACCTCGGCATCCTGATCCTCACCCATCGCCGCCTGCTCGTTTCGCAGTTCCAGCGCGACCTGACGACGGAGGGCTACGCCGAGCGCTTCACCGAGGCGATCGACAACGGCAAGGAGCCGCTCCGTGACAACCCGATCACGATCCAGACGTACGCGTGGTTCGCCCGCCACGCCGGCGACATCTCCCGGAGCGCGTACCAGCTCGTGATCTGCGACGAGGCCCACACGGCGCTCGGCGAGAAGACGAGCGCCGCGATCCGATCGTTCAGCGAGCCGGTGTACATCGGCATGACGGCGACCGAGCAGCTGATCGCCAAACAGGTCTCCGACGTCTTCCCGGCCTCGGTCGACGACCTCCCCCTCGCCGATGCGGCGCGCCGGGGACTGATCGCTCCGCTCCGCTGCCTGAGGGTGCCACCGGCGGCGGCAATCAACTCCGTGCCGATCGTCGGCGGCGACTTCGAGGAGCGCGCCCTGGCCGCCGCGCTCGACCACTCTGCGCTCAACCAGGCGGCTGCGAGCCTCTACCGCGAACGGTTCGGGACGACGCCCGGCATCGTCTACGCAGCCGGCGTCGAGCACGCCTACAACCTCGCCCAGGAGTTCCGCGCCGCCGGAATCAAGGCCGAGGCTGTTTCCGGGAAGACACCTCCGGTGAGGCTCGCCGAGACGCTCGCGGCCTACGAGCGCGGCGAGATCAACGTCCTCATCAACGCGCAGCTTCTGGCCGAAGGCTGGAACTCACCCCGCGCTACGGTCTGCTTCCACCTCGCCCCGACCGCGTCGCGCCGGGTGTACCAGCAGCGCATCGGCCGGATCATGCGCATGCATTCGCGCAAGGAGGCGGGGATCGTCGTCGACTTCGTCACGAAGGGGTCGACGCACAACGACCGCGTCATCTCGCTCCACTCGCTACTCGATGCCGACTTCTACCGTGAGGGCGCCCGAGTCACGCCCGCCCCTCGCCGACGCCAGCAAAGGCGGGCGCGGCGGCGCCTCTCGCCGGCCCCCTGGCTCGTTCCCGTGACGCCCGACGTCGCCCGTCGTCTCGCCGTGATCCAACGTGAGTGGCAGCGCGTCGACCCGAAGTTCCTGGACGACGACGAGCAGCGCTTCTGGGCGACGATCGCGGGCAGGCAGATCCGGTTCGATCAGCGGGCCGATTTCGCCCGCAAGTTCACCGAGGGTCGTGCCGGCAAGGGCGCGCTCGAGACATTCCTCGCCGTCTGCGCCGCCGAGAACCCGAACCGGCGGCTCCGGATGACCGCGCTCGCCGACCGCGTTGCGACGCCTGTCGAGCGAGCCGACTTCGACGATCTCGTCACCCTGGTCAGCCAGGCGCCGCCGTGGGAGAAGGACCGATCCGCGGGCGTTCGCATCCTCCTCCGCGCGGTGGGTGAGGGCAAGGCGAGCGCACCCGATCAGATCCTCGCCCGCTGGACGTGGAAGCTCGCTCGTGCCACCCGGAAGGTTCAGGATCGGCGGGCCAGTGCCGAGTTCCCCGAGGCGAAGCGGCTCCTCGGCGCCGTCGCCAACTCGAGGGGTCACCGGCACGAGGACAATGTCGCCAAACTCGTCCAGGTTGCACGCGCCTTGCCGCTCGCGGTCGGGGCAGCGCTGCTCGCCTCGGCGGACGGCTATACACCGCGTGCGAACGCCCTGCTCGACCAGGCGCGAGAGGATCTCGGCGCGATCCAGGAGATCGCGAACGCCCTCGCCGAGAACCTTCCCGCACCGAAGGCTCCCGTGCGCAAATCACGACGCCGGCGGAAGAAGCGCCGCCCCGCCGGAGCGATGGAGCCGGCCACGCCGAGCGGCGCCCCCGAAGTATCGGAGGGAACGGAGGCCTCCGGGAAGGCCGAGGCCGTCTCCGTGAACGGCAGCCACCCGCTCGGCGACGCAGCGGCCGAGAACGCCGCCTAGGTGTAAGTCCTAGGCCGCGGCCGTTCCCTGCTCTTCCCGCCGCGCTACGGCGCAGGAGGCGGTTCGTCGGTTTCGCGGTCGCGCAGGAACCGGGACAGCTCGGCAGCGAGCGACTCTCCCGTCGGGAGATCGGCCTCGTCGATCAGCTCGTCGATCGTGTCGGCCCGGCGTTCGAGCTCCTCGACATAGGCGGCCGTCTCCGGGTCCGACGCTACCGCCTCGGTGATCTGCTCCGCGTAGATCGCTTCTGCCTCCTCGAGCTCGGCCAGGTCGATCGGCACTCCGAGAAGCTCGCCGAGGCGGTCGCAGAGGGCCCTGGCGGCCCGGGGGCTCGGGGCGAGCGAGACGTAGTGCGGGACTGCCGACCAGAGGCTCACGGAGGGAATGCCCGCTCGGCGGAACGCGTCGTGCAATACCCCGACGATCCCAGTCGGGCCCTCGTAGCGGGACGGCTGCAGGCCTAGCTTCTTGACGAGTGCGAGGTCGCTGGCGGCGCCTGTGACCGGCGCCGCCCTCGTGTGCGGCACGTCGGCGAGAAGCGCCCCGAGTGTGACGACGAGCTCGACGCCGAGGTCTCGTGCGACGCCGACGACCAGATCGCAGAACGCTCGCCAGCGATAGTTCGGCTCGACGCCCAGCAGGATCACCGCGTCGCGGTCCGCGCCGGGTATCGCGGCTGCGTGGAAGGTGGTTTCGGGCCACTCGATCTGCCGCGTCATCCCCTCGTCCAGGGTCACGGTCGGGCGCGTCGCCTGGAAATCCACGAATCCCTCGGGGTCGATCTCGGCAAATTGCGTCGCTTCCCAGACGCGCGCGAGCGTGCCGCCTGCGAGCGTCGCCGCCTGGCCGCCGTCGTTCCAACCGCGGAAGGCGGCGATCAGGACGGGGCGCCGCAGCGTCGGTCGTTCGTCGATCCGAAGCTCGTTCTCCATCAGCGGAGCTTAGCCGCGCCTCGCCGCGACAAGAGGCGCCGAAGGCCGATAGAGCGAATAGGCAATCGCGACTGTAAGCGACCAGATCGTCGCCGCAAGCGAGACGTGAATGACGACGAGCCACCATGGCAATGCGTTGCGGTACTGGATCTCTCCGACCGCCAGCTGGATCAGGAGGACGGTCAGCAACACGGCGCCGGCGCGTGCGATCCCCGGCAGCTCACGGCGGAGCCTCCACAGGAAGAGTCCCACCACGAGTAGACCGATGCCGAAGACGGCAGTCGCACGAACGTGGACGTACACGGTGTCCGTGACCCCGAGCCCGAGGCGCGGGATGTCCTGCCCGCCGGAGTGCGGGCCCGAGGCCGTCGCGACCGAGCCGGTGACGACGAGAACGGCGCAGGCGACGACACCGGCCGCCGCAACCGCGCGAAGCCACGTCGGCCCGGCCGGCCGCGCGAGGCCGCAGTAATGGCTCCACGCCTCGAGAGCGACGACGACCGAGCCCGCGAGGACGACCAGAGCGAGCAGGAAATGCGACATGACGGCGATCGGGTTGAGGCCGAGCAACACCGTGATGCCGCCCAACGGGATCTGCGCAATCGTCCCGAGCGCCGTCGCGAGCGCGACGATCCGCACCCACCGGGGCAAGCCGTCGACGCGGCGGGACGCGAGCCAGGTGAGCAGCGTGAGGGCGATGCCGACGAGAGCGACGACACGGTTGCTGAATTCGATCACCGCATGACCACCCTTCTCCGGATACGGCTTGTCGCCGCATCGTGGCCAGTTGTCGCACCCGAGGCCGGAGGCGGTCAACCGCACCACCGCGCCGCTCGTGACGACGACCCAGAGCGAGAACACCGTGACGGCGGCAAGCTGGACGAACCGGCGAGCCGACACCTCTCGCCGCGTTTGCGCTCGCTCCGCCACGCCGCGGGCTTCCTCTCCGATCTCCATCCCGTTCACCGTAACGCGACGCCCGAGCCGTCTCGAACCCGTCCGATCCGATAGAGCTCGAGGCCCCGTTCTGCAAACGTCGCGGCGAGCACCGGGCCCTTGTCCGCCGGAAGCGATACGAGCAGGCCACCCGCTGTCTGTGGATCGAAGGCCAGAGCCTCGTGGGCATCGGCGGCGGTGCTCTCGACGTGGGCTCCGGCATAGTCGCGATTGCGGCGATCGCCGCCGGTGCGAATACCGGCCTCGGCGAGCTCGAGCGCGGCGGGCAGCGCGGGGAGTGCCTCGGCATCGAGCTCTATCAGGACGCGGCTGCGCGTCGCCATCTCGTACGCATGCCCGAGCAGGCCGAACCCCGTCACGTCGGTGACTGCGTTCGGATTGAACGGACGGAGTGCCTCGGCAGCATCGCGGTTCAGGGTGCGCATCGCGGTGACGGCCGCCTCGAGAGCCCCCGCCGGCGCGCGCCCTTCACCCTGGGCCTGGAGGACGAGCCCGGTGCCCAGGGGCTTGGTCAGGAAGAGCGCGTCTCCCGGCCGGGCTCCGCTCTTCGGCCAGATCCCATCCGGGTGCACCGTGCCCACGACCGCAAGCCCGTACTTCGGCTCGTCGTCGCGGATCGTGTGCCCGCCGGCAAGGATGGCTCCCGCGGCACGCACGACCTCGTCCGCGCCCGCCAGGATCTCGCCCAGCGTCTCGGTCGGCAGGTTCTCCGGGAAAGCCGTGACGGAGAGAGCAAGCAGTGGCACGCCGCCCATCGCGAACACGTCGTTGAGCGCGTTTGTCGCGGCAATCGCGCCGAACGCCCGAGGGTCGTCGACGACGGGCGGGAAGAAGTCGACCGTGAAGACGATCGCCCGCTCGTCGTCGAGGCGGTAGACGGCCGCGTCATCGGCGGGGTCGAGCCCCACGAGCAGATCGGCGGAGTCGGCCGGACGGAAGCCTGCGAGCAGGCGTTCGAGCCGAGCCGCCGGATACTTGGCGGCGCACCCACCGGCCTTCGACAGGGAGGTCAGCGTCGGCGTCTCGGTCACAAGAACGAGTGTACGCACCATCCGGAGGAGTCAGGAGGGCGCCGACGAACGACGGGTCGGAGAGTCATATCCCTTCCCCCTCTCCTGCTGCACACGAAGGCCGCCACCCCCTTGGCGGCCTTCGTTCGTTCTGTGCAAGGATCGCTGCATGCCTTCAGCCCTCGTCACCGGCGGCTCGTCGGGGATCGGTCTCGCAATCGCCCGGATGCTGGCAGAAGAGGGATACGCCCTTACGCTCGCGGGCCGCAAGCTCGAGCGACTGGAGGCCGCCCGCGAAGATCTCGCCGCCGCGATCGTGGCGGCAGATGTCTCCGACGAGGAAGACTGCGCGAGGCTCGTCTCCGAGCACGTGGAGCTCCACGGCGGCCTGGACGTTCTCGTCAATTCCGCCGGCATCGGCATCGCGCGCACGGTCGGCGACACGGCGACGAAGGCCTGGGACCTCCAACAGTCGGTCAACCTGCGCGGCGCCTTTCTCGTCACGCGCGCGGCGCTCCCCCACCTCCGCGTCACGAAGGGGTACGTCGTCAACCTGGCATCGATCGCGGGCACCATCCCGACGCCCGGGCTCGCGGCGTACGGTGCGTCGAAGGCGGGGCTGATCGCTCTGACGCGATCCCTCGATCGCGAGGAAGCGGATGCCGGGGTTCGAGTCACGGCCCTGTGCCCCGGCTTCGTCGACACGCCGATGGCGGCCTGGACCGGCATCCCCGGCGCCGAGATGATCGCCCCGGAGGATTGCGCCGAGATCGTCCGTGCGTTGTTGCGCCTCTCGCCATACGCCCGGGTACCGGTCGTCGTGCTCGAACGGGCCGGGGGTGACGTCTAGAGGCTTGGGCGATCAGTCGCCGGCGAGCACCTTCGCCTCGGCGTCGACTACTCGGGCGGGTCGCCGCCGAGCAGTTCGAGTGGACCCTGTGCTTGCGTCAGGCCGAGGCGCCCGTAGAGCTCGAGCTTGGCCCGGGAGTCTTCGAGGTCGAGCAGCCGCATCGTCAGCTGGCCGATCCGGTCGACCGGGCCGAACGTGCTGTCGACGTTCTCCATCGAGAGTCGCTCGGGTTGATACGTGGCGTTCGGGCTCGTCGTGTCGAGCACGGTGTAGTCGTCGCCGCGCCGCAACTCGATCGTCACCTCGCCGCTGACGGCGAGCCCGATCCAGCTCTGCAGGCTCTGGCGGAGCATCAGCGACTGCGGATCGAACCAGCGACCCTCGTAGAGAAGTCGCCCGAGCCGCCGGCCCATGGTGCGGTAGTTCTCGATCGTCGCCTCATTGTGGATCGCGTTCACGAGCCGCTCGTACGCGACGAAGAGCAGAGCCATTCCCGGCGCCTCGTAGATGCCCCGGGACTTGGCCTCGATGATGCGGTTCTCGATCTGGTCGGACATCCCGAGCCCGTGTCGGCCGCCGATCGCGTTTGCCGCGGCGACGAGCTCCACCCGGTCGCCGAACTCCGACCCGTCGAGCGCGACCGGCCAGCCCTCGTGGAACCTGATGCGCACATTCTCGGGCTCGATCGCCACGGTCGGGTCCCAGTGGGCGACACCCATGATCGGCTCGACGATCGCCATCGAGCGGTCGAGCAGCTCGAGCTCCTTGGCCTCGTGGGTCGCCCCCCAGATGTTCGCGTCCGTGGAGTAGGCCTTCTCGACCGATGAGCGATAGGGGAGATCGCGCTCGAGCAACCACTCGCTCATCTCCCGGCGCCCCCCGAGCTCCGCGACGAACTGCGCGTCGAGCCACGGCTTGTAGATGCGGAGGGCAGGATTCGTCAGCAAGCCATAGCGGAAGAACCTTTCGATGTCGTTGCCCTTGTACGTCGACCCGTCGCCCCAGATGTCGACGCCGTGCTCGTGCATCGCCTGGACGAGCATCGTGCCGGTCACGGCACGCCCGAGCGGCGTCGTGTTGAAGTACGTCTTGCCTGCGCTCGAGACGTGGAAGGCGCCGCACTGCAACGCAACGAGACCCTCGTGGACGAGCTGTTCCCGGCAATCGACGATCTCGGCCACCTCGGCTCCGTACTCGAGTGCCCGTTCAGGGACGTTCGCGATATCGTCCTCGTCGACTTGCCCGAGATCGGCAGTGAACGCATACGGGATCCCACCCTTCTCACGGATCCAGGCGACCGCCACGGAGGTGTCGAGGCCGCCGGAGAAGGCGATGCCGATGCGCTCGCCGACGGGCAGCGATTGAAGGACGCGGCTCACCGGCGAAGCCTACCCTGCGTCGTTTGCGGTGGAGAGCGTACCGCGAGCGACGCACGCCTCTTCTCGTTGCAGATCTGGGCCTCGCCCTCGATCGCGAAGATCCCTGAAGAGGCCGGCCCCCGGCCAGTCTCTGGCGGACGGTGCCGGAGAGCCGGTGGCCGGTTTACCCTGCGATCTTGCGCACCGCCGCCGCGAGCTCCGCTGGGCTGAACGCACCCTCCAGCCGGGTTCGGATCACGCCCGTCCGGTCGACGACGAAGGTGAACGGTTCGCTCTGGAGGTTCCATTCGTCCACCCAGCGGTTCGTCCCCTTGGCAGGGTCGTTGTCCTTGTAGATCTCGATGTGGATGAAGTCCACACCCCTGCCCCGCCAGTTCTTCGCGACCGCTTGGACCACCTGGACGACAGGACCGCATGTTCGCGTCTGACAGTACAGCGGCGTCGCGAACGTGACCACGAACGGCCTCTCTTTCGCCATGGCGGCCGCGACTGTCGTACGGAGAAGGTCCCGGTCCGGCGGCTCAGCCGTCGTCGCGGCCTTCACGGCCTTCGGACCCGCGCCCGGCTGAAGGGTCGGGTTCCGGGAGGGGATGGCGCGCTCGCCGACGGACGGCGCTGCCGTGCGCTTTCGCACGACGAGGTTGCCGAGCGCCTGGATGTGCTTCCCCCCTACGGGCTCGGCGAGCAGCCAGTACTTCCCGGGTGTGGGTGTGTCGAGGGTCGTCACGTAGATGTTCTGGGCGTCGGCCCGGGCGCCGCCGGGGACTCCGATCGGCTCGAGTGTCGCCGTCGTCTCGGCATACGGCTTCTGCTTCAGACCTCGCGCGACCCAGATCCGTGCGGTCGGGCGCTCGATCAGCTGGGACTGCTTGTCGACGACGAGAAACGACACTCGGTTCCTGCCCGGCCCGTAGTCGGAGGTGCCGGGAATGATTGCGACGTCCTCGCCCGGTCCACGCCAGAGCGCCTCCAACGTTCCTGGAGGCGCTGCGGTCGTCGAGGTCGACTCGCCGTCGCTCGTGGTGCCGGAGCCGCCGCAGCCGACGAGGGCGGCTGCGCAACCGAGCATCAGGAGGGCCGCAGCCGGGCGGATCACCGCCCGATTCTAGCCGCAGTCCCGCATCGTTCCGCTCGAATCAGTGGCCGTCGGACCAGCTGTGGCCGTGCGGCTTGAATTTGCCGAGCCATGCGGCGATCAGGGCGAGATTTGCCAGGAGTAGGAGCAGTCGGGCTGAACGCATTGTCGTGCCTCCTTCTTCAGAAGCGGATGTCCTGGAGCGCCTCTGCAGCGTTCCGATAGAGGCGCGCTGCCTCACGGTCGTCCCCCCGACGACTCGCGAGGTCACCCCGCGCGACCCACGCCCCCGCCCTGTGCCCCGCGGACGCCATCTGCTCGAACACGGCGTCCGCAGCCTTGAAACACTCCTCGGCCTCGTCGAGGCGTCCTCGCTCGAGCAGCGCCCGGCCGAGGACGAGATAGGACTGACCGACCTCATCCGGGAAATCTTCACGCCCGGCGAGCAGCGCCAGAGCCTTCCGCGCGTTCTCGTCGGCGGCGTCGTAGTCGGCGAGGTGCAGGTGCACCGTCGCGAGGCTCCCGAGCGCTTGCGCTGCGTCAGGCTGCGACTCGGCCTCGACGGCCATCGCGAACGAGGCGTTGAGGTGGTCGATAGCCTGATGCGGTTTGCCGAGTACGAGCTGGAGCCCGCCCAGATTGAGCATCAGCCGCCCGACGTTGCGCTCGTCGTTCAACTCCTGATACAGCAGCTTCGCCTGCTGCGCATAGTTGCGCGAGACGATCCAGTGGCCCATCCGCTCCGCGACGAGCGAGGCCTGGAAGTAGGTGTTCGCGACGATGCGACGGTCGTCAGCGCTCTGAGCCAGCTCGAGCGCAGCTTCGACATCCTCTCGAGCCGCCTCGAAATCGCGCTGACGCCGGCGGCAGCGCGACCGCCAGCCGAGGATGTCGGCCCGAAGGAGGTCGCACGGCAGGCCGGAGGCAACGGTGAGCGCGAGGGCCTCGTCGAAGAGCGCCGCTGCGGTGGCGATGCTCGAGAGCTTGTAGCGGCAGACGCCCAGCCGGAAGAGGATGTCCGCCCGGTCGACGTCGGAGAACTGCGGTCCTTCGGCCAGCTCGCGCGCCACCTGGAGCAGATCGACGGCCTCCCGCGCGTTGCCATCCTGGACGGACGCCCAGGCTTCGCCCGAGAGCGCGCGAACCTCGAGCTCCGCCGAGCCCGTCGCCCCGATGTCGCGTCGGGCGGAAGCAAAGAGCTCCACCGATTCGGCGTACCGGTGCGACTCGGTCAGAGCTTCGGCCCTCGCGAGCAGTGCTTCGATCCGGCCTCGGAGGTCCGTCGAGACGCCGCTGCCGAGAAAAGCGGGGTCGACGCCGAGTTGCCGCGCGAGCCACGCGATCGACTCGGGGGTGGGACGCGTCTTGCCCCGTTCGATCTGGCTGATGTACTCCTTCGAGAAGCGCTCCCCGCCCACCTGGGACTGGGTGAGACCCGCCGCCAGGCGCAGCGAGCGCAGCCGCTCCCCGACGCGAGAGGTCGGCGCGAACGGTGTTGTTGCGGTCGGCGTCGTCGCTCCGGGCGGCAGCTTCTCGGCGTGCGACTGGCGGGCGGCGGCGGCGTCCATCTGTGCCTCAGTCAAAGCGGTTCACGTTTCGGTGCACTCCCCTGATCGGGTGAGATCTGGCTCCCACGCGCGGGATTCCTCCTGGCTGCGGGCGGGATTGTTCGCGTGAAGTCAACCCTAGCGCAAATCACTTGACCGAGCTACTTGACTTTTTGTTCCGCTGCACCTACAGTCCTGACTACCAAGCACCGCAGCCAGACGCCAGGTTGTGGAGCGCGGGGCACACCGAACGGAACGGTGGCAGCAAGAAGGAGTCTCGTGCCTGGGCCGCAGAGTCACGAGCTTCAGCTGTCATCTCCAGCAGGGGCCCCCATCCGAAACGCCCCCGGGAGCCGCAGCCGGGGGCGTTTCACTTTTCCCGGCGCCCGGATGCCGGCCCGTCCGTAGGATCGTGACGATGCCGGGGCGGGCCACGAGATCGACATTCGGGCACGGCTTCCGGGCGCTCGTGCCGCTGTGGCTCGGCGTCATCCCGTTCGGCCTTGCCTACGCCATCACCGCCCGCGGCGCCGGGCTGTCGCTCGTCCAGACCCAGGCGCTTTCGGCTCTCGTCTTCGCCGGCAGTGCCCAGTTGAGCGCCGTCGGGCTCTTCGCCGCCGGTGCAGCCGGACTCGAGATCGTGCTCACCACTCTGCTCCTGAACGTGCGGCATGCTCTCTACGGGGTGGCGCTCGTCCGCGAGCTCCCGCTGACCCGGCGCCAGCGCCCGGCTGCGGCGTTCTTCCTCACGGACGAGGCCTTCGGTGTCGTCGCTGCGTCGAGAGAGCCCTCGTTCCCGTTCCTCCTCGGCGCGGAGCTGAGCCTCTTCATGATGTGGAACCTGGCGACGCTCGCGGGTTTCGTGCTCGGTGCGGCGATTCCCGACCCGGAGCAGCTGGGGATCGACCTCATCTTCCCGCTCGCGTTCCTCGCGCTCCTCGTACCCCTCCTCCGTACGCGCGCCGACCTCGCCGTCGCCCTCGCGTCGGGCGTCCTCGCCTATGTGCTGGCCCGGGCGCTCCCGGGAGGCCTGCCCATCCTGCTCACCGGAATCGGAGGTAGCCTCCTCGGCGCGTTCCTGACCCGGAACACTCCGCCCGATCGCACGATCCATCCCGACGACGCGGCCCGGGAGGTGGCATGAGCTTCTGGCTCGTCGTCGCCGGCATGGTCGTCGTGACGTTCGGCTCGCGCTACGCCGGCCTCGCCCTCCACACCGACCTGCCCGACTTCTGGGTGCGCTTCCTCCATTTCGTCCCGATCGCCGTCTTCGCGTCCCTCGTCACCCCGTCGCTCGAAGGCAGCCTGGGCGAATGGGAAATCCGTGCCGCCGCGGCCACGGTCGCGGCGATCGCCGCCTGGCGCACGCGCAAGCTGTGGGTCGCGATCGCCGTCGGGATGGCCGTGTTCTGGCTTCTCCGCATCCCGTTCTGATCCCGAGGCTCCCGTCGAGGAGCACGCCGACCTCCACGCCGGAGACAGCTAGCCCCCCGAGAGCCACCGGCGTCGTTCGCGGCCTATCGCTGCGAACTCGGCTGTCGCGACGACCCCACCCAGCCGGTCGGCAAACGACCGCAGCAGCCCACCGGCGAGAAAGATCCACGCCTCGGCGTCGGGGTCACGATCCACAGGCATCGCACCTGCTGCCTGATACCCCCTCATCATCTCGGCCACGAAATCGTGCACCTCGCGCACGTGTGAGCGGACACGGCGCTGGATCTCCTCGTCCTCGCCCGCCTCCGTGACACCTTGGACCCAGAGGTTCGGCAGCAACGGGTTCGACCACGGCGAGCGCTTCTCTGTATCGACACTTGCAAGAGCACCGGCGCGGGCGACCGATGCGGTCTTGCGCTCGATCGCCGTTCGCAGCTCACGCCAGGCCTCGTCGAGACACGCGAACCACAGCTCCTTCTTCGATTGGAAGTGGCGGTAGATGATCGGCTCGGAGACGCCGGCCGCACGCGCGATCTCCGCCGTCGTCGAGCCTGCGTAGCTGCCGGAGCCAAAGACCTGCAGCGCCGCCGCGACGATGGCTGACCGTCGCTCGGCGGCGGGAAGCTTGACCTGTGCGGTCTCGCTCACGCCGGCCGTTGCGCGACCCGTTCGACGCCGCGGCGCGAGCGGGCATGACTCCGCACCGTGATGAGCGCGGTCAGCGCGGCAACGAACGCGATCACGGCGGCGACATAGAGGGCATGATGCAAGCCGTTCATGAACGCGTCGACCTTGCTTGCGCCGTCGGCCAGGGCAGCGTTCGACCCACTCGCGAGGATCGCTCCCATGACCGCGATCCCGAGGGCACCGCCGACCTGACGGAACGTGTTCAGCATCCCGGAGCCGACGCCGGCCTTGTCCACCGGCACGGAGCTGAGCGCGGCCGCGGTCATCGGCGTCATCGTGGTCGCCATCCCGACACCGCCGAGAAGCATGCCCGGCAGCAGGGCCAGATACGACGAGTCGGGTTGCAACTGCGCGAAGACGAGCAGGGAGCAGCCGACGAGCGTCATGCCCGCCGTCATCAGCCAGCGCGAGCCGAGCCGGTCGGAGGCCCTGCCGGCGAGTGGTGCGACGAGGATGATCAGCAGCGTCATCGGCAGGAACGCGGCACCCGCCCGCACGGCGCTGTAGCCGAGGACGTTCTGCATGAAGAGCGAGATGAAGAAGAACACCCCGAACATCGCGAGCGAGACGAGCAGGGCAACCGTGTTCGCGCCGACGAACGTCGGGTCACGGAACAACGTCATGTCGAACATGGGCAACCGCTGGTGAAGTTCGAGCAGCACGAACGCAGTTCCGGCGACCGCAGCCACGGCGAACAGCCCGAGGATCAGCGGCGATGTCCAGCCGCGGCTGTTCGCCTCGATCAATGCATAGACGAGGGCGAAAAGCGCGATTCCCGAGGAGAAGAGGCCGGGGAGGTCGAGCCGCTGCTCGCGCGAGGTGTCCTTCGACTCGCGGATGATCAGCCGCGCCGCGACGAGCCCGGCGAGGCCGACCGGCACGTTGATGTAGAAGATCCAGTTCCAGCCGATGTGTTCGGTGATCAGGCCGCCCACGAGGGGCCCGATCGCCAGCGCCATCGCCGAGACACCGGCCCAGATCCCGAGCGCGGCGCCTCGCTCCCTCGGAGGAAAGGTGGCCGTGATGATCGACAGCGTCGCGGGCATCATGAAGGCCGCTCCCACGCCCTGGAGTACGCGTGCCCCGATCAGGAGCTCCGCGCTGCCCGCGAGGCCGCAGAGGAGCGACGAGAACGTGAAGACCGAAAGGCCGATCAGGAACACGCGGCGTCGGCCGAACATGTCGGCGAGCTTCCCTCCCGTGAGCATCAGCACCGCAAAGCTGAGCGCGTATCCCGTGACGACCCACTCGAGCTCGGCCACGTCGATCCCGAGGTCGCGCTGGATCGCCGGCAGAGCAACGTTCACGACGGTGTTGTCGAGCATGATCATGAACAGGGCGAACGAAACCGAAGCTAGCGTCCACCACTTCCTGTTCTCCTCGGCGAGGAGCCGTGTCCTCATATCCCTCCATCCTCCGTCAGTCCGCGAGCTCTTACGTTAGCAAACACTAACTTCGCTGGGCATAGGGCGGTTTTCGGGCCAGCTCCTCGAAGTAGTCGAGCGCGCCGGGGCTGACGACGGCGTCGCGGCTGACGGTCGTCTCGGCTTGGGCTCCGAGGAGGATCCGTTTGACGGGGAGCTCGAGCGCTTTCCCGGAGAGCGTTCGCGGCACTTCGGCGATCTGCTCGACGACATCGGGAACGTGCCGAGGCGAGCAGTCCTCGCGGATGCGGCGGCGAATCCGGGCGACCAGGTCCTCATCGAGAACCACCCCCTCGCGGAGGGAGACGAAGAGCGGCATGAACCCGTCGGTGCCGGGGAGCGGCAGATCGAGCACGAGCGCGTCGACGACCTCGTCGACTGCGAGCACCGCCCGGTAGATCTCGCTCGTGCCCATCCGGACGCCGCCGCGGTTGATCGTGGCATCGGATCGGCCCGAGATGATCGCCGTGCCACGATCGGTGATCTCGATCCAGTCTCCGTGCCGCCACACCCCCGGGAACATCTCGAAGTAGCTCTCCCGGTAGCGGCTACCGTCGGAGTCGCCCCAGAAGAAGAGCGGCATCGAGGGCATCGGCTCGGTGAGCACGAGCTCGCCGACCTCGCCGACAAGCGACCGCCCTTCCGGGCTCCACGCCTCGACCCTCGCGCCGAGCGCCCGGGCTTGCAGCTCGCCGCGGTAGACCGGCAAGGTGGGAACGCCGCCGACGAACGCGGTGCAGAGATCGGTGCCCCCGGAAGTGGAGAACAGCCAGACCTCACCGAGCTCGTCGTAGACCCAGGAGAACCCCTCGGGCGAGAGCGGCGAGCCCGTCGACCCGACCGACCGCAAGGCCGAGAGATCCCGGCCTGCGGCCGGCCGAAGCGCGGCCTTCTGGCAACTGCCGAGGTACGCCGCCCCCGTCCCGAAGCAGGTCACACCGGCCGCCTCGGCAAGATCCCAGAGAACGCCGAGATCCGGGGTGCCGGGGCTGCCGTCGTAGAGGACGATCGAGGCCCCGGCCAGGAGGCCGCCGACGAGGAAGTTCCACATCATCCAGCCCGTCGTCGTGAACCAGAAGAACCGATCCTCGCCTCGGAGGTCGAGGTGGAGGTGCATCTTCTTCAGCATCTCGAGCAGGATCCCGCCGTGACCGTGCACGATCGCCTTCGGCAGGCCGGTCGTGCCCGAGCTGTAGAGAACCCAGAGCGGATGAGCGAACGGCAACTGCTCGAACACGAGCGGCGCTCCCCCACCCATCACGCGCAAATCGTCCCAGCCGACCGCGCCCGGCCGGCCCGCGATCGTCGAGTCGCGATCGAGACAGCCGAGAACGACCGTGTGTTCGACCGTCGGAAACGCCACCAGCAACTCCTCCACCACAGCCGAGCGGTCGAAGTCCCTGCCCCCATAGCGGTAGCCGTCCACCGCGAGCAGGACCTTCGGCTCGATCTGGGCGAATCGGTCGATCACGCCCCGGGCACCGAAATCCGGCGAACAACTCGACCAGACCGCGCCGATCGACGCGCAGGCAAGGAACGCCGCCACCGCCTCCGGGACATTCGGCAGATACGCAGCAACGCGATCGCCCGGCCCGACCCCGAGAGCACGCAACCCGCCCGCGAGCCGAGCCACCTCGTCCCGCAGCTCGCCCCGAGTCATCTCCGCCAGAGGCCGCGACTCCGACGCGTGCCTGATCGCGACCGAGCCGGCACCACCCACCCCCAGCACATGCTCCGCATAGTTGAGCCGAGCACCCGGAAACCACTCCGCCCCCGGCATCGCCCGCGAGCCCAGCACCCGCTCGTACGGGACCGAAGCGACCACCCCGAACCGCTCCCAGACCGACTCCCAGAAGCCCTCCAGATCCGTCGTCGACCACTCCCACAAGCTCGCGTAATCGGGAAAGACGAGCCCCCGCGTCCGCTCCAGCCACCGCACATACGCCGTGATCGCCGCCCTCTCGACCCGGTCCGGCCCCGGACGCCAGAGAATGGGAGGCGCGCTCATCCCACGAGTCTGCCTTCTGGCGCGGTCTCCCGCGGGTCCGAGCCTACGATAGGACGGTGCCCGTGTACATCTGCCCGAACTGCAAGAACCGCTCGGTCGACATCGACGGGTTCGAGGGCTTCTCGGGCTCGGATGCGCTGCAGTGTCGCCGCTGTGGCTTCGGGTTCATATTCCAGCTGCTGGAGGACTACTATCCGGCGCCCTCGACCGGGTTCATCGTCTGCGACCGCGACGCTCGGGTGCTCGCGGCCGGTCGCGGCGTCTTCGAGCTGACGGGGTTCCAGGAGGGAGACCTGATGGGACGAGACGTGATCGAGGCGCTCACCCTGTCCGATCCCGAGCCGATCGCGGTCGTGCGCGAATGGGGCGTCCGCAAGCTCGGCCTTGCACTCGAGCTTTCGACCCGCGCGGCAATCCGCAAGCCCGTCACGGTCGACCTCTTTCCCGCCTACGACGAGGACGGGGGGCTTCTCGTTGCCCTGACACCGCGTACGACGGCTGCCGGCACACACTGAGCCGCTCGCGTTGCCCCGCATAGCCACACGAGCAGGGAGGCGGCGGGCCGGCCGCTTCAGGGATCTTGCGTGCGGTGGAGGGATCCGCGCCGGCGGATTCGCGATCCTGCAGGAAGGGAGATGCGAGGCTCGATCCACAGCTGTCGCGACACCGCCAGCGGCGAGCCATCGGCGCCGTAGAGGGCCGTTGCGGCATCGCGCTTTCGCCCGTCCGCATCGAGCGGCCAGGCGACGACGACGCACCGCTCGCCCTCGTCCGGCAACAGCACACGCCCATCATCGTCCCGCGCGACGGTCAGCGGCCGCTCCAGTTCGCCCGACGTCCGTGGCCCGCGGTAGCGGCGCGCGATCGTGAGAGGTGCGAGCATGGCGGTAGAGTGCAGTTTATGCCTCGCAGTCGAAAACATGGTCGGCAGCGGTGAGGCTCGCCCTCGCCCAGCTCGACGCGGTGGTCGGCGACCTCGAGGGAAACGTCGCCATCATCCTCGACGCGATCCGCGATGCGCACGCCGCGGGCGCCGACCTCGTCGTCTTGCCGGAGCTCGCGATCACGGGATATCCACCCGAGGATCTCCTGCTGCGGCCGGGCTTCATCAAGGCGGCCCGGGCGTCGCTCGGCGAGATCGCTCGCGCGACCGAAGGGATCACCGCCCTCGTCGGCTGCCCGCTCTTCGAGCGCGACCTCGCCAACGCGTGCGCCGTGCTCTCGGAGCGAGAGCTTCGGGGCGTCTACCGCAAGCAATTCCTCCCGAACTACGGGGTCTTCGACGAGCATCGCTATTTCGCCGCGGGACGGGAGCTCGTCCTGCTCAGGTGCGGTGACGTGCTCGTCGGCCCGACGATCTGCGAGGACATCTGGCAGCCCGGCCCCCCGGCCACCGATCTCGCGCTCGCCGGTGCGCAGCTGATCGTCAACCTCTCGGCCTCGCCGTTCCACGTCGGCAAGGCGGAGGACCGCGAGGAGATGCTCGTCACCCGAGCCCGGGACAACGCGTCCTACCTCGCCTTCTGCAACCTCGTCGGCGGCCAGGACGAGCTCGTCTTCGACGGCCATTCTGTCGTGCTCGACGACGAAGGCAAGGTCATCGCACGAGCGCCGGGATTCGAGGAGGCCCTCCTCATCGTCGATCTCGACCCGACGGAGGCGATCGGACGAAGGCTGCGTGATGTCCGGCGGCGCGAGCTCGAGCGTACCCGCGAAGACGCGCCGACGGCGAGTGTGATCACGCTCCCCTCGCTCTCCAGGAAGCTGAAGCCGGTTGCTATGGTCGTCGTCCCGTTCGCGCCGGAGCTCGAGCAGATGCGACTCGCACTCGGCCTCGGCGTCCGCGATTACGTGGCGAAGAGCGGCTTCCGGGAGGTCGTGCTCGGGATCTCGGGCGGCATCGACTCGGCGCTGACGGCGGCGATCTGCGCAGACGCGCTCGGCGCCGACCGCGTGCACACCGTCTCGATGCCGTCGCGCTACTCGTCGGACGGCACACGCGGCGATGCGCGCGAGGTGAGCGAGAACCTGGAGGTCGACTTCCGGGAGATCCCGATCGAAGCAGTCGTCGGCTCGTTCGCAGAGGCGCTCGCCGGCTCGTTCGCCGGCCGCGAGCCGGATCTGACCGAGGAGAACCTTCAGGCCCGGGTTCGCGGGACGCTGCTGATGGCGCTCTCGAACAAGTTCGGCTGGCTCGTCGTCTCGACGGGGAACAAGTCGGAGATGGCGGTCGGCTACGCCACGCTCTACGGCGACATGGTCGGCGGGTTCGCGTTGCTGAAGGACGTCTTCAAGACCGACGTGTTCCGCCTCTCCCGTTACCTCAACGAGCGGGCCGGACGTGAGCTGATTCCCATGACGACGATCGAGCGGCCGCCGAGCGCCGAGCTGCGCGGCGAACAGCGAGACGACCAGTCGCTGCCGCCGTACGACCTGCTCGACCCGGTGCTCGAGGCGTACGTCGAACTCGACCGCTCGCGAGAAGAGCTGCTCGCAGAGTTTGATGCGGCGACGGTCGAGAGGGTGCTCTCCCTCGTCGACAGGGCCGAGTACAAGCGCCGCCAGGCGCCCCCCGGCGTGAAGCTGCGCCCGCGTGCCTTCGGCCGAGACTGGCGGCTTCCGATCGCCAAACGCTGGCAGGGTTGAATCCCGAGTCCGCAGCAGCGACCGAGGTCGGAGTGCGTTTCGCCGCGGAGGATGCGGGTACGAGGGTCGTCCTCGAGCACCGGGAGAACTGCGACGGCGGCTGGGATTCGGTGCTCGGCCGGTTCGTCGCAGGCCTCTGACCGAGACCGACTCAGAGCTCAGCGCCCACGAGCGTTCGCAGTTCCCGAAACCATCGCAGCCGCTCCCCCCAGGGAACGGCGGCGTTCGCCGGCGACGTCGAGGGAAGCACGAAGAGCGTAGTAGTGCCGAGCCTGCGCTGCTGCAGGCCGTGCTCTGCGCGTTCACGGAAGGTGCGGCGATAGGCCTCCTTGCCGACGAACGCGATCACGCCGGGCCTCAGGTCGCCGGCAAGCCGTTCCAACCGCCCGGCGCTGCCTGCGAAGTCGCCTGCGCGCAGATCGCCGGAGCCGGGGGTCGTTCGGTAGGCCGCATTGGTGACGCCGATCCGAAGCGTGAGCAGGTCGAACTGCTCCGACGGGTCGAGGAGACGCGGCGTGAACCCTGCCGCAGCGAGCAGGCGCCAGAAGTCGTTGCGCGGGTTGGCAAAGTGGGCGTTGGCAGCGTCCGAAAACCGGCCGGGGTTGATTCCACAGAAGACGACGGCCAGCGAAGGAGCGAGGACGTCCGGGACGGCAGAGGGTGTGGTGCCTATGCCGCTTCGGGCTCGCGCGCCTCGAGGCGCGCCTCGAACGCGAGACGGATCCGCTCGGTCAGTGCGGCGGGAGACTCGGTGATCAGGGGGTGGCTCGACGGGACGACCTTGACGGTGTCCTCGCTGCCTCGCCAGCCGTAGCATCGGAGGTAGCACTCTTCCTCACTCAACGGCCTCAACCGCTGCACCAACCGAACGCTAGGCGACGGTCCGGACGGTATGCGCCCGGGTATCCACGCTAAGGTCGTGACGTGAGCGCCAGGGCCCGCACGTTCTCGTACGACGTCGAGTTCGATCGCGAATGGGTGGCCCGCAGCACACTCGGCGGTGCCGCGATCGCGAACGAGGAGAAGGCGTGGACTCCCGAGCACCTCGTGCTCGCCGGGCTGGGTCGCTGCATCCTCACGAGCTTTGGCTACCACGCACGCCGCGCGGGCCACGAGTCGGCCGCGAGCGCGTCCGCCCACGGCGTCGTGACCCGGCGCGAGGAGGACGGGCGTTTCGCTTTCGTCGAGATCCGCGTCGACCTGGACGTGTCACTCGACGCTACTCGACCGTTCGGAGACCTCGGCGAGCTCATCGCGAAAGGTGAGCGCGACTGTTTCGTCGGCGCCTCGCTGACCGTAAGCCCCGACTATCACTGGACCGTCAACGGAGAGGAATTCCCGTGAGTGCAACCCTGCTCGATGTCACCGCCGTTCGCTCCCGATTCACGGCGCTGAAACGCCGACTGGCATTCTTCGACGGTCCCGGCGGGACCCAGTGCCCCGACGAGGTCATCGATGCGATCACCGACTACCTCCGCCAGGACAATGCGAACGTCGGTGCTCCCTACGAGACGTCACGCCGCACCACGGCGCTCGTCGATCTCGCCCACGAGAAGGCCGGTTCGTTCCTCGGCTGCTCCGGTGACGAGGTGGCGTTCGGCCAGAGCATGACGTCGCTGAACTTCTTGCTCACCCGGGCGCTCGCACGGGAGCTGGCGGCGGGCGACGAGGTGCTCGTCACGAGGCTCGATCACGACGGCAACGTCGCACCCTGGCTGGCCCTGCAAGAGGACATCGGCGTCGTCGTACGCTGGGTCGACATCCAGGACGACCTGTCGCTCGACTACGAAAGCCTCGCCTCGCAGCTGAGCGACCGGACGCGAGTCGTTGCCTTTCCGGTGGCGGCGAACTCCGTCGGCACCGCACCCGACGTCAGGCGAATCGTCGCGCTCGCCCATGGCGTCGGCGCGCTCGCGTGGGCCGACGCCGTCCACTACGGCCCGCATGGCCCGATCGACGTCGCGGCCTGGGACGTCGACGTGCTCCTCTGCTCGCCGTACAAGTTCTACGGACCGCACATGGGAATGGCGTTCGGGAAGAAAGACCTGCTCGCGTCGTGGCGCCCGTACAAGGTTCGCCCTGCCTCGGACGAGCCCGTCGGGCACCGGTACGAGCTCGGCACCTGCCAGCACGAGCTGCTCGCCGGCCTGATCGCAGCGATCGACTACGTCGATTCGGTCGGCTGGGACGCGATGCTCGCCCACGAGCGTGCGCTCGGGCAACGATTCCTCGACGGCCTCCCGGGCGGCATCGACCTCTACGGGCTGCCGACGATGGAGGGTCGCGTGCCGACGTTCTGCTTCAACGTCCCCGGCCGGACCTCCGAGGAGGTCGCGACGCACCTGGCCGACAGGCACGAGGTCGCCGTCTGGTGGGGCAACTACTACGCGCTCGAGACGATGCGCCGATTGGGCCTCGACGAGTGGATGGGCGCCGTCCGGGCAGGCATCGTGCACTACAACACCGAGGAGGAGGTTGATCGGCTGCTGGCGGGTGTGACGGAACTGCTGTGAAGATCCTCGTTCTCGGCGGCACCCGGTTCGTGGGGCGGGCGTTCGTCACGGCCGCGCTCGCAGCAGGTGATGAGGTGACCCTTTTTCATCGTGGCCGGACCAATCCGGACCTTTTCCCGGAGGCCGAGCACGTGCTGGACGACCGCGACGGGGGTCTCGCCGCCCTCGACGGTCGAACGTGGGATGCCGGCATCGACGTCTCCGGGTACCTGCCGCGCCTCGTCGGGGACGCTGCCGCCGCCCTCGACGATCGGGTGGAGCGCTACGTCTACGTCTCGACGATCTCGGTCTACGCCGATCTCTCGGTGCCACGTGACGAAAGCGGAGCCGTCGCCACTATCGAGGACGAGGCGACGGAGGAGATCACCGGCGAAACCTACGGCGCCCTGAAGGCCCTTGGCGAGCGCGCGGTGACGGCGACGTTCGGTGACAGGGCGGCGATCGTGCGGCCCGGGTTCGTCATCGGTCCGTACGACCACACGGGACGGTTCCCGTGGTGGGCGCATCGAGCGGCGCGCGGAGGCGAGATGATCGTGCCCTCGTCGTTCGCCCGCGAGTTTCAGGCGATCGACACACGCGATCTCGCGGACTTCCTGCTCCTTCGGCTGCGCTCTCCGCTCACGGGCGTCTTCAATGCGACGGGGCCGGTGCCGCCCGTGACGATGCTCGACTTCGTGGAGGCGGCCGCAAGCGAGAGCGACGCCGATCTGAACGTCGAGGTGATCGACGACTCGTTTCTCACAGGTCAGGGGATCGTGACCGAGCTTCCTCTCTGGGCCGACGATCCACTCTGGGTTGCCTGGGCGCGGGTCGACGTCCGCAAGGCGATCGCCGCCGGCCTTCGCTTTCGCTCGATCGACGACACCGTGGCGGCGACACTCGCTCACACCGAGGTCGTTCCGGGCATCGGCCTCGAGCCGGAGCGCGAGGCGGAGTTGCTCGCCGCCTGGCACGCCCGTTGACGGCGCTGCTCAGCTGAGCAGCGTCTGCTCGAGCAGGAACGCGTTCAATCCGACGATGATGATCGTTACCACCCCGGCGGCGACGGTCGTCGACCGCCGATTGACGAGGCTGCCCATCAGAGAGCGGTTGCGGCAGAACATGACCAGCGGGATGAGCGCGAACGGGATTCCGAACGACAGCACCACCTGACTCAGGATCAGAGCCTTCGCCGGGTTGACTCCGATTGCGATGATCAGGAGTGCAGGCACCATCGTGATCGCCCGCCGCAGCGAAAGTGGGATCTGCCGCTTGATGAATCCCTGCATCACGACCTGGCCGGCCATGGTGCCGACACTCGACGACGAGAGCCCCGACGCGAGCAGCGCAACCCCGAACATGATCGCCGCACTCGAGCCCAGATAGACATCGAGGCCGTCGTAGACGGCATTGAGGTCGTCACCGACGTTGTCGAGCCCGCGCGTATGGAAGACCGCGGCGGCGGTGATCAGCATGCTCATGTTGATCAGGCCCGCGATCGTCATCGCGATCACGACGTCGACGAGCTCGAACCGGAAGATCCGCTTGCGGGCGTTCTCTGTCACCCCGACGATCCTCCGCTGGGTGAGGGCCGAATGCAGGTAGATGACGTGCGGCATGCAGGTGGCGCCGAGAATTCCGACCGCGAGGAGCACGCTCTCCGTCCCGTCGAAGCCGGGGACGAGGAGACCGTGGGCGATGCCGGGCGCGGACGGCTTGGCCAGGAGCACCTGGAACCCGAACGCAACCACGATGACCCCCACGAAGGCGGCAATCACCGACTCGAGCCGGCGAAAGCCCCGTGCCTGAAGGGCCAGGATGAGGAAGGCGGCGGCGCCGGTGAGGAGCGCGGCCGGGAAGAGCGGCAGGCCCGTGAGCAGATTGATGCCGATGGCCGCGCCCACGAACTCTGCGATGTCGGTCGCCATCGCAATCAGCTCGGCCTGCACCCAGAGCAGAAACGTGACCCGACGGGGGAACCGCGCGCGGCACACCTCGGGGAGATTCATGCCTGTCGCGATCCCGAGCTTGGCGCTCATCGACTGGATCAGCATCGCCATCAGGTTCGCGACGAGGACGACCCAGAGGAGCAGGTAGCCGAACTTCGCGCCGCCGGCCATGTTGGTCGCGAAGTTCCCGGGATCGACGTACGCGACCGAGGCGATGAACGCGGGGCCGAGGAACGGGGTGAACCTTCGAAGGCCTCGCCGCTCGCCACTCAGCGAGCGCTCGGCGGCGCGGAGTACCGCTGCCTCGCCCGGGAGGGCGTCTTCGGCCCCGACGACCAGCGACCCGGCCGGGACGGGTTGCAGGAGGCGCGGGCGGGACTCCGGTTCGGGCGTGGGCTCGACGCTCATCGGGCCATCCTAACCAGAAGTTTAGTTACGGCTAAACATGAACGGACGGGGTGGCACCCCATCCGAAGCCCGGCTCAGTTCGGCGGGCCGGCGATACGCCGCACGAGGGCGAGGGTCACGTAGGCACCCGGGACGAACAGCACGGCGGCTCCGACCATCAGGGCCCGCGCGGCGGTGCTGTCGAGGCTCACTGCGAGGGCTGCGAGCATGCAGGCTGCTCCGAGAGCGCACATGGCAGGGCCGACGTAGTCCCGACGTCTCACGGAACTATGGTGCCTGCCGCGAGCTGCCGCGGCTGATCCTCAGACGACGGGCAAGGCGATGTGCGTGACAGGTACCGCATAGCGCTTCTGTGCCGCCTCGATAACGCCACGCTCTACCCAGTCGGTGTCGGTGCCGGGCTTCGTGACGAAGACGATCTCCTGCGCCGAAAACCCGCGCAACCCGTCGTCGGCCGCCTGCAACGGATCATCCGCCCCGGTCTCGCCCCGCGCGCTGATGCCCGCCCCGGCAAGTGCGGCGACCGTGTCGTCGAGGTGCTTACGGGCTTCCGTGAACTGCGACTCGTCTCCCGTCCAGCGTGAGAGCCGGGAGCCGATTGCCGGCGCGATCACGAGAGCCTCCACCGTGCGACCGCCGGCGTGGCCCGCGAGCTGTGCCGGGAAGGCGGGGTCGATGCAGCTCTCGTCGGCGATGACGAGCACCCGATAGGCGCCGTCGGGTGCGGACGAAGGCGGAACGGCGCCGGCCGCTGGCGCCGGGGTCTCGGCAGCCGGGTGCGGGTGACGCCTGACGAACCGCGCCATCACGAGGATGACGAGCAGGAGCCCGGCCAGGCCGACGAGAAGCCAGGCCCAGAGGCCGACGGACGCCGCGATGGCCAGAACGAGGCCGATCCCGAAGAGCACGGCCACGATCGGGATCGCCATCAACTCGATGCGTGTGGAGTTGTCCTTCAACCCGATCTTCCGCCTACCCGGTGAGATCGTTACAGCTGCTCGACTGCTGGAAGGCGGCGCTGAGCTCACCCTTGGCGTCGAGATTCTTCAGGCCCGAGATCGTGGAGGTGACCTGGTTCCCGGCGGTTACGAGAGTGCTGGTGATCACCGGGACGGCGCTGACGATGCCGCTGACACCGGAGGCGCCGTCGACCGTGTCCTGGATCTTCGTCACGTCGGCCTGGAGGTCCGTCGAAAGCTGGTCGACCGACTCCTTGGCCTGCTGGCCGGCGCCGGTGTCGGGCTTGCCGAGGTTGCTCAGGTCGGAGGTCAACGTGTTGGTCGCGCTTTTCGCATCGTCGACAGCACTCGTGAGCGAGTCCTTCGAGAGGTTGCCGTCCTTGAGCGAGTTCCCGATCGAGGTGATCGAAGACTTCCACGTCGTGATCGCCGAGCAGAGGCCGTCGGCCCAGGTGGCGGTGGCCGTGGTGTCGCTGCTGCTGCTGTTGCTCGAGCCACCGCAGCCGGCGGCGAGGACAGCGGCCACCGCGATGACCGCGGCACAGAGAGCCCGTTTCGACATGGGCGCTAGCCTAGGCGATCGGCCCCCAGCGTGCGTCAGTGCAGCTCCGGCTCGACGCCGGGCTTCACCCGACGCCAGGCTTCAGCCGGCGTCGAACGTGTGACCGCGGCCCGACTCCTACAGCCCGAACTCCGCGCTCACGCGGCCTACCTCGACCGCGGTCTTCAGCGCCGCGTAGTCGCGCTCGTTCTGGTCGGCGTACGACTCCGCGAAGGTCGCCATCGCGCGATCGAAGGTATCGCCGCCGCCGAGGTAGCTCGCGATCGCGACACCATCGCCCGCACGCGCGTGCGCGCGGGCGAGCTCGGCTCCGCAGACGCGCGCGTAGATGAGCATCCCGCGTGGCTCCATGAACTCGACCATCGCCGACATCTTCGAGTCCCAGAGCTGCCGGATGTAGAAGTCGCGCTTGACCCCGTCGACGCCCTCTGTCTTGATCCAGCCGAGCATGATGTCACTAGCCGCCTGGGTCAGGCGTTGGCCCTCGACGACCCGCTGGCCGCTGCTCGCAAACTCGCTGCGGCCAAGGAACGGTTCGAGCACCGATGGTTGGGCCTCCTTGAACTGGAGGAACAGCGGATCGTCGCCGTCGCGCCCGAGCATCAGGCAGATGAAGGCACGTGTGCCGACGCTGCCGACCCCGACCACCTTCCGCGCCGCGTGCACGTAGCGGTAGCGCTCGAGAAGCCTGCGTCGGTCGCCGGCCAGCGTTCGCCGGTATGAGCGGATGACTCCGTGCAGGAACTCGTGGAGCCGATCCACCTGGTCGCCGGCGATATCTTCGATCGGGACGATCAGCGGCGGGTCACCGGTGATCCGGGGCTCGCCGTCGACGATCGTAGTGAGCTTGTTGAAGGCCTTGATGCTGTCCTTCGTTCGCCCCTTGGCGACGTTTGCCTCGAGCCGCTTCTCAGCCTTCGAGTCCTTGGCGACAGCCTCTTGCTTGACACGCGCGAGCAGGTCGTCGATATCGATTCGCGAGTACCAGATGTCGAGGTTCCGCATTGCGGCGAAGGGGCGGATGCTCTCTCGATACGAGCGCGCCACCTCCCGATTGATTGCCGCGCGCTGCTTTGCATCGAAGCCGCGGTCGCGCCCGGCGACGGCGAAGCTCGCGACCAGCCGCTTGACATCCCATTCGAACGGACCGGGAAGGGTTTCGTCGAAGTCGTTGAGGCTGAAGACGATCTTGCGGTCAGGCGCAGCGAAGCCACCGAAGTTCGATAGGTGCGCGTCGCCGCAGAGCTGCGTATGGAGCCCCGTCCGTGGCCCATTCGCGAGATCAGAAGCCATGAGATACGCGGCCCCGCGATAGAACGTGAACGGTGAGACGAGCATCCTGCCGTACCGGATCGGCACGAGCTCCGGCACCCGGGTCTGCGCCTGCTCCTCGAGCAACTCGACCGGATCCGCCCGATGCGCCGCCGGCTCCCACCGGCCGTGCGAGGCGCGTGACACCTCCGCACGCGCGGCCTTGCCCCTGGCTGCGCGCTCGGCGACGGTGAAGTGCTCGACGCGTGCCACGGTCGAGGGTCGCTTCGCGACCGTCTCCTGGACGTCGTGAACGTCACCGTGGGGCGCGTTCTCCTGGCGCTCGGCCTGCTCTTGGTTGTCTATGTCGCTTGTCCCCATTGTCGAATCCTCTTCAAACGAGCTCATTCGTCAACCCTCCAGTTCGTGAGCGCCGGCGATCGCGGCGCCGATGGTGTCGCAAACAGACACCGGGCATCGACCCTAGTCGCGAGCACGTAGCATCGCAGGTCGGTGAGGTACGTCGTCGGTCGATCTCGCAGGTGCGAACGAGAAACACACCACGCTACGACGTCGCCGGGGCATCCGGGTCCACCGTTCTGCCGTTGCTCTCTCGGCCGTCGGGAACCCGTGCCGCGAACAGGATCACGAGGCTGACGGCGGCGACCCAGAGCGGGAAGAGCAGCACCACGATCTTGAAGAACGAGACGCTGAACAACATGACGACGGCGATCACGTAGCCGACGACCACGAGCCAGCGAGGGAGGCTCGACCAAGCCTCTAAGCGGTCGCGACAGACCCATCCGGCGCGTCAGCGGCGGGTAGGGCCTCCTGGGAAGCCTCACGCGCGAGCGAGATCACGACCGCGCCGCCGAGCGCAAGACCGAGGCCGACCACGGCGAGGACGACGTGCCAGGCCGGTCGGCTGAGGCGTTCGTCGAGGAGAAGTGTCCCGATCAGGATCCCGATGACCGGGTTTGCCACCGACACCGTCGCCACGGACGGCGCCAGGCGCCCGGTGCCGAGCGAGACCTGCTGCAGGATGAAGCCGCCCGCCCCGGCGATCGCCAGCGCGTAGCACTCCCAGTGCGAGAGCATCGTGCCGATGCTCTGGTGGAGATAATCGAGCGTGGGCTTCGTGAGAGCCGACGAGAGGCCGAACATCACTCCCGCGACGGTGCCGTACACGGCGGCCTTCATCGAGAGGCCTCCGCCGCGACCGAATACGAAAAGCAAGGCGCAGAGCAACGCGAGCAGGCCGATTGCGATCGCCCACTGGGAGTTGGACGCGTTCTCGTTGCCGCCGGCCGGGTCGCCGAAGTAGACGAACAGCCCGAGCCCGATGATGATCACGACCGCTCCGATCACTTCCCGCCGGCCCACGTGCTGTTTCGTCAGGAAATACCCGAGCGGCAGCGCGAAGACGACCGTCGTGACGAGAAGCGGCTGGATGACCGAGAGGCGACCGCGGTCGAGCGCTCCCGCCTGGAACAGGTAGCCGATGAGCAGCGCCAGCGTGCCGATCAGCCACGTCGTCTCGCCCACGAGCCGCACGAGCGACTTCGGGTCGGCCAGCGAGATCGTCGGGAGGTTCAGGGCCCCCTTCTGCTGGAGGGTGGCCGCAAGCGCGAAGAGAAACGCCGCCACGAGTGCAAGGGCTGCAGCCACGCGCGAAGACTACGGCGCCGGTCGGTCAATGGCAACGACGGCGGAAGCCTACGAGAGCGGCCGGTTGCCACCGGCCGGTCCCCCATGACGGCGTCTCTCGTCGTCGCGTCGCATGGCCGGTCGACGCCGGCCGTTCACCACATCCACACGAGGCCGCAATCCCCGACGGGTATACGGTGCCCGGTACCCACACGACCGAGGCGGACGGTTGTGAGGTGGCTCGAGTTGCAGCTCCCGACAACGACACGGAGGCGCACGCATGACACTGAAACACCCCGACGGTCCGGCAGGGCCAACGTCTGATCTCGCAATCCAGACGGTCTTCACCCTCGAGGGCGACAACATCCCGAGGCACGAGCTGCGCGCAACCGAGCTCCCGCCCGAGGTCGCGTACCAGATCATCCACGACGAGCTCATGCTCGACGGCAACGCACGCATGAACCTCGCCACCTTCGTCAGCACGTGGATGGAGCCTCAGGCCGAGAAGCTGATGGCCGAGTGCCTCGACAAGAACATGATCGACAAGGACGAGTACCCCCAGACCGCGGAGCTCGAGATGCGTTGTGTCAACATCCTCAGCCGCCTCTGGCACGCACCCGACGCCGCCGAGGCGGTCGGCTGCTCGACGACCGGGTCGAGCGAGGCCGCGATGCTCGGGGGCCTGGCCCTCAAGCGCCTCTGGCAGCATCGCCGTAAAGCAGCGGGCAAGCCGGCCGACAAGCCGAATCTCGTGATGGGCATCAACGTCCAGGTCTGCTGGGAGAAGTTCGCGAACTACTGGGATGTCGAGATGCGCCTCGTGCCGATGGAAGGCGACCGCTTCAACCTCTCCGCCGAGGAGGCCGTGAAGCTCTGCGACGAGAACACGATCGGAGTCGTGGCGATCCTCGGATCGACCTTCGACGGATCGTACGAGCCGATCCGGGAGATCTGCGCCGCCCTCGACGACCTGCAGAAGCGCACCGGGCTCGACGTCCCTGTCCACGTCGACGGTGCTTCGGGAGCGTTCGTCGCGCCCTTTGCAGATCCCGACCTCGTCTGGGACTTCCAGCTCCCGCGCGTCTCCTCGATCAATGCCTCGGGCCACAAGTACGGCCTCGTTTATCCCGGCGTCGGCTGGATCATCTGGCGCGATGCCGCCGCTCTGCCCGATGATCTGATCTTCTGGGTCAACTACCTCGGCGACAACATGCCGACGTTCGCACTCAACTTTTCGCGCCCGGGCGCCCAGGTCGTCGCGCAGTACTACAACTTCCTGCGTCTCGGCTTCGACGGGTACGGCAAGGTGCAGCTGTACTCGCGCTCGGTTGCGACACGCCTCGCGGGGTTGATCGCGGAACTTGGCCCGTTCGAGCTGATCACGAAGGGCGACGAACTGCCCGTATTCGCGTTCAAGCTGAAGGACGAGATCACCAACTACACGGTGTTCGACGTCTCCAACTCGCTGCGCGAGCGCGGCTGGCTGCTGCCCGCCTACACGTTCCCCGCGAACCGGACCGACCTCGCTGCACTCCGGGTCGTCGTCAAGTTGGGATTCACCCACGACATGGCGGATCTGCTCGTGAACGACATCGAACGGCAACTTCCGCACCTGCAGGCGCAGCCGAGCCCAGTGCGGGACAGCACGAACTCGTCCGGGTTCCACCACTGAGAAGCCACCGCAGACGGTGGGGCGGGCTTCCGCCAGGCGCCCGCCCGGTCAATGTGGAGGGTCCCGGGCCCTTCGTCACGCACGCGGTCTACGAGCTCGATCTTCTTCGGCCTCTCGGCGATCGGCGCATACGTCGTGCCCTCGACCGGGGAGCTGCTGAACGCAGCACTCGCGAACAGCGGCACGTTCCTCGGGGCCGTCGGCTTCTTCGTCGGGGCCGCGCTGCTCCTCCCGGAGGCGTCCAGCGTTCGATCGTCGGACGCTGCGTCCGGCGAGCTCCTCATTTCTCGCTAGCCTCCGACCCTGGATGGACGAATGGCCGGTGTGATCCGGCAAGCCCACGACGCGGGAGGCCAGATGACAAGGAGCAGCGCGGCCGACGTGCTGGTCGTCTTCGGGATCAGCGGCGACCTCGCGAGGGTGATGACGTTCCGGTCGCTGTACCGGCTCGAGCGCGGCGGCCTGCTCGACTGCCCCATCGTGGGGGTTGCCGCCGACGCATGGAGCGGTACCGACCTGCAGGATCATGCACGCGCCGCGATCGCGGCAACCGGGGAGGCGGTGGACGACGACGTCTTCGCGCGGCTTGCGGGCCGCCTCTCGTACGTGAGCGGCGACTTCGCAGACGCCTCGACCTACGTGGACGTGCGATCGGCGATCGGCGACGCTCGCCGCCCCGTGTTCTACCTGGAGATCCCGCCGTCTCTCTTCGGAAGGGTCGTGCAGGGCCTTGGCACTGCCGGTTTGACACGCGATGCACGGGTCGTCGTCGAGAAGCCGTTCGGCCACGATCTCGCGTCCGCGCGTGCGCTCGCCGCGGAGCTGCACGAGGTGCTCGAGGAGTCGCAGATCCTCCGGATCGACCATTTCCTCGGCAAGATGGGCCTCGAGGAGCTGCTGTTCCTCCGGTTCGCGAACACGATGCTGGAGCCGGTGTGGAACCGAAACTACCTGTCGTCGGTTCACGTCACCCTGGCGGAGCGGTTCGGCGTCGAGGACCGGGGGCATTTCTACGATCCCGTCGGCGCGCTGCGGGACGTCGTCGTGAACCACCTGCTGCAGGTCGTCGCGGCGGCCGCGATGGAGGCGCCGGCGGGTGGAGATCCGGAGACGCTGAAGGACGCCCAGTTGGCGGTCTTTCGAGCGGCAGCAGACGCCGATCCCGCCCACTACGTGCGAGGACAGTACGACGGCTATCTCGCCACGAATGGGGTCGGCGCCGATTCCACGACCGAGACCTACGCCGCGCTGCGACTCGAGATCGACAACTGGCGCTGGTCGGGTGTTCCGTTCTTCATCCGCACCGGCAAGCACCTTGCGGTCACTCAGACGGAGCTGCGGCTGGTCTTCCAGCAGCCCCCGAAGCTCGGCTTCGGAATCCGCGGCGAGCGCCCGAGCCCGAACCAACTCGTCGTCAGGCTCGATCCGTCCACCGGTGTGCAACTCGTCGTGGACGCCCGTCGCGCCGACGCTCCCGGGCCCGAAGCCATCACGCTCGACATGCAGTTCGCCGACGAGGGCGGCGAAGGTCCGACGCCGTACGAGGTGCTGCTGCGCGCGGCACTGGTCGGCAACACGACCCGGTTCACGCGCCAGGACGGCGTCGAGGAGCAGTGGCGGATCATGCAGCCGCTACTCGACGCGCCTCCCCCCGTCCATTCCTATCCAAGAGGCTCGATGGGCCCGGACGCTGCCGATGCGGTCGTCCGCGGTCACGGAGGCTGGCGCGATCCGTGGCTGCCGTGAGCCGAGCTCCGGCTAGAGCCTCTATTTTTCGCGGCCCGACCTGGAAAGGACACCGAGAGACGATGGATCACGACCCCCACGCACTTCCCGTCGAACCGGCCGTCCTCGCCGTCGACGTGGGCGGGTCGCACGTGAAGATGCTCCTGAACGGAGAGCAGGAGCGGCGCAGGTTCGTTTCCGGCAAGAAGCTGACACCCGAGGTGATGGTCTCCGGTGTCCTCGAGCTCACGGAAGACTGGGCCTACTCGGCGGTCAGTGTGGGCGTGCCGGCCATGGTGCGCGCAGGGCGGGTCGTCCACGAACCCGTCAACCTCGGACGGGGATGGGTCGGCTTCGACATCGAATCGACGTTCGGGAAACCGACGAAGGTCGTGAACGACGCAGCCATGCAGGCGCTCGGAAGCTACGCGGGTGGACGAATGCTCTTTCTCGGGTTCGGCACCGGCCTCGGCTCGACGATGATCGTCGACGGGATCGTCGAGCCGATGGAGCTCGGCCATCTCCCGTTCCGGAAGGCGACCTACGAGGATTATGTCGGCGTCCGCGGCTTGAAGCGGCTCGGCCGGAAGCGGTGGCGGAAAGCCGTTCGCGAGACGATCGAGCTCCTGACGGCGGCGCTCGAGCCCGACGACGTAACGCTCGGAGGCGGCAACGCCGAGTTGCTCGACGAGCTTCCGCCGAACGTCCGGCTGGGGCACAACGAGGACGCCTTCCTCGGCGGTTTCCGGCTCTGGGCAGGCGCCCAGGGTCGCTAGCTCGAGGCGGCGCCAACGACCGGCCGGCTCCGCCCTCGCTACCGCGGTACGAACGGCCGCAGCTCGTCCTGGCCAGCCTGGACGACCCCCCAGCTCGCCTCCGGCACCTCGTTCCAGGCCCCTGCCAGATCGCCGAGCGGCTCCGAGACGACGAGCCGGGTTTCGTCAGACAGATCGTGCAGCATGGGGTTGTCGGGGTACTGGTGGCGGAGCGTCTGTACGTCGGTGCTGAAGAACAACGACCTCGAGCTGCCCTCGCTCGAGTACCGGAACGCCCAGACGCTGTCGCCGTCGGTCGTGGCCACGGTCATCTGGATCGGATGCTCGACGCCGTGGCGCTGCCCGGTCTCCTCGATCAGGCCGACGGCGCGCTCGACGGCGAGGGGCGGGTCGTCCTCGAGCCCGAAGGTGAGCGCAAGGAAGAAGAACAGCTCGGAATCGGTCGAGCCCTCGATCTCGGCGTAGAGCGATGGGTCGACGGCCAACGCCAGCTCCCGCTTGACGAGCGCGAAGTCGCGAATCAGCCCGTTGTGCATCCAGAGCCAACGACCGTGACTGAAGGGGTGGCAGTTCGTCTGCTGGATGGCCCCGCCGGTCGACGCCCGGATGTGCGCGAACACGAGCGGCGAGGACAGATGGCCGGCCAGATGGCGGAGGTTGCGGTCGTTCCACGCCGGCTCGACGCCGTGGAAGATGCCGGGCGTGTCTCCCACGCCGTACCACCCGACCCCGAAGCCGTCGCCGTTCGTCGTCGTCGCTCCGAGCCTAGAGTGCAGGCTCTGGTCGATCAGGGAGTGGGCGGGCTTGTAGAGCAGCTCCTCGAGCAGCACGGGGGAGCCGGAGTAGGCGAGCCAGCGGCACATGTTCGACCTCCGTTCGGTGAAATGGGATGGGCGGGATCAGGGGCCAGATCGTCCATCATGGTCTCAGATCGGAGCGCGACCGTCGTCATCCTGTTGTAACGATCCGGTCAGGCTTCGTCCGCCGCCTGCTTGGCCGCCTTCTTCTCCGCCTTGCGGGCCTTGTGGGCCGCCGACTGCTCCGCCGCCTTCTCCTTCGCCCCGGTGTAGGACTGCCCGACGAGCTGCTTGCCGCCCGTCCAGCCGAACACCCACACCACCATGACGAGCGCGAAGACACAGTTCCACGCGGTGACGATGAGCTGCTGGCCGAGCGAGTAGGCCGCCGCATTGGTCGTTGTCGTGACACTCGAGAGCGAGACGCTGTTCACCGCCTGGGTGATCCCCACTCCACCCGGCGTGAACGACACGGTGTTCGCGAGGGAGTTGCCGCCGACCACGGACATGATCGTGTGGAAGGTCACCGGGATGTTGTACGCGGCGAGGAAGATGCCGATCACGACGAGCTTCGCCACCCACGACCCGAAGGAGGGCAGCAGCACCTTCACGACGTAGTCGCGCGGCCGGGCGAGGATTGCGCCTCCCTGCTTCGCCTTCTCCCAGAGACCCCTGATCTTGCCCCAGAAGTGACGGATGAGAAGGTACGTGAGCACGACCACGCCGACGATCAGCAGCGGCACGAGAAGACGGTGGTTGTCGATCACGCCGAGCTGGAGGTTGAACGTGCCCGGCACCGTGATGAACAGGTAGAGGTACACGAAGACACCGATCGCCGTGTAGAAGATCTTCTGCACCGTCATTGCGCCCAGGATCCCGGCAAAGGTCGCTCCCCGGATCAGCGCCATGTACATCAGCAGCGAGGCGAAGGTGCCGATGTTCGCCGGCAGGAAGCCGTTCATCGCGACTCCGGCGGCGTAGGCCGCGAGGATGTCGCGGTAGCGAAACTCGCCGGCCGGGTACCCGGCGACAAGAATGAAGTACCAGGCGAGCGCCGTGAGCGTCGTCTGGATCGTCTGGAAGAAGACGCCGGCGACGATGTAGCCGAGCGAGATCTCCTTCATCGTCTTCCAGAGGCTGTCGAACCAGCCGAGGACGTCGAACCCCGCCAGGCGGCAGATCGCCAGTACCGCCGCTATCCCGATGAGCCAGAGCGCGATCTTGAGCAACCGCCTCGGCCGCGACCGGTCGTGGAACGGCGTCACCGTCCGCACGGTGTGGTGGAGCGCGCTCATGAAGCGAGGCTAACGCGAATGAAGGACGGTGGCAACGGCGGCGATGGTTTTCACCCCGGTTCGATGAAACGGCTCCGGGGGCAGCACGCTGCCTCCCGGGCTCGGGCGGTGATCGCCGTCTCCGACTCGGACGGAGCAACGCAGTCGACGGGGCTCTCGAGGGAGGTGCCGAGCGGTTTTCGTCGAAAACACGTTGGCCCCTCGGATCAAAGGAGAAGCCGACGTGACGAGCACCCCCGAGCACTCGCTTGTCGAGAAGTACGAGAAGTCGCTTGTCGACTCGTTTGCAAACTTCCAGGATCCGAGCCAGGAGTGGCGTCGGCTCTTCTCGGAGCTGTTGGGGACGTTCTTCCTCGTCCTCGTCGCCGCCGGCGGCGGGATGATGGGACAGGCGTTCCCCGACACGATCAGCCGCACCGCCGCCGTCGTCGCGCCCGGCCTGATGGTGATGGCGATCATCCTGTTCATGGGCAAGGTGTCCGGCGCGCATCTCAATCCCGCCGTCAGCATCGCTTTCTCCCTGCGCGGTGACTTCCCCTGGCGACGAGTGCCCGGCTACATCGTCGTCCAGCTGATCGGCGCCACGCTCGCGTGCCTGTTCCTCCACGCGGTGATCAACGTCTCCGCGACCTACGGCTCGAACTACCCGGCCTCGAGCTACTCGGCCGGTGACGCGTTCCTGATGGAAGCCGTCCTCACGCTCGGGCTCGTCAGCGTCATCCTCGGCACCGCCTCCGGCGCCCAGAACATCGGCGTCTTCGGCGCGATCGGCGTCGGCGCGTACATCGCGCTCGCGGGCCTGTGGGGCAGCCCGATCTCCGGCACGTCGATGAACCCGGCCCGCACCTTCGGCCCCGACCTCGTCGGAACCGACTTCACGAGCTACTGGGTGTACGTCGCCGGGCCACTGGCCGGTGCCGTTCTCGCGGTCGGTGCCGCGTGGGTGCTGCGAGGGGCCGGCGGAGGCGTCGCCGGTTCAGGGGCGGCGCAGGGAGACCTCTTCACCGAGGTCGAGCACCCCGACAAGGCATAGGACGATCGGGGCGGGGCGCCCGGCAGGGCTCCCCGCCCCTACGCCTACCTCCTCGACGTTTCCGATGGTGCCCAGGCGAAAGCCGAGCCAGGGATAGATCTCTGCGAAGGACGGATCTTCCGGGAAGCAGCCGAAGGCCGAGATTGCCACCTCGTCTGCGAGCGTTGGCACCCTCAGTGGTAGTCAGGGCGGTTGGGTCGACGGGGATCGCGTTGTCGACGGATCGCCTGTTGTATCGTCCTTCGGTCCCGGGCGCTCGTCCGTACCTCGGCGAGTTCCGAAGTGAGAGCGAGTAGCCATGTCTGCAAGCGAAGTCGGCGCGACGCAACCTCGGGTTCTTCTCGTGTACTACACGCACACGCAGCAGGCTCTCAGGGTGGTGGAAGCGATGACCGAGGTGTTACGTGAGCGAGGCTGCGACGTCACCCAGGCCGGGATCGAGTTCACGGATCCGCGCTATCTGGAGAAGTTCGCGACGTTTCCCTTCAAGCACGCCGTCTTCGACATCCTCCCGCTGCTGTGGCCGCAGCTGCGGCAGAAGACCGGCGAGATCCGAATCCCGGAGGCAGCGCAGCAGGGTGACTACGACCTCGTGTGCTTCGGCTCGCCCACGTGGTTCTTCAGGACGTGCATGCCGCTCCGCTCGTATCTGGAGTCCGACGAGGCCGGGAAGATCCTGGCCGGGAAGCCGTTCGGTGCGTTCGTCGTCTGCCGCCGGTACTGGAGCGTCAACCTGAAGGAGGTGAGGAAGCGCGGCAGCGCGCAGGGGGCACATACCTGGACGGCATCCGCTTCACATACGAGGGTGGCCAGATCCGCTCGCTGTTGTCACTCCTCAGCTATTTCGGCAAGGGTGAAATGCGCGAGCGCTGTCTCGGGATCAAGATCCCGCCGACCAACCTCGAGCCGGGCTTCGTCGATCAGGCTCAGGCGTTCGCGGTCGAACGGCGAATGGCCTGGACTCCTTTCCGCCGCCCCCGACGGAAGATGTCAGCTGATCAGCTCCTGACCGCAGCCGCTGCACTCCTCCCGATGCGACTGCATAGAGAGCTCTCGTTTCCTCATGACCCCGGCGACACAATCGAGCCTCGCGTGAAGGCGACCCCGGCACGACCGGCACCGCTCGGCTTCGACCGTCCGGTGGAACGGCTCTCGGCATGACGCTGGGCGCGAGTGCTCTCGAGTTGTCGCGGTGGCAGTTCGCGATCACGACGCTCTTCCACTTCACGTTCGTGCCGCTGACATTGGGCCTCGCGCCGCTGTTGGCGATCATGCAGACGCTGGCGTATCGCACGAAGGACGAGAAGTGGGAGCGGCTCGTACGCTTCTTCGGTGTCCTGTTCCTGATCAACTTTGCGATCGGGACGGCGACGGGCATCGTGCAGGAGTTCGAGTTCGGGATGAACTGGTCGTCCTTCTCGAAGTACGTCGGCGACGTGTTCGGCGCCCCGCTCGCGATCGAGGGCCTCGGCGCGTTCATGCTCGAGTCGACCTTCATCGGTCTCTGGATCTTCGGTCGCGACCGCCTCGCGCCGAAGGTGCACCTCGCCACGATCTACGTCGTCTGGGCGGGCACCTGGCTCTCGGCCTATTTCATCATCGTCGCGAACTCGTGGATGCAGCACCCGGTCGGCTACGAGATCAATGCTTCCACCAAGACCGCCCAGGCGAACGACATCGGCACGATCATGTTCCAGAAGTTCGCAATCTACGCGTACGTGCACGTGATCCTGGCCGGCTGCCTGACCGGCGGCTTCGTGCTGCTCGGCGTCGCCGCGTGGCATCTGCGGCAGGGTCGCAACGTCGACGTCTTCCGCTCGGCGGCGACGCTCGCGATCGTGCTGATGGTGCCGCTGGCGGCGTTCCAGCTCTGGTGGGGGAACGCGTTCGGGATCGAGACGACGAAGGCGCAGCCGATGAAGATCGCGGCCACGGAGGCGCTGTGGGACACCGAGCAGCCGGCTTCGTTCTCGATCTTCCAGATCGGCGGCTTCACGGCGAGCGATCCGACACCGAGCTTCTCGATCGAGATCCCCGGGTTGTTGTCGTACCTCGCCACGGGATCGTTCCAGGGCAAAGTCGTGGGCCTCAACCAGAACCAGACCGAGGAGGCGGCGACTTTCGGCCCGGGCAACTACATGCCGCAGATCGAGCTCGCCTACTGGTGCATGCGCGTGATGGCCTACCTCGGCGGCCTGATGCTCCTGTTGGCGCTCTGGGGCGCCTGGCTGCTCTGGCGGCGGGATATCGCTGCCGCGAAGTGGTTTCAGCGAGCCTCGGTCGCCGGGATCGCACTTCCGTTCCTCGCCTGCTTCGGCGGCTGGCTGCTGACCGAAACCGGCCGTCAGCCGTGGATCGTGTGGGGCCTCCAGAAGACGGCCGACGCCGTCTCGCCGACGTCGACGACGGCAAAGGTCGCCTTCAGCCTCGTGGTCTTGATCGTGCTCTACGCGGTGCTCGCCGTCGTCGACTTCTGGCTGATGCAACGGTACGCACGGCTCGACCCGCCGGACCCAGGTGCCGAGGGAGGGGCGCCCGCTGCCGTGCCGGCGCCGAGCTACTGATGCAGACGACCTGGTTCTGGCTTCTCTGCGTGCTCTGGTCGCTCTACTTCGTGACCGAAGGCTTCGACTTCGGGGTCGGCATGCTGCTGCCGGTGCTCGGCCGCAGTGAGGACGACCGGCAGACGATGATCCGGTCGATCGGGCCGTTCTGGGACGGCAACGAGGTCTGGCTGATCATCGCGGGCGCGGCCACCTTCGCCGCGTTCCCGGTCTGGTACGCGACGATGTTCTCGGGGTTCTACATCGCCCTCCTGCTGCTGCTCGTGCTGCTGATCGTGAGGGTGATCTCGTTCGAGTGGCGCGGCAAGGCACAGAGGGCCGGCTGGCGGACGGTCTGGACCAGGCTCAACACCGTCGCCGCCTTCGCGATTCCGCTCATCTGGGGTATCGCCCTCTCGAGCCTGTTGCATGGGGTACCCGTCTCGTCGGAGCAGGAGTTCACCGGCACGTTCTGGGATCTCTTCACGCCCTACACCGTCGTCGCTGGAGTCGCGTTCGTGCTCCTCTTCGCCCTCCACGGCGCCGTCTACCTGACACTTCGCACGACCGGCGACCTGCACGTCTGCGCCGTCCGCTCGGCCGCCCGCCTCGCGGTGCCCGCCGCGCTCGTGGGGGCGGCCTTCCTCATCTGGACGCTCTACGTCGGGATCGACAAGAACGACCAGGATCTCTTCCCCGGCATCGTCCTCGTCGTTTTCGCCGCCGCAGGTGCTGTCGGTGCGGTCGTCCTCACGCGCCTGCGTCGCGAAGCCCTTGCATTTGCCGCCACCGCCGTCACGATCGTCCTGGCCGTCGTGCTGTTGTTCACCGAGCTCTACCCGCGGGTGATGGTCTCGTCGACCAGCTTCGCCGACAGCCTCACGATCAGCAACGCGTCGTCCGGGCACTACACCCTGACGGTGATGGGCATCTTCGCCCTCGTCCTGCTGCCCGTCATCCTGCTCTACCAGGCCTGGAGCTACCACGTCTTCCGCGCCCGGCTCGGGAACACGGACACGGGCAACCCGGTCGACCTCCTGGGGCCGAAGCACGCCAAGCCGGCAGGCGACGCCTGACCGCGTTGCGCACGCGGCCGTAGACTCGCTGTCGTGCGAGCGCTCGATTCGCGTCTCCTTCGTCGCGCAAGGGCCGCTCGTGTCGCACTCGTAGCCGACGCGGCACTCGGGGTCGTCGCAGCGCTGCTCGTCCTCGGCCAGGCGGTGCTCCTCGCCCGCGTGGCGGCGCGGTCCTTCGACGGCGCCACGCTTGCCGACGTGACTGTGCCGCTCGTGCTCCTCGCCGTCGTGGTCACCGCCCGCGCTGCGGCGACCTGGGGCTTCGAGACCATCGGTACCCGAGCGGCGACCGCTGTGCTCTCACAACTCCGGCTCGATCTGGTCTCGGCGCGACTGAAGGGGAGCCCGACAGCCCTGGACGGGGCCGCGAGCGCAGAGGTGGCGACGGCCGCGGTCGCGGGTGTCGAGGCGCTCGAAGGGCTGTTTGGCCGCTACCTGCCGCAACTCGTCCTCGCCGTCGTGGTGCCGATCGCCGTCCTCATCCTCGTCGCCTCTCTCGACCTCGTCTCGGCCGGTCTGATGCTGCTGACCCTGCCGCTCGTCCCCGTCTTCTTCTGGCTGATCGGCCGCTCCACCGCCAACCGCGCCCGCGAGCGCTGGCAGGCGATGTCACTGCTCGCAAGCCACTTCCTCGACGTCGTTCGCGGACTGCCGACGCTGCGGGCGTTCAACCGCGGCGAGGCCCAGATCGAGCGGATCGAGCGGGTGAGCGACGAGTACCGCTCGGCGACGATGGGAACCCTGCGCCTCGCATTTCTCTCCGGCACGGTGTTGGAGCTCGCAGCGACGCTCGGCGTCGCGCTCGTCGCCGTGACGGTGGGAGTCCGCCTCGTCGACGGCGGAATCGCCTTCCAGCCCGCATTGACGGTGCTCGTCCTCGCGCCTGAGCTCTACCTCCCGCTGCGCAACCTCGCAGCCGGGTTCCACGCGAGCGCAGACGGCGCCGCCGTGGCAGACCGGCTGCTGATGCTGATCGACCAGCCCGTCGCCGTCGCTGCCGGATCGGCTTTTCCTCCGAGCCTGCGGAAGGCAACGATCCGGTTCGAGTCCGTCTCGTTCGCCTATCCCGACCGCCATACCTCGGCGCTCGACGACGTCGCGCTCGAGATCGCGCCGGGCGAGACGTTGGCGATCGTCGGCCCGAGCGGCGGCGGCAAGAGCACGCTGGCGTCTCTCCTCCTGCGCTTTCACAGGCCCGCCGGAGGGCGGATCCTCATCGGTGACGTCGACCTCGCCGATTGCGACCCGGGAGCCTGGCGCCGCCAGATCGCCTGGGTGCCTCAGAGCCCGACCCTGTTCCGAGGAACGGTGGCCGACAACATCCGCCTCGGCGACCCGGCCGCCTCGGACGAGAGGGTGCGCGAGGCGGCGCGCCTGGCAGGTGCGGATTCGGTCATCGAGAGCCTGCCAAGCAACTATGCCACCGTCATAGGGGAGGGCGGGCGACCGCTCTCGACCGGAGAGCGCCAGCGCATCGCTCTTGCCCGCGCCTTCCTCCGCGACGCGCCGCTCGTCGTTCTCGACGAGCCGACGGCGAATCTCGATCCGGCGAGCGCGCGCCACGTCGGCGAGGCGATCGAGAGACTTCGACGCGGCCGCACGATGCTGCTGATCGCGCATGACGCCGAGCTCGCTGCGCGGGCAGACCGGCTGGTCACGATCGAAGCCGGGCAGATCGCGATGGCAGCGGCATGAGCGCGACACTCGGAAGGCTGCTCGCCCTCGCGGGGATGCCTAGGGCACGAGTGGCTCTCTCGATCACCCTCGCTGCGCTGACGGTGCTCCTCGGGGTCGGGTTGATCACCACCTCGGGGTATCTCATCTCCCGGGCGGCGGAGCAGCCGCCCATCCTTTCCCTGACAACGGCGATCGTCGCGGTTCGCTTCTTCGGCCTCTCGCGGCCGCTCGCCCGCTATCTCGACCGGCTCGTCTCGCATGACCTGACGCTCCGCTCGCTCGGTCGCATTCGTGCGCGGTTCTATGCACGCATCGAGCCGCTCGCCCCGGCGCAACTCGAGGGGTTCCGCCGCGGCGACCTCGTGAGCCGCATGGTCGGAGACGTCGACGCGCTGCAAGGGCTCTACTTGCGAGGCATCGGCCCGCCTGCTGCCGCGCTCGTCGTTGCGTTCGCGTCGGTCGTCGCGGCCGCGCTGATCCTTCCCGCCGCCGGGGTGATTCTCGCCGTCGGGCTCTTCGCCGGCGGCGTCGGCGTGCCACTGCTCTGTGTGTCTCTCTCCCGCTCGGCAGGTGCGCGCCAGGCGCTCGCTCGCGGCAGCATGACAGCCGACCTCGTCGAGCTGCTGCGCGGCGCGCCGGAGCTGGTTCTCTACGGCCGCGAGGAGGAACGGCTCGAAGCCGTTCGGGCCGCAGATCGGGAGCTCGCGCGTCATGCACGCAGCGACGCTCTCGTCGCGGGACTCGGAGCCTGCTTGCTCGTACTCGTCGCAGGCCTGACGACGGTTGCCGTGCTGGCCGCCGCCGTGTCGGCGCATTCGGCAGGCAGGCTCGACCGAGTGCTCGTCGCGACCGTGGCGCTGCTCGCGCTCGCTTCGTTCGAAGGTGTGGCAACGCTCCCGGCCGCCGCCCGGGAGCTCACGGCAACTCTGACGTCGGGGCGTCGCGTCCTCGAGCTCATGGACAGGCGCCCCGTCGTGAGCGATCCGGTCGCCCCGGTTGCAGCGCCGGCCGCGCCGGCCACCGTCGCGCTCGAGTCGGTCACGACACGGTACACGCCGACCGGGCCGCCGGTTCTCGACCGGTTCGATCTTCGGATCTCGCCCGGTCGACGGGTCGCGCTGGTCGGCGATAGCGGCGCCGGCAAGACCACTGTCGCGAATCTCCTGGTTCGCTTCCTCGACCCCGAGTCGGGTCGCGTCACGATAGGAGGGCAGGACGTGAGGGACATGCGACAGGAGGACGTGCGCCACACGTTCGCTCTCGCCGGTCAGGAAGCGCACGTCTTCAACTCGACGATCCGGGAGAACCTGCTTCTCGCCCAGCCGACTGCGACGGACGACGACCTGGCCCGCGTATTGCAGCGCGCACGCCTCGCCGAGTGGGTCGCCTCTCTCCCCCTCGGGCTCGACACATTCGTCGGCGAGGAAGGGTCACGGCTTTCGGGCGGGCAGCGCCAGAGGCTGGTGCTTGCCCGAGCGCTTCTCGCCGATGCCCCGGTCCTCGTCCTCGACGAGCCGACCGCCCATCTCGACCCCGAAACGGCTGCAGAGCTGATGCGAGACGTCTTCGCCGCATGCGGTGAGCAGTCGATCCTGCTGATCACGCACCGTCGGGAAGGGCTCGACCTGGTCGACGAGGTCGTCGAACTGGCCGCCGGCCGGCAGCGATGAGTAGGCTCGTGGCGACGTGAGCGGCGCGAGATGATCAGATGAGCCTTCTCTGGGCGGGCCTCGTCATTCTCGTCGTCGCGGCGGCGGCGGTCGCGGCGATGCTGTTCGTGCGCCGAACGGCGCCCGCAGGCAGCTACTTCGAGGACGGCGACCGCGCCGCAGGCGTGTTCGGCGTCATCGCGACCGGGTTCGCCGTCCTGCTCGGGTTCGTCGTCTTCCTGGCGTTCGAGAGCTACGACACGTCGCGCTCCGGAGCAGAGGCGGAAGCACAGACGGTTGCGCTGCAATTCCAGACGGCCCAGCTTCTGCCCGTCCCCGCGCGCCAACCTCTGTCGGAAGACCTCGTGTGCTACGCACGAGATGTCGTGTACCAGGAATGGCCGCAGATGATGTCCGCCGGGTCGCCCGATGCTCTCATCAACCCCTGGAGCGTTGCGATGTTTCGAACCCTTCAGACCGTCGAGCCACGCAAGGCCTCAGAGCAGGCGGCGTATGGCAAGTGGCTCGATGAGCAGACCGACCGCCAGGCAGCCCGATCGGATCGCACCCACGGTGCAGAGGGCGTGATCCCAACGCCACTCTGGATCGTGTTGTTCCTGTCGGCGGGGATCATCTTCGTCTTCATGCTCTTCTTCGCCGACAGCGGTGAGCGCGTCGTCGTCCAGGCGACGATGATGGGCGGGGTGGCGGTGGTGATCACGTCGATGCTCCTCCTCCTCTGGTTTCTCGACAACCCCTACCACTCGGGGGTCGGGGGCCTACCACCGACAGCAATGCAGCGAACCCTCAAGCTCCTCGACGAGGAGGTGAAGATCGTCGGTCTGCGGCTTGGGCGGCGTTGCGACGAACGAGGAGTCGGCGCCTGACCCCGGCACCGCAGGCCGGTCGAACGAGGGCTCGTTGGCATCAGCATGCGCCTGCGCTCGAACGGCTCCCGATCGTCGCTCTCGGCTGGATGCGTTCCTCGCTGCCGTCGTCGGAATGACGACGTTCCCGGTCACTCTCGGCCTGTGAGCATCTCGTCGAGTACCGCCGTGAGGATCGCGCAGATCACGAACGCGCTCGCGCTCAGGTAGACCGAGAAGAGGAATGCGAAGACCGCGCTCGCGGACCCGTAGACCTTGGTGAAGTCGGCAGGGCCGGACAGGTACCAGCCGAGACCGACCTGCACGGCCTGGAATCCGAGCGCCGCGGCGGCGCCGCCGAGAAGGGCGGCCCGCCAGCCCGGACGGTTGCGGGGGAGCAAACGGTAGAGCAGCACGAACACGAGGAACGTCAGCGCGAGGGGGACGACGACACCGAGGACGATGCCGAACCCGAACGGCTGCCAGCCGAGAGCCTCGTCCACGTTCTCGCTCACCTTGCGCACGACGTTCTCGAGCATCGAGACGATCAGCGCGCACAGGATCAGCCCGAGGGCGCCGAGCACGAGCAACCCACTCACGAGTCGCCCTCGGACGAGGCCGCGCGAGGCGCCGTCGTCGAACACGACGGCGAGCGTCTTCTGCATCGACGACATCACGCCCGTAGCTCCCCACAGCGCGAGCCCGAGGGCTACGAGGCCGGCGACGCTCCACGGCGAGGGAACCGACGTGATCAGCGAGTCGAGCTTGGCCGCTCCTGCGGGAGACAGATCGAGCTGGTCGGTGATCGCCGACACGAGATCCTGCCGGTCGACGCTGGCCGACGACAGAACCTGCGCGAGGATCGTTGCAACGAACGTGGCCAGCGGGACGAGGGAGAAAAGCGCCCGGTACGAGATCGCGGCGGCGAACTGTGAGCCGCCGAGGCGGCCGTAGCGCGTGAGAACGCCATGGACGAGCTCGGTGAGTCCACGCACGACGGAACGTGGGTCGGGCATGGAGCGGACCGTAGCTGGCTACGCCGGGATCGGTTCGCGTAGGCCCGGCACGATTCACCTCGACTCTGCAGTGCCGTCGGAACGCCTTCACAGCTTCGTAACGGCTCGCTCATTGCATTCTCATCTGACAGTCGTTTGATGAGGGTGATGATCATCGGCGTCGTGCTCACCATCGCACTATGCACCGTCTTCGCGTGCCCACTGCTTGCGATCGCAGCGAGCGATCAGCTCTGAGCGACCAACTCTAGAGCCCATCCCGTCTCATCGGCCTCGGCTCGGTCGCGCGCATACTGCTCCGGGAGCTCAAAGGCTGCTCGCCTCTTCGTCCTGGCCGACATTCCCGCGTGGCGTCATCCACGCCCCGTGACACTGCTTCCATTTTCGTCCCGAGCCGCAGGTGCAGGGGTCGTTACGGCCCCGTTTGGCGTCCTCTGTTGCGTAGAACCGCACGATGTCGGAAGGAGCCTCGCCGACGCGGAGCCGCTCGCTCATGAAGCGCATCGGTGCGTCGACATGGTGGAAAAAGGCCTTGAAACCGGGGCAGAGGTAGTTGAGACCGGGATCGCCGTCGGGGGTGCGGCTGAATCGGTCTTTGGGGCAGCCGCCGTGGCAGGCGAACCGCACGTCGCAGTCGAGGCAGAACTGCGGCAGCGTGTCGCGCTTGTCGAGCCCGAACTGCCGCTGCTGTTGCGACGCGACCAGGTCGAGCATCCTGTGCTCCTTGATGTTGCCGAGCTTGTAGCCCGGCTCGACGAAATGGTCGCACGAGTAGAGGTCGCCGGTGTGCTCGAGCGCGAGCGCCAGGCCACAGGTCTCGGAGTGGACGCAGAGGCCGGGCGGCTCGCCGACCCAGTTCGCGAGCGCGACGTCGAACATCTGCACGTACACCTCGCCGACGTCGCGCCGGACCCACTCCTCGAAGACGTCGATCAGGAAGCGGCCGTACTGCTCGCCGCCGATCGAGCGGTTCGTGACCAGCTCCCCCTTCTGCTCGTAGAGGGGCCGGTCGCGCCAGGACGACCAGGGCACCTCCCCGTCGGCGGCTTCCTCTACCCGCTCGATGATCGGGATGAACTGGATGAACCTGGCGTCGCACTCGTCGCGGAGGAAGCGGTAGACCTCGCGGCCGTGTTCTCCGTTCCGGGCGTGAACGGTGGTGAGAGCGTTCCACTCGACGCCGGCCTCACGCAGGAAGCCGAGGCCGCCCATCACCTGATCGAACGACCCGCGGCCACCCTTGTTGACCCGGTAGGCGTCGTGCAGCTCCCGCGGCCCGTCGATCGAGATCCCGACCAGGAACCCGTTCTCCTCGAAGAACGCCGCCCACTCCTCGTCGAGCAGCGTCCCGTTCGTCTGGATCGTGTAGGCCGCCCGCTGCCCCGGCTGCAGATACCGCTCCGCCAATTCGATCGAACGGCGGAAGAACTCGAGCCCCATCATCGTCGGCTCGCCGCCCTGCCATGCGATCGTCACCTCCGGCACGGTCGCGTGCGCCTCGATCAGCTGCCGCACGTACTCCTCCAGCAGATCGTCCGCCATCCGGAACCGCGACCCCGGATACAGCATTTCCTTCGAAAGGAAGAAGCAGTACGAGCAATCGAGGTTGCACACCGCCCCGGTCGGCTTCGCGAGCAGATGGAACGCGCGCGGCGCCTCGGGCATCGTCAGCGTCGAGCACGCTCGAGGATCGATGTCCGTCTCGGTCATGCGCAGGTCCTTTCTTCCAAGCCAGGGTGGGACTCACAGTAGGCGATCCCGAACGGTCGAGGGGCTCGCGCCTTGACCTCCACTCTCCTGCTCCACGCGAGAGCAGCCCGCCCATCCCAGCGGCCGGTCCTTACGCCCCTGACCTCCACGCTCCTTCTCCACGCGAGAGCAGCCCGTCCATCCCAGCGGCCGGTCCTTACGCCGTGGCCGCAGTGCCGTTGAGCTCGTGCCTCCAGCCGAGCAGGATCTCGTGCACGGCAGCCGCCCCCAGGACCTCCGCCTCCGGTACCTCGAGCTCGGCGGGATGAAGGATGAACGGCCGTGTCTGCGGGCCGCCGATGCCGCCGTGGAACGAGATCAGCTCCTCGAACGCGCAGCCGGTCTCGAGAGAGGGGTCGTAGAAGCTGCCGATCATGATGTCGGCGACGTGGGTGAATCCGTCGGTTCGGAGCAGATGCTGCGGCGCCGTCGGCGAGAAGTGCGCCAGAGGATCGTCGCCCTCGACCCTGCCGTCGGCGAGATACCGCGTCCCGCTGCCGCCGAGGACCACGGGCCCGTGCTCCGACGAGCGGACGAGCAGCCAGCCGACGTGCGGATGGTTGCGCAACGCCGGAATCAGGTCGGGATGGCGCTCGTTCATCTCCTCGAGGGTGAGGCGGCGACGCTCCTCCATCAGGTAGACGAGCCCGAGGTTGCCCGACCCCATCACGACGACGTCCTTGTCGGAGACGTCGTTCTTCTTGCGCTTCTCGTCGGGCCCCCGGCCGGTGGCCTCGCCGAGCGCGTGACCGACCATCGAGCTCTGCTCGTCGCCGCCCGCCAGTCCGTCGACGCTCCCACGCGCGAGCGAGCGCTCGACGAGTTCGTCGAGCCCGTACCCGTTGCGCTGCTTGAAGGTAGCCCCCTGCGTCTGCCCATGATCGGAGAGGACGACGATTGAGTACGGTCGCGACGCGTAGATGCGGGCCCGCTCGATCCGGCCGAACTGCTGATCGAGCTTGCGGAGCGCCTCGAGGGTGTCGGCGCGCTCGAGGCCCGAGTGATGCGCGACCTCGTCGTAGCTCGAGAACGTCGCGTAGATCGCAGGGCGACCCTTCATCATGTCCATCAGGACTCCGTACACGATCAGGTCGCGCACGAATACGCAGAGCGCACCGCGCATCAACGGGTAGTACCCGCCACGGTGTCCTCGCGGCAGGACGTCGCGGCGCTTGGCGCGGCTGGAGGCCGAGAGCTCCAGCACGACCTCCCAGAAGAACAGGACGAAGAGCCGTGTCACGTTGAAGCCGTTCGCGAGGAAGGCCCGGTAGCCGGGGTTCGCCTTCTTCTCCGCATCCATCCGGCTGACCGTCAGGATCATGTGATCGGCCTCGCCGGAAAGCAGGTTGCCGCGGCTCGCGCCACCGTCACGGAGCAGACCATGACCTGCGTGACGGCGCTCGATCTCGGCACAGTCGGGGGGCGCCGAACAGGTCATCGTCGTCGCCGTCTCCTTTTCGACCCAACGAAACGCGGGGATGTCGTCGTTCGAGCCGAGGAGAATGCCCGCCTGCGAGGCGCCCGTCTGAGAGGACAGGTCCGTCTCCCACTCGGTCAGCGTATAGCCCCCCTCGACGAGCCAGCGGGCCATGTTCGGTGCGTTGCCGTCGCGCATCGCCCGCTGCAGAACGGGCAGCGCCAGGCCGTCGATCTCGAGATAGACGATCCCCGGAGCGTCGGTCTCGACGCGCTCGCCCGAGCGACGGGCGATCCGCTGGATCACCCGCAGTGTGTAGGCGTCGTCGTCGGTCGTCCCGAAGGCGACGTCGATCACGACGGTGACCGCGGCCGCGACAAAGGCGACACCGAGCGCCGACCAGAACGAGTCGATCGCGAGGTCGCCGTCGGTGACCCTGTCGGCTGCCAGGAGCATCAGCGCGTCCACGATCAGCACGAGCAGGAGGCCGACGACGAGCATGAGAGGCAGTCGGAGCGCCGCGATGATGGGCGGCAAGATCGCATTGAGGACAGCGATCACGCCCGCCGCGACGAAGGCCCCCCAGAAGCTCTTGACGTCTGCGCCGGGGACGATCCACGCGGCCACGAGCAGCGCCACCGTGGCGAGCAGCCACGAGACCACGAGTCGGATCGGTCCGATGTGCGGGCGCTTCGGCCCCCAAACGGGCTTCTCTCCATAGGCCGTCGCGGTCATCGTGTCCTGTTCTTACATGATCGAGAGAAGGGGTGCGAGCAGAGGATCGCCGTCGTAGTCGTCATTGCGTGGCCGCCGGAACGAGCTGAGCGGAGACGACATACGAGACGACGACGGCGACGATCACAAGCGGCGTCAGCTGGAGGCCGTCCGCCTGGAGGAACAGCATCACGAGCAGCACCGAGACGAGCGGCAGGCCGAGCATGGCGACCGTCATTGCACCGATCCCCATGGCTGCGCCCGCGATCATCGGCAGGCCTGGGAGATGCGACAGCGCAATACCGCCGACGGCACCCAAGAACATGCCCGGGAAGACGGGACCGCCGCGGAAGCTGCTGAGCGCCAGGGAGTATGCGATCCCCTTGCAAAGTGCGAGCCGAGATCGGCCGGCAGGGTGGCGAAAGCGTATTGCTGTGCCTCGGCGACGGCCTTGAGAAACACGTAGGCCGCCGTCGCGACGGGCACGCCGATGATCGCGCCGAACACGAGCAGCGCAATGTAGCTCCGGCTTCGAAGCAGCTTGCCCGGGTCGGGAGCGGCCGACGGCGTTGGCGATGTGACGTTGCTCACAGAGGTCTTCGCCGAGGCGTGCGGGGTGGCCGCCGGAAACGGCAGCCACCCCGAGTCCCGAGCTGCCTACTCGGCAGCGGCTGCGCCGACGCCGACCGCGATCAGGTCCTTCGCGTGGATCCACTCGTCGGCGAGAGCGATGCCGCCGGCATCGACGATCGCGTCTCGGAGCGGGATTGCCCAGAGGTGCTCGAGCAGGATGATCGCAGCGGTGGATCCGTTCGGGATCGCATCTGCGACGTACCAGGCGTCCTCCTCGGGGATCAGATGGCCGTCCGCCATCGCCTCGGCTCCGAGCTCGGCGCCGGCTTCGACAGCTTCGTCCGTGCCGTAGCCGAAGCCGATCAACGCGCCCGCGATCGCACCCATCTCGATCGCCTCGTCCTGACTGAGATCGCTGACCTGAAGTGCGGTGATCTCGCCCGCGTCGTCCTTCTGCACGACGAGCGCATCGACGATCTTGACGAACTCGTGCTCGCGCAGCCGGTCGAGCTCGGCTGCGATCTTGCCGGTGAAGTTCGGCTCGGCGAAGCCGAGCACGAGCATCTGTACAGGCCCAATAGCCATAGTCGTCTCCTCTCCGCTCACGAAGCTGAAAGCAGCTTCTGCTTCTGCATGTCGAATTCCGCCTGGGTCAGCACACCCTCGTCGAGCAGCTTCTTCAGGTTCTCGAGCTGGGTGACCATGTCGGCACCCCCGGCCTCGGGAGAGGCAGCTGCCGGAGGCGGCGGGGCGTACTGCGGCTGGGCCTGCTGAGCCTGGAGATCGGCGATCTGCTGATCCTGGTCCTGCTCGGCTGCCTGCGCCTGTGCAGACTTCGTGCCGGCATGGTGCGCGGCTACGGCGACTCCGCCGACAACGGCTGCACGCCTGAGTGGCCTTCTTCTCATCATCTGGGGTTCTCTCCTCTCGTTCGTTCGAGAATCACGGCTATGCCGTGTACCTCGTCAGCCTATTCGATCCGTCGAAGCTCGACAGCACACATCGCCCGAGTGCCGAATCTTCTCACCTTGCGGCTACTGCGCATCGCCCCGACGGAATGCAACGGGCGGCTCATAGGATGCGCCCATCGACGCGCCGATCCCATATCCGGAGCCACCGCTCACCGGCGCCGAGTTCGTGCTGCGACCGTTCCGGGAGGAAGATCTCGACGCTGCTCTCGCGCTCCAACAGGACGCAGCCGCGGGGCGGTGGGTGCCGACACTGCCGGCGGGCGATGGCCCGGGAGTCGTCGCGTTCTTCGAGGAGTGCCGCCAGGAAGGCGGGTTGCTCCATCTGGTGATCGCTGATCGCACGAGCGACGTGTATCTCGGCGAGGCGATGCTGGCGCCGAGCGACCACCTGGTGGGCGAGGTCGGGTGCTGTGTCGCCCCGAGCGTGCGGGGGCGCGGGATCGCGACCGAGGCACTGCGCCTGCTCACGGATTGGGCCTTCGCGACGCTCGGTCTCGGCCGCGTGCAGGTGTTCGTCGCCCCGGAGAACGTCGCGGCGCTTCGGCTCGCCGAGAGCGCGGGGTTCCGCCGGGAGGGTGTGCTGCGCTCGTACTGGGAGCACGACGGCGAGCGGCTCGACGCCGTCGTCCTCGCCCGGCTTCCAGGCGACTCAACCTAGGTGTAACGGGCTCAACGGGTGAGTGCCAGTGCTTCGACATCGAGTCGAAGCGTGGTTCGCGCGAGCGACGCGAGGAGGCGTTCGAGAATCGTCGCGTAGAGCGGTGCGTGCTCGTCGCGAAGGCGCTCGTAGGCGCTCCGGTCGAATACGAGAAGGTCGACCTCGGTGTCGGCTACGACGTCGGCGGTTCGAGTGCCGTCGGGCGCGAAACCGAGCTCGCCGAACGTCACGCCGGCAGAGACGGTTGCGAGCCGGCGGCGAGGCTTGCCCGGCTCGATCATCGTCAGCTCACCGGCCATCACGAGGTACAGCTCGCTGGCCGGGTCGCCCTTGGCGACGATGAGCTCTCCCGCCGAGTGTCGTCGCGGCCGCAGCACCGTCAGGATCCGGGCGAGAGCGGCCTCGGGAAGCCACCGGTAATCCGTCCGGGGCAGCAGTCGCCCGAGGTCGAATACCTGCTCATGAGAGCAGCAACAGTCACCCATCGGAATCATCCGAGGAGCGCAGGTCGCAGGGGGCGACTCAGTTGTTCTCGAGGTACTTCTTGAGGCCCAGGTACGGCAGGATGAACGCGGCCAGGAGCGCTGCCGCCCAGACGATCACCGCGGCCGCGATCCAGGTACCGATGCCGCTGATCGAGAGCCCGTCCGAGATCAGGTCTGTGATGATCAGCGAGACCAGCGTCGCGATCAGAGCAACTCCACCGAGTGCCGACGATCCTCGCCGCCGCAACGAGCTGGCGAGGAACGGCTGCATCAACGCCAGCACGACCGTGAAGATGACGACGGCGACGATGAACCCCGTAACGTTGATGTCGAACCCGCTGAGAACGAGCGACGCGACGATCAGGCCCACGGCGTTCGCGACTAGCAAGATCACCGTCCGGACGATCAGGCGAATCATGGCGCGAACCTACACGATCGCGCGATCATCGTTCGCCTCCTCGCGCTTCGCGGCTTCCAGGCGCTAGACGCCAGGGGCATAGCGCGCCTTGGCCGACCGAGCCGAGTAGGTCGCGATGTCTGCCACGACCCCGAGAGCGACGAGGAGCCAACCCGCCCCCGAGACGCCGTCGAGCGGCCCCCAGACGACGACGTACGCGAGCGTCGTCCACGGTAGGAAGACAAGCCCGAGGAGCGGCCAGATCCAGCTCGAGAACGCGGCATCGACTTTGTCACCGAAGATCCACCAGAGCAGGAGCGCGAAGCGCGGGCCGATGAAGCCGGCCGAGAGGGCGAGGCAGCACATGGCCCGTGAGGCTACCGCATCGTTTGAGCAGTGACAACCGTCGTCTGGCATGGAACGTGCCGGCAGGACTGGCTGCCGCAGTTGCGAACTCGACCGTGATGGCAGACGAGACCCGTCTCGAGCGCCGGCTCGATCGACTGATCGCCCGGGCCGGCAACCCCCGGAACGCAGCGGTCGTGATCGCGACTGTGACGACGGCGATCACCGTCGCCGCCGGCCTGTTGATGACGATGCTCGACCGAAAAGGGTTTCCGTCGATCGGCTCGGGGCTGTGGTGGGCCGTTCAGACGGTGACGACGGTCGGCTACGGCGACCACGTGCCGACTACCGCCCTGGGCCAGATCGTGGCGGCGATCGTGATGCTGCTCGGGATCGGGTTCGTGACGGTGATCACCGCGTCGATCACCGGCGCATTCGTGGCACGGTCACGCCTGGACCAGCACCTCGAAGGCCCCGAGGCACCGTCCGCGGAACAGCTTCGACAGATCGACGAGCGCCTGCAGCGGATCGAAGCCGCCTTGAGCGAGCGCGCGTAACAGTCGGCAGCCGCCGCCGGCGACACATCTGTGGCTACGCGACGATCCGGTACACCTGGAACACCTCGGCGAGCTCACGGTTCACGTTCGTGCCGTGAACCTTCGCCAGGTTCCAGATGTACTCGGCGTTTGCGTAGCGCCGGTGCTGCTGTGAGGCGTAGCGCTCGACCGCCGCGATCTTGCGCTCGAGGTGACGCTGCTCGAGGGCGACGTAGGCGCCGTACGAGAACTCGAAGTTGTTCCACGGGATCTCGTAGCCGAGGATCGTCGTCCGTTTGAACGCCCTCAACCCTTCCTGGGCGATCGTCTGATGGTCCTGGTGGACGTCGTGATGCGACGGCTGGAAGACGACGTCCGGCTGCCACTCGTCCCAGAGTGCCACGAGCAGCTCGAGGATGTCCTGCCGACGATCCGGGAACGTGCGGACGTCGAAGTCGTGCACCGTCAGATGCGACTCCGGGATCCCGAGCTCGGCCGTCGCCTCGCGCACCTCACGCGCCAGCGTGTCGGGCGGAAAGCCCGGCGGCAGCGAGCGCGTCGCGATCGAGAACGCCACGTAGCGCACCTCGCAGCCTGCCTCGACCAGCCTGGCAGCGGTACCGCCGCACCCGAACTCGCCGTCGTCGGTATGCGGGGCGAGGACCAGCGCTCGCTGCCAGGCTTCGATCATCCGGGATGAATATCACGGTCGGAGGCGCTCCCGCACCGAGCGCGTTACTGTTCGCGAACCCATGGCTCACCTTGCGGCTGTCCTCGGTGCGCTCGGCGCCCCGCTCGTCCTCGTCTCGAGCCGCCGGTACGTCATCCTCGGCGGGCTCGGGTCGATCGCCGCCGCAGAGGCCCTCCTTGCGACCTCCGGCGGGCACAGCGTCTCGGCTTCCCGCGCCGCGCTCGGCATCGTGGGGCTCGCCGGACTGGCGATCGGCTCTCTCCTCTTCGTCAGCCGTCCCGAGCTCGTCACGCTGTTCGTACTCATCGCGGCGCCGTTCCGGCTGCCGCTCGATTTCGGCGCCGAACATCGGCTCTACGTCGGATTGGCCCGCAACGGGCAGATCGGCCGACTCCTGCCCCTCTACGGGATCCTCGCAGCGGCCGCCCTCGCTCTCGCCTGGCGGCTCCTGCGAGAGCGAGATGCGCGGCCGTTGCCAAGGGAGATCGCGCTCCCGCTCGGCGCCCTCGCCTCCTTCGCGGCCCTCTCGGTTCTCTGGTCTTCGGCCGACGCTGCGGCTCAGAACCTTCTCCAGTACTTTCTCCTCCCGTTCGTCGTCCTGGTGGCAGTCGTGGCGCGAGCACCGTTCCCGGCTTGGATGCCTCGCGCGCTCGGGTTAGCCGCCGTGTCGCTGGCAGCCCTCTTCGCGACGGTCGGGCTCATCGAGGAGGCCACCCATCGGTTGATCTTCTATACGCCGGCCGTCGAGATCGGGAATGCGTACTCGAGCTTCTTCCGGGTGACTTCGCTCTTCCGCGACCCGAGCCTGTACGGTCGCCACGTGGTACTCGGGATCGCCGTCGTGCTGGCAACGGCGTGGTACCGGAAGCTCGGGCTGACGATCGCGGCCGTCGCCGTTGCCTTCCTGTTCGCGGGCCTCTTCTTCTCCTACTCACAGTCGAGCCTCGTGGCGCTCTTCGGAGTCGCGGTGTTCGTCTCCGTCGTCGCGGGCGACCGTGCGGTTCGGCTCGTGGCGGCCGTTACGGCCGTGCTCGTCATCGCCGGCGGGGGTGCGTTCGTGGCAGACAAGGTGGCGGGTGCGTCCACGCAACGCGTCACGAGCGACCGGTCGCGGCGGATCAACCTGACGGCGAGGGTCTTCGCCAAGCACCCTCTCGTGGGCGTCGGCCTCGGCTCGCAACCCCGGGCGAGCCAGGCCATCTCCGCGAACGGGGGACCGCCCGGACTCTTCGTCTCCCATACGACGCCGCTCACGGTCGCGGCCGAGCTCGGGGTGGTGGGGCTCGCCCTCTACGCAGCGCTCCTCGCCGGCGCGTCGAAGGCGCTCCTACGAGTATTCCGACTCGAGGCAGCGTTCGGGCTCGCGCTCGCAGCGGTCTTTCTCGGGCTCTTCGTCCACTCGTTGTTCTACAGCGGTTTCTTCGAGGATCCGGTCACCTGGCTCGTTCTCGGCGTCGCCTCGAGCTTCCTCGTCTCGAGGGCCTCCCCACCGGTCGACGAGCCGGCATGAGCGGCTCCAGGATCGACCGTCGCTCGGCGTTCGGCGTGCTCGGTGTCCTCGGCGTTCTCGTCGCGGTCAACGTGCCGTCGCTCGGGGCCGATCCATGGCCCTTCCGCACCTCCGCGGTCGTCGCCCGCGGCGTGCTGGCCCCCCTCGTCCGGGCGGCCGACGGACATTGGGACCTGGGTGTTGTGCGGACTCCCGCGGTCGTCGCCGGCCTCCTCGTCGCAGCCCTGGCGATCGCGGGCTGGCGGACGGAGTCGTGGCGAGCCGGTGTGCTCGTTGCCGCCTGCATAGCGGTGGTCGTGCTGGTCACCGTCCCGGCCACGCTGCTCCAGATCGGCCTGCGTGACGGGTCGGCCCCCTGGTTCCATACGAACGACTCCACATACCAGATCGAGCTCGCGGGCGCACTCGTGCGACACGGGCACACCCCGTACGGACACGACTACCGGGGCTCCGGTCTCGAGCGCTTCTACAGCCGCGACGGGAGCCTGCCGTCCCCGTCCGAGCATCGACAAGTGGCGCTGTCGCATTTTGCGTACTTCCCGGGCACGGCTTTGACAGCGGCCGCCTGGAGCTTCGTCCCCTCCCCGTTCGACGACTACCGCACGCTCGTCCTGCTCGCGACGATCGGCTGCTTCTTTGCGGTGCTCCTCTTCGACGCACCGCTTCCGTGGCGCCTCGCGGTGGGAGCGACCGTCGCGGCCAGCCCACTCATGGTGAGGGGCGCGTGGTTCGGCACCGCGGACGCCACCGGCATCCTCGCACTCCTCCTGGCTTTCGGCCTGCTGACGCGCTCCCGGTACGTCTGGGCCGCGGTGGCGCTCGCCGCGGCAGTCCTCCTGAAGCAGTTCTCACTCGTGGCGGTGCCGTTCTTCGTCGTGATGCTGCTCGCTCGCGGATGCTCGCGATCGACGCTCGGCCGAGCCGGGGCGGCGTTCGTCGCGGTTCTGGCCGCCGGCTTCCTCCCATTCCTGATTGCCGACGCAGGAGCCCTCTGGCGCGACACGATCAGCTACGGCACGGGCACCTACCGCATCCTCGGGTACGGACTCTCGGCGATGCTCGTCAACGCCGGCGCGATCGACGACCGCTACGGCGCCTACCCCTTCGGGGTGCTCGCGGTGGTCATCTGGCTGCCCGTGACAGCGTGGCTCGTCTTCGCGGTGCTCCGCTCGGGCCGGGACTGGGAAGGAGCCGCCGGCTTCGCGGTCTCGATCTTCGTGCTGCTGTTCATCGCGCGCGTCTTCCAGACCTCCTACCTCGTGTGGCCGCTGACGGGTATCGCCGTGGCCCTCCTGCTCGCTCAGCGCGAGCCACGCGCTGCGAGCCCGTAGACCCGCGTGGCACCCGTCAGAAAGATCCGCTCGTCGTCGGCGACAAGAGGCGAGTACTGGCCGTCCGGGAACTGCCAGACGAGCGTTCCGGTGCGCGCGTCTAGCGCGTAGGTACCGTTGGGCCCCGCCTTGGCGGAGCGAACGCCCTTGTGCCCGCAGAAGCCGCAGGTGGACAGGTACACGAGGCCGTCCATCACAGTCGGGGCACCGTGGACGGCGGCAGGCATCTCCCGCATCCAGTCCGTATCTCCTGTTGCCGCGTCGAGTGCGTAGAACTTCCCGTCGTAGGTACCGACGTAGAGCTTCTGGGCCCAGACGGCCGCCGCCGTGTAGACGTAGGTGCCGACATGACGCGCCCAGAGCAGGTTGCCGGTGCCGGCACCGTAGGCGTAGACGGTTCCGTCCGTGTTCGGCGCGAAGACACGGCCGTAGGCAACGGTCGGGGTGGCATAGAAGTACTCGCGACCGGAACCGAAGTGGGAGAACGAGCGCGCCTTCCACCGGATTGCACCTGTGCGCGAGCGCAGCGCCGTTAGCGTGCCACTGTTGTCACCGATGTAGACGGTGCCGTTCGCGTACGCCGGGGAGCTGTTGATCTCGCCGTCGGTCTGCGTCGACCAGACGAGCTTCCCGGTTCTGAGGTTCAGCGCATACACCTTGTGATCCCACGAGCCGAAGTACACGAGCCCACCCACGACGAGCGGCGATGACTCCGACGCGACAGGGAAGCGCCAGACGGTGCGGCCGGTGGACTCCCGCATCGCGACCACGAGTCCCGGGACGCCGCGCGGCCCCTTCGTGCAAGGGGTGGGAACGAAGGTCTCGATCACGAGCTCGTCCGCGATCGTCGGGGACGCGGCCGAGCAGTACGGGAACTTCCTCCGCCAGCGCCATTCGCCCGTCTTCGCATCCACCGCGAAGAAGACGCCCTTCAACTGGCTGACGAACACCTTGCCGTAGCCGACGGCAGGAGGAAACTCGATGTACCAGCCGGCCCTCAGGGTCCAGAGCCGACGGTACGGAGGCCGATGCTCGAAGGGCGACAGGTGGGTCCGCTGCTCGTCATAGCCATACGTCGGCCACGGGACGGTTCTCACGACGCGCTCGGGCCGCTTCGGCTTCTCCGGCCGATCGCGTGGCACGAACTCGACGGTGGAGGATCCACGTACCTCCTTCGTCGTCGTCTGCTCGTGATACCACCAGCCCCCGATTGCTGCAATGACCGCGAGGGAGGCTGCGGCCGCAACCGCGATGACGATCAGCCTTCGGCGCATCACGTCCCGGCCACGATCACGGCCGCCGTCGCCCGATGACCCTCGACCGAGACGACGATTCGGTAGCGACCCGGTTGCTTGGGAGCCCGGATCCGGAACACCGGTGTCTTGCCGACCCCCGTACGCTTGCCAAGCCGCCAGTCAACACGGCGCGCATCGGTCAGCACACGCACGCGAAGCACGCCGGCAGCCTTCGTGTGCAGTACGGGTGACGCGATCTCGACATAGCGGATACGCACCGGCCCCGCCTTGACGGGGAGCGACCTGTTGCCCGCACCGTCGACGGCGACGAGCGCGAGGGCGTACCTGCGAGCGGGTAGTGATCTGGTACCCACCTTCCCGTACCACACGAGTTCCCCCGTTGGGCGGAGGCTCGCGCCGACGACGCGACGTACACCGTCGACGTACAGGAGGGCGGCGGCGCGCTCGTCGACCCGATAGCGGACGGTGACACGATCCGACCGTCGATCGCCGTCGGGAGAGAAGATGCGCGGCCGCGTAGACACCAGCTCGACGCCCGGCCGCTTTGCGTCCACCCGAATCAGGTTCGGCAGGACGAAAGTCTTTTCGCGAAGGTCGAGGCGCACACGCGCACGGTAGAAGCCGTCGGGGACGACTTTGCCGGCATCGTCTCGACCGTTCCACACGAACGCGACAGGGCCGTCGCCCGGCCTCTCGGCGGCGAGTTGCCGGACGTCACCGCCGGACGCATCCGTGATCGAGACGCTGAGCACATCGGGCTTCGGCAGGCGAAACGCAATCCGAGCCTTGCTCGTGTCGCACCGGCACACGGGCGAGAACGTCTTCGTCACACGCGTCTGGCGGATCGGGCTCGTCTCGAGCTTGAGCGACTCCGTGTGGAGGAAGGCAACACCGGCCGCAACGAGCAGAGCCGCGACGAGGACGGCTGGCGCATATCTGGCCACGGCCCGGGGATTGTAGGGTGCGCGAACATGGTCGGGCTCGGGTTCCTCGGTGCCGCGGCGATCGCCTACCTCGTGGGGTCGACGGCGGTGGGCGCCGTGCTCGGGGGCATCGTCGCAGCGCTCGCGCTCCTCGCAGCGACCACCGGCCTCTGCGCCGGCTGTAGGGCCTACCGGATCGGCTACGCCGTCACCGGACGGACGTTCGTCAGCTGTCCACTGCCGCCCGCTCTCGCGACCGACACCTAGGTCACGTGAGTTCCGGCTCGGAAGCGGATTCTGGCGGCGCCACCGGGGGAAGCGGGCGGCGCAGGTACAAGCGAGCGGCGAAGCTGAGACCGACCACGAGAGACGCGCCCACGATGGAGAGGATGATCGCGTTGGCCCCCGGCGGGTCGAGCAGCTTGATCCCCGACAGGGACAGAACGAGCGAGAGCGTGACCCGCAGCGCCCGGTCGGGAAGCTTGACGGTCAGCTGGCTGCCGATCAGCACACCTGGGATGGAGCCGATCAGCAGCCACCCCGTGGCATGGAGGTCGACGCTGCCCGTGACGAAGTGGCCGAAGCCGGCAACCCAGAGCAGCAGCGCCGCCTGGAAGAGATCGGTACCGACGATCTTTGCCGCCGTCAGCGGGAACGCGAACATCATCACCAGACCGAAGAAGGTGCCCGAGCCGACGGAGGTCAACCCGACGATGAAGCCGCCGAAGATGCCGAGCACCAGTGCGATCACCCGGTCACGACGGGCGAGGATGAACGGCGCATCGTTCCCGTGGGGACGGACGAACGCCTTGACGAAGAACCCGATCCCACCGATCACGAGCGTGATCCCGAGAATCTGTTGGGCGACGCTCTCGTAGCCGTCGCCGTACGTACGCGCCAGGTACGACGAGAGGGCGACGCCCACCAGCGAAGCGGGGGCAGAGCCGATCAGCATCCACATCACGAGGCGCGCGTGCACGTGCCCGAGTTGGCGGTGCCTCGCGGCGCCGAACGACTTGAAGATGGCGCCGTGGAGGATGTCTGTGCCGATCGCGACCGTCGGCTTGAAGCCGAACACGAGGATCAGCATCGGCGTCATCAGCGAGCCGCCGCCCATGCCGGTCATCCCGACGAGAAGGCCGATCAGGAGACCCGCAACAGAGAGCTTCCAGTCCACTACACCACGGTCCTAGACAGCCGGCTCCTGCACGGGCAGGAGGATCTCCTTCAGGGTGTCGCCCCGGAGGCCGAGCCGCAGCGTCTCGAGCGGGATCACCTCATCGGGCGGAATGTTGCCGAGGTTCACGTTCGGGCCGAACTGCTTCACGAACCACGCCTGCGACGACTTCGTCGGCGCCTCGAAGATGAGGTCGTCGATCGACACCTCGTGCGCGATCTCGTCGATCAGTCCCGTCCGCATGTCGCCGTCCTTGCGGAAGATGCCCGCGGTGCCGCCTTCGCGCGCCTCGGTGATCACCTTCCAGGAACCCGCCTCGAGCTCCTCCTTGATCCACTCGACCCACTGGTACGGCGCAAACACGACGTCGGAGTCCTTCGACCCGACCTCGGAGAGCACCGTGAAATCGCGGGCGAAATCGCGGATCAGGTCGAGCTTCTCGTCGCGGGGGATATCGATCGTGCCGTCCGAGATCTCGACGTGGGCGAACCGGTGCTCGGTGAGCCACGCCTTGAACTCGTCGACCTTCCCCTTTGCGTACACGGCCTCGAACAGCGTGCCGCCACATACCACCGGCGTTTCGAAATGCCGGTAGAGGGCGATCTTCTTCTCGAGGTTGTTCGTCACGTAGCTCGTGCCCCAGCCGAGCTTGACGATGTCGACGAAGTCGCCGCCGGTGTCGAACATCCCCTCGATGTCGCGAATGTTGAGCCCCTTGTCCATCACGTGGGTGAGCCCGTTCTGCCGGGGCTTGCCCGGGCGTGCGGGAACACCGAGCCAGCCATCGTTAAAGCCGGGCATACAGCTCCTTCAACTTGTCGTGGGCGCGGGCCTGGACGTCGTGGTAGAGCGAGTTGCCGTGCGCGTCGATGCCCACGATCAGCGGCCCGAAGTCCTTGACACGGAACTTCCACAGGCATTCGGGCATCAACTCTTCCCAGAGCACCTCCTCGATCTCCTCGATCTGGGTCGTCTCGAGCGCGGCGGCGCCACCGACGATCGCGAAATAGACCATCCCGAGGCGCTGCATCGGCTCGATGGCGACATCGGGGAAACCCCCTTTGCCGCAGATCGCGCGAACGCCGTACTGCTCGCCCAGCCCCTCGGTGAAACGCACCATGCGCGCGCTCGTCGTCGTGCCGATACAGATCTTCTCGTACTTCCCCTCAGCCACCTTGCGCACGTTCGGCGCCGTATGGAGCAGGAATGCGCCGGAGAGATCCATCGGCGGCTCCACACCCTGGTCGAAGATGCGGATCTGAGTCCGGTCGCGGATACCGATGATGTGGCCCTGCACCGTGACCTCGTCGCCCGCGCGGAGCCTCAGGATCTCGGCCGGATCCGTGATGGGGAACGTGACCTCGTGATGGGCCATGGCTAGAACTCCCGGTCGAAGTCGATAGTGCCGTCGGAGGCGATGTGGGCCGAGGCACGCCTTGCGGCCCAGCACTGGTAGTTGACGGCGACGGGGTTCAGGGTCATGTGGGTGTCGGCGTGCTCGATGTGGCACTGGAGCACGGTCACGTCGCCGCCGAGACCCATCGGACCGATTCCGGTCTCGTTGAGCAGGCCGTACAACTCGTCCTCGAGCTGGGCTACGAGCGGATCGGGGTTGCGGGTGCCGACCGGACGTGCAATCGCTTCCTTCGCGAGGTACATCGCGTAGTCGGCGGAGCCGCCGATGCCGACTCCGACGATGCCTGGTGGGCACGGCTTGCCGCCCGCGTCGACGATCGACTCGAGCACGAACTTCTTGATCCCGACGACGCCGTCGGCAGGCACGCACATCTTGAGGAAGCTCATGTTCTCCGAGCCCGAGCCCTTCGGCACGCACTTCACGTCCAGGCCGTCCCAGTCGGGGATGAAGTCCCAGTGCACGATCGGCAACCGGTATCCGATGTTCGGTCCGGTGTTCTCGCGGGTGAGCACGTGCACCGCGTTCGACCGCAGCGGATGCTCGACCGTCGCACGTGCCGTCCCCGCCTTCAGGGCTGCATAGATACGGGTCGGATGAAGTGGGAAATGCTCTCCGACACGGCACGTATAGACGGCGATCCCGGTGTCCTGACAGACGAGGTTCTTCTGCTCGTCGGCGATCGAGACATTCCGATGGATCGTCTCGAGGATCCGGATGCCCGTCTTCGACGTCTCGCGATCGCGCGCGGCGGCGAGCGCATCACGGAGGTCCTGCGGGATGTCCTTGAGCGCCCAGACGTACAGGTGCGCAGCGGCATCCTCGACAGCGCCCTCGAGATCGGTGGTTGTGGTCGTGCTCATGCGCTCGCTTTCTCCGAGGCTGCCCGTCCGGCGCGGCGTCCGAAGACGACGCACTCGAGCAGCGAGTTGCCCATCATGCGGTTTCGCCCGTGGGTGCCGCCGGCAATCTCACCGCACGCGTACAGGCCCTCGAGCGTGGTCTCGGCATTCTCGTCGATCACGAGGCCGCCGTTTTGGTAGTGGAGCACCGGGTAGGTCAGGAGCGGCTCCCGAAGCGGGTCGATGCCGGCGCCGCGGTACCGGCGCAGCATGTAGGGCAGCGAGATGTCCGCATCGGCTTCGGGGATCCGGGTCGTGTCGAGGTACACGGCTGGACGGCCGTCCTCGGTCTCGACGCCGCGGCCTGCGGCTACCTCGTCGAAGATCGCCTGTGACACGACGTCACGAGGCCCGAGCGAGTCGGTGAACTCCTCGGCGTCGGCATTGAGAAGCACGGCACCGTAGGCCCGCGTCGTCTCGGGGATGGAGTAGCCCTGCATGGTCACGGGCCACGCGCCGCCGTTCGGGTGGTACTGCAGCGCGTCGAGGTCTCGCGCAGCGGCACCGAGGTCGACTGCGATCGTGGTCACCTCTCCGGTCGCGTTCGGGTGATTGGTGGACAGCTCGTGGCGACGCTCGGCCTCCGCATAGCAGCGCCCGCCGGCCGCCAAAACAACGGTGCCTGCATCGAGGTCGACCGCCCCGCCGCCCTTGATCTCGAAGGAGGCGCGCCAGCCGTCGGCGGTTTGCTCGAGCGCCGCGAGTGCATGGTTCGGGAAGCTGGCCGAGCCGCCGGCCTCGTGGGCGTCGCGCAAGGCCTTCGTGATCGCGTGCCCGGTGCGGTCGCCGACCTGGAGCAGGCGTTTGCGCGAGGAGCCGCCACAGCGGGCGAGGCGATAGCCGCCGTTTTCCCGGGTGAACGCGCAGCCGAGCTCCTCCAGCCAGTGGATCGCCCCCCGCGCGTCACCCGCGAGGATCGCGGCGAGTCGTGGGTCGGCGGTCTCGTGCGAGGAGCGCAGCACGTCCTCGGCATGGAGCTCCGGCGTGTCGTCGGCTCCGAAAGCCGCCTGGATCCCCCCCTGTGCCTTGGACGAATTGTTGGCCTGGATCGAGCCCTTGGTGGCGAGTGCGACACGGGCGCCTGCCCGCTCGGCGGCCACCGCCGCCGCCAGACCGGACGCACCGCTACCGATGACGAGCACGTCGAATCGAGCCGGAGGCTGCATTCGCCCAAGGGTACCAAGTTTGATTATGCATTGCATTAAGAAGTCTTATTTCACGGCCCGGGAGGCCATCCGGTCAGGCCTGCGATAGAATCGGCCGATGCCGCAGATCGTCGACGTCATGCGCCCGGACTTCATCGAGGTCGCCCCCGAGGACACGCTCGGTGAAGTCGCTGAGCGGATGACCGAGAAGAACGTGGGCGCCGTTGTCGTCAAGGACTTCGGCACCCTGATCGGCATCCTCACCGAGCGCGACCTGCTCAAGGCGATGGCTGCCCGGGTCCACTCGAGCGAAGCTCGCGTCCGCCAGTGGATGACGGTCGATCCGGTGACGGCGTCGGCAGACACCGACGTCGAAGAGGCCTCGCGGGTCATGCTCGAGCACGGCTTCCGCCACCTCCCGGTCCTCGATGACCAGGGCCAGGTGACCGGTGTCGTCAGCCTTCGGCGTGTCGTGGGCGCTGCGCAGGCAGCCGACGCCAGGCTGGGCGCATAGGCCCCGACGTCAGGCTTTAACCTGAGGTGAAGCCCGACGCCGGAGGCTTACAGCCTTTGCCGCTCGCGCACGAACGCAACGAACTCCTCGGCGGCACGCGTCGGCGACCGGCCGGACGCCCGCACGAGCGCGATCTCGCGTTTGGCGTTCATCCCCTCGAGACGGGCTTCGGCGAGGGTTCCCACGGCGAGGTCCGACTCGACCGCTGTCCTCGAGATGAAGGTGACGCCGTAGCCGGCCTGCACGGCGCTGCGTACCGACTCCTGGAGTCCGAGCTCGAGCGTGATCGAGAGGTCGCGGAGCCGAGCACCCATGGACCGCAACTCGTCTTCGACGACCTGCCTTACTCCGGCCCCTTCCTGCATCAGGATCACCGTTTCGGCGCGGAGGTCGTCGAGCGAGACCGTGCGTCCTGCGAAGGAATGCCCCGGAGGGCAGATCAGGATGACTTCGTCCTCGAGGATCGGCTCGAAGCGAACGGCCCGGTGGCGCCGGGCAGCGCCGACGATACCGAGCTCGAGCCCACGTTCGGCGACGAGGTCGACGACGGTCTGGGTGTCGTGCACCTCGAGTGACACGTGCAGGCCGGGGTGCAGCTCGTGGAACTCGCACAGGAGGACCGGCACGACCACCGCGGCAGGGCCCGTCGAGGCACCGATGGACAGCTCGCCCGTGAGGGCGCCGGCGCCGTCGGAGGCGACGTCGTCGAGCATTTGCTCCTCGAGCTGGAGCAAGCGCTGGGCGCCTCGGTAGAAGCGCAGTCCGGCCTCGGTCGGCTCGACCCGCCGGCCGGAGCGGTCGAGCAACCGTGTACCGAGTCGCTTCTCGAGCGCCCGCACCTGGAGCGAGACGGCCGGCTGGGTGACGCCGAGGCGTTCTGCCGCCTGGGAGAAGCTGCGCCGTTCGACGACCGCGCAGAAGGCGGCGAGCTGGCGCGTGTCCATAAGCGAATCTTATCTCAGGATCGCAATTGAAGCCGCCCTGGAGATCGGAGGTGCGATGCCACGAGCAGCCACTGCCGTGGTGCGCGACGATACGGCCGAGCGGCTGCCGGTCGAGAGGATGAAGCACGGCACATGAAGGTCTGGATCGACATGACGAACTCGCCGCAGGTGCCGTTCTTCCGACCGCTGATCGAACTACTCGAGGAACGCGGCCACGACGTACGGGTCTCCGCACGCGACTTCGCTCAAACGCTCGAGCTCCTCGACGCCGCACGGATCCGCCACGACGTCATCGGCCCGCCGCACGGCGGTGCCGGACGGGCCGACAAGATCCGTGCGATGAGCTCGCGGCTCCGGGCTCTGCGCGGCTGGGCCCGGACACAGCGGTTCGACCTCGCTCTCTCACACGCATCACACGAGCTACCCCTATGCGCGCGCTCGCTCGGGGTGCGATCGTCGTACGCGTACGACTACGAGTACGCGCGTGCTCAACACACGCTCGGTTCGCGCGCCGCCACTCGGGTCATCGCTCCCGACGCGATTCCGCAGGAACGGCTCGATCGACTCGGAGCGACCGCCGCCAAGGTGCGCCGCTATCCGGGACTGAAGGAGGAGTACTATCTCTCCGGATTCTCTCCGGACACGGGTGTGCTGGCCGAGCTCGGCATCGATCCGGCCCGCGTGATCGTCGTCGTCCGCACCCCACCCGAGGTTTCGCTCTACCACCGTCACGGCAACCCGCTCTTCGCGGAGGTGATCGAGCGACTCGGCCACGATCGGGCGGTGCAGGCCGTCGTCCTTCCCCGCACACCTGCTCAACGAGACGCACTCCGCGGGGCTTCGCTGCCGTCGCTCGTCGTACCGGAACACGCGATCGATGCGCAGAGCCTGGTCGGGCTCGCCGATCTCGTCGTCTCGGCGGGTGGCACGATGAACCGGGAGGCGGTTGCTCTCGGGACGCCGGTCTGGACGACCTTTGCGGGAAGACTCGGCGCGGTCGACGAACGCTTGATCTCGGATGGTCGACTGGCCGAGCTGACGGATGCGGGCGCACTCGTCCTGACGAAGAAAGTGGCGTCCCCACCAGGTATGGCCCGGGACCCCGAGCTGATGCTCGACCTGCTCCTGTCCGCGCTCTGATTTTCTTGCAAGATCTCGGATCCGCTAGCGCGGATCCCTCGATCGCACGCAAAACCCCTGAAGAGGCCCGCCCGCGGGCCCTCTCACCCGCTTGTTGCAAGATCTCGTTTTCTTGCAAGATCTCGGATCCGCTAGCGCGGATCCCTCGATCGCACGCAAAACCCCTGAAGAGGCCCGCCCGCGGGCCCTCTCACCCGCTTGTTGCAAGATCTCGTTTTCGTTGCAAGATCTCGGATCCGCTAGCGCGGATCCCTCGATCGCACGCAAAACCCCTGAAGAGGCCCGCCCGCGGGCCTCTCACCCGCCCTCTCATCATTTGAGGGGCTCAGCCGCCGGCCTTCTCTCAGGGGCTGCCGCCACGGTGCTCGGCACAAGGGGAATCGCCGGTGAAAGCCGGTCGCCCGCGCCGGTGACGGCTACACGTCTCGGATCAGCGACGATTCGGCTCAAGGCGCCGACGAGCTCCAACGTGTCGCCCTCCCGAACGAGGCGCTCGAGGATTGCGAGCTCATCGCCGAGCCACCCGGCCTCGACCGGCGGCCGGGCGATCCGCTCGATCTTGGGGTGAGGAGTCGGTGAGACGACCTCCCCGTCGCCGACGAGCACTTCGTGCAGCTTCTCGCCGGGAGCAGGGCCGATCAGCTCGATCGGGATCTCCGTCCCGGGTACCTTGCCCGACAGGCGGATCATGTTCTCTGCCAGATCCATGATCCGCACTGGCTCTCCCATGTCGAGCACGTACACCTGCCCGCGCTCGGCGATTGCGCCCGCCTGGACGACGAGCTGCACGGCCTCGGGAATCGTCATGAAGAACCTCGTCATCTCCGGGTGCGTCACCGTCACCGGGCCACCCTTCGCGATCTGCCGCCGAAAGATCGGGATCACCGAGCCGGACGAGCCGAGCACGTTCCCGAAACGCACGGCTACGAACCGGGTCGGGACATCCGTGCGGTGCCCCCACGTCTCGACGATCCATTCGCAGAGTGCCTTCGACTGGCCCATGATCGTCCTCGGGTTCGCCGCCTTGTCCGTCGAGACGAGCACGAAGCGCTTGGCGCCGAACTCGACCGCGACGTCGGCGAGGACACGCGTACCGAGGGTGTTGTTCCGCACTGCCTCGATCGGGTTCGCCTCCATCATCGCGACGTGCTTGTACGCAGCCGCGTGGAACACGACCCCCGGCCGGTACTTGTCGAACACCTGCCGCATCTTGACGCCGTCCTTGATATCTCCTACCACCGGTACCCCGGCGAGGAACCCACGCTCGCGGACGAGCTCACGGTCCATCTCGAACAGCGCCGGCTCGGAGTGGTCTACCAGCACGAGGCGCGCAGGACCGAGGCGCGCGAGCTGCCGACACAGCTCCGAACCGATCGAGCCACCTGCTCCGGTAACCATGACGACCTCGTTCGAGACGTAGCCGGCGATCGCATCGAGATCCACCTCGACCGGTTCCCGCCCGAGGACGTCCTCGACCTCGACCGGACGCAACTGGGTCGTCAGCCCGGAGTCGCCGCTGACGAGCTCGGCGAGTCCCGGCAACGTCTTGACCGGCAGCCCTGCTGCCTGGGCAGCCTCGACGATCTTGCCCCGCACCTCGCCGGATGCGGACGGCATCGCGATCAACACCTCGTCGGGCCGGCGATCGCGGATCACGCGTGCGAGGTCGGCCGTCGTCCCGAGCACCCTGATCCCGTGAAGGCGCAGGTTTCGCTTGCGGGGATCGTCGTCGACGATCCCGATCGGCGTATAGCCGAGGCCTGGATTTCGCAACATCTCCTTGATCACGAGTTGTGCCGCGTCGCCGGCCCCGACGACGATCGCCTCCTTGCCACGGGCGACCACCTGACCCGGAAGCGGTCGCTCGATCAATGTTCGGGCGAGCAGGCGCGACCCTGCGACGAACGCGAGACACAGGAGCAGGTCGATGAACCAGACCCCGGTCGGCACGCGTGCCGGATGAAGCTCGAAGAGGGTGAAGATCACGAAGGTGGCGAGCGAGGCGAGCGTCACCCCCCTGAGTGCCGACCACATGTCACGAGTCGAGACGTATCGCCACCAGCGGTTGTAGAAGCCTACGAGCCCGAACACCGAGAGTTGGATCGCGACAACGACGAGGATGATCTCCCAGTCGAGGTAGCGGTCGTAGTACACCGGGCGGCCCTGGTCGAACCGGAGCAGCCATGCCAGCGTCCAGGCGAGCGCAATGATCAGCGCGTCGGCAACGACCTGGCCCAGCACGTGTCGGTTGAACCGGGATCTCACGACGAGGAAGATCAGAGCAAGGGAGACAGCAGGCTGTCTCCCTTGCCGCTTTCGCATGCCGCGAGCACGGCCGCAACGACCTGCTCCTGCACATCGGCGCCGATGCCGCCCCACATGGGCAGAGCGAGGTTGTCCGCAGATGCGCGCTCGGTCTCGGGGAGGGATCCGGGCTCGTAACCCAGGTAGCGCATTGCCGGCTGCAGGTGCAGCGGCGTCACGTAGTACGACGCCGAGGCAATTCCCGCCTCGGCGAGTGCGGCCGCGATTCGGGCGCGATCGGGGGTCCGTACGACGTACATGTGGTACACGTGGCCCGGTTCGTCGAGCGGGAGGTCGACGACATCGCCGAGCCCGAGCTCCGCGTAGCGCGCGGCACCCTCGCGGCGTGTCGCGTTCCATCCGGCAAGCCTCGGCAGGAAGACCCTGAGCGCGGCAGCGTGGATCGCGTCGAGCCGCGAGTTGGTTCCGACGAGCTCGAAGGTCTTCTTGTCGCGTGAACCGTGAAAGCGCAGCATCCGGACGCGCTCGGCGACCTCGTCGTCCCGGCAGGCGACAAGTCCACCGTCGCCGAGTGCAAACAGGTTCTTCGTCGGGAAGAAGCTGAACGTCGAGCAGACACCCGCCGACGCAACGCCGACGGCGCCGAATGCCTGGGCAGCATCCTCGATCAACGGCAAGCCGAGTGCGGCGAGCTCGCCGAGCGACGCGGGACGGCCGAAGAGGTGCACCGGCATGATCGCCCTCGTCCTCGTCGTGATGCGCGCGGCCGCATCCTCGAGGTCGAGGTTGAGGCTGATCGGATCGATATCCGCGAACACGGGAGTCGCGCCGACCCTGGCTATCGCCTCCGAGGTGGCGTAGAACGTGAACGACGGGCAGATCACCTCGTCACCCGGGCCGATCCCCATCGCCTCGAGCGCGAGGACGAGCGCGTCGGTGCCGTTGGCGACGCCGATCGCATGCGGAACATCGAGATATGCGGCCGACTCGTGTTCGAATGCCTCGACCTCGGGCCCGAAGATGAACCGGCCCGACTCGAGCACCTCGGCGAAGCGCTCCTTGAGCTCGGGGATCAGCGGGGCGTACTGTGCCTTGACGTCGACAAGCGGAATCACGACGTCCGAGTGTACCGGGCTGTGAGCATCCACCCCAGGTGCAGGGAAAACGCCGCCGATCGCGGCAAAGCGTCGTTTCGCCGCTCAGGCCTCGTCGGCAGCCCGCCGCTGGCGCAGGAGCCGCCAGCCCAGCCACGCGGCAGCACCGACGACGAGCAGGGCGACGGTGACATCCGCGTAGCGGAACGCACTGTGGAAGCTCTCCCAGCTCGCGCCGGCGGCCCAGCCGATCCCCGCGAACACGAAGCACCAGACCGCAGACCCGATGAGCGTGAGCACCGTGTAGCGAGCCAGCGGAGCCTCGAAGATACCGGCCGGGATCGAGACGAACGACCGGATGACCGGAGTGAGGCGTCCGACCAGGACCGCCCAGTCCTCCCAACGAAGGAACCACGCCTCCGCCCGCTCGAGCTTGGCATGATCGAGGTGGAGCCAGCGCCCGTGCCGCTCGAGGAACGGCCGCCCTCCGCGGCGGCCGATCTCCCAGCCGATCACGGCACCGACGAGATAGCCGAGAGTGCCGGCCACTGCGATCGCGACGTATGCGGGGAAGCCCGACGGAAACGTATGACCGAACAGCGTCACCGACTGCCCCGCAATCGCACCCGACGCGACGGCCCCGCCGTACAGCATCACGACCTCGCTCGCGGCCGGGAAGACCGCGTCGATCATCATCAGCACGAACACGGCGTACAGGCCGTAGTTGCCGATCGCGCTCGTGACCGAATCGGTGATGCCGCTGACGACGGAGAGAAGCATCACGCGGCGACTCTAACGCCTCTCGCGGTCGAGGCTACGGGCCAACGATCCGCTGGACGCGGAGGTCGTGCGTCAGCTCGATCGTCCCGAGTGCGTTCTTCGCCACGACCCGCACCACGTACTTGCCGCCCTTGACCGCCTTCCGCTGCCGGTCGAGCCCGTTCCAGACGAGGGCTCGACCGCCGACCGGGTACGAGCGCCTGGCGAGGGTTCGCACCACCTCACCGGCCGAGGTCTCGACGGTGACGACGACGCGTGCCGCCCGAGATTGCTTCCAGGTAATCGAGAGGTCGCGACCGAGCGGCGGCAGGAAGAGCTTGCGCGGAGCCGTGCTCAGGAACCCGACCGTCGTGTTGACGGTGAAAGCCTGCTCCATCCCGGATGGCTGCCCGGTGTCGTCTGTCGCGCCGACGGTGAGTTTCCAGCGCCCGTCCACGGGCTGTGGCCCCGAGCTTCGCGTCAGCGTCCCCGTCGACAGTGGTGTCGGCGGCGGCGGGAACGGGACGCCGTAGCTTCCAGGCAGGCGCTCTCCGGTCTCGGTGTAGGCGGCGGCGCCGTCCGGCGCCGTCAGCGTGACCGTGACCGTCGAGGGGCGAACGACCTTGTAACGCAGGCTCTGACGGTCTGCGACCCCGTCCCCGTCGGGCGAGACGACGGACACCGCCGGCTGCACGAAGACTCCGGTGTACTGGAACACGAGCGCCGTCGAGATCGGCCGTTCCGGCTGCGAGGGCCTGTTCAGCAGCGTTCCGTCGAAGGCCATCGTGGTGGAGCCACCGCTGTCGAGGGCCATTGCAGTAACGGCACCGAGCCGCACGAGGGTCTGCGCCAACTCGAAGTTGGTCATACCGACCGAGTACCCGGGCCGGCGACCGTCGACGGCAACGAGGATGATGCGTCCGTCGGCGAGCTGGCCGATGCCACTCCGGGGCGCCCGCGGTCCGAGCTGGCTCGTCGTGAACAGCTCCTGTGCGCGGAAGACAGCGGCGCCGTTGCGGACGATCTGAGGGCCGCCGCCGATCGCCGAGACGACATCCGGCCAATCGGGCTTGAAGAGGAGGCGCGTCGTCACGAGCTGTCCTGCCGGTGCCTCCGCCGCCAGCGTCGCGGCCGCCGGACCGACCCCGACGAGCACCGCGCCGCCGAGCGGGATCGGCACGGGAGCACCGCCGCTGCGCACCTCGACAACAGGTGCGCCGAGATCCGCGTTCGGAACCGCGGCGGGAAACGGAAAGAGAATCGCGGCCGTGGCCCCGGGTGCCGGAGGCGTGGCCGGCCCCCACGCCTGGGTGTAGAGCGCGACGCCGTTGGAGGACGGCGGCCTGTTGAATGCCGCCAGCGTCCTCCTCGCTCCACCTCCCTGCCAGGTGCCGACGAACGCGATCCGACGGACGTCGAGCGTCCCGTCAGTCGTCACGCCGGCGCTCGAACGCGAGTCGGACGGTGGGCTCGCCACCTGGCCTTCCCGCATCAGCACGCCGCTCGGTAGACCCGTCGCGAACGTGAAGTAATCGCCGTTGACGCCGGCAGTTGTCGCCGTGGTCGCAACGCGTCGCTCCATTGCCGTCAGTGTCTCGGTACCGGTGAGCGCTTCGTTCGAGAGCAGGGGTGCCAGCGTCGTTGTCCCCCCCGGCCGCGGTCCGGTGAGAATGTTGATCGCGACCGGGCCGTTGGACGTGAACTGGACCCCCGTGTCGAAGGTGACGCCTGGCCAGAGGGCCCGGGGCTGCGCCGCCGCCGGAGCGGCAAGCAGGAGCGCAAAGAGCGTGATGGCGAGGAGGCGGCGTCCCATCGGCCGTAACGAGCCTAGCCGAGCTCGGCGAAGGGGCCTCGGACTCTTACATGATCCACATACGCTCCTCGCAAACGCCACGGGGCGCTCGATTCGAGGTGTTCTACGATCGGGCGATGCGACGGTGGCCATGACGGAGCGGCATCCGGGCCCAAGCGGCAGGGGTCGTCGCGCCGGAAGTCAATCGAAGACGCGGACGTCGCGGTACAGCGTGTCGCGCTGCACGGGGATCTTGCCCAGCGACCGAATCAGATGGACGAGCTCGTCGGTCGAGGTTCTGTGGGAGGTACCTGCAGCAGAGACGACGTTCTCCTCCATCATCACCGAACCCATGTCGTCTGCACCGAAGCCGAGCGCGACCTGGCCGATCTTCATTCCCTGCGTCACCCACGACGACTGGATGTGAGGGACGTTGTCGAGATAGATACGCGAGACGGCCTGCGTGAGCAGGTAGTCGAACGAGGTCGGCATGTCCTCATCGCTCACGACTGCCGAAAGCCGGTTGCCGTCGCGCTGGAACGTCCACGAGATGAACGCCCGGAAGCCACCCGTCTCGTCCTGCACGTCGCGGACACGCCGCATGTGCTCGACCCGCTCCTCGAGCGTCTCGACATGGCCGTACATCATGGTCGCCGTCGTCGACATGCCGAGTCGATGCGCGTGGCGCATGATGTCCAGCCACTCGTCCGAGCTCGTCTTCTTGGGGGCAATGATGTCGCGGACGCGGTCGACGAGGACCTCACCGCCGCCGCCCGGGAGCGAGTCGAGGCCGGCGTCGCGGAGGCGTGAGAGCGTTTCCCAGACGGTCAGCTTCGACCGGCGGGAGATGTGCTGGATCTCGGGCGGTGAGAGACAATGCAGGTGGATCGCGTAGCGGCTCTTGATCGAGCTGAACAGATCCTCGTAGAAGTCGATCCCGAGGTCGGGATGGTGGCCGCCTTGCATGAGCACACCCGTGCCGCCGATCGCAAGCGTCTCCTCGATCTTCTTGAAGATGACCGCCTTCGGCAGCAGATAGCCCTCGCGCGTGTCGCCCGGGCTGCGGTAGAAGGCGCAGAAATCGCAGTCCGTGACACAGACGTTCGTGTAATTGATGTTTCGGTCGACGATGAACGTGACGCGGTTCGGATCGGTCGTGCGGTTTCGCATCTCGTTCGCCACGCGCCCGACCGCGACGAGGTCACGTGACCGCAGGAGCGTCGCAGCGTCGCCGTCGGTGATCCGCTCGCCGTCGAGCGCGCGTTCGAGAATGGCGGCCACGGTCGGCCGCGCTGTTGCAATGCTCACGGCCGCGCGCTCACAGTCGGACACCCGAGTCGCGGGCGAAGCGAAGCTCGGGCACGTGGTCGAGCTCGCCGACGTCGCGCGCCATCTCGAGGAACGTGTAGAAGCCCGCCCGCTCGCGCGGGCCAAAGCTGTAGCGAAGCTTCTCGAAGTAGCGCGCCAGGAAGCCCGCCGGGTAGCCGTAGCGCACGCTCGCCTCGTAGGCGAGCTTCTCGGGCTCGGAGCGCGCGAGCCGCACCGACGCGACGAGCGCGTGTTCGAGATCGGAGATCCCTTCGACGAGAGGCTCGGGGGCCGCCCACACGGCGAAGACCATCGGCAGGCCCGTCTTCTCGAGCCAGAGCCGCCCCAGGTCGTAGTGAGGCGTCGGGTCCTCGAAGGCGCTCTTCAGGGCGGCGTCGCCGATCAGGAGCTTCGCGTCGGCCTCTTCCTCGAACGGACGGATCTCTGCCGACGGAAGCAGCACGCGCGTGAGCACGACCGAGGTGGCGCTCTCGGGAGTCACGGCGACTGACCGCACACGGCCGAGCGGCATCCGGGTGACGAGCTGGATCGAGTCCACGGCGCCCTCGGACGACACGCACAGTCGAGGCAGCAGTCGCAGCGTGTCGGCGTGGCGCGCGTACTCGATGGACGAGATCGGGGCGATGTCGATCTGACCGTCGAGTAGCATCCGGTTGAGCTCGGTCGGCACGCCGACGACCTCGTCCACGTCGTACTCGAGCCGGTGGAAGACCGGCGCCATATTGACGTAGCTGATCCGGCCGAGCCTGATCATACGGACACCCAGCGGAAGAAGGTGAGAATGTTCCCGGCGGCACCGCCCACCGGCAACGCCGGAATCGCCTGCGTCAGGGTCACCATCGACGGATCGGGTTGTGGAGCGAGTCGCGCTGCACGGGAATCCGGCCGGCCTCACGCACGAAGCGTACGAGTTGCTCCACCTTCTGCTCCGTCTCGGTCCGTGCTCCCGCGGCGTGGAAGATCGTCTCGCGCATCACGGTGCCCTGCACGTCGTTGGCGCCGAAGTGAAGCCCGACGGCCGACAGCGGCATCCCCATCATGATCCAGTACGCCTTGACGTTCGGGATGTTGTCCAGCATCAGGCGCGAGACGGCCATCATCTTGAGGTCATCGGATCCGGTGGTATGGCGGAAGCCGCGACGCTCGAACACGGTGTTCTCCGGATGGAAAGCAAGCGGGATGAACGCCACGAAGCCACCTGTCCGATCCTGTTGCTCCCGCAGGCGGAGCAGGTGGTCGATCCGCTCCTCGTACGTCTCGACATGGCCGTAGAGCATCGTGCAGGTCGAGCGAAGGCCCATTCGGTGCGCGGTGTCGTGCACGTGGAACCAGATGTCCGGGTGCTCCTTCCCGGGCGCGACGAGCGTTCTGACCCGGTCGGCGAAGATCTCTGCCCCGCCGCCCGGAAGAGAACCGAGCCCGGCAGCCTTGAGCTCGCGGAGCACCTCCTCGTGCGTGAGGCCCGAGAGCGTCGTCATATGGTGCACCTCCGAGGCCGTGTAGCACTTCAGGTGCACGTCCGGCAACTCGGTCTTGAGGGCGCGGAGGGTGTCGAGGTAGAAGCCGAGGTCGATGTGCGGGTTCTCGCCGTTGACCATATGAATCTCGGTGAACGACGCCAGACGGTGCTGCTCCACTGCGTCGCGGACGAGCTCCTCGGTCGTCGTCGAGTAGGCGTGCTCCTGCCTTTGCGTCGCCGCGAACGCGCAGAACTTGCATTTCACGCGACACACATTGGTCTGGCTGAGGTAGAGGTTCTGGACGAACGACACCTCGTCCGTGCCCCCGCGAAGGCGGCGCGCCAGGTCCGCCAGCTCGCCGATCTCGAGCAGGTCGTCCGATTCGAGAATTGCGAGGCCGTCCTCGAGCTCGAGGCGCTCGCCTGCTTCGATCTTCTCGCGGATCGGGGCCAGCGTGGATGTGCGGTCGAGGAGTGCCATATGGGTTGGCCTAACGGTTGCGATCGACGACCGCATTTGCGAGGGATTCGAGCTCGTAGCGCCGAGACTCGGCGGTGAGGCTTGCCCGCGCTCTCGTAGCGTAGTCGAGGGCCACCTCCCGGGAGCGCTCCAAGGCGCCCGTGGCCGCAACGCGTACGAGGACGCCTTCGAGAGGCCCGCCCGCAATCGCGGCCCGGACGACCTCGTCTTCCTGCGCCGCGAGAAGAAGGGGAAGGGTCGGTGTACCGTCGCGGAGGTCGGTGCCCGGGATCTTGCCCGTCTCGATCGTGTCGCCCGCGCAGTCGAGGATGTCGTCGACGATCTGGAACGAAACGCCGAGGAGCCTGCCGTAGTCGCCGCTGCCGCCGCCGAGCAGGCACGCGGCCTCGAACAGCTTCCCGGTCTTGAGCGCGCAACGTTCGAGATACCCGTCGACGGTGGTGCCGGGATCGTGGCGCTGACGCCGTTGGAGCGCCTCTCCTCGCGCAAGCGCAAGTGACGCGTCCGCGAGCGTGGCCACACCCTCCACGTCACCCCAGGTCGCGAGCTCGGCGAACGCGCGCGCGAACAGGTAGTCGCCGACTGCACGCGCTGTGCCCGCGCCGTAGGCTGTCCACGCCGCCGCCTTCCCACGACGCACTCGCGCGCCGTCGATCAGGTCGTCGTGGACGAGGGTCGCCATATGGACGAGCTCCACGGCGGCTCCTGCCGCGACCGAAGGACCGGCGCCGGGCGGCGCCGAGAGGAACGTCAGCATGGGTCGCAGGCGCTTCCCGCCGGCCGTGAGCGCCTCCGCCCCAACCTCGGCGACGAGGCCCGGGTGGCCTGCCACCGACTGCTCGAGGAGCTCCTCGACCTCGGCCAGATAGTTTCCGAGACCGGGGGCCGCCCGCACCACCTCGAGGGTCGCGCTCATCGGGCCGTCGCCGTGTGCAAGGCGACGATCGAGCCGCCGAAGAGACGGAATCCGGCACCGTCGAACCCGCTCTCGTCGATGAGGCTCGCGAGCTGCTCCGCCCCCGGGAAGCGGCGGACGCTTGCGGGGAGGTACGCATAGGCCTTACCTCCCGGCAGCGCCCGCCCGAGCAACGGCACAGCCCGGTCGAACCAGAGCGAGAAGAACGGGCGCAGCGGCCCTCGCGGCTGGGTGATCTCGAGGATCGCAAGCCGACCGCCGGGCCGCAGGACACGGCGCAACTCGAGCAGAGCCGCCCGAAGGTCTGCGACGTTCCGCACCCCGAACCCGACCGTGGCCGCGTCGAAGCTCCCGTCGTCGAGGGGCAGCGCCAGTACATCTCCCTGCACCCATTCGATCGTGATCGACTTGCGCCGCGCACGGACGAGCATCCCGCCGGAGAAGTCGAGGCCCGTCACGATGCCACCCTCACGCTCGGCCGCGATCGCCAAGTCGCCGGTACCGCAGCATGCGTCGAGGACTCGCGCACCAGGTTGGACGACGGCCTCGACCGTGAGCCTGCGCCAACGGCGATCGAGCCCCATCGTCATGACGTGGTTCATCACGTCGTAGACCGGGGCGATCCGGTCGAACATCGTGCGAACCCCGTCGGGCGCCAGCGTACCGCTCTCGTGGCTCACGATTGGCCCCAGCGCGGCATCAGCGTGTTGTCGACCCCGATCTGGTCGAGGGCGCGTGCGACGACGAAGTCCACCAGGTCATCGATCGTCTTCGCCCCGTGGTAGAAGCCGGGAGCGGCGAGCAGGATCACGGCCCCCGCCTCGTGCAGGGTGGCGAGACCGCGAAGGTGGATCGACGAGAGGGGCGTCTCCCGCGGGACGAGCACGAGCTTGCGACGCTCCTTCAACGCGACGGACGCGGCACGATGAATGAGGTTCGCCATGGCGCCCGCTGCCAAAGTGCCGACGGTACTCATCGAGCACGGGCAAACCACGTATGCGTCGACCTTGGCCGAGCCGCTCGCGTAGGGGCTCTTGTAGTCGTTGATCCCGTAGACCGAAACTCGGTCGGAGGCGTCCCCGACGAAACGCTCGAGCACCTCGTCACGCGGCATCGACGCGTCGCCGTACAGCTCGGTCGCGATCACCTCGATCCCGGCGGCCGAGGCGGCGAGCCCGATTTCGCAATCTGCGGCCGCGAGCGACTGCAGCAGGCGGGCCGCGTAGGGCGCGCCCGAGGCGCCCGTGACTCCGAGGAAGACGCGCATCACCGCAGAGCGTAGACGAGCACCCTGGGCGACAGGCCGAGGCCTGTCACCGGCCGCCCCCAACCCGCCGGTCTGGACGGGCCCGTGGGCGGGCCGCTTCAGGGATTCCGCGTGCGATCAACGGATCCGCGCCGGCGGATCCGAGATCTTGCAATGACTACTTGGCACCCTTCGAGGCTTCGAGGAAGGTCGCGATCTTCGTCAGGTTCTCGTCCCCGAGAGCCGCGAACGACGGCATCGGGGAGCCGGGAGTCTTGCTGCTCGGATTCTTGAGGTGAGCAACCTGCCATTCGATGCCCCGGCCCTTAGCACCTTCGGCCGACAAGTCGGGGGCGCCGAGGTTGCTGCTTCCCGTGCCGAGATACGTGTGGCAGTTGAGGCAGCCCGATTCCGCGAACAGCGTCGCCCCTTGGACGGCGACCGGGTTGTCGGCGAAGCCCTGCTTCTTCGCCCACTCCGGCACCAGGCCCACCGTCTCCGAGCCGAGCGCCTCCTTCGCCGTCGCGCCCTTCCACGTCAGCACACCCATCGAGATGATGACGAGGATCGCCGCGACGAACGCGACGGGTCGCCGCAGGACTGTGCGCTCCGGGCGACGGTCGAAGAACGGCAGCCCGATCAGGAGTACGAGCAGCAGCGTCGGTACGCCCACTGTCCCGAGCACCACGGTCTCGGGCCACTTGAAGATGCGGAGCAGATAGAAGAGGAAGTAGAAGAACCAGTCGGGGCGGGGCACGAAGTTCGTCGTTCCCGGGTCGGCCTTGTCGGTGTATAGAGGGCCGAGAACACCGACGTCACCGTGGTCGGAGGTGAACTTCCAGATGACCGCCAGACCGATGATGACGGCGACGACGACGAGCGACATGATCGTGTCGTGGAAAATTGCGTACGGGAAGAACGGCTTCCCTTCCTTGGCGACGTCCTCCTTGTAGCGCTTGAACTCCGCCCGCTTCTCCTGCTGGAGCTTGCTCGCCATTTACTCGCCGTCCTCCTGCGCCTGCTCCTCGCGGTGCTCACGGATCAGGCCCTGGCGGTATTCGCCGTACCCGCCGGGGGCGGGCTCATCGCGCGGCCGTCCGGCCGCGACCTTCGACCATGGCGGCGACGTGACGCCGAGGCGCACGACGAGATACATGTGGAGGCCGATCATCGCCATGATCCCGCCGGGGATCACGAGCATGTGGAGCGAGTAGAACTTCGCCAGCGTGTCGGGCCCGATCTGCGCACCGCCCTGGAGGAACTGGGCGATGAAGGGCCCTGCGATCGGCGCTGTCGCGTTGAGGTTGATCCCGACGACGGTCGCCCAGTAGGCCGTTTGGTCCCACGGCAGCAGGTAGCCGGTGAAGCCCTCGAGCATGCCCGTGACGAGGAGCAAGACGCCGATGATCCAGTTCAGCTCGCGCGGATACTTGTACGCACCGAACAGGAACGTGCGGGCCATGTGGAGGAACATCAGGATGATGAAGAGGCTGGCGCCCCACTTGTGCATGCCGCGGACGAGCCAGCCGAGCGTGACCTCGTTGGTGATGTTCTGGATCGACTCGTAGGCACTGTTGGGATCGGGCTTGTAGTACATCGCCAGGAAGACGCCGGTTACCGCCTGGACGAGGAACGCCGTGAGCGTCGCCGCGCCGAGCGTCTGCATCCAGTTGACGTCACGAGGGACGTTGCGGAACAGGAACCACTTCGTGTATCCGACGAGGCCGGAGCGCTCCTCGACCCAGTCGAGCGGGTAGAGGGCGGCCTTCTGGATCTGCGCTTGTCGGGCGGACTTGGCCATCGTCAGGACCCCGGGACGGGTAGGGGATAGAGCCAACGCTCGATGCCGTCGACGTGAACGCCCGGATATGCCTGGCGGTAGCGGGTGATCTGCGCTTCGGCGCCGGTGCCCTGGACGGTGCCGACGCTGAAATGCTTGCCGAGCACGAGATTGCCGTTGACGATCGAGAAGGCATAGCGGTCGAGCGAGCGGACCGGTGGACCGGCGGTGCGGTTGCCCTCGGTGTCGTAGGCGCCTCCATGACACGGGCAGCCGAAACCGGCCGGCTGGACGGGTGTGAGCGTGACGTCCTTGTAATGCACGGTCTTGTCCTCGAACTTGGGCCCGTTCGGCTGCACCGGGCAACCGAGGTGGACACAGCGGCTGTAGATGATCGTGAAGCTCGGCTCCTTCGTCTTGCTCAGCCCGTTGTTCCGGATGTAGGCGGTGCGCTTCGAGACCTCACCCTGGAGCTTGTTGCCGATGAACGTCGTGATCACGAACGTCCCCTCGGGGAAGTTCTTGATCGGGCCGAGGTCGACGTCGTGCGATGCGACGCCCTCCCCGGTGAACGAGGGCAGCACGGCGAAGCCGAGCGAGGGAAGGACGACACCGGCGCCGATCACACCGCCGAGACCGATCGTGGCGAGAGTCAGGAAGCCGGCGCGACCGTATGTCTCGAGGTGCTCCGACTCGGCGGCCGCCTGGGCGGCCGAAGGCGTGTCGCCGACGAGCTCGTGAGCCGGCGCGGAGTCGACCGGACGATGAGAGCGGGCTGTGTCCCGGATCCAGAGGAGACCGAAGACGATCGTCAGGCCGGCGCCGAGCACGGCTGCGGGCCAGCTGACGACGAGGCCCACGAGAATGCAGGCGATCCCGATCGCAAAGCCGATCGGCCAGAGGCTGTGACCCGGGACCTGTGGTTTGTCGTCTGTCTCGTCGCTCACGCTTCGTGCTCCATCGGGTGATTCAACCGTTCCGGGCGCATGCGTGTCAACGACGTAACACCTGTGTCAACGTGCGGGCGCGCGCCCCATTCTGCACGTCCGGGCCGGAGGGTGCGCCGGGAACGCCGAACTCGGCCCAGCGAGCATCGACGCGCGCGCGGATCTCGGGGCTCATTTCGATCTCGGGCGGCCACTCTCGTCTGCCTTCGTCGGGCCCCTTCGCGGTTGCGTCGATCCCGATCTTGCCCCCGTAGGCCTGGGTCGTCGTCGCGTGGTCGAGCTGGTCGATCGGGCCCTCGCTGAGCAGGATGTCGCGTGCCGGATCGACGTTCGCGCAGGCGTAGAAGAAGACCTGCTGGTAGTCGTGGACGTCCACGTGCTCGTCGACGACGACAACCGATTTCGTCAGGCTCATCAGGCCGAGCCCCCACATCGCGTGCATTACTTTCTTCGCATGACCGGGAAAGCGCTTGCGGATCGAGACGATGACGCAGTTGTGGAACGTGCCGGCAGTCGGCAGGTCGTAGTCGACGATCTCGGGAACACTCATCCTGATCGCCGGCAGGAAGATACGCTCGGTCGCCTTCGCCAGCCACTCGTCCTCCGCCGGCGGCTTGCCGACGACGATCGACGGATAGATCGCGTCCCGACGCATCGTGATCGCCGAGATGCGGAAGATCGGGAACTCCTCGGGCGGGGTGTAGAAACCGGTGTGGTCGCCGAACGGGCCTTCGATCCCGACGTCGTCCCGGTCGACCCAGCCCTCGAGCACGATCTCCGCGTTGGCCGGCACCTCCAGGTCGACGGTCTTGCACTTCACGAGCTGCACCGCGGAACCCTTGAGGAATCCCGCCACCATCAGCTCGCCGATGTGCTTCGGGAGTGGAGCGCTCGCGGAGTACGCCGTGACCGGGTCGAGCCCGAGGGCGACGGCAACCGGGATCCTGCCGTCCGGCGCCGCGCGGAGGTCGGCGCGGCCGTCCTTGTGGATCTGCCAGTGCATGAAGGTGGAACGCCGGTCGATCTTCTGCATGCGGTACATGCCGACGTTGCGGACGCCGGTCGCCCGGTCTCTCGTGATCACCGCGGGGAGGGTGATGAACGGGGCAGGGTCGAGCGGCCAGCAGCGCTGGATCGGAAGCACGTCGAGGTTCACGTCGTCGCCCGTCAGCACGATCTCCTGGCAGACGGCCTTCGAGACCTCCTTCGGCATCGAGTCGGCGATGGATTTGAGCTTCCCGAGCGAGCGAACCTTGTCGACGAGCCCCTGCGGCGGCTGCAGCTCGAGGATTTCGCCGAGCTTCTCCGCCAGGATCATCCAGCTTCTCGACGCCGAACGCCAGGCACATCCGCCTCTCGGTACCGAACTGGTTGATCAGGAGCGAATGCGCCGCTCCTTTCGGCTTCTCGAACAGGAGGGCGGGCCCACCGGACTTGACGACGCGGTCGACGATCTCGGTGATCTCGAGATCGGGGTCGACCTCGGCGGAGACGCGGACGAGCTCACCCTCTTTCTCGAGGAGGGTGATCCACGAACGCAGGTCGGACGCCGGGCTCGCCACGATGCGTCAGTCTAGGCGCGCGTGGAGGTACGGTCGAGGCTGCGCTTGCCCTCCACGTCCGACTTTCCCCCCGTATTCCCGGACAGAGGGCCGGCGGGCCGGCCTCTTCAGGGGTTTTGCGTGCGATCGACCCCCTTCAGGGATCCTGCGTGCGATCGAAGGATCCGCGCGAGCGGATCCGAGATCTTGCAGAAATTACAGCGTACGGCTGGGAGTGCGTGCCTTGCGCTTCGCCGCGAGGAAATGCGTCAGCTCGCCGACCGCGATCACGGCGACGAAGATGAGCCCGACGACGAGCATCGAAAGGACGACCGTGCGGCCTTCCTTGGCGGCATCCGCCACGAGCCAGAGCGCTGCGAGCATCGTGACCGCGACTTTACCCCACGCGGAGTTCGTGCGCAGCAGCTGCGCGCTCGACTGCTTCGACCCCGGCGGCCCCGAACGCGAGCTCGGCGAGCGCTGTCGCGTCGCCGTGCTCTCTCAGCTCCCGCCGTGCCGGCTCGAGTGCCCCCTGACCGAGCAGCGCCGACGTCGCTGCCCACGCTTCGGCCTCGCCCGAACGGCGGTCGGCGCGCGCCTGAGCACAGAGTGAGATGAGCTCCGCCAGGTCGTGCACCGCCTCGACGTGGCCGGTCGCCGCGACCCGCACGAGTCCGTGCGCATAGAGGTAGTCGCCGAGGAGCAATGCCGTGTCGGGATCTGCCGGGCCGAAGAGCCGCGGCCGGCCGTAGTGGAGGAGGTAGCCCTCGTAGATCGTCTCGACGCCGAGTGCGAATGCGCTTTCGCAGAGTTGCGAGAAGATCGGAACGATCTCGCGCTCCCCCTCGGGGCGGAGCGCTTCCGCCCAGAGCCGGCTCTCAGCCGCAGCCTCGGCCGCGAGCGTCTCCCAGAGATCAACCGAAGAAGTCGCCAACGGCGTCGATCGTCCTGTCGATCTCCACGTCACCGTGGGCGAGCGAGACGAACATGCACTCGAACTGGGACGGTGCCAGATAGATGCCACGCTCGAGCAGGTGCCGGAACAGCGCCGCATACCGGTCGGTGTCGGAACGGAGGGCGTCGTCATAGTCGTGGACAGCGCCTCGCTGGCAGAAGAGCGTCAGCATCGCTCCCACCCGCTGGACGGTGCCGAACGGGGCGAGACCTTCCTCGAGCCGCGCACCTCTGCGCTCGAGCTCGGTGTACACGGCCGGGTCCCGAAGGCGACGCAGGACGGAGGTTCCGGCCGCCGTCGCAAGAGGGTTCCCGGACAGTGTCCCCGCCTGATAGACGTCGCCGACGGGGGCGAGACGCTCCATCAGCTCGCCTCGGCCGCCGAATGCTGCCGCCGGCAGGCCGCCGCCGACGATCTTGCCGAGAATGGTGATGTCGGGGGCGACGCCGTAGCGCTCCTGGGCACCACCGCGAGCGACCCGGAAGCCGGTGATCACCTCGTCGAACACGAGAAGCGCGCCGCTCGCGTCGCACAGAGACCGCAGGGCTTCGAGGAAGCCTGGAACCGGAGGGACGACACCCATGTTGCCGGCAACCGGCTCGACGAGGATCGCTGCGAGCCCCTCCCCGTATTCGGCCACGGCAGCGGCAACGGCGTCGACGTCGTTATAGGGGAGCACGATCGTGTCGCAGGCGACGCCGGACGGGACACCTGGGGTCGAAGGGATCCCGAGCGTCATCAGTCCCGAGCCGGCGCTGGCGAGCAGCGCATCGACATGGCCGTGGTAGTTGCCGGCGAACTTGATCAGCCGGTCGCGTCGCGTCGTGGCCCGCGCGAGGCGCACCGCGCTCATCGACGCCTCCGTTCCCGATGAGGTCATCCGCACCATCTCGATCGACGGCACTGCATCCACGATCTCGGCGGCAAGGTCGACCTCTCCTTCCGTCGGTGCTCCGAAGGTCGTGCCTCTCGCCAACGCCTCCGCTACCGCAGCGAGCGTGGTCGGGTCGGCGTGGCCATAGAGGAGCGGCCCCCACGAGAGCACCCAATCGAGATACCGGTGCCCGTTCACGTCCTCGATGTAGGCACCCTCTCCGCTGTGCATGAACAGGGGCTCGTCGAGGCCGACGGCGCGCATCGCACGCACCGGCGAGTTGACCCCGCCGGGAATGAGCCGCTGCGCACGGTCGTAGAGGGCCGAGCGGATCAGAGCCATCGCGAGAGATCCTTGGCCCAGTACGTGAACACGAGATCGGCTCCCGCACGCTTGATCGCAACGAGCGACTCGAGCGCGGCAGCCTGCTCCTCGAGATGGCCTGCGGCCGCGGCAGCCTTCACCATCGCGTATTCGCCTGACACGTGATAGGCGGCGACCGGACAATCGAATCGCTCGCGCACCGCCCGGATCACGTCGAGGTACGGGAGCGCCGGCTTCACCATCAGGGCGTCGGCCCCCTCGGCGAGATCGAGCTCACACTCGCGCAGCGCTTCGCGCACGTTCGGCGGGTCCAGCTGGTAGCCGCGCCGGTCGCCGAACGACGGCGCCGACTCCGCCACTTCCCGGAAGGGTCCGTAGAACGCCGAGGCGTACTTGGCGGCATACGCGATGATCGGGGTGAGCGGCAGGGCCTCACGGATGGCTCCGACGCGTCCGTCCATCATGTCGCTCGGCGCAACGACGTTCGCGCCGGCGTCGACGTGACTCGCGGCGGTGCGGGCGAGAAGGTCGAGTGTCTCATCGTTCTCGACCTCGCCGTCACGGAGGACACCGCAATGGCCATGACTCGTGTACTCGCACAGGCACACGTCGGTGACAAGCGTCAGGGCGGGGACCTCGGCCCGCAGCGCCCGCAGCGCCCGTTGCACGATCCCATCGGGGTCCCAGGCACCCGACCCCTCCTCGTCCTTCTCCTCCGGGATTCCGAAGAGCAGCACCGCCCGCACCCCGAGTGACGAAAGAGCGGCGGCTTCGCGAACGATCTCGTCGACCGATCGCTGTGCAATTCCCTCGAGACCCGTGACGGGACGGACGATGCCTTCGCCCGGGCAGGCAAAGAGCGGCATCACGACGTCGTCGAGCGACAGGCGCGTCTCGCGGACGAGCGCGCGCAACGTGTCCGTGCGACGCAGGCGACGCAGACGGGTAACGGGGAACCCGGTCATCGAGGCAAGGGTACGTCAGCAGGGCTCCCGCGCGGCCCCTCGAGATCCACGTCGCCCGGGATGCCGTCGTCGTCCCAGGGGTCGAGACGGATCCGTTCGGCGAAGAACTCCCAGATCGCGCGGGCGGCGGCCATGGTCGGCAGCGCCATCAACACGCCTGCGATGCCGTAGAGCTCGCCACCCGCAAGTAGGCCGAAGATGACGAGAAGCGGATGCAGGCGGAGGGCAGTCGCCATCACGTTCGGCACCACGATATGGCCTTCGACCTGGTAGATGAAGACGAAGAGGGCAAGCACCCAGAGCGCCGAGACGGGGTGCACCACCAGTGCGTAGATCGTGGGTGGAATGGCCGACAACCACGGACCGATGTAGGGGATCACCTCGATTACCGCGGTCCACACACCGAAGAGCAATGCGTAGCGATCGGCACCGGGCACGAGCCCGGTACGCCCGAGCACCCACATTCCGATTCCCGCGCTGAGCCCGATCACGGTCGACAGGATCAACTGTCCTCGAACGTAGCCCGCGAGCGCCCTCTCGATGCGGACCGTCAGCGACAGCCCCTCGCCGGGAGGAAACCGGCGGTCGATCGCGCCCTCGAGCCGCTCCATGTCGAGCAGCATGTAGATGGCGATGACCACGATCAGGACGAGGTTGAAGAGCGTCACGACGATCGAGAAGGCGGCTCCCTGCGCGAACGAGATCGCATCCTGGGTGTAGTTGGAGATCTCGCCGGCACCGAGGTTGTCCACCCAGTTGGTCGCCTGCTTCTGAATCTGGACGCGCTCGAGGCCATGGGTGTCGAGCCACGCCTGGAGCCGATCGATGTCCTGCTCGGCTCCCGTCTGGCCCGCACTGTTATCCACCGTCAGGTAATTGTCGATCCTGTTCGTCGCCGAGCGGGTCTGGTCGACGACGACGCTCCCGAGAGCCAGCACGATGACCGTCACCGCAGCGGCGAAGAGGAGGAAGACGCAGGCCACCGCGAGGCCGCGTGGCAGCCGCATTCGCTGCAGGTCGCGCACGAGCGGGTTGAGCAGGAACGCGATCACGCCGGAGGTGAGGAAGAGGAAGAGGACGTGCCCGAGCAGGCCGGCGAGCATCCAGACGACCAGGAGCCCGACCGGCAGGCCCACGAGCTGGATCCAGCGTGGCACTCTGATCGTCGACCTTGACGGTTCGGTCATGCGCCGGATCGTAGCCATGCGATTCGTCCTTCAGAGGCCGCGGGGCTGACGCACGACGTTGAGGAGCAACGAGCCGTCCGCTACCGTGACCGCGATGGCCACGCCGCGCTCCCGGCGAGCGGCCCGTCACCGTGCACGACGGCAGCGTGCCCAGCACCGCGCCCGCCGCCTGGCCGTGATCGGGATCGTCGCCGCCCTCGCTCTCGTCACCCTGATCTTGACCGCCTTCGGCTCGGGCTCGCCCGATCGGGCCGCAGCGACCGTGTCCTCACCGCCCGTTGCGACCGGCGTTCCGCCCGAACCGGAGGTTCTCGCCACGGTCGGCAACCTCCAGATCAAGCTCCCTATCGCCGCCGAGGCAGTCACGGCGATCGGCTTCCACGGTGCGGACGGTGACGCGATGGAGTTGAGCCCCGTCGGTCGTCAGGCCAACGAGGGGCTGCTGGCCAGGCTCTGGCGGCGGATCGCGGGCTCGGCCCGGAACGGCCCCGTCTGGTTCCAGCTCGAAGGCGGCCCCGGCACCCAGGTCCTGGACGTTGGCGCGACGCCGGGCACCGACGTCTATTCGCCGGTGGACGGGACCGTGGTCTCGATCTCCGATTTCGTGATCGACGGGAAGGCCTTCGGATCCCGCATCGATGTGAGACCGAGCAGCGCACCGTCGCTGATCGTCAGCCTCAGCCACCTGGAGCCGGATCCGTCGCTTGCCGTCGGCAGCCCCGTGCTTGCCTCGTCATCGAAGCTGGGGTCGGTCGTCGACGTGGCGGCCGTCGAGAGGCAGGCCCTCGCGAAGCACGCACGCGCACGCGGCGACAACGTTGCGATCGACATCCATCCCGCCGCCGGGTCATTGCCCTGAACATCCTGTTCGTCGGTGACGTCGTCGGTCGTCCCGGGCGGGAGGCACTCGAGGATCGGCTGGTCGCCCTGCGCCGCGAACTCGAAGCCGCGGTCTGCGTCGTCAACGGGGAGAACATCGCAGACGGCGTCGGCATCACCCCGAAGCTGGCGGAACGTCTCCTCGCCGCCGGCGCGGACGCGATCACTCTCGGGAACCACACGTGGCGTCGACAGGAGATCGCGCCCTACCTTGCAGCCTCGGACCGGGTCGTCCGCCCGGCCAACCTGGCGGCTGACGCACCCGGGCGCGGGATCACGATCGTCACGGCGGCCGACGGGACGCCCGTCGGCATCGTCAACGTGATGGGCTCACTGTCGCTTCAGCCCGCGAGATCGATGTGGGAGGTCGTAGACGAGCTCGTCGACGAGGCGCGCTCCACCACCCCGGTGGTGCTCGTCGACGTCCACGCCGAGGCCACGAGCGAAAAAGTGGCTCTGGCGCGCTGGCTCGACGGACGAGTGACGGCTGTGATCGGGACCCACACGCACGTGCAGACGGCGGACGCCCGTGTGCAACCCGGTGGGACGGCCACGATCACGGATGCCGGCATGACCGGCCCGCACGATTCGGTGATCGGCGTCAAGGCAGAGCTGGCCACACACCGGATGCGAACCGGGATGCCCGTGCGCTTCGAGGTGGCGACCGGTGGCGTCCGGATCGAGGGCGTGCTCGTCGAGTGCGACCCCGTGAGCGGGCGGGCGACTGCGATCAGCCCGGTTCGGGTTCCCTGGCCCTAGGCGCAACGCGCACGACCAGGGCCACCAACACGGCCACGAGCAGCATGTCACGCACGAGCACTAGCCAGGACGCCGTGGGGTCGAACTGCCTCACCAGGTCCCAGTAGGTGCGAGGGAACCAGAGTCGCGTGAGAGCGCACGCCGCGAGGAGGAGGGCCACGGCGACCGTTCCCCGGCGGCCCGGGACGAGAACCACGACGGCGAGGAGCCACACCAGAAACTGCGGCGAGACGACCTTGCCGAACGCCACGAATGCAACTGTCGCCGCGGCGCAGTAGCGCGTGAAGCGGGCGGCGCTCTCGGTGTCGCCGCGGGCGAACCGCAGCCACACGAGCGCGAGGGCGGCGACGCCGGCCAGAGTCGTCGCGGCCGCTGCAACCGAAGCGACGGTCCCTGTCAGGTTTTGTGAGCCGGCGCTCGAGGCCCAACCGAGCGGCATCCCGAACGTCTGGTGAAACGCCAGTAGCACGCCCGACCCCAGGCTCTCGATCTGCAGCGGCCGGCCCACCTGGCGCCAGACGCTGTGTGCCACACCTCCCGGCGCCAGGATCGCGAACGGAAGGTAGATCGCAACCACGGTTCCGGCTGTCAGGCCGAGCCCGCGAAGCGCCGCGGCGCGCCCCTCGTGCCGCCAGATCCGCGTGACCAGCAGCGGCAGGAGCACCGCGGGATAGATCTTCGTCGCGATCGCCACCCCGAGCAGCGCAGGCCCGAGGTGTCTGCGGCGATGGAGAATCGCGCAGACCGCGGCGACGGTGACCGTCGCGGCATAGAGGTCGAACCGGGTCAGGACGAAGGGGCCGAGGAGCGCGATGCCCGCCAGAAAGGCGCCGACGGACAGGGCGTCGCGGCGGTCGGAGGCCTTCAAGGCCTCGAGCGACAGCAGGATGAGCACCGAGGCCACGGCGAGGGCGACCACCATTGCAGCCAGGAACGCGCCGTCGAACCCACCCCGCGTCGAGGAGACGAGTGCCGGGACGACGAACGGGACGAGTCCGCCGGGCGGGTACTCGACCGCGAAGTCGCGGTAGGGCACGTCGCCGGCGGCGATGCGCTCGCCGTAATACCGGTAGACGCCCGTGTCCGAGATCCCTGCGCCGCCCTCGAGTCCCGCCACGAACAGGCCCGTCATGATCGCGGCTGCGGCGGCCAGGGCCGAGTGGTACAGGACGCGTCCGGTCGTCACTCAACCGCTCCCGATTCGACGTCCTCCCGAAGCGGCAGCACGAGAGCGAGCAGCACGAACGGGAGGAACCAGGGGATGTACAGGTACGACCAGTGGGTGAGCGCCAGCTCGAAGCCGAGCAACACCGCGGCGCTCAGGGCCGCGAGCTCGAGTGGACCCTTCCGCGCTGGAATCGCGGCGACGACGCCGGCCAGCGCGAGCACCGCCACCTGGAGGATCACCTGCACGGCTGCGAGGTCGGGGATGCCGCGGGCGTGATACTGACCCCAGTCCCAGAGCGAGAACGGAGAGTCCCGGCCGAGCTGGTAGCCGAGCGTGCGGTCGACGAAGGCGCGCGCTGCGTCCGCGACGCTCGGCTCGAGAAGCAAGACGGAGAACGCCGCGATGGATGCGAGCGCGAATGCCGCCGTGAATCGCACGGTCGTTCTCCGGCGCAGCCCGTTCGGGTACGTGAGCCAGAGTGGCGCAAGCATGAGTGAGGCGAACTTCGTCCAGCCCGAGAGGGCCACGGCCGCCCCTCTCGCAACGGCCGACGTCGAAAGCCAGAAGCCCCAGACCAGGATCGCGGGCATGATCGCGTCGTTCGAGTTGGCGTTCAGCGCGTACGCGGTGAACGGAAAGGCGAGCCAGCCGAAGGCGAGCGCGACAGCAAGCGGCGGACCGCCGAATCGGCGGCCGACGAGCAGCAGGCCGAGCACGACCAGGAGGTCGAACGCAATCGCCGTCGCATGGGCAGCGGGCAACGAGTCCCATTTCCCCGACCAGCCGAAGATCAGTACCGCCGGCACGTACGCAAGGTAAGCCACCGGACCGTAGGTGTCGCCGCGCGGGTTGGCGGTCTCGCAGCGGCCGTTCTGCTGGATCCGGTCACGGACTTCGCCGCCGGCGTCGGCTCGGCCGCAGGCGCGGAGGGTGTCTTCGACCGGCATGTTCCCGTACGGGGCCCGGCCGTCGAGAATCCGGTCGCTGCCGATCACGCCGGCATAGCCGACATCGATCACGCCGCGCGGAGTCTCGAGGTTGAGGCCGATTCGCAAGCCGCCGAGGAACATGGCAGCCGCCGCGAGCACCCATACCGGCCAGGACAGGGCGAAGCCGACCCTCCGACCGCGGAAGCCGATCCAGGCGGTGCGCACGAGCAGGTACGCGAGAATGGGCGCCGCAAGCGACACACTCCTGAACACCTCCCCCCGGTTGAACGACCAGAGCGACAGACCGAGCGACACGAGCGCCAGGAGATCGAGGGTGTGCCACGAGACGAGCCGTCGCCGGTCGACGAGACCCAGGACGAAACAGGCGCTCAACGGGATCCAGGTCCACCATGCGTTCAGCACCTTGCCGCCGAAGGAGCCGACATTCCCCCTCGCCATCTTCCAGGCGACCTGAGGACCGGTCCATGCCTCGGAGACACGCCCGTCGCCGTCCTCGACCTTGCCGAGGGCGATCTCCCCGGCCTTGCCCGACCAGACGCGGACGGTCCAGCGCCGCGTTGCCTTGTCGAACGTCGCATCGGTGGATGGGTGCGGTGGGTAGCGACCGAGCCAGCGGGCGACCTTCGGTGCCGCGAGAAAGCGTGCGACGACGATGCTTTCGGTCAATCGCGGCGGGCCGGTGGCCGCAGCGAACGGCGCTTCGGCGAGCCCGCCCGTCCCTTCAGGCGCCGGAGGAACAGTCGGATCCGCAGCGCCGGCGGAGGGAGCGAGCAGCAGCGCGATCGCTACCGCACACACCCAACACCTCACCGGCGGAAGGACCAGAGCTTGTTGCCGATGAAGTTCAGAGGGGTGACGAGCACGATCGCCAGCGCCTGCGCGACGATCGCCCCCGCACCCAGCTTGACGAGGATGTACAGGACGACGAGGTTCGCGAAGAGCGCGCAGGTCGACACGACCAGGAACCTGAGACCCTGGTAGGCGACCCGCCCGGGCTGATCCCGGAACGTCCACACGCGGTTCCACGTGTAGTTGTTCGCCACCGCGACGAGGAAGGAGCCGATCGCAGCCGGGATGTAGTGAAGCCCGGCCCAGCGGACGAGGAGCACGTAGACGGCGAGATTGACGGCGTAGCCGCTCGCGCCGACGACACAGAACTTTGCGAGCTGCTCCCAGTTGCTTCGCCGGCCGAGCGCGCTGCTGACCCGTTGGGCGCCACCCGGGCTGGATGTGGACGTCTGGGGCTCGATCACGTCGCCCGAGGGTAGCGTGTCACGCGGCGCGCCCGAGAGCGTACCCGGGAGCGGCGACGCCGAAATAGGACAGGATCAGGGGCGCCACGTCGACGATGCTCCTCGCTGTTCCACCGATGCCGACGGTGATGAGCGGCACCTCCGTGTCACCGGCGACGAGCGAGCCGTGCGAGCCTCCACCGATGTGATGCCCGCCGCCGAGGTCTGCGAACTCGTACCCCTCGGCGCCCGAGACGAGGACCTCGCCCGCGTTCGGGTTCGCGAGCGCCGCCCAGGTGCGAGCCAGGGCATCGGGGTGCCCCAGGATCGACGCATCGCCGGACAGCACGAAGCCTCCGGCCGAAGCGGGCGTGAAGACGAGCTCCTCGCCATCGCGCCGGGCGACGGCATCGCTCCCTTCCCTGAACAGGGCTATCTCGGCGGCCGGTACCCGGTCGAGCCGCGCTGCGACTGCACGCGGGTCGAGCCGACAGCCGGGCTGCAGATACACGTGGGCCGCGCGGTTGGACGCCAGGGGCAGTACGCCCTCGACACCTGCGTAAACCTCGGCGAGAGACACAACCTCTCGTACCCGCGTCTGGCCGTGATCGGACATCACGACCACCGAATACCGGTCGAGGAGGGCGTCGACCCCGCCTCCTGCCTCGGCGAGCGATCCGATCGCGGCGTCGCACCGCTGCAGGGTGGCGAGGGCGGTGTCCGGGCCGTGCTCGTGAGAGGCGTAGTCGTAGTCGGAGAGGTAGAAGACGAGGAAATCGAACGCGTCCCGGGTCACGAGCCAGCGGCCGACGGCAGCCGCGTACGCGTCGATCGAGCCGGCGGGCCGGTTGCGCCACGACAGAGGTGCGCCGGTGCGGTCCGAGCTGAAGAGGTTGTAGAAGAAGAAGCGCTCCGGTCCGCGAACGTCACCGAGGAACGGCAGCGAGGCACGATGAAGCGTCCGCCCCCGGTAGGCGGTGAAGTTGACGGCTGCGGTGCGGAGACCGGCGTCGGCGAGCGACTCGAACAGAGTCAGGGCATGTGCCCCGAGGTGCTGCCCGTTCATGTTGACGAGCGTGTCCCTCAGTGTCTGGCCGATGCCGGCAACGCGCACCGCGCCGAACGAGCTGCCGTACTCGACGAGCCGCTGCTCGCGGCGGTCGTACCAGACGAGGTGGGGGATCTCGTGGATGTCGCCGTGCGCCCCCGTCGCGATGGACGAAAGACAGACGGGGGTCAAAGAGGGGAACACCGACGTGGCACGCCGGTAGGTGCCGCGCGCGGCGAGCGCCGCGAGTGTCGGGGTCTCCCCGGATCCGACGGCACCCTCCAGCATCGACGGGGTGAGGCCGTCGATGACGATCAGGATCAGCGGCCGCGCACTCACTTCGCGAGGGAGCGCAGCCCCGCGTACTTCTCGGGGCCGCCGCGCGCCCGGCGGGCGGCGACGACGGGCAACACCACTGCCTCGAGATAGCCGACCGCGGGGATGAGGGCGAGGAGGCCGACGACGACTGCCGCCCCGAGCAGGAGGAACGCCGTGCCGCCGAGCGTAGCCCCTCGTCGGCCGGCGCCCCGCACGACGGCGGCGGCCGAGACCGAGCCGATCACCGCGCCGACGACTCCCCCGCCGGCACCGGTCCAGCCGTTCACGAGCAGGCCCGCGGCGACCCCGACGACGAAAGCCCCGAGCAGCGTGGTGGCAAAGCCGAAGCGAAGACCGGCGAGCACTCCGGCAAAGGCGATCCCGGCGGCGACCCCGATTCCGACGGTGATCCCGATCTCGTACCAGTCACCCATATCGGGAAGTCAGTGTACGGACGGTAGCCTCCAGAAGCTCCGATGTGAGTTCGGCACGCGCGAACGGAGGGATGCACGCGCGGAGCTCGCCCTCCACGAGACGCACGTCAACTCCACGTCAAGCCTCCAGCCGCGCGATCACGTCGACGCAGAACGCCCCGGCACGCGTTCCGTCGACGACGCGGTGGTCGAACGTGACCGACACGTTCCCGATCAGACGTGCGACGATCGCACCATCTCGGACGACGGGGCGCGGGCCGATCCTGTGTAGGCCGAGAATCGCGACCTCAGGGTGGTTGATCAACGGTGTCGCGAGCAGGCCCCCGAGCTTGCCGGCGCTCGTGACGGTGAACGTCGAGTCGCGGAGCTCGTCGGGCTGAAGCGAGCCGGCGCGGGCGCCTTCGGCGAGCCGGCGGATCTCGGCATCGATCTCGGCCACCGACCGGCGATCGCAGCCACGGACGACCGGCACGACGAGACCGGCCTCGGTGTCGACGGCGACACCGAAGTCATAGCGGTCGAGCAGCAGGATTTCGTCCCCGTCGATGCGAGCGTTCAACTCCGGAAACTCGGTCAACGACGCTGCTGCTGCCCGCAGCGTGGTGGCCACGAGCAGGTCGGGGTCAACCCCCGTGAAGTCGCATTCCTCGACGAACGTCACCGCCGGAATCTCTCGGTGTGTGCGCTCGACTTGCTCGACGATTGCACGTCGGATGCCGCGCACGGGAATACGACGCCCTTCCACGTGAACGGCCGAAGCACGAACATCCGCTTCGGTCACGGTCCCGCCCGGCCCGGTTCCCATCACCGATGCGACCTCGACGGAGAGCTCGCGTGCGAGGCGATGGACCGTCAACGCCTCGAGCGGCTCCGCCCCGACGACGGCCACGATCGGCTCGGCGGGCGTGGGGAACTCCGGTGGTAGCGCGGCGACCGAATGCAGGAGCTTCTCCCCGGCGGCCCCGATCAGGGCGAGAGTCGCACCGACCGCGGCAAGCTCGCCTTCCCGCGCAAGGATGCGAAGGACGAAACCGTTGACCGGCGAGCCGATCTCGACGGTTGCCTTGTCGGTCTGGATCTCGATGATCGGCTCGTGCTCGGCAACTGCGTCCCCCTCGCGCACCAGCCACCGGGCGATCTCACCCTCGGTCAGGCCTTCCCCCAGATCCGGAAGCATGAACTCGTGCGCCATGCAGGGCAGCGTAATGGGAGACTGCGCGGACGGCGACGGCGCGCGCCGGAGGCCAGGGTCGAGCTGCGTGAAGCGGTGCACGGCTGCGACCGCTCGACGGACCGGTCGTGCTTACGTCAGCACGGTCAGCGCGTCGCGCTCCGCGACGATCTCCACCTCGCCCATGTCACCGATGTCCTCGCCGTCGACCTGTACCGGCAGCGGCAGATCGCAGCGGATGAGGATCGCGTCCAGGTCGTGGCCGACCAGCACGTTGGCTGCGCCGGGCCTCCCGCGGAGCGCCTGCGCGGCGAGGCCGGGGATTGCCCGGGGGTGCACCTCGACCGGGGCGACGATGTCCAGCCCACCCTCGAAAGAGGCGTCGGGTGCGATCCTGAGGCCAAGGCGCCCGGCATACGTGTAGGGCGAGCAGTTCGCGACGAGCGCGAACGCCGCGCGACCGAGCCCTTCGACTTCGAGAGCCTGCTCGTAACGAAACCGATGCTCTAGCAGCGCCTGGACGACGGTCCACGCAAAGGCGATATCACCCGGCCGCTTGCCGTCCGGACGGCGTCCGAGCCCGTCGACTCGGCGCACGAGCTCGGCATCGAAGCCGACGCCCGCGTTGAACGCGAACCGGCGGCCGTTGAGGCGGCCGAGCGAGATGCGTCGCCGCTTGCCGCGGGCGATACGCGCCGCAGCCCGGACGGGGTCCCTGGGCAGCCCGAGCGCGCGGGGCAACACGCTCGTACCGCCGCCGGGAACGAACCCGATCGGGATGTCGGCCCGGAGGCCGTTGATCACCTCGTTGTAGGTGCCGTCTCCCGAGAACACGTAGATCGCAGCGGCAGCCGGCGACCACTCTGCCGCCAGCTCCGTGGCCTCGCCGCGCGCCTGCGTCAAGACGGTCTCCGTCCCGGCGGGCAGCGCCCTTTCGACGGCGGCGAGCTTGCGCTCCGAGACGCCGCTCGCGAAGGGATTGACGATCAGCACGCTCGTCACGTCGACATCCTCTATGCGCGCGCGGATTCGTGTGAGAGAACGAGCACCGTCTCCGAGCCTGGGGCTATCTCGGTCAAGCCGCCGTCCCGGACGACGGCTGCCGCCGAGCGGGCGAGATCTTGCCAATCCCGACCGGCCGCACCGACGACGCGGACGTCCAGGCCGGGATCGAGGTCGGCCATCAGGGCGGCATGGCCGATCTGGGCGATCGTCTTCCCCGCGCTCATGGCGAGATCGGTCGCAACGACGAGCGTCAGCACACCGGGCACAGAGGACGCACCCGTCGGCAGTAGACCCGCTTCGCCGCTCAGCACCTGCATCCGCGCGAGCAGAGGATCGCGTACGGAGCGACGGACCGGCGGCAGGCAGGCGACATCGCCAACTCGCTCGTGGTCGAGCGCGCGAACACCCTCCCACTCGCCCGGCTCGGCTCGGAGGCACACCTTGCGAAACGAGTGGCGCCACCAGTCGCCGAAGCCGTCGCGCCAGCGATCGTCCTCACGGTATCGATGAGCGCAGCGGCGGGTTGCGATCGCCGCGGCCGTTGCGAGTTCGGCGAACGACCGGGCTGTCCGGCGACGCACGACGATGACCATGACGAGCGGGTCCGGGTCGGGGTCCACCAGGGCAGCGTACGGAATGCCGCGGTCCGGGCAGTCTACTCGTCGGCGAAGCTCGGATAGCGCTGTGTCAGGAGGCAGATGTAGCCGATCGTCTGGGCGTTGTAGCGGAGCCAGTAGGCGAGAACATCGCGGAGCCCGAGATTCAGCTCGCCCGCGAACAGCGCATAGAACCAGGCAAGGAACATGACGACGTACGCGACGAGCCCGAGCACGTAGAGGACGAGGTAAGCCGGGATCACGAGCACGAGGCGGAAGAAGATGGCAAGCCGGCTCTGGTGAGCGGCAGGCGCGATCTCGACGTCGATCGGGTAGCCGGGGGCACCGGAGAACGACGGATAGGGGTTGGCCGCGATCGAGTAGTACGCATAGACGTGGGTCAGGTAGCGCACGTATGCCGCGATGAAGCCGTGCAGCCCATCTGGCACACGACCCGCAAAGATCCCGATCAGCCAGGCGGCGAGAACCGCGAACCACACCGCTATGCCCCAGATCACGAGCCAGATCAGGTGAGGGATGACGAGGAAGATCCGAAAGAACACGGTCAGTCGGCTGCGACGAAGGTCATCCGTGACGACGAGGTGGATCGGGTGCGGCATCGGACCATCGTTGACGAGGACGGGGAGCTGATCGGACATCTGGGTGCTCCTTCTGGGACGGTCGGTGCCGCTCAGGCGCCGGTAAACCTCGGAGGCCGCTTCTGCAGGAACGCCTCGACTCCTTCGCCGAAGTCGGCCGACCCGACCGCCGTTTGCTGCAATTCGGCCTCGAGCGCCAGTTGCTGTTCGAGGGTCGCCGTCTGTGCGCGCTCGAACAGCTGCTTGGTCATCCCGACCGCGAGCGTAGGCATCGCGGCCCAGGTGGCGGCGATCTCGGCCACTCGCTCGTCGAAGCTCTCGGCCGGGATCACCTCCGAGACGAGGCCCCACGCGAGCGCCTCCTCGGGGCCGAGCCTACGGTTGGAGCTCATCCATTCGAACGCGCGTGCAAACCCGAGCAGCCGGTGGAGGAACCACGAGCCGCCCGAATCCGGCACGAGGCCGATGCCCACGAACCCGGGGACGAACGCCGCCGACGACGACGCGACTCGAACGTCGCACGCGCTCGCGAGCGAGATCCCGGCCCCGGCGACCGGGCCGTTGACAGCGGCGATCACCGGCTTCGCGAGCCCGCGGATGATCCTGATGTTCGGGTGATAGGTCTCCTCGAGCGCGTCGCGCAGCGACCCGTCGAGTTCGGCGAATTCCTTCAGGTCCTGGCCGGCGCAGAAGCCACGTCCTGCGCCGGTGATCACGACGGCGCGAACGGCGGGATCACCGGCCTCCTCGAGTGCCCCTCGGAGTGCCGCATGGAGAGCGCGGTTGAACGCATTGAAGACGTCGGGCCGATTGAGGGTGATCGTCAGGACAGCGCCCTGCCGGGCAGTCAGGATCTCGCTCATTGCCCGAGCCTAGACGATCGATTCGACGATCACCGGCGCCACTCGGGCGCCGCCGCCGCTCGCGCCTCTAGTAAGAGACCGGCAGTCCCACGATCTCGTCGGGCCGGACGGGTACGCGGTGGAGTGCCTTCCCGGTGGCATCGCGCATCGCCGCCACGACGGCGGCCGTCGAAACGACGGTGGGCGGCTCACCGACGCCCTTCACCCCGTACGGCGCACCCGGCTCCGGATCCTCGATCAGGACCGACACGATGGGCGGCGTGTCGAGCGCGGTGGGGATCAGGTAGTCGGTGAAGCTCGCATTCGTGATCCTCCCGTCCCGGGTCTGGATCTCCTCCATGAGCGCGAGCCCGATCCCCTGGGCGGTTCCCCCTTCGATCTGACCCGTCACCCCCTGCGGGTTCATCACCCTGCCGACGTCCTGTGCGACTCCGATCCAGACGAGGCGGGTGAGACCGAGCTCGACGTCCACCTCGGCGACGACCCGCATGGCGCAGGTGGCCAGGGCGACGTGGGCCCTGTCGCCGGTGACCTGGCCGGTGTTCGGATCGAGCGGAGTCGTGGGTGCGTGCCGGTACGCGCGCTCGACGTCGACGTCGGCTCCTCCGTGTGCTTTTCGCTCCTCGAGCGCCGCCCGGCATGCATCACGGACGGCGCCCGCAGCCATCCAGGTCATCCGGGAGGCGGACGTCGACCCTGCGGAGCCCACGGTCGCGGTCGTATGGGGCGCGAGCTCGACGGCACTCGTTGCGAGCTCTGTTTTCGCCACCTGCAAGATCACGCCGCCGACGCCCTGGCCGACCTCCGCAGCTGCGCAGTGCACGACCGCGCTCCCGTCGGCGTACAGCTGGACGCGTGCCGAGCAGAAGTCGTCGAACCCCTCCGAGAAGCAGATGTTCTTGAAGCCGACGGCAAAGCCGACCCCGCGGCAGACGCCCTCTCCACGCGTCGTGTTTCCGGCCCCGCCGGGTAACCGGATCGGGTCGCGCGGCAAGTGCTCGGGCTCCGGCACGGGGATCGCGGCCGCAGCGCGGATCACATCGGCCACCGGCAGCGACCCCGTCAGCACCTGCCCCGTCGGCAACGTGTCGCCGGGCTCGATCGCATTCAACAGCCGCAGCTCCACCGGGTCGATCGAGAGCACCTCGGCCAGCCGGTCCATCTGCGCCTCGGCCGCGAAGCACACCTGCACGGCACCAAAGCCGCGCATCGCGCCGGACGGCGGGTTGTTCGTGTACACGGCCGTGCCCTCGATCAGGGCGTTGTCGACGCGGTAAGGCCCGAGCGCGAAAGCGGAGGCATTCGAGATCACCGCGGTCGAGCTCGAGGCGTACGCGCCGCCGTCGAGCAGGATCCGCACCCGCGCGCACACGAGCCGCCCGTCGCGCGTCGCCCGGTGCTCGGCCCAGATCGTGGCAGGATGCCGGTGCACGTGGCCGGTGAACGATTCCTCCCGGTTGTAGACGATCTTCACAGGGCGGTTCGTGTGGAGTGCGAGCAACGCGGCGTGGATCTGCATCGAGAGGTCCTCGCGACCTCCGAAGGCACCTCCGACACCCGCCAGATGGATCCGGACCTGCTCGGGGCGAAGGTCGAGACAAGGGGCTACCTGGTCGCGATCGACGTGGAGCCACTGCGTCGCAACGTGCACGTCCACGCCCCCCTCCCCGTCGGGGATCGCGAGCCCGGACTCCGGCCCGAGAAACGCCTGATCCTGGCCGGCGAGCCGGTAGACGCCCTCGACCGAGACGTCGCCCTGAGACTCCGGGTCGCCGTGCCGGATCACCATGGAACGGACGACGTTCGGACGCGGGTCGTCGAGATACCCGTGACCCATCGTGGGCCGATCGGGGTGGAGTGACTCTTGCCCGGTGGCCCGTTCGGGATCGACCACGGGCTCCAGGAGTTCGTACTCGACGGCGATAGCCTCGGCTGCACGGCGCGCCTGCTCGGGGTGCTCGGCGGCGACGAGGGCCACCGGTTCGCCGTAGAAGCGAACGCGATCGATTGCAAGCACCGGCTGGTCGGGAAACTCGAGGCCGTAGGTCTTGCTCCCGGGAACGTCGTCGTGGGTGAGAACCGCATGGACACCGGGCATCGTCACGGCGCGTGAGATGTCGATCTCGACGATGCGGGCGTGGGAGTGCGGGCTGCGCAGCGTGTGACCCCAGAGCATCCCCGCGGCGCTCAGGTCGCTCGAATAAGCGAACTCGCCCAGCACCTTGGGCGGCGCGTCCGGCCTCGGCACGGCCTCCCCGATGCGCCCGAGTTCGAGCCTGGTCTCGGTGGAGGTCACGGTCGCGCCGCCGCTCGGACCGCGTCGAAGATCTTCTGATAACCGGTGCAGCGGCAGAGATTCCCCGAGAGCGCCTCACGGATCTGGTCGTCGGATGGGCTCGGAGTGTGGTCGAGCAGGTCGACGGTTGCGACGATCAGGCCGGGCGTACAGAACCCGCACTGCACGGCTCCGGCGGCGACGAACGCCTCCTGCACCCGGTGCAGCGAGCCCTCGGGCGCCATCCCTTCGACGGTGACGACCTCGTGGCCGTCGGCCTGGGCGGCCAGGACGAGGCACGAGCAGACGAGCGTGCCGTCGAGCAGCACCGAGCACGATCCGCATTCGCCTTGCTCGCAGGCGTTCTTCGAGCCGGGGAGCCCGAGCTGCTCGCGCAGCGCGAAGAGCAGGCTCTCTCCGCCCCAGACGTCGGCCTCGCGCCGCTCACCGTTGACGGCGACGGTGATCTTCACGCGAGGCACCGTTCGAGCGCGCGGCGGGTGAGCACTTCGAGCGCGTGGCGCCGGTAGGCGGCGGTACCGCGCACGTCGTCGATCGGGCTCGCGGCCGCGACCACGAGCGCGGGAAAGCTCTCCGCCTCGTCGAGTCCCGCCGTAACGAGGCGCACGGTCGGCGCCGCCGACCCGAAGGCGGCGCGGAGCTCGCCACGGTTGCGATCGACCTGGAGAGCGAGCGAGCAGACGGAGATCACCATCGCGTTCCGCGGCCCCACCTTCATGAAGGTCTGTTGCGCGCCCACCGGCTCGACGCGCACCGAGACGACGATCTCGTCGGGCGCGAGAGCGTTCCGCTTGACGCCGAGGAGGAACTCGTCGAGCGGCAGGATCCGTTCGCCCCGGATGCTCGCGATCTGGATCTCTGCATCCTCGACGAGCAGGGGCGGCAGCGCGTCGCCTGCCGGCGATGCCGTGCCGAGGTTGCCGCCGATCGTGCCGCGGTTACGAATCTGCGGCGAGCCGACCGTTCGCGACGCCTCCGCCAGGGCCGGCAATCCCACTGCGATGTCGCCCTTCATTGCCTCGGCATACGTGAGCCCTGCTCCGAGGACGAGGGTGCCGTTCTCACGGGCGAACCCACGCAGCTCTTTCACCTCGTTGAGGTTGATGAGGGCCGGCGGCCGGGAGCGGTCGAAGTTGAGCTCGACGAGCACGTCCGTGCCACCCTGAACGAAGCGGGCGTCCGGGAGCTCCGCCTTGAGCCTGAGGGCCTCGTCGAGGGTGCGGGGGGTATGGACGTCCATCAGAGAGGTGATACCACTAGCGCTCTTCCCGAACGAACGGGACCCCTAAAGCGCCCGGAGCCCCGAGCCGCCGCTTTGCGATCCCGGACGAGACGATCACGAGTACCACGACCGTCATCACGTACGGGAGTGCCTGGAACAACTCGGGCGCGATCGTGACGCCGCGCGCCTGCAGGGTGAACGGCAGCGCCTGGAAGGCACCGAAGAAGTACGCGCCCACGAGGCACAGCTCGGGCCTCCAGAAGGCGAAGATGACGAGAGCGATCGCAATCCACCCGGCACCGCCCGTGAGGCCGGTGACCCACTGAGGCGTCAGCGCGAGGCTGAAGCAGGCACCGCCCACCCCCGCGAGGGCGCCGCCCGCGACCACGTGCGCGTAACGGTAGGCGGAGACGCTGATCCCCATCGCGTCGGCCGTTTGCGGCGACTCGCCGACCGCACGGACGTTCAGCCCGGGGCGGGTTCGAGTCAGGTAGAGCGCGAGAAGCGCCACGACCCCCCACGAGGCATAGACGAGCCACGTCTGCCCGAATACGATCGGCCCGAGGATCGGCACGTCTGCCAGCCCGAAGGGGTCGACGGGCGCGAACTGGTGCTTCGCGGGCGCGTCCGACAGCCCGAGGTCGTTGCCGAGGTAGGACGAGAGGCCGGCGGCCCCGGCGAAGATCGTCAGCGCAAGACCCGACACGATCTGGTTCGCGCGCAGCGTGATCACGAGGAACGCGAACAGGAGCGCGACGGCGGCACCGGCGAGAGCGGCGACGAGCACTGCGAGGAACAGCGTCGTCCTGCCCGGGCCGCCGATGTTCTGCACCGCCCAGAACCCCATCACGGCCCCCACCAGCATCATCCCCTCGACCCCGAGATTGAGCACCCCCGAGCGCTCCGCGAGCAGCTCGCCCAGCGAGGCGAAGAGCAGCGGGGTGCCGTACGCGATGCCGGAGGCGACCACCACGACGAGGATGGAGTTGTTCAACGCATCCCCTCCGTGGCCGGGGCGGCGGCGTGCCGGCGGCGGCCGAGGCGGATGCGGTAGCGGACGAGGAGCTCGCCGCCGAGCGCCGTGAACAGGATCATGCCCTCCATGACGCCGACGAGCCCCGATGGGAATTCCGGCCCCTGGAGCGCCGAGCCGGCGTTCTGGAGCCCGCCGAGCAGGAACGCGACGAGGACGACGGCGAAGGGGTTGTAGCGCGCGAGGGCTGCGACGACGATGCCCGCGTAGCCGTAGCCGTAGGCGCGCAGGCCGTTCGGGTCGGCGTCGAGGACATGCGAGAAGTCGCCGACCTGGCTCGCCCCGCCGAGGCCGGCGAGCGCACCGGAGAGCGCCATCACGGCGAGGATCTTCCGCCTGGTGCGCATGCCGGAGTAGCGGGCGGCTCGAGGCGAATCGCTCATCACCTGGACCTCGAACCCGAAGCGCGTCCTCGAGTACAGCACCCAGAGGAAGGTCGCGGCGCCGATTCCGATCAGGAAGCCGAACGGCACGACGACGCTCGAGCCGAACGTCGGCCAACTCGCTGCGTCGGGCAGGGACTTCCCGACCGGGAAGACGGCGGCGCTCGGAGAGGTCGTATCGCGCCAGTACGAGTGGCTGTCGAAAATGAGGTACGTGAGGATCAGGCCGGCGACGTAGTTGAGCATCAGCGAGGTGATGATCTCGTTGGTCGACAGGTACGCCTTGAGGATTCCCGGGATCAGGGCCCAGGCTGCGCCCGCAGCGAGGCCGGCGGCCATCATCGCCACGATCAGGACCGGCGCCGACTGGCCCGCGAGGAGCAGGCCCGCCGCCGTGGCGGCGATGGCGCCGAAGTACAGCTGCCCCTCTCCGCCTATGTTGAAGAGGTTCATCCGGAACGCCGCGGCCGCGCAAAGGCCCGTGAAGAGGAGGGGCGTTGCCCCGGTCAGGGTCTGCGACAGCGCCCCTGGGGCGGTGAACGCCGCCTCGAAGAGATCCTTGTACGTGGCGGCGGGGTCGCGGCCGGTGGCGAGCAGGACGATCGCGATCAAAACGAAGGCCACGACGAGCGAGCCGACCGGGACGGCGACCTTCAGCCAGTGCGGCTGGGTGAGCCGGCGCTCGATGCGAATCGTCATCCCGTCTGCCCTCCGGCCATCATCAGCCCGATCTCCTCGAGAGCGGCCGTGGCCGCGTCGACCTCGCCCATGATCCGGCCTTCGTACATCACCGCGATCCGGTCGGACAGCGTCATCAACTCGTCGAGGTCCTCGGAGATGAGCAGGATCGCAACGCCGGCCGCAGCCGCCTCGCGCAGGTGCGCGTGGACCGTCTCGATCGCACCGACGTCGAGCCCGCGCGTCGGCGCCGCGATCACGAGCACCCGGGGCTGCCCAGAGAACTCGCGCGCGAGCACGACCTTCTGCAGGTTCCCTCCCGACAGCTGTCTGGCCGACGCCCCTGGACCCGGCGCCTTGACGTCGTAGCGCCGGATCAGCTCCACGGCCCAGTCGCGGATGCGGTGGAAGCGGAGGAACGGCCCGAGCGAGTTCTCGTCCGAGCGGTACGACTTGAGCACCATGTTCGAGGAGATGCTGAGGCTCGGGGCGACGCCCGTGTGCAGGCGATCCTCCGGGACGTGCGCGATGCCGGCCTTGATCGCCGTCCGCGGGTCGCCGGTGTGAAGCGGGACGCCGCCGACGCGAATAGCCCCCGCCGTGAGCGGCCGCAGGCCCGTGACCGCCTCGGCGAGCTCTCGCTGTCCGTTGCCGGAGACGCCGGCGACGCCGAGGATCTGCCCCGCGCACACCTTCAGCGAGACGTCGTGGACGGCCTCCGCGCCGCGATCGCCATGCGCCGAAATCCCGTCGAGCTCGAGCAGCAACTCGCCGATCTCCCGCGCCTCTTCCTGCCGTCGATAGGTGTGCAGCTCACGCCCCACCATCAGCGCTGCGAGCGACTGGAGCGTGCAGTCCGCGTTCACGACGGTGGCGACGGAGCGGCCGTCACGCAGCACGGTGATGCGGTCGGAAACCGCCATCACCTCGTGCAGCTTGTGCGAGATGAAGATCACCGTGCGCCCGTCTGCGGCCATCGCCCGCAGCGTCTCGAACAGCGCCGCGGCCTCCTGTGGGGTGAGGACGGCGGTCGGCTCGTCGAGGATCAGGATCCGGGCCTCGCGATAGAGCGCCTTCAGGATCTCGACTCGCTGCTGCTCGCCGACGGAGAGCTGCCAGATACGGGCGCGCGGATCGACGGCCATCCCGTAGCGCTCACCTAGCTCGGCCACCCGCTCCTCGATCGCACGCGGGTGGAGACGGAACGACCGCCCCACGTCGCTCTGGTCGCCCAGCATGACGTTCTCGGCCACCGTGAACGGCTCTACGAGCCGGAAGTGCTGGTGCACCATGCCGATCCCGGCCATGATCCCGTCCCGCGGCGTGTCGAAGGCGACCGGAACGCCGTGGACCTCCATCTCGCCTTCGTCTGCGCGGTAGAGGCCGGTGAAGATGTTGGAGAGGGTGCTCTTGCCGGCACCGTTCTCGCCGAGCAGGGCGTGAACCTCACCCTCGAGTGCCTCGAAGTCCACGGAGTCGTTGGCGAGGACTCCGGGAAACCGCTTGGTGATCCCGCGGCACACGATCGCCGGGCGCGCGCCATGCCCGGCCAAAGCTACCGCTCCGGGTTCCGCCGAGGGATCCATGGGGCGACGGGCACCTGGTCGGGGGGAGCCGCGCCACTCCGCTCCCCCCGACCGGTGAGCGCTAGCCCTTCGCGCTCCCGATGACGCCCTTGACGAGCCAGTTCATCGAGTAGAGGTCCGGCTGGACGCTCAGCTTCTTGCCGGCCGGCACCTTGAGCTTCCCGCTCTGGTCGTAGAGCGGCCCGGTGAACTCGTAGAACTTGCCGCTGACGATCGCCTGCCTCTTGGCCGCGATCATCGCCTTGGTCTTCGCGCTCACCTTCGGCCCGAACGGCGCGAGTGTGATGAGGCCGTCCTTGATGCTCCCGTAGTAGAAGCCCGACTTCCAGGTCCCGTTCATGGCCGCCTTGACGCGGCTCAGGTAGTACGGGCCCCAGTCGTAGGTGGCCGCCGTCAGCCAGGAGGTCGGAGCGAACTTCTTGGCGTTCGCGTCGTAGCCGACCCAGGGAATGCCCTTCGACTGCGCGTACTGGCCGGCAGCGGGGCTGTCCACGTTCTGGCCGAGGACGTCGACGCCGGAGGCGACGAGGCTCTCAGCCGCCTTCTTCTCCTTGGCCGGATCGAACCACGCGTTCGTCCAGATCAGCTTGACGGTCGCGCCGGGGTGCGCCGCCTGGGCGCCGAGGGCGAACGCGTTCGCGTGACGGATCACCTCGGGAATCGCGAACGGCACGATGTAGCCGATCTTGCCGTTCTTGCTGGCTGCGCCTGCAGCCAGGCCGGACAGGTAGATCGAGTCCTCGGCCGCCCCGAAGTACTCGGAGAGGTTCTTGGACTGATCCGTCCCGGTCGCCTGCTCGAAGAGCACGCCCGGGTACTTCGCTGCCAGCTTCTTGTCGAAGAAGCCGAAAGACGTCCCGAAGATGATCTTGTTGCCGTCGCGGACGAGGCTCGCAACCGTCTGCTGGAGCTGAGCTCCGTTGGCGATGTTCTCCTTGTACGTGGTCTTCACGTTGCTGCCGAGCGTCTTCTGAACGTACAGGCGGCCCATGTCGTGCGCCTGTGACCAGCCGGCGTCGTTGTGCGGGCCGACATAGATCCACGCCGCCTTCAGCGGCGTCGCCTGCGAGCCGGCGGACGTGCTGCCTGCCAGAGCGAGAGCGGCGACGGCGAGAGCGCCGAGCAGGGCCACGACCGCAACCCTCCTCCGACTGATTCTTCCTAGAACTCGAGAACTAGACACGATGCTCCTTTCGCGCCGGCCCATGCGTGGGACCGGTCACATTGGCTCCTACGACCTCGCCTCCGTCGATCGTCCGGTGAAGCGGGCCCACGAGACGCCCTCCCGGTGAGGCGACCATATCTCGCCCGCGGCACGCAGTCGAGCTTCGGACGAGCTCCGCTCGACACGCCCGCGCAGCGAGACGGCTGCCAGATCCCGGCATGACAGGAGCATGGCAGCCGGGCTCGCGCCGCGTGACAGGGGAATCCCTGATCGGGCTTCCGGCAAATCCCCGACGACCTCGGCCCCTCGAGCTCGTAGCGTTTGCACCAAGACGACCCGTGGAGGCGGAATGATCAAGGAACGACTCGGCCTGGCTCGTGAGCTCGCAGATTCGAGCACCCTCGAGCGCACCATCGAGCGGTTCCGGCAGGCGCGCATCGCGCTCCCGACCTTCACCCAGCTCGCCCACCCGACGCTCGTTCCCACCCCCGTTCGACGGGCGCTCGCCGCCGTCGGGCCGGACGATCCCCACCCCCTGAACCTGTACCGCGTGCACTGGCATAACGGCGCGAACCGGACGGATTTCGTCGACGTCCCCGACCACCTCGTCCTTCCGCCGGAGCTCACCGGCGTCGAGGCGCAGATCGTGGTGGTACTCGGAAACCGGTTCCCGCTGATCGCCGCCCACAAGGTGCTCGCCGCCTACGGCTGCCTGGCGCCACGTCTGATCACGGGGCAATTCGATCCCACCTCGAACCGCGCCGTATGGCCGTCGACCGGCAACTACTGCCGCGGCGGCGTCGCCATCTCGCGGCTGATGGGGTGCCGGGGCGTCGCGGTCCTCCCCGAAGGGATGAGCCGCGAGCGGTTCGCCTGGCTGGAGGAATGGGTCGTCGAGCCCGACGACATCGTCCGAACGCCGGGAACCGAGAGCAATGTCAAGGAGATCTACGACCGGTGCCACGAGCTCGCCGAGGACCCCGACAACGTCATCCTCAACCAGTTCGCCGAGTTCGGGAATCACATCGTCCACTACCTGGCGACCGGCGCAGCGCTCGCGCGCGTCTTCGAGTCGATGCGCGAACGCGAGCCGGAGGTACAGCTGCGGGCCTTCGTCTCGGCGACGGGATCTGCGGGGACGATCGGAGCCGGCGACTATCTCAAGGAGCAGTTCGGCTCGCTGGTCGTCGCCTGCGAGGCGCTCGAGTGCCCGACGATGATCAGGAACGGCTTCGGCGAGCACAACATCCAGGGGATCGGCGACAAGCACATCCCCCTCATCCACAACGTCCTCAACACGGACGTCGCTCTCGCGGTCTCGGACCGGGCCACCGACCGGCTCGGTGTCCTGTTCAACACCGCCGTCGGCCGAAGGTACCTCGGCGGGCGGTGTGGCGTCCCGGACGACGTTCTCGCCGGACTGCCCTCGCTCGGTTTGTCGAGTATCTGCAACGTGCTCGGTGCGATCAAGACTGCCAAGCACTACGGGATGGGCCCCGCGGACGTGATCGTGACGGTTGCAACCGACGGAGCGGAGATGTACGCGAGCGAGCGCGAGCTCGGGCTCGGGCGGTACTTCCCGGACGGGTTCGACGAGGTGGCGGCCGGCGAGGTGTTCGGCGAGCATCTGCTGGGAGCGGCCACGGACAATCTCAGCGAGCTCACGTGGATCGAGCGGGAACGGATCTTCAACCTCGGCTACTACACGTGGGTCGAGCAACAGGGAATTTCGCTCGAGGATTTCGAAGTCCGCAGAAGGCCGTCGTTCTGGGCCGGCATCCACGAGATCGTGCGCGACTGGGACACGCTGATCGACGAGTTCAACGCGCGCACCGGCGTCCTGGACACCCTGTGACGACCGCGGCGGCAAGCAGGCTCGTCTGCGCCGGGTGTGGCGCCGAACCGCGCCGGTTCGACCCGTATCCGTTCCGCTGCCCCAACGCGGAGCGCGGCGACGACGTCGACCACGTCCTCCGGCGTGAGCTCGACCTCTCGGCAGCCCGATTCCCGATCGGCGACACGGAGCCGAATCCCTTCATCCGCTACCGAACCTTCCTGCACGCACACCGTGTGGCACTCGAGGGAGGCCTCTCGGACGACGAGTTCTGTGCGCTCGTGCGGTGGCTCGATCGGCAGGTGCGCGACGTCGACGGCCGAGGCTTCACGGTAACGCCCTTCGCCCGCAGCGACGCGCTGAGCGACCGCCTCGGGTTCTCCGAAACGGGCGGCGTCTGGGTCAAGGACGAGACGAGGAACGTCTCGGGATCGCACAAGGCTCGCCATCTGTTCGGCGTGCTTCTCTACCTCGAGGTGGCCGAGCACCTCGGGCTGGCCGACTCGTTGCGGCGACGCGACCTCGCGATCGCGAGCTGCGGCAACGCCGCTCTGGCGGCGGCCGTGGTCGCGGCCGCCGGTGCCCGCCGACTCCGTGTCTTCGTTCCGGTCGACGCCGAGCCCGCTGTCCTCGCACGCCTCGAGGATCTCGGAGCCTTGGTCACCATCTGTCCACGCGACGCAGGGGAGACCGGCGATCCGACGGTTCGACGGCTCCTGCAGGAACTTGCGAAAGGCGCTGTGCCGTTCACGTGCCAGGGGAACCTGAACGGCCTCGCCGTCGAAGGCGGGGAGACCCTCGGCTACGAGATCGCCGGCGACCTCGCTGCTGCCGGCACGACCGTCGACCGCCTCGTCGTGCAGGTCGGCGGCGGTGCGCTCGCCAGTGCGTGCATCGGCGCGCTGCGGGACTCTGTCGCGCTCCGCGCGATGCGCACGCCTCCGCGGGTTCATGCCGTGCAGACGCAGGGGGCCTGGCCCCTCAGAAGGGCCTTCGACGCCGTCGTCGCCCGGTGCGAGAATGCAGGACCGGGAGAGATCCGCAGAGCTCTCGGCTACGCGGCGCACCACCGCTCCGAGTTCATGTGGCCTTGGGAGCGCGAGCCGCACAGCATCGCCCACGGCATCCTGGACGACGAGACCTACGACTGGCTGGCCGTGGTCGAGGGAATGCTCTCGACCGGCGGCTGCCCGCTCGTCGTCGACGAGCAGACGCTCGTCGAGGCCAACGATCTCGCGATCGAGGCCACGGCCATCCCGGTCGACGCTACCGGCACCGCCGGTCTGGCCGGCCTGCTCGCTCTGCGTGCTTCGGGCCGCGTCGCCGACGACGAACGCGTGGTCGTGCTGTTCACCGGAGCCGTCCGTACCAACACCCCAAGAGGAAGGAATCGAGATGAGGAGCTTTCTCGGCCGCGACATCCTGTCGCTCAAGGGCTTTGAGCGCGCCGAGTTCGAGCGCGTCTTCGAGGTCTGCGACGAGCTCGCCCCGATCGCACGCAATCGCAAGAACGCGGACCTGCTCTCCGGCAAGACCCTGCTGACGGCCTTCTACCAGCCGAGCACCCGCACGAGACTGGCCACCGAGGCCGCCATGCACCGGCTCGGAGGGCACGTGCTCGGCTTTTCCGACGCGAAGAACACGCGTGCCGGCGACTTCTACCAGGAGTCGCTCAAGGACACGGTCCACATGCTGGAGTACTACGGCGACGTCATCGCGATGCGCCACTTCCAGCAGGGCGCGCCGGCCGAGGCGGCCCGCTGGTCCTCGGTGCCCGTGATCAACTGCGGCGACGGCTGGGGCGAGCATCCCACGCAGGTGCTGACCGATCTCTATACGACGAAGAGCGAGCTGGGAACCCTCGACGGCCTCACATTCCTGCTCGTGGGGGACATGCGCATGCGGACGATGCACTCGATCCTCTACGCGATGTCGCAGTTCGACGCGAAGGCATACGTCGTCGGACCGCCGGAGATGTCGCTGCTGCCGGAGTTCAAGGCGGAACTCGACGAGCTCAGTGTGCGCTACGAAGAGGCCCCCTCCGTCGCGGACGTCATCCACGACTGCGACGTCATCTACATGGAGCCCGTCGTCCAGCCCGACTACACGAAGTCGCGCGACGAGCGCGGCGAGACCGTCGGGATGACGCCCGAGGCATACCGGGTGACCCGCGAGCTGCTGCGCGACCGCGCGAAGCCGGGTTCGATCGTCCTCCACAGCCTGCCCCGCATGGACGAGCTGCCGGAGGACGTCGACGGCACGCGGCACGCCAGGTACTGGTCGGAAGCTTTCAACGGCGTCGTGATGAGGATGGCACTCATCTCGCTCGTGCTCGGCGCAATGGAATAGTGACGAGGGAGACGGGAGCCATGGAGTTCACGCTCAACGGGAAGGTGGTGTCGGCCCAGCCGGCCGAGGACGCGAGCCTGCTCGAGTTGCTTCGCGAGGGCTTCGGGTTGCGCTCGGTGAAGGACGGGTGCGCGCCGGAAGGCTCCTGCGGCGCGTGCACGGTGATCGCCGACGGGAGGGCGGTCGTCTCCTGCGCGCAGAAGGCAACCCGGTTCGAGGGGAAGCACGTCGTCACCCATGAAGGGCTCTCCTCGGACGAGCGGCGACTCTGGAGCGAAAGCTTCGTCGCGGCGGGCGCGTCCCAATGCGGGTATTGCTCACCCGGGATCGTGATGAAGGCCGAGGCGTTTCTCCAGCGCCATCCCGAGCCGGAGCGGGACGAGATCGAGCACGCTCTGCTAGGGAACCTCTGCCGCTGCACGGGGTACGTCAAGGTCCTGGACGCGATCGAGCTCGCAGCGGCAGCACACCGCGGCGAGCCGATCCCGGAGCCCGACCGCAGCGGTCGCGTCGGCTCGCGCACCGCCCGCTACCAGGGCACAGAGCTAGCGCTCGGCGACAACGTCTTCGTGGGCGACATGGTGGCGCCGGGCATGCTCCACGGCGCCCTTCGCTTCTCCGACCACCCGCGCGCGAGGATCCTCCGCATCGACACGTCCCAGGCGCTCGCCCACCCGGGCGTCGTGGCGGTCGTGACCGCCGCCGATGTCCCGGGCGAGCGGACACAGGGATCGATCAAGCGGGATTGGCGCCAGCTCGTGGCAACGGGCGAGATCACGGCTTACGTGGGCGACGTCGTCGCCGCCGTTGCCGCCGAGACGCGCCGGGCTGCTCGCGCGGCGGCCGCGCTCGTGGAAGTCGAGTACGAGGTGCTCGACCCGGTGACCGACCCGTTCGAGGCAATGGCGCCGGGGGCGCCGGAGTTGCACGATGGCGGCAACGTGCTCTCGGTCTCGCGCCTGCAGCGCGGGGACGTCGGCGACGCCCTCGGGAGGGCGGCCCACGTGGTGACGGAGACATTCCGCACCCAATTCATCGAGCATGCCTTCCTCGAGCCCGAGTCGTCGCTCGTGGTGCCGAACGACGACGGTCCGCTCGACGTCTACTCGCAGGGCCAGGGTGTGTGGGACGATCGACGCCAGGTCGCGTCCTTCCTCGGCGTTCCCGAGGACCACGTGCGTGTCACGCACGTCCCCACCGGGGGAGCGTTCGGAGCCAAGGAAGACCTCAACATCCAGTCTCACGCCGCCTTGCTCGCCACGCACACGAGCCTGCCGGTCCTCGTCACGCTCTCGCGCCGGGAGAGCCTTGGCTTCCACGCGAAGCGCCACGCGATGTGGCTCGAGTACACGGTCGGATGCGATGCCGACGGCCGCCTCGTGGCCGTTCGGGCCCGCATCGTGGGCGACACGGGCGCGTACGCGAGCGTCGGCGACAAGGTGATCGAACGGGCCGTCGGCCACGCCTGCGGCGCCTACAAGGTGGCGAACGTGGACGTGGAGGGAACGGCCGTCTACACGAACAACCCGCCGTGCGGGGCAATGCGCGGATTCGGTGTCAATCAATCCAACTTTGCGATCGAGAGCGTGCTCGACATGCTTGCCGAGCAGGTCGGCATCGACGGCTGGGAAATCCGCTGGCGCAACGCGCTCGAGGTCGGTGACCGGTTCGGGACCGGGCAGAAGCTCGGCCCGGGAGTGGGCCTGAAGAAGACCCTGCTGGCCGTGCGCGACGCCTACCGCGGCGCTCGCTTCGCCGGCATCGCCTGTGGCGTCAAGAACACCGGCATCGGCAACGGGATGGTCGAGTACGGTCGCGCCGTGCTCCGACCCGAGGCCGACGGCTCGGTGACGCTCTACCACTCCTGGACGGAGATGGGGCAAGGCGTGCACACGATCCTGCAGCAGATCACGTGCGAGGAGCTCGGCCTCCCACCCGAGCGGGTACGCGTCGCGGTGGACACCGACCGCGACCTCGAGACGGGCCAGACGACCGCTTCTCGATCGACCGTGCTCGGCGGCAGGGCCGTGATCGAGGCCGCCCGCAAGCTGAAGGCGGCTCTGGGCGACCGGCCGCTCGGAGACCTGGCCGGCCGGGAGTACCGGGGAGAGTTCGTCGTCGACTGGACGACCAAGCTCGGGCCTGGGATCGACGAGCCGGTCACGCACCTCGCGTACGCCTGGGCGACGCAGGTCGCGATCCTCGACGAGGCCGGCCGGTTGTCGAAGGTGATCGCGGCTCACGACGTCGGTCGGACGATCAACCCGACACTTGTGGAGGGTCAGATCGAGGGCGCGGTTCACATGGGCCTCGGGCAGGCGCTGTCCGAGGAATTCGTCGTCGAGGGCGCCGTCCCGGTCACGGAGACCCTCAAATCACTCCACATCATCCCCCCGAGCGGCATGCCCGAAGTGGAGTGCCTCCTGATCGAGGAGCCGCAGCCCGAGGGCCCGTACGGCGCCAAGGGCGTCGGCGAGGCCGCCCTGGTGCCCACCGCAGCGGCGGTAGCGGGTGCGCTGTACGCCTTCGACGGCAAGCGCCGCACGCGCCTGCCGATGAAGGACTCCCCCGCCGCACTGGCGGCGGTACCTCACCTCGCGACGCATGGAGGCTCTCACTCGTGATCCTGAGCGGGGGAGCGGTCGTCACGTCGCTCGACCCCGTGCTGATCGCGTGCGACGACGTCCACGTCGTGGACGGCCGCATAGCGCTTGCGGAAGGAAGCACGCGGCACGATTGCTCGGGCTGCCTCGTCGTTCCGGGCAACGTTTGCGCCCACACGCACCTGTACTCCGCACTCGCGCGCGGCATGCCGTACGCGCTCGAACCACCGACGAACTTCGTGCAGATCCTGCAGCGGATCTGGTGGCGGCTCGACCGCGCCCTGGACGAGGAGAGCATCAGGGCCTCGGCGCTCGTAGGAGGGATGGAGGCGCTGCTCTCGGGAACCACCACGCTCGTCGATCACCACGCCTCGCCGAACGCGATCGACGGCTCGCTCGACATCGTCGCGGCGGCCCTGGACGGCCTCGGTGTCCGCTCGGTCCTCTGCTACGAGACCTCCGACCGCGACGGGCCCGACCGAGCGCACGCCGGCATCCTGGAGAACCGGCGGTATCTGGAGCGGCTGCATTCGGCCGAGGTCTCGCTCGCGCGTGGGATGGTCGGCGCGCACGCCTCGTTCACGCTCTCGGACGAGACGCTCGCGGCGTGTTGCGAGGCGGCGGCCGACTACGGGGTCGGGCTGCACATCCACGCCGCCGAGGACGGCGCCGACGAGCGTGACGCGGTGGCGCGCAGCGGGCTCCGGGTCGCGGCTCGGCTCGACCGGGCCGGTGCTCTGGACGGACGAACGCTCCTCGCGCACGGCGTGCACCTGGACGACGACGAGATCGGTCTGGTGCAGGCAGCCCATTGCTCGATCGCCCACAACGCGCGTTCGAACATGAACAACTCGATCGGAAGGGCCCGGCTGCACGCACTCGGCGAGCGGGTGTCACTCGGGACGGACGGCATCGGCTCCGACATGTTCGAGGAGTCACGCGCGGCGTTCTTCCGGGTTCGAGAGGACGACGTCGGCATCGGCGGCGACTGGCCTTTGCAACGACTCGCAGAGAGCGCACATCTCGCCGGCCGGGCGTTCGCGGAGCCGCTGCTCGGAGCCCTGCAGCCGGGCGCTCCGGCCGACCTCGTCGTCCTCGACTACGCCGCGCCCACGCCTGTGCACGAGCGGAGCTTTGCCGGGCACTGGGTGTTCGGGCTCTCCGCCCGTGCCGTGCGCGACGTGATGGTCGCGGGCGAGTGGGTCGTCAAGGACAGGCGGCTTACGAACGTCGACCAGCAGGAGCTTGCAGCCGACGCCCGCCGTGAGGCCGAGCGGCTGTGGCGGCGACTGGACGAGATCGGCCCACACGAGTTCGAGCCCAAGGGAGGTCGATGATGCCCGTCACGAGCGAAGGTCGCGTGGCGCTCTATCTGCAGGACAAGCATCCGATCCGCGACGGGATGCAGTACGTGCAGCTCGCCGAGGCGAACGGATTCGAGGCCGTCTGGCAGGCGGAGAGCAGGCTTGTCCGGGAGGCGACCGTGCCGATGGCGGCTTTCGCCGCCGTCACCGACCGGATCGCAGTCGGCTCGGGCGTCGTCAACAACTGGACACGGAACGTCGGGCTCCTCGCCGCCACCTTCTCCACCCTCGACGACCTGGCTCCGGGCCGCGTCAAGCTCGGGATCGGCGCGTGGTGGGACCCGCTTGCGTCGAAGGTCGGGATCACGCGCCGCAAGCCGCTGAAGGCGATGCGGGAGACGGTCGAGGCCGTACGGCGGCTGCTCGCGATGGAGCGCGTGACGTACCACGGCGAATTCGTGCACCTGGACGACGTCGAGATCGACATCGTCCACGGCGACCGCTCGCCGAAGGACGTGCCGATCTACATCGGCGCGACCGCGATGAAGATGATGGAGCTCGCAGGCGAGATCGGCGACGGCGTCGTCCTCAACTACCTCGTCGGGCCCGGCTACAACCGCGAGGCGATGGAGCACCTCGCGATCGGCGCCGAGCGCGCCGGACGCACGCTCGACGACGTAGACCGGCCGCAGCTCGTCGTCTGCTCGCTCGACGACGACCGCACCCTCGCTCTCGACCGGGCGCGCGAGCTCGTGACGCAATACCTTGGCCAGCAGCCGCACATCATGAAGGCGAGCGGCGTCGCGCCCGAGTTGCTCGAGGAGATCGGCGCGATCCTCACCTGGCCGGCGACGGCGGAGCAGATCGAGAAGGCGATGCACCTCGTCCCCGACGAGGTCGTCCAGCTCATCACGGCCTCGGGCACACCCGACGATTGCCGCGCGAAGGTGCGCGAGTACGTCGCGAGCGGCTGCACCTGCCCCGTGCTCTACCCGCTCGGCGACGACGTGCCGGCGATGATCGACGCTTTCGCAAACGGACAGTTCTAAGAGAGGAAGAGGAGTCATGGAAGGCAGCACGCTCACCGACCGGACGGCCGTCAAGGCGGCGCTCATCGGCAAGGACTACATCGAGACGATCGACTGGACCCTGGAGGAGCTGGAGGAGGTCGTGGCCGTCTCCATGGAGCTGAAGGCCGACCGCAAGGCGGGCCTTCGGCACAAGCTGCTCGACGGCCAGACGCTCTACATGCTCTTCCTGGACAAGTCGACCCGCACCCGCAACGCCTTCGAGACGGGCATGACGCAACTCGGCGGCCACGCCATCTTCCTCGACGCCGACAAGACGCAGGTCGCGCACGGCGAGAGCCCCAAGGACATGGGCATCATCCTCTCCCGCTACGGCGAGGGAATCGCGATCCGCCACGACCTGGCGCCGTACGTCGGCAACGCCTGGATGCGCGAGATCGCGAAGTGGGCCGACATCCCGCTGATCAACCTCCAGTGCGACATCGACCACCCGACGCAGACGATTGCCGACCTGATGACGCTGCGCGAGAAGCGCGGCGACAACCTGCGCGGGATGAAGGTCGCGATGACGTGGGCCTACGCCCCGTCGTACGCAAGGCCGCTCTCGGTGCCGCAGGGCATCGCGACGCTGCTGCCGCGGTTCGGGATGGACGTCGTGATCGCCCATCCGCCCGGCTTCGACCTGATGCCCGAGGTGGTCGCGAAAGCCGAGGCGGCTGCCGCTGAGGCGGGCGCGACGATCACGTTCATGGACGACATGGACGAGGCGTTCCGCGGCGCGGATGTCGTGTACCCGAAGTCGTGGGGCAGGCTCGACGCGTTCACCGACGAGTCGAAAGCGCTCGCCGAGTCCGGCGCGTTCAGCAACTGGATCTGCGACGCCCGCCGCATGGCGCTCGCCGCGCCCGGTGCGCTCTACATGCATTGCCTGCCGGCCGACCGCGGCAGGGAAGTCACCGACGAGGTCATCGACGGCCCGCAGTCGGTCGTGTTCGACGAGGCCGAGAACCGCATGCATACCGGCAAGGCGCTGATGGCCCTCACGATGGGCGGCTTCACCGGGAGCGCGGAGCAATGAGCCGGAAGAGCGCGGTCGTCGCCATCGGCGGCAACTCGCTGATCAAGGACAAGCAGCACCAGTCGGTGCGCGACCAGTACATCGCGGCGGGCGAGACCTGCTGGCACGTCGCCTCGATGATCAAGGACGGCTGGGACGTGGCGATCGGCCACGGGAACGGCCCCCAGGTCGGCTTCATCCTACGCCGCTCGGAGCTCGCCGCGGGCGAGCTGCACGAGGTGCCGCTCGACGTCTGCGGCGCCGACAGCCAGGGAGCAATCGGCTACGCCCTCGCGCAGAACCTCGAGAACGACTTCCGCCGCCTCGACATCGACCGTCACGCGGTCGCGGTCGTGACCCAGGTGGAGGTGTCGGCCGACGATCCGGCGTTCCGACAGCCGTCGAAGCCGATCGGGTCGTTCATGGACGAGGGCATGGCGATGCGACGGCGCGACGAGGACGGGTGGGCGGTGCGCGAGGACGCGGGCAGGGGATGGCGGAGGGTTGTCGCCTCACCCGAGCCGATTCGCATCGTCGAGGTCGACGCAATCCGTTCTCTCATCGAGAGCGGCTTCGTCGTCATCTCCGTGGGCGGTGGCGGCATCCCCGTGGTCGCGGACGCCGGTGGCGACCTCTCCGGCATCGCCGCCGTGATCGACAAGGACCACGCCTGCTCGCTCCTCGCGACGAACATCGGGGCCGAGCTGTTCCTCGTCACGACCGCCGTGGAAAAGGTGGCGCTCGATTTCGGCCAACCGACCCAGCGGTGGATCGACCGGATGACGCTCGGCGAGGCGAAGGAGTACCTGGCCGAGGGCACGCATTTCCTGGCGGGGAGCATGGCGCCGAAGATGGGGGCCGTCGTCGACTTCCTCGAGCGCGGCGGCGGCACTGCCATCATCACCGACCCCGAGAACGTCGAGCGGGCGCTCGCCGGGGAAACGGGGACGCACATCGTGGCGGGTTAGGAGGCGTTATGGTCGCACCATGACCGGCCTGGCAAGGCGACTCGCGGTCGCGCGCGGCGACGAGCCCGCGGACACCGTCGTTCGCGGCGGCCGCGTGTTCTGCGTGTTCACCCGCGAGTGGCTCGACGCCGACGTCGCGATCGTCGAAGGGGTCATCGCCGCCGTGGGCTCTTACGCGGGAAACCAGGTCGTCGAGGCCGACGGGCGCTTCGTCGTTCCCGGCTTCATCGATTCCCACATGCATCTCGAGTCGGTGAAGCTGCTCGTCGACGAGTTTGCGCGGCTCGTGCTGCCGCTCGGCACGACGGCGGTCGTGGCCGACCCGCACGAGATCGCGAACGTGCTCGGCTCCGACGGCGTCCACTGGCTGCTCGACGCGTCGGAAGGGCTGCAGCTCGAGGTCTTCTTCATGGCGCCCTCGTGCGTTCCCGCGTCACCGTTCGAGTCGCCCCGACGGCCGCTCGGGCCCGGCGACCTCGAAGCGCTCATGCGGCGCAGCCGGGTGCTCGGGCTCGCGGAGATGATGAACTTCCCCGGCGTCGTCAACGGGCTTCCCTCGGAGCTCGAGAAACTCGAGCTCCAGGGTGCGGCTCATGTCGACGGCCACGCGCCGGGCCTCCTCGGCAAAGAGCTGCAAGCGTACGCAGCATCCGGGATCCGCTCCGACCACGAGGCGCTGACGGCCGAGGAGGGCCTCGAGCGGCTTCGGGCGGGAATGTGGCTGCTGATCCGCGAGGCCTCGATGGCGCGCAATCTCGAGGCGTTGCTCCCGCTCGTGCTCGAGTACGGCCCCGGCCGGATGGCGTTCTGCACGGACGACCGCGACCCCGATGACATAGCCGACAACGGGCACATCAACGGGATGGTGCGCGACGCCGTTGCCTTCGGCGCGTCGCCGGAGGATGCGCTGCTGATGGCGTCGTTCCACGGTGCGCAGTGGCACGGACTCGACCACCTCGGGGCGGTCGCGGCCGGCTACCAGGCCGATCTTCTCCTGCTTCCCGACCTCGAGCGGTTCGTGCCCGACATGGTTCTCAAGCACGGCCACCCGATCGAGTCCGTGCCGTCGGTTCCCGTTCCCGACTGGGTACGGCAGACGGTTCGCGTGCGACCGGTCACCGCCTCGGACTTCGCGATCCCCTCGAACGGTGGTCCGATCCGCGCGATCGGGTTGATCGAGGATCAGGTCGTGACGGAATCACTCGTTCGCGATCCCGTGGTCGCAGCCGGCCGAGCTGTCGCCGACGCCGAGGCAGGCCTCGCCAAGATCGCCGTCGTCGAACGGCACCTCGCGACCGGCCGGATCGGGCTCGGCTTCGTCGCCGGATCCGGGCTCGCGCGAGGGGCGCTCGCGTCGTCGGTGGCCCACGACGCCCACAATCTCGTCGTCGTCGGCATGTCTGACGACGACATGGCGTTCGCCGTCACCCACCTGGCCCACATCGGTGGCGGCATCGTCGTGATCGACGACGGCCGGATAGTGGCCGAGTGCCCCCTCCCGATCGCCGGGCTCCTCTCGGATGCACCGCTCGCCGAGGTGATCGCATCGAGCCGCGCCACCAACGAGGCCGCCGTCGCGCTCGGCTGGTCGGGGGCGACGCCCTTCCTGACGCTCGCGTTCCTCGCGCTCTCGGTGATCCCGTCGCTGAAGATCACGGACCGCGGTCTCGTCGACGTCGACCGGTTCGAGATCGTCCCGCTCGAAGTGGCACCATGAACGAGATCCTGGTCGGCCTCACCTACGACGACGTCCTTCTCGTGCCGCGACGGTCCCGGGTGCGCTCACGCCAGGACGTCTCGACGCGCGCGAGCTTTACCCCGGGGATCGAGCTCGAGGTACCGATCATGTCCGCCAACATGGACACCGTCACCACGGCACCCATGGCAGTTGCGATGGCGCAGCTCGGCGGCATCGGCGTCGTTCATCGCTTTCTCTCGATCGAGGAGGAGGTGGCCGAGGTACGGCGCGTCAAGCGCTATCTGACGCACGTCGTGGCCGAGCCGTACGCGGTAGAACCGGGCCTGACGCTCGCCGAGGCACGAGCCGAGGCCGACCGACTTGCCGTCACGGGCTTCCTCGTCGTCGATCCGGAGCGGCGACTCCTTGGTCTGCTCACGGCCCGCGACCTGCTCGCCGGCGAGGACGGCGATCGGGTGGAGGCGCTGATGACTCCGCGCGAGCGGCTCGTCACCGCGGCGCCCGGCATCGAGCTCGCCGACGCGCGGCGGCTGCTGACGGCGAGCCGCATCGAGAAGCTCCCACTCGTGGACGACGACGGCCGGATCGCAGGCCTCGTGACACTCCGGGACCTTGCGGTCGCCGACCGCTATCCGCGTGCGACGCGAGACACCCTGGGCCGCCTTTGTGTCGCGGCCGCGATCGGCGTTCGCGGCGACTATCTCGATCGGGCCGGCGAGCTCGTCGGGGCGGAGGTCGATGCCCTCGTCCTCGACATCGCCCACGCGCACTCCGACGCCGCGATCGAGGCCGTAGGGGAGCTGAAAAGGGCCTGGCCGGATGTCGAGGTCGTCGCGGGGAACGTCGCGACCGGCGAGGGCGTCCATGATCTCGCGGCCGCCGGGGCAGATGCGGTCAAGGTGGGGATCGGGCCGGGCTTTGCCTGCACGACCCGGCTCGTCGCCGGCGTAGGCGTGCCGCAGCTGTCCGCGGTGCTCGAGTGCGCAGCCGCGGCCCGCGTGGCCGGTGTGCCCCTGATCGCCGACGGTGGCATCCGGAGGGCGGGGCACGTCGCGACCGCGATCGCGGCGGGTGCGAGCACGGTGATGGTGGGCAGCCTGCTCGCCGGGCGGGACGAGAGCCCCGGCGACGTCGTCCGCCGACGCGGCCAGCTCTTCAAGGTGTACCGCGGCATGGCCTCGCGGTCGGCGGCGGCTGCCCGGCTCGCGATCGAAGGGCAGGGGGACTCGCTCGACCAGTACGTCGCCGAGGGCGAAGAGATGGAGTTCCCGCTGCGCGGGTCCGTCGCAGAGATCGTGGAAGAGCTCCACGGAGGCCTTCGCAGCGGCATGAGCTACGTCGACGCCGCCTCGATCCCGGAGTTCTGGGAGAAGGCGAGGTTCGTCCGTCAGACCGAGGCGGGCGAGCGGGAATCCCACCCGGGCTCCGTGTGACCCCGCCCGCGACAACGCTCTACGCGAACGGCTTCGTCGTCACAATGGACGACACGGGCACGGAGCACGAGACCGGCTGGTTGCTGATCGAGGGCACCACGATCGCGGCGGTCGGCTCCGGCACCGAGCCGCGGACGGAAGCCCGAGTCGACCTACGGGGCGCCGTCGTCACGCCTGGCCTCGTCAACACCCACCACCACCTCTACCAGACGCTCACTCGCGCCAGGGCTCAGCAGGCCGACCTCTTCACCTGGCTACGCGAGCTCTATCCGGTCTGGTCACGGATCGACGCCGAGGCCGAGTACGCCGCAGCGCGCACCGGCCTGGCCGAGCTGGCGCTCTCCGGCTGTACGACGGCATTCGATCACCACTACGTCTTCCCGAGCGGGCGCGAGGGGCTGGTCGAGGCCGAGGTGCAGGCGGCGCGCGAGATCGGGGTACGGATCGTCGCCTCCCGCGGCTCCATGGACCTCGGGGTCTCGGACGGCGGCCTCCCCCCCGACGAGCTCGTCGAGGATCTCGACGCCGTGCTCGCCGAGACGGAACGACTCGCCGGGCTGCTGCACGAGGCAGGCCCCGGCGCGCGCGTCCAGCTGGCAGTGGCACCATGCTCTCCCTTCTCGGTGACCGGGCGCCTGATGGAGGAATCGACCGTCCTCGCACGCAGGCTCGGCCTGCCGCTCCACACCCACCTCGCCGAGACGCTCGAGGAGGAGGCGTATTGCATCGAGCTCTACGGCTGCCGTCCCGTCGAATATCTCGACCGGCTCGGCTGGTTGGCCGACGACGTCTGGTGCGCCCACTGCGTCCATCTCTCGGAGCGGGATATCGCCCAGTTCGCCAGCACTGGCACGGGCGTCGCCCACTGTCCGACCTCGAACCTGCGACTCGGGGCGGGCGTCGCGCCGGTGCGCGACATGCTCGCCGCCGGAGTTCGTGTCGGCCTCGGTGTCGACGGCTCGGCCTCGAACGAGCGAAGTGATCTCTTCCTCGAGGTGAAACAGGCCCTCCTCGTTGCTCGCGGCCGTGGTGGAGGCGGCGCGATGTCCGCTCGGGAGGCGATTCGCCTCGGTACCCGTGGTGGAGCGGCGGTGCTCCGGCGGGACGACATCGGCTCGCTCGAAGCCGGCAAATGCGCCGACTTCGCCGTGTGGCGCACCGACGGGCTCGAGCTCGGCGGCGCCGACGATCCCGTCGCGGGGATCGTGTTCGCGGGACCCCACCGCGTCGATATGCTCGTCGTCGGTGGCGAGCCCGTCGTTCGCGACGGGCTGCTCGTGAACGCTGACGAGGCCGAGATCGCGCAGGCCCATCGCGTTCAAGCTCGAAAGTTCTCCGGGTGAGCGCTTCCCTCTCGACCCATGTGCTCGACACCGCGACCGGCAGGCCGGCCGTAGGAGTGGCCGTGGAACTACTGCGCGGTGCCGAGCAGATCGCAAGCCTGGAGACCGACGGCGACGGGCGGGCACGCCTCGCGGAGGTGCTCGAGCCGGGTCTCTACCGCCTCGTGTTCCACCCACCGTCGACGTTTTTCCACCGTGTCGAGCTCGAGGTTCAACTGGACGAAGGCCACTACCATGTCCCTCTGCTCGTCTCCCCGTTCTCGTGCGCGAGTTACCGGGGCAGCTGACCGCCGAGGAGCTCGCGGAGCTCTTCGAGGGAAGGACGCGATTCGTCGAGCTCCTCTCCGATCGGGCGGGCCCCCTCGAAGCCGCACCCGCTGCGATTGCCGAGCTGTCCGACGCCGAGAAGCGCGAGGTGCTCGACGCTCACCCGGCGATCGGCCGGACGAGCGGGTTGTCGGCGCGATCCGCAGCCGAGCAGGGCACGGACGACGATCCGCTGGTACTGGCCGAGCTCGCGCGGCTGAACGCAGAGTACGAGGCGCGGCACGGCTTCCGGTTCGTCGTCTTCGTCGACCGGCGGCCCAGGGCTGAGATTCTCGACGTGCTGCGGGCCCGTATCGACAACCCGACCGACGAGGAGCTCGAAACGGCCCTCCACCAGCTCGTGGAGATCGCAACCGACCGATGGCGGCGCGGATGACCATGGTCGCCGTCTTCCTCGATCCGTACATCACCGACTGGCTCAATCTCCTGATCCGCTGGCTGCACGTGATCGCCGCGATCGCCTGGATCGGCGCCTCGTTCTACTTCGTCCTGCTCGACCAGTCGCTGGAGGCTCCGACGAAGGTGGAAGACCTCAGGGACGGTGTCGGCGGCGAGCTGTGGGAGGTCCACGGAGGCGGCTTCTACCATGTCAAGAAGTACAAGGTCGCCCCACCCGTGCTACCGGAGCACCTCGCGTGGTTCAAGTGGGAGGCGTACACGACCTGGTTGTCGGGCTTCGGGTTGATGGTCGTTCTCTACTACTTCAACGCGAGCGCATACCTGATCGATCCGGCAGTGGCCGACCTGACACCGTGGGAGGCCGTCGGCGTCAGCATCGGCCTGCTCGTTGCCGCCTGGGTCGTCTACGACGTGCTCTGCCGCCTGCTGGTCGGGCACGGCCTCGTGCTCTGGCTCCTGATCGTGGCCCTGACCGCTGTCGCGGCCTGGGGTTGCATGCACCTCTTCCAACCCCGCGCCGCCTTCCTCCAGGTCGGCGCGATGATCGGCACGATGATGGCGGGGAACGTCTTCTTCAACATCATCCCGGCGCACTGGGAGTTGATCAACGCCAAGCGCGCGGGCCGTGACCCCGATCCGACCCCGGGCATTGTCGCCAAGCAGCGCTCCGTGCACAACAACTACCTGACGCTGCCGGTGCTGTTCACGATGATCGCCGGGCATTTCTCGTTCACGTATGGAGCGGGCAGCGCCTGGATCGTGCTTCTCGTGATCATGTTCCTCGGCGCCTGGGCACGGCTGTTCTTCAACCTGCGGCATCAGGGGCGCACGATGTGGGCAATTCCCGTCTCCGGCGCGGTCGCCCTCGTGGTGCTCGGGGTTGTGATCCGCCCGAACGACGACGGTGCTGTCAGCGGCACGGCCCCGGCCGCCTTCTCGGCGGTCGCTCCGGTGATCGCGCAACGCTGCGCCCCCTGCCACGCGCAGGCACCGACCGAGCCCGGGTTCTCGAGCCCGCCGGCGGGTGTCGTCCTCGAGACTCCTGCCCAGATTGCCGCCCGGTCGGAGGACATCCGCCGGGTCGTCTCGTCGAAGGCGATGCCGCTCGGAAACCTCACCGGCATGACGAGTCAAGAGCGCGCCCTCGTCGTCGCTTGGGTCACACAGGGCGCGTTGACCGGGTAGATTGGATCGACGATGTTGAGGATCACCGCGGGAGGGTTCTCGTTCGTTGCCCGCCTCGAGGAGGAAGACGCTCCCGAGACGGTGGCGGCCTTTCGGCGGCTCCTACCGCTCGAGTCTCGAATCATCCACGTTCGCTGGAGCGGGGAAGCGGGCTGGATCCCGTTCGGCGACCTGGATCTCGGGCTAGGCCCCGAGAACGCGACGTGCTATCCGCACCCCGGCGAAATCGTCCTCTACCCGGGCGGTGTCTCCGAGACGGAGATCCTGCTTGCCTACGGCTACGTCAACTTCGCCTCGAAGGCCGGTCAGCTCGCCGGCAATCATTTCGCCACCATCATCGAGGGTGGCGAGAACCTTCGCGCGCTCGGCAAGAGCTTCCTCTGGGAAGGCGCGCAGGAGATCGCCTTCACCGAGATGTAGGCCGGCAGGGTGTCTCCCCCGCTCTTCGGGAAGCATGCAGGAAGGATGCCCGGAGGCTGCCGCGACACGCTCGTCAATCGCGGCTTCCTCCGGTCACACGAAGTCGAGCGAGACCGGCCGCGGGAAGGCGCCGATGGCCTCCCCGCGCCTGAGCAGCTCGGCGACGGCCGAGCGTCCCTCGTCGCCGTAGTCCTCGGTGAGCTCGTTCACATACATCTCGATGAAGCGGTCGGCGACCGCCTCGTCGATGCCCCGCCCGAACTGGAGCGCGTACCCGAGTGCGTCGTCGCGATGCTCCAGCCCACACCTGATCGCCTCGGCGAGGACTTCTGAGAGATCACCCACGCGCTCGATGTCGCGGCGCGCGACGTTGACTCCGAGCGGAAGCGGCAGCCCCGTCTCGAGGAGCCACCATTCGCCCAGATCGAGAACCTTGGACAACCCGAGGTCGGGAAACGTCAACTGCCCCTCGTGAATGAGGAGACCGTAGTTTGCGCGACCCGACGCGACCTCGTCGGGGATCTGTTCGAACGGAAGCTCCCGATACGTCAGATCGCCGAGTGCGAGGCGTAGCGTCAGGAACGCCGTCGTCATCGCACCCGGGACGACGATCTCCTTCCCACGCAAGTCGTCGACGGTCGCGGGCTCACGCGAGACCACAATCGGGCCGTAGCCGGTTCCGATGCTCGCCCCGTGCGGCAGAAGCGCGTAGTCCTCCTGGACGAATGGATACGCGGCGAGCGAGATCGCGGTCACCTCGAGCCGCGCCGCGCGGGCCCATTGATTGAGTGTCTGGATGTCCGCGAGCACCTGCTCGAACTCGAACCCACGGGCGTCGACGAGATCCGTCGTCAGCGCCCAGAACATGAACGCGTCATCGGGATCGGGGCTATGGCCGACTCGGATCTCCATGGCGCGACGACCGTAGCACCCTGCTCCGCACGGCCCGAGGGTGAACCGCCCGGCAGCTTCGGTCGACGAGTCGGTTGGCTCGGCGATCGGGCGTTAGACGATGGACTAGGATGAAGCCGATGGCCCTCAGGGATATGTTCTCGTTCCTCTTCCAGCACTCCACCGACGAGGACAGGGTGGCGCAGTACGTGATCCGCGAGCACGATCGCGGGCGCACCTTGCACGACATCCTCGAAGACAAGTACGTCGTCAACCGGCTCGAGTCGCCCGAACAACGCGCGCGCCTGCTCGACCGGCCGGAGGTCATCCACGCCGTTGGCGGCGACATGGTCGAGGCGGCGAAAGCCTCACTCGCCGGGTAACCGGCCTCGGTCGGGCCTCTGCGTCCGGCCGGGTACCAGACCGCACCCTTCCCGGCAAGAGAAACGGCCCTCGGGGAAGGGCCGTCTCGGGGATGAAACTAGGGGGAGGGTGGGATGACTCATTCATCGGCGAGTGTCTCCACGAGCCTTTCCCCCGATCGAGTGATCTGATGGGATGGGCTCAGAACCCGAAGCGCTGCTCCTGGAACGGGTCCGCGTCGTTGTGATACCCGAGTCGCTCCCAGAAGCCCGGTTCGTCTTCGGCCCGCAACTCGATCCCGCGGAGCCACTTCGCGCTCTTCCAGAAGTACTTCCCCGGGACGATCAGCCGCAACGGCCAACCGTGCTCGGCAGTGAGCGGCTCTCCGTCGGCATGGGTCGCGAGCATCGCGCCTTCGCGCTCGAGGAACTCGACCGGCACGTTCGACGTGAAGCCCGCCTCCGCGTGCGCAATGGCGAAATGCGCTGTCGCCCGCTGCCCGACGAGCCCGCCGAGGGCGGACCAGGGGATGCCGGTGAACGTTGTGTCGAACCGGCTCCAACGCGTTACGCAGTGGATGTCCTGCGTCACCTCGACGGTGGGCAACTCGTTCAGCTCCTGCCACGTCAATGTCACCGGCATCTCGACCTCACCGGAGACGCGAAAGTCCCAACCTGCGAGATCGGCGGCATACGTCGGAACCGAGCCGGCGTGGAGGACGGGCCACTTCTCGGTCAGGTACTGGCCGGCAGGCAGACGGGCCGGGTCGTAGCCGGCCTCGCGCACGTTCTTCTCAGCCTTGCTCCTGAACATATGCTCCTACACTAGACCGCATGAGCGCCACCGCGTTACAGGCCGCAGCAAGAGCCCGCGCGTACGTCGGAGTGACCGGCCCCGACTCCGCCTCCTACCTCCAGCGCATGGTGTCGAACGACGTCGAGGCGCTGGCCCCGGGCGAGGCATGCCAGGCGCTGCTACTGACCGCGAAAGCCCGGCTGATCGCACCCTTGACCGTGCTCCGACGCGGCCCCGACGACTTCCTGCTTCTCACGGAGCCGGAGCTCGGCGACCGCGTCACGAGCGAGCTGCTCCGATTCCGCTTCGCCGCGAAATGCACGATCGCGGTCGAGCGGCACTCCTCGACGATCCTGTTCGGCGACCCGCCTCCCGAAGGAGCCGTGCCGACGGCCGACTACGGTGTGCCGGCCTACGAGCTGCTCGACGCCGCCGCACCTGCCGTAACGATCGACGGCGACGAGCTCGAGCGGCTGCGGATCCTCGCCCGCACGCCCGCGTGGGGACTCGAGCTCGACGACCGTGTCCTCCCCGCCGAGGTGGGTCTCGACGAGCGCGCTATCAGCTTCACCAAAGGGTGCTATCCGGGTCAGGAGCCGGTGGCGCGCCTCCACTATCGCGGCCATCCAAACCGCGGCCTGCGTGTCGTCGAGCTTCCGGGGGAGGACGTTCCCCCCTACGACGCCGAGCTCACTCTCGACGGCAAGGCCGTCGGCCGGATCACGAGCGCCGTTGTGGACGGGGGCCGAGTATTAGCCCTCGCTTTCGTGCGGCGCGAGGTCCCGGAGGACTCGGTGCTCCTCCACGGCTCCCGGGGTGCCACACAGCTACACTCTCCCTCCCCGCGCCCGTAGCTCAGGGGATAGAGCGCTGCCCTGCGGAGGCAGAGGTCGCACGTTCGAATCGTGCCGGGCGCATGGCTTAGCTAGGCCCTTCCGGGAGGGCGCATGCACCCGAAACAGAACGATTCGTACCTCGTACCCTGCTTCGACAGCCGCGAAGGGAAGGAGCGGATAAGGCCATGGGCGCACAAGTGGAAGTGAACCCGAAGGAAGTCCTCGAGCGTCTGCGTCGCGCGGTGAACCGGCATGACCTGGAGGCGTTTGTCGCCTGCTTCCATCCGGACTTCCGGAGTGAGCAGCCCGTTCATCCAAATCGAGGCTTCGGTGGTCGAGAACAGGTCCGGACGAACTGGAAGGCGCTCTTCGAGGGCATACCCGACTTTCACGCCGAGCTGCTCGCCACTGCCACCGAGGCTGACACGGTGTGGTCGGAATGGCACTGGACCGGCACCCGAGCCAATGAAGCACCGCTCGACATGCGCGGAGTAACGCTCTTCGGGATCGAGGCCGGTTGGATTGTCTCAGGACGGCTCTACATGGAGGAAGTCGAGGAGGCCGGCGGGGACATCGACGAAACCGTACGTCGCATCTCTGAAGGAACTCCGCTGGAAGACTGAGCACCCTGCGGGAGACAGGTCGGTACGCTCACCGTACGCTCAGGAGACAGTTGCGCGAGGCGGGTGGACCCGATCAGGTGGAACCGGCGAGGGTCTGGAGGTGGAAGCCGCCCGCCTCCTCGAGCGTGTGGATTCGGTCATAGCGGCGCCCGAGTCAGTGTGCACACGGATGCCGGTGCAGCGACGTCGGCCGATCATCAGGTGTTATGAACGCTCCTTTCTTGGTGCTGGGGCGGCATCGTTGGGCGGGCGTCGGGCTCGCCTGCGTCGTCGAGGCCGCGATCCTTGCCGTCCTCGGCTATGCGGATCCCGCCACGGTCGTCGGTATCCCGGCCGCGGCCGCAGCAGCGATCGCCGGCTCGGTGGCTGTCGTCTTCGGGCCGTGGGACGGCGCGATTGCCGCCTTCAGCGGAGCTCTCGTCTTCGGCCTCGTCGGGGGTTGGGGTGCGGGCGAGTTGGCAGCGCTCGTCGTTTGGCCGGCGATCGTCGTGCCGGTCGGGTTCTTCGGCAGAAGGGTCGCAGAGCAGCGCGTGGCTCTGAAGCAGCTCCTCGTTGCCCAGGAACTCGAGCGGCAGCAATTGGCGCTCGAGCTCCACGATGAGACGGCACAGGCGCTGGCGGCTGCGCTGCTGGCGCTCACCAGGATCGAGAACGCCGAGTCGCCCGAAGAGGCTGTCAGGCAGGCGGCCGAGCTCAGGGATCTGATCCGCGAGACGCTCGGTCGGGTTCGCGGCTTGGCGGTCGACCTGCGACCGAGGGTGCTCGACGACCTCGGCCTTCCTGCGGCCGTGCAGCGTTTGGCGGCGACCTTCTCGGAGCGAACGGGCGTCCCACTTGAGGTCGAGCTCGACGCGGAGGCGGAGCGGCTTCCGATCGAGATCGAGCTGACTCTGTTCCGTGTGCTGCAGGAGGCGCTGCAGGGCGTGACCGAGCGAACCGACGCCACCCGCGTCCGGATCACCCTGATCCGAACCACCACCGGCACCGTGTTCGAGGTCGCAGACGACGCCACGGTCGCTGACGCTCACGACCTTACGTCGGCACGCGAGAGGCTGCGCCTCGTCGGCGGGCGCCTCACCGTCATAACGCCACCCGGCGCCGGAACCATAGTCCGGGCTGCGCTGCCAGCGTAATCACGTTTTCCGATGTGAGACCGTGGATCTGGCCAGGGCACATCTTCTCTGACTAAGATCAGATAATGCGGGAAGCCGCGATGGCCGAAGTCGAACGGCTCGTGACCGCTGCGCTCATCGAGATCGGGCCCGTCGACCCGTCGCATCCCGACGCCCAGGCCTGCCTCCAGGAATATTTCGCCGAACTCGGCCGGCGTTTCGAGACCGGATTCGACCCCGCGTTGAGCATCCCCGCCGAGCTCCATGAGCTGAGGCCTCCGGCCGGCCTGTTCGTAGTCGCCACCCGTCGATCGGAGCCCATCGGGTGCGGCGCCCTCAGATTCCACGGCTCCGGGCCGGCCGAGCTCAAGCGCATGTGGGTGGCCGGATCGGCACGTGGTCTTGGGATCGGTCGCCGCCTGCTCGGCGAGCTCGAGGGCCGCGCAGGGGCCGCCGGCGCCTCCGCAATCAGGCTGGAGACCAACACGGCCCTCACCGAGGCGATCAGCCTCTACCGCTCCGCGGGCTACCACGAGATCGACGCCTTCAACGACGAGCTGTACGCGCACCACTGGTTCGAGAAGCGTCTAGGTCATCGAGGCCCACAGAGAAGAGCTGAAGCCCTTCCAAACCGGAAAGGGAACGATCCGCTTTCACCCGGACAGGCCCCTTCCCGCCGCGCTCGTGAGGAAGCTCGTCAAGGCCCGGATCGCGGAGAACGCGGCGCGCAGGCGTCGGTGAGCCCGACGGCCCGTTGACACGCCATGCCGGTCTCGCCCGACGTCGAGGCCGTCCGGGCGGGCGGACGGACGGACGGACGGACGGACGAATGCGTGGCAAATCCCGAGCGCGTGATCGACCATCGGTTGTCAAACGTGGGTGCCTGTGCGTATTGTCGGGCACTGCCCGCCTCGTTTGGGTGGATCCTCCATGCCTGCCTCGCTCGCGCTCGACAGCCCGCTAGCCGCCGTCCTCGTGTTCGGGCCACTCGTCGGGTCGGTGGTGGTAGAAAACCGCCGGTTCCACGGCGATACCCGGCGGCGTGCGGGCGACCGGACGTACTGGCAGTTGCAGGGGTGGCAGATCGCAGGCCTCGTGCTCGGAGTCCTGTTCGCCAGGGAGATCCCCGGCGCCGCACTGCCCGGGGCCGAGTGGCTGTGGCCCATTCTCGGCTGCGCTGTTGGCGTCGCGGGAGTTGCCCTCCGCTGGTGGGCGATCAGTCTCCTCGGGGCGCAGTTCACGCGACACCTTCAGGTTGCCCCCGATCATCGGCTCGTCGTCGACGGACCGTACCGGTATGTACGTCACCCGTCGTACACGGGCACGATCCTCATGTTCACAGGCGTCGGCATCGGGCTCGGGAACGCGTGCAGCCTCCTGGCGTGCTTCCTGCTGCCCGCGATCGGCTACATCCGGCGGATCCCACCCGAGGAGGCGCTTCTGCGAGGCGAGCTCGGCGAGCCGTATGCCGGCTACGCAAGGAGAACGCACCGCCTCGTGCCCGGCATCTGGTGACGACGGCAACGGGTCGTGCTCCATCGACCGCGGCCCCTACCCCTTGCTCACGGCGGTGGAACAACAGTGGGGGCCGGCTTGCGTCGGCCCCCACTGTTCCCGCGATCGGGCTCCGCAGAGCGGAGTCCTTACATCATGCCGCCCATGCCGCCCATGTCGGGCATGCCACCACCGCCGCCGTTGCCCTTCTCGGGGGCGTCGACGACGATCACCTCGGTGGTGAGGATGTTCTTCGCGATCGACGCCGCGTTCTGCAGCGCCGAGCGCGTGACCATGGTCGGATCGATGATGCCGTTCTTGACGAGATCCTCGATCTCACCGGTATCGACGTTCAGGCCCTGGCCCTTCTTTGCCGCGCGGACCTGGCTGACGACGACCGAGCCCTCGAGGCCCGCGTTGTACGCGAGCTGCCGGAGCGGCTCCTCGAGCGCCCGCAGGATGATGTTCGCGCCCGTCTTCTCGTCGCCCTCGAGCGTCTCGAAGCCCTTCTTGACCGCGACTGCCGCATTCAGCAATGCGACGCCGCCGCCCGGCACGATGCCCTCTTCGAGGGCGGCCCGGGTGGCCTGCAGCGCGTCCTCGACGCGGTGCTTCTTCTCTTTCATCTCCGTCTCGGTGGCTGCGCCGACCTTGACGACCGCTACGCCGCCGGCGAGCTTCGCCAGCCGCTCCTGCAGCTTCTCGCGGTCGAAGTCCGAGTCGGTGCTCTCGATCTCACCCTTGATCTGCTTGATCCGCGCCTTGATCGCCTCGCCGTCGCCGGCCCCGTCGATGATCGTGGTCGTGTCCTTGTCGACCACGACCTTGCGGGCGTGCCCGAGCTGCGTGAGCTTCGTGTTCTCGAGCTTGAGACCGAGCTCCTCGGTGATCACCTCGCCGCCCGAGAGCACGGCGATGTCCTCGAGCATCCGCTTGCGGCGATCGCCGAAGCCCGGCGCCTTGACCGCGACGGCCGTGAACACACCGCGCAGCTTGTTGACGACGATCGTCGCGAGCGCCTCGCCCTCGAGGTCCTCGGCGACGATGACGAGCGGCTTGCCGGCCTGGATGACCTGCTCGAGCACGGGCAGGATGTCCTTGACCGCACCGATCTTCTGGTTCGCGATCAGGATGTACGGGTCGTCGAGCACGGCCTCCATGCGATCGGCGTCCGTGATCATGTAAGGAGACAGGTAGCCCTTGTCGAACTGCATGCCCTCCGTGAACTCGAGCTCGAGGCCGAAGGTCTGGCCCTCCTCGACGTTGACGACGCCGTCCTTGCCCACCTTCTCGATCGCGTCCGCGATCACGTCGCCGATCTCGCGCTCACGCGACGAGATCGTGGCGACCCGGGCGATGTCCTCCTTGCCCGAGATCTCCGTCGACTGCTTCTTGAGGTCGTCGACGACCGCGCTGACGGCCTTCTCGATCCCGCGCTTGAGACCCATCGGGTTCGCGCCCGCGGCCACGTTCTTGAGGCCTTCGCGCACGATCGACTGGGCGAGCACGGTCGCCGTCGTGGTGCCGTCACCGGCCACGTCGTTCGTGGCCGTCGCGACCTCGCGGACGAGCTGAGCGCCCTGGTTCTCGAACGGATCCTCGACATCGATCTCGCGTGCGATCGTGACACCGTCGTTCGTAATCGTCGGCGCCCCGAACTTCTTGTCCAGCACGACATACCGACCCTTCGGGCCGAGCGTCACCTTGACCGCATCGGCAAGGACATTGACCCCACGCTCGAGCGCGCGACGGGCGTCCTCGTTGAACTTCAGCTCCTTGTGAGCCATCTGTTTGTCAATCCTTCCGTAGTGCTGTTAGACGACCTTCGCGAGCACGTCCGACTCGCGCAGGATCAGGACTTCGTCGGCTCCGACCTTGATCTCGGTGCCGCCGTACTTGGAGAAGATGATCTCGTCACCCTTCTCGACATCCATCTTGATGTGCTTCCCGTCCTCGTCACGAGGGCCCGGGCCGACTGCCAGGACCTTGCCGCGCTGCGGCTTCTCCTGGGCGGTATCGGGCAGCACGATGCCGCTCGCCGTGGTGGATTCCTCTTCGAGGACCTCCACGATCAGGCGGTCACCAAGGGGCTGCAGATTCATGCACGTGCCTCCCTGTGAAGCGTTGTCTGGTGCGGATGAACGTACTCTGGCACTCAACGCATGAGAGTGCCAATACGCTCAAGCTAGCACATCGCGGAGGCCGTGCAAAGAAGGTGCTGTCGCCCGATCGATCCCCGGTCGAGATGCCGATTCGGAATCGCCCAGCTGCACCTCTATAGTTGGGTCGCGATGCCGACATTCGCGCTCAACTTCTATTCTCCGGTCGTCGCGGATCAGCTCCGAACCGGGCGCAAGACCGCCACGATCCGGCTCGGCGACAAGTCTCCGAAGTACAAGAAGGGGATGATCGTGACGGTGCTCGTCGGCACGCGTTACGGGCAACGCGAGAAGATCTTCGATGCCGTGATCGACAAGGTGGACGTGAAGCCCCTCGGCGAGCTCTCGCCGCGCGAGATCGAGCACGACAACCCCGAGATCCGGCGCGCCGACGAGCTCGCCCGGTGGCTCGGGCAGCTCTACAACCGAGAGGTCTCCGAGAGCGATACGGTCACGGTGATCCGGTTCTCGCAAATCATCGGCACGATGTTCTAGCCCGCCCAAGGCCGCCCGCCTCGTTGCGACTATTTCCGCGTTCTGCGGATCGGGCCGCCGAAGAGGTCAGGTGGACGCACGGCTGCGCCGCACTCCTCGCACTCGATCAAGAACGCCGACGGGAACCGTGCTCCGCACGCAGGGCACAGGTGCCGAACCTCTCGGTTGCAGCTCGGGCACGCGGCAGGGATCTCCGCTTCGAGCTCGACGAAGTACCTGAGCGTAAAGCCACAGCCGATGCAGAACGCGACCCAGTCGCCGAGCGTCTTGCGTCGCTCCTCCTGGATCCAGTTCCGCTTCGGCCGCTCGCGCGCCTCCATGCCAGGGAGCCTAGTGGACGCGTCCCGAGAGAGCCCTCGCGGTCTGGCGGCGGGCCGGAGACGTGACGGCCGCAGGCCCGGGAAGTCCGGCCTCCGGGCGGGGAGGTAGAGTGACCCCGACAACGGCCCGAGGGGATCCCATGGCGGTACGGGAAGCGGAGCCGGTCGGCTCGCTTCAGGAAGTGCACGAGGTTGGCCTCGACCGCGAGGACCTGTTCGGCATCTACCGCAACATGCTGACCGCGCGCGGGATCGAGGAACGAGGCCACATCCTGTACAAGCAGGGCAAGATCCCCGGCTCGTTCTACACGGGCCGCGGCAACGAGGCCTCGGCAGTCGGCGTGGCGACCGCGATGGGACCCGAGGACGTCGGTTGTCCACTCCAACGCGACATGGGAGTGCACATCACGCGGGGCGTCGAACCGTGGCGGATCTTCGCGCAGTACATGGGACGCGCCGGCGGACCAACCAACGGCCGCGACGGGAACGTCCACCTGGGGGATGCCAGACTGGGGCTCCATGCGATGGTGAGCCACCTGCCCGCCATGCTCCCCGTTGCGGTCGGCATGGGGCTCGCCTTCCGGATTCGCGAAGAGCGCCGCGTTGCGATCGCCTGGTGCGGCGAAGGTGCAGCGGCCCGCGGCGACGCCCATGAGGGCATGAATCTGGCCGGCGTCCGCCGGCTACCCGTCGTGTTCATCATCGACAACAACCAGTGGGCGTATTCGACACCTGCTCACCTCGGCCACGCGATCGAGCATCTCGCCGCCAGGGCCGCGGGCTACGGGTTCGAGGGGGTCGTGGTGGACGGCACCGACGTCCTGGCCGTCTATCGCGAGGCGAAACGCGCGATCGAGAAGGCCCGCGAGGGCGGCGGCCCGACCCTGATCGAATCGCAAACGCTCCGGATGGAGGGCCACGCGGTGCACGACGACGCGTCGTATGTACCCCGGGAGATGTTCGAGGAGTGGGCCCGTCGCGACCCCATCGACCGATACCGCATCTGGCTGCGCGACAACGCCGCATTGACGGACGTCGAGGAGGACGAGATCACGGCGGGCGTGAAGAAGTTCCTCAACGACTCCCTGCAACGCGCCGAGGAGTCACCGCTCCCCGATCCGGCCACGCTTCTCGACGGCGTCTTTGCGACGACCGAAGAACTCGAGACCCCACACCACAAGTAATGGCCGAGAAGACCTATCTCCAGGCGATCAGCGATGGGCTCCGGCAGGAGATGCGCCACGACCAGCGGGTGTTCGTGCTCGGGGAGGACGTGGGGGTCTACGGCGGCGCTTTCAAGGTCACGGACGGATTCCAGGAGGAGTTCGGGGCCTGGCGGGTGATCGACATGCCGCTGTCCGAGACGGCAATCGTCGCCGGCGCGACCGGCGCGGCGCTGATGGGCCTGCGCCCCGTCGCAGAGATGCAATTCGCCGACTTCGTCTCCTGCGCCTGGGATCATCTCGTCACGGTGGCCGCGAAACAGCATTACCGAGCCGGAACTCCGATCCCGATCGTCCTGCGCCTGCCGTCCGGCGGCGGCTTCTCCGGCGGGCCGTTCCACTCCCAGAACCCGGAAAGCCTCTTCGCGCACATTCCAGGCCTCAAGATCGTCTGCCCCGCGACCCCGAAGGACGCGAAGGGCTTGCTCGTGAACGCGATCGAGGACGCGAATCCCGTGCTCTTCTTCGAGCACAAGCACCTGTATCGCCGGATCAAGGGAGAGGTGCCCGACGAGCGCTACACGACCCCGTTCGGCAAGGCACGGGTTCATCGGGCCGGAGACGACATCGTCGTTGTGACGTGGGGGGCAATGGTCTATACCGCTAACGACGCCGCTGAAATCGTCGCCGGAGAGGGCATCTCCGTCGAGGTACTAGATCTCCGTACGTTGATACCCTGGGATCGCGAAGCGGTGCTCGAGAGCGCCCGCAGGACATCGAAGGTGCTCGTGCTCCACGAGGACACACGCACCGGCGGGTTCGGCGCGGAGATCGCAGCGACCGTCGCGGAGGAGGCGTTCGAACACCTCGACGGACCGGTGAAGAGGATCGCGGCTCCGGACTCACCCGTGCCGTTCTCCCCTCCGCTCGAGCAGGCCTATATCCCGCAGAGAGACGACGTCGTCGCCGGGCTCCGAGAGCTCGCGGCGTACTAGAAAGGACACGGAGCGTGGCTACGGGAACGCAGATCGAGGTGGTGATGCCCCAGATGGGCGTCTCGGTCTCGGAGGGAACGATCACGAAATGGCTCAAGCAACCGGGCGAGGCGATCGCTCAGGACGAGCCGCTGCTCGAGATCTCGACCGACAAGGTCGACACCGAGGTACCGAGCCCGGGTGAGGGCGTCGTCGCCGAGATCCTCGTCGCCGAAGGCGAGACGGTCGAGGTCGGGACAGTGCTGGCCGTGATCCTGCCGGCAGGAACTGCCGTCGTGGAGCCCATCGCGGCATTCGAGACCGCCGCGGCCGAGCCCGACCTCGCGGAGCACCCGGCCGTTGCCCCCGGGCCGCCGCCGCTCGTCGCAAGTGGCCCGGAGCCACAGAGTCCACCCTCCGCGGCTTCGTCCGGACGACCTCAGGGGAATGGTCGGACATTCGTCTCGCCCGTTGTCGCCCGCATCGCGGCAGAGCACGGGGTCGACCCGAGTGTCGTCGCAGGTACGGGCACCGGAGGACGGGTGACGAAGAAGGACATCATCGCGTACATCGAGTCCGGCGCCCACATCGCGGCTGAGCCCGCGCCGACTGCCGCGGAGGCGACGTCACCGCCGGAGCCGCCGACACCCGTCGCCCCGGCTGCGCAGCCGGTGACGTCGGCACGTCCTCCGGCGCCGCCCGTGTCGGCGCAGCCAGCCGTGCCGGCACCGCCTCCGCTCCAGGTGGGCGAGGTCGAGGAGCCGATGACTGCGATGCGGCGCGGGGTGATGGAGCACATGCGCCGCTCGCTCGACACCTCGGCCCATGTCTCGAGCGCGATCGAGGTCGACATGTCGCGGATCGTCGCGGCACGCGAGCGGCTCAAACAGGAGTACCAGACGTCCTACGGGGTCAATCCGACGTACCTCGCCTTCATCGCGCACGCGACCGTGGCGACACTGAAGGACTACAAGTGGGTGAATGCCGAGATCCGAGGCGAGAAGATCGTCACGCGTCCGTGGGTGAATCTCGGCATCGCCGTTGCGCTCGAGGACGGCAAGGGCCTGATCGTGCCGGTGATCAGGAACGCACAGGACCTCAACCTGCTCGGGATGGCACGGGCGATCGCCGACATCGCAGCACGAGCCCGCACGAAGAAGCTGCTACCGGACGACGTTCAGGGCGGGACGTTCACGATCACGAACCCCGGAGGGTTCGGCACCTTCCACGGAACACCGATCATCAGCCAGCCGCAGGTCGGGATTCTCGGCACCTACGCACTCGTAAAACGGCCGTGGGTCGTTCAGGACGAGCTCGGCCACGATGTGATCGGGATCCGCCCGCTGATGAACATCACCCTCACCTATGACCATCGACTCGTCGACGGCGCTTACAGCGGCGGCTTCCTGCGCGATCTGCGCGAACGCCTCGAGAGCTGGGACGAGAAGGGCTGATCCGGAGGCTCGATGAGCAGCGGCGCCTACCTTCTCGACGCCGGGCTCGTCCCGTACCGGGACGCACTCGAGCTCCAGCAGTCGCTCGCCGCCGCAATCTCACAAGGGGCGATTCCGGAGACGGTGATCCTGGTCGAACACCCCGTCGTCGTCACGACCGGGCGTCGCACGGGCGACAACGAGCTCCATTTCCCGGACGACGTCGAGGTCGAGGTAATCCAGACGAACCGAGGCGGGCGCTCGACTTTCCACGGGCCCGGCCAGCTCGTCTGCTACCCGATTCTCGACCTGAACCTGCACGGCAAGGATCTGAAGCGGTACGTCCGCGATCTCGAGCGGGCCATCATCGCCACCGTTGCACCGTTCGGCCTCGAGGCAACGCCTATCAGCGGCCTCACGGGAGTGTGGCTCGACCGGCCGCCGCGTAAGCTTGCTTCGATCGGGGTTCACGTCTCGCGCTGGGTCACGACGCACGGCTATGCGCTCAACGTCGACCTCGACCCTGCACCGTTCACCTCGTGGATCACGGCGTGCGGGCTCGAAGACGCCCAGTTCACGACCATGAGCCGGGAGCTCGGTCGTCCGGTTTCGGTCGAGGAGGTCAAGCCCGCCGCGATCTCGGCGATGGCGGATGTGTTCGGATTGACGTTCGAAACGTTGCCCGCCGAGGACGGCGCCGGGCTCTGGGCACAACCCGTGCACGAAAAGCTCGCGACGCGCTGACGAACCGGCTCGCACGGTGCGGCGAGCTGGCCGTTGACCGGGCAACGTGCATGCTCTCACTCAGCCCCGACCCGACCGTGCTCGTACACTGCCGGTGATGGAGACGTCGCTGCCCGTTGCCGAGCGCCCACGCCGGCCCGAATGGATGAAGGTGCGCGCGCCGAGCGCCGACGGCCGTTACTTCGACGTCAAGAAGCTGATCCACGGAGCGAGTCTGAACACCGTCTGCGAGGAGGCACGCTGCCCGAACATCGCAGAGTGCTGGGGGAAGGGCACGGCGACGTTCCAGATTCTCGGTGACACGTGCACCCGAGCATGTCGCTATTGCTATGTCCACTCGGGACGGCCGGAGCAGGCTCCCGACCCGCTCGAGCCGTTGCGTCTTGCGCATGCGGCGGCGCAGATGGGGCTGAAGCACGTCGTCGTCACCTCGGTCGACCGCGACGATGTCGACGACCGGGGCGCCGGCCACTTCGCCGCCACCATCCGCGCTCTCAAGGCAAGGCTGCCGGACTGCTCGGTCGAGGTGCTGACGCCGGACTTCCTGGGGGTCGAGGAACAGGCTCTCGCGACCGTGATCGGCGCGAGACCGGAGGTCTTCAGCCACAACATCGAGACCGTCCGGCGCCTGCACCGCCGGATGCGGGGCGCCAGGGCGAGCTACGGCGGCGCCCTCCGGCTCCTGCGCCGCGCCAAGGAAGTCGCCGATTATCCGCTGTTGACCAAGGCGGGCATCATCGTCGGCCTCGGCGAGACGAACGGCGAGGTGGTCGAGACGATGTGCGACCTGCGCGCCCATGGCGTGGACGTCATCACTATCGGCCAGTACCTGCAGCCGTCGAGCAAGCACACCGAGATCGACCGCTGGGTGCACCCGGACGAGTTTCGCCTGCTGCGCGAGCAGGGCGAGGCACTCGGCTTCGGCTCGGTCTTCGCCGGCCCGCTCGTGCGTTCGAGCTACCGCGCCGACGAGCAGAAGCACGCTGCCGACACAGGCCTCGGGGTCGTCGCCTACTGACCGACGGTCCTTGCAGTCCTACCCCGGATGGACGCCGAAGCCGGCGAGCCAGTTCTGCGCGTAGGCCGTGTCGACGCGATACGAGAAATCGGCGCCCTTGCACGTGTCGTTCTTGCCGAACGAGTTGAGCGCCACCACCTGGTCGGTGCCTTCGAGCAGCAGCGGCGCGCCGGAGTCGCCGAAGCAGGTGCCTCCATTCTTCCGGTTGCTCGTCGTCTTGACATTCCAGCCCGCCGTCACTTTGCCGTCGAGCTTCAAGACCTTGGGTGTGGCGACAAACCGGCTCTTCTCGTCGAGGATGCGTGGCTTGACTCCCTGCAGGCCGTAGCCGACGACCGTGAGGTGCGAGCCCCGCCCGCCGTCGAGTGAACCGACCGGCGCAAGTGACGCATATCGCGGCACCGAGACCGAGACCGAGGGGTCGAGCACGATGACCGCGAAATCGCTCGTGTTGGGCAAGGCGTCGAGCCCGGTGAAGGCGGGATGAGCGTACGGTGTGCCGGGAAGACCGCCGGCCGGGTTGACGAGGTCGTCCGTGACGGTCGGATCGAGGTACACCCTGACCCGATCGGCGCTCGTGTCGGCGATGCAGTGCGCCGCCGTGAGAACAACGGAGGGTGAGATGAGAACACCGCTGCATCGGCCCTTGTACACGCCGTCGTCATACAACGCCACGAGGCCCACGTACGGGTGCCCATCGCCGTCGCGATCGCCGTAGGTGATCGCCCGAGCGACGCCGGCGGCCAGCAACACCGTCGCCAGAGCCGCCAGCACGACGCCAACCGACTTCTTCATCGTCCCCCCTCGACCTCATAGAGGTTGCGACGCGGACCAGCGGGCCGCCGGGCGAGGTATCGGCCGCTGGCGTGGAGTCGCGCTATCCCCCGAACGAGGCGGTGGCGACGCTACCCGTGGGGCTTGGCCATCACGTGATAGTCGAGCGCCTCGTCGAGAACGCTCTCGTCCACTCCCGACTCGCGGGCGACCTCGCGCAGCGACCGGCCGCTCGAGGCGGCGGCCTTCACGATCTCCGAGGCCTTGTCGTAGCCGATGTACGGGTTGAGGGCCGTCGCAGCGGACAGCGTCAGCTCGGCGTAGGCCTCGCACTGGGCGCGATTTGCCTCGATCCCGTCGACGCACTTCTCTGCCAACAGGCGCGACGCACTCGCGAGCAGCGTGAGCGACTGGATCAGGTTGCGCGCCATCATCGGGATGAAGACGTTGAGCTCGAAATGACCCTGCATGCCGCCGACCGTGATCGCCGCGTCGTTGCCGATCACCTGCGCCGCCACCTGCGTCACGACCTCCGGAATCACCGGGTTGACCTTGCCGGGCATGATCGACGAGCCCTTCTGCAACTCCGGCAGGAGGATCTCGGCGAGCCCCGCACGCGGGCCGGAGCCCATCAGCCGCAAGTCGTTGGCGATCTTCGTATAGCTGACCGCGACGACCTTCAAGACGCCCGAGATCTCGACGAGGCCGTCGCGCGCCGCCTGTGACTCGAACGGGTCAGCAGGACCCGTTATCGGCAGATTGGTCTCGGCGTGCAAGAGGTCGCGCACCTTCGCTGCGAACTCCGGATGGGTGTTCATGCCGGTGCCGACCGCGGTGCCTCCGAGCGGGATCTGGCCGAGCCGCGGCAGCGCACCCTGTACCCGCGCAATTCCCTGGCGCACTTGCGCCGCATAGCCGCCGAACTCCTGGCCGAGCGTCACCGGCACGGCATCCATCAGGTGCGTGCGGCCCGACTTGATCACGTCGTCGAACTCGGCGGCCTTCGACCCGAGCGACCTCGCGAGCGTCTCCATGGACGGCAGCAGGTCGTTGACCGCGAGATCGAGAGCCGCAAGATGCACCGCCGACGGAAAGACATCGTTCGACGACTGGCCCAAGTTGACGTGATCGTTCGGATGCACGCCTTCGCCCGCGAGCGCCGTTATGACCTCGTTCGCGTTCATGTTCGAACTGGTGCCCGAGCCGGTCTGGAAGACGTCGATCGGGAACTGGTCGTCGAACTCGCCCGCCGCGACACGGTCGCCGGCGGCGGCGATCCGAGCCGCCATGTCGGCGTCGAGGAGCCCGAGGTCTGCGTTCGCACGCGCTGCCGCCGCCTTGATCCGGCCGAGCCAGTGCGACACCGCCTCGGGGATCGGCTCGCCCGAAACCGGGAAGTTGGCGACTGCCTTGTCGGTCTCGCCACCCCAAAGCTTCTCTGCGCTCATACGGCCGAGTCTAACCGCCCGGACACCCCTGTCGCACGCTCAGGTGATCCTCACGGAGGCCGCAAGCTCGCGCGCGATCGCGTGCTCGCCGCTGCCGGTGCGCACCGTCACCGGTCCGCCGAACGGTGCCGACCGTGTGAGCTCGAGCCGCTGCCCGGGAACGAGAGCTATCTCGGCGAGGTACCGGAGCAGCTCGGGGTCCCCATCGGGAACGCGTGCCACGATTGCCGTGTCGCCCGGGTCGAGGTCGGCGAGGGAACGGGAGGTCCCGTCGGCGATTCGCAACGACCGGTCCGGAATCGGGTCTCCGTGGGGATCGTGCGTCGGGTAGCCGAGTGCCGCGTCGATCCGCGCTTCGAGCTCCTCCGAGAGCACATGCTCGAGCCTGTCGGCCTCCGCGTGAACCTCGTCCAATGACATGCCGAGCGAGTCGGCGAGGTAGAGCTCGAGGAGCCGGTGATGACGGAGCACCTCGAGGGCGCACAGCCGACCCCGATCCGTCAGGACGACTCCTCGGTACGGGGCCCGTTCGACGAGCCCGAGCTCCGCGAGTCGCTTCATCATCGCCGTTGCAGACGGGGCGCTGACGCCCATCCGCTCCGCCAGTGCCGAGGTGGTCGCCCGCTTTCCCTCCGTAGCCAGCGCGTAGACGGCCTTGAGGTAGTCCTCGACCGCGCTCGTGAGCTCCTTGCTCGGGTCATCCATGGTCTCGTGCGCACCCTACCTGCCCAGAATTAGGTGCGACTAACTCGTGGCCGTCGCCGCTGCCGGTCGCGGATACGTAGAAACTGCTGAGCCCGACTCCGCGACAGACCGGCTGCCGCAGGTCGCTCCGTCCGCCATGATCGAGGAACCAACGAACTGGAGGACGCCGTGGCAACGATCAAGCGGTTCACGCTCGACGACGCACGCCGCATCGGGACGGCGATCGGGATCGACTGGGAGAGCTCCCCGTTTCGGATCGAGCAGTACCTGCTGGGCCTGGAAGTCGAGCTCGAACACGGGGCCCGCGACCCGGAGACGAACGTCACCGACGACGACGAACTGGCGACCGGCAAGATCGCCTGGGCGCACCTGAAGGAGCTTCCGGACTACTACACGCGTCTCGCGGAGATGGAAGCCGACGCCGAAAAGATCTAGACCGACTCCACATAACCAGCGTCCGACCAAATGGACTAGCCCAATTAGGGAGTCGGTTCCTTGAGCACGTGGGCCGCCTCCAGCAGCTGCTCCCGGCTGCACAGCTTCACGCGAGGCCGCCCTTCCTGCTCCCCGCGCTCGCGCTCCACGGCGTCGATCGCCTCCCAACCCTCGTAGGAAACACATGCGACACCCCTCTCGGCCAGGACGTCTTCGACCCCTCGTGAGCTGCGCTCCGTCCGACCCGGAAGCAGGCCGGCGCGTGCGTCCGCGATCAGGAGCTCCACCGTCTCCATGGCATCCTTCTTGTTCGTGCCGATCACCCCGCTCGGGCCGCGCTTGATCCAGCCGGTGCAGTACACGCCCGGGATCGGCTCGGCGTCGCCGTCGAGCACGCGGCCAGCCTTGTTCCTGATCGTGGCGGTCTCCTCGTCGAACGGGACACCGGGCATGGCCGTGCCGCGGTAACCGACGCTCCGCAGCACGATCCCACACGGAATCACCTCCCGCTCGTCGGTCGGAACGGCGCGAATCCGGCCGCCCGAGTCGGCGACCAGCTCGTTCCGCGCCACCTCCACTGCCTCGACCCGCTCGTCCCCCAGAATCGCGAGCGGTGACACACAGAAGCGCAGACGCAACGTCTTCGGCTTGCCTGTCGATGGGCTGCCTGCTGCCTCGCGAAGCAGGTCGACATTGCGCCGCGCGACCGCAGTGTCGTCCTCCAGCGCCGCGGAGCTTGCTGCATCGAGCTCCAGATCGGTGGGATCGACCACGAGATCCGCCCCCTCGAGCTCCGTCAGCTCCTGGAGCTCGGGAGGTGTGAACGCCGCCTGTGCCGGGCCCCTGCGCCCGAGCACGAGGATCTCGTCAATTCCCGAGCCGACGATTGCGGCGATCGCCTCGTCCGTCGTGTCGGTTGGCGCTAGCTCTCCGGCCGTGAGGGCCAGCATCCGTGCCACGTCCACGGCCACGTTTCCGTTTCCGACGACGACAGCGCGCGCGGAGGAAAGATCGAACGGAACCTCCTGGAAGTCGGGGTGTCCGTTGTACCAGGCCACGAACGCGGTCGCGGCCCACGAGCCCGGAAGGTCCTCGCCCGGAATCCCCATGCGCCGGTCGGCCTGTGCCCCGAAGGCATAGATGACCGCGTTGTAGAGCTCCATCAGGTCACCGTGTCCGAGGTCGCCTCCCACCTCGACGTTCCCGAAGAAGCGGAATCGCGGGCGCTGCGCGATCCTCTCGAAGGCGCGAGAGACGGACTTGATCTTCGGATGGTCGGGCGCCACGCCGAGACGGACGAGCCCCCACGGCGTCGGCAGCCGTTCGAACATGTCCACCTCGAAGAGAGTGTCCTCATTCGCCAGCAACGCACCGGCCGCGTAGAACCCTGCCGGGCCGGAGCCGACGACCGCGACGCGAAGCGGATGAACGGAGGTCACCGAGCCAGGATAATGACCGGCGGAATGGCGGCGAGCAGAAGAGCAACGGCGAACCGAGGAATAGCGGCGCGAGAGGGAGACGGCATGCTGTCCCCCTCTCGCAGAGGTCGGTGCGAAGCGTTACGCGTCAAGCCACCGCGGACTGGGCGGGCGGGCCGGAGTCGACCGTTGCTCTGCCCCGCCAGGTGTCGTGCACGATCCAGAGAAGCAGGGTGAAGATGAGCAGGGCGTTCACGGGATGGAAGAACCCGATCGCCGGCACTGCGGAGCCGAACCAGGCGAGCAGCACCTGCAAGGTGAGGAGGAGGAAGAGAAGGCCGTGCCTACCGAGCCTCCAACGCCCGATCCCGGCGACGACGCCGATCACGAGGAAGATCAGGCCGAGCAGCCAGATGATGTATCCGAACCCCATATGCAGACCGAAGCCATCGGTGAAGCCGTTGTCATCGATGGTCTTGCCGTCGCCGTCGACCTTGTGGGCGATGTAGAACGCGCCGTAGCCGGCGAACCCGATCTGAAGGACGACCGCGACCAGGATCAGTCCGGCCCACCACTTGTACACGGTCTGCACGTGATCCTCCTCGTGAATTGTGTGGGGCAGCCGGGAGAGATTACGACGTGCAGCGCACGATCACAAGTGCCGGAGGACAACGGCCGGTCGGCGACGACTCAGTGCGAGCAGCCGGAGCCGCAGCCGCCGGAGTCGGCGTCGGCCGGGCTCTCGCCGTCCGCGCCTTCTTCCACCTGGAAGGAGTGCCCGCAGCCGCACGAGGAGGCGGCGTTCGGATTGTCGATCTTGAAGCCGGACTCCTGGAGCCCACTGAGAAAGTCGATCGTGGCGCCCTGAAGATATGGGATGCTGAACGGGTCGACGACGACGTTGACACCCTCGAGCACGAGCTCCCGATCCCCCTCGGCTGGCTGGGTGTCGAACCCGAGCCCGTACTGGAAACCCGAGCAGCCTCCGCCCTGGATCGCGACGCGCAGTACCATCGTGTCGCCGTCCGGCTCCTCGGCCATCAGCTCGCGGATCTTCTCTGCAGCGGCCGGCGTGATCGAGAGCAGAGTGTCGGTGGGTCGCTCGGTGATCTCCATGCCTCTGATCGTAGCCGATCGGGCGGGGCCGACCGAGCATGGCGTAGTTTGTAACACCCATTTTCCGATGGCGAAGCGGCTTGCAGATGATTTCGTGCAGCGGTGGGCGAGGTGCTAGGTTTCGCGCAAAGGCTCCCCGCCGGGGAGGGACCCGCATGCTTTCGGACTGGCTCCCGTTTCTGATCTACGCGTTCTTCGCGGCGGTGATTCCCGCCACCATGATCGCGTTCTCGTTCCTCTTCGCGACTCGGCCGTCGTCGCGCACGAAACAGCGGATGATCCCGTTCGAATCCGGCGTCTCCGAGGGCCCGCCGAGCCAGGATCGTCGCTTCACCGTGAGCTTCTACCTCACCGCGATGCTGTTCATCCTGTTCGACATCGAGATCGTCTTCCTCTACCCCCTTGCGATTCAACTCGACGCCCTCGGCTGGTTCGGGCTGGTCGAGTTTCTCGCCTTTGTCGCGATCCTGTTCGTCGCGTACGTCTACATCTGGCGAAAAGGGGCGCTCGAATGGCATTAGCCCGCAAGCTGCCCCTGATCAGCGACCGGCCGCTCGCGAAGGCAGGGCTGAGCTCCGAACGGGTACTGATGCCGAACCGCGGCCCGGGAGTCTTCGAGGAGGAGATCGACGGGATCGAGGATGCCCTCGGGATCACGACCGTCGAGAAGGCGGTGGCCTGGGCGCAGGCCAACTCGATGTGGCCCGACACCTTTGGACTCGCGTGCTGCGCGATCGAGATGATGTCGATCGTCTCGTCCCGCTACGACATCTCGCGTTTCGGAATGGAACGGTTCAGCTCGTCTCCCCGCCAGGCCGACCTCCTCATCGTCTCCGGCCGGGTCACCCACAAGATGGCCGGCCCGCTGCGGCAGGTCTACGACCAGATGCTCGAACCGAAGTGGGTCATTGCGATGGGCGCGTGCGCGAGCTCCGGTGGCATGTTCAACAACTACACCGTGCTCCAGGGAGTGGACAAGATCGTCCCCGTCGACATCCACGTGCCCGGCTGCCCGCCTCGCCCGGAGGCGCTGATGGACGGCATCCTCCGCCTGCACGAGAAGATCAAGGCCGGCGTGCCCCCCGCGTACCAGATCCGCGGCGTTGCCCAATGACAACGGTCGCCCGGAGAAGACGGAGTCGATGACGGCGGCGTATGAGGGAGTCCCTGGGCTGGTCGAGACGGTCGAGGCGCACGGCGAGACGACGCTCGTCGTGGACGCCGCGCGGGTCGTCGAGGCATGCACGCACCTGCGTGACGCGCAGGGGTTCAACTTCCTCTCGGACGTGACGCCTACCGACTACCTCGACTGGGGGGCGCGGGGAGTCTCGGGCTACCTCGGCACGCGCGGCGGGCGGGACCTCCACCGCCCCGGCACACAGGGGCTCGCCCGGGTGCCCGACCCGAAGCCGAAGCGATTCGCCGTCAACTACCACGTCCTGCGGTTGACGGACGACCCTGTCCGCGTGCGTGTCCAGGCGTGGCTCGACGACGGCGAGGAGATCGACACCGTGATCCCCGTCTGGCCGACGGCCGACTGGTTCGAGCGCGAAGCCTGGGACATGTTCGGCATCGTCTTCCGCGGCCATCCGAACCTCACCCGGATCCTGATGGAGGACGACTGGGAAGGCCACCCGCTGCGCAAGGACTACCCGATCGGCGGCGAGCCCGTCCGCTTCTCGGGGGAGGAGTAGCACCATGCCGAAGAGAGCGACATGTCCGTGATCGAACGCGCCACACGGGTGTACGAGGGCTCTCGCATCCCGAGTCCGATTCCGACCGTGCTCCAGATCGACCCGCAGAAACATGCCCTCGAAGACATCCTCACGATCAACTTCGGGCCGAATCATCCGTCGACCCACGGGGTGCTCCGCCTCGTCGTCGACCTCGACGGCGAGCATGTCGCGGGTCTCGCAGCGGTGATCGGCTACCTGCACACGGGCTTCGAGAAGACGATGGAGCAGAAGACCTGGTGGAAGTGCATCACCTACCCCGAGCGAATCGACTACGTCTCGTTCCAGGTCAACGAGCTCGCGTTCGTCCTCGCGATCGAGAAGTTGCTCGCGATCGAGGTGCCGCAGAAGGCGACGTGGATGCGCATGTGCCTGTCGGAGCTGACCCGGATCCACTCCCATCTCGTCTGGCTCGGGACCTCGGCGCTCGAGCTGGGTGCGATCTCGATGTTCTGGTACACGTTCGACGACCGCGACGCGACCCTCGACCTCTTCGAGATGGTCTGCGGGACGAGGATGCACACCCGCTACTTCCAGGCCGGCGGCCTCGCCGAGGACATCCCCGAGGGGTTCTACGAGCAGGCGCGGGCCTGGTGCAAGAAGATGCCGAAGGCGATCGACGAGTACGAGGCGATCCTCGACCGGAACGCGATCTGGCTGAAGCGGACGAAGGGCATCGGCCTCCTCTCGGCGGATGATGCAGTCGCGCTCGGCCAGTCGGGGCCCGTGCTCCGTGCCTCGGGCATCAACTGGGATCTCCGCAAGAACATGCCGTATCTCGCCTACGACGAGGTCGAGTTCGACGTCCCGGTCTTTCCGGAAGGCGACGTGTATGCCCGCTACCGCGTCCACATGGAGGAGATGCGCCAGTCGGTGCGGATCGTGGCGCAGTGCATCGACCGCCTGGCCGAGATGCGGGGCGAGCCGTGGATCGCCGACGACCGCAAGGTCGTCCTGCCGCCGCGCGAGGAGCTCCACACGTCGATGGAATCGCTCATCCACCACTTCAAGATCGTCACCGAGGGCTACGTCGTGCCCGAGGGCGAGGTCTACGTCTGCGTCGAGTCGCCCCGAGGCGAGTTCGGCGTCTACGTCGTCTCCGACGGTGGTCCGAAACCTTGGCGCGTCAAGTTCCGGGCACCGAGCTTCGTCGCCCTGCAGGCGACCGCGACGTGCATGACCGACGCGGCGATCGCCGACATGATCGCGATCGTCGGCTCGTTGGACGGCGTCATGGGAGAGGTCGACCGATGAGCGCGCTCTACGACGAGATCCAGGAGATCCGGGCGCAGTACCCACAAAGCCTGTCGGCCGTGATGCCGGCACTCCAGCTGGCGCAGGAACGGAACGGCGGCTGGCTGCCCGCGCAGGCGTTCCGGGACGTCGCCGATGCGCTCGACCTGACACCTGCCTACTGCCTCTCGATCGCGTCGTTCTACGACATGTTCCGGCTCGAGCCCGTCGGAGAGCACGTGATCGAGGTCTGCACGAACATCTCGTGCGGTTTGAACGGGGCCCAGCAGGTCGTCGAGGCATTCGAGAGCGAACTGGGCCAGCGGACGGGTGAGACGACCGCCGAGTTCACACTGCGCACCGTCGAGTGCCTCGGCGGGTGCGGCTGGGCGACGATCGTCGCAGTCGACAACCGTCACCGCCTGAACGTACAGGCGAAGGACGTGCCGCGGATAGTGGCCGAACTGCGCGGGATCGAGTGGGAGGGGGAAGATGACACCGCCGACTCCTGAGATCGTCTTCGCCGGCACCGACGGTGGCTCGCTCACCGAGATCGCCGACTACGAGGCCGTCGGAGGCTTCGAGGCGCTCGCGAAAGCCCGCGCACTCACGCCGGACGAGGTCATCGGGGAGCTCAACGAGTCCAACCTGCGAGGCCGTGGCGGCGCGTTCTTCCCCACCGGGCGCAAGTGGAGCTTCGTCCCGAAGCCCGAGGCGCTCGCAAGACCGCACTACCTCGTGATCAACGCCGACGAGTCCGAGCCGGGCACGTTCAAGGACCGCGAGATCATGCTCCGGGTGCCCTTCCGTTTCCTCGAGGGAGCACTCATCGCCGCCCACGCAATCGAGTCGAAACACGTCTTCATCTACATTCGCGGCGAGTACGAGGCCGAGTTCGAGGTCCTCGTCGCCGCACTCGAGCAGATGCGGGCCAAGCGGCTCCTCGGCGATGTCACGATCGTCGTGCACCGAGGCGCCGGCGCCTACATCTGCGGGGAGGAGACGGCGTTACTCGAGTCGCTCGAGGGACGGCGTGGCCAACCGCGGACGAAGCCCCCGTTCCCGGCGATCGCCGGCCTCTACGCTTCGCCGACCGCCGTCAACAACGTCGAGTCGATCACTTCGGCCACGTCAGTGATGGAGATCGGCGGCGCCGAATACGCCAGACTCGGGGTCGAGAACTCGACGGGCACACGCGTCTTCTCTCTCTCCGGAAACGTCGTCAACGGCGGCAACTACGAGCTGCCGCACGGCTTCCCTCTCAGGGACTTGATCCACGACCTCGGCGGCGGCATTGCGGACGGTCGTGCCCTGAAGGCCGTGATTCCCGGCGGATCGTCGACGGTGATCCTGACGGCCGACGAGGCTGACCGCGTCACCCTCGACTTCGATTCACTCGTCGGCGCCGGGACCGCGATCGGGTCGGCTGCGGTGATCGCGATCGACGACCGGTGCTGCATGGTGCAGCTCGCCGTTCGCGTCTCGCAGTTCTACGAACACGAGTCTTGCGGCAAGTGCACACCGTGCCGCGTCGGCACGAAGTGGCTGACGATGGTCTTGCAGAAGATCGAGGACGGCCGCGGAACGCAAGCGGACATGGATCTGCTCGTCTCGGTGGCCGAGCGCATCAACGGAAAGTGTCTGTGCCCGCTCGGCGACTCCGATGCGATCGCCGTGATCAGCTACTTCGACAAGTTCCGGGACGAGTTCCAGGCGCACATCGACGAGGGCAGCTGCCCGTTCCACGGCTCCTCGTCACTCGACCACGTGCTTGCACCCGTCGCCATGCACGTCCACGATCAGGCTGCGGTGCACGCATGACCGAGCTCGTGACCGTTGTGATCGACGACCGCGAGGTCGAGGTGCCGAAGGGCACCGGGCTCGTCGAGACCGCTGCTGCGGCCGGGATCGAGATCCCGATCTTTTGCTACGAGCCCCGACTAGGCCCGCCCGTCGGCGCCTGCCGCATGTGCCTCGTCGAGGTCGAAGGGCTTCCGAAGCTCCAGGCCGGCTGCACGCTCACCGCCCAGGACGGGATGGTCGTGAAGACGGCGGCCTCGTCCGAGAAGGCCGCCGAGGGCCAGAACGCAACGCTCGAGTTCATCCTCGTCAACCATCCTCTCGATTGCCCCGTGTGCGACAAGGGCGGCGAATGCCCCCTGCAGGACCTCACGTTCCGGTACGGGCCCGGCAACACCAGAATGTCGTTCTCGAAGATCACGCTCGAGAAACCGATCCCGATCTCGCCGACGATCGCGCTCGACCGCGAGCGGTGCATCCTCTGCTATCGCTGTACCCGGTTCTCCTCGGACGTCGCCGAGGACAACCAGCTCGTCGCGCGGAACCGCGGCGCCCACACCGAGATCGCCACGTTCGAAAGCGATCCGTACACGGCGCCCTTCTCGGGCAACGTGATCGAGCTCTGCCCCGTCGGCGCGCTTACCTCGACGCAGTACCGCTTCGAGGCACGACCGTGGGACATCCAGAACGTGCCGACCGTCTGCGGGCTGTGTCCGGTTGGCTGCAACGTCAACGCGACTGTCCGCGAGGGCAACGTCAAGCGGATCCTCTCGCGCAACCACCCCGAGGTCGACGGCGGCTGGATCTGCGACAAGGGCAGGTTCACGTATCCCCACCTGCGAGCCGATGACCGCATCACCGAGCCTCTGGTCCGCGGGCAACTCGGCCTCGAGCCGGTCGGCTGGGATGCCGCACTCGACCGGGCCGAAATGCTGCTCCGTGACGCCGGCACCCGCATCGTGACCGCACTTTCCGGTTCGGAGACGGTCGAGCAGGCCTACGCACTCGCCCGCCTCCTGCGGGGAGGCCTGGGCGCGCACGCCGCCGTGCTCCCCGAGTCGACGTCCGATGCGCTCGACGCGTTCCGGCTTCCGCTCTCCTACCTGGCCGAGGCGGAGATCGTCGTCGTGGTGGGCGACGACGACATCGCCGAACGTGCTCCCGTTGTCGATCTCTGGCTCAAGGCGGCCCGCCGGAACGGCGCCGAAGTCATCCGTTACGGCCCCACGGGCACCGTGCCGACGGGCCCCGGCGGCGCTGCGGCGGCGCTGCGACAGCTGATCAGGAAAGGCAACAAGCTCGGCGACCGGCTCCGCAGCTCGGAACGGGCAATCCTGATCTGGTCGGGAAGCGGTGGCGGTGGCGGCGCCCGCCTCGCCGAGGCTGCGCACGCGCTCGGGTTCGAGACCAAGCCCGGCAGCGGTGCCTTCCATCTCCCGGCGACACCTAACAGCCGGGGCGTCGCCGCGGCCTGGGCAGCTGCCGACGACGAGGACGACGCGAGCCCCGAGCCGATCGGACTCCTGATCGTCTCAGGCGACGAGGCCGCCGCCGACCCAGCGGTACGCGCCCTCGCCGAGCGCGCGGAGAACGTGATCGCGATCACGATGTTCCACGGGCTCGCGGTCGGCTGGGCCGACCTCGTGCTGCCGGCAACGAGCTCTCTCGAGCGCGACGGCACGCTGTTGAACCTCGAAGGGCGCCTGCAGCGCCTGCGCCGGGCCGTCATCGCCCCCGTCCCCGACGAGCTGGCCTGGATCGCAAAGCTTGCCGAGCGCTTCGGGGTCGAGCTCTCGCCTCACGCGGTGGTCTTGTTCGACGAGTTGTCGGCTCTCGTCTTCGGCGGTGTCGACGGCTCGGAGCTCGACGGCACTGCCGGCCTGCCCCCTCGGACGCCCTACGAGGCCCCGGCTCCTGCGTCGCAGGCGAAGGCTTCCATCCAGCCGAGGCCGGCCGGCGAGCACTTTCTGGGTGAGCTTCGTCTTGTCCGCTACCGGCCGCTGTTCTCCGGACCGTTCGTCGAGCGGGTGAGTGCGCTTTCCTTCCAACGACCCCCGGCCGAACTCGAGTTGTCGGCGGCGGATGCCGCGAAACGGACCATCACCTCGGGCGACACGGTTGTCGTGCGATCGAACGGCACCTCGATCGAGCTGAAGGCCCGTGTCAACCGAAGGCTCGTCGAGGGAACGGCACGCGTACCCGACGAGCACGCCGCGGACCTGCACGTGCTCGTGGAGGTCGTGAAGCTGTGAGCATCCCCGAACTCCTGTTGTCGTCGGGCTCGAACGGCGAGCCGTGGTGGATCGCCGCGATCGAGGCCGTGATCGTGATCAACCTCGTCCTCGTCTGCTTCGCGTACCTGACACTGGCCGAGCGCAAGGTGATGGGGCGGATGCAGCTGCGCTACGGCCCCAACCGCGCCGGCCCGTACGGTCTCATGCAGCCGATTGCGGACCTCGTCAAGCTGATCCGCAAGGAGAGCTTCTTCCCGGCAGCGGCGATCGACGTCCTCTATATCTTCGCACCGTTCCTCGCCGCCTTCACGGCACTCTGCACGTTCTCGGTGATTCCGTGGGGGCCCGGTTGGACGATCGCCGGGTACCAGGTCAACGGCTACGTCGCAGACCTCCCGATCGCCCTCCTCCTGATCTTCGCAATCGGCTCGCTGGGAATCTACGGGTTCATCCTCGGCGGCTGGTCGTCCGATTCCAAGTTCGCGCTGCTCGGGTCGATGCGCACGTGCGCACAACTCGTCTCGTACGAGGTCTCGCTGGCGCTCAGCGTCCTCGGCGTCATCCTGATGGCACGCTCGCTCTCGCTCGTCGACATCGTTCAGGCCCAGGCCAACGAGACCTGGTACGTCCTGCCGCAGTTCGTCGGTTTCGTCGTGTTCCTGATGGCCGGTACGGCCGAGACGGCGCGGGCGCCCTTCGACCTTCCCGAGGCGGAGCAGGAGCTCGTGGCGGGCTACCACACGGAGTACGGCGGCATGCGATTCGGGCTCTTCTCGATGTCCGAGTACATCAACCTCATCACGCTCTCGGCCCTCTGCGTGACACTCTTCCTCGGCGGCTGGCATGGGCCGTGGGTACCGGGCCCGATCTGGTTCCTGGTCAAGTTGTTCGTGCTGCTGTTCGTCTTCATCTGGGTCCGCACGACACTCCCGCGGTTGCGGTACGACCAGCTGATGCGATTCGGCTGGAAGGTGTTGCTGCCGGTCGCAACGGTCAACGCCGTCGTCACCGCCGTCCTGGTGGTCGCGCTGTGAGCCCGCAGCCGTTCGGGACCCTCAAGGGGTTCGGCGTCACGTTCCGGCAGATCTTCCGGAAGCCGATCACCGAGCAATATCCGGAATTCAAGCGGGCGGTCTACCCCCGCTTCCGCGGGCGCCACATGCTGCACCGCCACGAGAACGGCCTCGAGAAGTGCGTCGGCTGTTCGCTCTGCGCGGCCGCGTGCCCGTCTGACTGCATCCGGGTGGTTGCCGCGGAGAACACCGCCGACAACCGGGTCTCTGCGGGAGAGCGCTACGCGCGAATCTACGAGATCAACCTCAGCCGCTGCATCTTCTGCGGCTACTGCGAGCTCGCGTGCCCGTTCGACGCGATCACACTCGGCAACCAGTTCGAGATCTCGGAGTACTCGCGCGACGACCTGATCTACACGAAGGACATGCTGCTGACCGAGCCGATCAAGCGGGTGCCGGTGCAGGATCCCGACCTCTTCGACACGCCCATCCCCGCCTACAAGGCGTCGTCCTGATGGGCAACTTCCTCGTCTGGGTGATCTGGATCGTCGCAGCCCTCGCCTGCATCTCCACCGGCATCGCCGTGGTCACCTTCACGAACCCGTTCTACTCGGCCCTCGCCCTGATCGGGAACCTCGCCTCGCTAGCCGTTCTCTTCCTGCTCGCGTCGGCCGAATTCGTTGCCGCAGCACAGATCCTCGTGTACGCCGGCGCCGTGATGGTGATGTTCCTCTTCGTGATCGCGTATCTCGGCGGGCGGGCCGATGCGCCATGGGCGGGCGGGCCGCGGTGGCTTCAGCTCGGGGCGTTCGTCGTCGGGGCCGCGCTTCTGATCGAGGTCATCGTCGCGCTCGCGACCAAGGCCGACGGCGGTCTGGCAGATCGCGCCGAGATCACGCGCTCGTTCGGGAGCCCGGCGGAGATCGGCCGGCTCTTCCTCACCGATCACCTCCTCGCCTTCGAGATCACATCGATAGTGCTGCTCGTCGCCGCGGTCGGTGGCGTCGTGCTCGGCATGAAGTCCGCCGCAGAGGACGACGACTAATGCTCGGCCCCGGAACGACTTGGTACGTCGCCGTCGGCGCCGTCCTCTTCGGGATCGGCGCCACCGGAGTCATCCTGCGACGGAGCCCGCTGATCGTGCTGCTCTCGCTCGAGATCATGCTCAACGCCTCGAACCTGGCCCTCGTCGGGTTCTCGCGCCACTTCGCCTCGGTCGACGGCCAGGTGTTCGCAATCTCAGTGATGGCGGTGGCCGCAGCCGAGGTGTGCGTCGGCCTCGGCCTCATCGTCGCCTTCACCCGGCGGAACATGGCCCTCGACGTCGACACCCTGACGGAACTGCGCGGATGATCGCGGGCGCCTGGCTCTGCCTGCTCGCCCCTCTCACAGGGGCCCTGCTGATCACGCTCGCCGGTACCCGCATCTCGCGCTCGACCGCTGCCTGGGTCTCCACCGGCTCGGTGTTCGTCGGCTTCGCGGGCGCCGTCGTCGCGGTCGTCCAGGTGCTCGGAGAGAGCCCCGACAACCGTTCGCATCTCTCGACTGCGTACACGTGGCTCGGGGCCGGCCAGTTCAACGTGGCGATGCAGATCCTCGTCGACCCGGTCTCGCTGACGATGATGCTGATCATCACCGGCGTCGGCGGGCTGATCGTCTGGTACTCGATGGGCTACATGAAGGGAGAGGACGAGGAGCGCCGGTACTTCGCGTACATGGCGTTTTTCGTCTTCGCGATGCTGATGCTCGTGATGGGCGGCAACCTGCTGCTGCTGCTCGTCGGGTGGGGGCTCGTCGGCCTCGCGTCCTACCTCCTGATCGGCTACTACCACGACCGTCCCGAGGCCGTCGCTGCTGCCAAGAAGGCGTTCATCATGAACGCGATCGGCGACGCCGCCATGGCACTGGGTTTCTTCCTGTTGATCGCGAAGACCGGCTCGCTCGACTTCTCGGCGACGTTCGATGCCGCCTCGAGCGGGCAGCTCTCGTCGAGCACCGCGAACCTCGTCGCCCTCGGCCTGCTGGCCGGCGCGATCGCGAAGTCCGCCCAGCTGCCGCTGCATACGTGGCTCCCGGACGCGATGGAGGGGCCGACGCCGGTCTCGGCCCTGATCCACGCGGCGACCATGGTGACGGCGGGCGTCTACCTGATCGTCCGCACCCACACGATCTTCGAGGCCGCCCCGAACGTCCAGCACCTGTCGGCGATCATCGGCGGGCTGACGATCGTCGTTGCCGGCGTGATCGCCCTCGTCCAGTGGGACATCAAGCGCGTGATCGCGTATTCGACCATGTCGCAGATCGGCTACATGTTCCTCGCGGCGGGGATCGGAGCCTACGGCTACGCGATGTTCCACCTGATGACCCACGCGTTCTTCAAGGCGCTCCTCTTCCTCTCGGCGGGCGTGATCATCCATCACCTCGCGGGCGAGCAGGACATCCGGCGGATGGGAGGGCTCCGGAAGGTGATGCCCTTCACGCACGCTGCCTTCCTCGTCGGTGCCCTGGCACTGGCCGGCATCCCGCCGTTCTCCGGCTTCTGGTCGAAGGACGGGATCATCTCGTCGACCCTCGCCGAAGGAGGCGCCCTCGGTTACACGCTGTTCGCCCTCGGGTTGCTCGGGGCCCTGCTCACCGGCGCGTACACGTTCAGGCTCTACTACCTCGTCTTCCACGGACCGCCGTCCGAGCTCGTGCTCGAGCACTCCGGGGGTCACGGATCGGGCCACGGGCACGGTCGCGAGGACGCGCAAGGCCATCACGCCCACGGCCATGCCGAGGGACCGCTGTCGATGTTGATTCCCGTCGGCGTTCTCACCGTCCTTGCGGCGGTGGGCGGTCTCGTCGTCATCCCGGGGGTCTGGGAGCCGTTCCTGACCTGGATCGACGGGGTCGCCGAACCGCTCGTCGTGGCAACGGTGGCACAGGACTACGCAACCAGTGCGGTCGCCGTCGCGCTGGCTGCCGTCGGAATCTGGCTCGCCCGCCGCGCGTTCCTGGCCGGGCTCGAGCTCGTCCGCCATAGCGCTGCGCGCCGCGTGCTCGAGCACAAGCTCTACTTCGACGAGCTCTACGACACGATCTTCTCCCGCCCGGCTCAGCTGATCGCGAATCGCCTGCGCGACGACGTCGAGGGCCCGGTGGTCCAGGGCTCCCTCGGCGAGATCGGCACCGGAGTGCGGGATGCCGCGGCCGACGCGGCGCGATTACAGAGCGGGCTCCTGCGCTCGTACGCGCTCGTGATGGCCGGTTCGGTCGCCGTCCTGGTCGTCGTCTTCCTGGCGGTCCGCTGATGCTGACGAGCCTGCTCATCGTGCTGCCGCTCGTCGGCGCCCTGATCGTCTGGGCGACCCCGCTCCCACGCGAGGCGACCGCGGCGCTCGCCGTCCTCGTCGCGCTCGCCGAGGTGGTGCTGTGGATCGTCGCTCTCGCCGGCTTCGACTTCGGCTCGCCGATGCTGCAGGACTCGGCGCAGCGTGACTGGTTCGGCGATCTCGGCGTCAGCTACCACGTCGGGTTCTACGGATTCTCGCTGTGGCTCGCCGGGCTGACCGTCGTCGTCGGGGCGGCCGCGATCGGCTTCGGCGCCTGGGTCGGCCGGGATCGCGCCCGGGCCTATTACGGGCTCATGCTCTTCCTCGTCGGGGCCGTCGTTGGCGTCTTCGCCTCCCAGGACCTCCTCCTCTTCTACGTCTTCTTCGAGGCGATGCTGATCCCCATCTACGTGCTCGTCGGCGTGTGGGGTGGGCCGAACCGGATCTCGGCGACGGTCACGTTCGTGATCTACACGATGGCGGGCTCGCTTCTGATGCTCGCGTCGATCGTCGTCTTCGGTCTCTCGCAGGGCACGTTCAGCCTGATCGACGCGGGTACGAGTGGCAACGACTGGGTCTTCCTCGGGTTCCTCGTCGCGTTCGCGGTGAAGGCACCGCTGCTCCCCTTCCACGGGTGGCTCCGCACGGCCTACACCGAGGCGCCGCCCGAGGTGGCCGCGCTCCTCTCCGGCGTCGTCTCCAAGGCGGCTGTGTTCGGGCTCGTCTGGATCGTGCTCCCGCACTTCCCGGGGCCGGTGGACGACTGGCGCACCGTCGTGCTCGTGCTCGCAGCGGCCGGGCTCGTCTACGGCTCCCTGCTGGCGTTCCGGCAACCGGACGTCCGTGGTGTGATCGCGTACTCGTCGATGGGTCAGATGAGCTTGATCGTGCTCGGAATCTTCGCCGCGAACGATCTCGGCCTCGACGGCGCAATCCTCCACTCGGTCAGCCACGGCCTCGTTTCGGCGGCGATGTTCCTGCTTGCCGCGATGCTGATCCAACGAACCGGCACCGATCGCTTCGCCGATCTCGGAGGGCTCGCGAAGGGACGCCCGGCGCTCGCCACGATCGTGATGGTCGTGGGAATGCTGACCCTCGCCGTTCCCGGCTCGGCCAACTTCGCCGGCGAGTTCACGATCCTCGCCGGCGTCTTCGCACAGGGTTGGGGCTACGCCGCCGTCGGAGCTGTCGCGATCGTCCTCGCCGCCATGTACACGCTGCGGTTGATCTCGGGAGTGCTTCACCGGGCCCGCGGCGAGGCCGTGCGTGAGGAGTCGCTCGACCTACGGCTCGCCGAGCTCGCCCTCGTCGTGCCGCTCGTCGCGATCCTGCTCGCCCTGTCGGTGTGGCCGGCGGCGATCACCGAGCGGTCGTTCCCGGGAGCCCGGCCCGGCCAGGCCTCCTCGGAGGCGGCGCCGTGATCGTCGCCGCGTCGATCGCCACGCCCAAGGTCGACTGGCTTGCGCTCTCCCCGGCGCTTGCCCTCCTCGCCGCCACCGCGATCTGCCTGCTCGGCGCCGTTCTCGTCCCTCGAACGGCACGCCGCGCGTTCTCGGCGGTGGTCGCAGGCACAGGTTTCGTCGTGGCAGGGGTGCTGGCCGCCGTCCTCTTCGACCGCTCCCCGGAACAGCAGTCCCTCATCGCCGAATCGATGACGCGTGACCGGCTCGCCGCCCTGACCCAGATCCTGGTCGCGGGTTTCGGATTCCTCGCCGTCCTCGTCTCATGGGGCGATCGTCGGCGCGATCACGTCGGTGAGTACTACGCGCTGCTCGCCGCCGCGGGTGGCGGCATGGCCTTCTTCGTCTCGGCCGAGAATCTGATGACGCTGTTCCTCGCGCTGGAGTGGTTCTCGATCGCGCTCTACATCCTCGTCGCGCTCGACACGCATCGGAAGGAGTCGCTCGAGGCGGGGCTGAAGTACCTGATCGTCGGCAGCTTCGGCTCGGCCATCCTGCTGTTCGGCTCAGCCCTCACCTACGGTGCGACGGGCGAACTCGGATTTCACGCAATCCGTGACGCAAAGGGCGCAGACGACCCGCTGTTCGTCGCCGGGATGGCGATGATCATCGCCGGGCTGGCGTTCAAGGCCTCGGCCGCGCCCTTCCATATGTGGACACCCGACGTCTACGAGGGGGCCCCGACCCCGGTGACGGCGTTCATGTCGGCTGCCACCAAGGCCGTCGCCCTCGTCGTCACGCTCCGCGTGCTCGTGACGGCGTTTCCGGAGCAGGCGGAAATCTGGTCGGTCGCGATCGCCGTGCTCGCGGTCGCCTCGCTCGTGATCGGCAACCTCGCCGCTCTCGCACAGAAGAGCGTGAAGCGCATGCTCGCCTACTCGTCGGTTTCGCAGGCCGGCTTCATGCTGATCGCTGTGGCCGCCGACAACGAGCTCGGCGGGAGGGCTCTGCTCTTTTACCTGATCCCGTACGGAGCCGCATCAATCGGGGCGTTCGCGGTCGTGGCGGCCCGCGAACGGGAGCTCGGTCGTGAGGTGACGCTGACGACGATGGAGGGATGGGGCTGGGAGCGGCCATTCTACGGTGCCGCGATGTGGGTCTTCATGCTCGGCTTTGCCGGGTTCCCGTTCACGGGCGGCATGATCGGCAAGTTCTATGTCTTCAGCGCTGCCTACGAGGCCGGGTGGTGGTGGCTGATCGTGATCGGCGTGATTGCGACCGCCCTGAGTGTCTATTACTACCTCGCGGTCGTGCGTTCGATGTACATGCGTCCCGTGTCGGCGCGCGCCGACCTGATCGTCGCCGGCGGCTCGCCACCCGCAGATCCGGCGATCACGGTCGCAATCGGTGCGGCTGTCGTCGTCACCGTCGGCTCGTTCTTCTTCGTCCAGCCTCTGATCGACCTGGCCGGCAAGGCCGTCCTCTCGCTTCCTTTCTAGCGCCCCGGCCGCGGTGCTTCCGGCTAGGGCCGACTGCTCGAGTAACCTGCGCTCTGTGGCTGGATCGATCACCTGGCTCGGGCACGCGGCCTTCCGCTTCGATACGCCCTCGGGGGACCGGATCTACGTCGATCCGTTTCTGACCGGCAATCCCTCGTGTCCCGCCTCGGAGCTCGAGCCGGAACGCGTGGACGCGATCCTCGTCACACACGGCCACGACGACCACGTGGGCGACACGATCCGGCTCGCACGTGCGTTCGCGTGCCCGGTGATCGCTCAGGTCGAGCTTCGCGTGCACCTGGCCGACGAGATCGGGGCGGACATGACACGGGCGCTCAACAAGGGCGGCGGCCTGGAGCTCCTCGGTGCCCGCGTGACGTTGACCCACGCCAATCATTCGTCGTCACACGGAGGCTCGTACACCGGCGAGTCCTGCGGATTCGTGATCGAGACACCGGGCGAGGAGACGCTCTACTTCGCGGGGGACACAAACGCCTTTGGCGACATGGCCTTGATTGGCAGGATCTACGGCCCGGCTGTCGCCGTACTCCCGATCGGGGATCACTTCACGATGGGACCGCGCGAGGCCGCGGTTGCCGCCGAGCTCGTGGGCGCTCGGCGCATCATTCCCAGCCACTACGGGACGTTCCCACTCCTCACCGGAACCCCGGAGGCGCTTCGCGCGCTCCTTTCCTCGGGCGTCGAGCTCGTGGCACCGGCCCCCGGCGAGACTGTCCCGCTGTGACAGGGCGGGAGCGCTGGTTCGGGGCGACAGGCCGGAAGGTGCCGGCGCTCGCCCTCGCCGGCACCGTCGACGTAACGGGGGCGCTCGAGCTCGACGGTGTCGAAGACGACGCCGCCCTGCGCGCCGCTCATGCTGACGGTGTGCCTGTCGTCGTCCATGCAGACAACGTAGCGGCCGTGGCGGCGGCACTCGCCCGCCCGGAGGTCGCATGCGTGCTCGTTGCCGACGCGACGCTCCTCGCTGTCGACCTCGCCGATCTCACCTATGGCTAGCCGCCTCGTCGTGGCGACGTACTCGATCTGTGCGTACCGGAGGCCGGCGCTACGCGTCGCCCGGAAGGCGCACGCCCGCCGCGAGAGCGCGGAATGCGGGCACGGGGTCATGCTCGGGCCGTGCCACGAGGAGCACCGCAGCATGCTCCGGGCCGGCCAGAGCAGAGACGAGCAGCTCGAGCCCGACCGCCAGGGCGAACGCCTTGTGGGCGAGCGCCCCACCGAACGGGACGAGATCCTCCGGCCGGGCGCGGCCCGCAAGCACGTCGCCGTGGGTGACGGCCCCCATCGACACGTCTGCGACGAGAGGCTCCCCGTGGCTCGACGGGATGGCGATCGCGAGCGGGTTCGTACCCGTCAGCGGCGTGCCTCCCGAAGGAGCGGGCAGCCGTCGCGGCGAGGTCGCGGTCAGTAGAGCGACGTAGCCCCCGACGGCGAGGCGCCTGGCCCAGTACCCGAGTACGCCGGTCGGAAAGCACGGCGAGGCGACGACCAGCCGGGCGCCGGCGACGCCTTCGGCGAGCACGTCGTCGCAGATCGCCGACAGGGTGAGATAGCCCAGGGTGCCGTCGCCGTCCCAGCGGTCGACGCCGCCGTCGGTGGAGCGCTTGACGGGCGCTGCTTTGGGATCGAATGCCTGTCCCTCGAGCCACGACACGCGCGAGAAGCCGTGGCCGACCTTGCCCCGCCGTTCGGCGTCCGCGAAGTGGTCGACGAGCACCCCCACCCCGGCGGCCCCGAGACCGAGAGCCTGGAGCCGCGCGCGCGCCTCGTCGGACGTCATTGCCCAACCCTATCCCGAGCAACGCTTTACACAGCGCTTACACCACCCGCGCTCCTCCCATACACCTCCCGCCAAGGCTTCGTCTGAAAAATCGACACCTGGGAGGCACTTCACGATGCGACGCATCCTCATCATCGCTTTCGGCGCGGTGGCAGCCCTAGCGACGGCCGCCGTCGCCGTCGCCGCATTCACCGCCACCGGCGTCGGCACCACGACCGCCGGCTTCTCGGCGGACAAGGCCAACGACGTGAGAACCCGGACGTGCGCCGGCGCGGACGGCAATGAGTTCAAGGTCACCAACGGGCGGTACACCGGCCAGGCGGACTTCAGCAACCCCGCCACCGACCTGGACGGCCCGCTCACGATCAGCGCGCGCAGCACGGTCAGCACGGCCGACGGTCTCGGCTATGTGACAGGCTCGTTCCGCGTCAAGGACGACGACAGCCGCTTCTCCGGCGCGTTCTGGGGCACCCTCAAGGGTGACAAGCTCGTAGGCTTCCTCGCAGGTGGGTCCAGAGGAAGCCACGCCACCGTACTCGGCAACCTGAGCGCGACGTTCGTCCCGGGCACCGGCTTCACGAGCGGGGCGCTCGGCTCGACCAGTTCGACGTCGGTGCTCGCCGTAGTCGCGGGCCCGGTCTGCAAGGGCCAGAAGGCCGAGCCGAAGCCGGCCCCGAAGCCGGAGAAGCCCGCCAGGCCCGCGTGGGTGGTGGGCGAAGTGACCGCGGTCGGAAACGACGCCGTCGGAAGCACGATCACGGTGACGTCGAAGGGGCCGTCGACGGCAACCTGCGCGCGCGATGCAACGTCTCCGTCGACCGCCGGCTTCCCGGTCGGGACGAAGGTCCTGATGAAGTGCGAGAAGATCGGCACGACCTGGACGCTGCGCACGCTGCAGAAACGCGGGTAGGCGGCACCCCCCACGATTGTCCTGCCGGAGGGCGCCCACGGGCGCCCTCCGGCATTCGGTCGGCTACGAGAGAACCGTGAGGGCCTTGTGGATCGTCCCGCGGCGAGTTCGCTGGATCCGGTCGGCGAGCGCGACGATCGCCACCGTCGCCTCGGCCTCGGGTGCCACCTCGAGAATCGGCGTGCCGGCGTCGGCGGCCTCGCGCAGGGCCGGGTCGAGCGGAACGCTGCCGAGCAGCGGCACCCCGATCTCGTCGGCGAGGCGCTGGCCGCCGCCCGATCCGAAGATCTCCTGCCCCGTGCCGACGAGGTACGACATGTTCTCGGCGACGCCGACGATCCGCATTCCCACCTTCTCAGCCATGCCCGCAGCGCGCACCGCGACCTGCTGAGCGGCCGGTTGAGGGGTCGTCACGATCACGACCTCGGCACGCGGAAGCAGCTGGCCCAGCGAGATCGCCACGTCCCCCGTTCCGGGCGGCATGTCCACGACGAGCGTGTCGAGCTCGCCCCAGTAGACGTCCGAGAGAAACTGTTCGAGGGCTCGGTGGAGCATCGGGCCGCGCCACATGACCGGCGCGTTGTCATCGAGGAAGAATCCGATCGACATCAACTTCAGATCGCCTCTCACGGGCGGCACGATCATCGTGTCGACGACCACCGGACGCTGGTGCACGCCGAGCATGTGCGGAATCGAATGGCCGTAGACGTCGGCATCGAGGACGCCGACACGCTGTCCTCGAGCGCTCAGCGCCGCCGCGAGGTTCGCCGTCAGGGTCGACTTGCCGACGCCTCCCTTGCCCGACGCGATCGCAAGAACGCGGGTCGTCGGCTCGAGTGAGAGCGTCTTCTCCGGCCGACCACCACGTAGCCGCGACGACAGCGCGGCCTTTTCGTCCGCGCTCATCACGTCGAAATGAAGCTCGACTGACGTCACACCCTCGACCGCTCCGACGAATCGCTGCACCTGATCCTCGAACGACGCACGCATCGGGCAGCCGGCGACGGTCAACGCGACGGTGACCTCGGTGCGGCCATCATCGTGAACCATGACGTCGCGCACCATGTCGAGCTCGGTCACGGGCCTGTGCAACTCGGGGTCGATGACCGACTCCAGCGCTGTCAGAATCGCATTGCGGTCGGGCTGCATCGTCACCCGAGCCTACCAGCGCCCTACGTAGTTGCCCGCGGAAATCCCGGGGGGTTCCCGCGGCCCGCCGGGGGCAGTCACCCGATGCCCCGGAAGCCGGAGGAGACGAGAGTTAGGCATCAGCTGCGCTGCCCGGCGTTCCGGAGAGAGGCCTGGCAGATTCACGCAAACCGACGTTCGGGAGGTACAGCACAGTGAACAAGCGAAAGCTGCTCGAATATGGCGGCATCGCCGCAGGCGTGACCCTGATCGCGTTCGGGATCGGGGCGCTCGTAATGAGCATCAACGGCCACAACACGGTGGTCGACAGCCTCAAGGCCGAGAAGATCACGAGCGAAGCGACAACGGGGATGACGCCGTCCCAGATCGCCCAGAGCGCAAAACAGGCCGGGGTTCCTGACACGATCACGCTGCCGACCTGCAGCGTCGAGGGCAAGGACATCAACAGCTCGAGCAGGGCACGGTGCTTCGCGGAGTACATGCGGATCCACGCGCTCGAGTCGACGGGCGGCCTGACGTACTCGCAGCTCGGACGCTTCGCCTCCAAGGACGGCGATCCCAAGGGCACGAACGACTTCGCCGCTGCGGCGACAGACACGAAGACGGGCAAGCCCATATCGAACGCTGCCCGGGATACCTGGGTGACCGCAACCGCGCTCTCGACCGCGCTGAACGTCTCCTATATGGCCGATAACCTAGCTCTCTTCGGGATCGTCGTCGGGGTCGCGTTGCTGCTGTCCGGCATCGGCTTCATGATCCTCGCCGTCCTCGCCCTCGGAGGCGGTGACAGGGGTCGTGAGGCACCAGAGGGCGCACAGCCGACGCTGGCCGCCACGGGCTGATCCTTCCCGCGGAGACCTCCGGAACACGACGAAGGGCGGCTCGGGCCGCCCTTCGTGGTCTCGGGTGAGGATTCTGCACGAGGCGCGGGATCGCCGTTAGCGGGAGGCCCGCAGGAACTCCGCGACCCGGCGCAGATTGGCATCGCCGAGGGCCGCGTAGGACGGCATCGCGGATCCGGCCCGAACGCAGGTAGGGCACCGCAGCCGCCTGACATGGGCGGCGACGGTCGTCTTCCGGAGGCCGACGTGTGTGAGCTCAGGCGCGGAACCGCTGGTGACACCGCTGCCCGCGTAGCGGTGGCAGGAAAGGCAGCCGGAGACCGCGACGATCTTCGCGCCCGGAAGCGCCGCTGCGGGGAGCCGCGCGGCCGTCGCCCAGCGGGCGACCAACGCCCGGCACGTGGCTCTGGCCTCGCACGCCGCGACCGGCTTCGCCGGCAACTCCAACGGCCCTCCCGCCGAGCTCGTCCAGGGCTTGCCGATCAGGTACGAGACGAGATCCTCCACCTGCCGGGAGGTCAGCCCGCGGGCCGGCTGCATGACGCCGCTGACATAGCCGGGTGACGTGTACGCACCGGGCACGAGGATCGACTCGGCGACGAACACACCGAGCGGCTTGCCGGCGTCGGCGGCGCTGGCCCGCAGCCTCTCGAGCGTCAACTGCGGCCCCGTGGATGGTTCGGTCGGATCGGTGCTCACCGAATGACAGCCGGCGCACCCGCCGGGACCGAAGTAGACGGCCCGCCCGCGGTCGGGGCTTCCCGTCGCGGTGGAGCGTGTCATCCCTTGCCCGGCGGCAACCAGCGCCCCTGCCAGTAGTGCGACCGACGCGAAGGCAAGTGAGATGCGGACGATCATCGCGAGCCGATCGTAGCCTTGGCCCGTGCAAGAGTCGACCGGCTTTCCCGCAGACGTCCTGCGGACGGCTCGCATAGGCTTGGGAAGCGATGCCAGAGCGCTGGACCCAAGCCGTCCTTCGCTACCAGTCGCTCGTGGTCGCCTGCTGGATCGTCGTGCTCGTCGTCGGAGTCGGCGCGTCGACCCGGCTCCCCGGGCTCCTCTCGAACTCGTTCGCCGTCCCGGGTACGGACTCCGACCGCGCACGCGCCCTCCTCGAACGGTCGTTCGGTGAGCGGACTGACGGCACCTTCACCGCCGTCTTCCACGTCGCGAAGCCGTCGGACAAAGACGTCAGGCGGAACATCGAGCGGCGCCTGGCGCACGCCGCGGCGGCGATCCCCGGCGCGCACGCGCGGCCACTCCGCACCGGGCCGGGGATCCTCTACGGCGACATCGCCACCGCTCTGCCGCTCCAGGACGCAAAGCGCCGTACGGATGCCGTCCGCCGGGCGCTCCGCGACCCGCTAGGCCCCCCGGCGCTCGTCACGGGCGCCCCGGCGCTGCAACACGACCTCGACCCGATCGTCTCCTCCGACCTCCGCCGTGCAGAGCTGATCGCTCTCCCGATTGCGCTCCTCGTGCTCGTCGCACTGCTCGGGCTCACGACCGCCGTGCTGATTCCCCTCCTCTTCGCCGCCGGCACGATCGCCGGCGCGCTCGCCACCGTCTACGCCATCGCGCATGTGCTCCCGATGGCAACGTACGTCACGAACCTCGTCGTACTCGTCGGACTCGCGCTCGCGATCGACTACTCGCTGCTCGTCGTCCACCGCCACCGCGAGGAGCTTACGCACGGCGGAACGGTGCAGGCTGCGACCGCACGGACGATGGCGACGGCGGGAAGAACTGTCGCCTTCTCCGGGCTCGCGGTCGCGATCGGTCTCACTGCGCTGCTCTTCGTGCCGGTGCCCTTCATCCGCTCGCTCGGGGTTGCCGGGCTCGTCGTGCCGCTCGTGTCGCTCGTCGGCATGATGACGCTTCAGCCTGTCCTGCTGGCCCGGCTCGCGCACGCGCGAACGACGGCGGCGCGGACGCCGGCCGGGCCGGGAAGCTGGCACCGCCTTGCGAGCACGGTGACGCGCCGGCCCTGGCCGTTCCTCCTCGCCGGCCTCGCCGTCCTCGTGGCCGCGGCGGTGCCCGCGCCGTCCCTGCGACTGACACCCGGCGCCGTCTCGTCCATTCCTGGCCCGTCCGAATCCGTGCGCGGCTTCGAGCTCCTCCGCGACAGCGTCGGGACCGGTGCGGTGGCGCCGACCCAGGTCGTAGTCGACACCGGCACTTCCGGTGGAGGGCGCTCCGGGCCTGCACGCGTGGCGATCGTGCGGCTCGTGCACGAGCTTGCCCGCGACCCGGAGGTGCTGATCGTCGCCAACGGCGTGCACGACCCGTACGTCGACGCCCCCGGTCGCTACGCACGCGTGATCGTCGTCGGCCGCCACGACTTCGGCTCCGCCGCCAGCCGGAGCCTCGTGCGGCGGCTGCGCGACGAGCTCGTCCCCGCGGCCCGCTTCCCAGTCGGGGCCACCGTCGTAGCCGGTGGCGCGCCGCCGCAAGGGGTCGACTTCCTCGAGCGGTCGTACGGCGCCTTCCCGTGGCTCGTGCTCGCAGTGCTCGCGGTCACGTTCGTCGTGCTCACGAGGGCGTTCCGGTCGGTCGTGCTGGCACTCCAGGCAGTGCTGCTCAACGTCCTCTCGGTCGCCGCGGCCTATGGCCTCCTCGTGCTCGTCGTGCAGCACGGGGTCGGCGCCGGCCTGCTCGGCCTCGAGCGTGGGAACGTAGAGGCGTGGATCCCGATCTTCCTCTTCGCGCTCCTCTTCGGGCTCTCGATGGACTACGAGATGTTCCTCGTCATGCCGATGCGTGAGGCGTGGGACGCGGGAGCCGGGACGGCACGCGCCGCCGCCACGGGCCTGGTCCGCACCGGCCGCATCGTGACGGGCGCCGCGCTGATCATGGTCGTCGTCTTCTCGGGCTTCGTCACAGGCGATGTTCCTGGGCTGCAGCAGTTCGGGCTCGGGCTGGCGCTTGGCGTCCTCGTCGACGCGACTGTCGTCCGCATGCTCGTCGTGCCCTCGCTCGTCTGCGTGACGGGACGCCGAAGCTGGTGGCTGCCGGCCCTGGTGGCACGGCTTCTCCTCGTCCCCGCCCGTCCGACCAAGGAGGCCGGAACGACGGAGGCCGCGCTCGAGGGCGCGGCCTCCACGAACGGCGATGAAACGGGCCTCAGGCGACAACCGTGATCGCGAGCCTGAACGCCGGCAGCTGGTAGCCGAGCGCCAGGCCGGGGGCGTCCGCCGCGTAACTCAGCAACGGCACCATGGCGAGCGGCATGTACGGATAGGCCGGACTCTGCGTGTACAGCAGCGGGTAGACGTCGAGCAGGTGCGTGCCCGGAGCACCCGTCGCGACGAGGTTCATGACCACGTCGCCGTTGCTGTTGAAGCCGCAGCCGTACCCGATGTAGCTGTTGTCGTAGGTGACGGCGAGCGTGTTGTCGAGCTGCGTCCAGCCAACGCCCTTGAAGTGAACCGAGAACTGCTGGCCCGCCTTCACGCGCAACGGCGAGATCGAGACGAAGCTCCGCTTGACGTAGAACGGCACCTGGGTCGCGACCTTCCCACCCTGCACGAACTGCACCTCGTGCCAGCCACCCAGGTTGTCAGGGACGGTGATCGACGACTTCACTGTCCCGTCGGCGGCCGCCGTGGCCTGGGCGAGCGGGATCGACGTGAAGCCCCAGCACGTGCCGGTGCAGTTGACCCGGTTCCCCACGACGGTCGACCACACGATGTCGACCGGGGCATTCGGCGTCAGGCCGGACGCGCTGACACCCATCTTCGAGAGCACTGTCCCGCTCGACTTCTCGAGCGTCGCGGTGGCAGCCGTGCCCTCCGCGAGCCCCGTCGTCGCGAACGTCGTCTTGGCGTCGAGCGTCGCCGCCACGTTCTTCGGCCAGGCGACCTCGACCGGCGGCCGGCCGTTGTCTTTCGTGACCGTGAACGTGTTGTTGCTGTACACCTGCCAGGGAACGGGTGACTGCTCGATGTTGAGGTACGAGACGGTGTGGCTCGACGGCATGATGCTCACGGTGTGCTTGCCGACCGGCCCCGCGGCACGGATCACGAATCGCGAGACGCCGCGCGTCCAGTTGCCGGCGAACGTGCCTGCGAAGTGGTTGTCGTACAGCACCGCGCCGCTCCGCTCGTAGGTCGGCGACCCGAGCCCCGACACCGTGATCGTGATCGGCGTGCCGATCGGCCCCTTGGTCGGGCTGATCTTGACCGTCTTGCTGACGAGATAGCCGCCCTTTGCGATCTGCACCCCGCCGGCGACCACGTAGAAGTCGTGGAGGCCGCCGAAGTCCTGCGGCACCTTCAGCATCACCGACAGCTTCCCGCTCGCGTCCGTCTTACCGGTGCCGATCTGGACGGCGACCTTGTCGGCCTTCTCGCCGATGTAGTCGACCGAGTCGGCCCGGGCATCGAGGATGTACGTGACGTTGGCCGTCATCCAGACGATGGAGACGTCCTTGTTGGCAGGCAGCCCGGTGCCGCTGACCGTGAACGCCCTTCCCGGCACGGCGACGTCGGGCGTCGACTTCACCGTCGTGATCTGCGCCGACGGCTTGCCGGGATCGACGACCGGGCCGGGCAATGCAGGAGCGCCGAGTTGCGCCGGCGGCGTCAGGGGCGTGGGGGCGGCGGTGGCAGCCCCTTGCAGGAGGAGCAGCACTCCGGCTGCCACCGTCCCCACCAGTGCGAGCCTGTGCCTCCGGAAGGCGCTCGCAGTCGAATTGCTGCTCATGGCTCTACTCCTCCGTCCTCGTGAGCGCGATCGGCTCTTGACCGTCGTGCTCGTCCGTCTTCATTACTAGGGGATGATGTTCAGCGTGTAGGCGTAGGTCCCGGCCTTGCCGCCGTCGGTCGTGACCGTGACGACAACCGCGAGTGCGCCGAGCGGGAAGTCCTTGGGGATGACCAAGTTCCCCGACCAGAAGTAGACGCTGCCGTGAGCGCCCCAAGCCAACGCGAGGTTCGGTTGGCCCGCGATCACGACGTGCGCCTCCGACACGTTCTCGTTCGAGAGCAGATCGTTCGTCGAGAGATCCGTGCCCCACACGCGGAACACGACGCGCTCGCCACGCTTGTAGACATTCGTCTGCATGCATCCGATGGGCCTTGCCTGCATACCCGCGGGGGGAGTGCCGTTGACGCTGTCGACGTACAGAGCCGCGTTGAGCGTCGCACCTTCGGCGCCCGCACCTCCCGGGCCGGCCGGAGCAGCCGGGGCGAACGGCGCGGGGGCCTTCGGCGAGATGTTCAGGGTCGCCGGTGCAACCGGGATTTGGACGAACTGCCCACGCTGCTGCTTGCCGCTCTTGTCCTTCACCTGCACGAGCACCTTGAGCGCCACGTACCCCGACGGGTAGTCCGCCGGCACCGACCAGCTGCCCGACCACGGCATCCCCTTGGAGGCGCCCGCTGCCGTCGCGTCGTACTTGAGCTTCACGTTCGGCTGGTTCGGGATCGTGACGTAGAAGTACCTGACGGTCTTCGGGTCGACGACCTTCTTGCTCTTGGGGTCGACCGCGTAGGCACGGAAGACGATCTTCGAGCCCGGCGTGAACCAACTCGCCATGACACCGTCCGGGCTCACCGTCTGGGCGGCGACGAAGAGCTCGGCGACCTTGGGCGCAGGAAACGGCACCGGAGCAGCCGCTTCCGCCGGTACGGCAGCGGTCGCCATGGCGGCGATCGCAGCCCCGAGAACCAGGATCCGTTTCATCGTTCCTCCATCACTTCGTGGGCTTCGGTTGAAGGCGCTACCGGAACAGCGTGGGGAGCGCTCGGACGGCTCTGTTCCAGGACGCGTGACCATCACTTCGGAAGGGTCAGCTTCCCTGCGAGCTTGGCATTGAACGTGCCTGCACCGCGGTCGTAGGTGCCCGTGAGCTTGAGTGGGCCCTTCGCCTTGGCGAGCCTGCCGGCTCCCCCGGTGACGGTGGCGCGGCCGGTCACGGTGAACATCTGCTGGGCCTCGTCCCCGCACGCCTGCGAGCCCTGCACGAGCTTGAAGGTGAGCTTGCCCTTGACGCCGGTCATCGAGCCGGTGCCGGTGAACGGTACGCACGGGTTGTCGGCACCGACTCCTACGGTGGAGCCCGTGCCGACGCCGGTGATCTTGGCAGCCCCCATGAGGAGGGGAGTGCCGACTCCGGCACCGGTGGTCGAGATATCGACGACCTGGTCGGTAACGGTAACGACGGCCTTGCCGGCGAAGCTCGCCGTGAACGGCACGATCTTCGGTTTCGCCGCCGTGCCCGCGACAGCGGACGTTGCCATGGCGGCGGCTGCGGCGATCATTCCCACCGCGATCGAGATACGGAACAACTTCAACGTGACCCCCTTCGTCGAACGCGCAGATGCAAGGTGTTCGGTGAGACCCATGTCGGCTCGACCCGACGCGTCGAGCGAGGCGTCGCGTACGACCACCTCGTCTCCCTCCGTCGTCGTGATCAAACCTCGGCACATGTCCAGCATCGTCATCGGTGGCTTTGCAGCGCGCATCGGCGGATTTCCCGACGGAACTGCGGAGAAATACGTTGCAGGGCTGCGGTGCCGCCGCTCGACCCCGACGGAAAGACCTTTGGGTGCTCTCAGCGCAAGGCGGCGGCGAGACGGCCGCACAGCTCGTCCGTCGCAGCAGCGACGACACGGGAGCGTCCTTCGAGATCGAGAAGCGCCGCCGGAAAGGGCGGATCCTCGAACAGCTCGATTGCGAAGCCCCGCTCGCGGACGAGGAGTTGTGCGGCGGCGATGTCGATCGACCGGGCGGGCTTCAGCGAGCAGACGGCATCGACCCGCCCGGCGGCGAGGTGACAGAGGGAGAGCGCCAGGGAGCCCATCACCCGCAGGCGCTCCGCGAGTCCGAGCAGCTGCGGGGCCGTGTCGGCGACGTAGGCGGTCGTCGTCGCCTCGAACGACAGGATCTCGATTGGATCCTTCGGCGGCGGGCTCACTAGCGGTCGGCCGTTCAGGCGGGCTCCGCGGCCACGTTCGGCCACCCACTCCTCACGGGCACCGAAGTCGTACACGTAACCGAACGTGACGTCGCCCATCGTCGGGCCCTCGGCGACCGCGAGCGAGAGCGAGAAGAACGGGATCCCGCGCTTGGCGTTCACCGAGCCGTCGATGGGGTCGACGACGACGCGCAGCGCGCCTCCTGCACCGAAGCTTCGCTCGCCGAGCTCCTCGGAGACGAGCAAGAAGTCCGACTCGAGGGCACTCAGCCGGGCAACAACCGCGGCTTCGGCCGCGGCGTCGATGGCCGTGGTGTCGTCGCCGCCCTCGCCTGACCGCAGCACCGGCTCACGCTCCTTCCTCGTCGGCATCTCGGCGAGGACGCCGGCGATGTCGGCGACGCAGTCCCGGGACAGTCGCAGCCAGTCGACGGTCATACGGGATGGAAGAGGAGGCCGCTTGTCAGCTTGGGGAAGAAGTACGTCGTCTTCTGGGGCATGACCTCGCCGCGACGCGCGCGCTCGAAGACGTCCTCGATGCGCGTCGGGCGGAGCAGAAAGGCTCCGCCGAACTCGCCCGAGTCGACACGGGCCACGGCCTCGTCCAGATCGGGCGAGTAGCCGAGCCCGTCGTGGCCGACGAGACGATCGACGAGCTCGACATCGAGCTCGCCCGGCTCACCTGTTACCGGAAAGGTGACGCCCCTGCGATAGCCGACCGCCCGCGCTCGGTCGTACGGCAGGCCTGCCAGCCGGGTGACGGCCGTCGCGGGAGACGTCGTTTCGTCGCCGGTAGACGGCAGCGCGTCGTCGTGCCCGCGAAAAAGACGATGGGTGGGGAAGATCTCGAGCCCCGGGTCGGAGGTCGAGACGAGCACGACCATCATCCGTGTGCCGGCCCCTCCCTTCTCCTCGGCCGCAAACGCGACGGCCGTCTCGTAGCGGTGATGGCCGTCGGCGATGAGCAGCTGCCGGCCGGCGAAGGCGTCGGCGACTCCCTCGCCCGGAACGCGCCAGAGCCTCGTGTCTCCGGCGACGATCTCGGGCTCACGCTCGGGCACGGTAAAGGGGGGCTCGCCGTCGTAGAGCAGGAAGATCGGCTCGAGTTGCGCACGCGCGGCGCGCAGTAGCCGCAAGCGGCTCGCCTTCGGCCCCGCGTGCGTACGCTCGTGCGGCAACACCGCGTGCGTCTCGTACGGCTCGACCCGTAGCGAGGCAACTAGGCCGTCGCGGTGCCGCTGGACGCCGTCGGGGCCGAGGTAGTCCTGGGCGACAGCCCAGACGGACGGCTCCTCGTCACGAACGAGAACCCCTTCTTCGAGCCAAGTCCTGAAGAGGCGACCCGCCTCGTCCTCCGAGTCGTTCAGCGTCAGGTGCACGACGTTGTGCGGGTCGCGGGCCCGGTACATATCCCGCATCTCCGGCGTGAGCACGTCGTAGGGCGGCGCCGTGAGCGCGGGCGAAGAACGCGCATAGCGAATCGCACGGAAAGGGGCGACGTCGGCCACGGCCCGAGCGTACCTCCCGGCCCGAGCCGCCTGCCCCGGCGAGGCGCGCGGCCGCGCAGCCCTCGATTCCGGGAGGCCACCTAGACTCCCTTCGTGACCAGCATCGCCGAGCTCGCGGAGGATCGAACAGTCGAGGGCGTCTACGCCGTCGGACGCAAGGAACGCCGCCGGACGAAGAGCGGCGCTCCCTACCTCGCGCTGGAGCTCGTCGATCCGAGCGGACGCATCGAGGCGAGGATCTGGGACGACGTCGAGCTGCTCGACGGCCGTTTCGTCGAAGGCGATGCCGTTCGCGTGCTCGGTCGTGTCGAGCGGTTCGGCGGCAGGCTGCAGGTGCAGGTGCGCGCCGTCGAAGCTGCGCCGGACGCCGATCCAGCGGAGTTGACGCCGGCGATGCGGCGCGACGCCGACGAGCTCGACGGCTTTCTCGACTTCCTCGCAGGCGAGATCGCGCATCGCGGGCTCGCCGTCGTCGTCGTCGCCATCCTCGCCGAGGATGCCGTCCGGGCCTCGCTGCGCGCGCTTCCCGCCGCAGGCGCGGGCGCCCACCACGGCTACGCGGGCGGACTCCTCGAGCATACGGTCGGCGTGGCCACGCTGTGCCGCGAGACCGCGCAACTCCATCCGCGACTGCGTCACGACCTTCTGCTCGCCGCGGCGCTCCTGCACGACGTCGGACGCACGTTCGAGCTCGGGCGTGGTCCGGCCTTCCGCCAGACCGAGGAGGGCCGCCTGCTCGGCCACGTCCACCTCGGCGTGCGCCTGATCGAGGAGAGGTCCGCGAGCCTGGACGCGGGGGTCCGGACCGAGCTGCTGCACGCCGTTGCCGTCCATCACGACCGGCAGGCCGCCCGCACCGCCGAGGCCGCCGTGCTGTACCACGCGAACCAGCTCGACGCGCAGGCGGCCACCCGGCCCGTCGGCGACGACTGAGCCGCGATGGCGGCGGCTGTCCTGGCGCTGTGCGCGGCGGCGCTGTGGGGGGCGGGCGACTTTCTCGGGGGATTCGCGTCGCGGCGCATAGCCGTTCTCACCGTCTTGTTCTGGTCGCAGCTCATGGGCCTGGGCGGGGTCGTTCTGTGGGTCCTCGCAAGTGGTGCGACGCGCCCGGGCGCGGGCCTGCTGCTCGCCGTCGGCGCAGGCATCGCAGGTGTCGTGGGGCTCGGCTGTCTGTACCGGGGTATGGCGGTCGGCGCGATGGGAATCGTGGCCCCGATCTCGGCGACCTCGCCTGCCATTCCCCTCGGCGTCGATCTCTTTCGCGGACACTCCCCCACCGCCTCGCAATGGATCGGCGTCGGGCTTGCACTCGCGGGCGTCGTACTCGTATCACGCGAGCCGGGGGGCAGCGGCGGGCGCGGAATCACGCACAGACCCTTCGCCGCCGGAGTCGGTCTGGCGTTGCTCGCCGCCCTCGGCTTCGGGCTCTTCATCGTCGGCCTCGGCGAGGCGGCGCAGGAGAGCGCCCCCTGGGCGACCGGTTCGGCGCGACTCGGGTCGGTCAGTGCACTGGTGCTCGCCGTCCTCTGGACACGCACCGTGCCCCGGGTGTCAAAACGCGCGCTACCCCTCGTCCTGGCCGTCGGCGCCTTCGACACCGGGGCCAACGCCTTGATCGCTCTCGCCGCCGCCCGGGGCTCGATCGGCATCGTCGCCGTCCTCAGCAGCCTCTACCCGATCACGACGATTCTGCTGGCCCGGGCGATCCTTCGCGAGCGCCTCGGGGTGGCCCGCACCGCAGGGGGTTTCATCGCCCTGGGTGGAGCGGCCCTCATCGCCGCCGGTTAGCCGTTACGGGGCCGGGCGGTCGGTCACACGTTGAAGCGGATGTTCACGCACTCGGCCCAGCGCGGGAACAGAACGATGGCGGTGGCGATATTGGAGATCACCACGATGATCTCGAAAAACGCGCCAAAGGCCACACGCGTATCGGCGCCAGCACCGACGATGTAGTTCACGTCGTTCAGAACAGGGTCGTAGAAAAGAAGCGCGGGTATCGAAAAGCGACGATGGATCGTTTCCGAAGGTCGCGCAACTGCCGGCGTGGCGTCTACCGTGGTTGTGTGCCCAAGTTGAATCTGATGTTCAGCGCGTACCGTCGTCGAGGTTGCTCGCTCGGACAGGCCTGCCTGACGCAGGTCAGGGACTCGGAGAGGCAAAGGCGGGCTCGACCGGCTCCGCTGTCCGATCTCGCGCCGTGATGAGGCTGATGCCGAACAGAATCCAGCCGACGTCATAGAGCACGTTCGCGACGACACCGTTGATCCTGTAGCCGTCGGAGCGTCCTTGCTACTGCCTCTCAGTTTCGCGCTCAGGCCGACTTGCCCGAAATCGTGCCGAAGTTACCTCTGATGCCCAGGAGCTCGGGGACCGTTTCCCGCGGCGGTTGAACGCGCCTCTACCGCGTCTCTTCCACACCGTGCTGGAGCTGGCGATCGTACTCTGCCTGGTCGTAGTGGCCGAGCGACGCAGCTATGAGGCCGTCGCCTCCGATCGTCCATTTCTCGAGCCCGCGGATCCGAACGCGGTTTCCTGTCCCTCCCGGCCCCGTGTTCGTTCCAACCAGGGTCCAATGGTACTCCGCGCCGTTGTCTCGGATGACGAGGTCGTCCATCAGCACCTGCATGTCGGGGAACGCTGTCATGAACGACTGCGCAGCGTCGGTGATCGCCGGTCGTCCCGCCGACGGCGTACCGCCGTTGATGGTCAGCGAGCCCTCGGGTGCGTAGTGCCCGGCGACGCGTGCCGGGTTCCGGCTGCACCACGCTTCTGTGTAACGCCGAGCAAAATCGCTCATGTCATCGGGGGTGGGCGTCATTAGGTTCCTCCGTTCGTGGCCAGCATGGCCGCTTGCTGTCTACCGGGGTTGTGTGCCCAGGTTGAATCTGATGTTGAGCACGTCGCCATCCTGGACGACGTAGGTCTTGCCCTCGAGCCGCTGCGTCCCGCGCCTCGACGCTTCCGCGTGCGAGCCGGCGTCGAGCAGGTCGTCCCAGCGGATCACCTCGCAGCGGATGAACCCGCGAGCGATGTCGGAGTGAATCGTGCCGCCGGCCTCGAGCGCCGTCTGTCCGTCACGGAGCGTCCAGGCGCGCGTTTCCTTTTCGCCCGCAGTGAAGAAGGTGATCAGGCCAAGCGCCTCCTTCAGGCGCTGCACCACCTCGTCGAGCGCCGAGGCGCCCTCGCGGAAGGCCGAAGCCTCGTCGTCCGAAAGCTCGACCAGCTCGGCTTCGAGCTTGCAGTCGATCCCGCCGGGACCGTTGACGATCGCGATCAGCGGCTTCGTCGTCAGCGGATCGAGCTCGTCGGGCAGCTCCCCCGACCACTCCGAGAGGGGCTTGCCGGCCTCGAGATGCGCCAGGACATCCCGCAGGACCTCCGCCTCCTTACGGACTCCGGCATCCCCCGATTTCGCCTGCTTTTCGACGCGCTCGAGCCGCTTGGCGACGTGATCGGTGTCGGCGACGAGCAGCTCGAGCCCGATCTGCTCGATGTCACTGTCCGGATCGGCGGTGCCCGAGAAGCCGTCGGCAACCGCAAGAAGCGCATCGACCTGGCGAAGACCGCCGAGAAGAGCAGGGCCCGTACCGGGAACGTCTTGAACCCGAATCGCTGCGGGCGTCACCTTCCGCGCCCCGACGAGCGCCGCGAGACGATCGAGCCGGTCGTCCGCGATTGTTGCCATGCCGACGTTCGACTTGTCGGTCACGGACGCGTATGCAGTGATCTCTGCGCCGGCTTTCGTGAGCGCGTTGAAGAGAGTGGTCTTGCCCGCGTTGGGAAGTCCCACGATTCCGACCTCGAGCGCCACGGCGGCGAAGGGTACCCGCGGAGGGGGAACACCGAGAGGGAGGGAGTCGGTCTACGACACCGCAGCAGTCGCGCCCAGGAGCCCGAGGCGACGCGCTCGACCCGTGTCGGGCACGCTCCCGTAGGACGCGTACGGTGTAGGTGGTACTCGTCGAACGTGGTCTGGAAGCCCATCTGGTGCCGACGATGTCGTCGAAAGGAAGGCTGAGGGGACGTTGCGCCCACGATTGATCGACGTCGGCAAGTTGAGCGAGCACTGGCGGGCGGCCCTGGACGCGGCCGAGGCCGCGCTTCTCGCGGCGCGGTTCGATTTCTCGGCGGACGAGCTCCACGCGTACGCGAACCGCCTCAGGGACGAGCGCTCCGCCACCATGCACCTCCTGGAGCAGATCGCCCACGAGAGAGGCGAGAGCGACTGGTCCGTTCACCTGCTGATCCCGTGGGAGGCCCGGAAGCTGCTCGGGCTTCCCGCCAGCGTGACGGCGTGCGTGTTCGACCTCGAAGGTGTGTTGATCGCGAGCGCGACCGTCCACGCCGCGGCCTGGCTGGAGACCTTCGACCGGTTCATCTGGGCGCGAACCGAACGTACCGGTGGACGCTTCGCCCCCTTCAACCCGCACACCGACTACCCGCGCCACATCCACGGCAAGCCACGCCTCGAAGGCGTGCGCGCCTTCCTCGCCAGTCGTGGGATCAGTCTGCCCGAGGGCAACCCGGATGACCCATCCGACAGCGAAACCGTTCACGGGCTTGCTAACCACAAGAACGCGGCGCTCCTCCGACGTCTCGACGATCAGGGTGTGACCGCGTTCGCGGATACCCGCCACTACCTCGAAACGGCGCGCTCTGCCGGTGTGCACTGCGCGGTCGTCTCGGCGAGTGCCAACACCGACACGATCCTGGAACGCGCAGGGCTCGCCGAACTGATCGAGCAGAGCGTCGACGGGAATACGATCCTGGCCGAGGGGTTGCATGGTCTGCCGGCGCCTGACACGCGCCTTGCCGCCTGCCGACAGCTCGGAATCGAGCCGAACCATGCAGCCGCGTTCGAGACGAGCACCGCCGGCGTGGACGCTGCCCGCACGGCCGGCTTCAGGTTCGTCGTCGGCGTCGATCGCACGGGCCGGGCCGATGCGCTTCGCGCCCACGGCGCCGACCTCGCCGTCGCGGGCCTCGGCGACCTCCTCAACGGCTAGTACGAGGCTTCGAGATCGCCCTCGCCGAGATCTCTTCCTACAGGCCGAATCCGACCCGCGCGTCGCGCACGAACCGCTTCATGTACGCCACCCGGCCGAGGACGATCGCTGTGCGTCCGTCGTCGGTGTCGAGCTGGTGCGTCCCCTGGGAGCCGGAAGCAAGCGCGTGCTCGAGCGCGTCTGCGCTCGCCGGAGACACGTTGGCAGCGATGATCGGGCCGCCGGCGAAGGCAACCTCGATCCGAACGGAATCAGGTGAGTCGGGCAACGGATGTGACCTCCGTGAGAACGCCGTGCACGGCGTCGGGGTGGACAAAGGCGACCTGCAGACCGAAGAGACCGAGGCGAGGAACGGTGTCGATCAGGTCAACACCGGCTCCGGCGAGGTCGGCGAGCGCTGCTGCGATGTCGTCGACCTCGTACGCGATGTGGTGGACTCCCGGCCCTCGCCTGGCAAGGAAGCGCCCGACCGGCGTGTCCTCGGTGAGAGGGACGAGGAGCTCCAGCCGGCTCGAGCCGACGAGCACGGAAGCCGCCTCGACCCCCTGGTCGGGGACGAGATCGCGGTGCTCGATCGCTCCGCCGAACAGCCGCACGTAGGTTCCAACCGCCGCATCGAGGTCGGCGACGGCGATGCCGACGTGATGAATCCCGTTGGGCTCCACGAGACCGATGCTACTTCGCCGCCGTGGTGAGGGGCGCCGGAAGGATCGCATCGACGAGGCCGTGCTCGACGGCCTCGGCCGGCGTCATGCACCGGTCGCGGTCGATGTCCTCCATCACCGTCTCCACATCACGGCGGGCGTGGTAACGATGATCTCGGCCATCTTGCCGGGTCGTCGCGGCGACCTTGCAGGCCGCGATCTGGATGTCGGACGGCGCACCTCTGAACCCCGCGCTGCCGACGACGCCCGAGCGGGACCGGCCTACAGCGACTCGCGGTCGAGGACGCGGACCGTGCCGACGGTCTCGGCCGAGCGCGATTCGCGCGGGAGGTCGCCCATCATCACGAGGAACTCGCCCCGATCGATCGTCTCTTTCTCGAGCAACGCCCCCGCGAGGCGGTCGAGGCTGACGCGATGCTTGCTGAGGAGGCGGAGGGCTTCTTCGTACGCGTGATCGGTGAGGCGCGCCTGCTCGCTGTCGCGCATCCTCTTGGTCTCCTCGGACAACGCGTAGTTGTCCGCGCGCATCGTCCGCGAGGGGGCCACCTCGGACATGCCGAATTCGAAGACCATCGACCTGGCGATCTGCGTCACCTTCTCGAGATCGCTTGCGGCACCGTTCGTGACCCGGCCGAAGACGATCTCCTCGGCGGCCCGGCCGGCGAGGGCGACCTTCATCACGTCGAGCAGCTCTTCTTTCGTGTGGAGGTACCGATCCTCGACAGGGAGGTAGTAGGCGAGCCCGAGTGCGTCTCCCCGGCCCACGATCGTCACCTTCTGAACCGGCATCACGTCGCCCATCAGGTAGGCGAGGAGCGCGTGCCCGCCTTCGTGATACGCAAGGATCCGCTTTTCCTTCTCTGTCACGACACGGCGTTTCTGGAGCCCTGTGAGCACGCGCTCCATTGCTCCCTCGAAGTCCTCCTGCCGGATGTACTGCTGGTCGTTGCGGGCCGCGAAGATCGCGGCCTCGTTCGCGATGTTCGCGAGATCGGCACCGGTGAGGCCCGCCGTTCGACGGGCGAGCACCGTGATGTCGACGTCTGCGCCGAGGGGCTTCGAACGCGTGTGTACCCGGAAGATCTCCTCCCGTCCCTGAAGGTCGGGCGGGGCCACGTTCACCTGGCGGTCGAATCGTCCCGGGCGCAGCAACGCCGGATCGAGATCCTGGAGCCGGTTGGACGCTCCCATGATCACGACCTCGTCGGCGCTGCCGAAGCCGTCGAGCTCGACGAGCAGCTGGTTCAGCGTCTGATCGTGCTCACGATTGTGGGCGCCACCCGAGCGTGCGCTCCCTACCGCATCGAGCTCGTCGATGAACACGATCGCAGGCGCGTTCCTGCGTGCTTCCTCGAAGAGCTTGCGGATTCGGGCCGCGCCGAGCCCTGCAAACATCTCGACGAAGGCCGAGGCGCTGGACGAATAGAAGTTGGCGCCCGACTCGTTCGCGGCGGCCTTCGCCAGCAGCGTCTTGCCGGTTCCGGGCGGCCCGTAGAGAAGAATGCCCTTGGGCACGCGCGCGCCGAGTCGCTCGAACTTCTTCCGGTCGCGAAGGAACTCGACGACTTCCATTAGCTCCTCCTTCGCCTCGTCCACCCCGGCGACATCGCCCCAGCGGACGGGGTCGGTCGTGTCTCGATCGACCATCGCCGGCTTGACCTTCGGCACGAGCGACATCGTGCGCAGCAGCAGCCAGATGATGATGGCGAAGAAGATGATCGGCAGCCAGGTGATCAGGAAGCCGCCGAGGTCGTTGACGGAATGGGGCCAGGTGACCACGGATTGTCTATCGGTACGGCGCGCCCGGGACTGAAGGGCTCAGATTCCCGCCGCGACGTCCCCGCTGGTCGTGAACCGCACACCGGCGAGGCGCCATTCTACGAGACACGCCTGCGTCCGCTCCTCGTCGAGGCCGCGCGCCGCGTCCTCGACGAAGACGACGCGCCGACCGCGCCGTAGCAGGCCCACGATCGCGGCGTGATCGCAGACGTCCGTCGCGACGCCGAACAGGATCACCTCGACTGGATCGAGCGCATCGAGCACGGCCTCCGCATTCGGGTTCGTGAACACATCGAAGCTCTTCTTCAGCAGCAGGATCTCGGTTCGACCGCCGATGAGCTCGCGGACGAGCCCTGGCGGGTACGGAGTGTGCGAAAAGGGAAGCGGGTCGAATTGCTCGGTCTCGGGAACGCGCTGAGCGCCGCGAGTTCCACGGAGGCAATGAGGCGGATACGTGTTTTCGAAATCGGGCGCCGCGGAGATCTCGGGATCGCTCAGCTCGTGATCGTCGGCCGACGCGACGTGGACGACGGCATTCTCGCGGGCCCAGGCAACGAGGCGAGCCATGGCGGGGACGGCCGCTGCGGCGCCGGGGACGGCGAGCTTGCCGTAGGGGAGGATGAAGTCGACCTGCGTGTCGACGTCCCAGAGGATGTGCCTAACGGACACGCTCGAGCAGCGGGTTCGGACGGAGCCGACGGCCGATCTTCGAGGTCGCGCTACCGTCGGCGACGACGATGTCCGCGGTAAAGTCGTTCTCGCCGCGGATCAGGGACGAGCCCACACCGTAGGCGTCGACCGGAACGCCGCGTCTCTCGAACTCCTCGATCTTCTCCACCGAGAATCCGCCCGAAGCGACGATACGCACGCCCGTGTGCCCCGCACCGTCCAGCGCCGCGCGCACCTTGCGGACGAGCCGCTCGTTGACTCCTCGCGGATCGAAATCGCCCATCTCCTCCCAGAGCGACCGGTCGACGATCTGGCTCGAGGTGTCGAGCCGTACTCCCCAGAGCTTGGGACCGAGCGCCTCGGCGACCGCGAGAGCCGTGCCCACGGAGTCGTTGTCGAAGTCGACGAGGACGGTGATGTGGAGGTCGGCCGGTGCCCAGGCTGCGAACCTCGTCGCCGCGAGCACGGTATCGCCGCCGTAGGCGGCGATGAGCGCGTGCGGGACGGTGCCCACGCCGCGTCCACCCCACCAGGAGGCCTGCGCGTCGGACGTGACGCCGATCTCGGTACCCGACATCGCCCCGGCGACGAAGGCGGCGTAGCCGTCGCCCGTCTGCACGCGATGGTGGTCGTGCCTGGCCGGCATAAAGATGATCGGCTTCCCGTTCGCGGCACGGAGCACTCGTTCCGTGTTGGTCGAGATCAGGGTGCGCCGCGCGAGCACGCCGAGGTACACGGTCTCGAGATGCCCGAACAGGGTGTAGTCACCCTCTATTGTCATCACCGTCTCCCATGGCTCGATCGTGTCGCCATCGCGTAGGGCGGAGACGACGAGGGAGTCCCAGCCGTGGGAACAGAGCTTGAGGATCGCGATGGCCTCGTCCATGCCGCCGAGCATCGCCGTTCGGCGCTGGAACACCTGCATCAGGACGTGGGGATGGCGGCCGTCGGCGAGCAGGGCAGCGCGGGTGTGATTGAAGTACGCGTCCGTGTAGTAGCCCTCGCGCATCTTTTCGACCGGGAGCTCGAACACGCTTGGATCCAGCCTCTCGTCGCGTATACGCGACGAGACGCTCACGCGACCTCTTCGGCGTCGAGGCAGGCTGCGAGCGCTGCCCCCGCAACCTCGAGCTGAGCCGCGGAGGGCTCCGCGGTCGAGATGCGGGACTGGAGCTCGTGCCCGGGACGCGCGAGCGCCCGTGAGACTGGATGACGAGGGTGACGTCCCATCCAGGCAAAGACCTCGACGGCAGCACCGACGGCGCCGATCGCGCCGATCGCCCTCGCAGCCGGACGGGCTCGAGAAGGTGCCCGTGCCGCAAGCGCGCTTGCTGCCGCGCTCGTCAGCAGAAGAGGGCCGACGAGATGGCCGCCGCAGCGGTCGTGCTCTTTCGTGGCCGGCTCGCCGGTCTCGTACGTGCCGATCGAGATGTGCTCGGCGCCGTGATAGGACGCCAGCTCGCCGCCTTTCAACGCGATCGCCGCCGGAGCAAGGGAGGCGAATGCGGCTACAGCCTCGCGGGCGGCGAAGCCGAGCCCCGACCGTCTCGCGACGCCCGCGACGGCGACGCCGGCCACCACAGCGACCGCCACCCTCGGCCGCTCGAATGGAAAGCGCGCTTCGGGCAGTGCGCGTCGCACATCGGGGAGGACGGCGAAGGCCTCCGCCAGTCGTAGCGGGCCCCTGATGAACGGCGTGCTCACGTTCTCTGCGAAGCGCCGCTTGCTGCCGAAAGCGGAGCGGATGGATCCGTCGGAGGCGCGCACCGCTGCGCCCCACGCAGTCGGGCCGTGAACGAGGACTCCGTTCGAAAGAGCCATACCGCCGAGCCGCAGCTTCTCCATGCCGTGAGGGTACCGTGCGGGCGGTGGACGCACGACCGCTGCTCGATCTCATCGCCGTCGCGAGCGAGGACGGCGGCTTCGTCCTGGTCGGCATCGGCGGACACGGCGCAGCGGGGAAGACGACGCTCGCCCGAATGATTCCCGACGCGCAGCTCGTCTCGACCGACGAGTTCTGGGACGGCGAAGGCTTCGACATCGAGCGTCTCTCGCGCGAGGTCGTCACGCCGCTGTCGCGCGGGAGGATTGCCCGTTTCGCGTCCTACGACTGGTCTGCGCGCAGGCCCCGGGGATCGCGAACGGTCGAGCCGTCAGGGATCGTGGTCGTGGAGGGAGTCTGCGCCCTCCACCGCGCACTCCGTGAGGCGTACGCGGTGCGGGCTTGGGTCGATGCGCCCTACGACGTACGGCTCGCGCGCGGGGTCGCCCGCGACGGCGAGGCGGCTCGCGCCACCTGGGTCGACGTCTGGATGCCGTCGGAAGATCGCTACGTCGAGCGTGACGATCCTGTCAGCTGCGCGCACCTCGTGGTCGACAACCCCGAGATGCTCGGCGCCGCTGAATAGTCGAATCCAGAGCTCGTCTCACCCTCGAGCCTCTCGACGGAGCGCCTCCTGGAGTCCCGCCGCGGCCGGGCCACGCGCAATCGGGTGCCCGTCGACTGCGACGATGGGCATCACCTCACGGATCGAGGATGACGTGAACACCTCGTCGGCTGCGAGGAGCCGCTCGAGCGGGAAGACTCCCTCGACGACCTCCCGGTCCTCGCGCGCGGCGAGCTCGAGCAGGGCCGCCCGGGTCTCGCCGGCGAGAATGCCGACTTCGAGCGACGGCGTCAGGAGCACGTCGCCCTCGCGCCACCAGATGTTCGTCACGGGGCCTTCCAGCACGACGCCGTCGCCGTCGACGAACACGGCGTCGTCGGCGCCGCGCGCCTTCGCCTCGGCCTCGGCCGCGATGCTCACGGCATAGCTCGTGGACTTCGTCGCCGGAAGCAGCCACGGGGCCGACCGCCGTTGGTTGACCAGCGAGACGAGCCTCTGACCACGCTCGCGGGCGGGCTCGATCCACTCGGGGATCGCGCTGACGAGAGCTATCGCGGAATGCGCGCCGCCGGGCGGTCCCGGTGTCCAGTACAGCCGCAGAACGGCCTCGGGCAAACCGGCCTCGTCGAGGGCGAGCGCCGCGAGGCGTCCAACCTCCGCCGCGTCGGGCGAATCGAGGCCGATGCGTTCCGCCGAGGTACCGAGTCGGGCCAGATGCTGCGCGAACCTGAACGGGCGGCCGCCGTAGACCCGCATGGTCTCGAACGCGGCCCGCCCCCGGGTGAATCCCTCATCGTCGGCCGCGAGCACCGGAGCTCCGGGGTTCACGAGGCCACGCCCCGAGACGGCGACGGCGAGAAGAGGATTGGTGCTCACTACGGCCGAACCGCGCTGTCCGGCGTCGGCTGCCGAGCGCCCTTGGACGGTGGCCCCCCGGCGCCGAGCCGGCCGCGAAAGAAGGCACTCATCGACCGCTCACGACCGAGGGCAGATGTGGGGTACCGGCGAAACCTCTGGCGGCCGAGCTGCCGGGAGCCCCAATCGCGCGAAGCAACGGATCGGCTTTGACCCACGATTCGTCGATCTCCGCCTGCGGGTCGGAGTCCCATACCACACCCCCGCCGACCCAGAGGTGGATGCGTCCTCCGGCGATCGCAAACGTGCGGATCGTCAGAGCAAGATCGAGGTCACCGTTGCCGTACACGCGCCCCAGTGCTCCCATCGAGGCGCCCCGGCCGACCGGCTCGAGTTGCGCGATCAGGTCGACTGCCGCAATCTTGGGGGCGCCGGTGATCGACCCTCCGGGGAACGTCGCCTGAAGGAGTTCCGCCAGACCCACACCTTCCCGCAGCGTCCCTTCAACGGTGGAGACCATGTGCTCGACACCCGCCAGTTCGCGGGTCGCCATCAGCTCGGGCCACCTCACGCTTCCGGGCTCGCAGACGCGTGAGAGATCGTTGCGCTCGAGGTCGACGATCATCACGTGCTCGGCTGCATCCTTGGCCGAGCCGGCGAGCTCACCGGCCGCGCCGGCCGGACGCGTTCCCTTGATCGGGCACGTCCAGACGCGACGACCATACCGCGCGAGGAAGAGCTCGGGCGATCCGGAGACGACTGCCCAGCCGTCGCCGCGATACGGCTCTCGATTGTGTGGGCTCAGGCCTGCGAGACCGGCGGCGACCGTGCCCGGGTCACCGGTGAAGGTCGCCGACAGGTGCTGGACGAGGGTGACCTGGTAGACATCACCTCGGGCGATCGCCTCACGGACGCGTGTGACCGCTTCGGCATAGTCGGCCGAGCTCCAGGTCTGTTGCCACGGGCCGAAACCAACCGCTTCCTCCCCTTCGTTGTCATATTCGACAACATATTCCTCGTTGCGGACGGAACAGGCTGCGAGCGGGAGTGGGCACGGCTCGGGAGGGGCAGGAGAGCGTCGACGCCGGATCGTCGAGGAGAGTCCGTATCCGAGATACAGGTCCGCCACGAGCCCTTCTCCCCCCGGGACGAAGAAGCCGCGGCTGCGAAGCCATGCTTCGATCTTCTCGAATGCTCCGTCGGCGTCACGGATCTCGATCGCGTCCCGGCCCGTCACGCCGGGTATCCCGCGGCCCGCGATGTGGTTGTGATCGGGCAGTTAGCGCGCATCGAGCTCCTAGAGGATGATCTGCACCACGCTGCCGAGCGTATAGGCTCGAGGCATGCAGCTCGGCATGATCGGTGCCGGCCGGATGGGCGCGAACATCGTTCGCCGGTTGATGCGGGCAGGCCACACCTGCGTCGTCTACGACGTCAGCCCGGAGGCAGTCGCTGCACTCGCGGCCGAGGGAGCCACAGGCGCTAGCTCGCTCGACGACTTCGTTGCCAAGCTCGACGCGCCGCGCCGGGCCTGGATCATGGTCCCGGCAGGGGAGATCACCGAGACGACCGTGCGCGATCTCGCATCGCGCCTGGAGGCCGGCGACACGATCATCGATGGAGGCAATTCCTACTACCGGGACGACATCCGCCGAGCTGCCGATCTCTCCGCGAGGGGCATCCGCTATGTCGACTGCGGCACGAGCGGCGGCGTGTTCGGGCTCGATCGCGGGTTCTGCCTCATGATCGGCGGGCCGGACGACGCTTTCGCCGAGCTGGAGCCGATCTTCGGCTCGCTCGCTCCGGGAGTCGAGGCTGCGGAGCGGACGCGCGGACGCGACGGCGATCCGAGACCGGAGGAGCGGGGCTATCTCCATTGCGGGCCGGCGGGCGCGGGGCACTTCGTGAAGATGGTTCACAACGGGATCGAATACGGGATGATGGCGGCCCTCGCCGAGGGTCTGAACATCCTTCACGGTGCAGACGCAGGCCTCCGCCGGAGGGACAAGGACGCCGAGACGGCGCCGCTCGATCACCCTGAGTTCTACTCCTACGCACTCGACGTCCCGGCGATCGCCGAGGTCTGGCGGCGAGGGAGCGTCGTCGAGTCGTGGCTCCTCGATCTGACGGCAGCGGCGCTCCAGGAGTCACCCGAGCTCGAAGGATTCGCGGGGCGCGTGTCCGACTCGGGTGAAGGTCGCTGGACGGCTATCGCTGCCATCGAGGAAGGCGTCCCGGCCGACGTTCTGACCGCAGCCCTGTACTCCCGTTTCTCGTCCCGGGGCGAGGGATCGTTCGCGAACAAGGTGCTGTCCGCGATGCGGAAGCAATTCGGCGGTCATCACGAAAAGCCCAACCCGTAGGACAGTGCGGCGGCGCAGCTCGCATCGGGCCTGTCGCCGACCCGGGCGAAACTCAGGACGAGAGGCCGCCGAGCTCGGCGGCCGCCAGCGCCTCCTGAGCTGCAGCGAGATCCGCCGGGTCGACGAGCACCTCCCGCGCGCCCCCGGCATTCGGCACCCCATCCCAGCCGCCCGCGCCCATGTTGGTGACGCGGTGCCCGCAGCGAATGCCCTCGGCCCGCAGGTAGGAGCAGACGACGTCGGCTTCGACCTCGTTCGGCACGATCGTGACGCGGACCGGCTCGCCCATCAGGCCCCCATTCCATCAGGTCCCGATCGCCGTGGCCACGGCTCGTAGCGCATGGACGCCCAGCTCGAGATCGTCGACCGGGATTCGCTCGTCCGCCGAGTGGATCAGCCGGGCCGCAAGCTCGCTGCCCATCGCCTTCTGGGGGAAGAAACCGTAGGCGACGGTACCGAAGGCTTCACGCATCCAGTGGGAGTCGGTGAAGCCGGCGCAGACGAGCGGAGCGAGACGCGCGCCGAGCTCGATCTCGTCGACCCACCCCTGGAGCGCCGACCACAGAGGCGTCTCCAGCGGAGAACGCGTACCACCGTCGCGCTCGAACCATTCGAGCTCGTAGTCGCCCGGCCCGATCGCCGCCCGGACGAGGGGGTCGACGTCCTCGGGAGTCATGCCGGGCGGGAGCCTGCAGTCGACCGTCAGGACGCAGGTCGCCGGGATCACGTTGCGCTGTTTCGACGCCTCGATGATCGTCGGCGAGAGTGTGAACGACAGCAAGGGCTCGACGAGCTCCGCCGCGAGTGGATGCAGTGCTCTCGCCCGCTCGAGCGCGACCTCGAGCGGCGGCAACTCGCCCAGCACGAGCTCGAAGAACCGCTCCACCTCGGGAATGAGCGCCTTGGGTGGCCGGAAGCGGCCAAGAGCTTCGATCATCGGCGCTGCCTTGACGAGGGCGTTGTCGGCGATGGAGGGAACCGAGGCGTGGCCGCTGCGTCCACGCACGCGCACCCGGAACGGTGCGCTCATCTTCTCGCCCACGCCGCAGAGGTAGAAGACGTTGCCGCCGAAGACGCAGCGCTCGCCCCCGCCCTCGTTGAGGGCGAAGTCGGCGCGCACGAGCTCCGGATGCTCGGCCACGAGCCACGAGAGGCCGTAGTCGTCGTTCACCTCCTCGTCGGCTGTGAGCGCGAGGATGAGATCGCCGGCCGGCCTGAAGCCGTCGCGCCAGAGCGAGGCGAACGCGACGGCGCTCGCCGCCACCTGGTCCTTCATGTCGAGCGCACCGCGCCCCCAGATCTCGCCGCCCACGAGATCTCCCGACCAGGGATCACGGGCCCACTCCTCTGGATCGGCGCGGACGGTATCGGTGTGGGCAAGAAGCGCGAGCGACGGGCCGTCGCCTCCCTTGAGCCGCGCGACGAGATTGAGGCGGTCGGGCGAGCGGCCGACCAGCTCGCAGAGGATGCCGTTCGCTTCGAGGTAGTCGCGGAGGATCTCTGCGGCGAGGGTCTCGTTCCCCGGCGGGTTGACGGTGTTCGCGCGAAGAAGCCCCTGCAGGAGGGCAGTCACCTCTTCGCGGAGCGTCACGACTCGGTCTGGGATTTCGCCGTCAGCTCGTTGCGAACGTCCCAGAGCTCGGGGTACTCCACCCGGTGGATCAGCCGGCCTAGTACTTCGACCGGCGTTCCCTGTGTCCCGATCACGTGCTCGCCGATCACCCGGGCGACGACGCGGTAGTGACGGATCCGCCAGGTCTGCATCCACTCATCCAGCTCCATCAGCGCCTCGGCGAGCTGGTACAGCTGCTCGTGGTCGCGACCCTGGACGTACAGATCGAGAAGCGAGATACCCGCCCGCTCGAGTGCAGCATGGAATGCCTTGCCGAGCCGCGCCATCGCGGGCCGTAGCTCCTTGACGCCCGGTGAGTCGAAGCCCGAGCCATGGCCGAGCACCTTTCTGATCTCCTGATACTCCCACGGAGACATCTGCTCGAGCATGTCGAGCTGTCCGGTGATGAACCGTAGGCACATGCTCGCACGCCGGAGGAGCCTCAGAGCGGCGCCGAGCTCGTTCATGTCGACGTGCGTCGCCGCTGCTCCCGTATCGCTCCACGCAAGCTTCAGCCAGAGCTCCGACGACTGATGCACGACCTGGAAGAGCAACTCGTCCCGATGCACCCAGTCGTCGGGGCCTTTCTGAAGCGCCAACAGCTCCTCGGTGTTCAGATAGCGCTCGTAGTCGGTCTTTGCCTCACCCGAGAGGACGGGGCGGTTCAGCGGCGGCTCCCAGGCTCCCTGTGACATGGCAGAGAGCATAGAGCGTCGGGTTCGTGAGGCGTGCTTCGACGAGCCCGACACCGGAGCCGCAAGGATCGATACGGCTGCAGGACGTCTCCCGCCCGACGCGGGCCGCTGACAGATGTCGACGTGAACGTGACGGTCGGGAAGGCGACATTCTCAACCCACGCCGAAAGGGTGGGCACGCCGCGGATCGGCGCCGGCTGCGACAGAGTCCGGGGCCGAGCTCCGGCCTCGCCCTACACTCACACCATGAGCGACCTGTTCGCCGACGCGGCGACGACGCACCAGAACCGGATCGCACCCCTGCCGCAACGGATCCGCCCCCGCTCGCTCGACGAGCTCGTCGGCCAGCGGCACGTCCTCGCCGACGGGTCGGCCCTTCGACTCGCGATCGAAGCCGACCGACCTCCGTCGATGATTCTCTACGGCCCGCCGGGGGTCGGCAAGACGACTCTGGCGCGCATCGTGGCCGAGATCACCGGTGCGGCGTTCGAGGAGCTCTCGGCCGTCTCGGCGCGCGTCGACGACGTCAGGGGTGTCCTCCAACGGGCCCGCGACCGGCTCGGGGCCAACGGCGCCCGAACGATCCTGTTCCTCGACGAGATCCACCGTTTCAACAAGGCCCAGCAAGACGCGTTGCTCCCGGGCGTGGAGAGCGGGCTCCTGACGCTGATCGGGGCAACGACCGAGAACCCCTACTTCGAGGTCAATGCGGCCCTGCTGTCTCGCTGCGCCGTCGTCGAGCTCGAGTCCCTTTCCGACGCCGAGGTGTCAGACGTCGTTGGACGTGGTGCGGCAGAGCTCGGAATCGAGGTGCCTGCCGATGTCGTCGAGGCGATCGTGCACAAGGCGGGCGGCGATGCCCGCAGCGCCCTGAGCACGCTCGAGCTCTCGTCGCAGACGGCGGCCGCCGAAGGTTCAACCCTGGAGGCACGCCACGTCGCAGACGCGGCCCGGAAGCGCCCTCTCCGCTACGACCGCGCCGGCGACCAGCATTACGACATCATCTCGGCCTTCATCAAATCGATGCGCGGTAGTGATCCCGACGCAGCCGTCTACTATCTTGCCGCGATGCTCGAGGGCGGCGAGGACGCGCGCTTCGTGGCCAGGCGGATGGTGATCCTGGCCTCCGAAGACATCGGCAACGCCGACCCGCGAGCGCTCCTCGTCGCCGTCGCCGCAGCGCAGGCCCTCGAGCACGTCGGCCTGCCGGAGGCGCAGCTCAACCTCGCCCAGGCGGCCGTCTACCTGGCCAACGCGCCGAAGTCGAATGCGTCCGCCAGGGCAATCTGGGAAGCGCGCAGCGATGTGCGCGAGCGCGGCATCCAGGCACCACCTGCCGCTCTACGGGACGCGCACTACGCGGGAGCTCGCTCACGTGGACACGGCGACGGCTACGTCTCACCGCACGCCGACCCGCGAGAAGCCACCATCGAACACCTCCCCGACGGCCTTAGAGGCCGGACCTACTATGTTCCCTCCGGGAACGGAGAGGAGGGGGGTACCGATGGCAGTCGGGACGGGTGAGCGGGCACCGGAGTTCGACCTCGAAGAGGCGTACGACAAGCCGCGCCTCCGCCTCGCGGACTTCCGCGGCAAGCGCAACGTGCTGCTCGTGTTTCATCCGTTCGCCTTCACGGCTGTCTGTCGTGAGGAGGCGCTCGACCTCCAGGCCAACCTCGAGTCGTTCCACAACGCCGAAACGGACGTGATCTTCGTCTCGTGCGACGCGTCGGCCGCCCGGCAAGCCTGGAAACAGGAGCTCGGAGTGAGCTACGCCTTTGCATCTGACTTCTGGCAGCACGGCGCCGCCGCCCGGGCCTACGGGGTGTTCGACGAGCAGATCGGCGCCCCCATGCGAGGCACCTTCCTGATCGACAAGGACGGTATCGTCATCTGGTCGCTCGTCAAGGACGGCAAGCGCACGGAAATGGTGCCGGAGTCGCTCGAAGCGCTAGACGCTTGATGCGGAAGACAGGCGCGTGTCGGGGAGGGCTTGAACGGAACTGTGTTTTCGGCTCGACCGGCGGCAAGGTCGGTTACCCCGGGGTCGATCGAGCCGAAGAGCTGCGTGCACGCCCTCATCCGAACGTGTGCCCGGTTGAGATCGAGCCCCCGGGCGAACGCCCATGACCCGGGCACTCCACGTCGAGGCGTGGGGTGATCCCGACGCACCGCGGGTGGTTTGTCTCCACGGCGTCACGGGACACGGGGCCGGCGCGCGGCGGCTCGCGGAGGGATGGCTCGGCGATTATCGCGTGCTCGCGCCCGATCTGCTCGGCCACGGCTCGTCGCCCTACGAGCCGCCGTGGGGTATCACCGAGCACCTCGACCTGCTGGTCGGCTGCGTCGGGCCGCAACCCGCCGTCTGGATCGGGCACTCGTTCGGCGGTAGGCTCGCGCTCGAGGTCGCCGCCAGGCATCCCGCCCTTGTGACGCGGCTCGTGCTCCTCGACCCTGCGATCCTGATCGACCCGGAGATCGCGTTGCACGTGGCCGAACTGGCCCGTGCCGACCGGTCTTACGCATCGTTCGAAGAGGGTGTCGACCGGCGCTTCGAGGAGAGCGCACTCCAACGCACACCGAAAGAGCTCGTGGCTGCGGATCTCGACGGGTTCCTCGTCGCCGACGCCGACGGCCGCTGGCGCTATCGCTACAGCCAGGCGGCGGTGGTGGCGGCGTACGGGGAGATGAGCTCCAGGCCGCCCTCTTTCGACGAAGCCCGCATCCCGACGCTGCTCGTGCTCGGAGAGGAGTCGTACGTCACCTACGACCACCTCCTCGACGCCCATTCGGCGGCCCTCGGCGACCTGCTCGAGGTGGTCACCGTTCCCGGCGGGCACACAGTGCTGTGGGACGCCCTCGAGGAGACTGCGGTTGCGATCTCCTCGTTCATCCTCTCCTGAGCCTCGGCCCGGACCGATCGCGATCGAGTCCAACGACCTCAACGGCGTTGCGGCCGCGATCGGCGCCAACGAATCGCTCACCCGCGATCCTCTCCGTACCCGTCCTCGAGCCTGCTCGAGCTCGGCCGTCAGCTCACGTACTCGTCGGCGATCGAGAGGACGTCGTCGAGGATCGCGACGCCTTCCTCTGCTTCCTCCCGGGTCACGGTCAGGGGCGGCACGACCATGACGACGTTCCAATGGGTCATCAGGTAGAGGCCGCGTTCGAGTGCCGCCTTGCCGAGGCGCGCGACGGGCGCTGCCGCGTCCCCGGAGGCATTGAACGGAACGAGCATCTCACGGGTCTGCCGATTCCTGACGAGCTCGATCCCGAAGAAGCATCCGAGTCCCCTGACCTCGCCGATCGACGGATGCTTCGGCACCAACGCGCCGAGCGCGTCGCGGAAGTAGTCGCCCATCGCGGCAGCGTTCTCGACGATGCCCTCCTCGCGGAACGCCTCGATCGAGGCGACCGCCGAAGCGCAGGCGAGCGGGTGCCCGGCGTACGTGAGCCCGCCGGGGAAGAACCGGTCACGCACCTGGTCGACGATCTCGCCGCGGGCGATCATGGCACCGAGCGGCACGTAGCCCGAGTTGATCCCCTTCGCGACGCAGAGGATGTCGGGTACGACGTCCCAGTGCTCGCACGCGAACCACTTCCCGGTGCGCCCGAACCCCGCCATCACCTCGTCGAGGATCAAGAGGATCCCGTGGCGGTCGCACACCTCGCGAACGCTCTGCAGGTAGCCGTCGGGTGGGACGATGACGCCGTTCGTACCGGTGACGGTCTCGAGGATGATCGCCGCAACCGTATGGGCGCCCTCGTAGGCGAGGATCTCCTCGAGATGCGGGGCCCCGGTGCAAACGGGGCAGGGATCGGGGTGCCCCGCGGGGCAGCGATACGTGTACGGGTCGAATGCGCGCACGATGCCCGCCATCCCCGGCTCTACGGGCCAGCGGCGGGGATCGCCCGTCAGAGATACGGCACCGTGGGTAGCACCGTGGTAGGAGCGGTAGCGCGCAATCACCTTGTGGCGGCCGGTGACCATGCGGGCGAGCTTGACGGCGTTCTCATTTGCCTCGGCGCCGCCGTTCGTGAAGAACGAGACGGAGAGATCGCCCGGCGTCACTTCTGCCAGCATCCGCCCGAGCTGCGAGCGCGACTCGTTCGCCATCGGTGGCCCGATCGTGCAGAGCTTGTCTGCCTGGTCCTTGATCGCCTGGATGATCTTCGGGTGCTGGTGCCCGATGTTGACGTTGACGAGCTGCGAGGCGAAATCGAGGTAGCGGTTGCCCTCGTAGTCCCAGAAGTATCGGCCCGCGGCGCCTGCGACGGGAATCGGGTTGATCGCGTTCTGCACGGACCACGAATACAGAACGTGCTCCTTCGCATCGGCGACGATCTGCGCACCCAGTGCGGTGTCCGTCTGGACGGTTGCCATGCTCTCGCTCCTCGGTCGCGGTGTCGCCACGATCGTACCGCGCCGAAGAGTCCCTGCCGCGAACGGGTTGCCGCGGCGCGGACCTCGGCAAGAACCGACGTTGCCGTCGTCGGCAGTTACGTCGAGGCGGGCTCGGGTGGACCGATTCGGTTCCAATCCAGCCGCGGTCTCCGGGGGGGCGCCGTCCGCTGACGGTCGGCGGGCCGGCGCGTCCTAGAGGTCGAGCAGGGCAGGCCCGAGGCGCCGCAGCTGGTCGACTCCGAGGGCCTCGGAGCCGCGGCCGATGGGCTGGATGCAGACGTGGTCTGCACCCGCCTCGAGGTGCTGCTGGACGCGTCCGCGGATCGCGCTCCTCGTCGCCCCACGCGACCAGCGCGTCGACGAGCTCGTCGCTGCCGCCGCCGGCGAGATCGTCTTCGCCGAAGCCCAGCCACCGGAGGTTGTCGGTGTAGTTGGGCAGCGTCAGGTACCACGCGAGGGCCTCGCGGCCGAGCCTGCGGGCCTCGCCGGGGTTCTCCTCGAGAAGGACGAACTGCTCGGTCGCAAGCAGCTTTCCGGGCCCCAGGATCGAGCGGGCCCGAAGCGTGTGCTCCACCGGCACGAGATACGGATGTGCACCGTCGGCAACCGTCGCCGCGAGCTCCAGCATCGCCGGTCGGAGAGCGCCGAGCAGACGCGGGAACGGCACCGGCGGTCTCGGGCCGGTGTACTCGGCCACGTCCATCGCCTCGAGATACGCACGCATGGTCGCGACGGGCCTCCCGTACGTGTGACCACGAGGGGCGACCTGCGGCGGGTGGCTAACGCCCATCCCGAGCACGAAGCGGCCCGGATACGCCTCTGCGATGGTGTTGGCGCCCGCGACCATCGCCATCGGATCGCGCACCCAGATGTTCGCGATCCCGCTGGCGACCACGATCCGCTGCGTGGCCGCCAGCAGGAGGGCCCCGTGGCCGAGCGACTCCTTGCCGTTGTGCGCCTCGCCGTACCAGAGAGCCCCGTACCCGAGCTCCTCGACCTCGATTGCAACGTCACGTTCGACTGCGGCGGGCACCCAACCGAGAGCCCCGAGCCAGACGCCGACGCGTCCGAGGGAAGTCATCCGAGCAGCACCTCGATCGCCGCCAGCTGTTTGCGAACGGACGTCGTTGACGTCTCCATCCGGAAGGTACGGTGATTCGAGGCCGATTGGCACATTCGCTCGTCGCTCAGTCTAGGGACGAGTCGCAGGCGAGCCTGCCTGCGAACCTCCGCAGCCGTCCGGTCGGCCTCCTGTTCGGAGGAACGTGAAGACCTCCGTGTGATCGCTGGCCGGCAAACTGGCCTCCGTCGCGTCCCACAGCGCCTGCACCGTCAGGCCGATGTCGTGCGCCGTACCCGCTGCGGCAGCCGCCTCGGAGAACAACCGCACGTCCTTGGCCATGAGGCGGGTGGCAAAGCCGGAATCGAACGTGCCGCTCAGCACCCGGTTCACGTACTTGTCTGCCGACGCATGGCTGCGCCCCGTCGAGACGTTGACGACATCGAGAATCATCTTCAGGTCGAGCCCCTGGGACAGGCCGAACAACACCGCCTCACCGGTGGCGGCCGTTGCCGTCGCCGAGAGGAAGTTGTTGAGCAGCTTCAACGCCTGGCCTTGTCCCGCCTCGGTGCCGACGTGGAAGACGTGTCTTGCGATCGCGGCCAGTGCAGGTCGGTGCGACTCGAGCAGCGCGGCGGGCCCGGCCCACATGACCGAGATGGTCGCTTCGACCGCGCCGCTGCGTCCACCGGAGACGGGGGCGTCGACGTAGGTCAGCCCCGCTAGTCGCGCACGACGCGACGCCGTGCGCGCGGCGTCGACCCCGACGGTGGACAGATCGATGACGGCACGGGCGACACGACCGGACACGGTGCAGATCTCCGCCAGCACGTCCAGCACGACCGTGCCGTCGGGAAGGCTGAGAAAGATCGTCTCGGCGGTTGCGGCGACGTCGGCGGTCGAACTCGCAACGCGGGCCCCGTCCGGCGCCCTGACGGCGCTGCCGGCCGTGTCGAAGACGACGAGATCGGCGCCCCAGCGTGCGAGGTTCGCCGCGATCGGGCCGCCCATGTTGCCGAGGCCGATGAACCCGTACGCCGTCTCCGCCGTCATACCGTCCCGTCAGGGTCGATGCCCTCGTCGTCCAGCACCTCCCGGGCGAGGCGGAATGCCTCCACGCCGGCAGGGATCCCGCAGTAGACGGTGATCTGCAGCAACACCTCTTTCAGCTCGTCGAGCGTGCAGCCGTTGCGCAGCGCCCCTCGGAAGTGGAGCTTGAACTCGTGCGGACGATTCAGCGCCGAGAGCATGCCGAGATTCAGCATGCTGCGCGTCTTGCGCTCCAGGACACCGCGCGCCCAGGTTCCTCCCCAGCAGAACTCGGTGGCCAGCTCCTGGAACTCGCGGTTGAAGCCGTCCGCGGCAGCGAGTGCGCTTTCGACGTACTCCGCACCCAACACCTCCCGTCGGACCGCGAGCCCCGCATCGAAGCGTTCCCTGGACATACATCCTCCCACGCCGTGTTGGTTTCCGGACCTGAAGGCACTCTAGGCAACTGACCCCGGGAAGTCGTGGGCCGATCGCTACTCCTCGAGATCGTTCACGAGCGCGAGGCGCTCGAAGGCTTGCTCGAAGACCTCGTCCGGCTGTGCGCCGAGTACGACGAGCCGCCGGTCGAGAAGAAACGCCGGAATCGCATTGATCCCGATCGCATTCGCCCGAGAAGTCGACCGTGTCACCGCCTCGGCGTGAAGGTCGCCGCTGATCGCGGCCTCGGCATTGACGAGACCGAGCTCGGCGGCGAGCGTCCGCAGGACGTCAGGTTCGCCGATGTTCAGAGCTTCCTCCCAGTACGCCTGCATGAGACGGTCGTGGGTGGCCGCGTGGAGCCCTTGCGAGCGGGCCAGCTCCGTGAGGCGAAGCGCCGCCCGCGAGTTCGGTACGACCTCCGGCGGCGGGTTGTAGACGAGGTCGTCCCGCTCGAACGCGCGCTCCAGGTTGCGGTGGAACCCTTCCCCGTAACGGCGGAGCAGGTCGGCGCGGGGAATGCCACGAGGCGGGTACTCGGGATGCAGGTCGAAGGGCAGCCACTCGACGGCGGCGCCGAACCGGCGCGCAAGCCGCTCGGCCGTTCGCTGGCCGATACGGCAGAACGGTCAGATGTAGTCCGACCAGATCACGAGCTCGTGTGACGTCATTTCATCAACCCTTCCCCGCCAGATGGATTTTTGACTCGAGAGCCTTGACCAACGCGGTGACGGTCTCGTTCACCGGAGCGGCGACGTTGACACTCCGCCCGACCCGGGGTATCGCACCGTTGATCACGTCGATCTCGCAGCGACGCCCTGCCTTCAGATCGAGCAGCACCGACGGGCGGGCGGCCGGGATCCGGAGACCGAATGCCCGGGCATACTCGACCGGATCGTCGAACGAAAGGTCGATCCGAAGGGCCTGGGCAACCTCGTGCGCCTCCGATGCGCAACGCGAAGCCACCACCCAGGCGCTCGGATCGGCGAGCACCTCGCCGATCGTCCTGTCGAGGATCGCACACGTCCCGCTGAAGCACACGTTGCAGATGAGCTTCTCCCAAACGAGCGGGCCGACATCGTCGTAGGTCTTCACGGTGAACCCGGCCGCCCGCCAGACCGACGCGATACGCTCGAGCCGCTCGGACGTCGCGCCTTCGAACTCGCCGAGCCGCAAGAGCTCCATCCCCTCGTGGCGGACGTGCCCCGGTGCTACGACCGAGGCACCGAATCCCCCCGCGACGCCGATCACGGTCCGCTCCGGCCCGAAGATCGCGGCGACCGTGTCGGCGCTGCCGAGCCCGTTCTGGATCGGCAGCACGACGGTCTCGGAGCCGGCAAGGGAGAACGCCGCCTCAGAGGCGGCGCGCACATCCATGGCCTTGGTCGAGACAACGATCAGGTCGACCTCGCCGACGTCTGACGCGCGTGTCGTCGCAGCGATCCGAACCGTACGATCTCCGGACGCTCCTTCGACGCGCAAACCGTGCCCGTGGATCGCCTCGATGTGCGCATCCCACGTGTCGACGGCCCAGACGTCGTTGCCCGCCGCCCCGAGCAGGCCCGCGTAGACCGAGCCCATGGCCCCCGCGCCGACGATCGCGATTCTCAGTGGTGGGCCTCCAGAACGGGAAGCTAGCATCGAGGCGCGGCGATCGCACGGGTTTCTTCTGCTCGCCCTGGCCCTCGTTCCCCGAGCTGCGCGGCCCCTTCGCACCCATCGAGATGTTCGTGTCGTCGAACGTCGATAATCACCGACATGGACATCGATTTCCGACTCCAGACGTTGCTGGACATCACGGGGGCGAGCCGTGTCACGCTGCGACGGGACCTCGGCAGCGACTACGCCTTCCCGGTGACGAACGAGGCGTGCCGGCCTGGGGTGCCGTCATTGAAAGAAGAGCGAACCGTCGACCTGAGAACACAGCCTGTCGTGCTCGAGCTGCGAAAGGGACACCAGATCGTCCAGGACGACTGTCGTACCGCCTTCGACGACCCCGCCTTCCATCGCATGCTCGAGACCTACGGAGGCCTTGCCGCACAGATAGTGACGCCGATCTTCAGAGCGGCGGACCTCGTTGCGATCGTCTCGCTCCATCAGCTTGGCGCACCACGGCATTGGGTTGACGACGAGGTGAGAGCCGCGGCGCAGGCCGCCGAAGACGTGGCAGCGTTGTTGTGAGGATCCCGGCCTCCGCAGCGCACAACCGCTGGCATCCCGACGTGTCGCCGGTCGCGACCGTACCACCCGGCGAGGAGGTGACGCTCGTCACCCGCGACGGGATCGACGGCCAGTTGACACGCAACAGCACGCACGCGGACATCCTCGATCTCGACCTCGGCCTGGGCCATCCACTGACAGGGCCGGTTCTCGTCGAGGGCGCCGAGCCGGGTGATCTGCTCGTCGTCGAGCTGGTGGCGTACGAGACGGCGGGTTTCGGGGTCACGGCTGTGATCCCCGGCTTCGGCTTCCTTTCGGACGTCTTCCGTGACCCATACCTCGTCAAGTGGGAGATCGATGGCGGTGTAGCGCGCTCGGCAGAGCTCCCCGGCGTCGCCGTGCCCGAGGCTCCGTTCGCCGGGGTCATCGGCGTCGCCCCGTCGCACACCGTGATGGAGGTGTTCCGCCGGCGCGAGCAAGAGATCGCCGATCGTGGCGGGCCGGTCGCCGAGTCGGTGCCGGAGCGGGCGTTCCCCGCCGTCGCGGCGTCGGGGCTCCGGACGATCCCGCCGCGCGAGACGGGCGGCAACCTGGACGCCCGCGGCCTCGTCGCCGGGAGTCGCGTGTTTCTGCCCGTGCACGTGCCGGGCGCGCTCTTCTCGATCGGAGACCTCCACTTCGCCCAGGGCGACGGCGAGGTGTGCGGGACGGGGATCGAGGTCGCCGGGGAAGCGACAGTGCGCTTCGGGCTGCGTCAGGGCCCGGGCTGGCGGCCCCGCTACCCCGCCTACGAGACACCGGGCCGGGCGGTGCCGCGCTCGTTCGCCACAACCGGCATTCCCGTCCGGAACCCGATGGACCTGAACGTGGCCGCGCGCGAGGCACTGCTCGAGATGATCGCCTATCTCGAGTCGAGCTACGACCTGGCGCGACCGGCGGCCTACGCACTCTGCAGCGCCGTCGTCGACCTCCAGATCTCCGAAGTCGTGGACGTCCCCTATCCGCTCGTCTCGGCGCTCTTCCCGCTCGACGTGCTCACCGACGAACGCGACCAGCGCACGGCGAGATGATCTAGGCCCTCAGCGGCACGGCGTACGACGGCATCGGTGCGCCGGTCGCTCCGCGGAGTTTGAGCGGGAAGCCGAGGAAGGCGAACTCGTACTGCTTCTCCGCGGCGATCTCCTCCATGTTCACGACTTCGATGATCTGCGCGCCGGCCGTGGCGAACATGTAGGCGTGCACCGGCAGGAAGACGTCCTCTTCCTCCGAGGGCAGCACCTCGAGCCCGATCGTGTCGCCCGCGATACACATCGCACCGATCTGCTCGCAGAGCCACTTCGCGGAGCCGAGGGAGATCCCGGGCGTGTTCACGAGGTAGCCGTCGAAGTCCGGCCAGACCGTCATCCGTCCGGTGCGGACGAGGACGACACTCTTCTTCACGAGGTCGACGCCCTGCTTCTTCGCCGTGTCCTTCAGGTCATCCGGCGTCACCGCGTAGCTGTCGGGCAGACATTCGACTCCGTGCATCCCTGCGACGTCGAGCATGACCCCGCGCGCGATCACGGGCGGGTACTTCTCGAGGCCTCCCTTGTTCCAGATCCGGCTCCCGAGATCCTTGTCGGCCGTCCATCCGTTCCAGAACTTGCCGTAGTGGCCGAGGTGGTTGAGCGTGTCGATGTGTGTCCCGCAGTGCGTGTACATGTGAATGGAGTCGCCGCAGTACGAGTACTTCTCGTGCACGTCGCTGCCGACCCCCGAGAGGTTGTCGTGAACCGAGCCCTGCGGCGTGTGGGTCATCCAGATCCCGTACGGCGGGTCGCCGGCCGCGACCCACGACGGCATCCCGATGAAGTACTCGACGTTCAGGTCGAACACGTGGCTACCGTCGAGATGGTCGAGGATCGCGCGGTTCGTCTCCGGAGTGATCCAGTTCAACCTGCCGATCTCGTCGTCGGCCCCCCAGGGGCTGTTCGAGACCTTGACGCCGTCTTGCTCGAGGAGGGCCTCGGGAACGAGTTCGCGGTCAGCTGCCATCGGGAATCCTCTCTCTAGGTCGCAACGGTCAGGGGCACGTCGTCGACGAGGGCGCCGTAGAGCTCCGGCCGCCTGTCGCCGAAGAGGTAGAGCTCGTACTCTCCGGGGATCACGAAGTCCTTGTCGCGCGCCAATGCCAGGTCGACATCGGCGAGCAGGAGCACCTCCTCCGTCCCGTCCGCTTCGGCGAGCCGCTTGCCGTAGGGGTCGACGATCTGGCTCCAACCACAGAACTCGCCGCCTCGCTCCTTGCCCACGCGATTGGCCGTCAGCAGGTAGATGCGGTTCTCGGCAGCTCGGGCGACGGTGATCAGCTCCGTCTGGATCCGGGCCGCGACCGGGAAGGCGGTGGGGTGCGCGACGATGTCGGCGCCCGTGGAGCGCGAGCGTGCGCGTGGCCTCCGGGAAGCGGAGGTCGTAGCAGATCTCGAGCCCGATCCGGCCGAGGGGGGTCTCGAAGACCGGTAGCTCGTCGCCCGGCACGACGAAGCGGTCGACGCCGAGGAACGGCAGGTGCGTCTTACGGTAGGTGCCGATCAGACCGTCCGGCCCGACGAGCACGGCGGCGTTGTGGAGACGGTCACCGCTGCGCTCGAGTAGACCACACACGGCGTGGATGCCGAGCCGACGGCACTCCGCTGCAAGTGCCTCGGTCGTTGGTCCTGGGATCTCCTCCGCGAACGCCATCGCCTCGGCTGCGCTGTCGAACATGTAGCCCGGGATCGCGCACTCGGGCAGGACGAGCAACTCCGCACCGGCCTCGGCTGCCTCCGCGAGTCGCGCGAGACATGTTTCCAGGTTGCGCCCGACCTCTCCGAGTCTCGGCTCGATCTGCGCCACCGCGACGCGCGACATCGGCCGACTCTACTACACTTCGTCTCGCTCGATGACGACGGTACGCTTCTACTACGACGTCGTCTGCCCCTACTCCTATCTGGAGTCGCACGTCGTCGAAGCGGCCGAGGATGCGGGTCAGATCACGGTCGAATGGCTCCCGTTCGAGCTGCGTCCCGCGCCGAAGCGCCTGCTCGAGCCGCGCGGCGACCATCTTCGCACCGACTGGACTTCACACGTCTACCGGCGTGCGCTGACCCTCGGTGTCGAGATCCACCTACCCCGCTACCAGCCGCGCTCCACGCTGCCCCTCGCCGCCTGCCTCTGGGCCGGCGAGCTCGGGCGGCTGAGGGCGTTCAAGCACGCCCTCTACGAGGCGTTCTTCTGCGAGGGAGAGGACATCGCCACCGACGCCCAGATCGCGCGCGCCGCGGCACGGGCGCAGATCGATCCGGACGGGGCAGTGGCAGCGGCCTACGCCCCGGAGCGATACGAGCAGATCGCCGAAATCCGCCGCGCCGCCGAGCTCGCCGGGGTGAATGGCGTGCCGTCGCTGGCGACGGCGGACGGTCAGAGCCACTGGGGCATGGGCGGGCTCGATCGCCTGCTGGCGGGCGAGCCGCTCGTGCCTCGCTCACTCTGAGCCTCGCTCCCCACGAGCGGCAACGTACCTCAGCGTGGCTTCGAAGCAGATCCTGCGTGCGTCACGTCGAGATCATCTTCTTCTCGATGCCGACCCCGGCCGCGACGGCACGCTCGTACTCGAGTGGCACGGTTGCCGAGTCCTGCAACGCGATGCCTGTGGAGTCGAACACGGTGATCTCGTCGTCGTCGCGGCGGCCTTCCAGCTCGCCGCAGATCACCTTGCCGATCTCACCGGCGAGATCATCCTCCGAGATCAACCCCTCGCGGAGCGGCACGTTGATCTCTCCGTCGTCGCGGCACTGCCGGATGTCGTCGACGAACACCCGCGCCCGTTGCAGGATGCGCGGATCGAGCTCCTGCTCACCTGCCAGATCGGCACCGAGCGCGGCGAGGTGCGTGCCGGGCTCGATCCAGCCGCTGTCGACGATCCAGCCGCGGGCGTGCGTCCCGGTCACGACGATGTCTGCTCCGCGGACGACCTGCTGGAGGTCCGTCGAGGGCCTGAGCTCGAGATGCGGATAGAGCGGCTGCTCCTCCGCCACGAAGCGATCGAGCGACTCCTGCGTCCTGCTCCAGACGCGTACCTCGCGGAACGGGAAGACGGCGTCGCACGTGGCGAGCGTCCCCTTGGCGACGCTCCCGGTGCCCACGATCGCCAGCACGGTCGAGCTCTTGCGGGCGAGCCATTTCGCCGAGACGGCCGCCGACGCACCCGTGCGCATCAGGGTGTGGTGTGAGCCGTCGCAGATGGCGAGCGGGAACCCCGTCTCGGGATGCGTGTAGACGAGGATCGAGAAGACGGCCGGAAGGCCGTACTTCGCGTTGCCCTCGCGGATCGAGACCCACTTGCAGGCCGCCGCCTCGGGCTCCTCGATATAGGAAGGCATCACCTCCCATTCGCCCGGATAGCGGTCGAGCACGATGTGGCCCTTCGGCTCCATGTAGACGCGTCCGAGGCCGTGCATCCGAAACGCGTGCTCGACGCGGTCGTTGTACTCGGCCGGGGATAGCAGCCCGATCATGTCGGTGCGGCCGAGGATCAGGGTCTTGCGGTTCCGCCAGCGGTCGTCCATCGGGCCATCCTACGACGCAAGGAGCCGCTCGACAACGCGGACGCGCTCGGCGTGGTCCGGGAACGAGGACAGCCGCCGCCGGGCGTGGGCAAGCTGTCGCGCGGCACGTTCGGCCTCGCCGATCTGGTGTCGGTAGCCGGCGGCCGCGAGATGGTGAAGACCCCGGAACACCTCCTCCTCGCCGGGACCCACTAGCTCGAACGCCTCGGCCAACGCCGTGGACGCCGCGAAGAACTCACCTCGATCGAGGTGGGCCTCGGCCCTCCAGCGAATCGCCCGCAGGCGGCTCGTCCGCGGCGGCCACTCCTCGCCGGCGACGTCCTGTGCCTGGTCGGCTTCGTCCATTGGGTTGAGGCTCCGGGCCGGCGGCATTGCCTCGCCGCGGCCTGGGGCGATACTAGACTGTCGCCGTGAGTACCAGGGTTGCAGCCATCGACCGGTTGCAGAGCGCGACGCGGATCGAGCGCGACATCGAGACGCTGGCGGGGCCCGTTTTCACACTCTCGGGCGAGGCGATTTGTCGCTACGCCTACACGCCTGTCTATCGGAACACCCTCGACTACTTCACACGTGAGCTGGAGTCGATCGGATTCGAGGTCTCGGAGGACCCGGTCGGGACGCTCGTGGCGCGTAACCGGCCGCACGGCACGAAGGTGTTCGGCATCGGCTCGCACTGCGATTCGAACCGCAACGGCGGCAAGTACGACGGCACGATGGGGGTTGTCACCGCGCTCGAGGTGTGCCGGTTGAACGAGGAGCTCGGCCTCGGCCTGCCGTTGCAGCTGATCTCATTCCTCGAGGAGGAGGGCTCCGGTTTCGGGCAGATGCTGCTCGGCAGCAGGATCATGGCCCAACGCGTGACCGAGGACGACCTGCGTGAGCGCTTCCGTGCCCTCGACGACGGGCGCAGCTTCTGGGAGCACGCCGAGGCGGCCGGCTACGAGCCGACGCGCTGGCGCGACTCGATCCACGTGCTCGACGATCTCACGGGCTGGATCGAGATGCACATCGAGCAGGCACGCGTGCTCCAAGACACGGGGAACAGGGTCGGGATCGTGACCGCGATCGCCGGCTACGTGCACGCCGACGTAACCGTGCACGGCCGCGGCGACCACGCGGGTGCAACGCCGATGGACTTTCGACTCGACCCAGGGGTACCGGTGGCGGAGTCGATTCTCGAGCTCGAGCGGCTCGCCCGCGCAGCGGGAAACAGCACCGTCGGCACGGTCGGCGAGATCGAGGTGCACCCGAGTCTGATCAACGCGATCCCCGAGCGGATCAGGTTCTCTCTCGACATCCGCGGCGTCGACGAGGAGGCCTACGGCGGAGTCGCCCGCGAGCTCGCGAGCTTCGTGCAGCATGCCGCGGAAGCACGGGGGATGACGGTCGCGGTCCACGAACGCCAGACGCTCGCCCCGACGAAGCTCGACGCGCGGATCGTGGCGGCCCTCGAGAACGCCGCACGCTCGACGGGCGAGCCCTTCATGTTGATGCCGTCCGGTGCAGCGCACGACACGATGTGCGTCGCCGATCACGTCCCGTCGGCGATGGTCTTCGTCCCGTGCCGGGACGGCATCAGCCATTCGCCGCTCGAGGACGCCGACCCGGCGGACGCCGCGCTCGCGGCCGAGATCATCCTGAAGGCGATCCTGGCTCTGGTCTGACCTCCCCTGCGAGCGCGTGAGCGCTCGGGAGGAGGATGAGTGCGAGCGCCCAGAGGAGAGCGACGGTGACGAAGCCTGCCCTCCCGCCTCCCGGGAGGGAGAACGCGAGACCGAGCAGCGGTGTGCCTACGAGGATGACCACGCTCGCCGCCCCGTTGACGAAGCCGACCGCCGCCGCCTGCGCGTCGGGGCGGAGGCGGGCAGCCCCCTGGAACGCGGGGGCGAAGGGAATGCCCGCAGCGATGCCGATCAGCATCGCGCCGACGATGGTGAGCGCCGGTGGTGTCGCGACGGCGACGGCGAGGCTGCCGAGCGCTCCTGCGACGAGACTCGCGCCGACGGCCGCGCGGACGCGTTCCGGGCGGGTGTGCAGGATCCAGCCGCCGAGAGGGCGCGAAGCGACGCCGAGCACGAGCGTGAGTGCAGCGATCACGCCCGCCGTGCCACGGCTCATGCCACCCTCGCGCTGGAGGAGTGTGGCGACCCAGTTGCCGAGCACGACGCTGAGCCCCAGCGAGAACGAGAACAGCACCGCGAGCTTGTAGAGGCGGACGTCCCGAAGCACACCCGTGGGGACGTGCGCCTCCCTCGCCTGCCGTCGGCGCGGTCCGTCCGGCGGCCCGGAGGCGAGCAGCGCCAGGCCGCAGAGAGCGAGGAGGACAGCGGTCGCGAACGGGGCCCGCCAGCCGACCCAGGCCGCGGCGGCGGGTACGATCGCAAGCGCGAGGCCCCCGCCGCCGAGCGCGACGCCACCGTAGATTCCCTGGGCGAAGGCCGAACCGCTCTTGCTGCGCACGTAGGCGCTCCCGGCGATGAACCCCAGTCCCGTGCCAATGCCGATGAGCAGCCGGGCCGCGAGCGCCAGGGCCGAGATCCGGGGCAATGAGCGCGCCCAGGTTGAAGGTCAAGATCAGAGTCAACGCCACCAGGCCCGTCCGGCGCGCGCCGAACCGGTCGGCCGACCGTCCCGCCGGGATCTGCATGCCGGCATGTGTGATGAAGAGTGCGGTCGTGAAGAGCCCGATCGCGGCGAGGCCTACGCCGTAGGCTCCGGCGAGTTGGCCGGCGACCGAGCCGGTGTTGGCGATGTTCCAACCCGTGGCGAAGCCGAGCGCGCAACCGCCGATCACGGCCCGCCGGGTCGTCGTCAATCGGCACCGGCCAGTGGTCGTGCCCTTGCGCCGCGCGTCTCTGAGAGGATCGGCGCGATGGGCCCTACCGGCTCTGCCACGGTGAGATCCTAGTACGGTGCTCGCCGTCCTCTTCGCGGTGCTGTCGGGCGCGCTCTTCGGCGTCTTCACCCTGACCGTTCGCGCGGGTCTGACGCGGGGCGCCGATCCCGAGGCGGGGGCGCTCGTGATCACCGGGGTCGGCTTCCTCACCGGTGCGGTGCTTGCACTTCCGGAGCTCGCGAGCGGGGCCGGCCTCTCCGACCTCTGGCCCTTCGTGGTCGTCGGCGCCATCGTGCCCGGCATCTCCCAGATCCTCTTCATCCTGGCCGTCCGCGACGCCGGGCCCTCGCGCGCCGCCATCCTGATCGGCACGGCGCCGCTGATCTCCGTCCTCATCGCCCTGCTCGTGCTCGGCGAACCGTTCCGGCCGCCGCTGCTCGCCGGCACTGCGCTGATCGTCGCCGGAGGTGCGATCCTGGCGCGGGAGCGCGCCCGACCCGCCCACTTCCGGGCGCTCGGCGCCGTCCTCGCTCTCACCTGCGCCGCGCTGTTCGCCGTGCGGGACAACGCCGTACGCTTTGTGGCACGAGGCGCGAAGCGCACCACCGCTCGCCGCCTCCGCGGCCTCGTTGCTCGGGGCAAGCGCGGTCGTGCTGCTCTACCTCCTGATCGTTCGCGCCGCGGCCTGCCGGCGAAGCTGCGGGTGGCGCTGCCCGCCTTCGCGGCCGCCGGCGTGATGCTCGGGTCTCGCCTACGCAAGTCTCGTCGAGGCCTTCGACCACGGCCGCGTGAGCGTCGTTGCTCCGCTCAACGCGACGCAGTCGCTCTGGGCGGTGCTTCTCGCCGCCGTGCTGATCGGGCAGAAGCGAGCACATCGGCCGCCGGACCGTGCTCTCGGGCCTGCTCGTGCTGGCCGGTGGAGCGATGATCAGCGTCCTGCGCTGAGCGACACGGCTTCCACGACGGCGTCGCCGACCTCCCGGGTGGAGGCGCTGCCGCCGACGTCGCGCGTACGCGGCCCTTCCCGGCACACCGACTCGAGCGCCTCCATGACGGCCTCGCGCCGCCTCCGGCTCGCCGAGATGTCGAGCATCAGCGAGGCACTCCAGATCGCGCCCGAGGGATTGGCGATTCCTCGCCCCGCGATGTCGGGCGCGGAGCCGTGTACCGGTTCGAACAGACCCGGGGTGGTCGGAGCCCGGAGCGAGATTCGCGCTCGCCGCCATTCCCATTCCGCCCTGAATCGCCGCGGCAAGATCGGTGAGGATGTCGGCGAAGAGGTTGGAGGCGACGACCACGTCGAGGCTGCCGGGGTCGACGCACCATCCGCGCGGCGAGGGCGTCGACGAGCACGCGCTCGACGCGAATGCCTGGGAACTCGGCGGCCACCTCCTCCACGACTTCGTCCCAGAGCACGTAGCCGAACCGTGAGGCGTTCGATTTCGTCGCGCTGGTCAGCACTCCGCGGCGACCCGCGGCAAGGCCGAACGCGTGGCGCACGACCCGCTCCACGCCCACCCGGGTGAAGATGCTCGTCTCGATCCCCACCTCGAGCGCCTGGCCACGGTGCGAGCGCCCACCGATACCTGCGTACTCGCCCTCGGTGTTCTCGCGTACGAACAGCATGTCGACGTCCGCGGGCCCCCGTCCGGCGAGCGGGCACGGGATTCCCCGGAGCAGGCGCGCGGGCCGCTCGTTCGCCCACAGATCGAGGTGCTGCCTGATCGCGAGGATCGAGCCCCAGAGCGACTCGTGGTCGGGCACGGACGGGTCGCCGATCGCGCCCATCAGCACAGCATCGTGCGCTCGCAGGACGTCGGCCCAGTCGTCGGCCATCATCCGCCCGTGCTCGTGGTAGTAGGCGGAGCCCCACGGAAGCTCCGACCACTCCAGAGGGAGGGACAGGGCGTCGACGACACGCCGCGGCCTCCGCGGTCACCTCGGCGCCCACCCCGTCTCCGGGGAGCAGGGCGATCCGGTAGCTCACACGACCGTACCCACCTTCCCCGGCACGGTTTCGAGGTAGTCGAGCGCGTCGTCCAGCGAGACGACGTCCGCGTACTTGGCCTGAATGTCGAACAGGTTCGCCTCGTGTGGAGCCTGAGCCCGGTCGCCGACGCACTCTCTCGGCACGATCGTCGGCCAGCCGTACTGCAACAGGTCGACGGCGGTCGCACGGATGCAGCCACTCGTGGTCGCCCCGCACAGGATCACCGAGTCGACGCCCTGCGTGACGAGCACCGAGGCGAGGTTCGTGCCGAAGAAGCCGGACGCCCCCTTCTTCATGATCACCGTCTCATCCCTTCGAGGGTCGAGACGGGGGTCGATTTCGGCCCACGGCCCGCCGAGTTGCAGCACGCCGAGGGCCGGAACCTTCTGCAGCCAGAGACCGCCGTCCTTGAGGCTCGGCTCGAACGCAATCGACGTGAACACGACCGGCAGACCTTTCCCGCGAGCGGCGTCGAGCAGGCGCCGCGTCGCCTCGACCTGCGGCGTCAGGTCCGAGCCGAGCGGGCACGAAGGGTCGGTGAACCCACACGAGAAGTCCACCACGAGCACGGCAGGGCGCTCCCCGAGCGTCACCGCTTGCCCGAGGCCGGCCTTCGCGTAGACCTCTCTTGCGGCTTCGTCCGACATCGCTCAGGCCATCGCCCGCTGGGCCGTAGCGAGCTCCTCGCCGAACCGCGCCCGCTTGACGAACTGCCCGGCGCCGGGCTCGGCAACGAGGCGGTCGCCTTCCACGATCACCTGGCCGCGCACGAGCACGACCTCGGGTGCGCCAACCACCTCCGTCCCCTCGAACAGGTTGTAGTTGACGTTCGTGTGATGCGTCGCGGCGGAGATCGTGAGTTTCTTGTCGGGATCCCAGATCACGATGTCTGCGTCCGAGCCCGGCGCGATCGTCCCCTTGCGTGGATAGAGCCCGAACAGCTTCGCGACATTGGTCGAGACGAGCTCGACGAAGCGGTTCGGAGTGATCCTCCCGGTGCCGACGCCAAACGTCCACAGCATGTGAAGCCGGTTCTCGATCCCGGGGCCACCGTTCGGGACGACCTGGAAGTCGCGGCCGTTGATGCCCTTCTGCTCGGGCCAGTTGAAGGGGCAGTGGTCTGTCGAGACCGCGGAAAGCACGTCCGTCTTGATCGCCTTCCAGAGATGCTCCTGCTGGTCCTTTGGTCGCGGAGGTGGCGTGTAGATGTACTTCGCGCCTTCCCAGTTCGGCTTCTCGAGTGCGCTGTCGTCGACGAAGAGGTACTGGGTGCATGTCTCGCCCCAGACGTTCCAGCCCTTCTCGCGGGCGAGCGCAATGGGCTCGACCGAAGGCTGGCACGACACGTGTACGACATACAGCGCCGCCTCCGCGACCCGAGCGAGCTGTATCGCCCGATTCGTCGCCTCGGCCTCCGTCTCCATCGGCCTCGTCCGCGCATGCCAGATCGGGTCGCTCTTCCCGTCTGCGACGGCCGCCTTGACGATCACGTCGATGGCATCGCCGTTTTCGGCATGGACCATCACGAGCCCGCCCGTGTCGTGCGCAACCTGCATGACCTTGAAGAGCGTCTCGTCGTCGACCATGACGGCGCCCTTGTAGGCCATGAAGAGCTTGTAGGAGGTAACGCCTTCGTCGGGCAGCTTCGCGAGATCCTCGAGCGTGCCCCCGGTGTGAAGGTCCGTGACGGCGATGTGGAAGCCGACATCGATCACCGGCTTGCAGCGCTCGATCTTCTCGTGGTATTTGGCGAGAGCCTCGGAAAACGTATCGCCCGGGGTCTGGACGCAGAAGTCGATCAGCGTCGTCGTCCCCCCGAACGCTGCCGCGGTGGTACCCGACGTGAAGTCGTCGCAGGTGGTGGTGCCGCCGAAGAACATCTCGATGTGCGTATGTGGATCGATCGCGCCCGGCATCACGATCTTTCCGGTCGCGTCGATCGTTCGCTCGGCCGACACATCGAGCGACTGGCCGATCATCGAGATCGTGCCGTTCTCGATGAGCACGTCGGCAACGTAGTCGTCGGCCGCCGTGATGATGCGCCCGCCCTTGATCAGCACTGACATGTGCTTCACGCTCCTCTCTCCTGGGTCTGCCTGCTGTATACGCCCTCGCGCGCTACGCCGTCAACCGGCTATCGGCGGCCTCTGCTGGTGCCAGTCGGTGACCGTCTGGAATGCATGGGCCAGGCGCAGGACGGTCGCCTCCGCGAAGCGCGGCCCTACGAGCGCGAGCCCGACGGGAAGACCGTCGACGAAACCGCAGGGGACGCTGGCGACGGGGAGCGAGGCGAGCGCCCAGGGTGAGTTCGTCGGAATCACGCTCAGCCGGTAGAGCACCTCCTCGCCGCCGACCACGACGGTGTCCTCTCCGATCCGCGGCGGCAGGACGAGCATCTGCGGTGCGGCGAGGAGGTCGTAGCGCCCGAGCACGCCGTCGACCTGCGCGCAGTACCAACGGCGAGCTCGCCGCGCCGTGACGGTCGATGTGGCGGGGAGCAGCAACCCGGCTAGCAATCGCACGCGCACGTCGGCTCCGTACTCGTCGAGCCGGGATCGCAGCCACGGCAGGTGCACCTCGGCGGCCTCCGGCAGCATGATCAGCGAGAGGATCGCGCCGGCGTCCTCGAGGAACGGCAGCGCGACCTCCTCGAGGACCACTCCGACCCGGGTGAGATCCTCGACGGCGGCTCGCACGACGGCCGCGATCCGCGGGTCGGCTCGCTCGACGAGTGAGGTTACAACGCCGACGCGGAGGCCTTCGACGCCTCGCTCCAGCTCGCGCCGGTAGGGCGGCACGGGGACATCCAGGGTTGTCGGATCCCGGGAGTCGTGGCCCGCAATCGCCTCGAGCAGGATGGCACAGTCCTCCGCGCTCGGTGCCAGCGGACCCACCGTGTCGAGCGTGAAGGAGACCGGCACGACGCCCCTGTTCGAGACCCGGCCCGTCGTCGGCCGGAGGCCGGTGACACCGCAGTAGCCCGCGGGGATCCGGATCGAGCCGGCCGTGTCGGTGCCGAGTGTCGCGGGCACGAGTCGCGCCGCTGCGGCGGCGCCGCTGCCGCCGCTCGAGCCGCCGCAGATCCGATCGGTTGCCCATGGGTTTCGCGCCGGCCCGAAATGCGGGCTGGTTGTCATCGCCCCGAACGCGAACTCGTGCGTGTTGAGCTTGCCCACCACGACCGCCCCTGCAGCACGAAGCGCCTCGACGGTTGCGGCGTCCCTCGGCGCGACATTGTCGGCCAGGATGCGGGAGCCGGCGGTCGTCCGCGCGCCGGCGACGTCGATCACATCCTTGACGGCGACCGGCACGCCGTGGAGAGGGCCGCGCGATGGTTCGCGGTCGAGGGCATCCGCCTCGACGAGCGCCTCCTCGGCCCGGACGCTGATGAACGAGTTGAGTGCGGGGTCGGTCTCGGCGATGCGCTCCAGGCTCTCCTCGACGGCAGCGCGCGCGGTGAGCTCGCCGGCCCGTATCCGATCTGCCAGCGCGGCGACGCTCATGGCAGGCTTTGGCCGGCGGGCGGTGTCCCGGGAGGGAGCGCCCGTTCGATCTCGGACAGGCGTTCGAGCACAGGGGCGAGGAATGCCTGAACTGCTTCCAGGTCGTCGTCGCTGGGCGTCACACCCTGGCGCGCGGCAAGGGCTCGGAGGGTGGAAAGCGAGGTAGGATTGGCGTCCATGCCGATCTACGAATACCTGTGCGAGTCGTGCCACGAGCACTTCGAGGAGTACCTGACGATGTCGACCAATCCTGCGCCGCCGTGCCCTAAATGCGGCTCCGACAAGGTAGACCGAAAATTCTCGCGAATCAACACGGAGTGGCTCCCCAGCGACGTCGCGTGGGATCGTGTCGGCCGCAGCTGGGACTGAGCCCGCTCCTCGTCACGCTCCTCCATCTCGGACGGATGGTTCGCCGAGATATGGGTTTGAGATATGAGAAGGAGCTTCTAACACAATGACCACGGGCGCCGTTGTGTTAGAAGCTCTGGGTCAGACTTGCGCTTCCAGGTCACGTGCGAACCGAGGAGGGACCCATGCCGTACGCCGCGCTCGAAGACGGGACTCGGCTCTACTACGAGCTGACGGGGCCCGAGGACGGCCCCGTCGTGATCCAGTTCGGAGGCGGGCTCTTCGGTCGGCACAACTTCGGCGCCGTCAATGACGGCTTTCGTGAGAACGGGTTCCGGCTGCTCTCGTTCGACGCCCGTGGTTACGGGGCGTCGAGCGCGCCACGCGAGCTCTACACGATCGAGATGTGGGCGCACGACGGCGCGGCGCTTCTCGACGCGGTCGGGATCGAACGAGTTCTCGTCCACGGCACGTCGATGGGGGGCATGATCGCCGTCGCGTTCGCGGCGCTGCACGGCGAGCGCGTGATCGCAACCTGCGCGGACGTCGCGTTCGCCAAGCCGGACGTCTATCGTCGCACGCTGTTCCGCGTGTGGCGCCGGATGGCGGAGACCATGCCCTGGGACGACTTCTCCGATCACGTCACCACACAGGCGGTGGGGGCACGCTATCTCGAGAGCGACGAAGGTGCCGGCACGTTCGATCTCGTCCGCGCGGTGATCGGTTGGAACGACCCGTACACCGTCCGCCAGGCGTGCATCGCAATGGAGGAAATGGACCTGTCTCCGCTCGTGCCACGGATCTCGACGCCGCTGCTGATGACGAACGGAACCTACGACATCCTCTGTCCGCCCGAGCTGGCGCCGTCGGGCCTCGGCGCCAGGCAGATGGCGGCCATGAACGAACACATCACCACGCACGAGTTCCCGGACATCGGCCACGCCGACCTCCTCGAGTGCCCGGCCGACGCCGTGCGGATCGTGTCAGCGTTCTTCCGCCGGCACCTCGGGTAGAGAGCTCGCCGCCGGGTACCTGCGCCCCACGCGGCCGCCGCCGTGGCGCGGCAGGCTGTTGTACGATCGTGCCTCACGAACTCTCAAGGAGGATCGGCATGAGCACGGCAGCAGCCACGTGGACGCGCGAGAGCCTCGCCGCAGCGCCGCAGACGTACTTCGATGCGGTCGACGCCATGGACATCGACGGCGTCCTCGCACACTTCGCGGACGACGCGACGCTCACCGTCCAGACGGACAACGTCACATTCACAGGCGCCTTCGAGATTCGGCGCATGTTCACCGACTTCTTCGACGCCTCCGCGTCGATCCGGCACGAGCTGCGCAATGTCGTCGTGGAGGAGGCCGCCGGCAAGGTCGCGACCGAGCAGGGCTACATCGGCGAATTGAAGGACGGCGCGAAGAACGACATGCACAACTGCAACTTCTTCTCGTTCGACGCCGACGGGAAGTTCCAGCGCGTCATCATCTGGATGGCAGGAACGAACCCGCTCAAGTAGTCAGCGGCGGCGGGTCCGCCCGTTGTTCAGGCGCCTCATCTGTCAGCGGGCGGTCGCGACCTCCGCGCCGACCCGGCTTTCGAACGGCTCGATCTCGGCCAGATACCGCAGAACCCGCTCGAGCGGCTCGACGTCGCCGAACTTCGCATCGATGTCGAACAGGTTCCACTCGACGACGCCGGGAACGCGATCACCGACCGCCTCGCGGACGACGATCGGCCGGAAGCCCTCCGCGATCGCGTCTTCGGTCGTGTGCCGCACACAACCGGCCATGGTGACGCCGGTGATGATCACCGTGTCGACGCCGAGGGCGTTGAGGTAGCTCGACAGGTACGTCCCGTGGAAGCCGCTGGCGCGTTTCTTGACGATCACCATTTCGCCGGGACGGGGTGCGATGCGGCTGTCGATCTGCACCGGCTCGGTGCCGACCTTGAGGAGCTCGACCGGGATCTTGAGCACCCACAGCCCCATGTCGGAGTTCGGCCCGTCGACGTCCTCGTATGCGGTGGTGGTGTAGACGACAGGGATTCCCTTTGCCCGGCCGGCCTCGTTGAGAGCCTGCACTGCCGGGATGATGGTGGCCATCCCGTCACAGGAGAAGGCGTGGTCGGGGCGCGTCCAGGCGTTCGCCAGGTCGATGTGCACGAGAGCGGGCCGACGGCCGTAGCCGATGCGCCGCTGGAAGCCGCGCTCGCGGTAGATGCCGGTGTCAGCGTCGAAGATGGTGCTCAGGGCGGCCAGAACCTCCGCGTCGGCGCTCATGGTTCTCTCCTTATCGTCGGGGTGGCGGCGGATGAGTCGTCTGCCAGTGTCGCGCGATGTCCGCTCGCGTGGCAACCCAGACATCGTCGCACGTGCGGACGTGCTCGAGGAAGCGCGCGAGTCCCGGGGCGCGCCCGGGCCTCCCGACGATGCGGCAGTGCAACCCGACCGACAGCATCCTGCCGCCTTCGGCACGCAACTGCTCGAGCGAGTCGATCAGGTACTCCGCGAAATCCCCCGCGGTGACGAAGCCGTTCGGGAGCAGGAACTTGAAGTCGTTGGCGTCGAGCGTGTACGGGATGACGAGGTGCGCCTGCCCTCCGACTTCCACCCAGTAGGGGAGCTCGTCCGCATAGGCGTCGCAGTCGTAGAGAAAGCCGCCGTCCTCGACGACGAGACGTCGGGTGGCTTCCGTCCCGCGACCAACGTACCAACCGACGGGTCGGACGCCGCAGACGCGTTCGATGGCCACGATCGACCGGCGCATGTGTTCGCGCTCCTCTTCCTCCGGCATCCCTCCGTAGTCGATCCAGCGCCAGCCGTGACTCGCAATTTCCCAGCCGGCGTCGATCATCGCTCGCGCCGCCTCGGGGTTGCGCTCGAGCGCCTGGCCGACCGCGAAGACGGTGAGCGGCAGCCGGTGGACAGTGAAGATGCGGTGCACGCGCCAGAACCCGGCGCGGCTGCCGAACTCGAACATCGACTCGGTGTTGAGATTGCGCCGACCCTCGGTCGGGGGCGAGCCGACAACCTCGTGCAGGAATGCTTCCGATGCCGGATCGCCCTCGAGCGGTGTGTTCTCGCCGCCTTCCTCGTAGTTGAGCACGAAACTGAGCGCGACTCTCGCCCCGTCCGGCCAGCGTGGGTCGGGTGGTTTCGCGCCGTAGCCGACGAGATCCCGAGTGGTCATCCCGGTGTCCCGAAGACGCCCGCCTCGGCGAGTTCCCTCACACGTTCGGGCGCGTACCCGCAGAGGCTCTCGAGGACGGCGGCTGTGTGCTCACCGCGGTGTGGGCTGCGCTCCGGCTCGCGCTCCAGACGCTCCCCGGCGGACGCGAGCCGAAGAGGAGTCCGGATCGAGCGAACCGTCCCGAGCGACGGATGCTCGTACTCGACGATGTCCCCGCGGGCAACCGTCTGCGGGTCGACGAGTGCCTCCTCGACCGTGTTCACCCGGGACGCCGGCACCCCGGCGGCGACGAGCGCGTCGATCCACTCCTGCGCAGGGCGCGCCCGAAACGCCTCCTCGAGCACCGGCACCAGTTCGTCACGATTGGCGTTGCGCCCGGCCATCGTCGCGAAGCGCTCGTCGTCCCTGAGATCGGGACGTCCGATCACGGTGCAGGTGCGCTCCCAGAAGCTCTGCTTCGCCGCCGCGACCACGAACCAGCCGTCCGCTGCTTCGAAGTTCTGGAACGGGACGATCGTCGGATGAGCGCTGCTCGCACGGCGCGGCGGCACGTAGCCGTGCGTCGCCGCCCACGGCCCGATGTACATGAGTTCGTGGAGCGCCGTCTCGAACAACGACACGTCGCAGTCGCAGCCGACCCCGTCGCGACGGGCCCGCCAGATGCCCGCCAGCACCGCGATCGCAGATGCGTATCCGCCCGAGAGGTCGACGAGCGAAAGCCCACTCTTCGTGGGAGGCCCGCCGGGCTCGCCGGTCAGGCTCTGCCAGCCTGCGAGCCCCTGCATCATGTAGTCGTAGCCGCCCTCCGAGGCGCGTGGGCCGGACATCCCGAAGCCGGACAGGGAGCAGCACACGATCGCCGGGTTGACGGCTTGAAGCTGGTCATAGGTAAGGCCGAGCTTGCGCGGCTGGTCGCCGCGCAGATTGGAGTACACCGCGTCGCACACCCGCACGAGGTCGTGGAGCACATCCCTGGCGCCCCGGTGGCGGAGATCGAGCGAGATGCTCTTCTTGCCGCGGTTGAACGTCTCGAAGAAGAGTGAATCCTCACCTTCCTGGAACGGCGGCACGTAGCGACCGACGTCGCCCTTGGTGGTCGGATCCTCGATCTTGATGATCTCTGCGCCGAGGTCGGCGAGCTGGAGTGTCCCCCACGGCCCGGCGCCGAACTGCTCGACGGAGACGACCCGGACATCGCTCAGCGGGAGTGGCACGCAATCACCCGGTACGCGGATCGGGGCTCACGTGATCATCCTCTCACTCTCACCCGGGCATCGGGAGCTCCGCCTCGCCGCGGAACCGCTCGCCCCGCGCCGGGAGAGGCTGATGAGAATGTCATTCGCCCGACCTGCGCGCGCGGCGCCAGGCCGTCTCGTAGTAGGGGACGAGGAACTCCAGATGGTCGTGCATCTCCCTCGCCGCACCGTCCTCGTCGGCGGCTCGAACCGCCTCGACGATCCGCTCGTGATGGGCGTGGATCGCAGTGTGGAAGCTCCGCCCGAGACCCGACCGGGAAAGGCTCGTCCTCAAGGCCGAGAACACCGGCTGGGCGGCAATCCGCAGCAGGGCGTTGCCGCAGCACTCGATCAACGTCGCGTGGAAGTCGCGGTTGTGGACGAACTCGGACTGCGTGTCGAGAGGCGGGTCGTCGGGCGGGATCGCTCCTCGCAGCAGCTCGATGTCTTCGATCGTCCGCCGCCGGGCGGCAAACCGTGCCGCGGGCACTTCCAGCAACATGCGCACCTCGATCAGCTCTTCGAGGGTGAGGTCGCGAGCGTCTGCGAGCAGTGCGATGTTCGAGCTCAGCGACTCGGAGATGTGGTGAACGGTAGGCATCGTCACGTAGCTGCCGCCGCCCGCACCTTTCGCCGTCCTGATCAGCCCCTGCGCCGCGACCAGGCGGAGTGCTTCCCTCACCGTCCCGCGACTCACCCCGACCTCGCGTGAGAGCGCCGTCTCGGTCGGCAGGCGCTCGCCCTGGGCAAGCTGCCCTGTGACGATGAGCTCGCGAAGCTGGTCGGCGACCTGCTCATAGCTCTTCCGCACGCGTCGCAAGGGCATGGCCGACACTCGCTCGGACGAGTGCAGCCCGTCGAGGGCGGAAGCCTCCGCCCTCGACTTCCGAGGTTTGTCGTCCGCCGTCACGGCAATGCACGATCGGGCGGCTCAGACCATCCCGAACTCTGCGTTGCCGGCGACCGACACCGGCTTGTTCTCCCGCGGAAGGCGATCGCGGTAGTAGTCGGTCAACGACGTGCCGCGGGCGTTCGCCCGGAGCTCCACGCGGAGCGCTTCCGTCGCCCCCGCGTCGATCTCGAGCGTACGCTCGTCCGCGAACACGACGCCGTATGCGTCCCGTGCGAGCTCGATCGTCGTGAAGTCGTCCAGGACGTCCTCCCGCACGGCCTCGGCCGGCCGGTCGAGCGGATCGCCGTATCCCGCGGCGTTCGGCTCCCGGAACTCGATGAACTCGCCCGCGGCGAACGGGATGCCGGTGACCTTGGCGGGGAGGTCCTCCGACTGCTCGGTGTCGGGGTTCTTGCGACACGAGGCGACGAGGCCGTCCCAGCCGCCGAAGATGCCCCGGGGAGGATCGGTCTGGCGATCACCCTCGCACGAGTAGACGCCGTCCACGAGGAACCTGTTGCGACGGACGATCCCGATCCCACCGCGCCACCGTCCCGGCGCTGCCGATTCGGGGCGTAACTCGTACTGATCGCACCGGACCGGGAAACGCAGGTCGAGCTCCTCGATCGGGTTGTTGCGCGTGTTCGCCATCAGGTTGTCGACCGAGTCCATCGCGTCCTTGCCGAAACGGCCCCCATACGAGCCCTCGTTCACCTCGAGATAGAGCCAGTACTCGCCCATCTCCTCCGAGAAGCCGGAGTACGCGCAGAAATGGATCCCGGCCGAATTCCCGGCGGTGACTCCCTCCGGGAGGGCGTCGGCGAGGGCGAGGATCGTGTTGTCGACGACCCGCTGCACCTGACAGAAACGCGAGAAGCAGGCCCGCGGGAACGTCGGGTTGTAGATCGTTCCCTTCGGTGCGATCACCTTGACCGGCCGGAAGACACCGTCGTTCTGCGGTACGTGCTCGGGGAACGTGACCTCGTCCAGCAGGATCGTACGCACCGCATAGTAGGCGCCGACAAGGAGCGAGCCCTCGTACGGGACGTTGTAGCCGGTCGGGACCTCCGCGTTCGAGCCGGTGAGGTCGATCGTGATCTCGTCGCCCTCGACGATGACCTTCGTCTCGACGCGCAGCCGCACCCCACGGTTGCGCGCGTCGTCGTCGAGCCACCCGGTCGGCGCCTTGTACTCGCCGTCGGGCAGTGCGCGAATCTGCTCGCGCAGCATGTTCTCGGAGTAGTCCATCCAGTTGTAGGCAGCGCTCATCACGGTGTCCGCCCCGTAACGCTGGAAGAGCCGCAGCATCCGGTCGCGGCCGAGCTGGCAGGCGGCCATCATCGCGTTCATGTCGCCTCGGTTCATCGTGACCGTGCGGACGTTGTCGAAGATCATCTTGTCGAGATCCTCGTTCAGCTTCCCTGCCTGGTACCAGCGGAGCCCGTCGTAGATCTTCGCCTCGGCGTACACGTCGAAGGCGTCGGCGTTGATCCCGGGGAACGAGCCGCCGACGTCGAGGACGTGGGCGGTCACGGCTGCGAAGCCGTAGAGCTCGCCGTCGTGGAAGATCGGCACCGCCACGGCGATGTCCGGGCTGTGCGAGGCTCCGTAGTACGGGTGGTTGTGGATGATCACGTCACCCTCGACGATCTTCCCCTCGAGGTGGCGCATGAACCCGCGGATGTACCACGGGAGCGACCCGATGTGCATCGGCGTCGAGTCGGACTCGCAGAGCTCCCGTCCCTTCGCGTCGAAGATCCCCGCGCCGAGATCCTCGGACTCGCGGATGATCGACGAGTACGACATGCGGAACAAGACCCCGGACATCTCCTTCGCGATCGCGTGGAAGGCACCGCCGAGCACCCTCATCGTGATCGGGTCGACCTCCACCCGCTCCAGCTCCGGTGGGCCCGGATGCTTCCCCAGCTCGTATTCGAGCGTGGACATGGTCACACCCCCTGACTCGTCGGAACGGATGTGGACGCCGCTATCGCCTTCGCCGCGGCCGAGGCGCCGACCTCGATCACGATGTTTCCGTGACGATCGATGTGGGCCTCGATCCCGGGAGGGATCACGGTGGTCGAGTCGTACTGGTTCACGATCGCGGGCCCCACCAGCCGGTTCCCCGCCCGTAGTTCGGCTCGGTCGTAGTATCGGGTCGGGACCTGCTCGAGCGTCGCGTCGACGAGGAACCAGGCGTCACCCTCGAAGCGGAGCGCATCCGCTGGCGACTCCCCGCCCGCCTCTATCTCCGGTGTCGAGAGCTCCGGCATCAGGCCGATGCCGCGCACACGGATGTTGGGGACTTCGATATCGGAATCCTCGAACCGCCGCGAGTACTCGCGCTCGTGGATGTCGTGGAAGTCGCTCCGAAGCGCTTCCGCCCAGGCCTGGTCGATCAGGCCCGAGCCGACGTCGACCCGCAGCTCGTACCCCTGGCCGAGGTAGCGGGCGTCGACGATCCGCTGCACGACGACGCTGTCGGCAGGAATGCCGTCCTCTTCGAGCCGGGCCACGGCCTGCGCTTCGAGTTCCTCGAATCGCCGGTGCAGAGCATCAGCGTCGAGCTTCGAGAGACGCTGATACGTCGTCGCCGCATACTCGTAGACCATGTCCGTCGCAACGAGCCCCATCGCCGCCGCGATGCCCGGGTAGAGGGGCACGACGACATGCGGCGTCCCGACCTCGACCGCAATCGGCACCGCGAAGAGCGGGCCTGCGCCGCCCTCCGCCACGAGTGCGAAGTCACGTGGGTCGAAACCCTTGCGAACCGAGTTCTCCTCGATCGACTGCACCATCGAATGCGAGAGGATCTGCACGGCGCCCATCGACGCCTCCTCGACACTCATATCGAGAGCGTGTGCCGGGCCTTCCTCGAAGGCCTTGTGCGCCGCCTCCCGGTCGAGCGACATCCCACCACCGAGGAACGCCTCGGGTAGGAGCCAGCCGAGGTTGACCATCGCGTCGGTGGCGGTGGCCTCCGTGCCGCCCCGACCGTATGCAGCGGGGCCGGGGACGGCGCCCGCGGAACGCGGCCCGACACGGAAGATGCCGCCCGCGTCGACGTACGCGATCGAGCCTCCGCCTGCGCCGATCGTGTCCACGTCGACCATCGGGATCATCGCCTGGTACGGCCCGACCTTGGTATCGAGCAGGTGTTTCATGCGTAGGCGGCCTTCCTGGGCAAGACCGATGTCGGCCGAGGTGCCGCCGACGTCGAGCGTGATCACGTTCTCGAAGCCAGCCTGGCGGCCCGCCCAGATACCACCCACGACCCCTGCCACGGGGCCTGACATGAGCAGCGTCACCGGTCGCTTGATGGCCGCTTCGGCCGTCGCCACCCCGGAAGCCGAGGTCATGAGGTGGAGCCCCGTGCGCACCCCGAGACCCGCAAGCTCTTCCTGCAGGCGTGCCACGTACGAGGCGACCTTCGGGCCGACGTACGCGTTCAGGCCCACGGTCGAGAATCGTTCGTATTCGCGATACTGGGGGATTACCTCGCTCGAGACCGAGACGAACGCCTCGGGGAACTCCTCGCGCACGATCTCCGCGACCCGCTGCTCGTGTGCCGGGTTGAGGAACGAGAAGAGGAAGCAGACGCACACCGCCTCGACCCCGGCCTCCTTGAGTACCCTGACCTGCTCGCGTGCCTTACGCTCGTCGAGCGGGACGAGCACGGAGCCGTCCCCCTTGATCCGCTCCGGGACCGTCAGCCGGTAGCGTCGCCGAACGACCGGGTATCGCTGCCAGGGGAGATCCTGGTAGTTGGAGAAGTTGAGCGGCTTCTTGTGCCGAGCGATGTGGAGGATGTCTCGGTAGCCCTCCGTCGTGATCATCCCCACGGTCGCTCCGGTGTGCTCGATCACGATGTTCGTGGCGATCGTCGTCCCGTGGAACACCTGATCGAGTTCCGACGGGTCGACGCCGGCCTCTGCGGTCAGCTCGCGAATTCCCCGGATCGTTCCGAGCGAAGGATCCTCCGGTGTGGTCGCGAGCTTGTGCACCCGGATCACCCCGGCCTCGTCATCGACGTAGATCAGGTCGGTGAACGTGCCCCCGACGTCGACACCCACACGTTTCATGGCCTTATGCTCCTTCGTCTCAAGGCGTGAGCAGGATCTTCCCGAAGTGCTCTCGTCGCTCCATCGCATCCATCGCCTCGGCAGCGCGCTCGAGCGGGAACGTGCTGTGCACGAGCGGCTCGATCAGCCCCCGGGTCAGGAGGTCGAAGCATTTCTCGACCTCCCGACGGTTATAGACGAACGAGCCGATGATGCGCTTCTGGGTGCGGAAGAAGGGGATGATGTCGAACGGGACGACCTCCCCCGCGTGCGCTCCGCAGGTGACGAGACGGCCGTCCTTGGCGAGCGAATCGAGGCCCTTCTGGAACAGATCGCCGCCGACATGCTCGTAGACGACGTCGACCCCGGCCCCCTCCGTTAGCTCCATCACCCGTCCGACAACGTCCTCGGTCTGGTGGTTGATGCCCTCGTCGAGACCGAGCTCCCGCGCCCGCGCCAGCTTCTCGTCGCTCGAGGCGTTGCCGATCACGAACGCGCCTGCGCGGTGCGCGAGCTGCACCGCCGCCGAGCCGATCCCCGAGCCGACGGAGTTGATCATCACGGTCTCCCCGGCCATCAGCTCCGCCCTCGAGAACAGCATGTGCCATGCGGTTGCGAACGCGACCTGGAGGGCGGCGGCGTCCTCGAAGGAGACGCCCTCGGGGATGCGCACGAGCTGGCGGGCAGGGCAGACGAGCATCTCCGCGTAGCCGCCACCTGTCGAGAAGCTGATGAAACCCGATGCAGTACAGAGCGACTCGCGACCCGAGCGACAGAAGCGACACTCGCCACAGGTATCCATGATGTACGGATTCACCCGGTCGCCCGGTGCCCACCCGGTCACCCCTTCGCCGACCTCCACGATCTCGCCTGCGACCTCGACGCCGAGGACGTGGGGAAACGAGACCGGAAAGCGCGAAATGCCCTCCCGCACGTCCACGTCGAGGTGGTTGAGCGCGCTCGCCCGGTTGCGGACGAGGACTTCCCCGGCCCCCGGCCGCGGATCGTCGATCTCCTCGACACTCAAGACGTCCGAATGACCGAACTCGCGAAACAGCACGGCTCTCACGCCATCGACCTCCGGGTACGGGGACTCTCGGGTCAGGTGTTTATGTCTGACTTCCGCAATCGTGTCAAGGGTGATCGTGAGTCGGGGCGAGGGTTTCGTTCGATTGACAGGCTGCGAATGTCTGACATATAAACGAGAGCGTCAGCCGTGCCCCTCGCAAGCCTCCGCTCACTCCTGTTCGCTCCCGGCTCGGACGAGCAGAAGTTGCTCCGTGCGCTCGAGGCGGGCGCGGACGCGATGATTGCCGATCTCGAGGATGCGGTAGCGCCGGCGCGGAAGGACGAGGCCCGCGCGCTGGTCAAGCGTGTGCTCGGCCGTTCACGATCCACGGCGGCCATGATGGTTCGCGTCAACGGCGTCGAAAGCCCGCATTTCGAGCCTGACCTCGAGCTCGTGCAGGGCCTCCCGCTCCAGGCGATCGTGATGCCGAAGGCGACACCCGAGAGCGTCGCCGCGCTCGGGCGGAGCGGTCCGCCGGTGATCGCGATCGTGGAGACCGCACAGGGCTTGCGCCTCGCCTACGAGACCGCGCTGCACCCGAGGGTCGAAGCGCTTCTCCTGGGGGCTGTCGATCTGGGGCTCGAGCTCGGCCTCGAGGTGCGGCCGGACGGGCAAGAGGTTCTGTTCGCCCGCTCGAAGCTCGTTCTCGATTCGGCCGCAGCCGGCATCCGGGGGCCCTTCGACCTCGTCCACCTCGACGTGCGCGACGGCGAGGGGCTCGAAACGGAGTGCCGGCTTGCGCGCTCGCTCGGGTTTCGCGGCAAGGCGTGCATTCACCCTGCCCAGGTCGACATCGTGAATGCCGTCTTCGCCCCGGGCAAAGGAGAGCTCGCGCGGGCCCGGCGCATCGTCGAGTCCTACGAGAGAGGCACCGCCGAGGGCCGAGGCGCCGTCGCTCTCGACGGCGAGATGATCGACCTGCCGGTGGTCGAGCGCGCACGCCGGCTTATCGCCGACGACAAGAGGAGGATGCTCGATGCAGGCTGACTCGCCCTCGGCGCCGAAAGAATGGCGGGGCCGCTTCTACGAGGACTTCGCCGTCGGCGACACGTTTCGCAGCCGCTTTGGCCGCACCGTCACCCAGACCGACAACATCTGGTTTACCTGCCTCACGATGAATACGAACCCGATGCACTTCAGCGAGCCGTTCGCGGCCCGCACCCGCTTCGGGAGGCCACTCGTCAACAGCGCCTTCACGCTCGCGCTCGTGACCGGATTGACGGTCCCCGACACGAGCGAGAACGCCGCTGCCAACCTCGCCTGGACCGACATCAAGCTGCCGAAGCCGGTGTTCGAGGGTGACACGCTCTGGGCCGAGAGCGAGATCCTCGAGGTGCGCGAGTCGAGCTCGAACCCGCGCGTCGGGATCGTGTCGATGCGCTGCCGCGGAATCAACCAGCGCTCGGAGGTCGTAATCGAGTTCAAGCGGACGTTCATGGTCTACCGCCGCAGCGCGCCCGAGGTCGCCGAAGGTTTCCCGCACACCGACGACGCATGGACAGTGTGACGACCGTTTCACGGCCGTCTTCGCAAGAGACCAGGGAGGGACGTATGTCGACTGCAGCCAGGGAAATCGCAGAATGGAGCTCGACGATCTCGCTCGACGAGATTCCCGAGGATGTTCGGTCACACGCGAAGCTCCACCTGCTCGATACGCTGGGCTGCGGGCTCGCAGCCCATGCAGGTGAGATCGCGACCGAGGGCCGGACGACCATGGGCGAACTCGGCGGCGAGCCGCAGGCGACCGTGATCGGCACCGAACGGCGGTTCCCGGCCGCGAACGCCGCCTTCGCCAACGCGATGCTCTGTCACGGGCTCGACTTCGACGACACGCATTCGGACTCGGTGAGCCACATCTCGGCCGTGATCACACCTGCGGCTCTCGCCGCCGCGGAGCAGGCCCGCGCCAACGGGCGCGATACGTTGGCGGCGATCATCGCCGGCAACGAGGTCGTCTGCCGGATCGGAATGGCGGCACCCGGGGCTTTCCACGCACGCGGGTTTCATCCCACCGCGATCTGCGGGGTGTTCGGCGGGGTCGCTGCGATCGGTCGGATCGCGAGCGCCGATGCCGCAACGACGACGAGCGCGCTCGGAATCGCAGGCTCGTTCGCAGGGGGACTCTTCGCCTACCTGGCGGACGGGACGCCGACGAAGCCGATGCACCCGGGCTGGGCAGCACACGGTGCGCACCTCGCATCGCGGCTTGCCGCAAACGGGGCGGTCGGGCCGCAGACGGTGCTCGAGGGGAAGTTCGGGCTGTACCACGCCTTCCTCGGCGCGGAGGAGGGAGAGATCGACATTGCCGGTCAGCTGGCTGACCTGGGCTCGCGCTGGGAAACGCCTCGGATTGCCTACAAGCCGTTCCCCGTGTGCCATTTCATGCACGGCTCCCTCGGTGCGACTGCCGACGCGGCGGGTGGCCGGACGTTCTCTGCGGATGAGATCGACGACGTGCTCGTGGCGGTGCCGGCGGCCGGCGTCTCTCTCGTGCTCGAGCCGGCCGACCAGAAACGCGCGCCGCGCTCCGACTACGAGGGCAAGTTCTCGTTGCAGTACTCCGTCGCGTCGATGCTCGTGCGCGGCCATGTCTCCGTCGGCGACTTCACCGACGAGGCGATCACCGACCCGGCCGTGCTGGCGGTTGCGTCGAAGGTGCGCTACGAGACGCGGGAATACCCCACGTACCCACAGGCGTTTCCAGGCGGCGTGGTTGTCTCGCTCGCCGACGGAACCTCGTTCGAGGCCGACTTCCCCTATCAGAAGGGTGGTCCGGAGAACCCGCTTTCGGCAGACGAGGTGCGATCCAAGTACCGCGAGAACGCCTCACTCGCATTGCCGGATCGCGCCGTGGAAAGGCTCGAGGAGGCGATTCTCGGGCTCGAGGAGCACGATGATCTCACGGCGGTGCTTGCCCCGCTCACCGCGCTCGACGCGGCGGTGCCCGCATGACCGCGACGGTCGCATGATCCTGACCGACGACCAGCGCGAGATCGTCGCCACCGTTCGTGCGTTCGTCGACCGCGACGTCGTCCCCTTCGCGTCCGAGCTCGAGCACGCCGACGAGTACCCGGAGTCGATGGTCGAGACGATGCGCGAAATGGGTCTCTTCGGGACGACGATCCCGGAGGAGTACGGCGGGCTCGGGCTCGGGCTCGACACCTACGCGTTGATCGTGATGGAGCTCTCGCGCGGCTGGGTGACGCTGTCCGGGATCCTCAACGGATCGTTCATCGCCGCGACGATGATCCGACTACACGGGACGGAGAACCAACGGCGACGCTTCCTTCCCCGACTCGCGACGATGGAGCTCCGCGCGTCGTTTTCGATGACGGAGCCGCACGCCGGCTCGGACGTCCAGTCGATCCGGACGACCGCGACCCGCAACGGCGACGACTACGTCATCGACGGGCAGAAGATGTGGGTGACGAACGGCTGGCGGTCGGGAATCGTGATGCTGCTCGCGAAGACCGACCCCGGGGCAGAACCGGCCCATCTCGGAATGACCGGGTTCATCATCGAGAAGGAGCCGGAGACGAGCCCGCCCGGCCTGGCGATCCCGATGCCCGGGCTGAAGAAGCTCGGCTACAAGGGTGTCGAATCGACGGAACTCGTGTTCGACGGCTTCCGCACGCCCGTGGCGAGCGTTCTCGGGGGTGAAACGGGCGTGGGGAAGGGGTTCAAGTACTTCATGAGCGGGATCGAGGTCGGCCGTGTCAACGTGGCGGCGCGCGGCGTCGGCGTCGCGCAGGCTGCACTCGACGACGCCCTTCACTACGCGCAGGAGCGCGAGGCTTTCGGTAAGAAGATCGGCCATCACCAGGCTGTCCAGTTGATGCTCGCCAAGATGGCTACCCGCGCGGAGGCGGCGCGTCTGCTGACGCTGCAGGCAGCGGAGAAGAAGGCAGGCGGCGAGCGTGCGGACCTCGAGGCGGGAATGGCGAAGTACTTCGCCACCGAGGCGGCTCAGGACAACGCGCTCGATTGCCTGCGCATCCACGGCGGCTACGGCTACTCGCTCGAGTACCGTCCAGAGCGGTACTACCGCGACGCCCCGCTGCTCCTGATCGGCGAGGGCTCGAACGAGATCCAGCAGTTGATCATCGCCCGGCGTCTACTCGAGAGAACCGCCGGCTAGTGCGCCTCGTTCCCGAAATCGCCTGGAAACCGGCAGGGGAGGAGCGCAGCCACGGCCCGGTTTGGAGCGGCTGCGCGCCCGACCTCCGGGGCAGACCGACGAGGCGTACCGAGACGAGGAGCTGACCGTGGATTTCTCACTTCCGGCCGAGCTGGGCGAGATCCGCGCTGCGGTCCGGGAGCTGTGCGAGAGGTTCCCCGGGGAGTACTGGCGTGCGCTCGAGCCGGACCGGTATCCCGACGAGTTCGTCGCGGCGCTGACCGAGAATGGCTGGCTGGCCGCTCTGATTCCCGAAGAGTACGGCGGCGCCGGCCTCACTATCACGGCCGCGAGCGTCATCCTCGAGGAGATCAACGCGTCGGGAGGCAACTCGGGCGCCTGCCATGCGCAGATGTACACGATGGGCACGATCCTGCGCTACGGCTCCGACTCCCAGAAGCAGCGATACCTGCCGAAGATCGCCTCGGGTGAGCTGCGCCTGCAGGCGTTCGGGGTCACGGAGCCGACGGCCGGATCGGACACGACGTCGATCCAGACGACGGCGACGAAGGTGGACGGCGGCTGGCTCGTGCACGGCCAGAAGATCTGGACGTCGAGGGCGCTCTACTCCGACCTCATGCTCCTGCTCGCGCGCACGACGCCCGCCGACCGCGTCGAGAAGAAGACCCTGGGGCTTTCCACGTTCGTCGTCGACATGAAGAAGGCGCTTGCCGACCGCACGATGACGATCCGCCCCATCAGGACGCTCATGAACCACGCGACGACGGAGATCTTCCTCGACGGAGTGTTCGTCGCGGACGGCGATCTCATCGGGGAGGAGGGCATGGGCTTCCGTTACATCCTCGACGGGATGAACGCGGAACGCGTGCTGATTGCGGCGGAATGCATCGGCGACGGCCGCTGGTTCGTCGAGAAGGCTTCGGCCTACGCGTCGGAGCGCATCGTCTTCGGGCGGCCGATCGGGTCGAACCAGGGTGTGCAGTTCCCCATTGCGCAGGCGTTCGCCCAGATCGAGGCGGCGGACCTGATGCGCTACAAGGCGGCGTGGCTCTTCGATCAGGGCCTCTCCTGCGGGGCAGAGGCGAACATGGCGAAGCTGCTCGGGGCCGAGGCGTCGTGGCTGGCGGCGAACGCTTGTCTCGACACCCACGGAGGCTTCGGCTTCGCGGAGGAGTACGACATCGAACGGAAGTTCCGCGAGACGCGGCTCTACAAAGTAGCGCCCGTTTCCAACAACCTCATCCTCGCCTACCTCGGCCAGCACGTGCTGGGGATGCCGCGGTCATACTGAGCCGATCGGGGCCGATCAACGGCGGGCGGCGTGGTCGAAGGCACGTAGCGACGCAGTCAGCTCGTCGGCCGTGAAGCCCCGACCGATGAAGACGAGCCGCGAGCGGCGATCGTCGTCGGGCCATGCTTCGAGGTGCACCGGTGGGTGCACGGCGTGCTGGACGCAGTTGACGAGCACGGGGCCGTCGCCGCCGACGTTGAGGAATCCCTTCACCCGAAGAATGTCCCGGCCGCGCGCCTGAAGGAGCATGCTCAGCCAGAGCCCGAAAGCTGTCCAATCGATCTCGTCCAGGAAGAGCACGCACGAGCTCACGCCGTGGTCGTGCTCGGTGTGCCCGTGGTCTTGCTCCGGTGCGAGATCGTGTGGATCGCGGGCAGCGCTCTCGAAGAGCCAGCCGGGCTCGACCTCGCCGAAGGTGGCCGAGCGAGCCTCGGCTGCGGGGTTCAAGCGCGCCAACTGCTCCTCGAGGCCCGTCCGGGCGGCCCGGGTCGAGATGTCGGCCTTCGTGATCACGAGGCGGTCGGCGATAGCTGCCTGCTTGACGGATTCGGGGCCCCGCAACCCATGGACGCCGTCGATCGTTGCGACGACGCTCTCGAGCTCGTAGTGATTCCGCACGACCGGATCCGAGAGGAGCGTCATCAGGATGGGTGCGGGGTCGGCCACTCCGGTCGTCTCGACGACGACGCGGCGGAACGTCGGCACGTCGTTCGCGTCCCGCCGGTCGAGGAGGTCGCGTAACTCGTCGGCGAGATCGCCGCGGAGGACGCAGCAAACGCATCCGCTCGAGAGCAACACCGTTCGCTCGTCGACCCGGCGCAGCAGGTGATGGTCGATGCCGATCTCGCCGAGCTCGTTCACGATCACGGCCGTCTCTCCCATCTCGGGGTGCTCGAGCAGCCGGGAAATGAGCGTCGTCTTGCCGCTGCCGAGAAAGCCGGTGACGAGGACGACCGGTGTCTTCACCGACACAGCTCGGCGAGGAGCGCTGTGTCGAGCGGGTCGAGCGTGCGGCCGAGCAGTCGCTCGGCCTCGCTCCACACGGCGCCGACGTCCTTGACGACGGCCGAGGAGCCCTTGCGGTCGCGCAGGACGTAGACCTCTCCGGCCCAGTCTTGCAGTGTGAGCCCGAAGTGGCCGAGCACCCTGTCCAGCAGCGCCGCGCGGAATACTCGCGCCCGCCGTCCTCCATCCTGTTCGGCCCAGTGCTGGTTCAGGATGACACCGCAGAGTGCACACACTAGAGTCGCTTTGTAGCAGCACCGGCTCTCGAGGTACCGACAACGGAGGTTGTGATGGCCAAGGAGATTCTCGTCGCGTACGGCGTCGACGTCGACGCGGTCGCAGGTTGGCTCGGGTCGTACGGGGGCGAGAACTCGCCCGACGACATCTCGCGTGGGCTGTTTGCCGGCGAGGTCGGGACTCCACGGCTGCTCGACCTCTTCGCCAGGAACGACCTCAAGACGACGTGGTTCATCCCCGGGCACTCGATCGAGACCTTCCCGGCCGAGACCCAGCTGGTCGTCGACGGCGGCCACGAGATCGGCATCCACGGGTACTCCCACGAGAATCCGATCGCAATGACCCGCGAGCAGGAGACGGCCATCCTCGACAAGTGCATCGACCTCGTGGAGCGCGTGTCGGGAAAGCGGCCGACCGGCTACGTGGCGCCGTGGTGGGAGTTCTCCAACGTCACCAACGAGCTGTTGCTCGAGCGCGGGATCAAGTACGACCACTCGCTCATGCACAAGGACTTCCATCCGTACTACGTACGGGTCGGCGACTCGTGGACGAAGATCGACTATGCGAAGAATGCCGAGGAGTGGATGGTGCCACTCCAGCGGGGCGAGGAGACGGATCTGATCGAGATTCCCGCCAGCTGGTATCTCGACGACCTACCCCCGATGATGTTCATCAAGGGCGCTCCGAACAGCCACGGCTTCGTGAACCCACGTCAGCTCGAGGAGATCTGGATCGACCAGTTCGACTGGGTGTACCGCGAGTACGACTACGCCGTCTTCGCGATGACCATCCATCCCGACGTGAGCGGACGGCCCCAGGTCCTGCTGATGCACGAGCGAATCATCGAGCACATCAACAAGCACGACGGCGTGCGCTGGGCGACATTCGACGAGATCGCCGACGACTTCGCAAAGAGATCACCGAGGCAGACGTAGAGAGCCTGCGCTGCCGCCGGCCGGGCCTTTCCCTCTCGCTCGCGGCCTGGATCAGCCGGCCTCGGCTGCCAGCGTCGCGGCAGGGTCGAGCGAGGCGCCGAGCGCGATCTGCAGCAGCACACGCGCCTTCGGGCCCGCGAGGTCGCCGGCGAAGAGCGCGCCCGCCTCTGCCAGGTCCCGCCCGCCGCCGCGGCCGTAGACGGGCTCGACGCGCCCGGCGACGCAGCGTGAGCAGACGGCGACCGTGACCCCGCGCGCAACGGCGTCGCGGACGCCCGTCACGACCTGATCGTTGGCGTTGCCGCGGCCCGTCCCCTCGAGCACGATGGCTCTCGCTCCCGACTCGACCGCGGCGCGCACGAAGCGCGCGTCGCTACCGGCGTACAGGCGGATCAGGTCGACGGGGGCGAGCTCCGCCGGCACGGGCAGCGCCTCGCGCCTCTCGGGACGCCGCTGGAAGACGACGCGCTCCCCGTCGACGACACCGATCGGGCCGTACCCTGGCGCGGCGAAGGCGGGCAGCGCGCTCGTATGCACCTTGCGCACCTCGCGCGCGGCGTGGAGCTCGCCGGCAAACGCGATCATTGCGCCGCGCCCTCGGGCCTCTGGGGCCGAGGCGACCCGAATCGCGTCGCGGAGATTGCGCGGCCCGTCGGTATCCGTCTCGTCGGCACCGCGCTGGGCCCCCGTCAGCACCACGGGCAGATCAGAGCCGAGCAGACGGTCGATCAGGAACACGCTCTCCTCCATCGTGTCCGTTCCATGCGCGATCACGACGCCCGCGAGGTCGCGCCGGCCGGCGTGCTCGATCACCCGGCGGGCGAGCGAGAGAGCGAGCTCGCCGTGCATGTCGAAGCTCGGGACACGGACGAAATCGTCGAGCTCGAGGGGCGGTGCCTCGGGCCACGCGAGCATCTCGACGAGCTCCTCGCCGCTCACCGCCGGCACGAGCTTGCCGGTCTCGGGGTCGGGGCGCATCGCGATCGTGCCCCCGGTGGACACGACGACGACGGTCGGCACGGCGAGATCGGCCTACTTCTTCGTGAGCTCGGCGGCCTGCGTGACGTCGAGGCTGCCGCCGACCTCCTCGCCGAATTCCTCCTCGACCCGGCGCACCGGCGCGCCTTGGAAGCGCATGCGGAGCGTGATGACGACGAGTACGACGAAGATCAGGAACAACGTGACCGCGGTCGTGCCGGCCCCGAGCGCGTAGAGATTGGGAAGGATCGGCCTGCTGGACGGCCAGGTGCCGATCAGAATCGGCAGCGGCTGCGCCTGGTAGCCGTTCTGCAGCAGGATCGTCCGGTCGAAGTCGTTCCAGGCCAGGGTGAAGCCGAACAGGAAGCTGCCGAAGATGCCTGTCCAGACGAGCGGTAGCGTCACCTCCCGAAACGTGGTTGCGGCGTTGGCGCCGAGGTCCCGGGCGGCCTCCTCGACGTGGCGGTCGTAGCGGTTCCAGACGGCGAGCATGACGAGGAACGAGAACGGGATCCCCCAGATCACGTTCGCGCCGAGGGCCGTGTACCACAGGCTGGGCGTCTGGCCCATGTACCTCCAGAGGAGCTGGTTGCCGAGCCCGACGAGGAAGGCCGGCGTCATCAGCGCGAGCATGAGGACGTAGAAGGCGATGACGTCGGTCTTCAAGCGCCACCGGCGGCGGAACGCCATCGACAGCGAGAACCCGAACAGGGCCACGAGGACGCCCGCGGTGAGGCTGAGCCAGAGCGACTGGCGTCCGGACGCGCTGACGTCGTCGGCGATCGTGTTGAAGACGTTCGAGTCGAACAACGTCTTCCACCAGTCCAGGCTGAACGGGCCCCGGAACGGGAACGTCAGCTGCCCCGTCGGCCCCTGAAAGGAGAGGATCGCCATCAGGATCATCGGGATGTAGAGGAAGAACAGGAACAGGGCGAAGTAGACGCCGAGCCCGACCTTCGACCAGTCGCGGCGTTGCTTGACCTCGCGTCGCACGACGGCGTCCTGCGGGCGTGCCACCGTCTCCGCCGCCGCTGCCATCGTCTCGATCACAGCTCCTCACGCAGGTTGGAGAAGCGTGTGATCACCCAGACGCCGACCATCAGGGCGATGACGAGCAGGACGGCGGAAGCCGCTCCTTGCGGGTACTGGACCGCCCCGATCTTGGAGTAGATCAGCGTGCCGACAGAGGTGATGTTGCCGCCGCCGACGGTCGCGACCGTGCCGTAGTCGCCCATCGTGAGCACGAAGATGAAGATCGAGCCGATCACGATGCCCGGCATCGTCTGCGGCAGGATCACCTCCCTGAACGTCTGCCATCCGTTGCCGCCGAGGTCGCGCGCGGCCTCGACAGCCGAACGATCGACCTGTGCCAGCGAGAAGAAGAGCGGCGTGATCATGAACAGGATGTAGAGCTGGATCATCGCGAGCCTGACCGAGAGCGTCGAGAAGCCGAACTCCGGGACCGGCTCGGAGATGATCTGGAGCTTTATCAGCACCTGATTCAGGGCCCCCTCGCGGCCCATCAGCGGAAACGTCCAGGCGATTGCGCGGGTGAGGAAGCTCGTCCAGAACGGGGCCAACGCAATGATGAAGAGCGCGATCTGGTTTCGCAGGCTCTCGACCTTGAGGGCGAGGAAGTACGCGACCGGGAACCCGAGGACGAGACACGCGACAACCGCGATCACCGACGTCACGAACGTCGAGAGCATGTTGTCCCAGTAGGTCGAGTCGTGGAAGAGCTCGCTGTAGTTCGCCGTCGTCCATGTCCTCTCGAAGCCGGCGTCCGTCCAGGTCCAGAAGCTGACGAGGACGATGATCACGAGCGGCGCGACCAGGTAGAAGCCGATCCAGAGGAAACCGGGTGCAGCCAATGCTGCCGTCACCCAGCCGCCTCCGCGGGAACCCCCGCGGCCCTCGCCGAGCGCAGCCTCCGCCTTCGGCGGCCGCTGCTCGAGGATCGCCTCGGCTTCCCGGACCTCGTCGAGCGCGAGCCGATTCGCCTCGTCGCCGGGGCGCTCAGGCGTCGAGGAGCTGGACATCCTCCTCCTTCCAGGAAATCCGGATCCGCTCGCCCTCACGACCCCGCAACTCGGGGTATTGCTGGGCGCCGACCTTGGCGAGCATGCGCTCGCCGCCGGTGAGCAGGTGGAGCTTGACGAGGTCGCCGAGGAACTCGACGAAGACGATCTCGCATTCGGCCGAATTGAGGCCCGAGGAGGCCGAGCCGTTCGTGTCGACCGTCACCGCGGCGGCGCGAACGGCGACCATGACCCGGTCGCCGACGGCCTGCGTGCTCCCCGGGGCGCGCACGCTGGCGCGCACGTGCTGCTCGTCCTCGACGACCAGCCGGTCGCCCTCGCGCTCGGTGACCGTGCCCCGGATGATGTTGTTGTCGCCCATGAACCGCGCGACGAGATCGGTGGCGGGCTTGGTGGCGATCGTCAACGGGTCGGCGACTTGCTGGATGCGGGCCTCGTTCATGACCACGATGCGGTCGGCCATCGAGAGCGCCTCTTCCTGGTTGTGCGTGACGTGGATGAACATCAGGCCGAGCTGGCGCTGGAGGTTGCGCAGCTCGACGCGCATCCGCAACTGGAGCAAGCGGTCGAGGTCGCCGAGCGGTTCGTCGAGGAGAAGCGCCTTCGGCTTCGTGACGAGGACGCGCGCCAGCGCGACGCGCTGCTGCTGCCCTCCCGAGAGCGCCCTCGGCTTTCGGTCGGCGAGAGGCGTCAGACCGACCATGTCGAGCGCCTCGAACGCCAGCTTCCGCCGCTCTTCCTTCCCGACGCCGTGCATCTTGAGGCCGAACTCGACGTTGGAGAGCACCGACCGGTGCGGAAAGAGGGCGAAGTGCTGGAAGACGGTCGTCGTGGGCCGCTTGTGCGGGGGCAGATCGACGAGCGACTGGCCGTCGAGGATGATGTCGCCGGCGGTCGGGAACTCGTGGCCGCCGATCATCCGCAACGTCGTCGTCTTGCCGCACCCCGACGGCCCCAGGAGAACGACGTACTCACCGTGGTCGACGTGCAGGTTGACGTCGTCCACCGCGACCGTGCCGCCGGTGAACACCTTGGTCAGGCCGACGAGATCGAGACCGGAGTCGGCGTTCGATGGCGAGGGGGCGGCGGTTGCCGCCCCCTCTGTCTGCGATATCCCTGGATCTGGCATTCGGTGCTAGGCGGACAGGAAGTCGTTCACCTTCTTGGTGAGGTAAACGCTGTTCTTCCCGTACGAGTTCCAGGAGGCGTACTTGCAGATGCGTCTCGGGAACGATCCCCCCTCCCGGCGCTCGCCCTTCTTGATGTCGCCGACCTTGCCCGTGATGCCCGGGCAGGTCTCTCGGGGCCGGCTTGCCGTTCCACCAGTAGTCGTACTCGGCCGGGGTGAAACCGGCTTTCTTCCCGGCGGCAGACTTGATCCAGGGGAGCAGCTTCTGGCCGTTGGCGATGTAGTAGCCCTGGCGCATGATCTCGGCGCCCAGGTACCCGTTGTAGTTCCAGTTGATGTAGTCGTAGCAAGCCTGCAGCTTGGCGGGGTCGGTGACCTTCGACGAGATGCCCTCGGCGCTGCACCAGCCGCGGAAGCCCTCGGGCGGCGCCGCGTAGAGGATGTTGACGCCCGCGGCTTTGACGAGTGCGACGGCGGGTGACCACATCGACTCGATCACGACCTCCTTCGAGACCATGAAGTTCACCGAGTCGGTGAACGCCGACCAGAAGGCACGGAACTGGCCCGCCTTCTTGTACGTGGTCAGGATCTTGAACAGACGGTCGATCTCGGGCTTCGTCGGGTTGCCGAAGTCCGCGAACTTCATCAAGCCGAGCGCCGACACGGCGAACGCCGCGTCCTGGGCCATGATGCCCGGGTCGCGGAGGAGGGAGACGCGGCCCTTCCAGCTCTTGTTCAGCAACTCCGCCCAGGAGACCTGGTTCGGCGCCTTGTTGATCACGTCCGCGTTGTAGCCCATCGAGTCGGCGTTGAAGTGGGCCGCCGGGCCGACGATGTAGCGGGGCTGCGGCTTGCCGCCGATCGGCTTCCCGTTCTCGCCGATCCAGCGCACGATCTGCTTGTTGTTCGACGGTCCGCCGCTGTACGGGGGCAGGCCGGTCGAGCCGTCCGGGTCGACGAACGTCGTCCGGAACGGCGCGTTGCCGGCGCCGAACGTGCAGGTTGCCGAGGACGGGTTGAGCTTGCCTTGCGCGAACAGCTTGTAGAAGGAGCTCCAGGTCGGGATCTTGGTCGTGTCGACCGGCTGCAGGCTGCCGGACGGCCAGACGAGAAGCGACTGGTAGTTGTAGCCGCCGAAGACGTCGAACGTGTCCGGGGACGTGATCGCGATCTGCGGCTGCTTCTCGGAGGAGGCGAGGATCGGCTTCACGGTGAAGCCGAGGTCCTTGGAGGCCTGCTTCGCGATGTCCGGGATCGGGAACTCGACGCCGAGGCTGAGCACCCGCAGCGTGCCGGTGAACTTGCCGTTCCTGTCGACCTCGCTCGACCTACCGCTCGCGGCGGCCGCAGAGCCTGCGAACGCACCCAGACCACCGACCGCGGCGGCGGCTGCGCCGCCCCTGACCAGCAGCTCGCGACGGCTCATGCCTCCGCGCTGATCCTCCGTCTGCTGGCGATCAGCGAGATCGCCTGGACCGAGACCCTGGCCGGCCGCCAACTCCTCGGCGTACTCGTAGGGGTCGTACTCCCATTCCCCACTCATGTTTCCGACTCCTTTCCCTCGTCGCCTCTCGAGGATCTCGACGGTTCACACGGGCCGTCCACACCAGCTGCGAAACGGCATCGCCCGTGCCGTCCCGCGAGACTTTTGTTTGCATCCGGCCCTGGAATGGCTCTTGTATACAGCCGCCGGTTGCCGGAGTCAAGGTCGGTCGGTCGGCCGGAGATCAGGGCGTCTAGCACGGCGGGTGGGGGATGCCGATAGCGCTTCCGAGACGGGCCGCCTTCGGCCCTGCGAGGATGAAGGCGACGTAGGCCACGCTCATCGTACGGAAGTCCTGCCCGCGGGCCGCGCGAAGCACCTTTTCGAGCATCCCGATGCGCCGATCCTGGAGGTCGAACCAGTGCGTAAGCCTGGTGCGGAGCTCCGCGGGGGGACGGAGCGCCTCGACCTCGCGCTCTTGTGCCCTGACGATCGGCAGGGCGAGCTCGACGGCGGCGATCACATTTGCGGGCTCGGCGACGTCAGGTGGCCGGATCCTGTCGAGTCGGGGCCCATAGACCCGGCAAACTGCCGCCACCCGGGCAAGGTACTCGGCTTGCGTCGGCTCTGCTCTCGAGTCGGCGCTGAAGACCAGGACGACCGCGGCCGCGACTCCGGCCGCCAGAACCGCGCAGGCCGCTCCGAGCAGGGCATGCCGATGTCGCAACGCTCTCATCACCGGGTTCTTCGTCGAATCGACGCAACCGGATTCGTCGCGCGCGAGAGCGCGCAGCAGGGCTCGAGACCGGGTGTCGGGGCCGAGCTCACGTTACGTCGCCTCCTGCGCCGGCCGTGGGGCCGCCAGGCGCACCGCAACGACGATCGCGAGATAGGCCGCCGCGCCCACACCGACTCCCCAGACGACTTTTATCCAGCTCGACGGCACTGCGTAGTAGACGCCTGCGCCCGCGGCGATCGCGGGCAGAGCGGAGACGTTGATCCCGTTCAGGTACCGGTAGGGCCCCTGCGGATCGAACAGCCCTTCGACGTCGATCCGCTGTCGCTTGACGAACAGGTAATCGGCCAGGATGACCCCCGTCAGCGGCGCGGCAAGGTTGCCGAGATGCGTGACCCAGCGCTGTGCGTGGTTGACGAAGTCCGGGAAGGCCGACAGCGTGACCGCGGCCATGGCGGCGGCAACCGTCGCCCACACCCGGCCGAGCCGTGGAACGGAGTTCACCAGTGAGAGGCCCGCGGTGTAGACGTTGGTCACGTTCGCGGCGAGCCCCTGCACCACGATCGCAACCAGGAGCGCGACGAGCACCGCGTCGCTCGAGGTCAGGTCGGCGACGGCGACGAAGGGGTTCGTCGCACCGGTCGCAGCGGCCGCGTAGCCACCGACGAAGGTGGTCACCGTTGCGGAGGCGAGAGCCGAGGCGACGAGTCCGATGCGCATGTCACGCCGGGTCGGCGTGTAACGGCAGAAGTCGGCCACATTGGTGACGAATGTCAAGGAGGCGCCGCACATCACCGTCACGTAGGTCGCGAAGCCCGTCCAGGTGAGATGCTGGTCGGGCGAGTCGAAGACGCGACTCACCGCATACCTGGGATTGTCGGTCGACAGGTAGAGGGCCACGAGAACGCCGCTGAATGCGAGCGACAACGGGAGCACGCCGCGCAGGAGCCACCGCATCACGTCGAAGCCGAGCACGGCGAGCGCGGCGTGGACGACGGCGAAGGCAAGGGCGAGTGGCACGAGCGGAAGGCGACGACCGGTCATCGCCTCGTAGATCGCCTGTGCGCCGAGCCCCGCTGTCAGCGCCTGGGCTGCGAACCAGTAGGTCGCGGCGACGACCCGGTAGGGTGACGAGAGCAGACGTGCTCCCCAGAAGCCGAGGTGGGTGCGCATCGCGACCTGGCCTGGAAGCCCGTAGTCGACGCCGGGCTGCGCGACCACGGTGAGAAGCGCGAAGGCGAGCGCCTGCCCCGTCACCATCGAGGCCACGGCCCACCAGAGCGGCAGCCCGCCGGCGACGACTGCGAACGCGCCGAGCACGTACATGACGGGATTGAGGAAGAACGTGAAGTTGATCGCGAACAGGTCACGCCAGCCGACCGTGCGCAGGCCGGCCGGGATCGGCTCGATGCCGTAATTCTCTATCTCCGGCATCAGGCTCCGCGGCGGTTTCGGGCAAAGAAGTCGAGCACGACCCGGTTGTGCTCGACCGTGTTGTCGAAGATCGTGGAATGGTTCGAGCCGTGGATCACGTGCTTCTCGGCATTCGCGATGCCCCGGTGGATTGCATCCTGGCCGGCGCCGCCGGGGCCCTGGTCCCACGGCGTCATGATGTCTTCGTCGCCGCCCAGCACGAGCGCCGGTGAGGTGATCCGCGGCAGCCAGGGCCGCAGGTCCATGTCGCACATCGCCTGGCAGGCGGCCGTGAAGACCTCCGTCGAGTTCGAGTCGCGGAGAATCTGCTGGATCGTGTCGATGGCGGCCACGCCGTCGGGTGTTTCGAGAAAGGCCTTCGAGAGAGCCTGCCAGGCGATCAACTCGGCGAGAATTCGGCTACCCGGCCCGTCGGGGTCGAGGCGCGCGATGTCGATCCAGTTCTGGAAGATGAGGCGGCCGGTTCTCCCGAGCTTGGCAGCGGCGCAGTTGATCACGACCGACGTCGTCCGGTGCGGGTACTTCCCGGCAAAGACGACCGCGATCATGCCGCCCATGGATGTCCCGTGGACGTGCGCGGCGTCGATCTCGAGCGCATCCATCAGGCCCGCAAGGTCGTCGGCCCACACCTCCATGTCGTAGTGCTGGAGCGGACGATCGGACTGCCCATAGCCTCGCTGGTCGTAGTCCACGACCCTGAACTGCTGGGACAGCACCGGGGTGGCGGGAGCGAAGTTGAAGTGGCCGAAGCCCGCTCCGTGGATCTGAACCACGGGCTCGCCCTCACCGCTGATCTGGTACCAGAGCCGCGCCCCGTTGACCTCGGTCGAGCCCTCCACAATCGCCTCCTCGGGTAGTGAGAAGCCGAGACTAACGTACCCCTGCGATCGTGCCCAAGCGATCTCGCGGCATTGGTTGAGCCGCCTCCAGTTCCGCCCTGCTCGCGAGCCGGGTCAGACCGGCATCGTGTCCGAGCGGCCTCGAGCACATGACGTGGCCGAGTCGGCGATCCTCAGCCTCTAGCCCGGCTCGACCTGGATCGCCAGGCGCTCGGCCGGAGCGTCCAGGAGCTCGTGCCGGAGCTCTTCGTACGTCCGCTGCCGCTTGGGGAGGATGCGGCGCAGAAGCGTGAACCGGGCCGTATCCGAGAGAAACGGATAGGGATCCATGCGCACCCGCCCCTGCCCGACCGGCTCGAGCCGATACCCTCCGATGTCGTCGCTCTCCCTGGCCTCGAGATCCTTGAGGCAGAAGAAGAGCGAGAACCTGTCGTAGACCTGAAGTCGGAAGTAGTCAGCCCAACGGTCCTCGTCGGTGGCGCCGATCTCGTCCCGCCGGGCCGGGTGCGACGATTCCTGTTCGGCCACGAACGCCTCGACGAGATCCTTGAACTCATCCGCCCGACTGAGCTTGAGTTCCGGCTGTGTTCCGTACCGCTGGCGATAGATGCCGGCACCGTGCATCGAGACGAGCAGGCCGGCATACGCGTCCTCGTCGGTGACGGCGGCGATTCCGGCGCGGTAGAACGCGAGGTGGGCGGGTACCCGGACGTCGAGGAAGTTGAGCGGCCTGCCCGTGTCGGCGTCCATCATCGGAGACTGCTCCCAAACGGCCCAGCCGTCGTCGTGGCGCTCTGCGGCTATCACCAGCGATGCGTGATGCGCCCCCACGTCCGCCCACGCGCGCGCGCACGCGCCCGAGACGTCGGCGTGGTCGGTCTGAAGAACGACCTGCCAGTCCGAGCCGGCATCGCGGACGATCACGGTGACCCCACGCTAGCCCTGTCCGTACTCCGGCCGACTCCAGGAGGCGTCATCGGCCGAACATACCGTATGGGTCGCGTGCAGCCAACGCCCCGATTCGGGGCCCGCTCCAAAGACGTTCGTGGCAGGGTCGTCTCCTCCGCCGCCGCGTGGGAACGGGGTGAGACCCGCTAGCGTGCGCCGGCCGCCGGCAGGGTGGCGGCGACGAGGGCGCCGGCGGCCGCGAGCACGGCCGTCACGATCCAGAAGACGTCCCAGCCCGCGTGGGAGGCGAGCGCGCCGAGGAGCGGTGTGGAGAGGGCCGAGATCAGGAAGACGACGGTCGCGGCCACGGCGACCGATCGCGCAGCCAGCTCGGGCACGGCGCGCTCTCCGGCGCTCACGTACACGAGAGCGTTCCAGCCGAGAGCGCCGAAGCCGAACAACACCGCAGCGGGGACGACGACGACCGCTCCTGCGTGAAGGGCGAGCGTGAAGAGCAGGGCTCCCACGGCTGCGACCAACCCGACCTCGACGAGCGTTCGGACGCGGCGCGATCCTCCGGCCCTGTCGGCGACATGACCCCAGGCGATACGGGACACCATCGCCGAGACGTTGACGGCGAAGAACGTGGCCGACGCGGCGAACGCTGTCAGCCCGGCTGCGCGCGCCGCCGGAACGGTGAAAGCCAGCACCGCCTGCAGCACGATGATGTAGAACGCAGCAACGGCAAGCAGGCGCTGCATGCCGGGCGTACGCCAGATGCTCCTCAGCGGCTGGTGCACCCGAGCGGCCGACGGTCGTGGCGGGTCGGCGGCGACGTACGCGAAGAGCAGACCCGTGACGGCAACCGCGGCCGCTGCCACGCCGAGCGCCAGCGCGATACCGCCGTAGCGCTCGAGGGCCGGCATGGCGAGCGCCGCGATCGTCCCACCGAGAGGTACCGACATCTGGCGGACACCGAGCGCCCAGCCGCGGCGTGCCGGCGGATAGGCGCGGAAGAGAGCTCCGGTACCGGCGATCGGGACCACGGCGGAGCCGACACCCGAGGCCACGAGCGCCGCGACTAGCACCGCCGTAGACCCGGCAGTCGCGGCGACGCCGAGCCCCGCCGCACCAAGGGCTGTCCCCGCGAGTATCGGCCCGCGGGTGCCGAACCGATCGACGGCCATCCCGGCTGCGATCAATGCGAGCCCGGAGCCGAACAGCGCCGCCGTGAGGACGCCGCCGAGCTCGGCGAGACCGAGGTGGAAGGTGCGGCTGAGCTCCGGACCTATTGCGGGCAGGCCGATGCTGACGAACGCCACGGCAGCCTGCGCGCTGCCTGCCGCAGCGAGTACGACGCCCGGCGGGCGGGGTCCGGCTCTCTCCACGCCGTCCATTATCTTGTTGCCGTGGACGTGGACGAGATCGTGCGCGCGAAGCGTCGTCAGCAGGCGCTCGACGCTCTGGAGTTCGAGCGTGACCGCCAGACCGCCCTCCTCGGTCAGGTCGACGAGGTGCTCACCGAGCTGGAAGGTTCCCGGATCGACGAGGAGACATTCGCGCGCATGGAGCCCGAGGACGTCACGCTCGTACGCGAGGTGCTCGACCCGGGCCACGACGAGCCCGAGGAAGAGTTCGGCCTCGATGGGGCCCTTGCGTCGGAGTCTCCCACGGAGATCCGTCGCGAGCGCGAGGCCGAACGCGTCCGCCTGGAGGAGGTGATCGCGGCCTCGAGCAACCGGCAGCGCGCACTCGAGCGTTACATCGAGGCGCTCGACGCACGTGGAGATTCGCCGGGCTCGGAGCAGGCATCGCCCGGTTGATCGCCCCGGGTTTCAGGCTCCGGCCACCGTCGTTCACGTCGGCTCAAATTGTGCGGTGCATACTGTATGGTCGCCTCCGTGGGCATCTTCGACGCGCACCCGCCGCTTGCGCGGAATGCGGGCCCGGCCGCGGCAGAAGTGATCCGTCAGGCCATCATCGACGGCCGCGCCGAACCCGGGCAGCGCCTGAAAGAGGAGGAGCTCGCTCAGCAGCTCGGCATCAGCCGAACGCCGATTCGGGAAGCGCTGCTCATGCTGCAGGCCGAGGGCCTCGTCGAAACGGCCCCGAACCGTGGGGCGACCGTTCGCGCCTATGAGCTGTCCGACCTCGAGGACATGTACGAGTTGCGCGCGCTCCTCGAGGGACACGCCGCCCGACGTGCCGCCGCCCGCATCGGCGCCGGCGAGCTCGAACAGCTGCGGGCGAGCTGCGGGCGGTTCGAGCAGCTCGTGGGCGGGACGGACGTGCCGGCGCTCGTGTCCGAGAACGCCGTCTTTCACGACATGATCCTCGCTGCTGCCGAGAGCGACCGGCTGACCGGGATGGTGCGGCAGGTGATCGCCATGCCGCTCGTCTACAAGTCCTACATCTGGTACTCGCCCGAGCAGGCGTCCGCGTCGTACCGCTACCACCTCGAGCTTACGGACGCGCTCGAGCAGGCCGATGCGAACCGCGCCGAGCTCATCATGCACGAGCACGTCTACAGGGCGCGCGACGTGCTCGCCCAGCACATGGAAGAGGAAGCAACCGTCGGCGGGGGTGTGGCTTGAGCTCTCCGGCCGACGGTCTCGAAACGAGCGCCGCGGCCGAGGGCCTGCGGATCGGGCCGCTTGCGGGAATCCGGGTGATCGAGCTCGGGTCGCTGCTCGCCGGCCCCTTCACGGGTCGTTTACTCGGCGACCTCGGGGCGGAGATCATCAAGGTCGAGCCCCCGGGACAACCCGACCCGATCCGCAACTGGGGGAAGGCTCGTTACAAGGGGCGATCGCTGTGGTGGCCCGTCCAATCGCGGAACAAGAAGTGTGTGACGTTGAATCTCCGTGAGGCACGCGGTCAGGAGCTGCTGCTACGCCTCGTCGAGCACGCGGACGTCGTCACGGAGAATTTCAGGCCCGGCACCCTGGAGCGTTGGAACATCGGGTACGAGCAGATGTTCGCCGTGAATCCCGGGATCGTCCTCGCGAGGATCTCGGGTTACGGGCAGACAGGCCCCTACGCGGGCCGCGCCGGGTTCGCCTCGGTATCGGAGGCAATGGGTGGAATCCGCCATATCAACGGGTTCCCCGACGAGGCCCCGCCCCGCATGCACATCTCGCTCGGCGATTCGCTGGCGGGGATGTTCGCGGCTCAGGGGATTCTCTCGGCGCTCTACTGGCGCGACGTCGCCGGGGGTGGGCTCGGCCAGGTCGTGGACGTCTCGTTGATGGAGGCGGCCTTCGCGCTGCTCGAGAGCACCGTGCCCGAATACGACCGGCTCGGCATCGTCCGTGGGCCCCAGGGCACCAATCTCAAAGGGATCGCGCCCTCGAACATCTTTCGGTCACGGGACGACAAGTGGATCGTGATCGCGGCCAACGCCGACGGGGTCTTCCGGCGTCTCTGCGGCGCGATCGGCCGACCCGAGCTCGCCGACGACGAGCGCTTCGCCACCCACCTTGCGCGCGGCGACAACCAGGACGAGATCGAGGGGATCGTCGCCGACTGGGCGCGCGAGCACGATGCCGCCGAGATCGACCGGGTCCTCAACGACGCGGGGGTGATCTGCGGTCCCATCTACACGATCGCGGACATCTTCGCCGATCCCCAGTTCCGGGCTCGTGAGATGCTCGTCGAGCACGTGGATCCGGAGTTCGGGCCCTACATCGGGCCGGGCATCGTGCCGAAGCTGACGCGCACACCCGGCACGGTGCGCTGGTCTGCGCCGTGGCAGGAGGGCAGCCACAACAAGGAGATCTACGGCGGCCTCCTCGGCATCGGCGACGACGAGATGGCGAAGTTGCACGAGGATGGCGTGCTGTGACCTCTGTTGTCGTTTGCGAGGTTGGGCCTCGGGACGGTTTGCAGAACCAGACGCTGATCTTTGAGCCGGGGGCACGTGCCGAGTTCGTCGATCGCCTTGCCGTCACGGGGTTGCCGTGCATCGAGGCGGTTAGTTTCGTCAACCCGGCCCGGGTACCTCAGATGGCCGGGGCCGAGGAGGTCGTGGCCGCGATCGGGCGGCGGCCCGGCATCGTGTGCGCGGGCCTGGTGTTGAACGAGAAGGGGTACGAGCGGCTGCTTTCGACCGGGCTCGACGAGGCGCATTTCGCGTTCGCGGCCAGCGAGACGTTCAACGAGCGCAATCAGGGTGCTGCCGTTGCCGACTCGGTCGCCGCCGCAGCGCGGATCGTGGGGCGTGCTCGGGAGGACGGCCTGCGTGCAACCGTGACGATCGGGGCCTCGTTCGGCTGCCCGTTCGAGGGTCGCGTTGACCCGGGCCGGGTCGTCGAGATCGCGGCGCGGGTGGCTGAGGCAGCACCCGACGCGATCGTGCTCGCGGACACGATCGGCGTCGGCGTGCCGCGCCAGGTTCGCGAGCTCGTGTCTGCGGTTGCACGACTCGGGATCCCGGTCGGCGCTCACCTGCACAACACCCGCAACACCGGCTACGCCAACGCCGTGGCCGCGATCGAGGCAGGAGCGACGCTGCTGGATTCGTCGCTCGGAGGGATCGGCGGCTGCCCGTTCGCACCGCGTGCGACCGGGAACATCGCCACAGAGGACCTCGTCTACCTGCTGCACGGCGAAGGGATCGAAACGGGGGTCGACCTCGACGCGCTGATCGGCGTCGCGGAGTGGCTCGAGGGGGCGCTCGGGCACGAGCTCGAGGGTCAGGTCTATCGGGCCGGCACATTCGCGCCGGTGGCCGGCTGAAAAAGGAGAGTGATATGGCGTACAGGCTTGGGGTCGATGTCGGGGGGACGTTCACCGACCTCTTCCTCGTGAACGACGAGAGTGGCGCGACGCAGTTTCGGGTGAAGACGCCGTCGACGCCGAGCGACCCGTCACAGGGTGTGCTCACCGGCGTACGGCGCATCTGCGATGAAGCGGGAATCGGCGTCGGCGAGCTACAGAACATTCTCCACGGCACGACGGTTGCGACGAACGCAGTGCTCGAGTCGAAGGGGGCGCGCGTCGGGCTGATCACGACACAGGGCTTCAAGCAGATCCTTCACCTCGCGCGCTCTCAGACCCCGGGACCGCTCGCGGGGTGGATCATCATGCAGAAGCCAGACCCTCCTGCTTCGCTCGCGGATACGCGCGAGGCGGTCGAGCGGATGGACGCGAGCGGGTTGACGCTCGTTGCGGTCGACACGGCGCAGGTCGAGGGAATCATCACGGAGATGGTCGACTCGGGCGTTGAGTCGCTGACGGTTGCCCTGATCAACTCCTACGTGAACGGTTCGCACGAGCGCGCGATCGGGGAGATCGCCGAACGCCTCTATCCGGGCTTTCCGGTGACGCTCTCGTCGGAGGTCCTGCCGGAGTTCCGCGAGTACGAGCGGGCCCTCACTGCCTGCATGAACTCGTACGTGCGACCGAAGGTGCAGAGCTATCTCAACCACGTCCAGAGCGAGCTCGCCGGCGCCGGCGCGACTGCCGAGGTCAACATCCTGCGCTCCGACGCAGGCCTGATGACGACGATGGAGGCAGCGCGTAACCCGATCTACGGCGTCCTCTCGGGCCCGTCAGGCGGCGTCGCCGGCGCGCTCTTCGTCGCGACGAAAGCGGGCTTCAAGGACATTCTCACCTTCGACATGGGCGGCACCTCGACCGACGTCGCACTCTGCCAAGACGGTGAGCCGACGATCGGGCGCGAGACCTCGATCGGTCACTTCCGGATCAAGGTGCCGGCCGTCAACGTCCACACGGTGGGCGCGGGTGGCGGCTCTATCTCGCATGTACCCGAGTTGACGAAGGCACTGCGTGTCGGGCCCCAGTCGGCCGGCGCCGAACCCGGCCCCGCAGCCTACGGCAAGGGTGGCGAGGAGCCGACCGTGACCGACGCGAACGTCGTGTTGGGCCATCTCCCGCCGAGCCTGCTCGGCGGTGAGATGAGCCTGGACGTCGCCGCGGCCCACGCGGCCGTCAAGAAGGTCGCTGATGCGATGGGCCTCGACTCGGTCGAGCAGGCCGCCGAGGGCATCCTCGCGATCGTGAACGAGAACATGGCGGGTGCCCTGCGGCTCGTCTCGGTGCAACGCGGCCACGATCCTCGCGACTTCGCGCTCGTCGCCTACGGTGGTGCCGGACCGCTGCACGCAAACGCTGTGGCCGAGATCATGGGTTCGTTTCCCGTGCTCGTGCCGCCGGCGCCCGGCCTGCTCTGCGCGATCGGAGACCTCGTGGCGGACTTCCGCGACGAGTTCGCCCAGACGTACATCCGGGTGCTCGGTGACGCCGACCCCGGGGAGGTGGCGGACATCCTCGACACCCTCGGGGCGCGCGCGACGAAGTGGCTCGTGGGCGAGGGAATCTCAGAGGAGGCGCGCACGGTCAGCTTCAGCGCCGACATGCGCTACCACCGCCAGGGGTACGAGATCCCGGTCGCGCTCGATCCGGCCGATGCGAGGGCCGGTCTCGCTGGGCTCGAGGAGCGGTTCAATCAGCTCCACGAGCAGCTCTACGGGTTCCGGATGCCCGGTACGGCGAGCGAGATCGTCAACCTCCGGGCAGTCGGCTCGGGATCGGTGCCGAAGCCGGAGCTCCCGACGGGCTCCGCCGGCGGGCCTGACGCCTCGGGCGCTGTCGCTGAGGAGCACGAGATCGTGTTCCACGGCGACCGGCTTCCGACGAAGATCTACGATCGGGCCGGGCTCGCGCCGGGCAACCGGTTCGAGGGCCCGGCGATCGTGACCGAGTTCGACTCGACGACCGTCGTGCTACCCGGCTACATCGCCGAGGTGGACACGAACTTCAATATTCTCATCAACCCGAAGGCGTAGGGGATCCCATGACGACAACGACCGACGAGCTCCGGATCGCCGAGATCCCGACGGGGATCACCGTCGACCCGGTCACCCTCGACATCATCGAGGGCGCGCTGAAGAGTGCCCGCTTCGAGATGGACGCCGTCCTCTTTCGGTCGGCGATGAGCCCGGTGATCCGGGAGCAGCACGACGAGTTCCCGATGCTCACCGACCCCCGCGGCCGCATGGTGGTGGGCCAGTTCGGTGCATACATCAACGAGATGATGGCGGACTGGGACAGGGGCGTGTATCCGGGTGACGTGATCCTCACCTCCGACCCGTTCAAGTGCTCCGCGTCGATCTCGCACACGAACGACTGGCTCGTGCTGGTGCCGATCTTCTACGAGGACGAACTGGTCGGCTGGTCGTCGCAATTCGGCCACCAGATGGACGCCGGCGGCCCCGTGCCGGGCTCCCTGCCGACAGGGGCGAAGACGATCTTCGAGGAGGGAATCATCATCCCGCCGATGAAGATCATCGAGCGCGGCGTCGTGCAGGAGGACGTGCTGCGGTTGATCCTCAACAACGTCCGGCTGCCGGAGATGAACCGCGCCGACCTGTTCGCAATCGTCGCTGGCTGCCGCGCGGGCGAGAAGCGGGTGATGGAGCTGTGCGAGCGGTTCGGCAAGGTGACCTACCTCGCTGCCCTCGAAGCCCTCCTCGATCGGACCTACAACGCGATGAAGTTCCTGATCTCCGTCGCGATCCCCGAGGAGCCGCAGACGTTCGTCGACTACATCGACGACGACGGTCTCGGCAACGGCCCCTACAAGATGCAGCTGACGATCTGGCGGGAAGGAGAGCACGCCTTCTTCGACTGGTCGGGCACGGATCCGCAGGCTCTCGGGCCGATCAACTTCTACCTCTCCGAGGGCATGTTCAAGATGTTCATCGGGATCTACCTGATCATGGTCAACGATCCCCAGATCCTCTTCAACGACGGCTTCTACCCGCTGCTGCACGTCATCATGCCGGAGGGCAGCCTGCTGCGCCCACGCTACCCGGCGGCACTCGGCTGCCGCACCCACGCGCTCGCCCGGCAGTTCGACGTGCTCGGCGGCGCCCTCTGCAAGAACGCTCCGCAGCTGAACACGGCGGCCGGCTACGGCACGAGCCCGTACATGCTCTACTCGGGCTGGGACGGCCAGGGCGAGTTCTTCTACTCGATGGAGATCCTCTACGGCGGCATTCCGGGCCGGCCGATCGGCGACGGCATGGACGGCCACTCGTGGTGGCCGCTGTTCGAGAACATCCCCACGGAGTACCTCGAGGCCTACTACCCGCTCCGGATCGACGGCTACACGACCGTGACCGACTCCGGCGGCGCAGGGTTACACCGGGGCGGAAACGGCGTCGAGAAGCGGTACGTCTATCTCGAGCCGGGCGAGGTCTCGATCCATGACGACCGCTGGCTGACCCGACCGTGGGGCGTGCTCGGTGGACTGCCCGGCGGCCGCTCCGAGAAGATCCTGAAGCGAGCCGACGGCAGCGAGGAGAGACTCGCCTCGAAATGCGACCACGTCGTCGTCGCGCCGGGAGACATGCTCGTGTACCGAACGGCAGGCGGAGGCGGCTGGAAGGACCGGCTCGACCGCCCCGTGGAGGTGGTCGTGCGCGACGTCTCCTTCGGGCTCGTATCGCGTGAGCACGCCCTCGAGGGTTACGGCGTCGTGCTGAACGACGAGGGCTCCGCCGACGAGGCGGCAACCGAGGCCGAGCGCGCCCGCCAGCGTGCCAACCGTGGCGAGGCTTCGAACTTCGACTTCGGGCCCTCGCTCGAAGACGTGCTCGCGAACTGCGAGGCGGAAACCGGCCTGGTGCCGCCGACGCCGGCACAGCCGCTCCGGTGGTCGCCGCTCGAGCCGGCCGCGGACGCACTGGCGCGGGTGCGCGACGGCGACGGGATCCCCGCGCCGTCGTGAGCCATCTCTCCGGGTTCGGGGAAAGGCAGGCCGCCGGCCGGCGGCCTGCCCTCCTCACGATCGACATGAGCCTCGGTTTCACGAGCCCCTCTTCGCCGCTGCACTGCGAGCTCGACGACGTCGTGGACGCGATCGCGCAGCTGCTCGAAGCGGCGCGGTCAAGAGCGCTGCCGATCGTGTATACGACGGTGTCCTACGGGGAAGGCGACCGTGCCGTCGCCAGAGCGTTCATCGAGAAGATCCCGATCCTGCTGACGTTGGCTGCAGGAAGCCCTTTCACCGAGATCGACCCACGGCTCGCGCCCCGGCCGGACGAGCCGGTGCTGAACAAGCTGTTCGCATCCGCGTTTTTCGGCACGCCCCTGCAGAGTCTGCTCGCCGCCCACGGGTGCGACTCGGTGATCGTTACCGGCGCCTCGACGTCCGGCTGCGTCCGCGCGACCGCCGTCGACGTGCTCCAAAACGGTTACCGGCTCGTGGTGCCCCGCGAGGCCGTCGGCGATCGCAACCCTGCCGCGCACGAACAGGCGCTCTACGACATCGACGCCAAGTACGGCGACGTCGTCCCGCTCGACCGCGCGCTGGCGCTGATCTCCGCCAGCGACTGAACCCGCGTCGCTAGCGTCCGAGTGTTTCGTACTCGGGGTTCGGCTCCCAGCCGAGGCCGGAGGCCATGCGGTTCGACATGTTGAACATGCCCGTTACCTCGGCGATGTCCATCACGTCTTCGTCGATCCAGCCGGCGTCCCGCAGACGTTTGACGTCCACTTCCGTCAGGGATGCCGGCTCGCGCGTCAGCTTCACCGCGTAGTCGAGTGCAGCCTTCGTGCGCTCGGGGATGGCGGCCGCGCGGTGGTCGAGCGCAACCTGGTCGGCAAGGGCTGCGTCCTTCGTCAGCTTGCGCAACGCCGCCGAGTGGGCGGCGATGCAGTACCGGCACTCGTTCGTCACCGACACCACGACGGCGATCATTTCGCGCTCGGCTTTGGAGAGCCCCGAATCGCCTTTCATGAGCTCGTCGTAGTGGGCGCTCCACGCAAGGAGGTGCCCGGGCCGCAAGGCGTAGAACCGCAGCACGTTGGGCACGAAGCCGAGCTTCTCGAGGGAGGGCTCCCGGAGCGCGACGACCTCGGCCGGAAGCTCCTCCTCGTCGGGGACGCGAAGCCAGGTGAGTCGGTCGTCCATGCCGACGATCTTATTCCCGAGCTATAGGCTTCGCGCCAGTGGCACTCGATCCCGCACGTGTCGTCTCCCAGTTGCACGAGCTGCAGGCCCTCACGGGCGACGAGAACGGCGCCCAGCGCGTCGCCTGGACGGACACCTGGAACACCGCCCGCGCCTGGCTGTCCGGGCTTCTCGACGGACTCCCCGTCGAATGCGAGCGTGACACGGCGGGCAACGACTGGTGGACGCTTCGCGGCGACTCCGAACGAGCGGTGCTGATCGGCGGTCACATCGACTCCGTGCCGAACGGCGGCTGGCTCGACGGCAGCCTCAATGTCGTCGCCGGTGCGGAGGTGCTGAGGAGGATCGCCGAGACCGGTACGCCGCCCGTCACGGTGAGGCTGGTCAACTGGGCCGACGAAGAGGGGGCTCGTTTCGGTCGTTCCCTGTTCGGCTCCTCGGCGGCCGCAGGCTCGATGCGCGACCAGGACGAGCTGCGCCACCTGACCGACGCGGATGGGATCTCGCTTCCCGATGCACTCGCAGCGTGCGGCATCGATCTCGATCGGGCGCTCGAGGCACAGGCGCAGCTCGACTCTGCCGCCGCCTATCTCGAGCTTCACATAGAGCAGGGACCGGTGCTCGAGGCCATGGGCCTCCCGCTCGGGGCCGTGCTTGGAACCTATGGGGTCGAGCGGTGGCGCGTCACCTGGACGGGGCAGGCGGCGCACGCCGGCTCGACACCGATGGACAAGCGGCGCGACGCGCTCGCCGGGGCGGCCAAGCTCGCGCTCGAGATCCGGGAGATCGCGGCATCGGTCGGGAACGGTGCCGTCTGCACATCGGGAGGTGTCGTCTGCCGGCCGGGAATCGTGACCTCGGTCGTCGAGACGGCGGAGCAACTCCTCGACCAGCGGCACCTCGACGCGGCAAGCCTGGCCGAGTTGCTACGCGAGGCACGGGCGGCGAGCGAGCGCTTCGCGGAGGAGGAGGACATCGAGGTCGGCTGGGAGCGAATCTGGAGTATCGAGCCGATCCTCTTCGACCCGATCCTGATCGACCTCTGCGACACTGCCTGCCGCGAGGTTGCCGGCGCGTCGCACCGGCTGCCGTCGGGTCCGTTGCACGACGCCGCGGAGGTCGCGCGCGGGGGGGTTCCGACGGTGATGATGTTCGTCCAGAGCCTGCGAGGGCTGTCGCACACGAAGCTCGAGGACACCAGGGTGGAGCATCTCGAGCTCGCGGTCGAGGCGCTCGACCGGCTGGCCGACGCCGCGATCTCGCGCGTGGCGTCGCCGGGCTCATGAGATCGACACTGTCCGCGCGGTTGACGCCGGCTGGAGCCGGGCAGCGCCGAGGAAACGCCCTCACCTGGCGCAGCGCCCCTGCAGGGCAGATAATCAGGACGTCCTGAGAACGATGGAGGAGAACTAGATGGCACTCAGCTTCGGCGTCACCGTTCTACCCGACCCGCCGTATCAGCGCCTCGTCGAGCTGATGGTGCTCGGCGAGCAGCACGGGTTCGAGATCGGCTGGACGTACGACTCCCATGTCCTCTGGCAGGACTCGTTCCCTCTGCTGACGCTCGCCGCCAAGGCGACCACGGCGATGAAGTTCGGCCACCTCGTCACGAACCCCGGCACCCGGGAGCCGACGGTGCTCGCCAGCCTCTACGCCACCTTGCACGACATCTCCGACGGGCGCATGGTGATGGGGATCGGGCGGGGCGATTCGGCGCGCCGTTACATCGGCCAGCCGCCCGTGCGCGTCGCGGAGTTCGAGACGGCGCTCCGGATGATCAAGCCGTTCATGAACGGCGAAGAGGTGCGCTGGAACGACAAGGACCTGCAGCTGAAGTGGGTGAGACCCGAGCTGCCCGAGATCCCGATGTGGGTTGCCGGCTACGGCCCCAAGGCGCTGGCCGTGGCAGGCCGCGTCGGTGACGGCGTGATCATCCAACTCGCAGATCCCGAGATCATCCAGTGGATTATGGGGACGGCGCGTGCGGCCGCGGAGGAGGCGGGGCGCGACCCGGCGGCGCTCAAGTGCATCGTGTGCGCGCCGAGTCACGTTTCCGACGACATGGCCGACGCCCGTGACCAGACCCGCTGGTTCCCGGCGATGGTCTCCAACCATGTCAAGGACCTGATCGAGCGCTACGGAACGGACGGCTCCGTGGTCCCCAAGGCTCTCACGGACTACGTCGAGGCGCGGAAGTTCTACGACTACAACGACCACTCACGCGTCGGCGCGGCGCACGGCGAGTTCGTGACCGACGAGATCTGCGACCGCTTCTCCGTCCTCGGGAACGTCGAGCAGATCACGACAAAGCTGCGGGAACTCGAGTCGATCGGCGTCGACCATTACTCGATCTACCTGATGACCCACGGTCAGGAGGAGACGTTGGCGGCGTACGGCGAGCACATCATCCCGGGGTTCAAGGGGACGCAGCTCGAGGGCGTGATTGCATAGACCCTCGCCCGACGGAGCCCGTCGAGGCGTGGGGGAGGGTCGCGCCGGGATGGGAGCGGCGGCGGGAGCTGTTCTCGCGTGCCACGGCGGCCCTCTCGGAGCGGATGGTCGACCTTCTCGACCCCCTGCCGGGACAACGGCTCCTCGAGATCGCGGCCGGGCCCGGCGAGACCGGCTTCCTGGCGCTGACCCGCATCCGGCCGGACGGGACGCTGCTCTCGACGGATGCGGCTCCCGAGATGGTCGAGGCGGCCCGCCGGCGGGCCGAGGAGCTCGGGTTGGCAGGAGTCTGCTTCGGCGTCGAGGACGCAGCCGGGCTCTCACTTCAGGACGCTGCCGTCGACGGCATCCTGTGCCGTTTCGGGTTGATGCTTGTGCCCGAGATGGAGCGCGTCGCGACTGAGATCGCGCGCGTTCTGCGCCCGGGTGGGCGGGCGGTGCTCGCCGTCTGGGCGAGCTCGCGGCTCAACCCCTGGATGACGGCGACCGGGCGGGCGGCACTCGAGCTCGGGCTCACCGACGCGCCGGATCACGACGCCCCGGGCCCGTTCAGGCTCTCCGAGCCCGACCGGCTCCGATCGGTCGTCGGCGCCGGCGGCCTCGAGATCGAGATTCTCGAAGATGTGGCGGTGACGTGGGTCGCCCGGTCACTCGACGAATGGTGGGAGACGACCTGCGACACCTCGCCCACGCTCACGACGATTCTCGCGCCGCTGGGTGCGGACGAGGCGTCGGCGTTGCGACGCCTCGCCGAAGGCCACCTTCACGAGTATCTGGCGGACGACGGCTCGCTCACCGTTCCCGGCCTCGCCCGTGTCGTGGCCGTCACCCGCGGCTGACGCCGAAGGTGCTAGAGAATCGTCTGGCCGAGTGCGCTCGCGACGAGCTCGACCGCAGTCAGTGCGGTGGAGTTCTCCCGGTCGAGGATCGGGTTGCCCTCGACGACCTCGAAGGAGCCGACGATCCCCGATTCGGCGATGAGCTCGCACGCAAGATGCGCCTCACGGTAGGTGAGGCCGCCGCGCACGGGAGTGCCGACACCGGGGGCTACCTCGGGGTCGAGTGAGTCGAGATCGAGAGAGACATGGACGAAGCCTGGGCCGGCCACTCGATCGAGTGCCTCCCGCATCGCACGCTCGATCCCGATGCGATCGATGTCGCTCATCGTGAACACCCTGATGTCCGTCTCGCGCAGGAACGCTCGCTCGGCCCGGTCGAGCGAGCGAATGCCGAGGAGCGCGACACGTGCCGGGTCGAGCGCGGGGAGGACGAGTCGCTCATGCGCAAACCATTCCGCGGCCCGGCCGACGGCAGCGGCCAGCGGCATTCCGTGCACGTTGCCGGACGGACTCGTCTCCGGGGTGTTGAGATCACCGTGCGCGTCGATCCAGATGGCGCCTCCGGACTGTCCGGCTGCAGCAGCGAGTCCGGCGAGCGTCCCCATCGCGATCGCGTGGTCGCCGCCGAGGACGAGCGGCCACGCGCCGTTCCGGACCGACTCTTCCACCAAACCGGCCAGCTCTGCGCAGGCCTCGAGGATCTCCGGTAGGTACCGCGCTCGTTCGTCCACGAGGGAGAGGGCTTCGGGCTCCGGCGCGACGATGTTGCCACGATCGACGGCTACGAGGCCGATCTCCGTCAGCCTCTCCTCGAGCCCGGCGTACCGGATCGCCGACGGCCCCATATCGACGCCGCGGCGCGCCTGACCCAGGTCGAGCGGCGCGCCGATGATCGAAACGGGACGCTTCACGCTGCGGAACCGTACCTGGCCCGAGCGATGATGGAGCCGCTCGCGGCGGAGGAAGGACGTAGGAGCGCGGGCGTCCCGACCGCTCGCCGCTCCCGCGTCGAACCTCGTTGGGCAGCGCTACACTTCAGAGCCGCGGCGAGGTAGCTCAGTTGGTAGAGCACACGGCTGAAAACCGTGGTGTCGCCGGTTCAAGTCCGGCTCTCGCCATGCTCCAGTTTGCGACACGTGACCCGTGGTTCTGGGCTACCGCTCCTCCATCGGCACGAAGGCCCTCTCGGCGGCACCGGTGTAGATCTGCCGCGGGCGCGCGATCTTCTGCTCGGAGTCGTTGAGCATCTCCTCCCATTGCGCAATCCAGCCGGGAAGGCGGCCGAGTGCGAAGAGGACGGTGAAGTAGTCCGTGGGATATCCCATCGCCTTGTAGATCAGGCCGGAGTAGAAGTCGACGTTCGGGTACAGCTTCCGGCTGACGAAGTACTCGTCCTCGAGCGCGATGCGCTCCAGCTCGATCGCGATCTCGAGCTTCGGGTCGAGCCCGGTTTCGGCGAAAACGGAGTCGGCGACCTCCTTGATCAGCTTGGCCCGCGGGTCGTAGCTCTTGTAGACGCGGTGCCCGAATCCCATCAATCGGCCCTTGCCCGACTTCACCTCCTCGACGAACGCCGGCACGTTCTTCTTGTCGCCGATCACGTCGAGCATCTGCAGCACGGCCTCGTTGGCCCCGCCGTGCAACGGCCCGTAGAGAGCGGCTATACCTGCCGAGACGGCCGAGAACGGGTCGACGTGCGACGACCCCACCCCCCGTACCGCGCTCGTCGAGCAGTTCTGCTCGTGATCCGCGTGGAGAATCAGGAGGATCTCGAGGGCCCGCTGGAGCACCGGATTCGGCTCGTGTCGCCCACCGATCTCGAAGGTCATGTTGACGAAGTTGCCGATGTAGTCGAGGTCGTTGCGCGGCAGCACGTAGGGCAGGCCGCGTGAGTGCCGGAAGATGTACGCCGCGATCGTGGGAAGCTTCGCGATCAGCCGGACACGCTGGAGGTACCGGTTCTCGGGGTCCGAGATGTGCTTCGCATCCGGGTAGAACGTCGACAGCGCCCCAACCGCGCCGAGCAGCATCCCCATCGGATGCGCGTCGTACCGGAAGCCCTCCAGAAATTCGTTGATGTTCGTGTGCACGTAGGTGTGGATGCGCACTTCCTCGACCCAGGCCTCGAGAGCCACGGACGTCGGCAACTCGCCCTCGAGCAAGAGGTACGACGTCTCCAGAAAGCCCGCCTGCTCTGCAACCTGTTCGATCGGGTAGCCCCTGTACCGCAGGATCCCCTCGTCGCCGTCGATGTACGTGATGGCACTCCGACACGACGCCGTATTCAGGTAGGCAGGGTCGAACGACAGCAGCCCTCTCCCCTCGGGATCGGCTATCTGCCGCAGGTCGGTGGCCCTGATCGACCCGTCGACTATCGGCAGCGTGTACTCGACCCCGGTGCGGTTGTCGACGACGGTGAGGGTTTCAGCGTCCACGATTGCCTTCTACGATCGAGCCTAGCCGACCCGAAGGCACGGTGCGCCACCAACGAGGAGTGGTGTGGGTCCAGACGTAGGCGTCGCAAACAGAGAGACGTCGGGGACGGAGACCCGCTCCGCCGACGTCTCTCGGTAGAACGACACTAGCGCATGCGGGGCTGCACCGCCAGCCGGAGCCCTACGCGATTCGGATGTTCAGCGGCCGCCCGATCACCGCGTGGAGCATCGCCGCAGCGTTCCCGTTCGAAATCGCGATCGACATGTTCCGGTAGCTGTCCTCGAAGAGGATCACGTCCCCGGGACGGGCATCGGCGAAGGTGCGCGCCGCCACCGCGTAATAGCGCTCACCGGACAGGTCGAGCTCGATCCGGGTACCCGGAACGACGCCGACGCGATCGAGGTCGTCCCGGGTCAGGTTGAGCGCGATATTGCCGAAGCTGTCGACGTACAACGTCGTTGCGTGGACGGTCCCGTCGGCGAAGGATGGCTCCGGCAACTCGAGCCGGACGAGCGACTCCGGATCGATCGGCGGGCCGAGATCGCCGATCGCTACTCGCCGGGCCAGATATGCCGCGGCGGGCGCGAACAGGTCGCGGCCGTGAAAGGTGCGTGACACCGACTCGAGCGCGTACGCCGGATTCGCAAGCTCGTGTGCGTCCGCGATCCCCGCGCGCTCCGCGGCCGGCAGCAGCAAGCCGTTGTCCGGCCCAACGTAGAAACGACCGTCGGCATCGCGCAGGGCGAGCGCCCGGCGATGACCTCCGACACCCGGATCGACAACGGCGAGATGGACTCCCGCAGGCATGTACGGCAGCGTGTTGGCGAGCACGAGCGCCCCCTGCAACACCGCCTGCGGCGGGATTCCGTGGGTGATATCGATGATCTGGGCAGCCGGCGCGAGGCGTTTGATCACACCGTGGCACGTGCCGACGAAGTCGTCCTGGAGCCCGAAGTCGGAGAGGAACGTGATGAACACCGGTCGCCCCGAGTCTAAGGGCCCGCGACGCTCAGCGGAACGGCGGCTCCGGCAGGTCGGCAACGACCGCGACGAGACCCGCACTCGAGTGGTCGACCGCCTCTCCGAGAACCTGCAGCCCGGCCCGGCGTGCGGCACGCGACGTCTCCGGGCCGATCGAGACGACCGATAGACCCGGACGGCGGGCGCCGAGCGCCCGGGCGGAAGAGGGAGACGCCAGCACGTACACGTCCGCGGCCGGAAGCTCTGCCGGCCGGAGCTCGCGGGTTCGGTACAGGGTGACGACATCGGCACCGAGCGCGTCGGGCAGCAGGCGGCGGGCTCCTTCACCCGCCGCGAACAGCACTCGCCCGGGTGGCCGGGGAAGCTCTGCGAGCAGCCCTTCCTGGGTCGCAACCGCCGGGACGAGATCGGCTCCCCCGAGCGCCTCTGCCGTGGCCGGGCCGATCGCCGCCACGCGCGGCATCGTCCCACGCGCCCGGCGGAGAAGCTCGTAGGCCCCGTTTGCACTCGTGACGACCACCCAGTCGTACGCAGAGACGTCGATCGGCGAATCGCCGAACGGCTCGATCGCTATCAACGGGCAGTGGATCACATGGTGACCGAGTCGCTCGAGCCGCGCAACGAGATCCCTCTCCTGCCCCTCCGGCCTGGTGACGACGATCCTCATCGACTCGACGCGATGAGCTCCGCCGCCACCGCTGCCGGATCGTTTCCGGCGCGGCGCTCGATCCAGGTGCCGTCCTCGGCCGCGATCAAGGCAGTCAGGGTGGTGCCGTCGTGGTATGCCGCCACCGGCGCGAGACAACCGCCGCCGATCAGCGCGACGCACCGCCGCTCGGCCTCGACCCTGTCGTGGGTCTCGCCGTCGTCCACGCACGCGACGAGCTCCTCCTCGCCGGCTCGCACCTGCAGGGCAAGGGCACCCTGACCCGCCTCGGGCAGCATCACCTCGGGATCGAGCCTGAGCCCGATCTCGTGCTGCAGGGATAAACGGTCTAGACCGCAGGCGGCAAGGACTATCGCATCGAGCCCACGCTCGCGCCGTTTCCGCAGCCGAGTATCGACGTTGCCGCGGAGCGGCTCGATCGAAAGGGTCGGCTCGAGCGCCAGCAGCTGGGCGCGGCGGCGGGCCGAGGCGGTGCCGATTCGCATGCCGGGACGGATTGCGCCTGCACCGCAGAGTGCGTCGCGCGCATCCTCGCGAAGGACATAGGCACCGACGGTCAGCCCCTCGAGGTCGGAGGAGGTCATGTCCTTCGCCGAGTGCACGGCGACGTCGATCCGCCCCTCCAGCAACGCCTCCTCGAGCTCCTTCACGAACACGCCTCGAGACCCGATTTCGCCGAAGGGGCTCGTGCGGTCGCGGTCACCCGCTGTCGTGATCGGTACGAGCGCGATCTCGACTCCGGGCCGCCGCAACGCCTCGGCGGCGTGCTCGGCCTGGGTCAGTGCAAGCCTACTTCCGCGGGAACCGACGCGAAGCAGCACAGAGGCGAGTCGTGGTGCGCGGCTCGCCGCACAGCGGGCGGCCGCGCGGGCGGATACGGACGAACGCAGTGGGAGCCTGCAGCGGCAGGGGTCGCCCGATGATCACCGGTCGCGTCACGGCTCGTCCTCTTCCCCAAGTCCGAACAGGTGCCGCACGACGTCAGCATAGACCACACCGTCGGCGCCGGCGGCCGCCTCCTTCATGCGCACGGTCGGAAGATGGAGGATCTTGGCAACGATCTGAGAGGTAACCGAGTCCACCAGCTTTCTCTCGCTCTCCGGCAGTCGTCCGAGCCGGCCTTCGGCCTTGGCCAGCTCGCCGCTGCGGATCTCCTCGGCGCGAGCCCGCAGCGAGGCGATAGCCGGGACGACCGCGAGCGAGGCCTGCCATTCCCGAAAGCGCTCTGCCTCGAACGCGACGAGCTGCTCGGCCCGCACGGCCTCGACCCGGCGACCGGCAAGCGATGCCTCGACAACGGCCTCGAGGTCGTCGACGTCGTAGACGAAGCAGCCGTCGATCGCGGCCAGCGCCGGATCGACATCGCGAGGCACGGCGAGGTCGACGAAGAGGATCGGGCGGCCGCGACGACCACGAAGTGCCGTTGCCGCGGTGGCAGTATCGACGACGAACCCCGGCGCGCTCGTCGAGGTGATGACGACATCGGCCGTAGCAAGGATGACCGGGATCTCCTCGAGCCCGACCGCCCGCGATTCGACGCGCTCGGCAAGCTGTTGTCCATGGACGCTCGTCCGATTCGCCACCGCGGCGATCAGAGCGCCCCGCGAGCGGAGATTGCGCGCCGTGAGCTCGCTCATCTTGCCGGCACCGACGAGCAGGACAGCGCGGCGATCGAGATCGCCGAACACCTGCTGGGCGAGTGCCGCCGCTGCCGCCGGCACGGATGCCGGGCTCTCACCGATCGCCGTCTCCACCCTCGCCCGCCGCCCCGCATGAAGGGCCTGTCGAAAAAGACGGTCGAGGAGCGGGCCCGTCGCGCCGCCCTCGAACGCATCGCGTACCTGCCCGAGAATCTCACCCTCGCCCGGTACGAGCGAGTCGAGACCGGCCGCTACGCGGAACAGGTGCAAAGCCGCACTATCGTCCCCGAGGCGGTAGAGAACAGGCGCAAGCGCGGCTCCGTCATCGCCTGCGAGGGCGAGCAACGAGGCGCTTGCACGTTCGTCCAGATCACGGCGTTCCTCGTCGCTCGCGAGGTAGAGCTCGGTTCGGTTGCACGTCGAGAGCACCACGGCCTCGCACCCGTCGGCGAGATCGCGCGCAAGCGCCGCAGCGCCCACCGCATCGACTGCGACGCGCTCCCGCAGCTCTACGGGAGCCTGGCGGTGAGAGACACCGACGAGCGTGAGTCTCATGCGGCGAAGTGGGTCAGAGGAAGCACGACCGCGACGAGCGCGAAGCCGAGCACGAGCAGAACGGCGAACCGCCGACCCCGCAGACCCATCTCGCGTCGGAGGACGAACGCCGCCGCATAGAGCGCCCAGATAGCCAGCGCGGCCCCCATCGAGACGTCGAAATCACCGCGCTCGAAGCTCGCGAGGCCGACCACGATGCCCGCCGTGAGCACGAGCAGCGAGATCAGGGCAGTGCGCGCAGAGAGCCGGTCGAGTGAATCGAGCGGCGGCAGGCGCAGCCTCAGCAGCCCGGTGTCGCGCTGCTTGAGCCGACGCTCCTGCCAGAGGTACAGGCCCGCAAGACCGGCGGCGAGCGTAAGGCCGGCGAATCCCGCCAGCATCAGGCCCACATGCAAGGCGAGTAGGACACCGGCGGTGTCGCGCGTCGAGACACCGGTGCCGCCCCCCGCCCAGGCGGCGGCCAGAAGTGCGGCGGCGAAGGGCATGACGGCAAGACCGAGCAACCGGTAGCGCGGGGTGCAACCCCAGATGAGGTAGGCGCCGACGACGAGCCACACGAAGAGATTCAGCGCCCCGGCCCACGTGCCCCAGGGGAACCCGTCGGTGTCGAGAGCCTGAACGATCAGGAGCGCGGTTTGCGCGAGCCAGCCGATCCGGACGCCCCAGATGCCGAGTCGTGCAGACGTCCCGGTACCCCTGAAAGCGCCGGCATAGGCGACTGCGGCTTCACCGTAGGCGATCAACGCGGGCCAGACGAGGAGCTCAGCCATCTGAGCGGCTGCCGCGCGCGAGGTCGGCGAGTTCGCCCGTTTCGCGCTCGAGCCGCGAGAGCTTGGTGGCGATGATGGCGACCCAGATGAGGACGAACACGAAGACGACCCCGTAGGCGAGCGCGACGTACTGTCCCTGACTCACGACAACGCCTCGCGCAGTTCTCGCAGGTTCGAGTCGGTTCGCTTGCCGACGAGCTCGGTGCGGTACATCACATAGGCCAGCAACGTGATCGCCGCCCAGCAGACGAGAAACGCACCGAACATCGAGCCGGTCATCTGAGGACCGGCGCGCGTGAACACGGTTGGATGGATGAAGTCGCTGGCAAGCCGGATCGCGAAGAAGCTGACGGGGATCAGGGCCACCCCGAAGAGGGCATACACGGCGCAGATCCGCTCGCGACGAGCGCCTTCCTCGACCGAGAAGCGGAGCATGAAGTACGCGCAGTAGAAGAGGAAGAGCACGAGGAAGAGCACGAGTTGGTTCGAGCCCCAGCTCCACCACACACCCCACGACGCCTTGGCCCAGATCGAGCCGGTGATGAGCGTCAACGCACCGAAGATCGTGCCCTGGTGGATCCAGGTGTAACTCTCCAGATCACGCTGCTCGCCGCCGACCCACAGGAGCCTGAGCGCCTTCCATGCTCCGAGCCCGAAGCACACGTAGGCGGTGAGGGCGATCGGCACATGGAAATAGAAGATCCGCTGGGAGATACCCTGGTCGGCGTCCTCGGGGGCCACGACGAGCGCGAGCACGACCGCGAGCCCGAGCAGGCCGGCGGCCACGAAGGCGAGGAGCGGGAGGTTATTCCGTGACGACATATTCGAAGGTGGCCCACGCAAGTATCGCGAACACGAGATCGTAGAGGCCGAGGAAAGACAGATAGGTCGCACCCTTGGGCGAGATTCCCGCTCCCACGCCGCCCACGACGAGGGGAATCGCGAGCGGCAGGAACAGCAGTGGCAGGATGACCTCGCGTCCCCTGCTGGCGGCGGCCATCGCAGCGAGCAGCGAGCCGACGGCACAGATCCCGACGCTCGCGAGCACGACACCCGCCACGGCAACGAGATCGACGGGTGCGAAGAAGAGCGCGAACGCAGGCACCGCGACGAGTTCGGCGGCTACGAGGAACGCGAGCGTTGCGAGCGTCTTGCCGAGCCAGATCGCACTGCGGTCGCAGGGGGCGAGTACGAGCCCCTCCAGCGCCCCGCCCTCCCGTTCCGGCGCCCAGGCTCGGGCCAGACCGAGAAGCGCGGTGAAGACGATCGCGATCCACAGCAACCCGTACGCCGCGTTCTCGCCTGCTCTTGCGGGCAGGGCGAAGTGGAAAACGGCCAGCGTCGAAAGAACGAACAGCAGCATCGCCGGCAGCGTGTCACGGGCCCGGAGCTCGAGTTTGAGATCCTTGCGCGCGAGAGCAACGACGTCCGTGGCGTAGAGGGCGAAGGCGCTCACGGGAGAACGAGGCCGTCTGTGGCGTACGGAGCGACGCGGGCGGGATCGTGCGTGGAGAGGACGATCGTCCGCTCGCCGGTCATCGCCACTAGCTCACGGTCGAGGAGCGCCGCACCGTCCTCGTCGAGCGCCGTGAACGGCTCGTCGAGCACGAGCAATGCAGGATCGTGCAGGAGCGCGCGACAGAGTGCGAGGCGCTGCGTCATGCCCCGCGAGAACGTCGCCACTCGGTCTCCGCGCACCTCCCAGAGACCGAATCGCTCGAGCAACATCCCGCTGCGCTCGCGTCGCTCCGGCACCCGGTAGAGCCGGCCGAAGAGGTCGAGATTCTCGAGCGCGGTCAGCTCGCGGTAGAGCAGCGGCTCATGCCCGACGTACCCGAGGTCGGCTCTCTCACCGTCGACCACGATGGAGCCTTTCGTCGGCACGGCGAGCCCGGCCACGAGCCGAAGGAGCGTCGTCTTGCCCGACCCGTTGGGGCCGGTGACGAGAAGGAACCCACGGCGTGGGACGCTGAACGACACCCCTGAAAGAGCCCGCTTTCGTCCATATCGCTTTTCGAGGGCAACCCCCGCGATCATCGAGCGCGCGCCTCCCTGGCCGCCTGACGTCTCACGGTAGCGGTCAAGAGAGCGTGTCGAGTGCGACGAAGACGAAGAAGACGACACTGATGACGCCGTTGACCGTGAAGAAGGCGGCGTCCAGCCGGCGGAGATCTCCGGGGTGCACGAGCTTGTGCTCGTAGAGAAGCAGCCCTGCGACCGCAATGACACCGAGCCAGTAGAAGACGTCACTATCGAGACCCAGGCCGACCGCGGCGAGCAACATCACCGCCGCCAGGTGGAACGCGCGCGCACCGACGAATACCCCCCGTTCACCAAAACGCGTCGCCCACGAGCGCAGGCCTGCAGCACGGTCATGCTCGAGGTCGAAGAGCGAGTAGAAGAGGTCGAAGCCTGCTACCCAAAGGCCCTGGGCGGCGAACAGCGCCCAAGCCTCCCAAGGGGCGGTTCCCGTCACGGCGATCCAGGCACCCAGTGGAGCGAGCCCCGTGCAGGCCCCGAGCCAGAGGTGGCAGAGCCAGGTGAGACGCTTCAGATAGGGGTAGACGACGAACATGACGACGGGGATCGGCCACAGCCAGCGAACGATCGGCTCGAGCTGGAAGGCCGCGAGGAGATACAGCGCCAGCGCCGCCGCGCACAGCGCCCACACCTGGGCCCGCGAGAGCGCGCCTGCCGGGATCTCGCGCCCGGCCGTTCGCGGATTGCGTGCGTCGAGCTCGGCATCCACGAGCCTGTTCAGCGCCATCGCAAGGGTGCGGGCGCCGATCATGGCGAGCGTCAGCCAGATCAGAGGCCCGACTCCAGGGAACCCGTCGACCGCCAGGAATGCCCCGACGTAGGCGAACGGCAGAGCGAACACCGTGTGCTCGAGCTTGACGAGCGAGGCGAAGCGGCGAGGGAGCGAGACCGCGGTTGCGCTCATGTCTGTCGATGCCGCGAGCCCTGGTCGCCGGCGGCCAGCTCGATTCCGTGGGCCAGGGCGGGTAGCAGCACGGCAAAGCCGTCCCGGCAGCCCCCGGGGGAGCCCGGGAGGTTGACGATCAGCGACGCGCCCCTCAGGCCGGCGAGACCGCGTGAGAGCAGCGCGTGAGGCGTCCGGACACGGGCATCAGCGCGGATTGCCTCGGCAATCCCGGGTGCATCACGGTCGAGCACGGTCCGCGTGGCTTCGGGTGTGACGTCACGCGGCGCGAAGCCGGTGCCGCCTGTTGTCAACACGACTGCGCTCCGAGCGGCTAGATCGGCGATAGCGGCCGCGATTTCTCCGGTCTCGTCGGGGACGATACGCCGCTCCACGGCGAACCCCTCACGTGCCAGCAGGTCGGCAAGAGCATCCCCGCTGCGATCCTCGCGCGTCCCGTGGTGAACGCCGTCCGACACGGTGAGGACGGCGGCATTCACACCGGCACCTTGGTCTTCTCGACGAGCACGACATCGGTAATCGTCATGCCCTTGTCGATCGCCTTCGCCATGTCGTAGACGGTCAAGGCCGCGACGGTAGCCGCCGTCAACGCCTCCATCTCGACACCTGTTTGGGCCGTCGTTTCCGTGACGGCCTCGATCTCGACGCCCGCCGGCACGACCGTGAGCTTCACCTCGATCGAGGTGAGTGGAAGCGGATGGCAGAGCGGGATCAGATCGCTTGTTCGCTTGGCGGCCATGATCCCCGCGAGCTGGGCAGTCGTCAGCGCATCTCCCTTGGGGAGCTCCCCCAGCCGGGCGACGGTCTCGGGCGCCATCATCACGGCGGCGCGGGCGACGGCACGGCGGCGCGAAAGTCGCTTCTCTCCGACGTCGACCATCCGAACCGAACCGTCCGGGTCGACGTGCGAGAGACCCGTCATCGGGCTCGGGCCCCCGAGCGCGCCACGGCGGCTCCCCTTTGCTGGGACAGGATCGTGCTCACGACGTCATCGTACTGCGCTCGCCGACCGCACTCGGGCCGACGGACTCGATGCCGCGGGCCGTCCTCAGGCCGGTCGCTCCGCGAGCGTCACCTTGACGACCTGCCGACGGGTACCGCCACGCAGCACCGTGAACGCGACGCTCTGGCCCGCGGCAAGTCCCGTGACGGCCCGAGACACGTCCTGCGCGTTCGCAACCACCCGGTCGCCGATCCTCACGATCACGTCGCCGCCGAGGGATACCTGGAGCCCGTTGTAGTCCACGGTGCGCGTACCCTCGCGGAGACCGGCGCGGGAAGCAGGCGTGTTCGGCTCGACCTTCGCGACGAGAGCGCCGCGGCGCGTGGCGAAGCCGAACCGCCGGGCCAGGCCGGGCGTCACGTCCTGCGTCGTCACCCCGATGTACGCGTACGAGACCCGCCCTGTCCGCAGCAATTGCTCGAGCGCGCGGCGCGCCGTGTCGATCGGGATCGCGAAGCCGACGCCTTCGGCGGTACCACTCGTCGACCGGATCTGGGCGTTGATCCCGATCACCCGTCCCCTGGCATCGAAGAGAGGGCCACCGGAGTTGCCGCGATTGATCGACGTGTCGGTCTGGATCGCGTTGGAAATGCTGTAGCCGGACGTGAGCGAGTCGATCGTTCGATCGGTTGCCGATACGACCCCGACCGAGAGGGAGCTCTGCTCGTTGAACGGACTTCCGATCGCCGCCACCGGCGACCCGACGATCACGCTGGCGGAGCTCCCGAGCGGCACCGGTGTCAGCACGTGCGCGCTGGGGTCGACCCGGACGACGGCGATGTCACTGAACAAGTCCCAGCCGACGATCTTGGCCGGGACACGATCGCGATCCTTGAACTCGACGTAGAGGCTCTTCGCGCCGCGAATGGGCCCTCCCGCCGACTCTGCCACGTTCGTGACGACGTGTGCGTTCGTCAGCAGCGTTCCCTGCCTGTCGACGACGAAGCCCGAGCCCTGCGATTGGCCGTCCGGCCCGAGGTCGGCATAGAGAGTCACGACACCGGGCGACCGCCGCGCGTAGATCGCCGCCGGGTCGAAGCCGTTGCCGAGCGCCGGCTTGGCATCCGGGGGTACATCCGCAGCCGTGCCCGCGCGCTCGACGACGACCGTGGTCGTTGAATCGCCGGTAAGCCCCGTCAGGTCTCCGAGCGCGAGCGCACCCGCAGCACCGAGGATCCCGGCGACGACCGCGATGACGAAGGTCTGTGGACGCATCGCCGGTCACTGTAGCCGGGCACACGCTCCCGACAGACCGCGTGTTCGCGGGGCGTTTCCACGTGGAAACGCCCCGCGCTCAGCCGGGCACGGGGGTGATGGGCCGCTGCAACGCCTCGGCCGACGGCAGTTCGAACGTGAATGCCGTCGTGCCGGGCCTGCTCGTGACCGTGACGGTGCCGCCCATCCGGCCGGCGAGCTCGCGGGCTATCGTGAGACCGAGTCCGCTGCCGGAAGCCTGGCCGCCTTCGACGCGATAGAACCGCTGGAATACCCGGTCGAGGTGCTCCGGCGGGATGCCCTGCCCATCGTCCGCCACGATCAGCGCGACACGCTCACCCCGCCGCTCGACCCGGAGCGAGACGGTGGTGCCGGCGGGGGTGTGGACGAGCGCGTTGCCGGCCAGCGCCCGCGCGATCTGCTGCACGCGTTCCTCGTCGGCGAGCACCCAGGCATCGTCGTCGACATCGACGACGAGCGTGTGGCCGGATGCGTCCGCGAGGGCGCCGAGGTCCTCTGCGACGACGCGGGCGACGTCGGCGAGTCCGACCTCCTCACGGTCGATCCGGATCCGGCCGGCATCCATCCGGGAGAGATCCAGTAACTCGGTCGCGAGCTTCGTCAGGCGGTCGACCTGGCTCCGGGTCGTGGCGAGGAATTCCCCCCGGGTCTTCTCGTCGAGGTCTTCGTCCGCGAGGAGCTCGAGGAAGCCTGCGATCGAGAAGAGCGGTGTCCGCAGCTCGTGCGACGCGTTGGCGATGAACTCCTTGCGGGCCCGGTCGAGCTGGGCGAGCTGGATCCGCATGCGATCGAACGACCCGGCGAGCTGGCCCACTTCGTCCGCGCTCGTGTCGACCACCGGTTCGTCGAATGCTCCCTCGGCGATCCGTTCTGCGGCCTGTTGCAGGCGCCCGAGCCGTCGAGCATGGATCGTCGCGACCGCGAAGCCGAGCACGAGTGCGATCAGCAGGGCTGCCACCGTCGCGAAGAGGAGCCGACGCTTCACGAGCTCGACGGTTGCGAGCTGGTCGGAGAGGGAGCTCGAGAGGAGCATCACGTCGCCGGTCGCCGCGAGCAAGCCCACCGGGAGTGCCACCTCGGCGTACTCTCGCCCCTCGTGCCGGACACGCGCCCGCACGGTCCGCACCGTTTTCGCGGCCGCGAGGGCTGTCGTGTCCTTCTCGATTCCCGATCCCCCGACCGCCGAGGAATCGGCCAACGAGAGCAACGCCTGCTTCTCGGGGGAACCGGCTACCGCGAACACGACGACCCGCGAGTTGGAGACGAACCCGGCGCTGTCGACGAAACCGTCGAGCCGCAGGTTGTTCTGCGCCTCCAGCGTCGCGTAGCTGATCGCCAGCGCCTCGGCGTCACTCTGTTGCTGGTCGAGCTTCGCGTCGACGAGTCGCCGTTCGAGGGACGGAACGACGATCGCGTACGCGGCGAGGAGGGCACCGCCGACGATCCCGAGCAGCGCCAGCGCCAGCTTGACGCGGATGCCCCCGGGAATGCTCATCCGTCGCGGAAGCGATATCCGGCGCCACGCACCGTCAGGATCAACTCCGGTTCGCGGGGCTCCTGCTCGATCTTCTCGCGCAGATGCCTGACGTGCACGTCGATCGTCCGCGGCTCCCGATAGTCGGCCCCGCCGCGAAGGCGCTCGAGCAGCTGACGGCGGGAGTAGACCACGCCCGGGTTCGACGCCAGCAACGCCAGAAGCTCGAACTCGACGAATGTCAGCTGGGCGGGCGCCCCCCGCACCTCGACCGTGCGGCGGGGCAGGTCGATCCGGACGTCGCCCCGGTCTATCGTCTCTTCCCGTCTGCCACCGAGGTGCGGGGTCGCCGCCCGACGCAGCACGGCGCGGACACGGCTCCGGAACTCGCGGATCAGGAACGGCTTGGTGATGTAGTCGTCCGCGCCGAGCTCGAGCCCGAGCACCTTGTCGAGCTCGTCATCGCGAGCCGTCAGCATGATTATCGGGACCGTGCTCTCGGCCCGGAGCCTCTTGCAGACCTCGAGCCCGTCGATCTTCGGAAGCATGATGTCGAGGACGACGAGGTCGACCGCCTCTTCGGCGAAGCGACGAAGCGCTTCCTCGCCGTCACGCGCCTGGACGACGCGGTACCCGTCACGTTCGAGGGGATACGTGAGGAGCTTCTGAATCGCGTCCTCGTCGTCGACGAGCAGAATGGTTGGGGATTCGGGCATCGTCGCAGTAGCTCGATACGGGGCCGCGCACCCGCCACGCCGTACTATAGCCCCCGTCGTGGCCGCCTCAGACTCACGTGGGCGAGACCGTCACCGGCCGCAGCGGCCCTCGCGGCCGCCGAGAGAGCGGAGACGCATCCGGCGCGACTCGCTCGAGCCTCCGATCAACGGCCGGCTCGTCCGCGGTGCGGCACTGCTCCTCGTCGTGCCGCTTCTGTTGCTCGCGCTCACGATCGGCCGGCCGGGGCCGTTCCCTGCCTCGGCGCTGCCCCCCTCGTTCGACGGGGCCGCGGCGACGCTGCTCGCAGGAGAGCTCGCCCGCGACTATCCCGACCGTGCTCCCGGGTCCGTGGGCGCGCGGGGCGCCGCGGGCTGGGTGAAGGAACAACTCGCGCTCTACGGCCTCCGCTCGGTCGAGGACGCATGGGACGAGACGATCCCCGGGCTCGGCCGCGTCCGTCTGCGCAACCTCGTCACTGTCGTCCCGGGCGGCACCGCTGACGCGGTCCTCATCCTCTCCCACCGTGACAACATCGGCATCGGGCCCGGTGCGAACGACAACGCCTCTGGAACAGCCGCTCTGATCGAGCTCGCGCGTGGCTACGGTCGGCTTGGCACCGTCGCCGGCCGGCCGAAGCCGCAGCACACGCTCGTCTTCCTGTCGTCGGACGGCGGTGCGTTCGGCGGCTTCGGCGCCGAACGGTTCGCCTCGGCGTCGCCCTTGCGCAACAGCATCAGAGCCGTCGTTTCACTCGACGCGCTGGCGGGCACTGCGAGGCCACGACTCGAGATGGCGGGATTCTCGCCCCGGTCTCCGGCCCCCGCTCTCTTGCGGACGGCAGATGTCCAGGTCACTCGCCAGCTCGGGCGGCCGCCCGTGCGTCCCGGCTGGCTCGCCCAGCTCGTCGATCTCGGCGTGCCGTTCGGCTACGGCGAACAGGCCCCGTTTCTGGGACGGAAGATCTCGGCGATCCGGTTGACCACCGCCGGAGACGACGGCTCGGGCGCCGCGACGGACACTCCGGCGCGCCTCGACCGGACGCAGTTCGTTCGACTCGGCCGCGCGGCCGACGCGATTCTCGCGGCGCTCGACGGCGGCATCGACCTCGCGGGAGGGACGGCGGGCCATGTGTACCTCGGGAGTCGGATCGTTCGCGGTTGGGCGATCGAGCTCGTGCTGATCGTCGCGCTCGTGCCGTTCCTGGTCGGCTCTGTCGATTTCTTCGTCCGCAGCCGGCGGCGAGGGTTGCCGCTGCCGGGCGCGTGGCGAGCGTTGAGGGTCCGGCTCGGCGTCTGGCTCTGGGTCGCACTGGTGATCGCGCTCGGAGCGTTCGCGGGTGTATTCCCCCGTGGCTCGGCGATCCCGCCCCCGCCCGATAGTCCGGCGATCACCGATTGGCCGGTCGCTGGGCTCATGGTCATCGGAGCGCTCGCTGCGATCGGCTGGTGGCGCGGTCGCCGATCCCTCGTGTCGATCGCGCCGGCCGGACCGGAAGAGACGCTGGCGGGGTATGCCGTTGCGCTCCTCGTCCTGGGAGCGGTTGGGATCGCAACTGCGCTCGTCAGCCCTTATGGGCTCGTCTTCGTCGTTCCGTCCCTCTACGCGTGGCTGTGGTTACCGCAGGTCGAGCGACGGTCCGGTTGGGCGTGTGACGTCTTGTACGGCGTCGGCCTCGCCGGACCGGCGCTCGCCGCCGTCACGATCGGAGCGCAGCTCGGGCTCGGCCTGGATACCCCGCTTTACCTCGTGTCGCTCATGACGCTCGGGTTCATCCCGTGGACAACGGTACTCGTGCTGACCGGCTGGGCCGCAGTCGCGACGCAGCTCGGAGCTCTGGTGGGAGGCCGCTACGGGTCTGTGACACGACGATCCGCGCGCACCGCGGCCCCTCGCTAGGAGCCGGGCTGACGCAGGCCCCTCCCGTGCCTCACAGTGGCAGGAAGTCGACCCGGGCGCCCGGCACCAGCGTGTCCGTCCCTCGGGGCACATGCACGATCGCATCTGCGGCCGTCGCCCGGACGATCATGTGCGACTCCTGGCCGACGATCGGGTGGAGGAGCGCCCCTCCCGTGCCCCATGAGATCGTCGCGCGCACGAAGTCGTCCCGTTCGGGCCGCCGGCGAACCTCGGTCGCGAGAGTGCCGGGCTGGAACGGCGGCCGGGGGTCGGGATGACCCTGGAGCGCGAGCAGTGCTGGGCGCACGAACAACAGGCAGCCGACGAGTGAGGAGACGGGGTTCCCGGGTAGGCCGAAGACGAGCGTCCGTTCGCGGGTGCCGAAGGCGAGCGGCTTGCCCGGACGCATGGCGACACCCCAGAACACCTCCTCGACGCCCAGCCGGGCTCCTACCCGGCGCACCAGATCGTGCGGGCCGACCGAGACTCCACCCGAGGTGACGACGACGTCGGTGGTGCCGAGCGCACGGTCGAGCACCTGCTCGAGGGCATCCTCGCTGTCCTCCGTCGCGGGCGGCCGCTCGACGAAGGCACCGGCCGCCCGGAGAGCCGCCTCGAGCATGATGCCGTTCGACTCGTAGATCTGGCCTGCCTCGAGAGGGCGGCCTGCAACCTGGAGCTCCGTGCCTGTCACGACGATCGAGACGCGCGGCGAACGGCGCGCGCTCACGCTCTCGAGCCCGCAGGCCGCGAGCGCTGCAAGTCGTGCCGGCGTGACGAGTTGCCCGGCCGTCATGATCGTGGAGCCGGCGCTGACATCGCCTCCCGGGCACCGGATGTTGTCTCCTGAGGCGACGGCATGGCCGACCTCGATCTCCTCCGGACGCACGGCCACTCTCTCGACCGGGATCACCGTGTCGGCACCCGCGGGCACGACGCCTCCGGTCGAGATCTCGATCGCCTCGCCGACCCCTAGCGTCTGTGTTTCCGGACGACCCGCCGCCACCCGGCCCACGATCCGCAGGACGCCGGGCACATCGGCCGCCTTGACGGCGTATCCGTCCATGGACGAACTCGGGAACGGCGGCAGATCGACGGGCGAACCCACCCGCTCGGCGAGGATTCTGCCGGCCGCCCGCTCGAGTGGCACAGACTCGGCGGGGAGCGGCTCGCAGCGGGCAAGGACGGCGGCCAGTGCCTCGGCGACGGTCAAGAGGGCGTTCACGATCTCACGCTACACCAGGCGAACGGGGTACCCTCGCGGCGTGATCTCGGTCGTCATCCCCGTCCACGACGAGGAGCGCAGCGTCGCTTTGCTCTACGACGAGCTGGCGGCGGCGCTCGACGGCGAGGGCCGGAGCTGGGAGGCGGTGTTCGTCGACGACGGCTCGTCCGACGGCACCTTCGCGGCACTCACCCGCCTTCACGACGCGCACGACAACGTGCGGGTCGTCCGGTTGCGGCGCAACTTCGGCAAGGCGGCGGCGCTGGATGCGGGCTTCGGCGAGGCTGCCGGCGACATCGTTGTGACAATTGACGGCGACCTCCAGGATGATCCCGCCGAGATCCCCAGGCTGCTCGCGAAGCTCGACGAGGGCTACGACCTGGTCTCGGGCTGGAAGAGCAAGCGGCGAGACCCGCTCACCCGCCGGATTCCGTCCAAGCTCTTCAATACCGTCGCCGGCAAGGTTTCGGGTGTGCGCCTGCACGACCTGAATTGCGGGCTCAAAGCCTACCGTGCCGAGGTCGTCCAGGGAATGCGGCTCTACGGCGAGCTCCACCGCTACATCCCCGTCCTCGCCCACTACCGCGGCTACAGGGTCACCGAGTTGCCGGTGAATCATCGCCCGAGGGAGCACGGCCGCTCGAACTACGGAGTCGAGCGATACGTGCGCGGGTTCCTCGATCTGCTCACCGTGACCTTCATGGGCCGGTACCGTCACCGCCCGCTCCACCTGTTCGGCGGCGTGGGGCTCGTCTTCAGCCTGCTCGGGAGTGTGATACTCGTCTACCTGACCGTCGTCAAGCTGATGGGCCACGCAATCGGGCAGCGGCCGCTTCTCCTACTCGGCGTCCTTCTCGTCGTCGTCGGAATCCAGCTGCTCTCGCTCGGCCTCCTCTCCGAGCTGATCACGAGCCATCACGAGGAACGGACGGGTGGAGCAGACCGGACGGCCCGGCTCGTGGACGAAGTGCTGCGCTAGGGCGGGCCGGATGCGCGTCCTCTATTTCGGCACCTACGACCGTGCCTACCCGCGGAACGCCCAGGTGATCTCGGCGCTCCGCGGCGCCGGTGTCGAGGTGCGCGAGCAGCATCGTCCCGTGTGGGAACGGCGTCACAACTGGTCGGTGGGTGTCCGGCAGATGCTTCGGGTGGCCGAGGCCGAGCGGAGCCTGAGCCGCTCCCGAGACGACGAGCGCGGGGCCGATGCCCTGATCGTCGGATATCCGGGGCACTTCGATCTGCCGGCCGCCAGGCGCGTCGCCCGGGGAAGACCGGTCGTTTTCAACCCCCTCGTCTCGCTCTACGACACGCTCGTTGGCGACCGTGGGCGTTTCCGCCGCGGATCGGCGAGCGCTGGGGTGGTGCACATCGTCGACCGGCGGGCGTTCCGCAGGGCTGACGTCGTCGTCGCGGACACGGAGGCGCACGCCCGATTCTTCCGCGGGCAGTTCGGGTTGGCGGCCGACAAGGTCGAGGTGTGCTTCGTCGGCGCCGAGGATCGGCTTTTTCGGCCGGGCTGGCAGCCCGAAGCACCGTTCCACGCTCTCTTCGTCGGCAAGTTGATCCCCCTGCACGGCCTCGACACCATCCTCGCCGCGGCGTCGCTCGCGCCTGAGGTCCCGTTTCGGGTCGTCGGGAGCGGCCAGCTCGAGCCCCTCCTGGCCGATCGCCCGGCGAACGTCGGCTGGATACCGTGGGTCGAGTACGACGATCTCCCAGGCGAGATCCAGGCGGCGGGCTGCGCGCTCGGGGTCTTCGGAACGAGCGCGAAGGCGGCCCGGGTGATTCCGAACAAGGCGTTTCAGGCGATCGCCTGCGGCAGGCCGCTCGTGACCGCCGACACGCCGGCCGCTCGGGAGCTGCTGACCGACGGCCAGGACGCTGTCCTCGTCCCGGCCGGCGACCCGGTTGCGTTGGCCGCCGCCGTACGTCGCCTTGCCGTTGACCCCGCGCTTGCAGGCCGCATCGGTGCCGCCGGGCGAGTGACGTACGAGGCGCGGGCAGGCGAAGCCGCGCTCGGTGCCCGTTGGCGGGAAGTGCTCGAGCGGGCGATTGCTGCCGCGTGACGAGGCCTCGCCGGCTGCTCTGGGTGGCGGTGTCGGCCTTCGCCGCCGGCATGTCGGCGCTCGCAGTGCTCCAGCAGCAAGCCTTCGCGACCGGCCGGTTCGACGTCGGCAACCTGACCCAGGCCGTTTGGTCGACAGCTCACGGTCGGTTCCTCGAGATCACCGACCTCCAGGGGCGCCAGATCTCACGGCTCGGGGCCCATTTCGATCCACTGGTGGCGTTGCTCGCTCCGCTCTGGTGGCTGTGGCCGAATCCCAGCCTGTTGCTCGTCGCCCAGGCCGTGGCAGTCGCATTCGGTGCTGTGCCCGTCTTCCTCCTCGCCCAGAAGCACCTTGGCACCGACTGGGCGGGCCTCGGTTTCGCCCTCGTCTACCTCCTCTATCCGCCGACGCAATGGCTCGTCGTCGACGACTTTCATCCGGTCGCGATCGCGACGCCGCTGCTGCTCGGGGCGATCTGGTTCCTCGACGAGAACCGCCTGCTGCCGTTCGCCCTGTGCGCGGCGGCAGCGTGCCTGACCAAGGAGCAAGTCGGCCTCGTCGTAGCGATGCTCGGCGTGTGGCACGCGGTTGCGCACGGGCGCCGACGGGCGGGAGTCGTCATCGCGGTGGCAGGAACGCTGGTGGCGATAGTGGCGACCGCGGTCATCGTCCCTCACTACGCGCCCGGCGGGGGCTCGCCGTTCGAAGGACGCTACTCGGCGGTCGGCGGATCACCGGCCGGAATCCTCGAGACGGTCGTGGCCCATCCGCTGCGCATACTTCGGGCGACGACCGAGCAGCGCGATCTGTCATACCTTCTGGACCTTCTCGTCCCCCTCGGGGGGCTGCCGCTGCTCGCACCGCTCATGGCGGCGACTGCTCTGCCGGAGCTCGCACTGAATCTCCTCGCCGACACGCGGACACAGACGTCGATCCACTTCCACTACACGGCCGGTGCCATCCCTGGGCTCATGGCAGGAGCGGTTCTCGGGGCGGCTCGGGTTCAGCGGCGTCTACCTCGCTCGGCGCCTGCGCTGGGGCGCGGGCTCGTCGGGCTCGTGCTCGTCGCAGGCATCGTGCTCGGGCCGCTCCCGATCTGGCGCTACGTCCCGCTCGGCTCGAAGCTCGCAACCCGTGACCACGTCGTTACCTCACACTCGCGCGCAGCCGAGCGGGTCCTGCGGGCAGTGCCCCCTGCGGTCGCCGTCAGCGCCACCAACACGCTCGGGGCGCACCTATCCGAACGGCGGCGGATCTTCAGCTTTCCCGTCCTGCGCGAGGCACGCTGGATTGCCGTCGACCTGACGCACCCGAGCTACCTCGACGACGCGCGTGGCAGGAAGTTCGGTGTCGCTTACAGAGCACTCCGCCAGGACGCACGCTGGCGAGTCGTCCGGTCGGAAGACGGCGTCGTCGTGCTTCGGCGTCGGGGCTAGGCGCTAGAGCGGGATCGTCTGCGGCAGTAGGTAGGCGCAGAGGACGAGGCACGCGACGGTTGCAACGGCGTCTTCCTCCGCAGCCGCTAGGGGTACCGCCCACGCCAGGTACCAGACCGCGAGATACGGAGTCGTCACGAGCACGAGGCAGGCTGCCAGCCCGAGTCGCGCACGCCCTCGGCCGGCTTCCCGGGCGAGCCAGGCGAGCCCGCCGAGAAGCGCCGCGACGGCGATGCCGAGCGCGACCGCGTCGGGCAACCCGATCTGCTCGAGCCGGTGCGGGATCGCATAACTCGTCTCGAGCGCCACGTTCCCCGCGAGGGGCAGGATCGCCAGCGGCCATACCCCACCGTAGAGCACGGTCGCGCCGACGACGATCGCGGCGGCGGCGAGGACGAACCCTCGGTGCGACGCCCGTCGGCCCACGGCACGAGCCTCGAGGGCGCGGAGCGCGAGGAAGATGACCGGAACCCACTTCACGCCGATCGCGATCGCCCACAGTGCGCCCGCACCCTGCAGCCGGCGGGACGCCGACAGCGCGAGAGCAGCGAGAATCAGCGCGCCAACCCAGGCGTCGTTGTGGCCGCCGCCGGCGAGGTGCGCCGCAAGGAGGGGATTCCAGCCGACGAGCGCAATCGCGAACGCTCGCCTGCGAGCCAGGCGGCCGGCGAGCAAGGCCGCAGCGAGCGCTGCGCCGGCGGCGAGCGCCTTGTACGTCCAGGCTGCGAGCCGGTCAGAGTCTCCTGCGACAAGCGCGAGCGGCTCCGATGCCATCGTGAAGGCGGGACCGTAAACGCTCGTCGTGTCGACCCAGGCGCTCCCCATATACGGGAGGGCCGGGTTGGCAGGAAACGTCTCGGGCGCATCGTCGTACGGATTTCCGCCTCCGCGCGCGCCTATCCACCCGTACGACCAGTACGTCCAGGCGTCGGTCGAGAGCAGCAACGGGGCCGTGAGCGGAACGAGTTGGATCGCGGCGGCGAGCACGATCACGGCCCGGGTGGAGGGAGCGAGGTTGCGGATCACGAGCAGCGCGACCAGGTAGGTCGCGAAAGCCGCGAGCAAGACGACGAAGAAGAGCGGTGCGACTCCGGATACGTCGCCGCCGTTTCGCGGAACGAGTGGGGAGTCCGGACGCCACGCGAGAGAACAGGCGACGGCAAGAAGGGCGAGGATGACCATACCCGCCGGTACCGCCATGGATCGCCTCACGGCTGTTTCGTCGTCGCAGCGCCCGCAGTGTCCTTCGGCGTCGTCCCGGTCTTGTCGGCGGATGTCGTCCCGCCGGAGGTGGTGTCCGTGCTCGTCGGGACGTAGTACGGGTCGTAGCTGAGCGCGAGCGGCCCGCGCCGGAACGGCTGATACAGCGGGTACGCCTTGGGCTCGGCGAAGTCCCTGGCCGGCCGCAGCCCGATCGTGCGCTCCATCAGCGCCCGCCAGATCTGGGCCGGGAAACTTCCTCCGGAGACGGAGATGCCGTGGACGTTGTCCATCGGGATCTCTCCGGCCTGATACCCCATCCAGACCGCGGTAGCGAGGTCGGGTGTGTAGCCCACGAACCATGCGTCCGCGTGCTTGTCCGTGGTCCCGGTCTTGCCCGCGGCGGGACGCCCGAATGCAGCCCTGACGCCCGTGCCGTACCTGACGTTGTCCTCCAGAATCTGTGTCACCTTCCACGCAACACCGTCGGAGATCACCCTCTTCCGCTTCGCGGCGCCCCAACCCGCGCTGGTGTCCTCCTTCCCGTTCGGCAACACGACCTTCCGGATCGCGCTCGGCTCCGAGTAGATGCCGCCGGCCGCGAGCGTCGCATACGCCGAGGCCATGTCGAGAGGCGACACGGCGATCGAGCCGAGGCCCATCGCTGGCACGTAGCTCCCGCCCACCTGCAGCGGTGAACGCACCCCCAGTCGCCGGGCCATCTCGCCGACTCGGTCCGGTCCCACGTCCAGCGTCAGTTGCGCGTACACCGTGTTGTCCGACCGAAGCGTGGCCCGCGAGACGGAGGTCCAGCCGTTGTACGTCGAGTCGTACGTCTTGACACACCACCACGATCCGTCATCGCAGTTGCCGTTCGCGACCGGCCGGTACGTGAAGGGCGCCGAGACGTAGTAGCTCGTGTCGGGATCGATCCCCTTTTCGATCGCCGCTGCCAGGACGAACGTCTTGAACGTCGAGCCGGGCTGTCGGCGGGCCTGCGAGAGCAGGTTGAACTGGTTGTTGCGGCGCCCGGGCACGACGGCCGTCATCGCGCGGATCGCACCGTTCCCGGGATCGATCGAGATGACCGCCGCGGCCGGGTCGCCCGGGTCGGTGAGCGTCTCCCGGATCGAATCCTGGGCCGCACGCTGCCAGCGGGGCAGAATCGTCGTGTAGACGCTGAGGCCGCCGGAGCGCACCGTCTCGGCGCCGTACTTCCTGATCAACTGGTCGCGGACGTATCCGAAGAAGTAGGGCTCGCGGATCTCCTTGTAGAGCCGGCCGGGTTTCAGCTGGAGATCGTGCGAACGACTGGCCCACGCGTACTGTTCGGCAGTGATGGCACCCTGATCCCGCATCGCCTGGAGGACGGCGTTTCGGCGGGCGAGCGCTTTGCCCGACTCGACGAACGGGTCATAGGCCGACGGCGCCTGGGTCAGACCCGCGAGCAACGCAGCCTCCCGCAGGTTGAGGGCACGTGCAGGCTTGGAGAAATAGGTCTGCGAGGCTGCCTCGATCCCGTAGGCGAGGTTCCCGTAGTACACCTGGTTGAGGTACGCCTCGAGGATTCGCTGCTTCGACCAGGCATCGTTGAGCTTGATCGCGAGACATGCCTCTTTGAGCTTCCGCTGGAGTGTCCGTTCGTTCGAGATATAGAGGTTTCGGACGAGCTGTTGGGTGATCGTCGAGCCACCCTGGACGAGCTTGCGCGCGCGAACGTCAGCGAGGACGGCGCGGGCGATGCCCTGCGGGTCGACGCCGCCGTGCTGGTAGAACCGGCGGTCCTCGATGGCGACGGTGGCCTTCGGCATCCACGGGCTGACACGTGCCAGCGGAACGACCTGCCGGTTCCGCTCCGCAGGAATCGCGCCGAGCAACGAGCCGTCGGCCGCGTAGACGAACGTATTCTGGCCGATCCGAACCTCGTGGAGTGCCGACAGGTCGCACGATGACCCGAAGGCGTACACGCCTCCGCCGCCCGCGACCGCCACCACCGTCACCAGTCCCGCGACGACGAGGAAGAGCATCAGGAACGGCCGGCGCCGCTTGCGTTGCCGGCGGCGCCGGAGAACGGCCAGGTCGAGGTCGGGCCCACGCTGTGGCCGCCGGCGTGGCGCGCTCATGGTGCGATGGTAGCCATCGGTCTCCGGGGTTCGGGAAGAGCCTCGCGGGTGCGTGTCCCCGGCCGGTTGCGGTCGGCCGGTTAGAGTCACGCTGTGCCGGACGACACGCGCAGCGTCGCGCCCGCCATCCGGCTGTTCCTCTGGAGCCGCGCCGCGATCTGGTTGCTCGCCGTCGTTGCGGTCGTGGGGTTCGACGGGGCGCTCAATGCACGGCGCGGCGAATGGGACAGTCCTCGCCTCCACGACCTCGGAGCTGCCATCGACGTCTGGGCGCGGTGGGATAGCGACTGGTTCCTCAGAATCGCCGAGAACGGATATTCCTGGCCTTCGAGCACCCCTGCGTTCTTTCCGCTCTATCCGGTTCTCGTTGCGGGCCTCGGTCGGACCCTCGCAGGTCACGACGTCCTTGCCGGCGTCCTCGTTTCGTTGGTCGCCGGCGCCGCCGCTTTCGCTTTGCTGTACCGGCTGACCCTGGACCACCTCGGCGAGGATGCGGCCCGACGAACCGTCTTGTACCTCGCGGTCGCGCCGACCACACTCTTCTTCGGAGCGGTCTATAGCGAATCTCTCTTTCTGCTCCTGGCGGTCGCGGCCTTCCTCGCCGCCGAGCAGGGGCGGTTCCCGAGGGCCGGGGTGCTCGCCGGACTCGCCCTGCTGACGCGCTCGGCAGGCGTGGCGCTCGTGCCGGCATTGCTCGTGATCGCCTGGAGGGCTCCCGACCGGCGACGCGCCATCGCGGGCGTTGCCCTGGCACCGCTGTTCTTTGCTCTCTATCCGCTGCTGCTCGCCGTGTGGATCGGACATCCGCTTGCGTTTCTCGAGGCGCAGAAGGTCGTGTGGGAGCGGCGCCTATCGCCGGCCGGCCCCCTCGGAGGCGTCATCGCCGCCGTGCAGGACCGGGAACTGCTGGACCTCGGTGTCGCCATCGCCCTGATCGTCCTCGGGGTGGTCGCGTGGCGTCGCATCGGTGCCGCCTATGGCGTCTACGCCCTCGTGAGCGTGGCGATTCCGTTGACGTTCGTGTCGGACAAGATCCCGCTCTGGTCCATGCAGCGATTCGCCGTGGTGATCTTCCCCGCGTTCATGGCGATGGCCACGCTGACCCGAGGGAGGCGTGCCGTGCTCGTGACCGCAACGATTCTCGGCGCGTGGCTCGCCGTATATGTGGTCAGATGGGCTCTGTGGTACTGGGTTGCGTGAGGGGCGCGAGATGGAGGCCGGCGGCGTGATCGACACGCGCGCGGATCCGCCGCGACGCCAGTCCGGCAGGCTCGTCGCCTGGAGCGTGCTCGTGGGCCTCCTCGCCGCCGTCTCGTATGCCGGCCGCCTTGCCGGTGGCGAGCCGCCCGACGACGTGCTCTATCTCTGGTCGACGTTCGCCGGAGCCCTGGTCCAGTACGGGGTCATGTTGATCCTGATCTTGGCAATCGCACACGGCTTCGATCGTCCGCTACTCGCGCTCGAGGCACCACGCAGGCGTGGGCGTGCCGTCGGCCTGGCCCTCGCCGCGCTCGCCGTGATTGTCGCGACGGCGGCCGTTCTAAGCCAGTTCCTCGATGCCGGCGGCGAGCAGGGCCTCGTACCTCCGGCCTGGGATTCGAGCCGGGCGACGCCGTTCCTGGCCAATGCTGCGGTGGTGACGCTCGTGGCGCCGTTCGTCGAGGAACTGCTCTTCCGCGGGCTCGGCTTCGGCCTCCTGATCCCGTTCATCGGGCCGGTGCCGGCGATCGTGATCACGGGCGTGGCATTCGGGCTCGCCCACGGGCTCGTGCTGGGCCTGCCCGTGCTCTCGATTTTCGGCATCACGCTCGGCTGGCTCCGCTGGCAGACTGGGAGCGTCTATCCCGGCATGATCGTCCACGCGCTCTTCAACGGGGCGGCACTCGCAGCGGCGGTGGTGCTGTGAACGAGCGGTTCGACGAGATCCGCCGAGAGATCACGGACAACGACGAGGCCATCGTCGCGGCCGTGAACCGCCGGCTTGGCCTTGTCGCGGAATTGTGGGAGCTGAAGGCACAACTCGGCATCGGTACGGTCGACGCCGACCGTGAGCGGCTCCTACGAGAAAGGTTGGCGGCGGCAAACGTGGGCCTCCTCTCGCCGGCCGGGCTCGAACGCCTGGTGACGGTTCTCCTCGACCTGACGAAGAAGGAGCTCGGGTCGTAAGCGTCCTACTCGGGCTCGTCCTCGGGCTCGTCCTCGGGCTCGTCCTCGGGCTCGGCTGCGAACTCGTCGGGCGAGACGGTGTCGAGGAAGCGGCGGAACTCGTCGGGGTCGAGGTCGGCGAGTGAGTCCTGGCCGGTAAGGCGCCGCGACGCCTCCTCCTCGTCGCCTTCGAACTCGACGCCCGATTCCTCGATCACTTCGTCGGCGGCGAAGATCTTCGCATCCGTCCGGAGCGCCAGCGCGATCGCGTCCGAGGTCCGCGCGTCGAGCTCGATCTCCGTTCCGTTCCGGACGAGCGTGATGAGCGCGTGAAAGGTGTTCTCGCGCAACTCGGTTACGGTGACCTGTCGGATCTCGGCGTCGAGCGACGCGATGATCGCGGTGGCGAGATCGTGCGTCATCGGGCGCGGCGGCTCGGTGCCCTGGAGATTCATCAGGATCGCCGCCGCCTCGGGATGGCCGATCCAGATCGGAAGGAACGTGTTACCGTCCTGGGTCTTCAGCAGCACAATCGGCTGCTTGCCGACCAGGTCGAAACTCACGCCGTAGACGGTCATCTCGCGCATCGGCTTCTCACTGAGTGTATCCCGGCGGAACGGGTGTTACGCACGGATGTCGCTTCGCGTCCGTGGCGCGCCGAGTGCAACCCACGCCGCGATGCCGGCGGCCGCTGAGCATGCGAGCAGGATGAGTCCGAGTGCGCCCGCGGTATGCGTGAGCACGAGAGCCTCGCCGATGACCGCGAGGGCGATCGTTGCGAGTACGAAGAATATCGCCGTGGCACGATTCGTCGGCACGAAATGAGCCTATGGGTACGACGCGGGCGGGCGTCCCCCTCTCGGGGGTTCCCTTGATTCGAACGAGGCCACCGTCCTGCGCACAGGGCGACTCGTGACGGCGAGGCGGGGAAACTACGGACGCGGCTCGTGAAAATCGCGGCTATGGTAGCTCCAGCGCGTGGGCTCTAGCGTTGGAGCCGCCGAGGTCCGTACGTTCCTCTCCGGTTGTCACACCTGGCCTTGGCGCAGCGGGAGTTCTTCGGGACGTCCCTGACGGAAGGAATCACATGCATGCGACCATCCGCAGCTACCACGGCGTGGACCAGGCTCGCGCAGCCGAGCTGACGACCAAGGTCAACGAGACCCTCGTGCCGCAGCTCCAGGAGCTGCCCGGTTTCAAGGGCTACTACCTTGTCGAGGCCGGCAACGGCGTCTTTACCTCGTTCGGTCTCTTCGAGACTCTCGAGCAGGGCGAGAAGTCCACGAAGCTCGTCACCAGCTGGATCCGAGACGAAAAGCTCGACACGATCATTCCGACCGAGCCCAAGATCATGAGCGGCAAGGTCGTCGCTCGCAGCAGCGAGCGCGTCCTGGTCGCGTAGCTCGACCGCACGCATTCGACGAGAGAGGGCCCGGGAGGGCCCTCTCTCGTCGATCTCCATCGTTGCGCGTGGAGCGAGGAGATACGCCGCGGTAGCCCGAGTCCTGCTTGGTCGAACAGCTGGGTGTTGGACGGCGTATCTCGCGTGGGGAAATGCGCCGACGCTGCGCACGCCGCCGACTCGAACATCTACTCGGTTTCCTCCGTCGTTACGAGATCGGCTACCGGAATGTCGGACGGATCGACCCAATAGCCGCCCATGACGCTCTCGAGCTCGTCGGCGGGGGGACTGTCAGCCTGCGCGACGACCTTCTCGTATTTCACGATCCATCGGTGCGGCAGGCGGTCGTACTCGCGCCAGCCGAGCGCCTCGATCGCGGCAGCTTTCACGCTGATCTCCAGTAGCGGTGTCTCCTCGAAGCTCACCAACGCCAACGCAGTTGTGATCTCGGACTCCAATCGACTGCACCCTCCCCGCCTTCGTGTTTATTCATGAGGATGTCACGATCGTTGCACCGTACCCGAACCGGCCTGCCGGTTCTGGTAGTCGTGGCAGCGTACTCTCGTTCAGGCTCGATCTTCTTCCGGATGGCGAGTTCCCGGAGGTCGAGACGCAAAACCCCCGCTTCGGAGCGGGCCATTCTGAACTGAGTGGCAGCAAAGCCGATAACGGTCTAGTCCAAAGAGAAATTGGGGTTCCGCCGCGGCCTTGCTGCCGTTTCAGGCAGGAGTTCTAAGACCCGAGCAGCTCGACGACGTCATCGAAGCTCGAGATCAGGGCGGGGAAGTCGAACTGGGGCAGTTGAGAGAGCGAGTCGACCGGAAAGTGATCCTCGTAGAGCGGATAGAAGCCGCCGGGCGGAGACGGCAAGAGGTGGACGCCACGGAGACCGGCTGCGCGATAGCGCTCGATTCTCTCCCGGACGCGAGCGACGCTGCCGGCCATGACCATCGCGGCCGCCATTTCGTCCGTCACCTGCTCGACTGCGGCACGCAGCTTTCCCGCGCGAACCCGCTCGCCGATCGCCTCCGCCTCCGCCGAGAAGCCGGCCGCGCGGGCGCTTTCGAGGTAGGCCGGGGCGGAGCCGAGCGCGCTCGCATACATCATTACCTGGCCCTTCGCCAACTCGACGCCGCTGTCGTCGCGGGTCACCACGGCGGGGAAGCCGACCGTTGCATCGAAGCCCTCGAGCGAGCGACCCGACCGCTCGGCGCCCCGGCGGAGGGCCGGCATCGTCACGTCGCGGACGTATTCGAGCGACTGGAACCACCCCACCATCCCGTCCGCCACCTCGCCCGCCAATTCGATCATCCGCGGACCGTTGGCCGCGACGTAGATTTTCGGAGGCGGCTGCGGCAGCTCCATGTCCAGGTGGAAGTTCCGGACGGAGAAGACCTCGCCCTCGTAGGAGACCAGTTCACCGCCGAACGCGCCGCGGAGAATCGCGATGAAGTCACGCATGGCTGCAATCGGCTGCCGATAGGTTTGGCCGTGCCAGCCTTCGACGTAGCCGCGAGCCTGTACGCCGAGGCCGAGCAGCAGACGACCCTCCGACAGCTGATGCAGCGTCGCCGCCTGCAGCGCCATCGTCACCGGCGACCGCGACCAGACCCCGACCACGCCGGTGCCGATTCCGACTCGCGTCGTCCGCAGAGAGGCCGCCGTCGCGGGACCGAAGGAATCAGCGAACGTGATCTCCGGGAACCAGCAGCTGCGAAAGCCTGCGCCTTCCGCGCGCTCCGCGTACTCGATCGCCAGGCCGGCCGGCAGTGCGGTCAGGAAGAGCCCGAGCCCGTTGTCGTTCTTCACGCTGAACGCGACTCTAGCCTCGCGCGGTGAGCCAAGCAACGGGTAAGAAACGCGTCGGCAGACGAGTACATCCCACAGGTCGGTCTTTCCGATATCTACGCGTTGCATCCGCCTTATCAGAGCTAGCCGAGCGGTCCTCAACCACACCCGGAAACCCCTGCAAATCGGCCACGCCGAGAGCACGAACGGCAACTCGCCATCCGGCGCGATCCGAGGAGCATGTCGCACCTTTCCGGTGTCCGCGAAGGCTCCCAGCCAGGGGCTGGGCTAGACAGGCGGCGGTTAGTGAGTAATGAGATGAGTGTGTTCATCCTCTCCGCCCCCTCTGGCGGGCTGGGAGCCCACGCGCTCGGCGCAGCGGTGTCAGCGTGAGCAATTCTCGGCCTCCCGGACGACGCTGGTTTCTCATCGTGGCTGCCGTTGCCGTGGTGGTTTTCGTCGGAGGCGGTGGGGCGGCCGGTACGTGCAGGTTCGCTTTGGACTGCAGAACAGGCACGCTGTTTCACGATCGGCACGTCGTCGACGAGAAGGACTTCGTCGGTGAGGGCGCTGGCGATATGGGGCTCCCCTCGGGACTCAAGGCTTCGGTCTTTGCCGGGGGGTTCGAGTATCCGACGGACTTCGCGTTCCTGCCCGACGGGAGCCTGCTGGTTGCCGCGAAGAACGGTCTGGTCAGTATCGTCTCAGCGCGGGATAGGAAGCCGGCAGTGTTTCTCGATCTCCGGGCGAAGGTCAGTTCGGCGAGCTTCCGGGGTGTGACTGACGTGACCGTTGATCCGGACTTCTCCGCCCATCCCTACATCTACGTGACGTATGCGGCGATCGGGACGACGGCGAAGTCGATCGCGCCGACCGTCGTCCGCGTGAGCCGGTTTACCGTCACCGACGGGGTTGCCGACCCGACAAGCGAGCACGTGATCGTAGGCGCCGAAGGAACCAGCTCTTGTCTTGCTTTGCCCCGAACCGCCGATTGTCTTCCGTCAGAGGTCGCCCATGACGGCTCCGACATTGCCTTCGCCCACGACGGCACGATGTTCCTCTCGACCGGGGACGGCGGCGGCGGAGAAGTGGTTCAACCGGTGGCCTTCCTCGCGCAGAACCTCGACACTCTCGGCGGCAAGGTGTTGCACATCGACCGCAATGGCAAAGGGCTGCCGTCCAACCCGGACTGGAACGGTGATCCGCGGTCGAACCGATCGCGTATCTGGGCGTCAGGTTTACGGAACCCGTTCAGACTCACCCTGCTCGCCGGCCACGGCGCCGAGCCGCTCGTCGCCGACGTCGGCTGGGACACCTGGGAACGACTCGTCTTCGCCTCCCGGGGAGCCAACCTAGGGTGGCCCTGCTACGAAGGGCCGCAACGCACACCCAAGTACAGCGCGACACCGTTCTGTACCGCTTTCTACCGAGCACATCCGACTGCGCCCACCGCACCCTGGATCGCGCTCCATCACGACCGGGCCCAGTCGATCACCGGCGGCGTTTCCCTCGCGAAAGCCACCGATCTCCCCCAACGCTTCAGGCGCGACTACGTCTTCGGAGACTGGATCAACAACACCATCTCCGTCCTTCCCCTCCCCACCACGAGCAAGCCACCGCAACCCACGATCATCGCTCGGAACACGGCAGGCCCCACGGCCTTCAAAGTCGGTCCCGACGGTGCCCTCTACTACCTCGCAGCCAACCTCGGCCAGGTGCGCCGCATCGTCGGTAGGAACGCGGTGACAAACGTGCCATAGTTCCACAATGGGGAGAATGGGGAGAAGACGTCGTCGGCGCGTGCGGCGAATGGTCCTGCTGATCGGCACTGCGGTTGGCGTCGAGGTACTCGTGGTCATCGTCCTCGTCGCCGGGCTCGCGTCTCACTGAGCCGAGGCTGGACCGAGGGTGAGATTTCGGGCGGCAGCCTGGACGGTTCTCGCCGTCGGCGCGCTGGCGCACGTCGTTTGGTATCTCGATCGGGGCTCGCTCTGGTTGGACGAAGCCTTTCTCGCCCTTAACATCATTCACCGGTCTCCGCACGAGCTGCTTGGGAGGCTCAGCTTCGCCCAGGGCGCACCCTGGGGGTTCCTGCTGGCCGAGAAACTTTCGGTTGCAACGCTCGGCGCCAGCGACCGGTCGCTGCGGCTCGTGCCTTTGGTCGCGGCGCTCGCAGCCATGCCGCTGTTCTGGCGTGTCGCCTCCTTCTATCTCCAGGGGGTGGCGTTGCTGTTCGCGTTCCTGTTTTTCTGCTTCTCGCCCTCGCTCGTCAGGTACTCGGCGGAGACAAAGCAGTATTCCCTCGACGTCTTGGCGGCGCTGGCTGCGTTGTGGTTGGCGCACTCGACCAGGCGGATCACCGATTGGCGCCACGCGATTGCCATTGGGATCGGGGGCGCGATGGTGCTCTGGTTCTCGCATTCGGCGATGATGGTTCTCGGCCCTTCCGGGTTGGTGGTGGGAGGTGCCGCATTGGCGCGACGTGAGTGGCTGATGGTCCGCCGCCTGGCGATCGTCGGGTTGGCCTGGTTCGCGAGTGCGTGCGCATTCTTCCTCGTCGCGTGGCCGAAGCTTGCTCAGCTACCCGAATCCCTTTCTGGCGAGGCCGAATATTCCGTTCCGTTCCCGCCCACGAGTCTCGCGGAGGTTCATCGCCTTGCAAGCATCGTGCGCGAGATCCTTCTCCTTTCCTTCGGGTTCTATGGTCGCCCCTGGTCGCCGTTGATCGTGACGTCTGCGGCGTTGCTCGCGCTCGCGGGTACCGTTTTCCTGGCGCGCCGCGACCGCCTGGGAACGGCGGTGCTTGTTGCGCCCTTCATCGCCGTGGCGGGGGCCCTGGCGAGCGGCCGCTACCCGTTCGCGGCCCGCTTCGTGTTGTTCCTCGTGCCGCTTGTCGTTATCCTCGTGGCCGCCGGGACGGCCGCCGCAGTGCAAGCCTTGTCACAACCGGGCCTGAGGCGCCGGCTCACCGCGAGTGCAGCTGTCGTCGCTTCGGTCTTTCTCCTCTCGGTCACCGGCCTGGCCACGGCCCGACTCCTCACCGATCAGTCGGAGCAGGGAGGAACCATGCAGATCCTTGCGCACATCCGCTCCGCCTGGAAGCCAGGCGACGTGCTGTACCTCTACGCGGCAGCGCAGTACCCGGCACGCTATTACGCAGAGGTCAACGGTGTGAACCGGTCGAGCCCGGGGCGCACTCTCTGGCCGGTCGTTCCAGCCGCGTTGCCGGTTGCGTCCTTCGCGGCACTTCGGTCTACTCCCCCCTCCCTGGTTGTAGGGCAGTTCACGCCAGGCGGCGGCTCGACGTTCGTTCGCGACCTCACGGCGGTCGACGGACGCAGACGTGTCTGGTTCGTCTTCAGCCACGTTGTCCTTGTCAGAGGCGCACAAATCGTCGGCAATCTTGATCGCTACCTCTCCGCTCTCGACGCCGCCGGGCAGAGGCGGGCGACGTTCGAGAGCGGAGGGGCACTCGCCGTCCTCTATGACCTATCTACGCTGTCGGGGCGGCGAGTCGGTCTCACCGGCAAGGCGGGAGCTGGGCCTTGACGATCTCGGCCATCTAGTAGCGAAACGAGATCGCCGAATCCCCTTCTCGGAGCAGGCTCCCGGCTCGTACGCGGACGAGCCGTCGCAAGGGGAAAGTGAGGGGAACCCCCACTCCCGGCGGACCTCCGAAGAGCAAAACCCCAAAACCCCCCACTAGCAGGGGTTTTCGGAGTGGGCGATCCTGGATTCGAACCAGGGACCTCCGCCTTATCAGAGCGGCGCTCTAACCAACTGAGCTAATCGCCCGCGGTCGACGAGTGTACCGGACACGTGCTCCCGGTTTCCGCCTACAGCAGCGCCTCGAGCGTCTCCACGAGCTCGGCGAGACCGGTCTCGTCGCCGAACCGAAGCTCGAGCCTCCCCCCGCTGACGCGGGCCGGCAGACCCGTCAACCGTTGTGCCGCGGTACGGGCACGCTCGCCGAGCGCCGGGTCGGCCATCGGGGTAACCCGCCGGCGGCGGGCACCTCCCTCCTGCGCGGCCCTTTCGGCGGCTCGCACGGTGAGGCCCTCCTGTGCAACTCTCTTTGCCAGGCGCCGCCGCGCGTCGTCGTCCGGCAGAGCCAGGACGGCCCGCGCGTGGCCCTCCGTGAGATCCCCCCGGGCGAGCATCCACAGGACGTCCTCGGGCAGCTCCAGTAGGCGGACACGGTTCGACACGGAAGGTTTCGAGCGACCCACGCGCTCCGCAACGTCGCCGAGGGTGAGCTCGAACTCGTCGATCAGCGTCACGTACGCACGGGCCTCTTCCACCGGCGACAGGTTCTCACGAGCGACGTTCTCGACGAGGCCCAACAGAAGTGAGTCGCGATCGTCGGCATGTCTCACGACTGCCGGGATAGTCGGTGCACCAGCCTCCTTGGCAGCTCGCCAGCGACGCTCACCGGCGATGAGCTCGTAGCCGCCCTCATCGCGCGGACGCACGACGACCGGTTGCAACACTCCCTGGTGACGGATCGACGCGGCGAGACCGGACGTCGCCTCGGGTTCGAAACGGCGTCGTGGCTGGCGAGGGTTGGGGTGAACGGCTTCGACGGGAAGATGCAGCAACTCCGCTTCGCCGGCTCCACCGATCAGCACCTCGAGGCCGCGACCGAGGCCGCGGCGGGGCGTGTCATTGACGCTCGACAAGTTCCATCGCCACCTTCCAGTAGGCCTCCGAGCCGGACGAGCGGCGGTCGTAGGCGATTGCGGGCAGGCCGTGGCTCGGTGCCTCCGCGAGTCGGACCGAGCGGGGCACGGACGTCGTGAAGACGAGCGAGCCGAAATGGCGCCTGAGCTCGCGCTCCACCTCGGACGCGAGCCGCGTCCGGCCATCGACCATTGTCAGCAGAATTCCGGCAACGGCGAGTCGGGGGTTGAGCCGCGCCTTGACGAGGTTGATCGACCCGAGCAGCTGCGATAGGCCCTCGAGCGCGTAGTACTCGGCCTGCACGGGGACGATAACGCGATCTGCCGCCGTAAGGGCGTTGACCGTCAGGGCACCGAACGCGGGTGGGCAGTCGAGGAAGACGAACGCGTAGGGATCGGTCGCCGGCGGCACGAGAGCGTCGGCCAGATATCGCTCCCCGCCCGCGATCGCGGAGAGCTGAACGGCAACTGCTGCAAGCTCCGGTTTGGCCGGAACGAGATCGAGGTTCGGGAACGCCGTCGGCTTGGCGAGCTCGCCGAGAGGGACGCCGTCGAGAAGATCGTGGGTGGAGACGCCGTTCGCGCGACGACCGAGGCCGGATGTCGCATTGGCCTGCGGGTCGAGGTCGACGAGCAGGCACCGCTCGCCCGCCTCCGCGAGACACGCGGCCAGGTTGACCGCGGTCGTCGTCTTGCCGACGCCACCCTTCTGATTCGCGATTGCGTAAACGCGCGCAGGCATGATTCCAGGCTAGCCGGGGTGGCGGACGCGGCCGGGCAGAATGTCAGGCGAGCGGACGCTTCTTCGCGGCGCCTGTCCGGCGAGGGAAACCCAGCGGAGTCGGGGCGATCTTGCGGATGGCGAGCAGCCCAGTGGGGGACTCCTCGAGCTCCCCTCCAAGGCGTTCTGCCACCGCCGCCACCCGGATGGGATCGACCGATGATCCGACCCAAAGGACGACGAGGCCTCCTTCCCGCACGAGAGGCAGACACCATTCGGCGGCGGTTGGCGGCTGGGCAAGGGCCTTTGCCACGGCGACGCCGAACCGCTCTTTCTCCTGCTCTTCGGCGCGGCCCCAGATGACGGAGACATTCGCGAGCTCGGCCGCCCAGGACTCGAGGAAGCGGCACTTGCGTCGTTCGGCCTCGAGAAGAGTCACGGCACGATCCGGGATCGCGACGGCGAGCGGGATCCCGGGAGTGCCGCCTCCGGAGCCGACGTCGACGATCGGCCCCTCCGTCGCCAAAACGATCTGCACCGCCCGCAAAGCGTCGTCGAGCAGAACGGAGCGTGCCTTCGAGGGATCCCGGATCGCCGTCAACCCGGGCGCCGACGTGACCGCGGCGAGCCACCGGTCGAGTACGGGCGGCTGCACCCGCCCGATCAGTCCGCGGAACGCCGCGGAAGGACGACGACGAACCGCGCCGGCTCGACGCCCTCACTCGACGTCTCGACCTCGGGATCGTCCTTCAAGAGCTCGTGCACGATCCGGCGTTCGACTGCCGTCATCGGCTCGAGCGCGACGCGGCGACCGGTGGCGGCGGCCTGCTCGGCAGCCCGCCGCGCGACCGTTTCGAGCGTGGCCGCCCGGCGGGCGCGATAACCCGCCGCGTCGACGATCACCCGGCGGCGATCGTCGCCGTACGCCCGATGTCCGATCGCGTTGGCGAGATATTGAAGCGCATCGATCGTCTGGCCGTGGCGGCCGATCAAGACGCCGAGATCCGCGCCGACGAGCGTTGCGACGAGCGCGTCGCCGGTCTCGTCGATCCTGACGGTCGCAGGCGCGCCGCTCGCCAGGATCGTCTTCTCGAGCAGCTCGCGGACGAGCGCGCCCTGGCTCGTCTCGTCCTCGCGACGTTCCCCGTCAGGACCCGGATTGCTCGGGACCGCGACCGTGGCGATCACCGACGCAGGAGAGTAACCAACTCCCAGCAGGCCGCGTTCGCCTTCGCTCACGACCTGGAAGCGGATGGTGTCACGGTCGAGCCCTGGCACACGTCGTTCGAGGTCTCGGAGCGCCGTCCACTTCGCCTCGCCCACGGTCTCTCCCATCGCCTCCACCGTGATCTCGTCGGTCACCGCTTTGTGCCTCCGCCGCCGCGCTTCCGCTTGACCCGTCGCGGCGGGCCGGCCACCGGCTTCCGTGCGGTGGGGGCAGCTGCCTTCTCGGAGGTCGAGCCGCCGCCGTTCGCTGCCGCCGGCTCGTCTTTCGCAGGCGTTCGCGAGCTCCGCTTCTCGGGCGCCGCTGGCTTGGGCATCAGCCTACGCGTCACGAGCCCCTGGCCCGTCGTCCAGAGGTTCGTCGTCAGCCAGTAGAGCATCAGTCCGGCCGGGAACCTGATGATGAACGGGACGAACAGGACCGGTAGGACCATCAGGAGGATGCGCTGCGCTCCCTGCATCGTCGAAGACATGAAATACGACGACGACAGCTGGCTCGCCACGTAGATGACGAGAAGCAACGGGCCCCAACCGTCCTTCACCGGTTGCGTGATGTCGACCAGGTGGAGCCAGTCAACGGAGCCGCCGTACAGGGGCAGCACCCGCTGGTCGAAGTGGCGGAGCACGTAGAAGAGCGAAATGAAGATCGGGATCTGGAGGACGATCGGCAGGCACGACGCAGCCGGGTTGATCTTGTTCTCGCGGTAGAACTTCATCAGCTCTTCGTTCTGGCGTTGCTTGTCGTGCTTCCACTTCTGTTGGATCGCCTTCATCTCGGGCGCGTGCGCCTGCAGGTTCTGCATCGAGTGGATCTGCTTGACCGTGACCGGCACGAGCAGGATCCGGACGAGCACGGTCAACGCGACGATCGACCATGCCCATGAGAAGCCGACCGTCTCGTGCAACCAGACCAGGATGTGTTGCAGGAAATGCTCGAGCGGGCGCAGCGGGTTGGTGAAGGCGAGAACGCGAGGGATCACGCCGGGCGCTCCGTCTCGCGACGGCGACGGCCGAGGCGCGCGTCCTCCGCCCGGTCGACCCCCCCGTGGCTCCAGGGGTTACAGCGAAGGATCCGCCAGACCGCCAGAACGCCGCCCTTGAAAAGGCCGTGGATCCGGAAGGCATCGATCGCGTATTGCGAACAGCTCGGGTGATACTTGCACGTCCCGGCCGGCGTCAGCAGGCCGAAGGTATGGCGCCACACCTGGACGATCGCAACCCCGAAGTACCTCACGCCGCCGCCTTTCGCAGCACCTCGGTCACCTGATCCACGAGCCACTCGTGACCTCGAGAATCGGCAGGCTCGGCCACGCCGGACCGGGCCGCCAAGACGTAGTCCCGGCCGGGAGGGACGTCGTCGGCGAGCTCCTGCCACGTCTCCCGGAGCTGCCGCTTGAGCCGATTGCGGACCGCGGCGTTCCCGACCGCTTTCGGAACCGCCAGACCGAGGCGCGGAGCGCCCCCGGGATCATCCTCACGCGGGAACCAGTGGAGGGTCAGGTACCGCGTCGAGACCGACCGGCCTTGCCGGTAGACCGCATCGAAGTCCTTCGACCGTGACAGGCGGTACCGACGCTCCACAGGCAGGGCGAGCGCTCAGGCGGAGAGGCGCTTGCGCCCCTTGGCGCGGCGGCGCTTCAGGATCATCTGTCCGGCTCGCGTCGACATGCGAGCACGAAAACCGTGCTTCCGCTTGCGGCGACGGACGTTGGGCTGATACGTGCGTTTCACAGTGGAGCTCTCTCGGTCGGCGAATCGTGGGCCGCAATGTGCGGGCGCGGGGCGACAGTATAGATGAGGTCTTCGGCCGTCGACTTATCCACAAGCAGGAGGGGCCTGCAGGCGATCGAAAGTGCTGCACCCGGGGGGACACCGTTGTCCTTCGAGGCTCGCGCCACCAGACTGTCCACAGATGTGGAAAGCCGTGTGGACTAAGGAAGATTCCTGCAAATAGGCGCTTTTTGTCTGGGTGGGTGTCCCTTCGAGAGGATTGAGGCGCCGCCCGCACGCTGCTATGCTCGCCCTCCCCCGCGACCTGTTGAGAGGAGCCTCCCAAGGGTGGAGCACACCACCGAGCCCACCGCCGAACGCCTGTGGGATGACGTCTCCCGCCGGCTCCGAGAGGCGCTCAACGAGACCACCTATGCGACCTGGTTCGGAGACGCGTCCGCGGGGGAGCTCGCCGACGACACGTTCTCGCTCGTCGTGCCGAATGATTTCACCCGCGAGTGGATCGAAGGTCATTTCCTCGGGTTCGTGAAAGCCGCTGCGCGCGACGCACTTGCGCGGGACGTGCGGGTGACCCTGACCGTCCGCGAGCCTGGAGGCGGGCCGGGCGACGGCTCGGGCGAGCCCGCGGCAGCCGGCGTACCCGTCGAGCGGGGAGCGCGGCCGCCCTCCATCCCCAAGTACACGTTCGATCTCTTCGTGATCGGGTCGTCGAACCGGTTTGCGCACGCCGCGGCGCTGGCGGTTGCAGAAGCGCCTGCGCAGGCCTACAACCCGCTCTTCATCTACGGTGGGACCGGCCTCGGCAAGACGCACCTCTTGCAGGCGATCGGCCAGTACGTGAGCGAGCACACGAAGGGCTCGGCGACGCGTTACGTGACGAGCGAGACCTTCATGAACGACTTCATCAACTCGCTGCGCGACAAGAGAATCGAGGGCTTCAAGCAGCGCTATCGCACCTATGACGTCCTGCTCGTCGACGACATCCAGTTCTTCGAGGGCAAGGAGCGGATTCAGGAGGAGTTCTTCCACACGTTCAACTCGCTCTACGAGGCCGGCCGCCAGATCGTGATCTCGTCCGACCGGCCGCCGAAGGAGATCGCAACGCTAGAGGAACGGCTCCGGTCACGCTTCGAGTGGGGTCTGATCACCGATATCCAGCCGCCTGATCTCGAGACACGGATCGCGATCCTTCGGAAGAAAGTCACGACCGACCGGATCGGCGTCGGCGACCCCGAGGTTCTCACGTTCATCGCCGGGCGGGTCTCCACGAACATCCGCGAGCTCGAAGGGGCCTTGACAAGGGTGGTCGCCTTCTCGTCGTTGACCGGCCTCCCGCTCACCGTCGAACTCGCGGAGCAGGTCCTGCGCGACCTGTTTCCCCACGGTGACGCAGTCCCGGCCGTGACGATAGGCCGGATTCAAGAAGCCGTCTCCGACCGCTTCGGACTCTCTATCACCGAGCTCTGTAGCCAGCGTCGCTCGCAGGCGGTCGCCTACCCGCGGCAGGTTGCGATGTATCTCTCCCGCGAGCTCACGGACGCGTCGCTGCCGAAGATCGGGAAAGAGTTCGGGGGTCGCGATCATACGACGGTGATTCATGCCACGACCAAGATCACCCGTCTCATCTCTGAGGATAGATCTGTGTACAACCTGGTCCAGGACCTCACAGCAAGGATCAAGCAAACCCGATGATCTGTGGGACCGTGACTGACCGATGTTCGTGCCTGTGGAGCGAGGCTGTTTCGTCCACAGCATGTCTCACAGGCGCAAACGGCATGTCTATGCCATTCTCGAACGTCCTCCCCGTCATTCACACTCTCTATGTACTACGACAAGAGGTTCTTACATCATGATGGAAACAGACATCGCTGTCGGCTCGGGACTGAAAGTCACCTGTGATCGCGACGAACTCGTCGCGAAGCTCGCAGTCGTTTCTCGGGTTGTGTCCTCTCGCGGCTCGGTTCAGGTTCTCTCGGGTGTGCTCATGCGACCGACCCCCGACGGTCTCGACCTCGCCGCAACCGACATGGAGCTCTCGCTGCGCACAACGTTGCCTGCCCGGGTCGAAGGCGACAGCTCGGTGGTCGTTCCGGGAAAGCTGCTGGTCGACCTTACGCGCCTCCTTCCGGCTGCGCAGGTCACAATCGAGTATCGCCCCGAAGACGGTGTCGCACACATCTCCAGCGGGAGTTACTCGTCGAAGTTGAACGTCTTCTCGGCCGAGGATTTCCCGCGTCTGCCGTCGGTCGAATCGGCACCCCACACGATTGCGACAGCTTCCCTGCTCGAGACCGTCGACCGCGTCGCCCGATCGGCCTCGAAGGACGAGTCCAGACCGGTGCTGACGGGAATCCAGGTGCGATTCGAGGGCACGAAACTGTTCATGGCGGCGACCGACTCGTACAGGCTCTCCTTCAAGGAGACCTCTCTCGAGCAGTCGGGCCCAGACCTCGAGGCGATCATCCCGGCACGAGCGCTGATCGAACTCGCGCGAATCGCGAGCGGCACCGAGACGGTCGAGCTCGGCGTGAACGAGAACACGGTCGTCTTCGGAACAGGCGACACCTGGCTCACCACCCGGCGTATCGACGGCCAGTTCCCGGACGTAGGCCGTCTGCTGCCTGAATCGTTCGAGGTCGAAGTCGACCTGCCGCGTGCAGAGCTACGCGACGTCGTCCGCCGCGCCGGTGTGATGGCGCTCCGCAACGCGCCCCTGCGGCTGCGCTTCGCCGACGGTGAGCTGACGATCTCGGCACAGAGCCAGGACGTCGGCGAGACCATGGAGTCACTTCCCGCGGCCTACACCGGTGAGCCACTGGAAATCGGCTTCAACGCAGAGTTCCTGGCCGACGGGGTCGACTCCGTTCGGAGCGACACCGTCAGGCTGAAGCTCATCAACCCTCTTCGGCCCGGCCTGATCACGTCCGCCGACGACGACTCGTTCTGGTACCTGATCATGCCGATCAGGCTTGCGGGCTGATCGTCGCCGGAGTCACGCTTCACGACTTCCGGTCGTATGCCCGGCTCGAGCTCGCGCTCCAACCGGGCCTCGTCCTCGTCACGGGAGCAAACGGCGCGGGCAAGACGAACCTTCTCGAGGCGTTACACGTGGGAACCCAGGGTTTCTCGCCACGGACGCGCTCCGATCGGCAGCTGATCCGACAAGGGACCGACGCAGCCCGGGTCGAGCTGACGGGTCACCGCGGTGAGGTCCCCGTGACGGTGTCCGTGAGCCTTGGCGCGGACGACCCGAGGCGTGCGCGGCTCGACGGGGTGGCCCTGCGCTCGCCGGAACAACTCCGCAGTGAGCTCACAGCCCTCGTCTTCACGCCCGACCGTCTCGTCATCGTGAAGGGCGGGCCGGCGGCGAGGAGGGCGTACCTCGATCGTTCCCTCGGGCGCCTCTACCCCGCCAGGGCGCACCTGTCGTCGGACTATGCCGGCGCGATCGGGCAAAGGAACGCCGCTTTGCGCCGCGTCGCGCTGGGGATATCGCATCGGGAGGCGCTGGCACCGTGGACAGCGCAGGTCGCCGATCTCGGCGCGGTGCTGACCGCGGCTCGCCGCGACGCCGTCGAGCTGCTCCAGCCCGGGTTTGCCGAGCGAGCCGGCGAGCTCGGCCTTCCAGACGCATCACTGGGCTACGACGCCGAGCCGCCGACGATCGCCCTGTTCGAGGAGCGCCTCGACCGCGACATCGAGCGGGGCGTCACCGGCGCCGGGCCACACCTCGACGAGATTACGATCCGCGTGGGCGATCGCGACCTCCGGACGTTCGGGTCGCAGGGCGAGCAGCGGCTCGCCGTTCTCGCGCTCCTCCTTGCGGAGGCGGAGTTGATCGCGTCACGGCGGCGCGTTTCCCCCCTCTTGCTGCTCGACGACGCTCTCTCGGAGCTCGACGAGAGCCGTCGCCGGATCCTGAGTGAGAGAATCGGTGTCATGGGGCAAACCATCGTCACCGCCACCGGGCCGGAATCGCTCCCGCTCGCACCGGCGCAGCTACTGCGCGTCACCCTCGGCCGGGTCACATCCGCGTGATGGAAAGGCTCGACGCGTCTCTGCGAGGAGTGTTGCGCGGTGCGGGCGTACCGGACGCCGGCGCGCTCGCCGCCGTGACGCGTGTGTGGCCCGAGGTCGTGGGGGACGCGATCGCCCGCGCGGCTTGGCCCCAACGCATCGCGCGGGACGGGACGCTGCTCGTCGCTGCGACGTCGTCCACGTGGGCGTTCGAGCTCGGTCTGCTGGCGGAGGAGATCCTCGCCAAGCTGGTTCCCGCAGTCGGAGCCGGTTCGCCCACGGCGATCCGCTTCAGCCCCGGTCAGGTGCCCGCGCCCCCTGCTCCGATCGCTTCTCTTGCCCCCGTCGTCCCCCCGGAGATCGACGCCGCCACACGTCTGCTCGCCGACGAGCTCACGGCGGCGATGGCCGACGAGGAGCTGCGCGCCACGATCGCCCGAGCGGCCGCCGCGAGCCTCGCGAAGGCCGCTACCGACCGCCGTTTCTGATATACTGCGAAGAACCACGAAAAGCCCGATTTGCAGGGCTTTTCTTGCTGAAAGAGGTGATCTGAGCAGCGTGACCGAGACGGATTACACCGCAAAGGACATCACGGTCCTGGAAGGCCTCGAGCCGGTGCGCCTGCGGCCCGGTATGTACATCGGGACGACGGGTCCGAGAGGGCTTCACCACCTCGTCTACGAGGTGGTCGACAACGCCGTCGACGAGGCGCTCGCGGGCCGGAACGACCTCGTCGACGTCACCATCCATCCCGACAATTCGATCACCGTCGTCGACGCCGGACGGGGGATTCCGGTCGACTTGATCGAGGAGCAAGGGCTCCCGGCGCTCACCGTCGTGCTCACGAAGCTCCATGCCGGCGGCAAGTTCGGCGGCGATGGGTACAAGGTCTCGGGCGGGCTTCACGGGGTCGGAGTTTCCGTCGTCAACGCGCTCTCCGAATGGCTCGTAGCCGAAGTGCGCCGCGACGGCACGCTCTACCGGCAGGAGTTCGCCCGCGGGGTTCCGCAGGGTGAGATGGAGACTGTGGGCCCTGCCGAGGGCACCGGCACCACGATCTCGTTCCTTCCGGACAGAGAGGTCTTCGAGGAGACCGACTTCTCGGCCCCGGCTCTCGCGCAACGGCTCCGCGAGACCGCCTTTCTCACGCGCGCTCTGCGGATCGTGCTGCGCGACGAGCGACCGGCGGGAGCGACGCAGGAGTTTCACTACGAGGGCGGCATCCGCGACTTCGTCTCGTACGTCAACGAGTCGAAGGAACCGGTGCACAAGCACGTCGTCTACTTCGAAGGCGAGAACGAGCAGGGAGCCGTCGAGGTTGCAATGCAGTGGAACACATCGTATGTCGAGTCCGTTTTCTCTTTTGCGAACAACATCAACACGACGGAGGGGGGCTCGCACCTCTCGGGCTTCAAGGCGGCTCTCACCGGCACCCTGAACAAGTACGCCCGCGAGAAAGGCCTGCTGAAGGAGAAGGAGGACAATCTCGAGGGCGAGGATGTGCGTGAAGGACTCGCCACCGTGATCTCCGTCAAGCTTCGCGATCCACAATTCGAGGGCCAGACGAAGACGAAGCTGGGGAACCCCTGGGTCCGCGGTCTCGTCGAGCAGACCGTGAACCAGAAGCTGGCGGAATTCCTCGAGGAGAACCCGGCGGACGCCCGGCAGATCATCACCAAGGCCGTGTCGGCATCGCGAGCGCGGCAGGCGGCTCGGAAGGCCCGGGAGCTGACCCGTCGCAAGAGCGCACTCGAGAACTCGTCGCTTCCGGGCAAGCTCGCGGACTGCTCGCTGAAGGAGGCGGACCTCTGTGAGCTGTACATCGTCGAGGGCGACAGCGCTGGCGGATCGGCCAAGCAGGCCCGCGACCGCACCTATCAGGCGATCCTGCCGTTGCGCGGGAAGATCATCAACAGCGAGAAGAACCGCATCAACAAGGTCCTGTCGAACAACGAGATCCAGGCCATGATCACCGCAATCGGAACCGGTTTCGGTGACGAGTTCACGATCGAAAACATCCGCTACGGGCGGATCATCGTGATGACCGACGCCGACGTCGACGGCGCGCACATCCGAACGCTGATCCTCACGTTCATCTACCGCACGATGCGCGAACTCGTCGAGCGCGGTCATATCTACATCGCCGTGCCGCCGCTCTACCACGTGAAGCTCGGCAACCAGGAGCTCTACTTCGAGAAGGACAGCCAGCTCGAGGAGTTGCTCGTGCGTGAGCGGGTGAAGGACATCACAATCACCTCACGCGGCGGCGAAGACCTCTCGCTTACGGAGGCGCGCTACCAACGGTTCGTCCGCGCCCTCTCGGAGCTCGAGGCGTGGCAGGCGAAACTGGAGAGCGAGTACCCCACCGCGGCGAGCTTCGTGATCGACCACCGGCTCGTCGAGACCGGTGCCCTGACTGCAGCTGACGCAGAGACGGCGATCGCGGCGATCCCCGCGAACGGCTACGAGCTGTCGGTGACGGAGCGACTCGAGGACAGGCTGAGCATCAAGGTGGTCGAGACCGAAACCAGCGCGGCAACCCACCTCGATCTGCCGGCCGGCCTGTTCGGTTCTCCGTCCTATGCGAGCCTGAAGCGCGCCTACGAGAAGCTTGCCGAGATCGTCGGCTTGCCCGGCTTCGAGCTCACGTACGGCAAGAAGTCGGCGACGGCCCAGAGCTATACCGAGTTGCGCCTGAAAGCGCTCGAGCTCGCCAAGGAAGGCATGCAGATCAGTCGCTTCAAGGGCCTCGGCGAGATGAATCCCGAACAGCTGTGGGAGACGACGATGGATCCCGCCAGGCGGATGCTTCTCAAGGTCGAAGTCGACGACGCGGCGGCAGCCGATCAGGTGTTCTCGATGCTGATGGGTGACCAGGTCGAACCGCGTCGCGTGTTCATCGAAGAGAACGCGAAGGATGTGAAGTTCCTCGATGTCTGATGTGATCGAGCCGCTCGGCGCGGGCCGCGTCGAGCCGCGAGAGCTCGAGCTCGAGATGCGCTCGAGCTTCCTCGACTACGCCATGTCGGTGATCGTCAGCCGCGCCCTACCAGACGTGCGCGACGGCCTCAAGCCCGTGCATCGCCGTGTCCTGTGGGGCATGCACGACGCAGGGGTGCAGCCGAACCGGCCCTACAAGAAGTCGGCCTCGATCGTGGGCGACGTCATGGGTCGATACCATCCTCACGGCGACCAGGCGATCTACGACACGCTCGTCCGGATGGCACAGCCGTTCTCGCTGCGTTACCCACTGGTGGACGGGCAGGGCAACTTCGGCTCGCTCGACGACGACCCGCCGGCAGCGATGCGCTACACCGAGTGTCGACTTACGCGTCTCGCGACGGAGATGCTGCGTGACATCGACATGGATACCGTCGATTTCGGGCCGAACTACGACGAGTCGCGCAAGGAGCCGATGGCGATGCCGGCGAGGTTCCCGAACCTCCTCGTCAACGGCTCTTCCGGGATCGCGGTCGGGATGGCGACCAACATGCCTCCACACCATCTCGGGGAGACGATAGACACGGTCGTGCAGCTGATCGACAAACCCGACGCGAACGTCGACGACCTGATGAAGCACCTGCACGGCCCGGATTTCCCGACGGGCGCGATCATCGTCGGCCGCTCGGGCATCCGCGATGCGTACCGCACCGGTCGAGGGCGGATCATCATGCGTGCCAGAGCTCATATCGAAGAGCTCCGAGGCGGAAAGAGCGCAATCGTCGTCACCGAGCTTCCGTACGGCGTCAAGAAGGGCGGGGAGAGCGGTGTGATCAAGAAGATCGCCGATCTCGTCAACGAGAAGGTGATCACGGAGGTCTCGGACCTCGCGGACCACTCCGACCGCTCGGGCATGCGCATCCAGATCGAGCTCAAGCGCGACGCGATCCCGCAGGTTGCGCTCAACAAGCTCTTCAAGCATACGTCGCTGCAGACGACCTTCGGCTACAACGCGGTCGCTCTCGCCGACGGCGTCCCCCGCGTGATGTCACTGCTCGAGATCGTCCGGCATTACCTCGACTTCCAGCGCGAGGTGGTGACGCGAAGGTCGAAGTTCGAGCTGCGCCAGAACGAGAAGCGCGCCCATGTCCTCAAGGGCTACCTGATCGCACTCGACAACCTCGACGCTGTGATCGCCCTGATCCGCGGCTCGGACGACACCGATTCGGCCCGGACCGGGCTGATGAACGAGTTCGCGCTCTCCGAGATCCAGGCGCAGGCGATCCTCGATCTCCGGCTCGCCCGACTGACCGGCCTCGCCCGCAAGGAGATCGAAGCCGAGTACGCCGACCTGCAGGAGCGCATCGCCGAGCTCCGGGCGATCCTCGGCGACCCGGCCCGCATCGACGCGCTCATCCGCGAGGAGTTGCTCGAGGTCAAGCAGGCCTACGGGCGAACCGACGACCGCCGCACCGAGATCGTGGTGGGGGAGGACTCCCTCGAGCTCGAGGACATGATCGCGGAGGAAGACATGGTCATCGCGATCACGCGATCGGGCTACATCAAGCGCCTTCCGGTGACGACCTATCGTGAGCAGCGGCGCGGCGGGATCGGCGTGATGGGGATGGACATGAAGGACGACGACTACATCGAGCACCTGTTCGTGGCCTCCACGCACGACTACATCCTGTTCTTCACGAGCGTCGGCAAGGTCTACCGGCTCAAGGTCCACGAGCTTCCCCTCGGCTCGCGCCAATCGAAGGGGCGGGCGATCGTCAACCTGTTGCCGTTCCGGCAGGACGAGCTCGTGCGAGCCGTGATCGCGACCCGCGACTACAAAGAGGCCAAATACCTCGTCTTCGCGACGAGAAAGGGCGTGATCAAGAAGACGGCGTTTCTCGAGTACAACACGCCGCTCAAGGCCGACGGGATCATCGCCCTGAAGATGCGCGAGGACGACGAGCTGATCGGAGTGCGACTTTCCGACGGCGACGACGACATCCTCATGGTCTCGCGCCTCGGGCAGGCCGTGCGCTTCCACGAGAGCGACGTGCGCGCGATGGGGCGCCCCGCCTCCGGCGTCGCAGGCATGAAATTGCGTGCCAACGACGAGGTGATCGAGGTCGACATCGCGTCCGACGACGCAGATCTACTCGTGGTGACCGAGAACGGCTGGGGCAAGCGGTCGCGCGTTTCCGAGTACCCAGTCAAGGGCCGCGGCACGATGGGCGTCAAGACGGCGCAGCTCGTCGAGGGCAAGGGGCACCTCGCCGGCGCCCGGATCGTGCGCGAGGGCTACCAGGTGATGCTGATCTCCGACGCGGGCACCGTGATCCGGATGTCCGTCGATGGAATCAAGCGGTCGGGTCGCGCCACCCAGGGCGTGATCGTGACTCGGCTCCGCGAGGGCGAGCACGTCTCGACCCTGGCCCCGGTGGTGGGGTCGGAAGACGATGAGACCGAGCTGACGAGAGCCACCTCGGTTGCCCCGGCCGCCGCCAGCGCCGACGCGAACGGTGATCTCGACCTGGTCGACGAGGACGACGAGGTCGATTCGTAGGGCCAGGCGGTAGGGCCGAGGCAAAGCCTCGACCGGCGAGCGCCTACCGCAGGCTTGTGGTGTTCAGGCCCCGCTCCTGCTACCCCCCCTTCGCCGTGTGAGAGAGCGCCGTGAGCAGGTCGATCGGGATCGGAAAGACGATCGTCGAGTTGTTGTTCGACCCGATCTCGAGCAGCGTCTGCAGGTAGCGGAGCTGAACGGTGATCGGCTCCTGCGACATCACCGCCGCCGCGTCCTTGAGCCGCTCCGATGCCTGATACTCGCCCTCGGCCGAGATCACCTTCGCCCGCCGCTCGCGCTCCGCCTCGGCCTGACGCGCCATCGCGCGCTGCATGTCGCTCGGAATCTCCACGTCCTTCACCTCGACGATCGAGACCTTGATGCCCCAGGGCGAGGTGGCACCGTCGATGATCGTCTGCAGGATCCCATTGATCTTGTCTCGCTCCGACAGGACCTCGTCGAGCACGTGTTGGCCGAGAACGGAGCGCAGCGTCGTCTGCGCGATCTGCGACGTGGCGTTCATGTAGTTCTCCACCTGGACGATCGCCGCCTTCGGCTCGACGATCCTGAAGTACGCGACCGCGTTGACCCGGACGGGGACGTTGTCCTTCGTGATCACCTCCTGCGGAGGCACGTTCAGGGTCACGGTACGGAGCTCGACCTTTTCCATCTTGTCGACGAACGGGATCAGCAGGAACAGACCTGGGCCTTTCGTCTCCGGCAGCAGGCGCCCGAGCCGAAAGATGACACCGCGCTCGTACTCGCGGGCGATCTTGACGGTAGCGAACAGCAGGACGAGCAGCAGGACGACGACGACGACGCCGGCGATCAGTGCAATGTTCACGATGCTATGTCCCTTCGGTTTGGTTTCCCGATCCTACGACCAGCACGAGGTCTTCTCCGACGGCCTCGATCGTGACCCGGTCACCGCGAGGCAAGGGGCCGCCGTCGAGCCGCCGGGCCTGCCAGAGCTCGCCGTTGACGGCGACGAGCCCGTCTCGCTGGACCTCGGCCTCCTCCCCCACCAGAAGCCCGACACCCACCTCCACCGGATTTCGCCGCGCCCGGGTGATTCGCGAGAGGGCGACCCCGAGCAGCAGCACGAGCGTCCCCGCTATTGCGAGCGCCGTCCAGAGCGACACCTGGTAGGCAGGACCGGCAGGGTCGAACAGCATGAGCGCGCCGATCACGAACGTGACCGCGCCCGCGAGGGTCAGAGCCCCGTGCGCGGTCACGAGCGCATCGGTCACGAACAGGCCGGCCGAGAGCACGAGCATCAACACGCCTGCGGCCGAGACGGGCAAGACCTGGAGACCGTAGAGACCGACGAGCAGGGAGATGGCACCCACGGTGCCGGGGAGCACGAGCCCCGGGTTCCACAGTTCGACCACGATGCCGATGACGCCGAGCGACAGCATGAGAGCGATGATGTTCGGATCGATGAGCGTGTCGAGGGCCCGCTGCCAGAACGACATCTCGACATGGTCGACCGTTGCGCCGGCTGTAGCGAGCGTGAGCCCTTTGGGCTGGGTCACTCTGCCGTCGATCTTGTTCAGGAGAACCGGAAGTGTCGGCGCGACGAGGTCGACGACGTTCTTCGCGTCGGCCTCGCGCGCCCCGAAGTTTGCGGCGTCCCGCACCATCGCCTCGGCAGCGCGTGCGTTGCGTCCGTGCTCGCGCGCGAGCTCCGAGACGTAGGCGGCCGCATCGTTGACGACCTTCCGCCTCAGATCCCGGGAGAAGTCTGTGCCGTTCGTCGTGATCGGGGTGGACGAGCCGATGTTCGTCTGCGGCGTCATCGCGAGCACGTCCGCCGCCTCGCCGATCACGGCGCCGGCGGAATCTGCGCTCGAGCCGGCCGGACTGACGTACACGACGACCGGCACGGTCGAGGCCAGAAACGCCTTGACGATCGCGCGCATCGAGGTCCCGAGCCCGCCCGGCGTGTCGAGCTCGACGACGAGCGCGTCGTAGCCACCATCTTGGGCGCGGCGTACCTGGTCCTGGAGGTAATGCTGGCTGACCGGATTGATGTCGTCGTCGAGCGCAGCGACGAGCACGCGAGGAGGCGAGTTCGATGGGGCGGCAACGCCGGAGGGCACTCCAACTTCGAGCACCAAGGCCGCGACCACGGCCGTGAGCAAGAATCCCCGCACACGCGGCACTCCCACAACGGCACGGATTCTACCAGGGTGTCGCCGAATTCCCGACGCGGGGCGCCGCGTGTCGGAGCGTGATTCGTGCGACGATCCCGGCAGGGCCGCCGCTTCAGGTCAGTAGACTCGCCGGGTGCAACCGTCTCTGCGACCACGCCGCCGAATCGGTGCCGTGCTGCGTTCAGTGCCGCCGCTCCCGTACGATCGACTCAGCGACCCGATTCTGGTGAGACGCGCGAAGGACGGTGACGCTCTCGCTCTCGATGCGCTCTGCGCCCGTCACGCACCGCGCGTCGGGCGCCTCGCCGCCCATGTGCTCCGAGACCCGGAGGACGCCCGCGACGCCGCTCAGGACACGCTGGCGAGGCTCTGCGTGAAGATCGGCCAGTACCGCGGCGAGGCCGCGTTTTCGACGTGGCTTCACCGGTTGACGTTGAACGCTTGCCGCGATGTCGCGCAACGGCGAGGTGCGCGGCGCGATGATCCGTTCGACGAGGATCTTCGCGTTGCCCCTGGTCGTTCGCCCGACCGGGAAGCCGAGCTGACCGAGCTGCGTGCGGATCTCCGCGTGGGCCTGGCGGAGCTCCCGGAGGCCCAGGCCCGCGTGCTCGTGCTCAAAGACGCACTCGGGTTCTCGTTCGAGGAGATCTCGGCGGTCTCCGGCATGCCCGTCGGTACCGCCAAATGCTACGCGCATCGGGGTCGCGCAGCGATGCGCGAGCTGCTCGAGGCGGGGTCGGCTGGATGATTCCCGCGACACCGTTCGGCAAGGACGAGATCGAGCGCATCCTGCCGCACCGCGACCCGTTCCTGCTGCTCGACGAGGTGATCGAGCTCCAGCCGGGCCGGAAGGTGATCGCCACCCGCTTGGTGCGGGCAGAGGACTGGTGGTTTCCCGGGCATTTCCCGGAACGCCCGGTCATGCCCGGTGTGCTGATCGTCGAGGCGATGGCGCAGGCCGGTGCCGTTGCCGTTCTTGTCGAGGAGGAGAACCGCGGCAAGATCGCCTTCTTCGCCGGGATCGACGACTGCCGATTCAAACGCGTCGTTTCGCCCGGCGAGACGCTGACCCTGACATGCGAGATCGACGCCATGCGCGGCCCGGTCGGCCGCGGCAAGGCGACCGCGACCGTCGACGGGAAACTCGCCGCGCGTGGCACGCTCACCTTCGCGGTGGAACGATGATCGGCTCGGTGACAGGCGCACCGATCGGGATCACCGGTCTCGGGACGAACGTTCCCGCCACTGTGATGACGAACGACGACCTGGCTCGGTTCGTCGACACCTCGGACGAGTGGATCCGCGAGCGCACCGGGATCCGCGAGCGCAGGATCGCCACTCAGGACGAGGCCCTCACGGATATCGCGCTCCCCGCAGTTCGCGAGGCACTGGCCGAGGCAGGCGCGGACCCGTCCGAGATCGACCTCGTGATCTGCGCCACGGTCACCCCTGACATGCTGTTTCCAACGGCCTCCGCTCTGATGGCCGACGCCCTCGGGATGCGGAACGCCGCCGCGTACGATCTGCTGGCCGGCTGCACCGGGTTCATGTACGCGGTCGCCCAGGCGTACGGAATGCTCAACTCGGGACTGTCGAAGAAGGCGCTCGTCGTCGGCGGCGATCTCCTCTCAAAGATCCTCGACTGGGACGACCGCTCGACGCTCGTCCTGTTCGGCGACGGTGCGGGTGCCGTCGTGATGGAGCCGGTGACGACGGGTGGGTTTCTCGGGTTCGAGCTCGGCGCGGACGGCGGCGGCGGCGTTCACCTCTGCTTTCCGGGCAGCGGCTCGAGGCATTTCGACGATCCCAAGTCGATCTTGAAGATGAACGGGCGCGAGGTGTTCAGATTCGCGACCCGGGTGATGGTGTCGTCTGCCGAGGCGGTGCTCGAGGAGTGCGGTAGAACGATCGGCGAGGTGGACGTCTACGTGCCGCATCAGGCGAACAAGCGGATCATCGACTACGCGGTCGGTAAGCTGGGTATCCCACCGGAACGGACAGTCGTTAATGTCGATCGGTTCGGGAACACGTCGTCGGGGTCCATTCCGCTCGCACTTGCCGATGCGCGGGCGGAGGGCCGCCTCACCGACGGCGCACTCGTATTGATGACAGGAATGGGAGCCGGGCTCACGTGGGGCTCGGCGCTGATCGAATGGGGAGGCGCGTCTGCCTCCGGCAGCCGTGCATAGGGAAAGCCAAGGAGGATCGATGGGCAAAGTTGCTTTCTGTTTCCCCGGTCAGGGCGCGCTCGAGGCCGGTATGGGTCGCGAGCTCGCCGAAGCGGTGCCGGCCGCGATGGATGTCTACCGCATCGGGAGCGAGGCCTCGGGCCTCGATCTCCAGAAGCTCTGCTTCGAATCCCCTCTCGAGGATCTCGTCGACACCGAGGTGCAGCAGCCGGCTCTCGTCGCCACATGCCTCGCCATCCTGGCCGCGATCCGCGCTGAAGGGATCGAGCCCGACATCGTGGTCGGCCACTCGGTTGGGGAATTCGCCGCGCTCGCCGCAGTGTCGGCCCTGGGAACGGGCGAGGCGATCGGCCTCGTGCGGGAGCGGGGGCTTGCGATGGCGGAGGCCGCCAGGCGACACCCGGGCTCGATGGCGGCGATCCTCGGGCTCGAGGACGAGGCGGTCGAGACCCTGTGCCGCAAGATCGTCGGCGTCTGGCCGGCGAACTACAACTGCCCGGGCCAGATCGTGATCTCCGGTGAGAACCACGCAGTCGAGGAGCTGTGCGCCGAGGCCGAAACCCTCGGCGCTCGAAGAGCCATCAAGCTGAAGGTCTCCGGTGCATTCCACAGCCCTCTCGTCGCCCGGGCGGCCGATCGCCTCAAGCCGGCGATCGAGACGATCCGGTTCCATGACCCGATTGCGCCTTTCATGTCGACGGTGACTGCCCGTGTCGAGCCCGCTACCCGCCTCGCGTCGCTGCTCGTCGATCAGCTGACGGCGCCGGTGAAGTTCACTCAGGCCGCGCGCGAGCTCGTTCACGACGGCGTCACGACGTTCGTCGAAGTCGGCCCCGGGAATGTGCTCTCAGGGCTCGTCAAGCGGATCGACAAGAGCGTTCGGGCAATCTCGGTCAACGATCTCGCCAGCCTGGAGAAGGCACGGGAGGCGCTGTCGACGTGAGCGGCTTTTGCTTGCTCGAAGGCAAAACCGCTCTCGTCACCGGCGCGTCGCGTGGGATCGGCTCGGCGATTGCGGCGGAGCTCGCCGCGGCAGGCGCCTCCGTCGTTGTCGGTTATCGCACAGGACGGTCGGAGGCAGAAGAGGTCGCCGAGAGGATCGGCGGCCGCGCGGTTCAGGCCGACGTCTCCGATGCCGGATCTGCCCGCGCTCTCGTCGAAGCGGCGGGCGATCTCGACATCCTCGTCAACAACGCAGGTCTCACCCGCGACGGCCTCCTCGCGCGAATGAGCGATGACGACTGGCGGATCGTGATCGAGACCAACCTCTCTTCGGTCTTCTACACGTGTCGTGCCGTGGCGAGGCCGATGATGAAGAAACGCGATGGCGTAATCGTCAACGTCTCCTCGATCGTCGGCGTCCACGGCAACTGGGGTCAGACGAACTACGCCGCTTCGAAGGCCGGAATCATCGGGTTCACGAAATCCCTCGCCCGCGAGCTCGGGAGCCGCAACGTGCGCGCGAACGTCGTCGCGCCGGGATACGTGAAGACCCAGCTCACCGAAGTCTTGCCGGAAGAGGCGACGCAGGCGATGTTGCAGCAGACCCCTCTCGGCCGCCTCGGCGATCCGGCGGACGTCGCCGGCGCCGTCCGTTTCCTCTGCTCGGCCGAGGCGTCGTTCGTGACGGGCGAAGTGTTGCTCGTCGACGGCGGCCTCGGCATGTAGCCTGGTCTCCCGTGAGCGCCGGCAATGGCAGACGCAGGATCGTCGTGACAGGTCTCGGAGCCGTGACCTCGCTCGGGAACACGGTCGAGGACACCTGGACAGGGCTCATCGCCGGTCGCTCCGGGGCGGCGCCGATCACGCAGTTCGACTCGACGGGCTACTCGGTCCACTTTGCCTGCGAGGTTCGCGACCTCGAGGTGACCGACTACGTCGACTACAAGGCGTCCCGCCGGATGGATCGCTTTACCCATCTCGCGCTCGCCGCCGCACGCCAGGCAGAAACGGACTCGGGGCTCGTGATCGCGCCGATCGCCGACCGGGTCGGTGCGGCCGTCGCAACCGGGATCGGAGGCCTCAAGTCCTTCGAAACCTGCGTCAATCAGCTGAACGAGCGCGGGCCAGACCGTGTGAACCCGTTTTCGATCGTCCAGATCATCCCGAATCTCGCTGCAGGCTGGGTCTCGATCGAGTTGGGCACGAGGGGACCGCTGCTCTCACAGTGCACGGCGTGTGCAGCGTCGAACATGGCCATCGGCGACGGGATGGACGCGATCCGGCTCGGCCGCGCGGACGTGATGATCTGCGGTGGTACGGAGGCTCCCGTGACACAGGTCAGCATCGCGGGCTTCGCCGCGATGCGGGCGATCTCGCGGCGGAACGACGATCCCGAGCGTGGCTCGAGGCCGTTCGACGGAGAACGTGACGGGTTCGTGATGGGCGAGGCGGCGGGGATGGTCGTCATCGAGGAGCTCGAGCATGCGAGGGCTCGAGGGGCGAAGATCTACGCGGAGCTTCTCGGCTACGGCGTCTCGTCCGATGCGAACCACGTCTCCGACCCGGACCCGAGCGGCGAGAACCCGGCTCGGGCCCTTGCGATGGCGTTCTCCGACGCCGGCATCGAGTCCGAGGACGTGGGCTACGTCAATGCACACGGCACGTCGACGCCGTCTGGAGATTCGGGCGAGACTCGGGTCCTGAAGGTTGCGCTCGGCGAGGACAAGGCCTACCGGACGCCGGTCTCGTCGACGAAGGGTGCGACAGGTCACTGTCTCGGCGCCGCGGGTGCGGTCGAGGCGATCTTCACGATCCTCGCGTTGCAGCGCGGGATCTTGCCGCCCACCATCAACCAGACGACTCCGGATCCGACGTGCGATCTCGACTACATCCCGAACGAGGCCCGCCACGAGCAGGTCGAGATCGGCGTTTCCAACTCGTTCGGCTTCGGCGGCCACAACGCCTGCCTCGTGTTTCGCCGCTGGCACGACGAGGACTGACGGCCTGCGAGCGACCGTGAGCGACGGCGTGCACATTGCGCTTGGCCGTGACGACGATATGTGGGAGCGATCGGCGTGAGCGCGCTTCGGGCCCGCTGTCCGGACTGTCGCACGCTCACCGCTGTTGCGGTCGGGATGGAGTACCAGTGCCACAGCTGCGGCCGCGAGTTCGCGGCCGGTCTCGTCCGGGTTCCCCGGGCGTGGGGCGAGGGCGGCGATGCGATGGCCGCCGCCGCGTGGCTCGATCTCCCATACCCCGAGGCCGCCGTCGTCGAGGAGCGGACGCTCGAGGGCCAGATCGCTGCGCAGGGACGCAATCTGCCGGCACTTCCTCTCGTTCTCGGAGGATGCTGCTGCGCGCACGTGGGGGCGATCGGTGGCCTCGCCTCGCGCGCCGGTCGCCTTGCCGTGGTCTGGATCGACGCGCACGGAGACCTCAACACGCCTGAGAGCTCGCCGTCGGGCAACGCCTGGGGAATGCCCTTGCGTCGGGCGATCGACGAGGGCTTCGTCGAGCCGACGGACGTCGCGCTCGTCGGCGCCCGCAACCTCGACCCGCCAGAGAGTGACTACCTTCGCGCCAGCGGGATCGACGACGATGTCGGCCGGGCGGTCGCGGGCTGCGACCGGGTGTACGTGGCGCTCGACTGCGACGTGCTGCGTCCGGGTCAGCTCGCCGTGTTCATGCCGGAGCCGGGAGGTCTCGCCGTCGCCGACGCGGAATCACTGCTCGCCGGCATCGTTCGCCGGGGGTGCCTGGCGGGCGTCGGCTTGACCGGATTGACCGAGGAGGCCGACCCGATCGTCGTCGCCCGACTCGCCGCGGCCGCCGGCCTGTAACCGTCCGCCGGGGAGCCGGGTCTAAGATGGCGCAGATGTCCGCCACCGACAAGATCGACGTCTCGATCGAGCACAAGCGAGCCACCCTCGACGACGGGTCGGCGAAGACGCACCCGAACACCTGTCCCGGCTGCGGGTCCCACTATCGCGACGACGAGCTGCAGGCTCAGCTGCGGGTCTGCCCGCAATGCGGCCACCACTTCCCCGTCCGCGGTCACGAGCGTATCGAGCAGCTCGCGGACGCCGGGAGCTTTGCCGAAGACGAGACCGCGTTGCGTTCGGGGGACCCACTCGAGTTCTTCGACCTCAAGCCCTACACCGAGCGACTTGCGGAGGCCGAGGTGTCGACCGGTCTCGGCGACGCGATGATCACGGGTACCGCCCGGATCGAGGGCCTCCCGTGCCGGCTCGCGGTGATGGATTTTTCGTTCATGGGCGGCTCGATGGGGAGTGTCGTCGGTGAGAAGTTCGCGCGCGCGTGCGAGCACGCCGTCGCCGACGGGCTGCCGCTCGTCTCGGTGTCGTCGTCGGGCGGTGCCCGCATGCAGGAGGGGATCCTGGCGTTGATGCAGCTGCCGAAGACCGTGTGCGCGCTCGAGGAGCTCCACGACTCCGGCGGCGTGCTGATCTCGGTGCTTGCGCATCCGACGACGGGGGGTCTCCTCGCCAGCTTCGCCTCGCTCGGCGACGTCTTGCTCGCCGAGCCCGGCGCTCTCATGTCGTTCGCCGGTCCGCGCGTGGTGGCCCAGACGACACGCGAGAAGCTTCCGGACGACTTCGGGCTCGCGGAGTCGAACCTCCGTTTCGGTCACATCGACCGTATCGTGCCGCGACCCGAGCTTCGTCTGGTGATCGCCCAGCTGATCCGTCTCTTCGGGAGGTCAGCGTGACGAATGACGCGGAGCTCGGCCTTCGCGATCGTCTCGCCAAGCTGAGTGGAGTCAAGTTGTTGCGCGGAACGCGGCTCTCGGCGGAGCTCGAGCGCCTGCAACGGCAACTCGAGCGGCTGACGGACGACACGTCGGACGAGGAGATCTGGCAGCGGGTCGAGCTGGCCCGTCACCAGGATCGGCCGTACACGCTCGACTACGTCGAGCGGATCCTCGAAGACTTCTTCGAGCTCCGCGGCGACCGCGGTCGAATGGACGACCACGCAATCGTGGCAGGGATCGGCAAGCTCGATGGGCGAACGATCGCGTTGCTCGGGCATCAGAAGGGGCGCGACCTGAAGGAGCGGACGAGCCGGAACTTCGGGATGGCCTACCCGGAGGGGTATCGCAAGGCGATGCGCGTGATGGAGCTCGCCGACAGGCATCGGTTCCCTCTCCTGACGCTCGTCGACACGCCGGGCGCGTATCCCGGTGTCGCGGCCGAGCAGCACGGGCAGGGCGGCGCGATCGCACGCTCGCAAGCCGTCATGGTCAGGCTCTCCGTGCCCACGGTCTCGGTCGTGATCGGCGAGGGGGGATCGGGCGGCGCGATCGCTATCGCGGTGGCAGACCGGGTGTTGATGCAGGAGAACGCCATCTACTCCGTCATCTCTCCGGAAGGGTGCGCCGCGATCCTCTGGCGGGATGCGTCGCAAGCCAAGAAGGCTGCATCTGCCTTCCGGCTCGACGCCGCACACTGCCTCGATCTCGGCGTCATCGAGGGAATCGTCCCGGAGCCGGAGGGTGGGGCGCAGGCCAACGTCGAGGTCGCGGCGGTGCTCCTGCGCGAGTCGGTCGTGTCGCACCTCAACGAGCTCGTAGGCATTGCACCCGACAAGCTCCGTCGCAAGCGTCGTGCGAAGTTCCGCGCGATGGGCGTCTTCGCCTAGGCCAATCGCGTCTCTCCACACTTTCCACAGGCTTATCCCCTGTCGCAAAAGCGACTATTTGCAGGGATGACGCGCTGCGTGTGACGAATGTGTTAAGTCCGGCTGCGCTTTGCGAGATCATGCAGCAGTGACGCTCGACGCGTACCGGAGCAAGCGTGATCCAGATCGCACGCCCGAGCCGTTCACGGGCGCGGTACCGGGCGATGGCAAGCGCTTTGTCGTCCAGCGGCATGCCGCCCGCCGACTGCACTACGACCTGCGGCTCGAGCGAGAAGGTGTGCTCGTGAGTTGGGCCGTCCCGAAGGGCGTGCCGCTCGCGGTCGGCGAGCGCCACCTCGCGGTGCACGTCGAAGACCACCCGCTCGACTATGCAGACTTCGAGGGCGAGATTCCGGCCGGTCAGTACGGCGCCGGCACGGTGGAGATCTGGGATCGAGGCACGTATGACCTGATCGAGGAGAAGAAAGACGGCGGCCTCACGGTGCGGCTGCACGGTGCGCGACTGGACGGCCTCTGGACGCTTGTTCCGGCCCACCTCGACGGTGATCCACGCAACTGGCTCCTCCTGCGCAAGGAAGGGAATGAGGCGTCTCGCTCGTACGCACCCATGCTCGCCACGTCGACCGATGTCCTGCCGACGGGCGAGGGCTGGGCCTTCGAGCCGAAGTGGGACGGCTATCGCGCATTGGCTCGAATCGCGGGCGGCGACGCGACGCTGCGTAGCAGAAACGACAACGACCTCGGCTCGCGCTTCCCGTCCGTCGTGCGCGCTCTCGGGCTTGCGGTGCGTACGCCGTCGGCCGTCCTCGACGGCGAGGTCTGCGCCCTCGACGAGACCGGACGTTCCGGCTTCGGCCTGTTGCAGCAGGGCGAGGGCTCCCTCGTCTTCGTCGCCTTCGACGTGCTCGAGCGCGACGGCGAGCCACTACTCGATCGCACCTACACGGAGAGACGGGCGACGCTCGAGATGTTGGTGGACGCCTCCGTTCACGGCGTCCTGCTCTCGCCCTCTTTCGATGACGGCTCCGCGCTCGAGCAGGCAGCTCGCGAGCACGGGCTCGAGGGGGTGGTGGCCAAGCGGTCGGCTTCCACCTACCAGCCCGGTCGTCGCTCGTCCGACTGGCGCAAGCTGAAGCTGAAGTTGCGGCAGGAGCTCGTCGTTGCCGGCTTCACCCGAGGGAAAGGCCGACGCAGCGCCGGCATCGGCTCCCTCGTGCTCGGGGTGCACGGCTCAGAGGGCCTGCGCTACGCCGGCAACGTCGGCACGGGGCTCAGTGACGCCGAGCTCGACCGGCTCGAGCGCCTCCTCCGCCCGCTTCGGCGCGAGGAACCACCGTTCGGCCAGGCTCCGGCGATGCCGCGTACGCGCGCCGGGGAGGTGACGTGGGTCCAGCCGACGCTCGTGGCCGAGGTCGAGTTCGCCGAATGGACCCGCGACGGCAGGCTGCGAGCCCCTGTGTACGTCGGGCTCCGCGACGACAAGCCCGCCGGCGAGGTGGTCGCCGAGAGGATCCCGATGCCGGAGGAGATCCGTCGTGGCTCGCGGTTGCTGCGGCTCTCGAACCTCGACAAGCCGTTCTGGCCGGACGAGGGGATCACGAAGGGTGATCTGCTCGCGTTCTACAGGGATCTTGCGCCGGTGCTCGTTCCGCATCTGCGCGATCGACCCTTCACGATGAAGCGCTTTCCGGACGGGTGGCAGGGCAAGCATTTCTTCCAGAAGGACGCGCCCGCCCACATGCCCGATTGGATCCGGAGGGCGCCGTTCCCCGCCTCGACGCGTGACGGCGAGCGACGGGTGATCGACTACGCGCTCGTGAACGACGAACTGGCCCTGCTGTGGATGGTCAACATGGGTTGCATCGACCTGAACACGTGGGCCGCGCGCACCGACCGGCCCGACCGTCCCGACTGGGTCATGTTCGACCTCGATCCTTCGGAGGACGTCGGGTTCGCCGAAGTGATCGGCGTGGCGTTGCTCGTGAAGCAGACTCTCGACCTCGTCGGGCTCGAGAGCTTCCCGAAGACGAGCGGTTCCCGTGGCATCCACGTGCTCGTACCGATAGCTCGTCGGCATGGGTACGACGAGACCCGCTCCTTCGCGTCCGTCGTGGCCGCGGCGCTCGCCCGAGCACATCCCGGTCTCGTGACGACCGAGTGGACGAAGCGCAAGCGCCGCGGGGTGCTCGTCGACGCAAACCAGAATGGCCCGGGAAAGACGACGGCGTCCGTCTACTCCGTGCGGCCACGTACGGGGGCCCCGGTGTCGGCGCCCCTCAGATGGGACGAGGTGCGTGACGGCCTCGATCCGGCGGTTTTCACCTTCGAAGAGGTTCGTGCCCGCGTCGCACGGCACGGCGACCTCTTCGCACCCGTCCTGTCGTTGCGTCAGTCGCTCTCCGCCGCGCTCCGAACGCTCGGGTAGGTCCCTTGCCTACCACGTGCGAGCCGGTTTTGGCCGACTCTCGGGCTCCGGCGAGCGTCGTGACCTACCAAGACCCACCTTGCGATGCTGGTGATCGGCGTCGGCCGGTTCAAGACGGGGAGTTGCTTCCAAAGGCGCCAGGGAGACCGGCAGACACCTCTCATCCCTCTAGTAATACTTATCTGTTATATATGCAATTCGAATATACAAGTAACTCTGTCGACAAGCTTCTCTTAGGAGGACGCTCTATGCGTGCACGCGTACGTCTTTGGCCTCTCACGATCACCGTTCTCGCGGCAGTCGCGTTCGCCGCGACGGCATCCGGGGCAAGACAGGACACCAAGCTCAATCTCGTTGCCTACTCGACGCCGAAGCCGGTGATGACGAAGCTCATCTCCGCATTTCAGGCCACACCGGCGGGCAACGGCGCCAGTTTCAATGCCTCGTATGGCGGCTCGTCCGCGCAGGCTGCCGCGGTCAAGGCCGGACTTCCGGCCGACGTCGTGCTCCTCAACACCGGCGCCGACATGATTGAGCTGGCCGATGCAGGAATCTTGAATCCGAAGTGGGATCGCCAGAGCTATCACGGCGTCGCATTCCAATCGGTGGTCGTCTTCGCTCTTCGTAACGGGAACCCCAAGAAGATCAAGGGCTGGAACGACCTCCTCAAGCCCGGCGTCGAGATCGTCACGCCCAACCCCTTCACCGCCGGGATCGCCAAGTGGAACATCCTGGCCGCCTACGCGGCACAGCGAGCCCTCGGTAAGACGGAGCAACAGGCCCAGACCTTCGTGAAGAAGCTGTTCGACCACGTCGTGGCCCAGGACTCGTCGGGAAGCAACGCGACGAACACCTTCCTGTCGGGCAAGGGGGACGTGCTGCTCACGTTCGAGAGCGAGGCCATCAATGCGAAGGCCGCAGGCAGGGATATCCAGTACGTCATTCCGCGTCAGACGATGCTGATCGACGTCTACACGGGGGTGACCACCAACAGCCAGAGCAAAGACGCGGCGAACGCCTTCTTGCGGTACCTCAAGTCGCCGGCGGCGCAGCAAGTGCTCGCCCAGTCCGGCTACCGCCCGGTCAACAAGGCCGTCGCCAAGAACTTCGTCAAGCAGTTCCCCGTGCGTCCCGGCGAGATCACGATCAATAACAAGGTGATCGGCGGCTGGCGTGCGGCCGGCAAGAAGTGGTTCGATCCGAACAACAGCATCATGGCTACGATCGAGAAGTCGCTAGGGGTGTCGACCGCTGGCTGAGCACGTCGTCCAGGCTCCTCGTCAGGCGGGACGAAGCGGGATCTACCGACGGGATAGGGCCGGCGAGGCCCTCTCCCTCGGTCTTGTGATCACGTTCCTGTCAGTCGTCGTCGCGCTGCCGATCGCTGCGCTCGTCTGGTCGTCGACCAAGGAAGGCGCTGACGGGTTCTGGGAAGTGGTCACGTCGGGCCAGGCGCTCGCGGCGCTGAAGCTGTCGCTCGGAATGGCGGCTCTGGCCGCACTCACGAACGGCGTGCTCGGAACGGTGACCGCCTGGATGCTCGTTCGCGATCAGTTTCGAGGCAAGAGCCTCGTAAACGCGATCATCGACCTTCCGTTCGCCCTTCCGACGATCGTGGTCGGCCTGGTGCTGATCTCCCTGTACGGCCTCCAGAGCCCGCTCGACTTCAACCTCGCTTTCATCCATTTCAGCGCGAACGTGACGTTCACCCGCTGGGCGATCTATCTCGCGCTCCTGTTCGTGACCTTGCCCTTCGTCGTGCGAACAGTGCAGCCCGTCTTGATCGAGTTGGACACGGAGATGGAGCAGGCTGCCCGGTCTCTCGGCGCCAGCGAGTTCACGATTTTCAGGCGCATCGTGCTCCCGAATATCCTGCCCGGCATCCTCTCGGGGCTGACGATGGCCTTCGCCCGCGCCGTCGGCGAGATCGGATCGATCATCCTCATCACCGGCAACCTTCCGTTCAAGACCGAGGTCGCGTCGGTATTCATCTACCAGCGCATCGATGGTGATCCACACGGCGCCGCTGCGGTATCGGTCGTGTTGCTCGGGATCTCGTTTGTCGTGTTGCTGGCGATCGGCGGGTTGCGCCGACGCGCGACGAGGCACGATCGTGGGTAAGTACGTCATCCGCGTCGTCGCACTCGGCTATCTCTTGGTCATCCTGATCGGGCCGCTCGCGACGATGATCTGGCGCACGTTCGACGATCTCGGCGCCGCCTGGGGCGCGATCACCAGTCCCAACACGTTACTTGCGTTCAAGCTCACACTGATCGTGACTGCGATCGCAGTGCCGATCAACACGATCTTCGGTGTCGTCTGCGGACTCGTGATCGTCCGCAGCAACTTCCGCGGCAAGGGCGTCCTCAACGCATTCGTCGACTTACCACTTGCGCTCTCGCCCGTCGTCGTCGGACTGTCGCTCGTCCTGCTCTACGGCGCCAACGGCTGGCTCGGCTTCCTGCCCAAGCACGGGATTACCGTCCTCTACGCCGTGCCGGCGATCGTGCTGGCGACGATATTCGTCTCGCTGCCGTTCGTGGCCCGAGAGGTCGTGCCCACCCTCAGAGAGATCGGGAACGAGCAAGAGCAGGCAGCCCACACGCTCGGCGCGTCCGGGTGGCAGACCTTCTGGCGGATCACGCTTCCTTCGCTCAGGTGGGCGATCGTGTACGGCGTCGTCCTCACGGCCGCACGCTGCATCGGTGAGTTCGGCGCCGTCGTCGTCGTTTCCGGGAACATCGAAGGGAAGACGCAGACCGCAACGCTCCGGGTCGACGACGCCTACCAGTTCGCATACGGCAACTACGCACCTGCATACGGAATCTCGCTCGTCCTCGCTGCGATGGCCATCATCGTCCTCATCGCGATGACGGTCATCAAGCCACGAGAGGAAGCTGCCTGACATGTCGATTTTGGTCAAGAACATCTCCAAGCGCTTCGGCGACTTCATTGCTCTCGACGACGTCTCGCTCGAAGTCGAGGGAGGCTCGCTGACCGCCCTGCTCGGCCCGAGCGGCTCCGGAAAATCGACGCTCCTGCGGATCATCGCCGGCCTCGAGCACACCGATGCAGGAGAGATCCTCATCTCCGGCGAGGACGCGACCGCGCTGTCTCCGCAACGGCGTAACGTCGGCTTCGTCTTCCAGCACTACGCAGCCTTCAAGCATATGACCGTCCGCGACAACATCGCGTTCGGGCTCAAGGTTCGCAAGCGACCGAAGGCCGAGATCCGTGAGAGGGTCGACGAGCTCCTGAAGCTCGTTCAGCTCGAGGCTTTCGGGCACCGGTACCCCGCGCAGCTCTCCGGCGGCCAGCGTCAGAGGATGGCGCTCGCGAGGGCGCTCGCACCCGAGCCGAAGGTCCTACTGCTCGACGAGCCGTTCGGCGCACTCGACGCGCGTGTGCGCGCCGAGCTTCGTGACTGGCTGCGCGGTCTTCACGAAGCGGTGCACGTCACCACGATCTTCGTCACCCACGATCAAGCGGAGGCAATGGAGGTCTCGAGCCAGATCGCCGTCATGAACCAGGCTCGCATCGAGCAGGTCGGTACGCCGATCGAGCTGTACGAGCGCCCGAGCACGGAGTTCGTCATGAGCTTCGTGGGCGAGGCGACGAAGCTCGGGGGTCGCTGGGTGCGCCCGCACAATCTCGAGATCATCCTCGATCCTGCACCAGACGCAGTCGAGGCCATGGTCGAGCGCATCACCTACCTGGGGTTCGAGAGCAGGGTCGAGCTCGCGACGGGCGACGGCTCGCCGCTCACGGCTCAGATAACACGCGACCAGATCGGAACGCTCGAACTGGAAGAGCGCCAGATCGTGTGGGTGCGCGCCGAGATCGATCGGGTCTTCGCGTAGGCGACTTCGAGAGCGACGGCGCCCCCGAGAGCCCTCCCTCGCAGGGGCTCTCGTGGAGACCTGAGCGGAGGCGAGGGCAGTAGCGATGGGGACGGCGAGGGGCAGGGCTACAGTACCGGGCGACCGGCGTGTGCCTCCGACGCAAGCGCTCCGCCGCGCTCGACGAGGTCTGCGAGCGTCGTCTGCTCGAGCACTCCCCGCATGGCGGCACGGAGGTCGATCCAGACGTCGCGGAGCGGCACGGCGCTGCCGGTGTACGTGATCGCGTCGGGTCGCTCGCCGCGGACGCTCGCGATCGGCCCCTCGACCGCGCGGATCACGTCGGCCACCGTGATCTCGCCTGGCTCACGGGCGAGGCGGTAGCCGCCGTCGGCGCCCCGCTGGCTCGCTACAAGACCTCCATGACGCAGGTCGATGAGGATGTTCTCGAGGAACTTATGGGGAATGGCCTGTGCAGCAGCAAGGCGCTCGCCCTTGACCTGTGCGGGAGCGGCCACCGCGAGCTCGATGGCCGCCCGTAGGGCGTAGTCGACTTTGGCGGAGACTCGCACGGGGTCATTGTGGCTCTTCGAACGCAGTTTCGCCCAGACGGCGCTCGAGAAAGAAGCGCTCCGGGCCCGGCCTCCCTGAGTGCGATCGCTCGGCGGTACGCTGCGTGGGCCTCGGAGGGCCGTCCGCTGCGTCTCAGGAGGTCGGCGCGCGCGGAATGGTAATGACGGTAGCCGAGGCCGGCGATCTCGCGGGTTCGTGTACACCAGTGCCAGGAATTCCACACCGCCTCCTTCCTTCGCTTGCTGAACGATTTCACCATGACGACGAACGAGCTGCCGCCGAATCGACAACGCCTTCGCTGGAAGTCATCCGGTCGAGGAGGAGGGTAGCCCCGGCCTTGTCGAGCATCTCGTTCAGGTTGCCGCATTTCGGGCTCTGGACGCACGAGGGACAACCGCTTGCGCAGGGACAGCCGCTGAGCAGCCGCGCGGTATCGGCGACCCAGCCGGAGAAGCTCTCGAAGCCGCGTTCGGTGATCCCGACCCCGCCGGCGTGGCCGTCGTAGACGAAAACCGTCGGCAAGCCCGTTTGGAAGTGCAGGTTCGTGGAGAGGCCGCCGATGTCCCAGCGATCGCACATTGCCCACAACGGCAGCAGCGAGATGAGAGCATGCTCGGCCGCGTGGAGTGCTCCGAGGAGCTTCGGCATCTCCTCGAGCCCCTCGAGCAGCCCGCCGCCGGGGCAGAACCAGACCGCTTCGGTCTCGAAGGTCACCTCGGGCATGAGCAACGGCACGACGTCCAGCGTCGAGCCGTCCCGGATTGCCTTCCGCTGGAAGGCAATCACCTGCTCCGTCACCGAGACGCGGCCGAATTGGAGCTCGACGCCCGCGAGGCGGACGTTGCGCAGCGTCTGCCCGATCGCGGTCTGGGTGTCCTTCTTGACCTGGGTGTACCAGTCCACGGAGGCAGGTTCGACGACGGCTGTTCGTCGCTCGAGATCAAGTGTGCGTACGAGGTACTGCTCTCCGAGATGGAGGTAGACGGCGCACTCGTGAACGGTCGAGTAGGCACGCTCCTGCTCGATGAGCCCGAGGACCGAGCCGGTGGTGCCGTCGACGATCGTGAATGAGTCGTGCCCGCCCGAGCGGAGAGAAATGCGCGCCGCGGGCGTGTCGCGCCCTTTCCAGACGTACCCCGCAGATGTCCTCTCGAGCTCCGGCAGAAGCGCCGCTCGCTCGAGCGCCTCGGGACCGAGCGTGTCTGCGTCTGTCTCGGACAGTGGTCCTTCGTAGGCTGCTGCGTAGACGTGCGGGTCGAGGATGCGCGGGTTGGCATGATCGAGACGCGCCGCTTCGACCCGTCGCTGCAGTAGGGCCTCGGGCTCGCGCATGAAGAACTGGTCGAGTGCGTCCTCGCTCGCCACGAGCACCCCGAGGCCCTGCCCGCGGCGTCCGGCCCTGCCCCACTGCTGGCGTAGCGAGGCGACCGTGCCGGGAAAGCCCACCGAGATCGCGCAGTCGAGCTCGCCGATGTCGATGCCGAGCTCGAGGGCGTCGGTGGCGGAGACTCCTAGGAGCTCGCCCTCCATCAGCCGGTGTTCGATGTCGCGGCGCTGCGATGGGGTGTAGCCTGCGCGATAGGGGGCAAGGCGGGCGGCGGTGGCGGTGTCGACGCGCTCGGCGGTGAAGCGGTGGATCAGTTCCGCCGCCTTACGGCTCTTTGCGAAGCAGATCGTGCGCAGACCACGTGAAACGAGCCCGGACATCAGGACTGATGCCTCCGAGAGCGCGCTCGCGCGAACGCCGAGGTCAGGGTCGAGGAGCGCCGGATTCCACAACACGATATCCCGTTGTGCTCGGGCCGAGGTGTCGGTGTCGACGACGGTGGTCGCGTTTCCGGTGAGTGCAAGAGCTAGATCGCCGGGATTCGCGATCGTGGCCGAAGCAAGGAGGAACCGGGGCTCGGCGCCGTAGGCGCGCGCCATTCGCCGCAACCGGCGTAGAACATTCCCGACGTGCGAGCCGAAGACGCCACGATACACGTGTGCCTCGTCGACAACCACGTACTGCAAGTTGTGAAGCAGGTCGCCCCAGCGGTCGTGGTGGGGCAGGATGCCGACGTGCAGCATGTCGGGGTTCGTGAGGATCACGTTCGCCGCCCGCCGGATCTGAGGTCGCCGCTCGGTCTCGGTGTCGCCGTCGTAGATTGCCGGTCGGAGACCCTCGAGTCGGAACCGGGCGAGACTCCGCGCCTGATCCTGAGTTAGTGCTTTCGTCGGATAGAGATAGAGCGCCCGCGAGGTTGGCCGGCGCGCAATCGCGTCGAGGACGGGAAGGTTGAACGCAAGCGATTTCCCCGACGCCGTGCCGGTCGTGACGATCACGTTCTCGCCGCGCGTTGCGGCCTCCCAGGCCTCCGCCTGATGGGTGTACAGCCCTCTGATGCCTCGACCTCTGAGAGCTGCTTCGGTCCTGGGATCGAGGTCGGCCGGGAGGCGCTCGAACTGTGCTTCTCGCGAGGGGTCGGTGGCCCGAAAAGCGAGCTCTTCTCCTGCGAGCAGATCGTCCCAGGGGCGTGTCACGCCTCGAGATACGGGGCGAACGTTCGCGCATAGCGGCTCTTGCCGTGCGGGCCGGCGAGTGTCTCTCGAGCCTCGCCGCCCTCGAACAGGATCACCGTTGGGACAGAAAGGATGCCGTAACGCGACGGGGTGCCGAGATTGGCGTCGATGTCGAGCTTGACGAGGCGAACCCGGCCGGCCGCCTCGGCGGCGATCTCCCTGAGCGCGGGCTCGATCGCCTTGCACGGCCTGCACCAGGGCGCGCCGAATTCGACGATCACCGGAACGTCGCTCGAGAGCACCTCATCGGCGAACGTCGCGTCGGTTACCTCGTCCACGCAGCAAGTGTAGGGCGAGCGCCGGGCACTACAGCCGACCGCGGAGCGCCCGAACGCGTAGCGCCGGCTCCGCGCCCGCATGGGCTCGAGATTCTCTCGCTCGTTGTAGGTCGGGAGGCAGGCACACCATCGCACGCCTGGCTCAATCTTGCGAATGGCCACGTCGTCCGATCTCGCCCGCTCCTGCGGCCCTATGATCGGTGAATGGTCGCGAGGCTCCCTCGTAACGGCGATCTTGCGGATCGGTTCGACCAGCTTGCGGACCTGTCGGAGATCCTCGGCGAGCAGTCCTTCCGGGTAGGTGCCTATCGCCGCGCCGCTGCCCGGATCCGTGACACCGGCTCCTCGGTCGCCGAGCTCGCCCTCGAAGGCAAGGCCAAGGAGTTGCCCGACATCGGAAAGACGATCGAGGCCAAGATCGTCGAGGTCGTCGAGACGGGAGACATGGACGCGCTCGAGAAGCGGCGAGCGCAGGTTCCGGGCGAGGTCTCCTCGTTCATGAGATTGCCCGGACTCGGTCCAAAGACAGCCGCGCGGATCTGGCGCGAGCTCGGTGTCACGACGCTTGCCGAGCTCGAGGCCGCGGCGGAGGGCGAGCGGCTGCGGACACTTTCCGGCATGGGTGCTGCGACGGAGGCCAAGATCCTGAAGGCGCTGGCCGAGGGACAGGGGGTCGACGAGCCGCGACGTGGCCTGCTCGGGAAGGGGCTGCCCGTGGTGCGCGAGGTCGTCGAGACACTCCGATCCCATCCGGCCGCGATCGACGTCTCGGACGCCGGCAGCACGCGGCGGCGTCGCGAGACGTTCCGCGATCTCGACGTGATCGCGACCGCTACCGACCCGGCCGCCCTGACCGCGTACTTCGTAGGGTTGCCGTGGGTGCTGGAAGTCGTCGCTCACGGCGAGACCAAGGCGACGGTGATCAGCAATCAGGGCCTGCGGCTCGACCTGCGTGTCGTCCCGCCCGAGAGCTACGGCGATCTGCTCCAGCACTTCACCGGCTCGAAGGAGCACAACGTTGCGTTGCGCGAGCAGGCGCAGCGGAGAGGGCTGTCGGTCTCCGAATACGGGGTCACGGTCGTCGAGACGGGTGAGGTGCACACGTTTCGGGACGAGGAGGCGCTCTACGCTTTCCTCGGTTACAGCTTCATCCCACCGGAGCTCCGGGAGAACAGCGGCGAGCTCGAGGCGGCGCGAGACGGGCACCTTCCGCGACTCGTCGAACTCGGCGACCTGCGCGGCGAGATGCATTGCCACTCGACCTGGTCGGCTGACGGCAAGGCGACGATCGAGGAGATGGCCCTCGCCGCTGTCGGACGAGGCTATGAATTCCTCTGTCTGACCGACCACTCCCACTACCTGCGTAACGGACGGATCGAGGACCAGTGGCGCGAGATCGAGTCGGTGAACGATCGCGTCAAACCCTTTCGCGTGCTCCGCGGTGTCGAGGCGAACATCACGGCCAAGGGTGAGATCGACGTGCCCGAGGAGGTGCTTGCTCGGCTCGACTGGGTCGTAGCGTCATTGCACACCTCGCTGGACCGGAGTCCGACGGAACGGGTGCTGGCGGCGATCGACCACCCGGGTGTCGACTGCATCGGGCACTTGACCGGCCGCCGGATCTCGAGGCGAGCCGGAGCCAATCTCGATCTCGATCGGGTCGTCGGCCGAGCCGTGGAGACCGGGACCGCGATCGAGATCAACGGACAGCCCGACCGGCTCGACATGCGCGATGCGCACGCCCGCCTGGCAGGAGCGGCCGGCGTGTCGATCCCGGTCAACACCGATGCACATTCGAAGGCCGCGCTCGCCTACGCGGAGCTAGGGATCGGTCAGGCCCGGCGCGCGTGGCTGACGAAGGAGCAGGTGCTGAACACACGCCCGTGGGCGGCGATCGCAGCGGGTCGGGCGTGAGCACGTTCCGTGACGACGGCGCCGCCGCCCTCGACTGGGTCGCGCGCTATCTCGAGAACGTGGGCGAGCGCCCGGTCCTGGCACGGGTCGAGCCGGGCGCGATCAGGGCCGCGCTCCCGGTTTCGCCGCCCGACCGGGCCGAGCCTTTCGCCGCCTTGCTCCGTGATCTGGACGAGATCTTGATGCCGGGGATCACGCATTGGCAGAGCCCGCGGTACTTCGCCTACTTCCCGTCGTCCGCGGCCGAGCCCGGGATCCTCGCGGAGCTCCTGATCGCCGGACTCAACCAGGTGGGGATCCTCTGGCGCGCCTCGCCGGCGCTGCAGGAGCTCGAGGAGGTGACACTCGACTGGTTGCGGCAGCTGCTCGGCTTGCCCGATCCGCTCCACGGCCACCTGCAGGACACGGCTTCGTCAGGCCTGATCACTGCGCTCGCTGCAGCCCGTGCCGCCGAGCCCGACCGGAAAGTCGTGGTCTGTTCCGAGCACACGCACTCGTCGACGACGAAGGCGGCCCGACTGCTCGAGCTCGAAGTCAGGACGACCCCCGTCGATGCGGCGTTCTCGATGCGCCCCGACCAGATCGACCTCACCGACGCCTGCGCGGTCGTCGCAACCGTGGGCACGACCTCGTCCACGGCGGTCGATCCCGTCGCTGCCATCGCCGATCGGGCGTCAGCCGAGGGCGCCTGGCTCCACGTCGACGCGGCCTACGCCGGCGCGGCGGCCGTCTGCCCGGAGCTGCGGCATCACTTCGCCGGCTGGGAGCGAGCCGATTCGATCGGGGTCAACCCCCACAAGTGGCTGTTCACCCCGCACGACTGCTCCGCCTTCTTCTGCCGCCGGCCGGACGACCTGCGTCGTGCGTTCAGTCTCGTGCCGGAGTATCTCCGTGTGAACGAAGACGTCGTCAGCCTGAGCGAGTACGCGTCGCCGCTCGGCAGGCGCTTCCGGGCCCTGAAGCTCTGGGCGACGCTTCGCTGCTTCGGCCGTGACGGTCTCCAATCGATCATTCGCGAGCACGTGCGGCTCGCCGAGCTCTTCGAGCGGTGGGTGGACGACGAGCCGGGTTGGGAGCTCTGCGCACCCCGGCACTTCTCACTCGTCTGCTTCCGGAAGAAGGGTGGCGACGAGAAGAACGAGGAGATCCTGCAGCGTGCCAACGACAGCGGCGAGATCTTCCTCTCCCATACGAAGCTCGACGGCCGACTCGTGCTTCGGCTCGCGATCGGCAGCGCCCGCACGGGCGAGGCGGATGTAGCGCGAGCCTGGGACGTTCTGCGCCGCGCCGCCGCTGCCTAGGCTCGACTGGCGCCGTACCGCGGCTAGCCGAGATCTGGCGCCCTGCCTAGGATGGATCGGTGCGGCTCGTTCTCATAGGCCTCGTCGCCGGCCTCTTCAGTTCGCTGTTCGGCGTCGGCGGGGGGATGGTGATCGTGCCGCTGCTGATCCTGCTCCTGGGCTTCGGCACGAAGGAGGCAACGGCGACCTCGCTCGGCGCGATCGTCATCACGGCGCTCGCCGGCGTGATGCTCTACGCCCTGCGCGGCAAGGTTGACGTTGCCTTTGCCCTGCTCGTCGGCATCCCGGCGATGGGGGGAGCCGTCCTCGGCACGGCGGCCCAGAGGCGGCTCTCCAACCGAGCCCTGACGCTCGCTTTCTCCGTGCTCCTCGCGGTGATCGGTGTCTGGTTGCTGACAGGATGAGTACGACGACGGTCGTTCTCGCCCTCGGGCTCGGGCTGGGTGCAGGCGTGACATCGGGGCTCTTCGGCGTCGGCGGCGGGATCCTCTTCGTGCCGGCGCTCGTGGCGCTCGGGCTCGGCCAGGTCGAGGCGGCGGCGACCTCCTTGCTGGCCGTGGCGCCGACCGCTGCCGTCGGGACATGGCGGCAGGCTCGGTACGGCAATCTGAGGCTCAAGACCGCTCTCGTGATCGGCCTGGCGTCGATCGTGGGGGTGGAAACCGGCGTGCAGGTCGCCACATCGGTACCCGAGCACGTCCTCCGTCGCCTGTTCGGCGTGCTGCTCCTTGCTGTTGCGGCGCAACTCGCACGGCGTGCCGTCCGCAGCGGCGCGAGCTACCCTGAGGCGCGGTGAGACGTACACCCCTCCTCGCGGTCCCCGTCCTAGTTGCGATCGTCGTCTCGATCGCGGCCGCCGCCCCGCAGCAACCGGAAGCGCTGGCTACCGCGGTGATCTCCCGCGTCGTGCAACCCGGTCTTCCCGACCAGGTCTCGCTCTCGCTCGCGGCACCCCCGCCGGTCGATCAGACGGTGTCGGGGTACGCATACCCCGAAGACGGCTCGATCGTGCGGATCGGGTCTGCCGATGCGGGGGTCGCAGCGCAGCCGGGGGTCTCGTCCAGCGCGCAGGCAAACGTCGGCGCGTTGTCGGTATCGCTCTTCGGCGGAGAGGTCTCCATCGACTCGCTGGACGTCCGCACGAGCGTCGCGGCCGGCTCGGCCAACGCCTCCGGAAACGTCTCGGCGTCGTCGCTGACGGGCCTCACGGTCCTCGGACAGCTGATCACCCCGTCCGCGAACTCGGTCATCCCGCTCGCCGATTGGGGAAGCCTCGAGCTGCTCGGCTCCCTTGTCGAGACCGTGCAAGAACCGCCACGGTCCGCCCGGGCGACGGTCACCGCGCTGCGCGTGAAGCTGATCGCCGACCACGGTGGGCTCCCTGCCGGGAGCCTCGTCGAGATCGGCGCCGTTTCGGCGGCGGCCACCGCCGCGCCCCCTGAGAGCGTCCCGGTGACACCGGCGAAAACCGCAGTGACTCCGCAGACGTCACGCCCGGTGATACCTCCGGATGCCCCGCGCGAGCCGGGCAAGTCGATACCCGGTGCTCCCCCGGAGCTCGTCCGGCCGGCTCCCGAGGTAACGGCTCAGCTCTCGACCGGAGGTTACGTCTTCCCCGTGTACGGCCCTGCCTCGTTCGGCGACACGTTCGGCGCTCCCCGGGGGGACGTCTCCGGTGGCTGGCATCACGGCGAGGACATCTTCGCGCCGCTCGGAACGCCGCTGCTCGCGGTCGCTGACGGTACGGTCTTCTCCGTCGGCTGGAACGACATCGGCGGCTGGCGGGTGTGGCTTCGCGACCGGTCGGGGAACGAGTTCTACTACGCGCATCTCTCTGCCTATTCGCCTCTTGCCGTCAACGGGAGACAGGTCAAGGCCGGTGACGTGCTCGGGTTCATGGGGAAGACCGGCGACGCCGAGTTCTCACCCGTGCACCTTCATTTCGAGATCCATCCAGTCTCGCTTCTCGCGCGCGGTTACGACGGCGCCGTGGCCCCGTATCCTTTTCTCAACGCGTGGCGCCGCGCGCAGGATGTGTCGTTCGACGCCGGCCGCGCCTACCTGCCGCTCGACGGGCCTGGGTCGGCGAGGACGGGTGTCGCGCCTCCCGCGGGAGCCGTTCTGCTCGAGGCCGACGACATCTCGAGCACGAGCGGGCTCGTCCCCGGCGCACTCGAGACAACACTCTCCGGCCGGGCTCCGAAGAGCCCGGCCGGAGGACAGGACCGCTAGGGCCGCCGCCGTGCCCTACGCGTCGTCTTTGGCCGCTTCGGCCGCGTCCGCAGCGGCTTCGGCGGCGCCGTTCGTCGACGACGAAGCAGCATCCTCGAACTCCTCGGTGCCGGGGAGGTCGAAGCCGTCGAGCGGCTGAAGGTCGTCGTCTCCGGCGACCTTGTCCATCAACCAGTCGCGGGTCTGCGGGCCTGTCCACGGGTTGTAGAGCGCACCCGCGAGCAGACCGGCGAGAAGCATGGCGTTCCGCTTCTTGTGACCCTTCTTCTTGCCCTTCAGCGAGCCTGCCGCCTTGCCGAAATCCTCGAGAGCCTTGCGGAGGTTCTCCTGCACCTTCGCATCGGTCGCGAGGCGGGAAGCAGACTTGGCGGCGCCGTCTGCTCTCGCGTCTTTCACGAGCGGGCCGTACAGCTGCTTCGCTGCGGCGAGCGCCTCCTTGAGGTCGTCTCGGAAGTCCTTGTCGTTTAGCGCGCGATCGAGATAGGGCTTCAGTGTCTCGACCGTCGGCGCAACCTTGAGAGCTGTCTTGGCCATCGCGGCCATCCTTTCCTCGTGCTACGGGTGGTATGAAGTATGACGATCTCGGCTCGCCTACGATTGGTTCACCCGTGTCCCGTGTCAAACGCATCCTGATCGCCGTCGTCGCCGTCGTCTCGGGCCTGCTCTATATCTGGGTTGCCGCGGTGCGAGCGGTACCCGGGGTGCGACGCCGCAAGGCGGCTGCGAGACGGCGAAAGGTCGGTTGATGGACAGGTGGACGCGGTTCGTGCTGCGCCATCGCGTCGTGGTCATTGCCGCGTGGATCGTGATCTTCGTCGTGGCCGGCGCGGCATCAGTTCGGCTTCGGTCTCGCGGCCGCGATCCTGATCGACGTGACGATCGTCCGTTCGCTTCTCGTGCCGTCCGCGATGAAGCTGTCCGGGCACCACAACTGGTGGCTTCCCGAGGGGGTCGCCAAGGTCGTTCGCGTTCCCGCCTCGCCGCTCGGTGAGCACCGGCCTGTTCTCACCCCGACCGGTAGGTGAGGCCTCGAGAAGCGGGATGCGACTTTGGCGGCGGCACCCGGCCCGGTTCGTCCGTACGCTGATCCGGTGCACGTAGCGCCTCTCGTTCGCGGCTCCGTCGTCGTCCGTGCCGCCTCGCTCGTCCTCGGCATCTTCCTCTTTGCGTTCGGGATCGTGCTCCTCCTCGAGTCGGAGCTCGGACTGTCGCCCTGGGACGTTCTCAACCAGGGAGTCTCGGAGCACACTTCGTTGTCGTTCGGCACCGCGAACATCGTCATCGCCATGATCGTGCTCGTGCTCGCCTGGGCCCTCGGTGCCCGCATCGGTGTGGGAACCGTCGCGAACGCGATCCTGATCGGGCTCATGGTCGACGGTCTGTTGGCGGTCGACGCGATCGACGCGTTGTCGGAGACGCCGCTCGTGGTGCGGATCGCCCTGATGGTGGCGGGCGTCCTGACGATCGGAATCGGCTCAGGCTTCTACATCGGCGCAGGAATGGGAGCGGGGCCGCGCGACTCGCTGATGCTCGTCGTCGCTCGACGTGCGGGCGTCCGGATCGGCGTCGCTCGAGCGACTATCGAGGTCCTTGTCACGGTGATCGGGTTTGCACTCGGCGGCACGGTCGGGGTCGGCACACTCGTGTTCGCTTTTGGAATCGGCCCGGCCGTGGAGCTGTCGTTCTGGCTGCTCGAGCGGAGCCCGCTCGCCGATCCGTCGCCCAGCACGTCCCATGCCGCCTGATCGCGGTTAGCATCGGCGTTGTGAAGGGACTTGTCTGCGCGGGAGGAGAAGCGACACGGCTCGGCGAGCTGACGCGCGTCACCAACAAGCACCTGCTTCCCGTGGGCAGCTGGCCGATGGTCTACTACCCCCTCGAGTTGCTTCAGCTCGCGGGCATCCGCGAGGTGCTCGTGGTGACCGGCAAGGGTCACGCCGGGCAAATGATCGACCTTCTCGGCGACGGCCATCTCACCGTTCGCGGAGGGGATGCGCCGTTGCTCGAGCTCGACCTCACCTACAAGGTGCAAACCCGGCCCGGCGGGATTGCAGAGGTGGTCGGCATGGCCGAGGACTTCGCGGGCGGCGAGCCGCTCGTGGTGGTTCTCGGCGACAACATCTTCGAGTATTCCCACGCCGCCGAGATCGCCGCCTGGGGTGCCGGCGGCAAGGGCGCTCAGGTGTTCGTGAAGGACGTGCCCGATCCCGAGAACTTCGGAGTCGTGGTCTACGACGACGCGGGCGGCGTGATCGACCTCGCCGAGAAGGCCGGGATCGTGGATCTCCGCTACACGGCACCGCCGACCAGCGATGCCGTCGTGGGTCTCTACTGCTATCCCGCCGACGTCTTCGCGGTGATCGCAAGCCTTGAGCGGTCGAGCCGCGGCGAGCTCGAGATCACGGACGTCAATCGGGCGTATGCCCGACGGGGCGCGCTGTCGGTCGTGCCGGTGCGCGGCTGGTGGGAGGATGCCGGGAAGCACTGGCAGCACCTCGCAGAGATCGGCCGCACGATCGAGGAGACGGGAGCCAACAAATGAGCGTCGAAGGGATCGTTCGGATCCCACTCCGGCGATTCGAGGACGAGCGGGGATGGTTCTGTGAGGTGCGTCGGGAGAGTCTCCTTCCGAAACCCACCCTGCAGACGAACGTCTCGTTCTCCCGCCGTGGCGTCATCCGCGGCCTGCACTTCCATGAACGCGGCCAGGACGACCTCTTCGCCTGTCTGCGAGGAGCGGCACGCGTCGTCGTCCTCGATCGCTTCACAGGTGCCACGTTCACGGAGGACATCGGAGACGAGAATCCCGTGGCGCTCTACATTCCGGGTCGGCATGCCCACGGCTTCGAAGCGCTCACCGATCTGCTATTCGCCTACCACGTGACCGAGGAGTACGACGCGGCCGATCCCGACGAGCAGGGCATTCCCTGGGACGATTCTCGCGTGAAGGACCTGTGGAGCACTCAGACACCCATTCTCTCCGCCCGGGACAGCGCCGTCGCGTCCTGATCACGGGGGCCGGCGGGCAGCTCGCCGCCGCGCTCTCGGTGGCCTTCGCGGCGGACGAGGTACGTGCGTTGACACGCGCGGACTGGGACGTACGGTTTCCAGCCTCGGGCTCGATCTCCCGGCCGGAGCTCGTGCTGCATACGGCGGCGTGGACGAACGTGGATGGTGCGGAGGACGACCCGCAGGGGGCAGCCGAGGTGAACGTCGGGGGCGTCGCGCACGCGGCAGAGCTCGGCGCGCCGATCGTTGCCTTTTCGTCCGACTATGTCTTCGACGGTGGCAAGGGTGCGCCCTACGTCGAATCCGACAGTCCGAGCCCACTATCCGTCTACGGCCGAACGAAGCTCCACGGCGAAGCCGCGGCGGGCGACAACGCCTGGGTGGTGCGAAGCTCGTGGCTCTTCGGGCCGACCGGGCACAACTTCGTGCGGACGATGCTCCGTCTCGGAGCCGAGCGGGAGGAGGTCGCAGTCGTCGCCGACCAGCGGGGCTGCCCGACCTACGTCGGGCACCTGGCGGTTGCCACCCGCGAGCTCGTCGACGCCGCCGTTCCGTTTGGCGTCTGGCACCTCGCCGCAGCGGGCGACTGCACCTGGGCCGACTTCGCCGAGGCAATCTTCGAGGAGGCCGGTCTCGACTGTCGCGTCAAGCCGATCACGACCACGGAGTACGGTGCGAGAGCTCCGCGCCCGGCCGTCTCGATCCTGCGCACCGAGAAGGATGCGCCGCAGCTGCCGCACTGGCGCGACGGTCTCGCCGACTGCCTCGCGGTGCTCGCACCGTCTCTCTAGGCGCTTCGTGCCGCGCGCACCGTCTTCGCGTGGCGTCGGCACCGCACCGGCCGAACCACCGGTCGAGCCGGCAAACCGACGCCGAACGAGCAAGGCCGGAGCGAACAAAAGGCTTGTAACACTTCGCCACGAACTCGCTGCCACCGGCGTCCGGAGAGGCCGAACTTTGTGACAATATGTCACAGCCGTCCGACCGTTCGGCGATCGAACGCCCGAGCTCAGCGACGAAGAGAAGAACGACTGTGACGCGCTACAGCTTTGTGACCACGTGGCTGTTCGACGTGCCCGTCGAGCCGTTGTGGGACGCCGTCTACGACACGGACAGGTGGCCTTCGTGGTGGCAGGGCGTCCGTCGGGTCGAAGAGCTCGTCCCACGCGGACTCGACGGCGTTGGCGGCGTCTCGCGGTTCACGTTCCGGGGTGCCCTGCCCTACGATCTCGTGTTCGACATGCGCTCGGTGCGCGTCGATCGGCACCGACTCCTCGAAGGAGTTGCGTCGGGTGAGCTCGCAGGCACGGGTCGGTGGCACTTCGCCTCCCAGGAAGGAGCGACGTCCGTCACCTACGAGTGGGACGTCGAGACGACGGGACGCTGGCTGAACCTTCTCGCCCCGATCGCACGACCGGTCTTCGAGTGGAACCACGATCGTGTCATGCGTGCAGGTGGAGAGGGCCTCACAGTGCTGCTCGGCGCTCGTCTGCTCCACACCGGCTAGCGACGCGCGGCGACGGGTCTGCGTCTCTCGTCGCCGAGGCGGGCGCCGAGACGTACGGCGAGCCTCCCGAGCGAGCCGGAGAGCCGGTGCACCTCCGAGAAGCGGCTACCCTGTACCGATGCGCGTGCTCGTCACCGGTGGAGCCGGGTTCATCGGCTCACACTTCGTGCGCCGACTCGCAGAGGGAGGCGCCGACGTCGTCGTCCTCGATAAGCTCACGTACGCGGGCAACCCGGCGAACCTCGAAGGCATCGACCACGAGTTCGTCAAGGGCGATATCGCCGATCCGGACGCGGTCGCGCTTGCCGGTGCAGGCTGTGCCGCGATCGTCAACTTCGCCGCCGAGACCCACGTCGACCGCTCGATTCTCGGTCCCCAGGAGTTCGTCCACACCGACGTGCTCGGAACCATGTGCCTACTCGAATGGGCGAGGGCCCATGACGCCCGCTACGTCCAGGTCTCGACCGACGAGGTGTACGGCGACCTCGCAGCGGGAGGGCGCGCGTTCGAGGACGACGCGCTGCGGCCTTCGAGCCCGTACAGCGCTGCAAAGGCCGGCGGCGACCTGCAGGTGCTGGCCTACGTCCGCACCTACGGTGTCCGTGCCTCGATCACCCGCGGCGCGAACACCTATGGCCCGAACCAGTATCCCGAGAAGCTCGTGCCGTTGTTCGTCACGAACGCGCTCGAGGGCGAACCGCTGCCGGTGTACGGCGATGGGAAGCAGGTTCGGGAGTGGCTGCACGCAGAGGATCACTGCGCCGGTATCGAGCTCGTCCTGCACGAAGGTGGGCCCGGCGAGATCTACAACGTCGGCGGCGAGGACCACGAGAACATCGAGGTGACCCACCGCATTCTCGAGCTGACCGGCGCGGATCCGCTGCTCATTCGACACGTCGAGGACCGGGCCGGCCACGACCGCCGCTACGCGGTCGATGACACGAAGCTCCGCGCACTCGGTTGGTCGCCTCGGCACTCGTTCGGCGAAAGGGGCCTGCCGGCTACCGTCGACTGGTACCGCAGCAACCGCGACTGGTGGGAGCCGATCAGGTCGGGGGTCTACCGCGCGTACTACGACGAGCAGTACGCAAACCGACTCAAGGCCTGAAGCGTCCTACCGAGAATACTTCGGTGAGGTACCTCATGCGCCACGCGATCGTACCCATTGTGGCTCTCAGCCTCGTGGCCGCCGCAGCAGCGAATCCCTCCCTGCGGTCGGATCCCCTGCCGATCGGGCCGTCGACGACGCTGTCTGCTCCGGTCTACGTGCTCTCGGGCGGCGGCTACGGACACGGGGTCGGCCTCAACCAGTACGGCGCCCTCGGCCAGGCCCGGGCGAATCGCAGCTACCGCGACATTCTCGGGTTCTACTATCCCGGGACGGAGTTCGGCAAGGCGCCCATTTCGAAGGTGCGCGTGCTCGTCGCCGACAGCCGCCCCGCTATCAGCGTCGGGTCGCCGGTCCCGTTCTCCGTCCGCGACGGCTCGGGCACGGTGACACCGCTCCCGCCGGGCGAGGTCGCGCTCAGGCCGGGGCTCAAGGTCGTCGTCGACGGAGCTGCAAAGGCGCTGCCCGACCCGCTGACCTTCTCGCCCGGCAAGGGCGCGACGCTGACCTTGGACGGAAAGGGCTATCGCGGCGAGTTCGGTGTCACGGTCGTGCAGAAGGCCCAGCAGAAGGCTCTTCAGGTCGTGGACGTCGTCGGTCTCGACGCGTACTTGCTCGGGGTCGTACCCGGCGAGATGCCGAAGGAATGGCCCGCCGCTGCCCTCGAGGCCCAGGCGGTCGCGGCACGTTCCTACGCGCTCGCGAGCATCGTCAAGAACCGGCCGTTCGATCTCTTCTCGGACGGACGCAGCCAGATGTACTACGGGGTTGCGGCCGAATCGCCCTCGACGACGGCAGCCGTCAAGGCGACGCACGGCGAGACACTCACCTACGCGGGCAAAGTGGCGACGACGTATTACTACTCGTCTTCGGGAGGCCGCACTGCCTCGAGCGAGGACGTCTTCGGCGTTGCGACGCCCTACCTGCAGTCCCGCGAGGATCCGTGGGACGCGCTGTCGCCGTACCACCGGTGGCCGTCCCGCTCCTTCACTGCCGCATCGCTTGCCCAGGCTCTGAAACTGTCGGCGCCCGTCGTCGACGTGGTGGTCGTCCCGACCGCCTCCGGGCGTCCTGCATCCGTCATGCTCGTGAAGAAGACCGGCGTCTCGGTGCTGCTCAGCGCCGCGGATGTGCAAGCGCGGCTCGGGCTGCGATCGACGGCCTTCCGGTTTGGTGTGCTGCGGGTCGGTCCCCCGCCGGTCGCGACAGGCGCGGGTGCACCGGTCGTCGTTTCCGGGCTCGCCCGCGACGTCGATGGGCCGTTGCTGGAAAAGCTGGCCCTGACCGGCGCATGGCTCGCTTCGGTCAAGGTGGCACCGAAAGAGGATGGTTCTTTCGCCGTCACGGTCCAACCGAAGGTCACCGCGACGTACCGGCTCACGGCCGAGGGCCAGGTCGGCCCGGCGTTGACGATCGCCGTCCCCGTGGGACAGGCGAAATGACGGTCAAGGCGGCGGTCGCTGTCGGGGCCGCTGCGCTCAGCCTTGCCGCGGCTCCCGCGGCTCCCGCGGCCCACGCGGCACGCTTCGCGGTCGGGATCGAGCCGACCGCCGATCGCGCGGCAGTGGCCCAACGGCTCCGGGCGCGCGGAGCCACCGAGATCGCCGACCTCAGCCCTATCCCGGCTCTCGCGGTCTCCGCCCCCCGGGCATCGGCGCTGCGGGATGTGGCGGGCGCTCGCTATGTCGAGGCGTTACGGGTCAGGCGTGAGTCGTTCGTCCCCAACGATCCCTTCCTGCCTCGACAGTGGTACGCGGTGCAGAATCGGGCGTTCGATGCCTGGCCCGAGCTGCCGCCGTTCGCCGCCGTCAGGGTCGCCGTCATCGACTCGGGCATCGACGGTACCCATCCGGAGTTGCATGGCCGGATCGCTGCCTTCAAGAGCTTCGTGGCCGGCCCCGCAACCGTCGACACGCAGGGGCACGGAACGTTCGTCGCAGGTCTGATCGCTGCGCAGACGAACGACGGCATCGGCATCGCCGGGCTCGCACCTCCTGCGGAGCTCCTCGTCGCGAAGGTCGTGGGGCCGCAGAGGTCGATACCGGTCGAGGCGGAGGCGAAGGCGATTCGCTGGGCGGTCGCGAACGGAGCTCGTGTCATCAACATGAGTCTCGGTGGGCTTCGAGATCCGGGTAATCCGGGCCGGGACACGTATTCGCAGCTCGAGGCGGACGCCGTTGCGTATGCCGTGGCGAAAGGCGTCCTCGTCGTCGCGGCGGTCGGCAACTCGGATCAGTCACCGTCCCAGCCGTGGTCCTACGCGAGCTGGCCCGCAGCGCTGCCGCATGTGCTCGGCGTCAGCGCGTTGAGTCGCAAGGGCGGCTCGCCCAGCTTTTCGAACCGGGACACCCAGTTCAACGACCTGGCCGCTCCCGGTGAAGACATCCTCTCCACCTTCCCGCTGGCGCTGACGGCCGTGCACACGGACTGCCTCGAGCAGGGGTATTCGAGCTGTGGGCCGGAGGAGTACCGATCGGCCGAGGGAACGAGCTTCGCGGCTCCCCAGGTGACGGCTGCGGCGGCAATGTTGCTCGCGACCTCGCCGTCTCTGACGCCCGATCAGGTGATCGAGCTCCTCGAGCGGAGCGCAGTCGACGCCGATCCGGGGAACGGCTGCGGAGCGTGCGCGATCGGCCGTGACCGGTTCACCGGAGCCGGGAGACTCGATGAGGCGGCTGCGATCGGTCTCCTCGAGGGAGGGCCTCCCCCTCGCGACCGGTACGAACCGAACGACGGCGGCGGGGCGAGCGCCTATCAACTGTTCGGGTCGCGACGCGAGGTCGCGGCGACGCTCGACTACTGGAACGATCGCGAGGACGTGTACAGCGTCTACCTTCGCGCCGGCGAGCGACTGGTCGTGTCCGCCGACGATACGACTCCCGTTCGCCCGGTCGTCGAGCTCTGGCGGCCGGGAACGCAGGCCGTCGATGCGGCCGCAGCCCGGACGCGACGCCTCGCGACCCGCCCGCCTGGAGGTGCGTTGCGATACAGGGCTGCGGCGACCGGCTGGTACGTCCTCCAGGTGCGCATCTCCAGGCCCGGCTCGGGCGCGTACCGACTCGTCGTGACGAAGACTCGCTAGCGATTTCGTGCGGGCGTCTAGCCTGCGCCGAGCAGCTCTTCTGCGGGAACGTCACGCAGCACCCGCGCGGGACTTCCGACGACGACCTTTCGAGCCGGTACGTCCTTCGTCACGACCGCGCCGGCGCCGACGAACGCATCTTCTCCGACCTCGATGCCCGGGCAGAGGACGGCACCGCCACCGATACGGGCGCCGCGTCGGATCGTCGGCCCCTTGATGTTGCCGAAGCGCAACTCGCTTCGACCCATCCAGTTGTCGTTCGTCGTCACGACGCACGGTGCGATGAAGACGTGCTCCTCGAGAGTCGAGTACGCGGTGATGTATGCGTCGGCCTGGATCTTGGTCATGGCACCGACCGTCGTGTCGTTCTCGATCAGCGATCCGCGGCCCACGACGACGTCGTCGCCTATCCGCACCCGCTCGCGGACGCACGACTGATCACCGAGGATCACCCGTTCACCGATCGTCGTCCCCGCGAAGACGATCGCGCCCGTCGAGACGATCGTCCCGGCACCGATCACGGTCGGAGGCAGAGCCTCACGCTTCGCAGTCGAGCGAGGCGAGAGGGTCGGCTGCTTGCCGACGACGGCGTTCTCGAGCACCTTCGCACCCGCTCCGAGCACGGTTCCGGGATAGACGATCGCGCTCGGGTGAACGTCGTCGCTCATGCGGGCGTCCCGGCGCGTAAAGAGGTCGTCAGGCGGTCGAGCGCACGCACGACAGCGAGCCCGTCGGTCGCCTCCCGATGGTCACCGGGCCCTTCCGCGGCGAGCCGCAAGAAGTGCTGCAGCTCGAGCCGCAACGGCTCGTCGTTCGGGATCTTGGGGCTGAAGATGTCGCCGGTGCGGGTGCGCCACTCGCCGTAGGTCTGGGCAGGCTCCCACGGCCCCTTCTCGTAGACGGTCACCTTGCGCTCGAGCTCCATGTCGTCGAAGACCACCATCTTCTCGCGGCCGACGACCGTCATCTTCCGCATCTTGTGAGGGTCGAGCCATGAAAGGTGCATGTGCGCGACCTTGCCGGACGGGAAGCGGAGGAAACAGAACACGACGTCCTCGATCCCCTTCTGGAGATAGTCGACGCCGTGCGCGACTGCCTCGCTCGGCTCCTCACCGAGGAGCCAGAGGATGACCGAAAGGTCGTGGACACCGAGCGACCAGAGTGCGTTCTCGTTCGAGCGGATCACGCCGAGGTTCTGGCGGTTGCCGTAGACACAGGCGACGTCGCCGAGCTCACCCGCATCGACGAGCTCCTTCACCTTCTGTAGCCCCGGGTGATACAGCAGAAGGTGCCCGGGCATCAGAACGAGGTCGTTCGTGCGGGCGAGAGCGACGAGCTCCTCCATCTCCTCGCCACGCATCGCCGGAGGCTTCTCGACGAAGACGTGCTTGCCCGCCTCGAGCGCCTGCTTCGCCAGGGCGTAGTGCGTCGGCACGGGTGTCGCGATCGCAACCGCATCGACGGTGTCGTCTGCGAGTGCCTCGCCGAACGAGCCCGTCACGCGGGCCTGCGGGTAGCGTGCTGCATACTCGGCCTGTCGCGCTTCGTCGGTATCGACGACCCAGGCCAGTTCGGTGAGCTCCCCGACGACCCGTGCGACGTTCTTGCCCCAGCCACCGACGCCCGCGTGGGCGACCCGGATCACAGCTTCCAGACCTTCTCGTCTGCGATGCCGTTGCGGCCGAGCGCGTTCCGCAGATCGACGACGAGCTCGGCGTCGGCGACGAGTTGGGCGTAGTCGATGCTCGAATGGGCTGTCGCTATCACGACGGCGTCGTACATGCCCGGCTCGAGCGGCTGCGAGACGAGCGCGGTGCCGTGCTCGGCGAAGGAGGGGACGTGGGGATCGTGGTAGGCAACCTGCGCCCCTGCGTTCTGCAGCAGCTCGATCAGCTTCACGGCGGGAGACTCGCGCATGTCGGAGATATCGGCCTTGTAGGCCACGCCGAGCACGAGGATCCGCGACCCCTTCAGCGACTTGCCGGCTCCGTGGTTCAGCGCCTGCGACACACGCGAGCGGCAGTAGTACGGCATGTTTTGGTTGACCTCGCCGGCGAGCTCGATGAATCGGGTCGAGAAGTCGAACTCTCGCGCCTTCCAGGTCAGGTAGAACGGGTCGATCGGGATGCAGTGGCCGCCGAGGCCGGGACCCGGTTCGAAACGCATGAAGCCGAACGGCTTCGTCGCGGCGGCGTCGACGACCTCCCAGATGTCTATTCCCATCCGGTCGCAGAGCTGCGCGAGCTCGTTGACGAGCGCGATGTTGACCGAGCGGAAGATGTTCTCGAGCAGCTTCGTCAGCTCGGCCGCCTCCGGTGTCGAGACGCGATGGACGCTGTCGATGGCGGTGCCGTACAGCGTCGCCGCCGCCTCCGTCGAAGCTTCGTTGATGCCACCCACGACTTTCGGGACGGTCTTGGTCGTGTGATCGACCCGGCCGGGATCGACCCGCTCCGGTGAGAACGCGAGATGGAAGTCGACTCCGGCTGTCAGACCGGAGCCGCGTTCGAGGATCGGCAGTAGCTCGTCGCGAGTGGTGCCGGGGTAGGTCGTCGACTCGAGCACCACGAGGTGCCCCTGCCGCAGCCTGGTGGCGATCTGCCCGGTTGCCGACAGCACGATCGAGAGATCCGGCTCTCGTTGCTTCGAGAGCGGTGTCGGCAGGGCTATCAGGATTGCGTCGGCCTCGCGCAACTCGTCGTAGTCGGTCGTGGCCCGCAACCCGCGCTCCTCGACGAGCTGTTTCAGCTTTGCGTCGGGGACGTCCTCGATGTAGCTCTCGCCGCGGTTGAGCTGTGCCACCCGCTCGGCGCTGATGTCGACGAGCAGGACCGAGCGCCCCGCGTCTGCGAAGACCTGGGCGAGCGGCAGGCCGACATACCCGGCGCCGACGATTGCGACATCACGATGCACAGCGGGCCATCGTACCGCTGAGCACGGTCGCGATCCGTTCGGAGGCGTGTCCGTCACCGTAGAGAATGGGGCGTTCGGCCGGGACGGGCGGCTCGGCGACGGCGTTCGCGATCCGCTCGGGGTCGTCGTCGACGAGCACGTTCGCTCCGATACGGACCGTGTCGGTCCATTCGGTCGAGGGGCGCAACGTCACGCAGGGCACTCCGTACCAGTACGCCTCCTTCTGGAGGCCACCGGAGTCGGTAGCGATCACCGCCGCCTGCGAGGCGAGCGCCGCGAAGTCGAGGTACCCCAGCGGCTCGATCATCGTGATCGTAGGCGGCAAGCCGATGGCGTGCTCGGCGAGCACGCTGCGCGTGCGCGGGTGGGCGGGAAGCACGACCGGTAGGGGGGAGCGTCCCAGACCGGCGATGATCCGCCGCAACCGATCGGGATGCACGTTGGCCTCGCGGTGAACGGTCGCGACGACGTACGAGCCCGGCTCGACGCCTAGCTCGTCGAGGATGTGCGAGCGTTCCCGGGCGAGGGGCGCGAACCGGGCGACGGCGTCCGCCATCACGTCGCCGACGACGTGGATCTCGCCGAGGACGCCCTCGTTCCGCAGGATCGTGCCCGAGCCCTCGTCGGGGGAGAACAGGAGCGTCGAAACCCGGTCGACTTCGATCCGGTTGCGCTCTTCCGGCATCGTGAGGTCGCCGCTGCGCAATCCGGCCTCGACATGCGCGACCGGGAGCCCTCCGCCTGCTCGGGCTCCTGCCAAGGTCGAACTCGTGTCCCCGTAGACGAGCACTGCTTGGGGCTTCTGGCGGGCCACGGCGACGCGGAGCGCCGACTCGATCGTCGGGACGTCGGACGTACGAAGGTCGAGCGCCACCGCCGGCTCCCGGAGCCCGAGCTCCTCGAAGAACACGGCAGAGAGCATTGGATCCCAGTGCTGGCCCGTGTGCACGACGATCTCCTCGATTCCCGCCTCGCGGATTGCCACCGAGAGTGGCGCCGACTTGATGAACTGAGGTCGGTTGCCGACGACGGTCAGCAGCCTCACGGGAGTTTTTGCGGAGAGGTCGGAGAACGGTCGTCCACGACATGAGGGTAGCCCGTTGGGGTCACGGCCCCTGGGGTCTGGTCGCGCGGTGCCGGGTCAGGATCGGTGAACCCCCATCGTGATCGCCGAGATCAACGCACCAGATGCCTCGCGCTCGACGTGTGTAAGGGAGCTCTTGCCGCCGTTCCGGTAGATCGCGTCGTCGGCGTTCCGGGTGTCGGGCTGGCCGCGGCGGCTGTACGGGGCTCGCTTTGCCACCGATGTCACGATCGACTCCGGAAAGTACAGCTGCCCGGTGTGAACGACGGTCCCGCCGAGGTGCACCTTGACGTGGATGTGGGTCGTACGGCCCTGATACCAGCCGGGGAAGAGGGTCACGAACGTTGCCAGGCCGTGCGCGTTCGTTCGCTGGATCCCGCGGAGGAACGTCCCGGTATCTCCGTTCACACCGGAGTAGGCGCCGCCTGCGTCGCAGTGCCAGATGTCGACGGCCGCTCCCCTGATCGGCTTGCACGTCGAGGCGTCGACGACTGTGGTGCGGAGGGTGAGCTTGAGGCCGGGCCTGCCCTCGCGGATGTCACGGCGAACCTTCTCGCCGTCGACGTAGTAGGGGCCTTCCGTTTGCTCCGGAGTGAGGACGCAGCGGACGAGGCCTGCCGCCACGGCAGCCGGACCGTTGCCTGCTCCCTTCGCCGGAGCGGAGAGGGTAGCCTCGAGGCCGGCCGCCCCGAGGGAGGCGGCGACGAGACCGCCGAGGCGCGCAATCGTGCTTCTGCGAGTGAAGCGCGCGCTGGGGTGGTCGGGGTGGGTGTCGGTTTCCATGACCGAGACCGTACGTCTCGTTGCTGTGGTGCGGCTGTGAGAGGGCGGAGAACTGCATGGGAAGGGTCAACTGAGGCATTCCCGCTCGTCGTGGGCGGCGCCCGAGTCGGGCTGCTCCGGCCTGCCCGAGCGTGTCTGGCTACACTTCCGCTCCGCCCGGGCCGTTAGCTCAGTTGGTAGAGCAGGGGACTCTTAATCCCAAGGTCGAAGGTTCGAATCCTTCACGGCCCACTCAAGCAAAGCCCTATTAGCAGGGCTTTTTGTGGCGCTCAAGGCCGCTCTGGCGGCTAAGAAGTTTGAGCCGGTCTACGGGACGATGATCCGGCTCGCAGTTGCGACAGGCCTACGGCAGGGCGAGCTAATCGCGCTGCGCTGGAAGGACGTAAACCTCTCCGAGCGGGTCGCTCACATCTCACGCTCGTACAACGTCCTAGACGAAGAGACGACGACGAAGACGGACAAGGCTCGCGACGTTCGGCTGATCGAGGACGCGGGGCCAGGGCGTCCTCGCGGTCTGACCGGCTCTTATCCTCGTGCCGACAACCGTCAACTTCCGACCGCACTTCTAGTCTCAGCCTTGAGGCTCCCGTTGCGTCGGGGAGAGGGTCATCATCCATAGGAGAAGCGAATGAGGAGATACGGCGTCGTACTTGCGCTGATCGTGTTGTCGGTCGCGATGTGGGTTTCGTCGGCGTCTGCGATCAGCAGTCCGCAGACTTTTAGCTTGCTCGAAGTGAGCGGCAACAACGAACAGCCACTGGGTGACTTCACGTTCGACCGCCCGCCCGTTGGCGGCGACCGGATCGCGTTCACGAACAAGCTCTACAAGTGGGCGGGAACCAAGAAAGGCGCCCCTGCCGGTCGCGACCAGGTGATGATCAGCTTCATCACGGGCTTTGGCTCCGACTTCTCGATGAAGGCGACGGCGCTATTCACGGCCCAGGTGTTTCTACAAGGCGGAACGATGTTCGCCGAGGGGTACGGTCAGGTCAACCCGAACGGCCCTTCGATGTACAGGTTCCCGATACTCGGCGGAACAGGCAAGTACGCCAACGTTCGCGGCTACGTCAACGTGCGTGACCTCGGTGACGGCAACGGCAACACGACGAACCTCGAGTTCCACCTGTTGCCGTAATCGTCGGACTTTCAGGCGTAGGGAGGCTCGCTCCGGCGGGTCTTCCTACGCTCCCGCCCCCGAACTCCCGCCTCCTGGCTAAACGCGGCGAGTACGCAAAAGCGCTCTAGGGCGCTCGGGGCTCATGCCGTGATCTAGGTATTCGGTCGCGATCGACGCCGGCTCCCCCCACTTCGACGTCAAACCGTGATGGGCACGGATCGACGGATCCGCGTAACACGGGCTGCGTTCGAACGCTCCGCGCTCGTTGCGCCGCTCCCACCAATTGAGCCCGTGAGGCTTCGACGCCGCCGAACTCGGACGCCGGCGGCGCAGGATCACTCAACCGGCCCAGAAGCGTGTCGTACACATGCTCCCCGGAGGGGCCACTATCGAGTTCCTCGAGCTGGTCGACGAGGATCCCGCCGAGCGTCAGCCCGCGCAGCTTCTCGACCTGGCCCTCCTCGAGCGACCGGAACAGGATGATCGACCCGTTCCGCAGCGTCACCATCTCGTCCGAGGCCCTGTACTGCTCAACCACCTCCGAGGGAATCAGCGCCGGCAGGCCTCCATCGCCGCGCAACAGCGCCGCCTGCGTCGAGTCCTTCAACGACCGATACGTCGCCCGCGCAACCAGGTAGGTGCTCGGATACCGGATCGCCCACTCCACGAGCACACGAGCCCCCGCCTGCGTCTTCGAGCTCCGATACGCGCCATCGAGCACGATCACCCGGGAGTCCGCCTCATTGCAGATGCATGCGGCCTCGTTCTGCTTCGCCGTCGCCACAAACGGCGCCCAGAACTCTGGAGCGCTGGGTGCCAGTCATCAGGCTGGTCAGGGGTACCAGCGGGGGGTGGCTGCGTTCGGACCTCGTGACGGGCGTCCTGCTTGCGGCCGTGGAAGTCCTTAGCGTGAGTTGGCCATGGCGGCCGGCTGTTCGCATGCCTATTCCGAGGGGACGGGCAGCGTCTCGACGGTCGCTCCGTCGGGACGCTGACTCTCCGGTTGCGCGCCGGTGTTGATCGTCTCGCCGACGGGAAGCGCAGGATCCTCGTCGTAGACGACGACGGTGCCGGCGAGGAAGTCCTGCAAGGCGCGCCGCCGGTCGTCGACTAGCACCGGCAGGAAGCCCGTGAACAGGAGAAGGATCGCCAGTCCGAGCCCGAAAAGGCGCAACAGCGAGCGTCCCAGACCGGGTGCGGAGCAGGAGGGGCCGACGACGCGCAGTCGCATCAGCCTCATGCCTGGCGTCTGACCGGCCGTCGACCAGAACCCAACGAAATAGGCGACCTCGATGAGTAGACCCGCAACCGCAATCAGCGTCCCGACGAGCAAGGCGGGCCTGGGCTTCCACAAGAGCGAGACGACGAACCCGACAACGGCGGTGCCAGTCAGGAGAATCATCGCTACGAACGCAGCGTCGACGGCGAGGGCCGCCCCTCTGGTCGCGAACCCCGCGTAGCGAAAAGGCTGCACCCCAATCGTCGCTAGCTGAGCCCGTGGCAGGCGGCGGAACCAGCGGCGCGGCCCGCGTTCAATGGCATCGTCCAGCTGCACCAGGCGATCACGGAGGCTGGCCCCCACCTCCTCGGCAAACGATACCGACTGCCCTTTGAGGGCTGCGCGCAACTCGGGGCTCGACAGAACCTGCGTGAGCGCACTCCGGAACGCAGGGCTGCGCACCAATCGGTCTGTAAGGTCGAGCGTTTGCCGGCTCTCTATGGCGTCGGCCAAGAGCCGTTCCAGGGCAGGGCTCGCCAGAATCTGCGCGACTAGCCGCTCTATTCGCTCGGTCTCGCGTGCCGACGCGACCTCCCCCTCGGACTCAGCGGTGTCGAGCGCTTCGGCTACCACGCGCTCGACAACCCGATGCTCGACCAGCGACCGCGCAACCGCTTCCGGAAGCGCGCCACCGAGAACACCGTCGACCACCTGCCCCGCTTCGGGTGCCGCGAGCACCCCTTCGGCCACAGCTTCGAGCCGGCTGCGCGCCTCCACCCCGGCGCTTTGGCCGGTCGCGGCCAAAGCCTCAGCGCGACTTCGAAACGGTGCCGCGAGCGGTGACCCGGCGACCATCCTCGCAGGGAACAGCACCAGCCGACCCGTCGTCGCCCCGATCCGACCGGCCGTTACAACCAGTCCTAGGGTGACATTTCGCCCGTTCACGCGCTCCACTCACCCAGCCTGACAGCGTCTTGCCCGGTTCGCAAGCCACCGGCGATGCCTCAGCCTAATCAGCCAGTTTGAGCGCGTTCGGCCTCGTGCCGGGTTTCGTTCTCTGCAAGCTCTTCACCCGTTCGAGAGTCCTCGGGACCGCGAACCTGCTCGACGTGCTCCGGCTCGACGGGCGCCTTGGCCAGGATCTCCGCGCGGGCCCCCGAGTGCTTGGCGCGGGGGGACGCCTTGCGAGCGGCCCTCTGCTTCGGCTTCTCGAGCGAATCGAGACGCTTCTCGAGTGTGGAGACACGGCGATCGAGTGGATCGAGCGCACGCAGCCGGGTCGCGATGTCATAAAGCCGCTTTTCCACGCCGTCCTTGGCCTCAACAACCGTACGATGCGGGAGGTCGACGAGCCACCGGACAGCGTTCTCGCCCGCATCCGCGATTCGCGAGATGACATCTTCATCTTCATCCCGGCTCACCTTCCGCCGTGGCATACTGAGAGGATAGCGCTTTCGGTGCGAATCTGTTCGCGTCGCGTGTTGGCGGGGACGCGGAACGGACTTGGTCGAGGATCCGGCTCGATCGGCAGTAGCCCAGCCCGAACCCCTGCCACCTACGCTATCTCTCTCTGGAGTTCTCCGTGTCCTCAATGTGATTGGCTGATCATCCTAGCAGCTAGTAGACGGCCTTCTCTGGTCGTCTCGGCCCTGCCCTGCGCAGCGTTCGCCCTAATGCGACGAAGTGCGTAAAGTCTCGCGGATGAGCGAACTCGCGGAGATCTGCGCCGGTTTGAGAAGGGTCGGATGAAGCACCTGTTCGAGAACCACGACCTTGAGACCGAGTGCTGTGGTCAGTTCATCGACATCACCGACGACGTGTTCGCAGCCGTCTCTGAGAGCGAGGTCGAGAACGGCACCGTGGTCATCTATTCGCCGCACACAACGTGTGCCGTGGTGATCAACGAGCCCGAGAGCGGCTTCATGGAAGACTTCTGCGAGCTGCTCGACGAGTTCGCGCCGAGCGACCGCTACTACCGGCACGACGACCTCAGCATCCGCACGGACGGGATCGAGGAGGACACGGCGAACTTCCCGAACGGACACTCGCATCTCCGCGCCGGGATCCTGTCGTCGACGTCGCAGTCGATCCCGATCGTAGGCGGCCGCACGATGCTCGGCCGCTGGCAGAAGATCTTCTTCTGCGAGCTCGATCGTGCGCGGCCGCGCAAGGTCTTCATCCAGGTCTCGGGGGACTGACAGCTGAGGGTGGGCTTGCCGTCGCGGCCGCGACGGCGGCCGTTCGACTAGTTTAGAGCGCTCAAGCACGACGATGCGCTCGCCGAAGCCGTCGGTGCTGAGTCAGTGGGTGTTCACGAACAAGGCGCGGCAGGCCTGCTGGCATCCACGCGGTTCATACCTGACCATCGTCCTGCATAGGCTCACTGGAAGACAGGGTACTGACTCGATTCAGCTTCATTTCGGTCCGAGCGACGCTCTTAAGACGAAAAGACCCTGCTCTGCTGGATCCTCCCAGGGATGGACCT